>NZ_JBRJGV010000001.1:5122500-6810503 GCF_053628675.1 Pseudomonas sp. ADAK2 TE3594 | reverse complement strand
TTGGAAATCTTTAACAACTTCAACCACTTGCGCTTCCGATCTCTCGTTAGCGGGAGGCGAATTCTACAGCGTTACTCGCTGCTGTCAACACCTCTTTTTCTCCGCTTTCGACCGAGATGATCGAACCGTCAATAAGGCGAAAACACACTGCCCTACCAACTCCTTCTGGCTTCGATGAACTGAAGCGTAACCGCTGCCGAAAACTGCGTAACTCTTTGTTTACCAAGGAGTTTTCCGTTTCGACTGCGCCGGAAGTGGGGCGAATTATAGACTTCCAGAATCTGCCGTCAACCCCTGATTTCACAATTCTGTCATATAAGGCAAGAAGCCCCCGAAAACACGAAGGCCGGCCCCAAGGGGCCGGCCTTCTTCCCTTCTACTTACAAACTAGGGAATGCGAATTGCGAAGCCTCATGGCTCGCCCGTTGCGGCCAGCGCTGGGTAATAGCTTTGCGACGAGTATAGAAACGTACGCCATCCGGACCATAAGCATGCAGATCGCCGAACAGCGAACGCTTCCAGCCGCCAAAGCTGTGATAAGCCACCGGCACCGGCAAAGGCACGTTGACGCCGACCATGCCCACTTCGATCTCATCGCAGAACAACCGCGCCGCTTCCCCATCACGCGTGAAGATACAGGTGCCGTTGCCATACTCGTGATCGTTGATCAGTTGCATCGCCTCTTCCAGGCTGTTGACCCGAACGACGCACAGTACCGGGCCGAAGATCTCTTCTTTATAGATGCGCATCTCTGGCGTGACGTTATCGAACAGGCAACCGCCCAGGAAGAAACCTTCCTCATGACCGGCTACGCTCAGACCGCGACCATCCACCACCAAGGTCGCCCCTGCTGAAACGCCGTCTTCTATATAACCACTGACTTTATCGCGAGCCTGACCGGAAACCAGCGGCCCCATATCCAGGCCACAGGTCGTACCGGCACCGATTTTCAGCGCTTTGACCTGCGGTACAAGTTTGGCCACCAGCGCATCCGCCACCTGATCACCAACACACACGGCTACCGAGATTGCCATGCAGCGCTCACCGCACGACCCGTACGCCGCGCCCATGAGTGCGCTGACCGCGTTATCCAGATCCGCATCCGGCATCAATACCGCGTGGTTCTTCGCCCCGCCCAGCGCCTGGACGCGTTTGCCGCGCTTGGTGCCTTCGGCGTAAATGTATTCGGCAATCGGTGTCGAGCCGACGAAGCTCAGCGCTTTGACTTCCGGCGCTTCAATCAAGGCATCCACCGCAGCCTTGTCGCCATGCACCACACTCAGCACACCTTTCGGCAGGCCAGCTTCCAACAGCAGCTGAGCAATCAGCAGCGTCGAGCTAGGATCGCGCTCGGACGGTTTCAGGATAAAGCAGTTGCCGCAGACGATCGCCAGCGGATACATCCACAGCGGCACCATGGCCGGGAAGTTGAACGGGGTAATACCGGCCACCACGCCCAATGGCTGGAAATCCGACCAGGCATCGATGTTCGGCCCGACATTACGGCTGTACTCGCCCTTGAGAATTTCCGGTGCAGCACAGGCGAACTCGACGTTCTCGATCCCGCGCTTCAATTCACCGGCCGCATCTTCCAGGGTCTTGCCATGCTCTTCACTGATCAGTTGGGCGATGCGGGCTTCGTTCTGTTCCAGCAGTTGCTTGAAGCGGAACATCACCTGCGCACGCTTGGCCGGCGGAGTGTTACGCCAGGCCGGGAACGCAGCCTTGGCCGAGTCGATGGCTTTTTGAATGGTTTCACGGCTGGCCAATGCCAGTTTGTGGATCGCCTGACCGGTGGACGGGTTGAACACGTCGGCCGTACGACCGTCTTCGGTCACCAGTTCGCCATTGATCAAATGCGGGATAAGGCTCATGCAGGGCTCCTGAAAAAGTTGTCCGCAGGCGCCCATCACCGGGCGCCTCTATATAGAGGGGAAAAATCAGTCGATCTTGTTCAGCACTTCGCCGACCGCGTCGAACAAGCGATCGAGGTCTTGCGGCTTGCTGTTGAAGGTTGGGCCGAACTGCAGGGTGTCGCCGCCGAAGCGCACGTAGAACCCGGCTTTCCATAGGGCCATGCCGGCTTCGAACGGACGCACGATGGCATCGCCGTCGCGAGGCGCAATCTGGATGGCACCGGCCAACCCGTAGTTACGAATGTCGATGACGTTTTTCGAGCCCTTCAAACCATGCAGTGCATTTTCGAAATGCGGCGCCACTTCCGCCACGCTCTGCACCAGGTTTTCCTTTTGCAACAGATCGAGTGCCGCCAGGCCCGCAGCACAAGCCACCGGGTGGGCGGAATAGGTGTAGCCGTGCGGGAATTCCACCGCATACTCAGGCGTCGCCTGATTCATGAAGGTTTGGTAGATCTCGGAGCTGGCAATCACTGCGCCCATCGGGATCGCGCCGTTGGTGACTTGCTTGGCAATGCACATCAGGTCCGGCGTCACGCCGAAGCTGTCGGCACCGAACATCGAACCGGTACGGCCGAAACCGGTGATCACCTCGTCGAACACCAGCAGGATGTTGTGCTGATCGCAGATCTCGCGCAGACGCTTGAGATAACCCTGCGGCGGAACCAGCACGCCAGCGGAACCGGCCAATGGCTCGACGAATACCGCTGCGATGTTCGAGGCATCGTGCAGCTCGATCAACTTGAGCAATTCATCCGCCAGCGCGATACCACCCTGCTCCGGCATGCCACGAGTGAAAGCATTGCTCGCCAGCAAAGTGTGCGGCAGGTGATCGACATCCATCATCGCCTGACCGAACAGTTTGCGGTTGCCGTTCACGCCACCGAGGCTGGTGCCGGCGATGTTCACGCCGTGATAACCACGAGCACGACCGATCATTTTGGTTTTGGTGGCCTGGCCTTTCAGGCGCCAGTAAGCACGCACCATTTTCACCGCCGTGTCTGCACACTCGGAACCCGAGTCGGTGAAGAACACGTGATTCAGATTGCCCGGCGTCAGATCTGTGATTTTCTCGGCCAACTGGAACGACAGTGGGTGACCGTACTGGAAGCCCGGCGAGTAATCGAGGGTGCCCAATTGCTTGGCCACCGCTTCCTGAATTTCCTTGCGGGTGTGTCCGGCGCCGCAGGTCCACAGACCCGAGAGCGAATCGTAGACCTTGCGGCCCTTGTCGTCTGTCAGCCAACTGCCCTCGGCAGCCACGATCAGTCGCGGGTCGCGCTGGAAATTGCGGTTCGCGGTGTAGGGCATCCAGTGAGCATCGAGCTTGAGCTGGCTGGCCAGGGAAGTCGGGGCGTTTTCAGGCACGTTCATGGGCAAAACCTCGCAGGGCAATAAGCGGCGTGGAGATGAAAAGCGTTCTTGCAGCTAAATTGCCACGGAGATAAAGTCGGTGAAATCCAACTTTTCTAACCTTCAGTCAGCCAGCTACTAAACTTTGAGTACACAAAGCATGAGCAGCCGTCGTCCCGATCCGCTGGCGCAAGTCAGTGACTTTGATATCCGCCTGTTGCGGATTTTTCGCAGCGTCGTGGAATGCGGTGGCTTCTCCGCGGCAGAATCGGTGCTGGGGATCGGTCGCTCGGCCATCAGCCAGCAGATGAGCGATCTGGAGCAACGCCTCGGCCTGCGTCTGTGCCAGCGAGGTCGCGCCGGTTTTTCCCTGACCGAAGAAGGCCGCGAGGTCTACCAATCCGCGCTGCAGCTATTAAGTGCGCTGGAAAGTTTCCGCACCGAGGTCAACGGCCTCCACCAACACTTGCGCGGTGAGTTGACCATTGGCCTGACCGACAACCTGGTCACCCTGCCCCACATGCGTATCACCCATGCCCTGGCGCAATTGAAGGAGCGTGGCCCGGACGTACAGATCCAGATCCGCATGATCGCGCCCAATGAAGTCGAACAAGGTGTGCTCGACGGGCGCTTGCATGTCGGCGTGGTGCCGCAGGCCAGTGCGCTGTCGGGGCTGGAATATCAGCCGCTCTACAGCGAACGTTCGCTGCTGTATTGCGCTGTCGGGCATCCGTTATTTTATGTCGACGACAAACAACTGGACGATGAGCGTCTCAACAGCCAGGACGCCATTGCCCCGACCTTCCGTTTGCCCGCCGAGATTCAGGCCCACTATCAGGCGCTCAACTGCACCGCCAGTGCATCGGATCGCGAAGGCATGGCATTTCTGATTCTGACCGGACGCTACATCGGTTACCTGCCGGATCACTACGCCAGCCTCTGGGTGCAGCAAGGCCGATTGCGTGCGCTGAAACCCAAGGCCCGTTTTTATGACCTGAGCCTGGCATCGGTCACCCGCAAGGGGCGTCGTCCCCATTTGGTGCTGGAGAGCTTTTTGGAGAGTCTGGCTGCAACGCGCTGAAAACTGTAGGAGCCGAGCTTGCTCGCGAAGACGGCTTAACATTCAACATTAATGCTGACTGACACCCCGCCTTCGCGAGCAAGCTTCGCTCCTACAAGGGCAGGGTTTTATCGCGACAGGACTTGTCTGCGGCCTGCGGGTGCGCTATCAACGCATCTGGTTGCACCCATTTACCTGTTCGGAAGTGCCTATGACCTTTGAAGTCCCAGCCCACGGCGGCAAACCCGCCAGCCGCATTCGTCAGAAGAACGAAGAGACCATCATCAAAGCCGCCGAAGACGAGTTCGCCCGTCACGGGTTCAAAGGCACCAGCATGAACACCATCGCGCAGAAGGCCGGGTTACCCAAAGCGAACCTGCATTACTACTTCACCAACAAACTCGGTTTGTACGTGGCGGTGCTGAGTAACATCCTTGAGTTGTGGGACAGTACCTTCAATACCCTGACTGTCGAGGATGATCCGGTAGAAGCATTGACGCGATATATCCGCGCAAAAATGGAATTCTCCCGGCGCCAGCCACAAGCTTCGCGGGTCTTCGCCATGGAGGTCATCAGCGGCGGCGAATGCCTGAGCGAGCATTTCAACCTGGACTATCGCATCTGGTTTCAGGGCCGGGCCGCAGTGTTTCAGGCGTGGATCGACGCTGGCAAAATGGACCCGATCGACCCGGTGCACCTGATCTTCCTGCTATGGGGCAGCACCCAGCATTACGCCGACTTTGCCACGCAGATCTGCCGTGTCACCGGGCGCACCAAGTTGACCAAGCAAGACATGGAAGACGCTGGCAACAACCTGATCCGCATCATTCTCAAAGGCTGCGGCCTGACGCCTGCTATCTAAGACACCTATGCCTTTTACCCTCAGCGGCTTTTGCGAATACCGCGAAGAGATTCGCAAAAGCCGCTTCATCACCCTCGCCGGGCCAATCACTAGTGCAACTGATGCTCAAGCGTTCATCGAGCAGCACAGTGATTTGAACGCCTCGCACAATTGCTGGGCCTGGAAACTCGGCGATCAATATCGCAGCAACGATGATGGCGAACCCGGCGGCACCGCTGGCCGGCCGATTCTGGCAGCGATCGAAGCGCAAGATTGCGATCAGGTCGCGGTGTTGGTGATCCGTTGGTATGGCGGCATTCAACTGGGCACCGGTGGCCTCGTCCGGGCCTATGGCGGCGGTGCCAACAAATGCCTGCAAGGGGCGCCGAAGGTCGAGCTGATCAACCGGGTGCCGGTCAGTTGTGCCTGTGCATTTGGCGAGCTGGCGCTGGTGAAGCTTCGGGTAGCGGAACTGGGTGGTTTGGTCGTGGAAGAAACCTTCACGGCCAATGGCGTGGAACTGCAATTGGCGATCGGCGAGGGGCAAATAGATACCTTGCAGATGCAGCTGGCGGATTTGAGTCGCGGGCGCATTTTGTTGCAGCGATAAAAGATCAAAAGATCTCAGCCTTCGGCAGCTCCTACGCGCCTGTGGGCACTGCGATCTTTTGGGGCGCCCCGATTTGCCCTGCATTCGATACTTGCCCACATCTGCTGTGTACCCGGCTGTGGATAACCTGAGCACATTACGCTGTAACCCTTCTGTCATGCGGCTTTGCGGGCTTTGCTCATTTTTCATCCAAATTCCCAGCAGCAACATTTATTCCACGTAAAAACAAACAGTTAGAGCGGTTTATCGCCATTAGAAGAAAGCCCCTCAGTGCTTATGCCCATGCGCTCGGCTTGCGCACAAATACTGTGGAACAACCTGTGGATAACCCGTTCATGACTGGCGCAGCCCCATGTCCGACATAGCTTGCAGGCTACTGCTCGTTTTTTGATCAATTCACCGCGCGCAAAACCAGAGCCTGATCAAAGAACGTGCCCTCAAGTGGTGCCTGATTCGGAATTGGAATATGACGAAGCACCGTCCACAACGCCCATGCCAGCGAGGCTTTGCCTGTTTCCTGACTCAATGGCCAGGAAATTGCTTTATCCCCAGGCATAACTTCTGTCGACCTGAGCCTGTCATGTCCAACGCCGTGCCGATCCCCGATCAAATACCCCGCCTGCAATTGCGCAGAATCAGCAAACGTTACCCCGGGTGCCTGGCTAACGATGCCATCGACTTGAGCATTGCGCCCGGTGAAATTCACGCCCTGCTCGGCGAAAACGGTGCGGGCAAAAGTACTCTGATGAAGATCATCTACGGCGTCACTCACGCCGACTCAGGGGAAATGATCTGGCAGGGCCAGCGCGTGAGCATGCGCAATCCGGCCCAGGCGCGCGGCCTCGGGATTGGCATGGTGTTCCAGCATTTCTCGCTATTCGAAACCCTGAGCGTGGCGCAGAACATCGCGCTGGCAATGGGCGCAGCGGCCGGAACACCGAAGCAGCTTGAACCAAAAATTCGTGAAGTGTCCCAACGCTACGGCATGGCTCTGGAACCGGAGCGACTTGTCCACAGCCTGTCCATCGGCGAGCGTCAGCGGGTGGAAATCATTCGTTGCCTGATGCAGGACATCCGCCTGCTGATTCTCGATGAGCCGACATCTGTACTGACTCCGCAAGAGGCCGATGAGTTGTTCATCACTTTGCGCCGACTGGCCGCCGAGGGCTGCAGCATTCTGTTTATCAGCCACAAGCTCGGCGAAGTGCGCGCGTTGTGCCACAGCGCCACGGTGTTGCGCGGCGGTCGGGTGGCCGGGCATTGCGTGCCGGCGCAGTGCTCGGATCGGCAACTGGCGCAGTTGATGGTCGGTGAAGCCGCCGAGCTGATCACCGACTATCCAAAAGTCATTGGCGCTGATGCGTTTTTGAGTGTGATGGGATTGTCCTGGCACAACCCGGACCCGTTCGGCTGCTCTCTGAAGAATATTGATTTCAACGTGCGCAGCGGCGAAATCGTGGGGGTCGCCGGAGTGGCCGGCAATGGTCAGGATGAGTTGCTGGCCTTGCTCAGTGGCGAAGAACGGTTGCCCCGCGATGACAGCGCGACGATCAGTTTCGGCGGGCAACCGGTGGCCCATTTGCGGCCGGATGCACGACGAAAACTTGGCTTGGCATTCGTTCCCGCCGAGCGTCTGGGCCATGGCGCGGTGCCGGAACTTAGCCTGGCAGATAACGCCCTGCTGACCGCCTTTCAACAGGGGCTGATCAGCAACGGGCTGATCCAGCGCGGCAAGGTCCAGGCGCTGGCCGAAGACATCATTCGCCGCTTCGGGGTCAAGACACCGGATGCCCAGGCCCCGGCTCGCAGCCTGTCTGGCGGCAACTTGCAAAAATTCATCCTCGGCCGGGAGATCCTTCAACAGCCTAAATTACTGGTGGCCGCGCACCCGACCTGGGGCGTGGACGTCGGCGCGGCCGCGACCATTCACCGGGCGTTGATTGCCTTGCGCGATGCTGGCGCGGCGATCCTGGTGATCTCCGAAGACCTCGACGAACTGTTCCAGGTCAGCGATCGCCTCGCTGCGTTGTGCGCAGGTCGATTGTCGCCCCTGAAGGAGACCGTCGACACCCGCCTGATCGACGTCGGCGGCTGGATGGCCGGCCAGTTCGATGCCCCTCAATCACCTGCCCCCGTAGCGCTTTAACGGAGTTTCACATGCTGCTTTCTCTCGAACCCCGTGGCCAGCAATCACGCCTGATGTTGTGGTGCTCGCCCTTGCTGGCGGCCGTGTTGACGCTGGGCTGTGGCTCATTGCTGTTTATCGCGCTGGGTCACGATCCGTTGCTGACCTTGCACACACTGCTGATTGCACCGATCAGCGACTTGTACGGCGTCTCTGAATTGTTGGTCAAAGCGTTGCCGATTCTGCTCTGCGCATTGGGCCTGGCGGTGGCGTATCAGGCACGGATCTGGAACATCGGCGCCGAAGGTCAGCTGCTGCTCGGGGCCCTCGCCGGCAGCGCGTTGGCAGTGAACATCATCGATATGCAAAGTCGCTGGGCGCTGGTGCTGACCCTGGTGGTCGGCACCCTGGCCGGCGCCGCATGGGCCGGGCTGACGGCATGGTTGCGCACGCGCTTCAACGCCAACGAAATCCTCACCAGCATCATGCTCAATTACATCGCCCTGAACCTGCTGCTGTTCTGCGTCCACGGGCCGCTGAAGGACCCGGCGGGGTTCAACTTTCCAGAGTCGGCAATGTTCGGCGATACCAGTCGACTGCCACTGTTGATGGAGGACGGCCGGGTTCATGCCGGTGTGTATTTCGCCTTGCTCGCGCTGGTGGCGGTGTGGGTATTGCTGCAGAAAAGCTTTGTCGGCTTCCAGATCAAAGTGCTCGGACTGGACAAGCGCGCCGCCGGTTTCGTCGGCTTTCGCGAGAAGCGACTGATCTGGCTGGCGCTGTTGATCAGCGGTGGTTTGGCGGGGTTGGCCGGGGTCTGCGAAGTCACCGGGCCAATCGGCCAACTAGTGCCGCAAATCTCACCGGGTTACGGCTATGCGGCGATCACCGTGGCGTTTCTCGGGCGGCTGAACCCCATCGGCATTTTGTTTTCCAGCCTGTTGATGGCGCTGCTGTACATCGGCGGCGAAAGTGCGCAGATGAGCATGAACCTGCCGCAAGCCATCACTCAATTGTTCCAGGGGATGATGCTGTTTTTCCTGCTGGCCAGTGATGTGCTGATTCTCTACCGACCACGTTTGAACCTGCGCTGGGCTCGCCGTGCTCCAGCCACCGCCGTACACGCAGGAGCCTTGTGATGGATATCGATCTGCTGAGCAATATTTTCTACGCCATGGTCCGTTGCGGTACGCCGTTGTTGCTGGTGGCGCTGGGCGAGCTGATTTGCGAGAAGAGTGGCGTCCTCAATCTGGGGCAGGAAGGCATGATGCTGTTTGGCGCGGTGATCGGTTTCATCGTCGCGCTGAACAGCGGCAACCTCTGGCTTGGCGTGTTGCTGGCGATGCTCGCCGGGATGCTGTTGTCGTCGCTGTTTGCCTTGGTGGCACTGGTGTTCAACGCCAATCAGGTGGCGACCGGGTTGGCGTTGACGATCTTCGGCGTGGGCCTGTCGACCTTTGTCGGCGCAGCGTGGGTTGGCAAACCATTGGCGGGTTTTGAGCCGGTGGCGATTCCGTTGTTGAGTGAAATCCCGCTGATCGGGCGGATGCTGTTTGCCCAGGACTTGCTGGTGTACCTGTCGTTTGCGCTGTTCACGTTAGTGGCCTGGGTGATTCTGAAAAGTCGCGTCGGGTTGATCATTCAGGCCGTCGGCGAAAACCCGGATGCGGCCAGCGCCATGGGCTTGCCGGTGTTGCGCGTGCGTACGCTGGCGGTGCTGTTTGGCGGCGCAATGGCGGGGTTGGCCGGCGCTTATCTGTCACTGGCGTACACGCCGATGTGGGCGGAAAACATGAGCGCCGGTCGCGGCTGGATTGCCTTGGCGCTGGTGGTGTTTGCCAGTTGGCGGGTATGGCGATTGCTGCTCGGGGCGTATCTGTTCGGTCTCGCCAGCATCCTGCATTTGGTGGCGCAGGGATTGGGGCTGGCGATTCCGTCGAGCCTGCTGGCGATGCTGCCGTATGTCGCGACCATTGTGGTGTTGGTGCTGTTGTCCCGGGATGCCGTACGCACACGGTTGTATGCGCCGGTGTCGTTGGGGCAGCCGTGGCAGGCTGGGCATTAGGTGTTGGCCGTTAGGGCCTCTTCGCGGGCAAGCCTCGCTCCTACGGATTTGAGTCGTTCACGTCATCGGTGAACTACACAAAACCTGTAGGAGCGAGGCTTGCCCGCGAAGGCGCCCGAACAGGCAACATTTGAACAACGCCCCACGCCAATTCAAAGACCAGGAAAACAACCAGCAATGAGCTGGCGCCGTGGAGCAAGGCATACAGCTGCCAAGCCGAAAACAGAAACCGCCCCACCGCGTCATACCGCCCAAACACCTGCTGCGGATCACGAATCCGCAGCACCGCCCACACGCACACAATCGAACCCAACAAATTCGCCATCAGCATGTGCATCGGCTCGAACGGCGGTAGCTCGCCGGGCAGATTGAAAGTCTGGCTCAGGCTCGACAACACGCCATGCAACGCCGCAAAACTCCACGGCGTCACAAAAGCAGCGGTCACGATCAGGTCGTACCACGCACTGCCACGCACCACTTGACGATATTGCGTTGAAGTCCACATCCGTCTTGCTCCATAAATTCAGGGAGCAACAAGGCTAAAGCCTGGAGTATGCTCCAGGGTCAAGCCCTCTCGAGACATCAAGATGCGCATCGGTGAATTAGCTCAGGCCAGCGCCGTCAGCCGCGACACATTGCGCTTTTACGAGCAGCGCGGGTTGATCGCCGCGCAGCGCAGCGCCAATGGTTATCGCGACTATCCGGCGGAGATGGTGCAACTGGTGCTGTACATCAAGACCGCTCAGCGACTGGGCTTTACCCTCGGCGAGATCGGCAGCAGCGTCGCCGCGTTGTGGCAGGCGCCCGACCCGGCCAATGCCGTTACCCAACTGCTGCAAGACAAACTGAACCTGATCGAAACCCGCATCGCCGAACTCGATGTCTTGCGTCAGGAACTGCAACATCGGCTCGGCCAGCGTTGTCCATTAAATCCGTGATTCTCATCCATCAAGGAAGCCATTCATGTCCAAGGCAAAAACCGCACTCATCATCGGTGCCTCCCGAGGCTTGGGCCTCGGTCTGGTGAAAACTCTGCTGGCCGACGGCTGGCAAGTCACCGCCACCGTGCGCAACCCGCAGGGCGCCGAAGCCTTGCAAGCGCTGGGCAAGGTGCGGATCGAAAAACTCGACATGGACGATCAGCAAGCGGTCATCGCCCTTAGCCAACAACTCAAGGGTGAAGTGTTTGACCTGTTGTTCGTGAATGCCGGAGTCAAGGGCCCGGAGGTCCAGACGCCGGGCGGCGCGACGTTGGCCGAGGTGGGTCAGCTGTTCTTCACCAACGCCGTGGCGCCGATCAATCTGGCCCAGCGATTTGTCGGGCAGATTCGTGAAGACAGCGGCGTGCTGGCGTTCATGAGTTCGGTGCTGGGCAGCGTGACCATGCCCGACGCGCCGGAGCTGGCGCTGTACAAGGCCAGCAAAGCAGCACTGAACTCCATGACCAACAGCTTCGTCACGCAACTGGGCGAACAGAAACTCACGGTGCTGTCGCTGCATCCGGGTTGGGTGAAGACTGATATGGGCGGTGAAGGGGCAGATATCGATGTTGAAACCAGCACGCGCGGGTTAATCGATCAGGTGAATGCGTATGCCGGCAAGGGCGGGCATCATTTTGTGAATTACAGGGGCGAGACTATTCCCTGGTAAACACTACTGTTCCCTGTGGGAGCCTGCTCGCGATAGCGGTCTGACATTCAAAATTAATGCTGAATGCAATGGCCCCATCGCGAGCAGGCTCGCTCCCACTGGGGTTTTGCATCGTCTGGTCGGGCATGGCTTGCCCGCGAAGCTTTTTTGTTCGAAACTCCGCACCTCGCCCCCGCGGCGACCCTGGATCAGCAGACAGGGCAACACTGAGCTGGCAACCCTGAACCCAACTTTCAGAGGAGCCGGCCAACATGCCTGCGACCCGTACCTGGTTAAAAAATCCCCTCGCCATTTTCACGGCCAACGCGCTCGATGCCCGTGGCGGTCTGGTGCTGCAAGACGGTTTGATCGTCGAAGTGCTCAGCGCCGGCCAGCAACCGTGCGCGCCCTGTGACCACGTTTTCGATGCACGCGAACACGTGATCCTGCCCGGGCTGATCAACACCCATCACCACTTCTATCAAACCCTGACCCGTGCCTGGGCGCCGGTGGTTAATCAGCCGTTGTTCCCGTGGTTGAAAACCCTCTATCCGGTCTGGGCTCGTCTCACCCCTGAAAAACTTGCCCTCGCCACCAAAGTCGCGTTGGCCGAGTTGCTGCTGTCCGGTTGCACCACCGCGGCCGATCACCATTACCTGTTTCCGGAAGGCCTGGAAAATGCGATCGACGTACAGGTCGAGAGTGTTCGCGAACTGGGCATGCGCGCCATGCTCACTCGCGGTTCCATGAGCCTTGGTGAAAAAGACGGCGGCCTGCCACCGCAGCAAACCGTCCAGGAAGGCGAAGTGATCCTCGATGACAGCCAACGTTTAATTGCCGCCTACCACGAGCGCGGCGATGGTGCGCAGATTCAAATCGCCCTGGCGCCCTGCTCACCATTTTCGGTGACCCCGGAAATCATGTCCGCCAGCGCCGAACTGGCGAACACCCTCGACGTGCGCCTGCACACGCACCTGGCGGAAACCCTCGACGAAGAAGACTTCTGCCTGCAACGTTTCGGCCTGCGCACCGTTGATTATCTGGACAGCGTCGGCTGGCTCGGCCCGCGCACGTGGCTGGCCCACGGCATTCATTTCAACCCCGATGAAATCGCCCGTCTCGGCGCGGCCGGCACCGGCATTTGCCATTGCCCGAGTTCGAACATGCGCCTGGCTTCCGGCATTTGCCCGACGCTGGACCTGACCGCTGCGGGTGCGTTGCTGGGTCTGGGCGTGGACGGTTCGGCGTCCAACGACGCGTCGAACATGATCCTCGAAACCCGTCAGGCGCTGTACATCCAGCGGCTGCGTTATGGCGCGGAAAAGATTACCCCAGAATTGGTACTGGGCTGGGCGACCAAGGGCTCGGCGAGTTTGCTCGGGCGCACCGATATCGGTGAACTGGCGGTGGGCAAGCAGGCGGATCTGGCGCTGTTCAAACTGGATGAACTGCGCTTCTCCGGCAGCCATGATCCGGTGTCGGCGCTGCTGCTGTGCGGCGCGGATCGGGCGGACCGGGTGATGGTCGGCGGGAGATGGCGGGTGATCGATGGGCAGGTTGAGGGGCTGGATCTGAAAGGGTTGATTGCCGATCACAGCCAGGCGGCTCGGCAGTTGATCGCCGGCGTCTAAGTCGACGTAGACCTATTGTGGGAGCGAGCCTGCTCGCGATGAGGGCATGTCATTCAACATTGATGTTGAATCTTAGTCCGCTATCGCGAGCAGGCCCGCTCCCACAGTTTTGTGTGAGGCGCCCGCACCAGTGGATGGCGTGGATTGGTGAGGGCGCACCGGGATGGTTCTGTGGTGGTCGTCAGGGACTCTTCGCGGGCAAGCCTCGCTCCTACAGAATTTGCGCAGGTCATGTGGGAGCGGGCTTGCCCGCGATGGCCGTTACGCGATTTCGATCAATTTGTTGTCCTGTTGGTCAGCAATTTGCATTGCCCTGACCTACCTCACAACAAAATGGAGTTCCCGTTCATGCATAAACGTCCGTTGAAGAAGCTGCTCTGCGCTGTCGCCGCAGCCATCGGTCTGAGCGCCAGCCTGACCGCCAGTGCCGCCGACCCGCTGAAAGTCGGCTTCGTCTATATCGGCCCGATCGGTGACCACGGCTGGACGTATCAGCATGAACAGGGACGCAAGGCGCTGGCAGAAAAATTCGGCGAGCAGATCACCACCAACTACGTGGAAAACGTCGCCGAGGGCGCCGATGCCGAGCGGGTGATCCGCAACATGGCCAAGGACAAATATGACCTGATCTTCACCACGTCTTTCGGCTACATGAACCCGACCCTGAAAGTCGCCAAGCAATTTCCCAAGGTGACCTTCGAACACGCCACTGGCTACAAGCAGGACAAGAACCTCGGCACCTACCTGGCGCGCACTTATGAAGGCCGCTACGTCGGTGGTTTCCTCGCGGCGAAGATGACCAAGACCAAGAAAGTCGGCTACGTCGCTTCGTTCCCGATTCCGGAAGTGATCCGCGACATCAACGCCATTCAACTGGCCCTGAACAAGTACAACCCGGGCACCGAGATCAAAGTGGTGTGGGTCAATTCCTGGTTCGACCCGGGCAAGGAAGCCGACGCGGCCAATGCGCTGATCGACCAGGGCGTGGACGTGGTGTTCCAGCACACCGACAGCCCGGCACCGATCCAGGCGGCTGAACGGCGTGGTGTATATGCCGTCGGTTATGCATCGGACATGGCGCACTTCGGGCCGAAAGCGGTGCTGACGTCTATCGTCAATGACTGGGGGCCGCATTACATTCAGGCGACTCAAAGCGTGCTCGACCACACATGGAAATCCCAGGATTACTGGGGCGGTCTGAAGGAAGGTACGGTTGAGTTGCCGATCAGCGACCTGGTGCCGCCTGCGGTAAATACCGAAGCCGAGCAGATCATTGCCGACATCAAGAGCGGTGCCCTGCATCCGTTCACCGGGCCGATCAAGGACCAGGCCGGCGTGGAGAAAATCCCGGCGGGCGCGACGGCAACCAATGCGCAGCTGGCGTCGATGAACTACTACGTCGAAGGCATGAAGGCCGAGATACCGAAGTAATTCCGGCCGAACACAAAACCCTTGTGGGAGCGAGCCTGCTCGCGATAGCGGACTGACAGTCAACATTGATGCTGAATGTAATGGCCTTATCGCGAGCAGGCTCGCTCCCACATTGGATTTTCAGCGTTTTCAAGGACTGCGCATGAACCAACTCCCAATCATCGACATCAGTCCGCTCTACAGCGCTGATCAAAACGCCTGGCAATCGATCGCAACACAAATCGACCGCGCCTGCCGTGAATGGGGCTTTTTCTATATCAAGGGCCACCCGATCGCCCCGTCGCGTATCGACGCCGTGCTCGACCACGCCCAACGCTTCTTCGCCCTGCCCACCGCCGAAAAACTCAAGATCGACATCACCCAGACCCGCCACCACCGCGGCTATGGCGCTATCGCCACCGAGCAACTCGACCCGAGCAAACCCAGCGACCTGAAGGAAACCTTCGACATGGGCCTGCACCTGCCGGCCGATCATCCTGAGGTTATTGCGGAAAAACCTTTGCGCGGGCCTAACCGTTATCCGTCGATGCCCGGTTGGGAATCGCTGATGGAGCAACACTACGTCGACATGCAGGCGCTCGCTCAAACCCTATTGCGAGCCATGACCCTGGCATTGGGCATCGAGCGCGATTTCTTCGACAGCCGTTTCACAGAACCGGTCAGCGTGCTGCGGATGATTCATTACCCGCCGCGCCACACCGCCAGCACCGAAGATCAGCAAGGTGCCGGCGCTCACACCGATTACGGTTGCATCACCCTGCTCTACCAAGACACGGCCGGTGGCCTGCAAGTGCGTAACGTACGGGGCGAATGGATCGATGCGCCGCCGATCGAAGGCACGTTCGTGGTCAACCTCGGCGACATGATGGCGCGCTGGAGCAACGACCGTTACCTGTCGACGCCGCACCGGGTAATCAGCCCGTTGGGAGCGGATCGTTACTCGATGCCGTTCTTTGCCGAACCGCACCCCGACACGCCCATCGAATGCCTGCCCGGCTGCCAGGACGAACAGCATCCGGCAAAGTATCCGGCCACCACCTGCGCCGAGTTCCTGCTGTCGCGCTTTGCCGATACCTACGCCTATCGACGGCAACAGGAAGCCGTGTAATGAACCGGCTGGTCAGGTTTTGCTCATTGTTTCTGCGGGCATCTGTAGAATGCCCTCATTGCACCTGATGAGATTTCAAAAATGTACGACTGGCTGAACGCTCTGCCCAAGGCAGAATTGCACTTGCACCTGGAAGGTTCGCTGGAGCCTGAGCTGCTGTTCGCCCTGGCCGAACGCAACAAGATCGCCCTGCCGTGGAGCGACGTTGAAACGCTGCGCAAGGCTTACGCGTTCAATAACCTGCAAGAATTTCTCGACCTGTATTACCAGGGCGCCGATGTGTTGCGCACCTCTCAGGATTTCTATGACCTGACCTGGGCCTACCTGTTGCGCTGCAAGGCGCAGAACGTGATTCACACCGAACCGTTCTTTGACCCGCAAACCCACACCGACCGTGGCATCCCGTTCGAAGTAGTGCTCAACGGCATCGCCGCCGCACTGAAGGATGGCGAGCAGCAACTGGGCATCACCAGTGGTTTGATCCTCAGTTTCCTGCGTCACTTGAGCGAAGACGAAGCGCAGAAAACCCTCGACCAGGCGCTGCCGTTCCGCGATGCGTTTGTCGCCGTGGGCCTGGACAGTTCGGAGATGGGCCACCCGCCGAGCAAGTTCCAGCGGGTGTTCGATCGTGCACGCAGCGAAGGTTTCCTGACCGTGGCCCACGCCGGTGAAGAAGGCCCGCCCGAGTACATCTGGGAAGCCCTCGACCTGCTGAAAATCCAGCGCATCGACCATGGCGTGCGCGCCATCGAAGACGAGCGCTTGATGCAGCGGATCATCGACGAGCAGATCCCGCTGACCGTGTGCCCGTTGTCGAACACCAAGCTCTGCGTGTTCGATCACATGTCCCAGCACAACATCCTCGACATGCTCGAGCGCGGTGTGAAAGTCACGGTGAACTCCGATGACCCGGCCTACTTCGGCGGGTATGTCACCGAGAACTTCCACGCGCTGTACACCGATCTGGGCATGACCCAGGATCAGGCCAAGCGCCTGGCGCAGAACAGCCTGGATGCGCGGTTGGTGAAACCTTAAGGTTCACCAAATAAACCTGTGGGAGCGGGCTTGCCCGCGATGAGGCCATCAGCTTCAACATCACGTTGACTGACAATCCGCTATCGCGGGCAAGCCCGCTCCCACAGGTTCGGTGATTAACGGACGATCACCGGCTCGCTCAACTCTTCCAACGTCTTGCCCCGGGTCTCCATCCCGAACATCCACACCACCCCCGCCGCAATCGCAAAGCACATCGCACCCAGCGCAAACACCCCGCCCTGCCCGGTCATCGGGAACACCAGCCCGGTCACTAATGGCCCGAGCAACGAACCCACTCGGCCGATGGCTGACGCGAACCCCGAGCCCGTGGCGCGTGCCGACGTCGGGTACAACTCAGGGGTGTAGGTGTAGAGCACCGCCCACATGCCGAACAGAAAGAACTGCATCAGCAGCCCCGAGGTAATCAACAGACTGACGTTGCCGCCGAACACCGCACTCTGGCCATAAAGAAACGCCATGATGCCGCCGCCGAGCAATGTCACGACGCACACCGGTTTACGCCCCCAACGCTCCACCAGCCAGGCAGCCATAAGGAAACCGGGAATCCCGCCGAGGGAAATCAGCACCGTGTAATACACCGACTGGGTCACGGCGAAACCCGATTGCTGCAACAGCGCACTGAGCCAGGACGTCAGGCCATAGAAACCCAGCAAGGCGAAGAACCACACACTCCAGATCATCATCGTGCGCTGGCGATACTGCGGCGACCAGATCTCTCGTAGCGCAGAGAAGAAAGTGCCCGGTTGACTCGCCACCCGGGGCAGACGAATCGGGTCAGGCAAATCCGCACGGCCCAGTGAAGTCCGAACCCGGTCTTCGATGCCGCGCAAGACCTTATCCGCCGCATCATGATGCCCGGCCTGCTCCAGCCAGCGCGGAGACTCGGGAATGAAAAAACGAATCGCCAGGACGAACACTGCCGGCACCGCCAACACCAGAAAGATGTCGCGCCAGCCAATCACCGGCAACAGGAAGTACGACAGCACTCCGGCCGCGACGAAACCGAGCGGCCAAAAACCATCCATCAACGCGATGTAACGCCCACGTCGCTTTGCCGGAATCAGCTCGGACAGCATTGACTGCGCAATCGGAAACTCCATGCCCATGCCGATCCCCAGCAGGATCCGGAACAGCGTCAGCGTTTCAACGTTCTGCGCCGTGGAGCACAGGTAGCTGGCGATGCCCCACAGCACAATGCTCCACTGAAACACCGGTTTGCGCCCGAAGCGGTCGGCCAACATACCGGACAGCGATGCGCCCATGACCATGCCGAAGAAACTCGAACTGGCCAGCAGGCCCGCCTGCGCTGTACTAAGGCCGAACTCGGTTTTGATCGAGCCAAGGAGGAAGGTCATCATCGCCAGGTCCATGGAGTCGAAGAAAAACGCCAGGGCAATGATGATGAAAATGATGCGGTGATAACCGCTGATGGGCAGCCGTTCCAATCGTTCTGCCGCGCTGAAGCTTCGTGTGTCCATGCCACATTCCCCCAATCCGAAAGTCCCCGGATCGAGTGTGCGCGATAGTGGCTGGGGGTTATTGCTGGATGCGACCTGTCCACAGCTCTGAACGACGTCTGAAACAAAGATCCCGGACGTCGCGCCTCGATGGCTCTAAAGCGCCATTTCCAGTTCGGTTTCCTTGGCGAAGCGATGGATTTCCCGTTGCCCCGCAGCGGTGATCTGCAACGCTCGCGAATCGTTGGGCAGGCTCAACCAGCCCGATTGCATGAACAGCTGCAACAACGCCGCGCCCAATGAACCACCCATGTGCGGGCGTCTTTCGCTCCAGTCCGGGCAAGCGCAGGCGACTCTGCTGTTGCGATGAGCCAACGCCTGGATGAATACCCCGCGCGTGGCCAATTGTGTGGCGCCCTTGTGAGTGATCATGACCCGTTGATCGAGCTGCTCGATCCACCCCGCATCCAGCAGACGCTGGTAGAGGTCGGCGGCCAGGGTGCCGCCCAGATGGTCGTCGCAGAGTCTGGCCCGCAGCAATGAGGAAGGCGCCGCCTGAGGTTTGGCGATAGGGCTCGTGCGTTTGAAAACCTCTGGAATGTCCCGAGGCGCGCTGGCCAGGGTCGCGCTGGCCAGCGCTTCTATCGCGGCGCCGACTTCGGGCGCGGCAAGCCGGAAAAACCGTTTGCGTCCACGGGTTTCGACTTTCAACAGACCTCCGGCGGACAAACGCCCTAAATGCGCACTGGCCGAAGACGGCGACAGGCCGGCCAGCAACGCCAGCTCTTCGGTTTGTCGCGCCGAGCCGTCCATCAAGGCCCACATCATTGCGCTGCGCTTCGGGTCAGCCAGCAATGTGGCGATCTGGCTGATGCAAGGTGCATGTTCCATGTATTCACTCCCTGTTGAATCGTTTCGTCTACTGCTCAGAGACATCTTGACCAGTAATGTGTCGTCGGCCAAGGCGCGAAAACCGCCATAAACCGGGCAAAGCCACCCACTCACCCAGCCATTGCTTCGTGGGTGCTACGAAGGTCCGGTGATGACCATCGGGTCTGACCGAATCGAACCTGAACTCGCCATTGCGAGGTCGACGGTGCGTACATGAGGCGAGCGCTAGTATAAGCGGGTTAACCGCCGGTTCCTGCCCTCGGGGATCCATTGGTGGTGATAGTTCCTGACAGAAATTTCGCTATTTGCCTGCGACTAATGATCGACATCCGATTTCGTTGGAAATTGACTGCTTATTCGAGCGCATCGGCTGGCAAGCATTTCCCGCAAAAGGTTCACCGGCTTACTCAATTGTGCGCGATGGGCGCACAGCAAATTCAGCGGTGCGCGCTCACAGAGCAGCTCCGGCATCAGCACTTTCAACCGGCCGGCCAGCACATCGGCCGCTACGTCGAGCCAGGATTTATACGCAATCCCCGCCCCGGCTATGGCCCACAGACGCACAACATCGGCGTCGTCACTGAAGCGATCGCCACTGACCGTCAGGCTCACCTCGCGTTTGCCATCGTGGAAACTCCAGTGATCGTGAACCCGACTGCCGAGCATGAACAACAGGCAGTTGTGCTGAGCCAATTGCTCCAGATGCCGAGGTTCGCCATGCCGGGCCAGGTAACTCGGCGCCGCACAGAGCACACGACGGTTTTGCGGGGCGATGGGCAACGCCACCAGGCTCGAGTCTTCTGGCTCGCCATAACGCAGGGCAATGTCCACCGGTTGGCGGAACAGGTCGGCAATGCGGTCGCCCAGCAGCAACCGTACGGTGAGTTTCGGATGCTCGTGCTGAAACTCATCGAGCCATGGCAACAGCAGGTTGCGACCGAAATCCGAAGGCGCCGACAGCTGCAAAATCCCGCTGACCTGATCCTGCCCGCTGGCCAGCAGGCGGCGGCCCTCATCAAGATTGCTCAAGGCTGCCCGGGCGTATTCCAGAAAGCCCTCGCCTTCAGCGGTCAGGCGCAGGCTACGGGTAGAACGGGCGAGCAAGCGCGCGCCGAGTTGCTGTTCGATGCGCTTCAACGCCGCACTGGCCACCGCCGCCGACATATCCATCACCCGTGCCGCCGCCGACAGACTGCCCAGGTCCGCGGCCCGAACGAACAACTGCAAGTCATCGAAACGCAACATCTTCAGCCCCGATTATCAAAAAAATATTGAAAGAGACTGCTCTTTTAGCGGGTTTTATCTTGCCGGGAAATAACCAATCATCTGTCCCATCGAAATCATTCCCTCCCAGGAGCCCACATGAAAGCCATTGCCTACTACACCTCCCTGCCCATCAGCGACGAAAAATCCCTGCAAGACATCGAACTGCCAGAACCGGTCGCCGGCCCGCGTGACCTGTTGGTGGAGGTCAAAGCCATCTCAGTCAACCCGGTGGACACCAAGGTCCGCCAGAACGTTGAGCCTGAAGGCGGCGCGGCAAAGGTGCTGGGCTGGGACGTGGCCGGTGTGGTCAAGGCTGTCGGCAGCGAAGTGACCTTGTTCAAGGCCGGCGACAAAGTGTTCTACGCCGGCTCCATCGCCCGTGCCGGCGGCAATAGCGAGTTGCATGTGGTGGACGAGCGAATCGTCGGCCATATGCCGAAGAGCCTCGGTTTCGCCGAAGCCGCCGCCCTGCCGCTGACCGCCATCACCGCGTGGGAACTGTTGTTCGAACGCTTGCAAGTGCGCGAAGGCAAAACCGATGAGGGCCAGAGCCTGCTGATCGTCGGTGCCGCTGGGGGTGTGGGTTCCATCCTCACGCAATTGGCCAGCCAGCTCACGGGGCTGAAGGTCATCGGCACCGCTTCCCGTGCACAAACCCAGAGCTGGGTGCGTGACTTGGGCGCCGATCAAGTGATCGATCATAGCCAGCCGCTGAGTGAGGAACTCAAACGTGCCGGGTTCGAGCAGGTGACCCACGTCGCCAGCCTTACCCAGACCGATCAACACCTGGATCAATTGGTGGAAGCGTTGGCGCCGCAAGGCAAACTGGCGCTGATCGACGATCCGAAGTCGCTGGACGTGACCAAGCTCAAGCGCAAGAGCCTGTCGCTGCACTGGGAATTCATGTACACCCGCTCGCTGTTTGAAACCGCAGACATGATCGAGCAGCACAAACTGCTCAACCGCGTTGCCGGGCTAATCGATGCGGGCACATTGAAAACCACGGTCGGCGAGCACTTCGGAACCATCAACGCGGCCAACCTGCGTCGTGCCCATGAACTGTTGGAGAGCGGCAAGTCCAAGGGCAAGATTGTGCTTGAAGGGTTCTGAAGAGTAGGAGCTGCCGGAGGCTGCGATCTTTTGATCTTGTGTTTTAAAAGCAAGATCAAAAGATCGCAGCCTCCGGCAGCTCCTACAGGGTACGACCGAAATATCCGGGATGTACGTCGATCTCTGTTGCCGTCAGTCAGAGAATTGACCGTTGTCACAATTGCGATCGTATTCGGGTCTACAATCGAAAACTCTGCGAACAATCATTCACGTGATGTCTTTTACGAGACGTCTTTTACGAAAGGAGCTCAGCAATGAAGATCCTGATAAAAGAAGTGGCAACATCCCGCTGGCAGGTCCGCCTGGATCAACACGCTGTGACGTTCCGCAGTGAGGCCGAAGCCCTGGCCTTCACTAAAACGCTTGAAGCGCGCTTGCACGCGCCCCATCAGATTCCCGACCGTCAGCATCGCGCTGCTGGCTGAGTCCCGTCCTCAGACCTGGGCTTGCGTCAGCGCCCGGGCATTTTGTAAACGTCGGGTGAGCGTCGCCGCGCTCACCACCAGAATCCCGCACAGGCTGATGACCATGGCCATCGGCATGGCGCTGCCATCGTGCAAAACACCCACCAATGCTGCGGCCCCGGCGGCGACGCTGAACTGCAGGCAACCGAGCATCGCCGAGGCACTGCCCGCCCGCGCGCCCTGCCCGTTCATGGCGCAGGCCGACGCGTTAGGCACTATGCAACCCAGGCTGGCGATGCAGAGGAAAAGCGGAATCAGTAACGGCCACAACTGCTCGGTGTGCAACGCGCTGACCGCCAACAGGGCCAAACCGCCCGCCAGATAGAGCCAGACAGTACGCGCCAGTAAAAAGGCCGGACCGCGCTTTGCCAGCAATCGCGCATTCACCTGGGCTACCAGAATGAAACCCGCCGCGTTAATGCCGAACAGCCAGCCGAAATGCTCGGCCGGCACGCCATAGAGTTTGATGAAGACGAATGGTGAACCGGCGATGTAGGCAAACATCCCGGCGATGGCGACACCACCGGTCAGGGCATGGCCGAGGAAGACCGGGTCCGCCAACAACCGACCATACTGGCGTAGCGCGCCCGACAACGGTTGGCGCGGCACATGGGCCGGCAAACTTTCCGGCAGCCCGAGAGCCACTGCCAACCCTGCCAGTGCACTGAAACCGGTCAGCACGAGAAAGATCGACTGCCAGCCAGTCGTGTTGACCAGCAACCCGCCCAGCATCGGCGCAAGAATCGGCGCCAGGCCCATCACCAGCATCAACTGCGAAAAGACCTTCGCCGACCCCACCGCATCGCATTTATCGCTGACCACCGCCCGGGCAATCACCATGCCCGCGCAACCGCCCAGCGCCTGGACGAAACGTGCGCCGATCAGCCACTCCAGGGTCGGCGCATAGGCACAGGCCAATGAAGCGGCGGTGAACAAACCGACACCTGTCAGCAAGGGAATCCGTCGCCCAAAGCGATCCGCCACCGGGCCGTACGCCAGTTGGCCAATGGACAGGCCGAGGAAATAGGCCGCGAGGGTCAGTTGAACGTGTTTTTCGTCGGTGCCGAAAGCGAGCGCCATCGCCGGGAATGCCGGCAGATAGAAATCGATCGCCAGCGGACCGAAAGCGCTCAAGGCGCCGAGAATCAGGATTGTACGGAGGTTCATCAGGCGTCCAGGTTAGACAGGAATCGGCAGGCCGACAGTCTAGCCTTGCATGGACGCCTTGAACATTCCGTTAGGTCGCTAACTATTAAAAAGTTAGATTTGTTTTACCCCGTAACCCTCTTCGCTGATCGCGGCGATCACCTGATCGGCCGTCAGCGCACTTTCAACGCCGACTTCTTTTGCCGCCAGATCAATGCGCACGCTGGCCGCGGGATCCTTGGCTTGCAGCGCCTGAGTGATGGCCTTGACGCAATGACCGCAGGACATGCCTTCAACGTTGAACACTTGCATGGGACGTCTCCTTAATGGGGCCCTTTAATAGGGTTGAGGGCAGTCTCGAGCTTGCCACCATGGCAAGGTCAAGTTCTGAAGCAAGCTGCCGGGCTGGCAATCGGCGTCGTGCTCGGCCAAGCTGCGTCCATCTATGACTCGACATCAGGAGATTCAGCCATGCGCTGGTCAGCTCTCAGCCTGTTTGGCTTCCTCAGCCTATTTGCCGCGATACCTTCGGTTCAAGCCGCCGGGGAGGATTACGGCGTGCTGATCATTTCCCGCGAGCGCCTGGAGGTTTCGACTTCCTGCGAGATCGGCGTGTACATCCAGGATCAGCTATCGGCGCGACTGTTCCAGGAACAGAGCACCTCGTTCAACCTGCCGCCGGGCAATGTGTCCCTGCGTCTCAAGCTGCTGCCGGGCCAGGCGCCGGGTTGCAACCCGGGCATGCTCGCGCCGGGGTCGCAGAACATCACGCTCAAGGCCGGGGATGTGTTGAAGTTCCGGATTGCGATGACGCAGGAAGGGATGTACCTCAAGCCTGCCGCCCTCGAGTATTGATCACCACCTACCTGTAGGAGCGAGGCTTGCCCGCGAAGAGGCCATAACAGTCAGCATCGATGGTGAATGTGATGGACCCTTCGCGGGCAAGCCTCGCTCCTACGAGGTGCAGAGTCGCGAGATGATTTACAGAGTGGCGCTTGACCTTGCCCGCATGGCAAGGTTGATCCTGTAGGTAATTTCTACAGGGAGCGTGACCGATGTCCGAATCCACTACTTTCGATCTGCCGATCGCCGGCATGACCTGCGCCAGTTGCGCCGGGCGTGTCGAGCGTGCCTTGAGCAAAGTTCTCGGCGCCACGGCCGTCAGCGTCAACCTGGCCACCGAACAGGCCCGGGTTCAAGCGCCCAGCGACAGCCTGCCGGCCTTAATGGACGCGGTGCAGCAGGCCGGCTACAGCGTGCCACAGCAGACTCTGGAATTGAGCATCGACGGCATGACCTGCGCCTCCTGTGTCGGCCGCGTCGAACGGGCACTGGCCAAGGTGCCGGGGGTCAAAAGTGTCAGCGTCAACTTGGCCAACGAGCGTGCCCACCTCGAATTGCTCGGCCAAGTCGATCCGCAACCCCTGATCGGCGCCGTGACCAAGGCCGGTTACTCCGCCAGCGTCTGGGAAGTCGAACACCCGCAAATCGACAATCAACAACAACGACTGCACCGTGAACGCTGGGCTTTGCTGGCGGCCATCGCCCTCGCTTTGCCGCTGGTGCTGCCAATGGTGCTGCAACCTTTCGGCGTGCACTGGATGCTCCCGGCGTGGGTGCAGTTCGCGTTGGCGACGCCGGTGCAGTTCATCTTCGGCGCGCGCTTCTATGTCGCTGCGTGGAAAGCCGTGCGCGCCGGCGCCGGCAATATGGATTTGCTGGTAGCTCTGGGCACCAGCGCTGGGTACGGCTTGAGCGTTTACGAGTGGGCCACTGCTGCCGGTCGCCTGCCGCACCTGTATTTCGAAGCCTCGGCGGTGGTGATCGCCTTGGTATTGCTGGGCAAATACCTGGAAAGCCGCGCCAAGCGCCAGACCGCCAGCGCCATCCGCGCCCTTGAAGCCTTGCGTCCGGAGCGAGCCATTCAGGTAATCGATGGCCGCGAGCAGGAGGTTGCGATCAGCGCTTTGCGCCTCAACGATCTGGTCATGGTCAAACCCGGCGAACGCTTCCCGGTGGATGGCATTGTTGTGGAAGGCCAGAGCCACGCCGATGAAGCACTGATCAGCGGCGAAAGCCTGCCGGTACCCAAACAACCGGGTGACAAGGTCACCGGCG
Source organism: Pseudomonas sp. ADAK2 TE3594 (assembly GCF_053628675.1). Taxonomy (NCBI): domain Bacteria; kingdom Pseudomonadati; phylum Pseudomonadota; class Gammaproteobacteria; order Pseudomonadales; family Pseudomonadaceae; genus Pseudomonas; species Pseudomonas sp. ADAK2 TE3594. The sequence continues at coordinate 6,785,226 of NZ_JBRJGV010000001.1, read as the reverse complement.
GCGCCATCAATGGCGAAGGTCGGCTGCTGGTTCAGACCTTGGCGCTCGGCGCAGAAACCGTGCTGGCGCGGATCATCCGCCTAGTCGAAGACGCGCAGGCGGCCAAAGCGCCGATCCAGAAACTGGTGGATAAAGTCAGCCAGGTGTTCGTGCCTGTGGTTCTGCTGATTGCGCTGGCGACCCTGCTCGGTTGGTGGCTGTACGGCGCGCCACTGGAAACCGCATTGATCAACGCGGTCGCGGTGCTGGTGATCGCCTGCCCTTGCGCACTCGGGCTAGCCACGCCGACGGCCATCATGGCCGGTACCGGTGTGGCGGCGCGCTACGGGATTTTGATCAAGGACGCCGAAGCGCTGGAGCGTGCTCATGAAGTCAGCGCCGTGGTGTTCGACAAGACTGGCACACTGACTTCGGGTGCGCCGCGCATCGCTCATCTGAGGGCCATCGAAGGTGACGAAGCGGCCTTGTTGCAAATGGCCGGGGCGCTGCAACGCGGCAGTGAACACCCGCTGGCCAAGGCGGTGCTGGATGCCTGCACCGAACGCGGGTTGACCGTGGCCGATGTCAGCGACAGTCAATCGCTGACCGGGCGCGGCATTGCCGGCAGTCTCGACGGTCGGCGATTGGCTTTGGGCAATCGGCGTCTGCTGGAGGAAAGCGGACTGAGCGCCGGGCCATTGGCCGACTCTGCAACCGCTTGGGAAACCGAAGGCCGGACCCTGTCCTGGCTCATCGAACAAAGCCCTGAACCACGAGTGCTCGGCCTGTTCGCCTTCGGTGACACGCTCAAACCCGGTGCCTTGCAAGCGGTGCAACAGCTGAATGCACGGAACATCAGCAGCCATCTGCTGACCGGCGATAACCGCGGCAGCGCCAAGGTGGTCGCCGAGGCGCTGGGCATCAGCGATGTCCACGCCGAAGTTTTGCCGGCGGACAAAGCCGCCACCGTCGCCGCCCTGAAAAAAACCGGTGTGGTGGCGATGGTCGGCGACGGCATCAACGACGCGCCAGCACTAGCCGCGGCAGACATCGGCATCGCCATGGGCGGCGGCACTGACGTCGCCATGCACGCTGCCGGGATCACCCTGATGCGCGGCGATCCACGGCTGGTGCCGGCGGCGCTGGAGATCAGCCGCAAGACCTACGCGAAAATTCGCCAGAACCTGTTCTGGGCCTTCGTCTATAACCTGATCGGCCTGCCGCTGGCGGCGTTCGGCTTCCTCAACCCGGTGCTGGCCGGCGCGGCCATGGCGCTGTCGAGCGTCAGCGTGGTCAGCAATGCGTTACTGTTGAAAACCTGGAAACCCAAAGACTTGGAGGACGACCGATGAATATTGGCCAAGCGGCCCGCCAGAGCGGTCTGAGCGCGAAGATGATTCGTTACTACGAATCCATCGGCCTGCTCAAGGCGGCCCATCGCACCGACAGCGGCTATCGGGTCTATGGCGACGACGATCTGCATACTCTGGCGTTCATCAAGCGCTCTCGGGATTTGGGTTTTTCGCTGGAGGAAGTCGGCAAACTGCTGACCCTCTGGCAAGACCGTCAGCGCGCCAGCGCCGATGTGAAGGCGCTGGCCCGTCAGCACATCGACGAGCTGAACCAGAAGATTCGCGAACTCGGCCAACTGCGCGACACCCTGCAAGACCTGGTAGAACATTGCCACGGCGACCACCGCCCGGACTGCCCGATCCTCAAGGAGCTGGCGTCGGGCTGCTGCGCCGAACCCGCCCATTCCTGAGCGCCAAGCCCTTCGCCACCAGCAACGTGGTGAGGGGAATACCATGGAACAACAGCACCACCGCGCCGGGCGTCCACCACTTATAGAACGGCGCGGCGATCAACATACCGACGCCGAAGCCGGTCATTTGCAGCAGCGTCAGAAAACTGAAAATCGGCAGACGCAGGTTGTCCGGTTCACGTTGCAGACGCGACATCAGACCGACTTCCGAGAACCCGTCGCCCAAGCCTGCGGGCAATGAAAACAGCAGTAAGCCGTAAAGGGTTTGCTGTTGGAACATCAGGATGAAGCCGCAGGACATCAGCAAAACGCCGAAGAAAAATCGCCGTTCCAGATGAACGTTGTCCGTACCTTTCAGGCGACTGGCAATTCGCGCACCGATGAATTTTCCGCTGGCCCAGACCGCCAGCATCATGCCCAGGGTGGTGCTGGCCGACTCGGGTGTCAGCAGTTTTGAGATGATCGGGAAACCGACGTTGTGTGCGGCGCTGCCCAGCGTATCGGCCATCGCGACGGCAAGCATCGCCGCCAGCACCGGCGCGGTGCGCAAACCCTGACGCAGGACCGACCATTCGCCTTGTTGCTGAAGGGGTTCATCACTGGATGCAGGTCTGGAAAACCGCAGCGGCACAATCAACAACGCCGCCAGCAGATAAGTGGCCACGTTCAGGGCAAACACCGTTTCAAAGCCAAACCCCGCCACCAACAACCCCGCCACCAGACTCCCGCCGACCATCGCCGCAGACGACGCCGAGGTCATCCAGGCGTTGGTCTTGAGCAGCTGCGCCTTATCGATCATGTGCGGCAATTGGCTGTTGAGGCCAATGGCGAACATCGAATTGCCGAACCCCAGACCGAACGCGATCAGCGGTAGCAGCAGCGTTTGTTGGCTGACCGGCAACACCAGCAGCAGGCCCAGCAAACCGGCGCGCAGCAGATCGAAGGCAATCAGCGGCAGACGCCCGGCCCAGCGGCGATAGAACCGGGTGCCGATCAAACTGGCAAAGATCCCCCCGGCTACACGGCTGGCGAGGAAGATCCCGACACTCATGGCGCTGTTGCTGAGCAGGTAGACGTAGGTGGCCAGGGCAACCATGTTGAGGAAAGCGCCGAAGTCCGAAATCAGCCGGGCGGCGATGATCAGTTGGGCGTTGCGGGTGGAGTTCACATTCAGTCCTTGAGTGTGGTGAGTATCGCCGTTGTGGATTGTCTGGTCTGACGCCATCGCGGGCAAGCCACGCTCCCACAGGTCAGGTGTCGATCATAGAATCCGGGGGCGACACAAAACCTGTGGGAGCGGGCTTGCCCGCGATGCAGACGACGCGGTCCCAAAAAAGCACCTGCAAAAAAAACCCGGCCGAAGCCGGGTTTTGGGTCAACCGATCACTGCATCCAGGGCGGAGGCGGTTCTTCGGCTTTGCTCGGTGGCGCGTCGTCCGCAGCGCGGATCGCTTGCTTACGCTCTTCATCGAGACGGGCCGCCTCGATTTCGCGCATGATCCCGCCGACGTCCGCCAGCTCTTCCGGCTCGTCGAACTCGCCGGTCAACACACTGGCCGGGTGCAAGGTGCCGGCTTCATACAACGCCCACATTTCCTTGGCGTACTTGGTGCGTTTCAACTCCGGTGCAAAGCGACCGAAGTACGACGCCATGTTGCCCACGTCCCGTTCCAGCATGTTGAACGCGTGGTTGTTGCCCGCCGCGTCGACCGCTTGCGGCAAGTCGATGATGACCGGACCGGTCGGCGTCAGCAGTACGTTGAACTCGGACAGGTCACCGTGCACCAGACCGGTACACAGCATCAGCACGATCTGCGAAATCAGAAACGCGTGATATTCGCGCGCCTGGTCCGGTTCCAGCACCACGTCGTTCAGACGCGGCGCGGCATCGCCGTACTCGTCGGCCACCAGTTCCATCAGCAGCACGCCTTCGAGGAAGTCATACGGCTTGGGGACGCGCACACCGGCACCGGCCAGGCGGAACAACGCCGCCACTTCGGCATTCTGCCAGGCGTCTTCGGTTTCTTTCTTGCCGAACTTGGAGCCCTTGGCCATCGCTCGAGCCTGCCGGCTGTTGCGCACCTTACGGCCTTCCTGATACTCGGCCGCCTGACGAAAACTGCGTTTATTCGCCTCCTTGTAGACCTTGGCACAACGCAGCTCGTTGCCGCAGCGCACCACATAAACAGCTGCTTCTTTACCACTCATGAGTGGGCGCAGCACCTCGTCGACCAGACCGTCCTCGATCAGGGGTTCAATGCGTTTTGGAGTCTTCATCAGCTTTTATTGTGGGTCCTTTATTACCAAACACGCGAAAGTCATTCGTTATACGGCAATCCACTCATTCGCGGGAGGGGTTGCCGACCTATGAACGTTCCCATGAACATCAAGAAGCACACAATGTGCCGGATTAATCAGACACAACTCATCGACCGCTCAAGATCATAGCTGAGCCTGCGCCACTTGTTGATGAAGGGCTACAAGGGCATTTGCGACAGAATCTGACACGTAGTCCCTACCCTTCGCCGGATTTTTCTCAACAGGCCTCAATTTCCACGTTCCTCAGCCGAAGTCATTAGAGAGAAAAGGAATTGTCCGACAATCGCCCCGACAACGATAACGAGGGCGCACTCAAGGATCGGGGTATCGAACGTTTTCGGCTGCCAATAATCCGCGAGTCATCTGCACTGCGTGGGCCTACAAGAAAAAACTGGAGCGCGGATGAACATCAAACAGAAGCTGACCTGGGCGTTTGCAATCATCGCCTGCTTGCCCGTGGTGCTGGTCGCCACCCTCGTGGTGCTGAACTTGCGCAGCGATGCCAAGGATAATTTTGTCGATGGCAGCGGCCGCGAGATTCGTCAGGTCAGCAATGCCATGCAACTGTTCTTTGACGGCATCAGCCAGAACGTCGATTACCTGGCCACCCAACCGCTGATCAAGAACTCCGACGACAGCCTCAAGACCTACATGAGCGCCAACGCCGAGAGCATTCCCCAAGGCGAGTCGGATAAAAAGGTTTTCGCCCTCCTCCAGGACCTGGGCAACAGCCACCCGGCCTACGCCTACGCCATCCTCGGTACGGCGGCGGGCGGTTACGTGTCATGGCCGGACGACGCGAAGCTGAGCAATTACGACCCGCGCCAGCGCCCGTGGTACAAGGCCGCGCAGGCCAAACCCGGTAAACCGTTTCGCACCGAGGCCTATTACTGGGCTCAGGATGACGCGACATACGTCAGCACCGTGCGCACCATCGACAACAAGCTGGGCACCAACGGCGGCGTGGTCAGCATTGATGTGACGCTCAAGCAGCTCACTGAAATCGTCAAACAGATCAAACTCGGCGAAACCGGCTACCTGATGCTGGTGGAAAACACCGGCACGGTGCTGGTCGATCCGAAGCAACCAGCAAACAACTTCAAAGCCCTGACCAGTCTCGGCGACGGATACGCGCAGCTGGCCAAGGCCGGCAAAGGCCTGGTAGAAGTCGAGCTCAATGGTGAGCGCTACATGGCCAACGTCTGGCCGTCGGAACAACTGGGCTGGACCTTCATCGGCCTGATCAAGCAGACCGACGTGATGAGCTCGGCCACTCAACTGACCTGGCTGATCGCGATCATCGCGGCGGTACTGGCGGTGTTCTTCGCCATCGTCGGCGCCAGCTTCGCCAGCCTGATCGTGCGGCCGATCCGCAGCGTGGCCAGCGGTCTGGAAGGCATCGCCCAGGGTGAAGGCGACCTGACCAAGAACCTGCAAATCCGTGGCAGCGACGAAACGGCTCAACTGGCCAACTGGTTCAACCAGTTTCTGGCGGCAATTCGCAACCTGATCCAGAGCATCGGCGGCGCCGCGACCAAGATCCTCGCCACCTCCCAGAGTTCGACCCAGGTGTCCAGCGACATGGCCGAAGCCGCCGGGCGTCAGCGTGAAGCGGTGGACATGGTGTCCACGGCGTTCCACGAAATGGTCGCCACCGCCAACGAAGTCGCACGCTCCTGCAGCCAGGCCGCCGAGTCGGCCGACAGCGGCCAGCGCCAGGCGCGCGAAGGCCAGCAGCAGATCGATGCCGCAGTGAGCAGTGTTGATCGCTTGAGCCAGGAAATCGAACAGTCGGCGCAATCGATGCAACAGCTTGAGCGCGATAGCAACGACATTCAGTCGATCCTCGGGACCATTCGCTCCATCGCGGAACAGACCAACCTGCTGGCACTGAACGCCGCCATCGAAGCGGCCCGGGCCGGTGAACAGGGTCGTGGTTTTGCGGTGGTGGCGGATGAAGTTCGCGCCTTGGCCAAACGGACTGCCGATTCCACGGCGGAAATCGACGGGCTGCTGGGTAATCTGGCCAAGCGCACCAGCCAGGTGACGCAGCAGATGCATGCGAGCCTGGAAGTGTCGCAGCAATCGGTGACCCGCATCGGCGAAGCGCGCAGCAGCTTCGGGCAGATTCGTGAATCGGTGGATGTGATTCGCGACATGAACACTCAAATCGCCACGGCGGCTGAGGAACAGCATCAAGTGGCGGAAGACATCAATCGCCACATCAGCCAGATTCATGGCGATGCGCAGTTGGTGGCAGAACTGGCGAACTCGGCGCGCCTGGATTCGCAGAGCCTGGCCGGGTTGTCGAATGAGCTGGACGGGTTGGTTCGACGGTTCAGGACCTGATCCAAAATCCCGGTGGCCGCTTCGCGGCCAATCGCGAGCAGGCTCGCTCCCACAAGGACAGCGCAAAACCCTGCTCGCGAAGACGGACAGTCAGCCAACAGAGATGTTGAATGTGATGGCCTCTTCGCGGGCAAGCCTCGCTCCTACAGGTTTTGTGTCGGATGCGATCCCTGTAGGAGCGAGGCTTGCCCGCGAAGGCGTCATCACTGCCTAAACAATTCCCCCGGGGTAAACCCGAACAACCCCTTGAACGCCGCAATAAACGCCGACGTCGAGTCATACCCGCAAGACAGCGCGGCATTGGTCACGCTGTTCCCCTCCTCCAGCAAACTCAGCGACGACAGCAGCCGCATGCGCTGCCGCCAGCCGCGGAAACTCAACCCGGTTTCACGCTGGAACAAGCGCATCAGGGTTTTCTCCGACGTGCCCAAACGCTCGGCCCATTCCTGCAAGGTCGCATTGCGCTCAGGGCTGTCGATCAGCTCGTTGCACAAGCCCAACAAACGTTCATGCCGGGGCAGCGGCAGGGAAAACCCCACCTCGGGCAGACTCGCTAACTGATCCAGCAACACGCCCACCAACCGCGCCTCCTGGCTGTCGCCCTGTGGATATTCCACGGGAAGCAGGCAAAAACGCTTGATCAGCTCCCGTGCCAACGGCGTGACTTCCAGCACTCGGCAACGCCCATCCGCCCATTGGCAGTCCTCGCGGCGCACGTACAGGCTGCGCATCTCGGCTCGCATCGAGGTCACGACCTGATGCTCGAGATCCGCCGGAATCCAGATGCCCCACTGCGGAGGTGCAAAGAAGCTGCCTTCGGCGGTATGCACGCCAAGAACACCGCTGATGGCGTAGGAAAACTGCACCCAGTCGTGACGATGAGGCGGTGTCCACGAACCGGCGTTCAGACTTTCCGCTCGTGCATACAGCGGACGCGGCAACGCCGTAAGTGCCGGGATGGTGCGTTCGAGGGAAAGTTGTCCGTTAGTCGGCATTGATTGGCCTTATGTCGCAAGACGGCTGATAGAGCCGACGTTAGGCTAAGTCATCAATTCTTACAAACGTATTCGGTGCCGGTATGCATGCCTTCAAACACCTCAAACGCGTGGTCACCGACTGGTTCTTGTGCGGCATGCTGATCGCCACGCTGCTGGCGTATTTCTTCCCGACTTTCGGTGCTACTGGCGGCGGGATGCACGCGGAGTACGTGATCAACGTCGGCGTGTTTCTGGTGTTCTTCCTCCATGGAGTCAACCTCTCCAGCGAACAGATCCGCCACGGGCTGAAAAACTGGAAGCTGCACGTGATGGTTCAGGCCTTCACCTTTGCGGTGTTTCCGTTGATCTGGCTGCTGAGCGACAAATTGCTGGGCTCGCACCTTCCATCGCTGCTTATGCTCGGCTTCCTCTACCTCTGCGCCCTGCCCTCGACCATTTCCTCGTCCGTGGCGCTCACCGGCAGCGCGGGCGGCAACGTACCGGCAGCAATTCTCAACGCGAGCCTGTCCAGCGTACTGGGGATTTTTCTGACACCGTTGCTGGTGAGTTTCGTGGTCGGCAGCGGCGCGGGTGGCATTGATCTGGGCTCAACCCTGCTCGATTTATGCGCCATGCTGCTATTGCCGCTGGTGCTCGGGCAATTGCTGCGGCCGTTCCTGGGTAAGTTTTTCGCTCGGCACAAGCGCTACACCAACATCGCCGACAAACTGGTGATCCTGCTGCTGGTGTACGCGGCGTTCTGCAACTCGATGGTGTCGGGGATGTGGCAGCAACAGGGCAACAGCGTGATTCTGACTGCGCTGTTGGGCAGTGCGATTTTGCTGGCGATCATCCTGTGGATGACCACCCGCACCGCTCGCGCGCTGAAGTTCAGCCCCGCCGATGAGATTGCCGCGGTGTTCTGCGCCAGCAAGAAATCCCTGGCAGCAGGTGCGCCGATGGCAGCGCTGATCTTCGGTGCCAACCCCGGCCTTGGCTTGATCCTGCTGCCGATCATGATCTATCACCCGTTGCAGCTGATCGTCTGCTCGGTGATGGCCGAGGGTTACGCCAACCGCAACCGGGAACTGGCCGCGCAGCAACGCGCGGCAGTGCTCAACCCCCAGTAATCCGCAATCAACAATCAGCGCTCGATAATCGCCGTCACGCCCTGACCGCCGGCGGCGCAGATCGAGATCAACCCTCGGCCCTTGCCCGCCGCGTCCAGCAACTTCGCCAGGTTGGCGACGATGCGTGCACCGGTGGCGGCAAATGGATGCCCGGCGGCCAGTGAGCTGCCCTTGACGTTGAGGCGAGTGCGGTCGATGGAGCCCAACGGTGCGTCAAGGCCGAGTCGGGTTTTGCAATACTCTGGATCTTCCCAGGCCTTCAATGTACACAGCACTTGCGCGGCGAACGCTTCATGGATTTCGTAGTAATCGAAGTCCTGCAAGGTCAGGCCATTGCGCGCCAGTAAACGCGGCACCGCATAGACTGGCGCCATCAGCAGCCCTTCGGCGCCATTAACGAAATCCACCGCCGCCACTTCGCCGTCGCGCCAATAAGCGAGGATCGGCAAACCGCGCTGTTTCGCCCACTCCTCACTGCCCAGCAGCACCACCGATGCGCCATCGGTGAGTGGCGTGGAATTGCCCGCGGTCAGGGTGCCCTTGGCGCTTTTCTCGAAGGCCGGCTTCAGTGAGGCGAGTTTTTCCAGGGTCAGGTCCGGGCGCAGGTTGTTGTCCCGGGTCAGGCCGAGGAACGGCGTCATCAAATCGTTGTGCCAGCCTTCGGCGTAGGACGCGGCCATTTTCTGATGGCTTTCCTGGGTCAGTTGATCCTGCTCGGCACGCGGGATGTTCCAGGTCTGGGCCATCAATTCACAGTGGCCGCCCATCGACAGGCCGGTACGCGGCTCGCCAATGCTTGGAAAGTCGGGCATCAAGTGTCGAGGGCGCAATTGCAGGAAGGTTTTCAGTTTGTCGGCGGTACTTTTGGCGCGGTTGGCTTGCAAGAGGAGCTTGCGCAGGCTTTCGTTGACGCCGATCGGCACGTCCGAAGCGGTATCAACGCCACCGGCAATGCCACATTCGATCTGACCCAGAGCAATTTTGTTTGCCACCAGCAACGTCGCCTCCAGCCCCGTACCGCAGCCTTGCTGGATGTCGTAGGCCGGTGTCGTCGGCGACAACCGCGAGCCCAGTACACACTCTCGGGTCAGGCCGTAATCCTGCAAATACTTGAGCAACGCGCCTGCCGCCACTTCGCCCATGCGCAAACCGTGCAGGTTATAGCGCTCGATCAGGCCTTCCAGCGCTGCGGTGAACATCGCCTGGTTACTGGCAGTGGCGTACGGCCCGTTGGACCGGGCAAAGGGAATACGGTTACCACCGATAATCGCGACGCGACGCAGCTGAGTCATGAAAAAGCTCTCCTTCCTGATATTCAATTGTGAACACATACCCCTGTGGGAGCGCTCCCCGAAAGTCCCGTTACAAACTAACCTGCAATGTTGAAGCGTAGGCCGTATCTCGCGGATCGAACGACTAATTGCCGTTCATGGTCCACACTTTTAATCCCAGTTGCTGGAGCATGATCCATGTCTGACCGCTATATCGACTTCGCCAATTCGCCCATCGGCCATCGTGTGGTCGGTGCCTTGGGTCTGCCGTCGCCGGTACGACTGGAACGCTGGCAAGCAGGCCGGCTGCGGCCTATCGAGGGGGCGCTGTTGATTGGCGGTGGCCCGTTGGCAGAAAAAGTCAGCACGCTCGCCAACCGCCTGACCGATACGATTTACAGCTACGGCACCGATCCGACCCTGGCCACCGCGTGGATTCCCGGCCACGGCCAGAAACTCAAAGCAGTGGCATTCGACGCCAGTGACCTGGTGCAGGTCGATCAGTTGAAACAGCTGCGCGAGTTCTTCCAGCCGCTGATGAAAAACCTCGATCACCATGCGCATGTGGTGATTCTTGGCCGGGCGCCGGAGACCTTGAGCGACCCATTCGCCGCCAGCGCACAGCGGGCGTTGGAAGGTTTCAGCCGCTCACTGGCCAAGGAACTGCGCAGCGGCGGCACTTTGCAGCTGATCTATGTCGGTGAAGGTGCCGAAGATCAACTGGAAGGCCCATTGCGGTTTTTCCTCTCGCCCAAAAGCGCGTTCATTTCCGGGCAAGTCATTCGCCTGAAGGCGTGCGAGGCGCAGGTGATGGACTGGAGTCGTCCCTTGTCGGGACGCAAGGCACTGGTGACGGGCGCGGCTCGCGGCATCGGCGCCTCAATCGCCGAAACCCTGGCCCGCGACGGCGCCGAGGTGATCCTGCTCGACGTGCCACCGGCCAAAGCCGATCTCGACGCCTTGGCCGCACGCCTCGGCGGGCGCGGCATCACGCTGGACATCTGCGCCGAAGACGCCGCCACACAACTGATCGAGCACTTGCCCGACGGCATCGACATCGTGGTCCACAACGCGGGCATCACCCGGGACAAAACCTTGGCCAACATGACCCCGGAATTCTGGGACGCGGTGCTGGCGGTCAACCTCAACGCGCCGCAAGTACTGACCAAGGCTTTGCTCGACAGCGGCACCTTGCGCGACAACGGCCGGGTAATCCTGCTGGCGTCCATCAGTGGCATCGCCGGCAATCGCGGGCAAACCAATTACGCCGCGAGCAAGGCCGGGTTGATCGGCCTGGCCCAAGCCTGGGCACCGCTGCTGAGTGAGCGCGGCATCAGCATCAATGCCGTAGCGCCAGGATTCATCGAAACCCAGATGACTGCGCACCTGCCCTTCGGCGTGCGCGAAGCCGGGCGGCGCATGAGTTCGTTGGGCCAAGGCGGCCTGCCACAAGACGTCGCCGAAGCCGTGGCCTGGCTGGCACAACCCGGCACCGGAGCGTTTACCGGGCAAGCGTTGCGCGTCTGCGGGCAAAGCGTTTTGGGAGCCTGACCATGACCACCGACTGGCACACTCTCAATAGCGAACCTGGCCTGCAAACGCTGTATGTGAAGGCGGCAACGCGCCGCAAAATCACCGGTACCACATTGCCCGACCTGGGTTATCACTGCTGGGTCAATGTCGATCCGAAACGCCTGGAGGCTTATCGAAAAGTCTGTGGTTTCGCCGACAACGGGCTGCTACCACCGACGTATCCACACATCCTGGCGTTTGCCTTGCAGATGCAATTGCTTACCGCCAAAGCGTTTCCGTTCCCGCTGCTGGGGCTGATTCACTTGAGCAATCGCATCCGCGTCTTGCGCCCCATGGGTGGTGTGCACCGGGTGCGGGTCGGCGTGAAAGTGCAGAACCTGCAACCCCATGCCAAGGGGGCGACGTTCGATTTGGTGACGACGCTCGACGATCAGTTGGGGCCGCTGTGGGAGGCTGAAAGCCAAATGCTCTGTCGCGGCGTCAAACTGGAAGGCGAGCCTGTGGAGGAAGCGTTTGCATCGACATTGTTGCTGGCCGAAGTGGCCCACTGGAAAGCGCCTGCGGACATTGGCCGCCGATACGCCAAGGTGTCCAGCGACTACAACCCGATCCACCTCAGTGCGATCAGCGCTAAGCTCTTCGGTTTCCCTAGCGCCATCGCCCATGGCTTGTGGAACAAGGCACGTACGCTGGCAGCCCTGACCGATCATTTGCCGACGGCCAACGTCGAGATTGCGGTGCAGTTCAGGAAACCGGTGCGCCTTCCCAGTGAAGTGACGCTGATGTCCAGTGCGGCGGGGGCCAGCGGGGATTTTCAGTTGATGGGTGCGGGGGATTTGGAACACATGGTTGGGCAGTGGCGGCCTGTTGCCTGATTGTTCGGCGCTGTAATTGACAGCGTCTGCGAGATTGCCTTCGCGGGCAAGCCTCGCTCCTACAGTGGTCCGCGTATGTCTGAGAGAGATTGGTCGGGTGTGAGGCCGTCTTCGCGAGCAGGCTCGCTCCCACAATTGAATCGTGTGCATCTGCGAGGGATTGGCCGGCTGTCAGGCCGCCTTCGCGGGCAAGCCCGCTCCCACAGTGGAGCGGCGTGCGCCCGCCCCTCACCACTCAATAGGCCGAGCGTTAGCTCGCCTGCAGCTTTTGATCTGGCTTTTGATCTTGATCCACCCGCCCCTTCGGGAGGCCTCGTTCCGGTGTTCATCTGGGGATTGGCGCGCAGCGCCGTTCGACGCAGTCGAACCCATCGCATGTAGGTTGAAGCGAAGCCAACCGTAGGGCGATGCCCCCAGATGGATACCGGAGCGAAGGAACGCCGAGCCTTAGCGAGGGGCCGGACGCTTGGGGCAAGACCTTTTGGGTACTTTTGGGGCGTTTGCCAAAAGTGCCTCGCCGTAAGGGCGAAACCCTAAGCCGCCGTTACCGCAGCAACGGATATGTACACTCAGGAACTAACCACCCCAGGAAACAAATTATTCAACGTCTCCAACAACCGCACGTGATAAATCGGCTTGCGAAACAAATCCAGCACCTGCAACCGCAACATATCACTCACATCATCCATATCCGCATGCCCCGACGTCACAATCACCGGTAAATGCTGACGAGCCGTATGCTCACGCAACCGCTTGATCAACGACATGCCACTCTCCTCCGGCATCCGCAAATCAGTAATCACCAGCGCAATATCAGGATGACAAGTCAAATGATGAAGGGCGAGCTTGACCGACGTTGCCGTAAAACAAGTAAAGCCCTCGCCCTCCAGCAACTCGGCCAGTTCCAGTAACGCATCCTCCTCATCGTCGACCAGAAGAAGCTGTTGGCGAAGGAGCGCTGGAGCGTTCATGGGTAACACCTGCAATGGACTAAGCCTTGACGTTAGAAGCCCTTTGCGGGATTGGCAAATGACTGCCTATTGCCAGCCTTAAAATCAAAGCGCGGCTGAAATGGTGGTGAACATTGCGGTGACACTCGTCGCGATGGGTGTCGCAAATGCTGCCAGCGCAACGGCCACCATACCCGCAATAATCGCGTACTCGATACCCGAAGCACCTTCAGTGTCTTTGGCCAGACCTTTGTAAAAAACGAATTCGGATTTGATCTTCTGAACAACTTTAATAAAGGACATGATGTGTCTCCTATGACAGCGGATGTTGCACGGCCGCAACATGATTCCCCTATGCCAGCATCAGCATTGTCGGCAAACCCAAGACCAACAACTGTAAGAACCTATTAATACTTAAGTAGTAACCCGTTCACTGACGTCATGAAACAGCGCTTTTGGCTTCAAACCGTTACTTTTGTCAGATATTTACCGACCTGTAATGGCTTTTTGCTCTACCTGCGCTACCGTCAAATAGCGAAATAGTTCCATGTTCATAGCTGCCTGATTGCGAAGTCATCTCGTTAGAACTCTTGGGGGGCGTTACGCAGCAGGAAAGGGAGAGCCTTCATGAACAGTCGCGTCACCATGGGCCTGGCCGGGCTGTTTCTGGTAGGCGCCATCATTGCCGGTTATTGGGGGCTGGTGTTGAGTCGCCAACCGGCACCCGAATCCGTCGCGCAACCCGGCACATCATCGGCCCCGATACTGGCGCCGGCGGACGACCCGACCCGCCAGCCGGTGGTTGTGTTGCTGCGTGACATAGCACCGTACGAACAAATCACCGCCGCCGACGTGACCCTGGAAAAACTCCGTACCGCCCCGGCCGGCAGCCTGTCCCGGCTCGACCAAGCCATTGGCCGTATGCCTTGGCGCACGCTGACTGCCGGCAGTTGGCTCAATGATGAAAGTTTCGAAACCGGCGGTGCGCTGGCGCGAATGATCCGCCCCGATGAGCGCGCCCTCGCCGTGGCAGCGGATGACGTGATCAATGTCGGCGGTCAACTGAGCCCCGGCGACTATGTCGACGTCCTGCTGTTTCTGCGCATGGACACCAACAACCTCCAGCAATCGGCCCAGGTCGTGGTCCCGGCGTTGCGGGTGCTCGGTGTCGGCGACCAGTTGGGGCTGATGAACGATGGCCAGCCTGCCAACCCGGCGCGCAGCAACGAAGAAAGACTCAAGCAGGAACAGCAGCGCGCCAGCGCCCGCACCGTTTTGCTCGCCGTCCCCGAACCCCTCTTGAGTCGCCTGATGCTCGCGGCTCAGGTCGGGGTTTTGCGCCTGGCCGTGCGCAGCGCCGAGGAAAAACGCCTGAACCAATACTGGGCCGGCAACCGCGATTCAAAGGCGAGCCTGGCCAGCGCCAATCGCGAACTGGTGCAGTTCAGTCAACTAGCCCTGGCCGGCACACCCAAACCCGTAAGCGGCGGCGCAGCACCGCGCAAGACGAGTGTGGAAGTCATCCGCGGCAATGAAGTCACCCAACAAACGCCCTGAATCGAGCGAGGACGCTTCTCCATGCGCAGACGTTTCACGCAGTACTTGCTCGACAACGGCTGCTTCGATACATGCGGTGGATTATCGCAATGAGCCAGCCCCAGAACCTGAGTCAGACGTTCCTCGCGATCACGCGTAACAGCACCGACTTCGAGTGGCTGCAAGGTGCGCTTGCCCCTTTGGGCCGAGTGATCAGTGCCGGTGGCGGCAACCTCGACGAGCTCTTGACGCTGGTGGACGTGACCTTCGCCAGCCTGGTGTTCGTGGGTCTGGACCGTGAACATGTGGTGGCCCAGAGCGCGTTGATCGAGGGTGCCCTGGAAGCCAAACCGATGCTGGCGATCGTTGCCTTGGGCGACGGCATGGACAACCAACTCGTGCTCAACGCCATGCGTGCTGGCGCGCGGGATTTCGTCTCTTACGGTTCGCGTTCCAGTGAAGTTGCCGGGCTGGTGCGACGCCTGAGCAAACGCCTGCCGACCGTGACGCCGAATATGCAACAGAATCAACAGGGTGGCCTGACCGTGCTTTACGGTGCGCAGAGCAATGCCGACGGGGCGTTGCTCGCTAACCACCTGGCGCACGTGGTGCAAAAGAGCGGTCAGCAGACACTGTTGCTGGACCTGGGCCTGCCGCGTGGCGACAGCCTTGCGTTGCTGGGGCTGGAGAGCTCGTTTCATTTTGGCGATGCGTTGCGACATCTGCGGCGCCTCGACGCGACGCTGATCGACAGCGCCTTCACCACCTGTGACGCCGGGCTGCGGATTCTCGCCTACGCCAGCAACGACGAACCGCTGGAGCAGACCAGTGCCGCCGAGCTGTACATGCTGCTCAGCGCCTTGCGTCAACATTTCCAGCACATCGTGGTGAACCTCACGGGCCAGTCGGACAGCGAAGCGTTGCGCACCTTCGTCAGCCATTGCGATAAGTTGCTGTGGTACACCGATCAGAATGTACTCGACTGCCGACGCAACCTTGAGGTGCTCGGCCGCTGGCGCGAAAAAGGCCTCAAGCTCGACCACGCCAGGTTGCTGGTGGACCGCTATCTGCGCAACGTCGCGCCAGACTCCGACACGTTGAGCAAAAGCTTCGGCATGGAGGTTATGGCGGTCCTTGCCTATAGCCCGGAAGTACGGCTCAACGCCAAGAATCAGGGGGTGAGCCTGTTCGAGCTGGCCCCGCGCGAAAACCTGACCCAAAGCCTGCGCGCCCTCGGCGAACGCCTGGCCAAACGCTCCGAAGACCTGGACAAACCCAAGGCTGGCTGGTTCGACCGATTGAGGGGCGCGCCATGAACGGGGAAAAACTCTTCGGCGCGCCCTCCCACGGGCCGGCCGGCAATACCGACCACGAAGGCCTGAAACTGGTGCTGCACCGCTACATCATCGACGCCATCGAAGAGTCCGGGAAAAACCTCCTGGAAGGTTCGCGGCAAATGCTGTCGCAGTTCGTCATCGACAAAGTTGCCGAGTACATCGCCCGTCTGCACCTGGCGATTTCCCGTTATGAGATGGAGCGACTGGCTGAGGAAATCGTCGACGAGCTCACCGGTTTCGGCCCGCTGGAGGTGTTGCTGCGTGACTCGACGGTGACCGAGATTCTGGTCAACGGCCCGCACCGGGTGTTCGTCGAACGCGAGGGTGTGTTGCACCTGAGTGACCTGCGATTCATCGATGACCACCACGTCGAGCGGGTGATGCAACGAATTCTCGCGCCCCTGGGCCGACGGCTCGACGAGTCGTCGCCGATGGTCGATGCGCGCCTGCCCGATGGCAGCCGGGTCAATGCGATCATACCGCCCATTGCCCTCGATGGCCCGTGCCTGTCGATTCGAAAATTCCGCAAGGACATGCTCAAAAGCTCCGATCTGATGGCGATGCAAACCATCGACCAGGCGATCTTTGAATTTATTCAGGAGGCCGTGGGCAAACGTTGCAACATCCTTGTCAGCGGCGGTACCGGCACCGGCAAGACCACGCTGCTGAACATTCTCAGCCAGTTGATCGCCCCTCACGAACGCCTGGTCACCATCGAAGACGTCGCCGAACTGCAGCTCGGCCATCCTCACGTGGTGCGTCTGGAAACCCGACCGCCGAATGCCGAAGGCCACGGCGAAGTGAAGGCCAGCGATCTGATTCGCAACGCGCTGCGGATGCGCCCGGACCGGATCATCCTCGGCGAAATTCGCGGCGTCGAAGTGGTCGACGTGCTCACCGCGATGAACACCGGGCACGACGGCTCCATGAGCACCGTGCACGCCAACAATGCCCAGGACGCGCTGCTGCGCCTGGAGACTTTGGTAGGCCTGACCGGACGCACCATCGCCGAACGCACTCTGCGGCAAATGATCTGTGCGGCTCTGGACGTGGTGATTCAACTGACGCGCCTGCCCGATGGCCGCCGCTGCGTCAGCGAAGTGGTGGAGGTCGTGGGTATTCGTGATGACATCTATGTGACCAATACGCTATTCAAGTTTGATCGACGCACCGGTTTCGGTTTTCTGCGCGAGGCGGTCAACCCCGCCGGCGATAAACTACGCCGCGAGGCGGCGCTCTCTCCCTTATCGCACTGAAGGGTCACGGCATGCTCAAACCGGCGCTGCTCATCCTGATTTGCCTGACGTTGCTGGGCTTGTCGATCCGTTTGTTCTACAACGGTTTGCGCCAGACCGGCATCGATCGAACCCTCGGTCGCTTGACGCAGGGACAACCGCAACTCGCGGTGGCGAAGTCATCCTGGGCAGGCCTGGAACGGGCCTTTCTACGCGCCGGCCTCGGTCGTCCCACCGAGCGCCTGGGGTTGTGGCTGTTGCTCTGGGCCGTGGGCATTTTGCTGGGGTTTGCCCTCGCAAGCTGGATCGGTTTGCTGGCGTTGTTGCTGATGCCACCTCTGGCTCTGCGGCTGTATATCAGTTGGTGCTATCAGCGCCGGCTCAAGCGCATGATCGAACAACTGCCGCCATTGCTCGATCACACGGTGCGCAGCCTGAAGTCCGGACGCACCCTGGCCGATGCGGTGCTGGTCGCCATCGACGCCGCCGAAGACCCACTTAAAAACGCCATGGGCCGGGTTCAGCGCAACGTACACCTGGGCGTAAGCCTGCCTGACGCTGTCACGGACTTCGCCGAACTGTACGAGAAAGACGAGTTTCGCTTGTTCGCGCTGGGCCTGAAGGTCAATCACCGCTACGGCGGCAATGCCAGTGAGCTGTTTGAGAACCTGATCAAAATGATCCGCGAACGCGACCAGGCTGCGCGCCAATTGCGCGCCATGACGGGCGAAACCCGCATCACGGCGATAGTGCTGGCCCTGATGCCCGTGGGGCTTGCCGCCTACTTCTTGCTGTCCAATCCGAAATACCTGCTCGCCATGTGGAACAGCAGCTCGGGGCAAATGATGCTCGCGACCGCGTTCGGCCTGCAGGTCGTGGGTTGCCTGGCGCTGTGGCGCATGTTGCGTAGCGTATGAAAATAGCCCTGCTGATCAGTGCACTGTTGTTTCTGGCGGCCACGCTGTTGCTGCTCAGTGGGCTGCTGGACCAACATCGGCGTGCTCGCCAGGTGGCTCAACGACTGGACGGCAAACCGCTGAGCGACCATCGCGTCAGTCACTGGCTGCAAGTGCTGGGCGACAGCCGCATCGGCCAGCGCTCGGTCAAACTGGACAACGAAACCCAAATGCTGCTCAACCGCCTCGGCTGGCGCAGCGCCCGGCAACGCTCGCTGTTCGCCGCCTGCCAGATCGGCATGCCGGTGCTTGCGTTGGTCCTGAGCCTGTTGATCCAGAGCGTGTTCTTCCCGCAGGTGAACAACCACTGGATCACCCCGGCCTTCGCCACCGCCCTCGGTTATTTGCTGCCCAAACGCTTGTTGGCCGCCGCCGCGTACCGTCGGCAAAGACAACTGGCGATCGAGATTTCGACCTTCATTCCACTGCTGCGCATCCTGTTCGAATCCGGCATGGCGGTGGAACAGTCGCTGCGAGTGTTGAGCATCGAAGGCAAACAATTACTGCCGGTCCTGACCCATGAACTGCGCCTGATTCTGACCCGGGTCGACTCCGGTCTGGAACTGGGCGAAGAACTGAACAAGGCCACCCAGTTGCTGGCGGTGGACGAATTCACCGACACCTGCGTGATTCTTCAGCAATTGATCCACCAGGGCGGCGGCGCCATGAAATCACTGCTGGGACTCAAATTACTGCTCGATGACCGGCGCCTGACACGCTTGCAGGAATACATCTCCAAGATGTCCGCGAAAATGTCCGTGGTGATGATGTTGTTTCTCTTCCCGGCGTTGCTGATCGTACTGGCCGGCCCCAGCTTCAGCGCTTTGGCCCGGGCCTTTCATCATTGACCAAGGAGCAAGGCTTGCCCGCGAAGGCGGCCTGACAGCCAACCAATCTCTCGCAGATGCACACGGTTCAATTGTGGGAGCGAGCCTGCTCGCGATCGCGGCGTGTCAGGCGACATCCATGTTGAATGTCGGACCGTCTTCGCGGGCAAGCCTCGCTCCTACAGGGGGATTAACTCTGTGGCGCGGGTTTCGGTACGGAAACGTTATCCAGCATTCGATTCACCGCCAGTTCTGCCAGCATGACGATCTGTTGAATCGCCATCGCCATGTGCCGGTTCGGCCCTTCCAGATACCCCGCAAAATCACTCGCCATCACACTGGCCTGGGCCAACGATTCACAGGTGTGGGCCAACAGGTCTTCGTCTTTGATATCCGGCGCAACCATGTACATCGTGCTCGGTTTGCGGGCCGCGGGGGATTTGAGGGCGGAGGGGTTGAGGTAGTGATCGAGCGCGCGGTTAGCGGCGTCGTGGAGTTTTTTCGAATCAGCAGATTCGTAAGGGGAAACGTTGTCAGTTTCTGGGGGATTCGGGGTTGCTTTGAACATGATTACACCTCTGGGATGAAATGGAGCCACTTCCAAATTGCCGCGACGCAAGTTGGGGTGGCAGCTGTACGCGGGTTCGCGGACCGATCCCCGAGGCAGCTCGGCATACCCGAAGGTATCCCGCGCACAGTCGCCATGACACGAAACGACAGACACCCAAAAGTGTTGTGGTTTGGTGGAGCGATTATGCCTCAAGAAACGAGCCGCGACGCCCGGTCGCTGAATTGTCAGCGACGGACAAAGGCTAGAGACGCAGCGTCCGACGGGCAACCTGAAAAACATGTGGGAAGGTTCTGATGTTTTTACTGATCGATAAACATCATTGTCTGTAAGGCCGCCATCGCGAGCAGGCTCGCTCCCACAGTGGGTTGGCGTATGTCTGAGAGAGATTGGTCGACTGTCAGGCCGCCATCACGGGCAAGCCCACACACAGTGGAGCGGCGTACACCCGCCTTTCACCGCTCAACAGGCCGAGCGTTAGCTCGCCTGCAGCTTTTGATCCGGCTTTTGATCTTGATCCACCCGCCCCTTCGGGAGGCTGAGTGCAGGTGTTCATCTGGGGATTGGCGCGCAGCGCCGTTCGACGCAGTCGAACTCATCGCATGTAGGTTGAAGCGAAGCCAACCGTAGGGCGATGCCCCCAGATGGATACCGGAGCGAAGGAACGCCGAGCCTCAGCGAGGGGCCGGACGCTTGGGGCGAGACCTTTTGGTTCCTTTTGGGGCGTTTGCCAAAAGGGACTCGCCGTAAGGGCGAAACCATAAGTCGCCGTTACCGCAGCAACGGATATGTACACCAATGAAACAGCGTACACCCGAAAAAACTCAGTGCGCAGTAAGCCGCCGCCCACCAGCATTACCAGGCGACAACGCCAACGCCACTTGCGTGCGATTATGCATATGCGTCAACCGCAACACCTGCGACACATAAAGCTTCACCGTGTTCTCGGTAATCCCCAACTCACAGGCAATCTGATAATTGGTCTGCCCCTTGCCCACCAACCGCGCCACCTCCAACTGCCGCGGCGACAGCTGATTGAAAACCGCCGGCATCTCCACCCGCTCCACCTCACTGAATGCACCGCCAGCCGAATCCGGCAAAGGCACAGAGGACGGCCCCCGACGAACCTTGTCCAGATCCTGATACAGCTCGTCGATCGACTCACAAAGGTACTGCAGCTTCTGACTCAAATGCCCCAACTGCAGGTTTTTCTGCCGCTCCTGCAAGACCACTTCCTGGCGCCGCAAACCTTCGAGCAACTCATCCAGATCAATCGGTTTCTGATAGTAGTCGGCGAACCCGGCGCGCAAGGCCTTGATCACGTCCTGCTTGTCTGCGCGGCCGGTGAGCATGATCGCCTCGAACGCCCGATGCTTGCCGGACAACCGTTGCAACGCCTGGACGAGCTGAATGCCATCCATGTCAGGCATCCGCAAATCACAGAGCACCAGGCCGATATCCTCATATTCATTGAAACGCTCGATCGCCTGCTTGCCAGACTGGCAAGGAACACAGCGATAACCATTGCGCTCGATGAACTCGCAAAGTTCTTCGACAATCAATGGTTCGTCATCGACCACAAGGACTTTTATTGCCGAGATAAGCTTGTTCACGTGTCACTCCATGCCAAGTATGGCTTGACCGTTCCTGTACCCACTACCCACAGGCTGTACAACAACTGTTTTGAAAGTAGACGCACTTTCCAACTATGTACATAGAACGAGTATTGCCCGGCGACTAATGCATCCAGACCAGAGTGAGCAACATGCCCACCAATACGAATGGCGCAAAGGGCTGCTTTTTTGACGTTCCCGGCCCCAGGTAACGAAGACGCTCCCTAAGCCCCTGCCCCATATACAGCCAGAGTCTTGGCGCCAACAGCAGCCAGAACGCACTGGCCAATCCGGCGCCGATGAAGCCGCCGAGCAGGTGCATACCGTCCGTCGCAAGGCCCAGCGTCGCCATCAGTTTCACGTCGCCCGCCCCCAGACGTCTCAACGCATAACCAGGCAAAGTGAAGGCCAGTGCCAACAACAAAGCCCAGCCGCCCTGCACCGCCTCGGCCCCCAACCATGTGGTGCCCGTCCACAACAGATACGTCAGCGCCAACACACCCACGCCAAGGGTCAGGCCATTGGCGATGTGCCGCTCTCGGACATCCTGTGCTGCGCAAAGCGTCAGCCAGATAAGTAGGACAAAGTTCTGCATCCGGTAAAAAACGTCCGTTTTGGCTGAATGATTCTATGCTGATACTACGTCGTGATGGTCAGGGTAGACGCACTCATGAAAACAGGCCTCCCCCGCAAACAAAAAGGTGCCGTGGCGATTGAATTCGCCTTGGTGTTCATCATCTTTTTCGCCGTGTTTTATGGGCTGGTCAGTTACAGCCTGCCACTGCTGCTGATGCAATCATTCAATCAATCGACGGCCGAAGCGGTGCGCCGCAGTGTGGCGCTGGACCCAAGCACCGCCAATTACGACACCGCCGTCAGAAACATAGCGACCACCGAATTGACCCGGCAGCTGTCCTGGATTCCTGCCGCGCTGAACTTCAATGTGGCCACCGACGCCAGTGCCACCTACATCGGTGGCGTGCTGACGGTCACCATCAACTACCCCACCAGTAAACTGAATCAGGTGCTGCCGTTCCTGGTGCTGCCGGGGATCGGCTCGGTGCCCAATCTGCCGGCGACCCTTACCGCCCGATCGAGCCTGCAATTTTGAGTTCCGGGGACAAGCTCTTCGGGCGCCTGCTCAATCGCCATCCGCCACAGCCCTCGACCAGTGCGGACACGCCGAGCGTGCAACGTGTCGGTTTGCAGCTGCACCTGAATGACGAGGGCCGAGTGATTCAGCTGACCGGCCCGCTGCGGCATCTGCTGGCGCAACATATGCCCGGCGCGCAGGCACCGCATCTGCTCGATTACCTCATGCCCCATAGCGGCCTGTCGGTCGAAGGCGCGCCTGCCGAGTGGCAGGGACAGAGTCTGGACCTGGATTTTTTCAGCCTCGGCGAACAACCGCTGCATCTGCGTGGCTGGGTGCAGCCGTTGGGCGAAAACTGGCTGTTGCAGTTGATCGACATCGGCGACCTGCTGCTCGAACGTCGACAAGCGCGCAGCCGTGAACAATGCCAGTTGCTCGCGGCGCAGGTCAGCGAACAGTTGCGCCTGTGCAGCCTGACGCGCTTGCCCGAGGTGTTGGCGGAGCAACTGCAAGGTCTGGCCCAGCGCTTTCAGATCCCCTGCATCGCCATGGCGTTGCTCGATGAACAGGCCGAGGGGTGGCTGATTCACCAGCATTACGCGGCCTTCGATGCGCCACTGTTGTGGGAAATCGATCAACGCCTGGGCACCGGTCTCGACAGTTTGAATGGTTCCGCCCCCCAGCAATTGACTCCCAGCGAACACCCGCGCCTGCAAGGCATCTTCGGCAATGCCGAGGGGTTCGCGGTGCCTTATCACAATGCCCTGGGCGTGGTGGCCTGGTTGCTCTGTGGTTTCTACCCGGTGCAACAGCGTGCTCCCGACCTGAGCGAGCGCGACTGGTTGCAACTCACTGCCGCCCTGGCCGGCCCGCTGCTTGAGCGCTTGCGCGAGCATCAGCACCATCTGCAACTGGAGCGGCTGGAGTCTCTGCAAGCCTTGCTCGGCACCGGCTGGTGGGAGGTTTTCAGCGACGATGCCGAGGTGCAATTGGCGCCGTCGCTGGCAAGCATGCTGAACCTTGCGAGCACTCGCTTGCCGCTGCACGACTGGCTCGAACAGATCCACCCCGCCGACCGTGAAGAGCTGACGATTCGCCTGCAAACCTTGCAGGACGAAGGCGCGCCGTTGCTGCTGTGCGTACGCCTGCATCGCCCCGACGCGGCACAGACGCCGATCTGGTATCGGCTGCAAGGTCAGGCCCTGGGCATCGGCAGAAACCGGCGGCTAGTGGGTTTCATGCTCGACATCAGTGACATCAAGAATCAGGAGCAGAACGCCGCTGCCGCCCATGCCCGGCTGGACAACCTGATCGCCAGTTCACCGGCGGTGATCTACGTGCAGCGCTATGTCGAAGGTGCGCTGCAACCGACATTTTTCAGCGACAGCCTGTTGCCGCTGCTCGGTTGGTCGCTCGCCGATTGCGCCGCCGGCGCGCTGGTGGAACGGGTCCACCCCGAGGACCGCGACGGCTATTTCGAGCGCACCCGGCAATTGCTGCGCGAAGGTTCGGTGCGTGCCCGTTATCGGCTGCGCGACAGTCGCGGCGATTACCACTGGCTGCTCGACGAAGCCAAACTGCTGCGCGACGACCTCGGGCTGCCAGTGGAAGCCGTGGGGCTGTGGCTGGATGTCACCGAAGCGACCCTGGCCGCCGAGCAAGTAAAACAGAGTGAAGAGCGTTATCGGATCCTGGTGGAAGATTCCCCGGCGATGATCTGCCGCTACCTTCCAGACCTGACGTTGACCTTCGGCAACCGCCCGCTGGCGACCTATCTGGAATGCCAGCCCGAGAAGCTGCCGGGAGTGAACCTGGGCAGCTGG
This sequence comes from Pseudomonas sp. ADAK2 TE3594, assembly GCF_053628675.1. Lineage (NCBI taxonomy): Bacteria > Pseudomonadati > Pseudomonadota > Gammaproteobacteria > Pseudomonadales > Pseudomonadaceae > Pseudomonas > Pseudomonas sp. ADAK2 TE3594. Next base: position 6,761,093 of record NZ_JBRJGV010000001.1, on the reverse strand, counting down.
ATGTCGCCGGAACAGCGCGAAGCATTCCTCCAGCGGCTCAGTCACCTGAGCCCGGAGTTCCCGGTCAGCACCGCGGAAATCAACCTGCAACTGCCGGGACGGGAACACGCCTGGTGGGTCTGGTCGGATCGCGGGGTGTTCGACGAGCAGGGTCGCTTGCTTGAGATTCAGGCTGTGGGCCGCGACAACACCGAAGTCCGGCGTGCCCAGCAACAGCTTACCCAGAGCGCGAAAATGGCCACCCTCGGCGAAATGGCCACCGGGCTGGCCCATGAAATCAACCAACCGCTGAACGTGATGCGCATGGCCATCGTCAATGTGCTCAAGCGTCTGAGCAATGGTGATGCGCAAATCGATTACCTGACAGACAAGCTCAACCGCATCGACGCGCAAGTCCAGCGCGCCGCGCGGGTGGTGGATCACATGCGGGTATTCGGTCGGCGCTCGGAGATCGAGCAGCACCCGTTCAATCCGGCTCAAGCCATCGAGGGCACGCTGTCACTGCTGTCCGAAGGCATGCGCGGCAAAGGGGTCGAGCTGCGGGTCAGCGAGACCGGATTCGAGGTGCAGGTACGCGGTTACGTCGATCAGCTGGAACAGGTGCTGATCAATCTGATGGTCAATGCGCGGGATGCATTGTTGAGCAAGCGCGAGGCCGACCGGGAGTTCAAACCGTGGATTTCGGTGTACGCCGAACGTGATGAACACTCGGTGCGACTGTGGGTCGAGGACAACGGCGGCGGCATCGATCCACGGCTGCTGGAGCGGATTTTCGAACCGTTCTTCACCACCAAGCCGGTGGGCATCGGCACCGGGCTCGGGTTGTCGGTGAGTTACGGCATCGTCGAAAACATGGGCGGTAAGTTGAGTGTAAGAAACTCGACCGAGGGCGCGCGGTTTTGTATCGAGTTGCCGATTGTCACAGGTGATCAGATCACCAGCGTCGCGCGCCCCGAGTGACAGCTGAGGTTGGCGCCGACGTCGACCTTGTTCAAATCGATCCCAAGGCTTACCAGCACGGTGTTGATCAAGCTGTCGAGCAACGGGCTGAGCACGCTGTTGATCGCGCTGACCAGCAAAGTGGTCACATTGCTCAGGATCGTCCCCAGACCGCTGACGAGACTGCCCGACGGGCCATACATGTCCACGTGAATATTAAGCGGGGTATTGAGCAGACTGCTGACGATGCTGCTGGTGGTAAACGAGTAGTAGAACGGCGGCTGATTGATTTCCGGCAGGCTGGTGGCGGGTGGTGCGGAGTAGACGTGGGAAATGTTGGCGTTCGCCGCCACGCTGGTGTCGGCAACGATATCGATGCCGCCACCGACGCCAGGCACACGCGGATCGCAGGTGATGGGCAAGAACAGCAGCCTGCGACAGGTTTTGATCCCGATATCGATCACCTTCAACGGCTGCACCGTGACCGCCGGCGGCGTGGTGTTGCTGCCGAACATGCTGGCCGAATCGATCCGGCCGATTTTCAGGTTCACCAGCGATGTACTGGTGTTGGTGGTCAGGGTTTTGTTGGTGTTACTGACGCAGCTGTAGGCCGTGACGTAACTGCTGGCGCTGGCGACCTCCAGCGCCACGTCGAGCCGTATCGGCCCCGGCAACACCTTGATGTCGGGTGTCTGGCAAGGCACGCCCAAGGCACAGGTCAGTGAGTTGAGCACCGCCACCAGATTGAGATTGAGCAACGCGTTGAGGGTGTTGGTCAGCGGTCCGGCCAGATCGGTTACCGCATTGACCAGCGCCACGATGGCGTCGAGTGCCGGCAAGTCGATCGACAGCAATGTGCGAACCTGCGCGGTTCTCACGTAGATCCGATTGGGGCCCAGTGGATTGAGCGCCGCGTTTTTCGGGTTACCGATTGCCGACAGTTGCGGCGGCTCCAGGACCTGCACTCGAGCCGTGATTTGCGCCAGCCCCGCCAGATTGATCGGCAGCGTCGCCACCAGACCGTTCTTCTTGTTGGCCAGTTGCACGATGCCTTCGATCAGGTTGAACACGCTCACGTTAGTCGCGAACGCCGACATGTTGCTGCCATTCTCGACGTGCAACATATTGCCCAGCACCACGGTCGTGGAGCCTGCGGCAACCTTGAGTGCTTGCAGACCGACGATGGTCGCCGTCGCGCCGAGCGTGCCGCCGGGGTCCAGCACATTGACGGCAGTCTGGATCAGCTGACTGACGGCCACCGAAGTGCCCAACACCTGGCTATACCCGGCGGCGCTGAGGCCGAGGTCGACCTTCAATCGATCGAGGTAACCGAGCAGGCTGATGTTGGTGCTCACCAAACCGTTCCAGCCCGCCACGGAGAGGTTCAGATTGCCGCCCAGCAAACCACCGAACAGTCCATTGAGGGTGGCCGACTTGCTGGTATCGATAGTCAGCACCGTACTGCGAATGGTCAGCGATGCCAGCGGAGGTGGCAACGCTGCGACGGCGGTCGCGGTCAGGTTGAGGGTCGCACCGGCTGGCGGACCGCCGAACACGGCACCAATGCCACCGGCGAAACTCTGCAGGATCGAATGGCTGACGGTCACCCGAATGGCTTCGCTGCTGCTCGGATTGGCCGTAAAAACCCGAAGATTATTGGCGTCCAGAGTCAAGGCGCCACAGGCCACCGTCAGGCTGCGCGAGGGGTCAGGCAGGGTGAAATTGTTGCGGTTTGCGCTGGCGGTGGCGTAGGCGGTAGCGGTGGCACCCGCGGAGCAATCACCGTTGCGTGTGGCAGCCTCCAGCGCGGCCATATCCGCCACCCTCTGCAAGCTGCGCTTTTCCAGGTACAGGCGGCCGCTGTCGACCATGATCAGCAGAAACACCAAGGCCATGCCCAAGGTCAGCACCGCCATCAAACCGATCGCTCCCCGTTGCCGGACCGGGCTACGAAACTGCAAGCAGGGAGACATGGCGCACTCCTTTGCCGGCACACCGCCGAGGGCTACCTCCATTGGTGAGAAGCAGTGTAGACAAGGGTTGGCCAGATTGCTGGCAACTCGCCATCCAAGACAACAAAAAGCCCATGTGGGAATGGGCTTATTGTGGGCTTGTGTGACGACGAAGATCCTGTAGGAGCGAGGCTTGCCCGCGAAGAAAACACCGCGGTTTTTCAGTCATTACGCGTTTTCGTTCTTCGCGGGCAAGCCTCGCTCCTACAGGGGCTGTGGTGTTGGTTAGTTCAGGGGGTAGCGCGGTGGATAGTTCGCCAATATCCGCCCGACCGTCTCGCGGATCGTAGTGCTGCGATCCTGCGGGTTCGGTGTACGGCTGAGCGTCTGCTCGTCGCTGCCGCGCCACACCAGTTTGCCGTCCTTGCCATCGAGCAAGTCGACCTGGATGGTCGCCACCTTGTAGCTGATGTTGCGGGTTTCGTTGTACATCGGCCCGCCCCAATAACCATTCCATGGGCTACCCCAACCGCCGCCATAGTTAGTGGTCACCTGTTGCTGACGATCTTCGACGATCAGGTAGGTCTGCACCTTCAGATCCGGGCTGGCACCGGCGGCAGCCGGACGCAAGCCGCGCTGATCCAGCTGATCGGCAACGGACTGGCGGATGCGTTGTTCGGTCAGGTCACTCTTGATCCGTGGATCATCGGGACGGTATTGCACGGCGGGCTCTTTCCAGCTCCAGCTACGATAGGCGGCAAAGTCGCGGCTGGCATCAAAGTCATGATTGACCTGGTTGGCGGCGCAGGCAGTGAGCAGCGCGGCCATGGCCAGTAAAGCGAGACGGCGGAACATGATTTTTCTCCGGTAGAAGACATGCACCTGCGGGAGGCTTCCGGTAAAAGAAGCTAACTAGGAGGATACGCCGACATGGCCTTTTCGACAGCTTCGCGAATGGCATCGACCCGCTCGCTCTGACTGCCCTGATTGCTGGTTTCGGCACTGGCACTCCATACCGGCTGGCCGGTGCTCGCGTCGAACAGATCGACTCGCACCACCACGACTTGTACCTGATAAGTACGGATGACCGGCACCGTGTTGTACATGCCGTAACCGCTGCCGTAGCGGTTGTAACCGCCGCCGTAATAACCCCCGCCATAACCATAGTCGTCCTGCACCTGACGCAAGCGGGTTTCCAGATGCAAGTCGGCGCTGACCAACAGGTCCGCCGGGCGATTGTCGTGCAGTGGGCGCAAGCCGCGTTGATCAAGGGCATTGCTGACCGCTTCGGCCACCTGCGCCGAGTCGGCCCAGGCCGTGCCCGGTGGCAGGTGCCCGTTGAGCCAGGCCCAGCTGCGATAGCGGCCGTAATCGCGTGGCGGCGCCGGGTAGGCGCTACGGTCGAAGGTGGTGGCAGCCTGGGGCGGTGCCGGTGGCAGGGGATTGGAGGTCGCGACATAAGGGTTGCTGCCCTGACAGGCCGCCAACCCGATACAGATCACCAGTAACCCTGAACGACTTTTCATTTCGCGCTCCGCTCAGATCGGCCGACAGATCCAGTGCAAATAGCGCCCAAGCCCGGCGAAGCTTGGGTGACGGCGGTGAGCCAGTTCCATTTCCAGCAAGTCCGGCAGCTCGACACGGCCCTGGAATTCCACCGGCATGTAGTCGTAAAAAACCCGCACCCCACTCTGGGTTTCGACCTGCCACATGCTCTCAAGTTGCGCCGCCAGTTCCCGTGGATCCAGTGGCTGCTGCGGAGTCAGGCTCTGCTTCTCGCCGGCCATGTTGTTCTTGCGCATCTTGCGGAAATGACCCTTGAGCAGGTTGCGATAGATCAACGCATCGCGGTTGTAGAACGCCAGGGACAACCAGCCGTCCGGCTTCGTCAATTGATGCAGCACCGGCAAAATCGCATGGGGTTCCGCCAGCCATTCCAGCACGGCGTGGCACAGCACCAGGTCGTAAGGTTCAGTGAGCTGACCGAGCAGATCCTGCCACGGCGCCTGAATGAACGTCGCCGTCTGCCCCGCTTCGGCGAAGCGCTGACGGGCGCCTTCAAGCATCGGTTCGGCGGGTTCGGCGAGGGTCACCTGATGACCGCGCTCGGCCAGCCACAACGACATGTGGCCCAGCCCAGCGCCGATGTCCAGTACGCGCAACGGTCGATCGGGCAGGGTTTCGGCCAGGTCGGCCTGCAGCACCGCGAGACGGATCGCACCTTTGGCGCCCCCGTAGATTTTTTCAGCGAAACGGGTCGCCAACTGATCGAAATGACGGTCGCTCATCAGCTGAACCGCCGTTCGCTGTCCGCGAGTTTGCTGCGCACCACTTCATTCATGTCCAACCCCAACTCGCTGCACAGCAGCAGTAGATACAGCACGATGTCGCCGATTTCCTGCCCGGCATGGGCGAGCTTGTCCGCCGGCAACTGGTGCGACTGCTCTTCGGTCAGCCACTGGAAAATCTCCACCAGCTCGGACATTTCCACGCTCGCGGCCATGGCCAGGTTTTTCGGGCTGTGAAATTGCCGCCAGTCATTGCGGTCGCGAATGGCGTGCAGGCGTTCGGTCAGTTCAACAAGGTTCATCGGGCTCTCCTGAAGGCGTATAGCTTCAGGGGGATGGCGGGTGAAGGCAAGTGACAACGTTATGCCCGCGCACTTTGCGCCATACTCCAAAAAGATCGCAGCCTTCGGCAGCTACTACGGGAACTCGGTAGCACGATCAATAGCCCAACGGTCGGATCCGGCAACCACGCCATCATTCCATCAGGACGCACACATGCAGGTAGAAAGCTTTTTCGAATGGCTCGGCCAGATAATCGGTTCGGCCATCCGGTTCATCATCGACGCCCTCAGTGGCCTGTTCAACCTGTTGAGCAACGCCGGCAGCAATTTTGTCGAAGGGTTGGCCCAGGCGCTGGGCATGGAGACTTCGATCGTCAGCATCATCACGCTGATCATCGGGCTGATGCTGCTGTGGGCGGCGATCCGCGCCTTCATGAACGCGTCGATTATCATGGGGATTATCTGGTTGTTACTGGGGTTGTGGTTGCTGAGCTGGATTGTTCACTAACACCATGCCCCCTGTGGGAGCGAGCCTGCTCGCGATGACGGCGGCACATTCAACATCCAAGTTGACTGTCAGTCCGCTATCGCGAGCAGGCTCGCTCCCACAATGGATCGAGGTAGATTGCAAATGTGTCGCTACAATGCAGGCGCCCCCAAGGAGCCTGCATGCCCAACCTGATTGCCGACTGGCGTGACCGTCCGACCCATCGTCGAGTCTGGGCGCTCGCCGCCCCGATGATTCTCTCGAACATTTCCGTACCCTTGGTAACGCTGGTCGACAGTACCGTCATCGGCCATTTGCCCCATGCTCATCAACTCGGCGCCGTCGCGGTGGGCGCCAGTCTGTATACCTTTCTTGCCTGGGCCATGGGCTTTCTGCGCATGGGTTCCACCGGGTTCGCAGCCCAAGCTGCCGGGCGCGGGGATGGCGCAGCGTTGCGGCAGATTTTGCTCCAGGGTCTGTTGTTGGCCATGGGCCTGGCCATCGTGTTGGGCGCAGTGGGCGTGCCGTTGAGCGGGGTCGCGTTGCACTTCATGCAACCGTCGGCCGAGCTCGATCAGCTCACCCGCGAATTCTTCCACACGCGGCTGTTCGGCTTGCCGGCGGCGCTGGCCAGCTACGCGCTGGTGGGCTGGTTCCTCGGCACCCAGAACGCTCGGGCTCCACTGGCGATTCTGCTGAGCACCAACCTGGTCAACATCGCGCTGAACCTGTGGTTCGTGCTCGGCATGGAGTGGGGCGTGGTCGGTGCGGCACGGGCCTCGGTGATCGCCGAGTGGACCGGCGCGCTGATCGGCTTGTTCATGACCCGCAAAGCCCTGCGCGCCTACCCCGGCCATATCGCCTGGGCCGCGCTGGCGTTGTGGCAGAGCTGGCGCCCGTTACTGGCGGTCAATCGCGACATCTTCATCCGCAGCCTGGCGTTGCAGTCGGTGTTTTTCCTGATCACCGTGCAGGGGGCACGGCTGGGCGATGCCACGGTCGCCGCCAATGCGTTGCTGCTCAACGGACTGCTGCTGACAGCCCATGCCCTGGACGGTTTGGCCCACGCAGTCGAAGCCCTGTGCGGACACGCCATCGGGGCTCGCGATCGAGAAGCCCTGCGCCGCTCACTGGTGGTGGCGTGCGGTTGGTCGTTGCTGGCGAGCTTGGGGTTTGCCTTGCTTTTTCTGTTCGCCGGGCACCTGTTCATCGAGATGCAGACCAACATTCAAAGCGTGCGCGACACCGCCTTCCTTTACCTGCCTTACCTCGCGGTACTGCCGCTGATTGCCGTCTGGAGTTACCTGCTCGACGGCCTGTTCATCGGCGCCACCCGCGCCCGGGAAATGCGTAATGGCATGCTGCTGACGGTGATCCTGCTGCTGCCCTTCGCCTGGGCGCTGCAAGGCTTGGGCAACCATGGACTGTGGATAACCTTCCTGTTGTTCATGTTGTTGCGCAGCCTGACCCTTGGCGCGTTCGCCTGGTACTTGCGCAAGCACGACAGCTGGCTCGGCGGATGACGAGGGTCAGGATTGTCCGCACGTTCAGGGTTGATCGTTCTGCCACAGGTTGCGCAGGCTATCGAGACGCTCCTGCTGGGTGACTCCCGGCAACGACTGCCCAGGCACTGCGTCGGGATGCTGCAAGCGCAGCCATAACCAGTCATCGAGCACCGCACGTTCGCTGAAACCCAGCGCCAGCCCTTCCTGCAAGTAAGCCCACAAGCTGTTGTAGCCGGTGTCGGTGGATCGGCTCCAGCGCCAGGCGTGTTGTTCCAGCAGGCAGGTTTGCAAGGTGTCTCGCTGACGCAGGCTGAGGTTTTCTTCAATGGCCAGCGGCCTGACGGCAAGCCGCGGATTGAACAACTGCTGCCAGCCCTGACAGCCTATGGCCCGGTCGGCCCAGGTGCCGCCGAACCAGCGCAACTGATCGATCGGACCTAACCAGCGACTCAGCTCCTGCGCATCGCAGGCATCGAAAAAATAGCTCGCCGTGTGTGGGTTGTAGTAACTCAACAAGGCCCGGTGATGCAGACCCAAGGTGACTGCGAGCATGCGTCGCAAATGCTCCAGCAACTGCGATGACGATGCTTCACTGACCAGCAGCAACCCGCTCCAGGTATGTGGCGCACTTTGGCACAACTCGGCCAGTGCCGGGCATTCGCGAAGGTCGACCAACACCGGCCCGTGCTCACGCAAGGGGTGAAATTCGGTGCCTTCGAACAGGCGGAACCACCGGGCATGAGCAAACTGTTGCCGCAAACTCGCGCCGGCCTGAGGCACACCCGGCACATCGAGCAACAGCCATTGCGGGGTCGGGTCGACCGCTTGAGCGGCGCTCATGCCGCACCGCTCTGGCCGGGCTGCATCGCCGCCCGGCAGGTGCAAAAGGCCTGCGCGCAATGACTGAAACTGCCACCGCCGGGCAGCAGGCACAGGAGCACCAAGGGTTCGCTGGATTGCAGCATGCCCGACAAGCCGTCGAGCGCCGGGCCGGAATCGCTCGTCAAGGAGGGTTGCAGGTCGGGTATGACTGGCTCAGCGCTCGACGCTGCGCCGGGAAGAAATCCGCTGATCAAGGGTTGATCCGGATCGCCATCGATAAAGCTCACCAGCACCTGCGCCCCTTTACTCAACGGTAGGGTGCCAGCACCTTCCAGCTCGGGAGCCAACGGCAACCAGCAGTGGCTGGGCGCTGCGCCCTCCCCCTGGTAAAGCCAGTCAAACTGCACGGCAACCGGTCTGGACAGATCCGGTTGAGACTCATCGACCTCGACCACCCACGCCCGCTGCAGGCTGTGCATCCTCGGCTTCACACCCGAATGGGCCGCCACGAAAGGCATTTCCTGCCCAACGGCGCGCAGTTGGTTGCTATAAGGAAGCCCCGGTTCCTGCCCCCCCTGATGCTCGACATGGGTCAGTAGCCAGAGACGATTCCAGTCCACACACGGATGGCCGGACAGCGGCATCAGTTGGCCGCTGCGCAGGGTCGCCAGATTCGTCTGGCCTTCGGCGATCTGCCCGCCGCCGTGAAGCTTGAACTGATGCACACCTGGCCGTTCGTTCTCACCCTTGAAGACGCTCTCTTCGCCACGGCTGAACTGCCCCAGGCCATCACCGAAAACCAGACAGTGTCCGCGTGAGCGGTGTTCGAAGTAGTAATGAAGCCGTTCCTGGGCGCACAGACGCTGGAGAAATTGCAGGTCTGATTCCCGGTACTGCGTGCAGAAATCACGGGGCGGGTAATCGCCGCTCAGGTCGAAACGCCGATCCTTGCCGGCAATGCCGTGCTCCTTGAGTACTTGAGCGAGAATATCCGGCACCGAGCACTGGCTGAAGATTCGCTGATTGAAGCGCTGGGCCAGACACGCCAGCCTGGGCCCCAGAAGGACACGACATAGCCTGGGCTCACCGCCATGGCCGAGCTGAACGAGGCCAAGCAACTGTCCGTGAATACCCTGCCCCAAGGGCCCGAAATGCAAAAAGGCCGAGCGATACAGCAGGCTTGCGAGGTCCAGCGTTGGGTCACTGTTCAGCAGATCCACGTCGAACACAAAAGGCTCGCTGATGGCTTCACTACCGGTAAAGGCCAAGACCTCAAAGGGGTCAGGAAGACCCGCTATATCCAGACGAAATGACAGCTCGTTGACTGGATCGAACATCGGCGATTCTCTACAGGAGGGGCGGCCGGGGATTCTCGCTGAGAGACATGGCCGAGTAGAGTGCCGAAGTACAACTTAGGAAATGACCTACGTAAAAAGAAGACCAAATCGCTTGGATAGCCCGGTCTGTGGGTTATTTCTCTTGAAAAGAGAGAAGTGTCGCACCAGGCCATCTGAAATTTCCCCAACGTATGGAGAATTTTCAGACAGCCCGATGAGAACGGAGCCTTACCTCAAGAAGACAGGTAAGACGAACGGGTCAGGCCCAGACGCAAGGCATCGAGGAACTGGGTACGCTCGGCGGCGCTGATGCGGGCACTGGCGCACTTGTCGCGGTAGTGGGTCATCAGCTCTTCCGGCGACAAGTGCACGTAGCGCAGCATGTCTTCGATGGTGTCATGGGTTTCGATACCGGCGTGGTACACGCTGCCGTCGGCGTTCTGGTAGATGTTCACCGAGTCGGTGTCACCGAACAGGTTGTGCATGTCGCCGAGAATTTCCTGGTAAGCACCCACCAGGAAGATCCCCAGCAGATAGTCTTCACCCTCGTTCAAACCGTGCACTGGCAAACTGGTTTCGATGCTCTGCTCATCGACGTACTGCTTGATCTTGCCGTCGGAGTCGCAGGTCAGGTCTTGCAGCACCGCACGGCGCAGCGGCTCTTCGTCGAGACGGTGCAGCGGCAGGATCGGCAGTACCTGGCCGATGGCCCAAGTGTCCGGCAGGCTCTGGAATACCGAGAAGTTGCAAATGTACTTGTCGGCCAGCTTGTCGTTGAGTTCGTCGAGCACCTGACGGTGGGAACGCTGACGGGCCTTCAACGAGTTGTGCAGGCGGCGGCAAACGGCGAAGTAGCATTGCTCGGCCAGGGCTTTTTGCGCCAGGGTCAGCTTGCCATCGGCGTATTGAGTGGCCACGTCGCTCATGTAGTGCGTCGCGCGCCAGTACGTTTCGGTGACCATCTCGATGTCGGTCGGGCCGAGCAGATCAACCAGCCACTGCACGGTTTCCGGCAGCTCTTCCTTGTTATCGATCTTTGGCACGTCGTCGTTGTGTTTCTCGACGTCGGTCACCTGCACCACCAGCATGGCGTGGTGAGCGGTCAGGGAGCGGCCGCTTTCAGAGAAAATGTTCGGGTGCGGCAGGCTCTGCGCGTCGCAGAACTCCTTGAGCATCCCGACCACGACACCGGCGTAATCGTCCATGTCGTAGTTGATCGAACTGGCGTTACGCGAATGCGTACCGTCGTAGTCCACGCCCAAACCGCCGCCGACGTCGATGTGATCCACCGGCAGGCCAAGGTTGCGCAGCTCGCCGTAGTAACGGATCGCTTCCTTGAAGCCGTGCTGGTAGTCCGCCAGGTTGGCGATCTGCGAACCCATGTGGAAGTGCAGCAGGCGAATGCCTTGATCCAGGCCAGCGGCACGGAAACGCTCGACCACCGACAGCAGTTGCGCCGCCGACAGGCCGAACTTGGATTTTTCGCCACCGGTGTCTGCCCACTTGCTCGACGCCAGGGACGACAGACGCACGCGCAAGCCGACCTGCGGCTTGACCTTGAGCGACGCTGCTTCTTCGATCACCAGACCGACTTCGGATTCTTTCTCGATCACGATGAACACGTTGTGACCGAGCTTCTGGCCCATCAGCGCCAGACGGATGAACTCGCGGTCCTTGTAACCGTTGCAGACGATGGTGCCACCCTTCGGTGCCAACGCCAGAACGGCGAGCAACTCAGGCTTGGAGCCGGCTTCCAGACCGATCGATACGTCCTGGGTAGCGATGATGTTTTCGATCACCGCTTCCTGCTGGTTGACCTTGATCGGATACAACGCCGTGTACTTGCTCTGGTATTCCAGACGCTCGATGTTGGCGTCGAACGCACCGGTCAGCTGACGCACGCGGTCTTGCAGGATGTCAGGGAAACGCACCAGCAACGGCAAGGACAAACCGCTTTTGCGCAGTTGGTCGACTTGCTCGAAGAGGTCGATAGGCGAACTGGTCGGACCGTTCGGACGAACTTCGACGCGACCGGCGTCATTGATCGCGAAATACCCGGCCCCCCAATGGCGAATCCCGTAAACACTGCGGCTGTCCGCAACTGTCCATTGGCTGCCATCGTCTTTGCGTGTGCGTCGTACGGACATCGAAGTCCCCTATAAAGAAGTCATAGAGCGTCGCCTGGGTTCAGGCCGGCGCAGTCTAAAGAATGAAAATGACGGTTCGTCAACGAGGGGGTAGACCTCGCTGACTGCAGTGAGTTTAGAAACCGGTCATGAACAGGCTCTGTGAAAACCATGGAGACGACGCCAGACCAGGATGAACAGGGCTGGATCAAGCCGCGGGTGGTTTTCACAGAGGCTGCTAGCCGCCGGACTTCTTCGCCTTGAAACCGTGTTTGATCAGCTCGGCCAAGAGTAGCTCGACATGATCGCCCTGGATTTCGATGATCCCGTCTTTCAACGCCCCACCGGTCCCGCAACGTTTCTTCAACGTAGTGGCCAGATCCTTGAGCGCGTCTTCGGCCAACGGCACACCGGTGATGGTGGTCACCGTCTTGCCGCCACGGCCCTTGCTTTCGCGACGCACGCGAGCGATGCCGTCGCCGGCCGGGATAACGGTTTGTTTGCAGATGCAGGCATCCACCGGTTGACTGCAATCCGGGCAATGACGACCTGCGTCGGTGGAAAATACCAGGCCACCAAGGGCGGCGAAGGATGCGGCTTTTTTGGCCACCGGCAATCCTCTTGGGAGGACAAAGACTGGTCGTGGCAGATGCCATCGACCGCGAAGCCCCACTCAGGCAGGGGCAGCGCTACTGAAACGGTACAACCTTGTAGGAGCGAAGCTTGCTCGCGATGGACGTCAACGATAACGCGTGCGTTCTGAATGTACGCGTTGTCCTTGCGATATTCGCGAGCAAGCTTCGCTCCTACATAGAGCTATGCCGTTTCAGTTTGAAAAGGTCGCGCAGTGTAACGGCAAAAACGCCGATTGCTAAGAGCCAATCGGCGCCAATTTATAGCTCTTTTGCGACGTTATTCCCTTGGGCGCGAAGATAGCGTTGCAAGGCCGCCAGAGAGTCCGGGCAATATGGCTTCTGCGTGATTTCCAGCAGGACCTGATCGATCGGGATGAAGCGCGCTTCAAGCACTTCTTCCGGTTGCAGGATCAACGGGCCGTCCCACACCGCCGAAAACGCCGAGCACCAGAGTCGGTTACCGGTGTCCTCGAAGAAAAAGTGATCATGGGCGGTCAGTTCCACACCGCTCACGCCCAGCTCTTCTTCCAGCTCACGGGCCGCCGATTCGGCGTAAGTCTCAGTGGCCAGCACCATGCCGCCGGCCGCCACGTCCCAGTAACCGGGGTATATCGCTTTGCTCAGGGTGCGCCGGTGCACGCACAGTTCACCGGCAGAATTGAACAGCATGATGTAGGTGCCGCGCCCGATCAGCTCGCGTTCGCGCAGCTCGGAGCGGACCAGAGCGCCGAGCAGGTTGTCCTGCTCGTCGACCCAGGCGATCTGTTCGGCATCGGAAGCCGCGCGATGGGCGGCCTCACGCATGTCATCGACGGAGCTATCGACCATGACTCAGCCCTGATTGAGCAATTGACGCAAATCGATCACCGCGGCGTTGGCCCGGGAGATGTAGTTGGCCATGACCAGCGAGTGGTTGGCCAGCACACCGAAGCCGCTACCGTTGAGGATCATCGGGCTCCAGACCGGTTCTTGCGAGGCCTCCAGCTCACGAATGATCTGGCGCACGCTGACCGTGGCGTTCTTCTTCGCCAGCACATCGGCGAAATCGACTTCGATGGCGCGCAGCAGATGGGACAACGCCCAGGCCTGACCGCGGGCTTCGTAGAACACATTGTCGATCTGCAGCCACGGGGTTTCGACGACTTCTTCGTCAACCTGTGGCACCTGACCGAGCGCCGGGACTTCAGTCTTCAGTGCGGTGTTGAGCTTGACCCGGCCAACACTGGCCGACAGCCGTTGCGACAGCGAACCCAGACGGGTTCCCACATCACCCAGCCAGTTGTTCAGGTTGTCGGCGCGGGCATAGAACAGCGCACTTTTCTGATCAGGACCCGACAGGCGTGCCTGATAGCGGCTCAGGGAGTTGATGCCCTCCTGGTACTCGGACTCACTGGATGGCAGCACCCAGCTTTTGTTGTCGAAGTTGAAACGTGGCTCGGCCTTGGCCAGGTCGGCGTCTTCGGCTGACTGTGACTGGGAACGGGCGAAGTCTTTACGCAGCGCACGGCTCAGGTCGCGGACCTGGACCAGCACGCCATATTCCCAACTCGGCATGTTGTCCATCCACAGGCCCGGCGGAAAACGGTCGTTGGAAATATAACCACCCGGTTTGGTCAGCAAAGTACCGGCAACGGTCTTGAGGGTTTCCACCGTGGTGTACCCGACCACCATCTGCTTGCCTTCTTTCTCGGCCGCCACTTGGGCATTCTGCTGAACCGGGAACAGCGCCGGCTCCTGGCTCCAGTACCAGCCCAGCGCGATCGCCACCAACAGGTAAAGAACAATCAGAGTAGCCAGCGCCCGGCTGAACAACAGGCCGCCAAAATAACTGCGGGTGGCCGATTTCGGTTCAGCGGCACGCTCAGGCGCGCTGCCTGTGCGGTTCTTCCAGTCCAGCATGGCGATATCCTTTCAATCACTTGAGTTCATCGGTTCGACCACAACCCTACGCCATCGTGCGTCATTTGCCGCGCATTAAATCCTGCGCGTCACAGCGAGCCACACAATGACTGCAATCGAGCTGCCACTATAAATGAAGCACAGCTCTGAGCCTATGCGACCAGTCGGTCAGAAACTGAATGAGGTCGCTTTGCAGATTATTGACGTACGACACTCATGCAATTGAAAAGAGGTGCTAGCATAGAGCCACCAGTCGATCTCAGCATGCACCCTAACTAGTAGTCAGGATATGACCGAGCCAGAAGACCCCAGCCGTGAGCGCCTCAAGCACCACTTTGCCCAGCGGGTAATTCATCAGGCACGTCAGATTCTTGAGATATGGCAACGTCTGCAGCGCAACGAATGGTCCACCACCGACTTGTCGGAGTTGAGTGAGGCCAATCTGCGCTTGCTGCGCTTTGCCGAACGTTTCGAACAACCGGAACACACCCAACTGGCGCGCCACATCGGCCAGTCGCTGGAAGCGGTGGACGCCAACCGCGGACGCCTGAGCAGCGGACTGATCACCGACCTCAATCGCCTGATGCAGCGCCTGTCCCGCACCGGCCTGCGCCATGGTGATCAGTTCGAACACACCTTTCTGCCGCCGCTGCGCAAACCGATCTACGTGATGCTGCAGGATCACGACCGGGCCGAGCGGCTGGCCAAGCAACTTGAATTCTTCGGGCTCAGCGCTCAATCCCTCGACAGTGTCGCCGCGTTTCGCTCCTCAATGGTCGAGCGTTTGCCGGCGGCGATTGTCATGGACGTCGATTTCAGTGGCGCCGGCATCGGCCTGAAACTGGCGGCCGAAGCCCAGGAAGGCCTCGACCAACCCTTGCCGTTGTTGTTTTTCAGCCTGCACGAAACCGATACCCCGACCCGCCTCGCCGCCGTGCGCGCCGGTGGCCAGGAGTTCCTCACCGGCACCCTCGAAGCCTCGAGCCTGCTGGAAAAGATCGAAGTCCTGACCTGCGTCGCCCAGTACGAACCTTATAAAGTGCTGATCATCGACGATTCCCGCGCTCAGGCCTTGCACACCGAACGATTGCTCAATAGCGCCGGGATCGTCACGCGGACTCTGATTGAGCCGATCCAGGCCATGGCCGAACTGGCGGATTTCCAGCCGGACCTGATCATCCTCGACATGTACATGCCGGCCTGCACCGGTACTGAACTGGCCAAGGTGATCCGGCATAACGACCGCTATGTCAGCGTGCCGATCATTTATCTGTCGGCCGAAGATGACCTGGACAAGCAGCTCGACGCCATGAGCGAGGGCGGCGACGACTTCCTGACCAAGCCGATCAAGCCACGGCACCTGATCACCACCGTGCGCAACCGCGCGGCGCGGGCGCGCAATCTGAAGGCGCGAATGGTGCGCGACAGCCTGACCGGCTTGTACAACCACACCCACATTCTGCAATTGCTCGAAGACTGTTCATTTCGCGCCCGTCGCGAAAGCAAACCGCTGAGCTTTGCGATGCTCGACATCGACCACTTCAAACGGGTCAACGACAGTCACGGCCATCCCATGGGCGACCGGGTGATCAAGAGCCTGGCGCTGTTTCTCAAGCAACGGTTGCGCAAGACCGATTTCATCGGTCGTTACGGCGGTGAAGAGTTCGCCATCGTCATGCCGGACACTGATATCGAATCGGCCTACAAGGTGCTCGATGAAATCCGTCAGCGCTTTGCCGAAATTCACTACCCAGCTCAACCTCAGGACCTCTGGTGCACCTTCAGCGCCGGCGTCGTCGAATTGCGCGAAGACTCTGACAGCCTGCTGATGGCCAGCCAGGCTGACGAAGCGCTGTACCGTGCGAAGAACGCCGGGCGTAACCGCGTACAAGCCGCGCGGGAATCAAAGCAAAGTGCCACTTTTTCATTGGAATCGACCCATTCGGTCATAACTCTGTAACAGAAACGCAATAACTTCAGGCACTTACCATTCTGCCGTTGGTAGACCACGATGCGCCTGAAGCTGTTGACCAATCTCAATACCCTCCTTTTGGTCGCCGTGTGCGTGGCCCTTGGCGCCACGCTCTGGTGGTCGCAAAAAGCTCTGGAACGTCCCTACCTATTGATGGAGCGTTATCTGGGCCTGTCTCAGCAGTTTCAAAATGAAGTGGCGCGCAACGTCGAGGATTACCTGGCCAGCGGCGATGCCCTGCGCCTGAGCAGCGCCAGCCAGGCCATCGACGCCTTGCAAAAAGAACTCGGTGAGTTGCCACCGGCATTGGCTGACACCTTGCGTCCGAGCCTGTCGAACCTGACTGAATTCAGCAAAACCGACCTGCTGGCCGCTGGCAAACTCGCGGGCGACCCGCAAGCACTGCTGCTGCAAGCCGAACGCGAACTCGGCGCCAGCCTGGATCAGCTCAGCCAATACGCCAGCGGTAATGCGGCGTACTTGACGCCGTTGCTGGTCGCCTCCCAGCACGTGGGCAAACTGTCCCTGGCTCGGGACAAACTGGTCAGCAGTGGTCGCAGTGAACTGGCCGCCGATGTCGAACGCGAGGTCGCCAACATCCGTGCTCAAGCCGAGCAACTGGACGCCTTACCGCTACTTGGCGTGACCGCCAGTACCGAATCGAACACCGATGATTTCGCCGCGATGATGGGTTTGGAGAACACCGAGAAAACCGTCGCCGAAGATGCCGGCGTCGGCCTCAAACGCGAACTCAACAGCCTGCTCACCCGCTACCCCTCGGAACTGGCGCGCACTCGCGAACAGATCCAGAAACGCGCCGACCTCAGCACCGCGACGCACTTGAAAATCGCCGCCGTGCAACAGTCCATCGCCGGGCTGGAACCGGTGGTTCGCGCCCAGCACGGGCAGATCCAGAGCGAAGTACGGTTGATGCAAGGGGTGATGATCGGGCTGATCCTGCTGATCGCACTGCTCATCGACACCTTGCAGCGACGCCTGGCCCGAACGCTGACCAACCTCGCCCCAGCGCTCTCGACCTGGGCCGAAGGTGACTTCAGCCGCGACATTCAACTGGGCGCGACCAACCGCGAACTGCATGACATTCAAGCCTCGCTCAATCGCTTGCGCGCCTATCTGGTCGACCTGGTAGGCACCATTCGCCTCAACGCCGAGCAAGTCGCCGGCAGCAGCCGAACGTTGGCCGAATTGAGCAATGACCTGCACAGTGGCGCCGAGCATCAGGCCGGCGACACCGCGCTGATCCGCGATTCTCTCGGTGAACTCGAGGCGACGATTCAACAAGTCGCCGGTGACGCCAGCCAGGCTGCCGATGCCAGTCGTCATGCAGGGCTTGCGGTGGAACACGGTCAGAAAGTGATCGGCCTGAGCCTCACCGGGCTGCATGCGCTGGTGGGCGAAGTGCAAGGCAACGCGCAGATGATCGAGCATCTGGCCGAGGAGTCGGCGACCATCGGCGGTGTGCTGACGGTCATCCGCTCGATTGCCGACCAGACCAACCTGCTGGCCCTGAACGCCGCCATCGAAGCGGCCCGCGCCGGAGAAATGGGCCGAGGATTTGCGGTGGTGGCCGAAGAGGTTCGTTCACTGGCGCAACGCACCGCCGGGGCCACGGCCGAGATCCAGACGCTGATCGCCGGCCTGCAAACCGCCGCGCGGCAATCGGTCGAAGGCATGCGCGCTCAGGTCGAACATGCCGAAGCCACGGCCAATCAGGCTCAGGCGGCCGATGGGGCGCTGGATAAAATCGTCGGGGCGATCCAGACCATTTCCGACACCGCCGTGCGCATCGCCGATGTCACCGCCCAACAGAGCGGCGCTGTCAGCGAAATCCGCGATCACAGTGAGCGGATTCACCTATTGGGTGGGGATAACTTGCTGAGGATTGGTGAGGGGCGTGAGCAAGGGGAGAATTTGTTGGTGCTGGGCGGGCGGTTGCATACAGCCGTTCAGGCCTTCCGGGTCTAAAGGCTGCAGGCCTGAACCCAACTAACGATCTGGACTGTCACCACCTAAGCTCTTGTATGAAAACTCTTATTTATCCATGCAGTGGTTTTTAGTCGTCGTTTTGATGCTAGGGTTTAGCGCTTCAATTAATCGTGCGCGCAACAGGAGTGCCCCGTGATAGTCCCACCTTCGCCCCCAGGCGTATCTGTGGAGGAAAACATGGCAGTTGCCTTCCATAAGAAAAAAGTTTTGAAAGAGGGATCCGCATTCATTTATTCCTGGTTCTATACCCAGGTCAGAAATCGCGGCCCTTGGGATTACAAAAAACTGTCTCCGGCCTATGAAGCTTTCGGTAATTTCAATTACGGCGCGGCCGGGATTGCTGCGGGATTTTCCGAAAGTGTCCTGTTACGTGCCGCCGGTGTTGCCCAGACACAGGCAAAAACGACAAAAGTAGAATTTGGAAGCTGGTGGAGTGAGGCTCCTTTTGGCGATGATCCAGCGGATCAGGAATGGATCAAGAAAGGAGTCAGGTATGCCCGGTTCAGGAACTACTAAAAAAACCGCATACACAATCGTCACCACCTGCCTGCTGGCGGTATGCCTGGCTTACATAGGAGGGACATGGCTTATGTCTTCCAGCACCCCGGTGTTGACCGATGTGGTACTCAAGCTGCCCCTTGGCGAACATGGCTTCATCTACGGAATCAAGGATGATCGAGGCGGAGCGACAGTGCCGTTCAGCTATCGATACTATGTCTATCGCGAGCTGCCATCCGACGAACAAATAGCGTCTGAACTCAAGACTGCCGGTCCGTTTCTGGTCACCCGAGATCCAGCCATAAAGGTCGATATCCAAGGCTCGGTCATCAATGTGTCGACCAACCAGGAAGTCTATGAGTATCACAGCAGCACGCTGTTTCGACATACCGACAACACCCACTACACGCCTGTAACAATCAACCTGTGCAACCACTCCAGCGGATTGCCGTAGGAGCGCGGCTTGCCCGCGAAGAACGATTACACGGTCCCCCTGTTAAACCGCATTATCGTTCTTCGCGGGCAAGCCTCGCTCCTACAGATCTGGGTTACGAGGCAACATACGCTTGCGTCCGCTATCATGCCCACACTTTCGATACGCGAGATTGTCATGCGCCGTTTGCTTTGCCTGCTGTTATTAGTGCTCGCCCTGCCGGCCTCCGCCGCCGGGTTGCTGGAGAGTCGGCCCAGTTCCACCCTGGGCTCGATCAACAACAGCGCCGATTTCCTGCCGGTGCGCGAAGCCTTTCAGTTGAGCCTGGTAGAAAGCACGCCGCAATCGATCAAGCTGCGTTTCGTCGCCACCGAGGGTTATTACCTCTACCGCCATCGCTTTCAGTTTCGCGCCGATCCAGCCGATGTAGGCCTCGTCGCGGCGCAATTGCCCAAGGGCGAACAAAAGCACGATGAGTACTTCGGCGATGTCGAGGTTTACCACGGCATTCTCGATGTAGAACTGCCGCGCACCGATTCCCGCGCCTTTACGCTGGCCGTGACCTATCAGGGCTGCGCCGACAAAGGCCTGTGCTACCCGCCCGAGACCGAGCGCCTGAGTATTGATGGCAGCGGCGGCGCAACCACAGCCTGGAGCTGGCGCGAACTGGCGCTGTTTTTCCTCGCAGGCGTTGGCCTGACCCTCACCCCCTGCGTACTACCAATGCTGCCGATCCTCTCCGGCGTGGTCCTGCGCGGGCAGGTCGGTGGTTTACGTGGGTTCAAACTGTCGCTTGCTTACGTGCTCCCAATGGCCGCCTGTTACGCCCTGCTGGGGGCCTTGATGGGAATGTTCGGTGCGCAGCTCAATCTTCAGGCGCGCCTGCAATCGGCCTGGGTGCTGGTGCCATTCGCGCTGTTTTTCGCCGTATTTGCCCTGGCCATGTTTGGCGTATTCGAACTGAAACTGCCCTACGCCATCAGCAGCCGCCTGGACCGGATCGCCGGGCGCACCGAAGGTGGCTCATTGTGGGGCGCGGCGGTGCTGGGCGTGGTGTCGAGTCTGCTGGTTTCGCCGTGCGTATCGGCACCACTGGCCGGCGCGCTGCTGTACATCAGCGCCAGCGGCGATGCCCTGGGCGGAGGATTGAAATTGTTCATGCTCGGCCTGGGCATGGGCGCGCCGCTGTTGCTGGTGGCAACCGGCGGCGCAGCCTGGCTGCCGAAAAGCGGTCCGTGGCTGATCTACGTGAAAAATGCGATTGGGGTGCTGCTACTGGGGCTGGCGATCGCTTTGCTCAGCCGGGTATTGCCGGGCCAGATCACTTTGCTGCTGATTGGCCTGCTCGCCGGTGGCGTCGGGTTGTTTATGGGCGCGCTGGAATTTGTCTATAAACCACCCAGAAAACGCTTGGGGCAATTGCTCGGGATGCTCCTGCTGTTTTACGCACTGGCCTGTTGGTACGGCGCATTCAGCGGCCAGACCGATCCGCTCAACCCTATTGGCCAACCGCGTATTATCGCGGGCAACGGTCAACCGCAAATAGTCGGCGACTGGCAAACCATTACCACTCCAGCCGAACTGGACCGCGTCCTCGCCGAAGCAAAATCCTCCGGCACGCCGCTGCTGCTCGACTGGTACGCCGACTGGTGCATCAGTTGCAAAGTCATCGAACACGAAGTTCTCAACGATGCCAAGGTCATCGAACGCCTCAAAGGCTATCGATTGATCCGTTTCGACATCTCCGCCAGCAACGCCGAACAACGCGCCCTGCTCGACCGCTACAAGCTATTTGGTCCTCCGGCGCTGATGTTTTTTGGCAAAGATGGTGTCGAACGTGCCGATGTGCGGGTGATCGGCGAGATCAACGCGAAAAACTTCGCCGAACGTGTTGCGAAAGCAAATGACCGGATTTAATTAGCCGGTCACATATTTCGCGTAAACATCGGCCATCGTGCTGGCTATTGCATAGAACTGGACAGTCACAAAGGCTTTGCGGCATAGTCGCCGGGTTCTGACAATTGCACACAGATGACAAAGGAGCAGCAGATGGCGACCTTATTGGTTTTACACGGCCCCAACCTGAACTTGCTCGGCACCCGGGAACCGGGCGTCTACGGTGCCACCACCCTGGCGCAAATCAACCAGGATCTGGAACAGCGGGCGCGCAATGCCGGCCACCATTTGCTCTATCTGCAAAGCAACGCCGAGTACGAATTGATCGATCGTATCCACGCTGCTCGCGGCGAAGGCGTGGACTTCATTCTGATCAATCCAGCAGCTTTTACACATACAAGTGTCGCATTACGTGACGCGCTGCTGGCAGTGAGCATCCCATTCATCGAAGTGCATTTGTCTAACGTGCACAAACGCGAACCTTTCCGCCATCACTCTTACTTCTCCGACGTTGCGGTGGGAGTGATCTGCGGCCTTGGCGCCAGCGGTTATCGACTGGCCCTGGAGGCCGCCCTAGAGCAGCTTGAAAAACAGGCAACAGCTTGAACAACAAGCGTTAAACGCCCCCTGACCGACCTTTGGGAGTTGATGATTCATGGATATCCGTAAAGTTAAGAAACTGATCGAATTGCTGGAAGAGTCCGGTATCGACGAGCTCGAGATCAAGGAAGGCGAAGAGTCCGTACGCATCAGCCGTCACAGCAAGACGCCGGCTCAGCAGTACTACGCTCCCGCTCCGATGCATGCGCCGGCGCCTGCGCCTGTTGCTGCTGCTCCGGTTGCCGCCGCTGCTCCTGCAGCTCCGGCTGCGCCTGTGCTGAACGGCAACGTTGCCCGTTCGCCGATGGTCGGCACTTTCTATCGCAAATCCTCGCCGTCCTCGCCGTCCTTCGTTGAAGTCGGCCAGACCGTGAAGAAAGGCGACACTCTGTGCATCGTCGAAGCCATGAAGATGATGAACCACATCGAAGCTGAAGCCAGCGGTGTGATCGAATCCATCCTCGTCGAAGACGGCCAGCCGGTTGAGTACGACCAACCGCTGTTCACCATCGTTTGAACCGCGGAGAAACTTTGATGACTGCGAAGTTGGAAAAAGTTCTGATCGCCAACCGCGGTGAGATTGCCCTGCGGATTCTGCGTGCCTGCAAAGAGATGGGCATCAAGACTGTCGCCGTTTACTCCAAGGCCGACAAAGAGCTGATGCACCTGGGTCTGGCAGACGAATCCGTCTGTATCGGCCCGGCCTCGGCCGCGCACTCTTACCTGCACATTCCGGCCATCATCGCCGCCGCTGAAGTGACTGGCGCTACCGCTATCCACCCAGGCTACGGCTTCCTTGCGGAAAACGCCGACTTCGCCGAACAGGTCGAGAACTCCGGCTTCGCGTTCATTGGCCCGAAAGCCGAGACCATCCGCCTGATGGGCGACAAGGTATCGGCCAAGCACGCCATGATCGCCGCCGGCGTTCCAACCGTTCCGGGTTCCGACGGCCCACTGCCTGAAGACGAAGAAACCGCTCTGCGCATTGGTCGCGAAGTCGGTTATCCGGTGATCATCAAAGCCGCTGGCGGCGGCGGTGGTCGCGGCATGCGGGTAGTGCACAAAGAAGAAGACCTGATCTCTTCGGCGAAACTGACCCGCTCCGAAGCGGGCGCAGCGTTCGGCAACCCGATGGTCTATCTGGAAAAATTCCTGACCAACCCACGTCACGTGGAAGTTCAGGTACTTTCCGACGGCCAGGGCCACGCCATCCATCTGGGTGACCGCGATTGCTCGCTGCAACGTCGCCACCAGAAGGTTCTTGAAGAAGCGCCGGCACCGGGCATCGACGAGAACGCGCGCGAGGAAGTCCTCGCCCGCTGCGTCAAGGCTTGCATCGACATCGGCTACCGTGGCGCGGGCACTTTCGAGTTCCTGTACGAGAACGGTCACTTCTACTTCATCGAGATGAACACTCGTGTCCAGGTAGAACACCCGGTATCGGAAATGGTCACCGGCATCGACATCGTCAAGGAGATGCTCAGCATCGCCGCCGGCAACAAGCTGTCGTTCACCCAGGATGACGTAGTCATTCGCGGTCACGCGCTGGAATGCCGGATCAACGCCGAAGACCCGAAAACCTTCATGCCTAGCCCAGGCACGGTCAAGCATTTCCACGCACCAGGCGGCAACGGCGTTCGCGTCGATTCGCACCTGTACAGTGGCTATGCTGTTCCGCCGAACTACGATTCGTTGATCGGCAAGCTGATCACCTACGGCGCAACCCGTGACGAAGCCATGGCGCGCATGCGCAATGCGCTGGACGAAATCGTTGTCGACGGGATCAAGACCAACATCCCGCTGCACCGCGACCTGGTCCGCGATGAAGGCTTCTGCAAAGGTGGAATCAACATCCACTACCTGGAACACAAGCTGGCTGGCGAAAAGCATTAAGCTGTGATCCATACCAACAAGGCCGCTTTCGAGCGGCTTTGTTGTTTCTGGAGATTGCTAAACATAAAACCCCTGTGGCGAGGGGGCTCGCCCCCGTTCGGCTGCGCAGCAGACGCAAAACCATTCACCGCGCAGCATCAGGAAAATCCGGATCGACGGTTTTTGGACCGCTTCGCAGTCCAACGGGGGCAAGCCCCCTCGCCACAGGTGATTTGTTCACACCTGATCCTTGGCTACCCGGTCGTCTTCTGCCTCGCGCTCGCGTAAACTTGCGCGCTTCTCGCAGCCCGCTAGGCTGCAATCAATATTTTTCAAAGGTGCCCGCCATGCCTTGGCTGCAAGTCCGTCTCGCCATCAGCCCAGAACAAGCCGAAACCTACGAAGACGCTTTCCTTGAAGTGGGCGCCGTGTCGGTGACCTTCATGGACGCCGAAGATCAGCCGATTTTCGAGCCGGAACTCAACACCACCCCGCTGTGGTCGCACACTCACTTGCTGGCCTTGTTCGAAGGTGGCACCGAGGCTGCCAGCGTGCTGGCCCACCTTGAGTTGCTGACTGGCAGCCCGCTGCCCGAGCATCACAGCGAAGTCATCGAAGACCAGGATTGGGAACGCAGCTGGATGGACGGTTTCCAGCCAATGCGTTTCGGTCAGCGCCTGTGGATCGTCCCGAGCTGGCACGCAGCCCCTGAGCCAGACGCCGTGAACCTGCTGCTGGACCCGGGCCTGGCGTTCGGCACCGGTACTCACCCGACCACCGCGCTGTGCCTGGAATGGCTCGACGGTCAGGACCTGAAAGGTTGCAACGTGCTCGACTTCGGTTGCGGTTCGGGGATTCTGGCGATTGCCGCCCTGTTACTGGGCGCCAAGCAAGCCGTCGGTACCGACATCGACGTGCAGGCGCTGGAAGCCTCCCGCGACAACGCCGGTCGCAACAACATTGCTGACGAGCTCTTCCCGCTGTATCTGCCGCAAGACCTGCCACAGGTTCAGGCCGACGTGCTGGTCGCCAATATTCTTGCCGGCCCGCTGGTTTCGCTGGCGCCACAACTGTCCAGCCTGGTCAAGCCGGGCGGTCGTTTGGCGCTGTCGGGCATCCTCGCCGAACAAGGTGAAGAAGTCGCCGCCGCCTACGCTCAGGACTTCGATCTGGACCCGATTGCCAATCGCGATGGCTGGGTACGCATCACTGGCCGTCGGCGCTAGAATGAGCGCCTGCATAAACCGGATTGCCGCATGACCGACAGCTTCGTCACCCAGTGCCCGCATTGCCAAACCAGCTTCCGCGTCAGCCATGCTCAGTTGAGCGTGGCCCGTGGAGTGGTTCGTTGCGGCTCGTGCTTGCAGGTGTTCAACGCCGCCAAGCAGTTACTCGAACAGCGGGCCGGCAAAGAAACGGTCAAACCGGTTGCACCGGCGTCCGTCGAACCGCCCGTGCAACGAGCCATCAGCCAAAAGCAATGGACCGCAGCAGAAATGGATCTGGACAGCCTGGATCTGGACGAAGAGCTCGCCCGGCTTGAACAACGGGAAATCCAACCAACAACGGAATTCACTCGCCCCCGCGAAGACAGCCTCAGCGCTCGCCGCGATACCACCGAGCAGGATCAGGAGCCATGGTCCGACAGCCTCTTCAGTGAATCGGCCGCCGATCGCGCACAAACTCTCGACGCACCCGCACCAGAACCGACGATCGAGCCAAGCAAACCCTCGCGCACCGAGCCTTCGCTGTCGCTTGCGCCCGCGGATCTGGACGACGAACCCGAGATCCAACAACTGCGCCTGCACGACCCGCTCGACGCCCCGATCCCCTTTGGGGGGCTGTCGGCGACCACCGATGAGATCGACGACGATCTGCCCTCGGTCGAGCCCCTGCGCAAACGACGCGAACGCAGCGGACCGGCCCTGCGCGCGGAAGAGCTGGAGGACCTGACCGACGACCCGTTGCAACTGGACTGGCAAAAACGTCGCTCCCCCTGGGGTCGGCGCTTTTTCTGGCTACTGCTGATCCTGCTCGGCACCGCCGGCCTCGCCGGCCAATACATCGCCTACCACTTCGACGAACTGGCACGCCAGGACCAGTACCGTCCGTGGTTCCAGCAACTGTGCCCGCACATCGGCTGCACCGTGCCGTCCAAAGTCGACATCGCGAAAGTCAAAAGCAGCAATCTGGTGGTCCGCAGCCACCCGGACTTCAACGGCGCCCTGGTGGTCGATGCCATCATCTACAACCGTGCGCCCTTCTCCCAGCCCTTCCCGCTGCTTGAGCTGCGCTTTGCCGACCTCAACGGCCACCTGATCGCCAGCCGTCGCTTCAAGCCCGGCGAGTACCTCAACGGCGACCTCGAGGGCCTGGCGGAAATGCCACCACAAACGCCGATCCACATCGCGCTGGACATCCTCGACCCCGGCCCCAAAGCGGTTAACTACAGCCTGAGCTTTCATTCCCCGGAGTGAAACACTCAAGTGTTGCAGGCTTGACGGCATATTTCTGACTTTGACCGCTCGTACCAAACCGCTGGCGATAACAAAATTACTGTTCAGATTTTGTTCAATTCAGCCTTTATCCAGTCATCGAGAGCGGGTATCATGCCAACCCTTTTTCGAACTCTCATGATCCGGCCCCACAACAGGGAAGTCCTATGTCGGCGGTACGCATCGGTCCATATACATTGCACAACGGCTTGATTCTCGCCCCCATGGCGGGTGTCACCGACCAGCCCTTTCGTCAGCTGTGCAAGCGACTGGGCGCGGGCCTTGTAGTCTCGGAAATGGTCACCAGCGACATGAGCTTGTGGAACACCCGCAAATCGCGGATGCGCATGATCCACGAAGGCGATCCCGAGCCCCGCTCGGTACAGATCGCCGGTGGAGATGCGCAGATGCTGGCGGATGCAGCCCGGGCCAACGTCGAACTGGGCGCACAGATTATTGATATCAACATGGGCTGTCCGGCGAAGAAGGTCTGCAACAAGGCCGCCGGCTCCGCCCTGTTGAAAGATGAAGCATTGGTGACCGAGATCCTGCAGGCCGTGGTGGCCGCAGTCGATGTGCCGGTCACCCTGAAGATCCGCACCGGCTGGGACCGGGCGAACAAGAACGGCCTGACCGTGGCGAAGATCGCCGAACAGGCAGGCATTACGGCGTTGGCGGTGCATGGCCGCACCCGTGCCGATCTGTACACCGGTGAAGCCGAGTACGACACCATTGCCGCGATCAAGCAGGCGGTGTCGATTCCGGTCTTCGCCAACGGCGATATCGATTCGCCCGAGAAGGCCCGGTACGTGCTCGACGCGACCGGTGCCGATGGCCTGTTAGTGGGTCGGGCTGCCCAGGGGCAGCCATGGATTTTTCGTGAAATCGACCATTATCTGCGTACCGGCGAAAAGCTCCCGGCACCGGAACTGATCGAGGTGGAACGTATTCTGCTTGAGCATCTGGCTGCGCTGCATGCCTTCTACGGCGACGTCATGGGCGTGCGCATAGCTCGCAAGCATGTGGGCTGGTATCTCGCAACCTTGCCGGGCGCCAGGGAGTTCCGCGCCCACTTCAATCGTTTGGAAGATACGGAAGCACAATGCGCCTACGTTCGGGCCTTCTTCGCCGAACGCTACAAGAGCCTGACAGGGGACGGAGAAGGGGTGGCTGCATGACGATGATGACCGAGACTTTAGTGAGTGGAACAACACCCGTGAGCGACAACGTGAATTTGAAACAGCACCTCAATACGCCGAGCGAAGAAGGTCAGACCCTTCGCGGGAGTGTCGAGAAGGCGCTGCACAATTATTTCGCCCACCTTGAGGGCGCTGCCGTCACGGATGTGTACAACCTGGTGCTCTCCGAAGTCGAGGCTCCCCTGCTCGAATGCGTGATGAACTACGTCAAGGGCAACCAGACCAAGGCCAGTGAGCTGCTCGGGCTGAACCGGGGCACCCTGCGCAAGAAACTCAAGCAGTACGATTTGCTGTAAGCATTCAATCAAACCAGAAAGGCGCCCGCGTAAAACCGGTCGCCTTTTTTGCTGACTTCCCTTGCTTTTGATGGAAATTGAAATGACCGACCAGACTACCCGCCTGCCGATCCGCCGCGCTTTGATCAGCGTTTCCGACAAGACCGGGATCCTTGAATTCGCCAAGGAACTCGAAGCCCTGGGCGTCGAGATCCTCTCCACCGGCGGAACGTTCAAGCTGCTGCGCGACAACGGCGTTGCCGCAGTGGAAGTCGCGGATTACACCGGTTTCGCAGAAATGATGGACGGTCGGGTGAAAACCCTGCACCCGAAAATCCACGGCGGGATCCTCGGTCGTCGCGGTATCGACGACGCCATCATGAACGAGCACGGCATCAAGCCGATCGATCTGGTTGCGGTCAACCTGTACCCGTTCGAAGCTACCATCAACAAGCCAGGCTGCGACCTGCCGACCGCCATCGAGAACATCGACATCGGCGGCCCGACCATGGTCCGTTCGGCAGCCAAGAACCACAAAGACGTGGCCATCGTGGTGAATGCCAGCGATTACGCCAACGTCCTGAAAAGCCTCAAGGCCGGCGGCCTGACCTACGCTCAGCGTTTCGACCTGATGCTCAAGGCCTTCGAACACACCGCCGCCTATGACGGCATGATCGCCAACTACATGGGCACCGTGAACCAGGCGGCTGAAACCCTCAGCACCGAAGGTCGCAGCGAATTCCCGCGCACCTTCAACAGCCAGTTCGTCAAGGCTCAGGAAATGCGCTACGGCGAGAACCCGCACCAGAGCGCGGCGTTCTACGTTGAAGCCAAACCTGCGGAAGTGGGCATCGCCACCGCGACCCAACTGCAAGGCAAAGAGCTGTCGTTCAACAACGTGGCCGACACCGACGCCGCGCTGGAATGCGTGAAGAGCTTCGTCAAACCGGCCTGCGTGATCGTCAAGCACGCCAACCCGTGCGGCGTGGCCGTGAGCCCGGACGCCGAAGGCGGCATCCGCCAGGCCTACGAACTGGCCTACGCCACCGACACCGAGTCGGCGTTCGGCGGCATCATCGCGTTCAACCGCGAGCTGGATGCTGAAACCGCCAAGGCCATCGTCGAGCGTCAGTTCGTCGAAGTGATTATCGCCCCGTCCGTCAGTGAAGAGGCTCGCGCCATCGTTGCTGCGAAAGCCAACGTACGCCTGCTGGCCTGCGGCGAGTGGTCGGCTGACCGAGCTCCGGCCTGGGACTACAAACGCGTCAATGGCGGTTTGCTGGTGCAGAGCCGCGACATCGGCATGATTGGCAGCGAAGACCTGAAAGTGGTGACCAAGCGCGCGCCGACCGAACAGGAAATCAATGACCTGATCTTCGCCTGGAAAGTCGCCAAGTACGTGAAGTCCAACGCCATCGTCTACGCCAAGAACCGTCAGACCATCGGTGTCGGCGCCGGCCAGATGAGCCGCGTGAACTCCGCGCGCATTGCTGCGATCAAGGCTGAACATGCTGGTTTGCAAGTGGCAGGCTCGGTGATGGCCTCCGACGCGTTCTTCCCATTCCGCGACGGCTTGGACAACGCGGCCAAGGTCGGCATCACTGCGGTGATCCAGCCAGGCGGCTCGATGCGTGATAACGAAGTGATTGCTGCTGCTGATGAAGCTGGCATCGCCATGGTATTCACCGGCATGCGCCACTTCCGTCACTGATTTTTTGCTCTTGTAGGAGCGAGGCTTGCCCGCGAAGGCCTCACCTCGGTCTGGCTGATGCACCGCGGCGATCCCTTCGCGGGCAAGCCTCGCTCCTACAGGTTTGGTGCTGCGGCGGATGCCGCGTACCGTTAGCCAGGCAGCTCAGGCTGCCCCCACAGAATTAGCGTCATCCGAGGTTTTTGAAATGAATGTTTTGATCATTGGCAGCGGTGGCCGTGAACACGCCCTGGCCTGGAAAGTGGCTCAGGATCCGCGCGTGCAGAAAGTTTTTGTTGCCCCGGGCAACGCCGGCACCGCCATTGAAGCCAAGTGCGAGAACGTCGCTATCGACGTGTTGGCGCTTGAACAACTGGCTGACTTTGCCGAGAAGAACGTTTCCCTGACCATCGTCGGCCCGGAAGTGCCGCTGGTCGCCGGTGTCGTCGATCTGTTCCGCTCCCGTGGCCTGGATTGCTTCGGCCCGACCGCGGGCGCTGCTCAGCTGGAAGGTTCGAAAGCCTTCACCAAGGACTTCCTGGCGCGCCACAAGATCCCGACCGCCGACTACCAGAACTTTACCGAGATCGAGCCAGCACTGGCTTATCTGCGTGAAAAAGGCGCACCGATCGTGATCAAGGCCGATGGCCTGGCCGCCGGTAAAGGCGTGATCGTCGCCATGACCCTGGGCGAAGCCGAAGACGCGGTGCGCGACATGCTCGCAGGCAACGCGTTTGGCGACGCCGGCTCTCGCGTGGTGATCGAAGAATTCCTGGACGGCGAGGAAGCCAGCTTCATCGTCATGGTCGACGGCAAGAACGTATTGCCGATGGCCACCAGCCAAGACCACAAACGCGTCGGCGACGGCGATACCGGCCCGAACACCGGCGGGATGGGCGCTTACTCCCCGGCCCCGGTCGTCACGGCCGAAGTCCATCAGCGGGTCATGGACCTGGTGATCTGGCCGACCGTGCGCGGCATGGCCGAGGAAGGGAACATTTACACCGGTTTCCTCTATGCCGGCCTGATGATCGACAAGGCTGGTAACCCAAAAGTCATCGAGTTCAATTGCCGTTTCGGCGATCCTGAGACCCAACCGGTGATGCTGCGTTTGCAGTCGAGCCTGGTGTTGCTGGTCGAAGCGGCGCTGGCGCAAGCGCTGGACAAGGTCGAAGCGCAATGGGATCCACGTCCGAGCGTCGGCATCGTACTGGCCGCTGGCGGTTACCCGGGTGACTACGTCAAAGGCGTTGCCATCAACGGCCTGGATGCAGCCGCGGCACTGGAAGGCAAAGTCTTCCATGCCGGCACTGCGCTAAAGGACGGTCAGGTGGTGACTGCCGGTGGTCGGGTGCTGTGCGCAACCGCCATGGGCACCAGCGTCGACGCAGCCCAGCAGCAGGCTTACAAACTGGCGGCTAAAATCGACTGGGAAGGCTGCTTCTACCGCAAGGACATTGGCTACCGCGCCATTGCCCGCGAGCGTGGCGAAAATCAGGAATAAGCCATCCATTCGGCCAGGCAAGGGCTTGCTGCCCTTGCCTGACTATTCCGGCGCCGCGCATAGTTATACTCTGGCATCAACCTACGAAGGGATTTCGCCGTGCGCTGGCTCAGGATTGCCATAGGCTTCACCGTCACTCTGCTGACCTTGCTCTGCATGCTCCCGGCCCAAGCCGCGCAAGGCAGTGGCTGGGCAGTATTGCTCGACGAACAGGGCGACCTGCAGCTGAGCGACATCCGCTCCAGCCGCTACACCAATCAATTCAGCCCCATCGAACTCGACCGCCTCACCGCGGCCGCGCCCGAGGGTGCACTATGGCTGCGTTTCAGGCTCGCGCCCGGCAAACACGAACAGTTGCTGCGAGTGTTCGCACCGGACCTGTCGCACCTCAATCTGTATGTGCTCGACGGCGACGAACTGATTGATCAATTGAATACCGGTACCGGGCAGCTCCAGACCAGGCGCCCACTCCCCAGCAGCGACTTCATGTTGCCGTTGCCACAAAGCGACAAAACCCTCGACGTCTACTTGCGGCTGGTCTCCGAACACCAGTTGCGGCCTTACATCACCCTGCAATCGGCGGTCATGACCGCGGCCACTCAGAACCTGACGCTGATCTACGGGCTGCTCTTTGGCTGCATCGCAATGCTGATCCTGCATAACCTGACCCGTTATGCCTATACCCGCTCACGCAGCTGCCTCTGGCTGGCGGCGTGCGAAGTATTGTTGCTGCTCAGCCTGGTGTTGCTGCTGAATCTGGCCGGCCCATGGTTACCGAACTGGCACGCCGTGCAGACACCCGGAGCCTACCTCGCCTTGTTGCTGACCGCACCTTGCGGCCTGATGTTCGCCTACCGTTTCTTCGCCCCGCTCGGCCCACACCCACTGAACAAGCTGCTGCTGGGCGACATCTTGTTCATCGTGGTCTGCGGTCTGCTGTTGTTATTCGTCAACACGCTGCCGCTGAACCTCATCACGTACGTGCTGGTTGCCCTGGCCGGCCTGAGTATGTTGTTCGTCAGTGTCCATCACTGGCAAAAAGGTTATCGCCCGGCGCGCCTGTTCGTGGCGGCCATGGTGGTATTCAACCTCGGCACACTGATTATCCTGCCGGCGCTGCAGGGGCTGACCCTTGTCGCGCCGCAAGGCCTGATCATTATTCTGCTGGTGTTTATCTGTATCAGCGGCC
This sequence comes from Pseudomonas sp. ADAK2 TE3594, assembly GCF_053628675.1. Lineage (NCBI taxonomy): Bacteria > Pseudomonadati > Pseudomonadota > Gammaproteobacteria > Pseudomonadales > Pseudomonadaceae > Pseudomonas > Pseudomonas sp. ADAK2 TE3594. The sequence continues at coordinate 6,729,192 of NZ_JBRJGV010000001.1, read as the reverse complement.
TGTTGATGAGTGTTGCCTTGGGCGAGCGACAGCGCAGCATCACCGAAGACCGTTTCAGCGTCAGTCGCGACCTGGCCGCCAGCAACGCCGAGATCAACGCCAAAGCCGAATTTCTGGCAAAAATCAGCCACGAAATCCGCACCCCGATGAATGGCGTGCTGGGCATGACCGAACTGCTGCTGGGCACACCGCTGTCGGTCAAGCAACGCGACTATGTGCAGACCATCCACAGCGCCGGCAACGAGCTGCTGACACTGATCAACGAAATTCTCGACATCTCCAAACTCGAGTCCGGGCAGATCGAACTGGACGACGTGCAGTTCGACCTCAACGCCCTGATCGAAGACTGCCTGAGCATCTTCCGCGCCAAGGCCGAGCAGCAGAACGTCGAGCTGATCAGCTTTATCCAGCCACAGGTACCACGCGTCATCAGCGGAGATCCAACGCGCCTGCGCCAGACCCTGCTGAGCCTGCTGGAAAACGCTCTGAAGAAAACCGACGAAGGCGAGATCCTGATCGTTGTCGCCCTGGATGAACGCAGCGCCAAACCGCGGCTGCGCATCGCTGTGCAAGACAGCGGCCAGCCCATGGAGGCGGAAGAACGCGACGCGTTGATGCATGCCGAACTGCACAGCAAGCACTTTCTCTCGGCCACCAGCCTGGGGGGTAATCTTGGGCTGGTCATCGCCCGTCAGCTGATCCGTTTGATGCAGGGTGAATTCGGCATCAAAAGCGGCGCCAGCCAGGGCAGCACATTATGGCTGACCCTGCCACTGGACCCGGACCGTCTCGAACACCCGACCTCGGACCTGGACGGCCCGCTGCAAGGCGCACGCGTATTGGTCGTGGACGACAACGACACCTGTCGCAAGGTGCTGGTGCAGCAGTGCAGCGCCTGGGGCATGAGCGTCAGTGCCGTACCATCCGGCAAGGAGGCCCTGGCGCTGCTGCGCACCAAGGCCCACTTGCGCGATTACTTCGACGTGGTCCTGCTGGACCAGAACATGCCCGGCATGACCGGCATGCAACTGGCCGCCAAGATCAAGGAAGACCCGAGCCTGAACCATGACATTCTGTTGATCATGCTCACCGGTATCAGCAATGCCCCGAGCAAGATCATCGCGCGTAATTGCGGGATCAAACGCATTCTCGCCAAACCGGTGGCCGGCTATACCCTCAAGACCACGCTGGCGGACGAGCTGAACCAGCGCAACAAAGGCCTGCCCGTCTCGCAGCACCTGCCCTCCGGCCCGACCCTTCCGGTCAAGGTACCCAGCGATTTCCGCATCCTGGTAGCCGAAGACAACAACATCTCGACCAAGGTCATACGCGGCATGCTGGGCAAGCTCAACCTGCAACCGGACACCGCCAGCAATGGCGAAGAAGCGCTGATGGCGATGAAGGCCCAACGCTACGACCTGGTGCTGATGGACTGTGAAATGCCGATCCTCGACGGTTTCTCCGCTACCCAGCAACTGCGTGCCTGGGAAGTCGGCAACCAGCGAATACGCACCCCCGTGGTGGCGTTGACCGCACACATCCTTGCCGAGCACAAAGAGCGCGCGCGCCAGGCCGGCATGGACGGGCACATGGCAAAACCGGTCGAGTTGTCGCAGCTGCGCGACCTGATCGAGCATTGGGTTGCCCAGCGTGATCAGCAGAATCGCGCCACGACTCAACCGTCGTGAATCGACAGATATTTGTTTGCACTTGGACAGTGCAGGTCATTTTTTCAGGTATCAGGGATTGAACACCCCAAACAACTGCCTACTCATTGGTTTTTAGCGAGTGCACGGCCTTTATAAGCTCCTCACGAGCAGGTGCAACTGCCATAGCAACTCTCTTGCGCCACGGCTCAAAGGCCGTCGAATCCAGCACCGAAATACACCCGTTGAACTCGATCTCCCCGACGAGATCGTTTGTTCGAAAGATGTGTTCAATGATTGAGTTCGGGAGCGTTTCACGGGTTTCGAAACTGAAGGTCAAACAGATTAAGCGCGTACCCGCCAAGACAATACCGACCTGCAATCGGACGCTGGTCAACTTCGAGGCCTGATCCTCAGCGACCGAATACTGGCGCAGTTGAGTGCGTACTGCACTCTGTGGCGGTAGTCTGGACAATTCGACCCGCGCACGGTCAATGGCTTCGACATATGGGCTGGAAAGATAAAGACTGACTTTGGATGCCACTATTTGACTTATCGTCTGGCACGGCTGCTTCGAATCAGGTTTGAACGAACCGCCGAAATCCTGAAGACGCGACCAGCCAAACTGATTAAGTTGCGAGCGATACAGTTCCCACCACTGCTCATACTCGGTCAATGAAGGCAGCTTGGCCGCCGAAGCAAGTTGCATATATAAAGTCGAATCGAGCACATCATCCCGTACGCTTTGATTCAGTTCATGTGACAGCAACAAAATGCTTCCACCAACAGCAAACATGTCGTAGTTTAAATTCAACATAAGCGTTACTTCTTGGACTCAAAAAAAACCGGAGGCAAATACCTCCGGTTCCATTGTTACTTACCGGCTAAAATGGCCTGGAATGCTCGCTCATCCAGCTCATCCAGGTAGGCGTTTACCGCCTCCTCCCTTTTCGCGGGATAATCTTCCTCATGGATGACCATGTACGCAGTGTCCTGGTAGACGTTGACTTCAGAACTTTTCCATTCAAAGAACAGCACGCCACCGTCGTTGCCAGGCTCCGAGGAATAATTGACAGCCGCCACAGCCATGTTTACGTAACCTTCCTTGTCTTGTACGCCGGAGGCTATTCCAAAACGACGCCCCTTGTCTTTCTCTACAGAACGATTGAAAAGGGTGAGCGCTTTTTCGTCCTGGTTGAGAGTGCCAAGGGTATCGGAAACCAGAGAGGGGATACCGACTCCTCCGGCGACGCCCTTGACGATACTGCCAACAATATCGACCACTACATTCGCCATGGTCAGACTTTGTGTTTTCTTTTCATACTCCTTGGAAACCTGGACAATTTTGGTCCATTTCAACGATGTAAGAACTTGTACCAAAAACTGAAATCGCTCCTCCATCTGGTTTTTTTCGGGGTACTTGTTGGTGGCCATGATCTCGGCAAACCGATAAGTATTGAGCGTAACTTTTTTGTTGCGGCGAGTCATGCCTTCCAACAAACTGACAATATTAGGCCCATCGACCACCGCTTGAATATTGTCAAGGTCGATCAGGTTCGACCCCGACTTTGCCGAAAAACCCGCCATACGCAATTTTGCCTGAGAGGCGGGATATTGCTTGATCAGGCCAGTAATTAATTCCGCCTGCTCCGCATCATTTAAAACAGTAACTTGATTCATTCTTCAACATTCCTTTGTTATTAATATGAGCCAACCCGGCTCAGAAACAATACTATCAAAGCCAACTTAAAAACCACAAACAATGAACACATACAAATAATTACAACGCATAAATAATCAAATATCCCTACCACAAGTCGCCTAGTGGATGGCACCGGACAGGCTCAGTTTGATCAGTTGCCCGATATCAGATCGATAAAATCCTGATCTTCCAACTCATCCAGTGCGTCCTGCAGTACCTGGCGGTTTTTTTCGATCTCTAGTTTCCGAATAGTGAACTCACGCACCCTGATATCCAGTTGTGCCATCGAGAGTCCGACGCTCCAAAAGCCAGTAGACCAGTCAAGTTTAAGAAGACGTACATGACTCACGAATATTCCCAACGAGCCATCCGGGTTAAGCTCGACGGGCAAAATCTCAAGCTCAGCAGACTCTCTCACTCTTGCGGCGAAGGAACCTTTCAACACATCGTCGCGCCCCAGCAGATCTAAAGCGTTTACCAGGGTCGCAGCCTTACGACGCCCGACCTTCCTGGACATGACATCCAGATACGCCTCCGTGACACTTCCGGAAAATTTCTTGTCGATTACTTCCACCAGTGGCTGATCAAGCCCCCAACCGATAGACCAGAGTACTCCTGAGTAATATTCGAACCACTCAGCAGCCTGTTCGACGCTATTGTATTTTTTGCTCGCGCGGGCCTTTGCATATCTAACACTGTTTTTTATAAACTGTTTATCCTGCTTTGAAAGCTCGCCACTAAAACCCAACAAACTGTTATGTAAAACCGAAGCACTGTTTTTCGGCGCAATCGTTTTGGTATTTTCTTTCAACTCATATTCCATTTAAAACCCCTGCCTACCTGGCTTTTTTTGATTTTTTGATATGTTCAATCTTGTCCACAGAAGACTTCTTGATCCAACACACTAACAAGAAAAAATCAGGCCACTCAATTGATGAAGAACAACATTTGATGTCCGCCCGCATTGATGCAAGAGTGGCCGCGCGGTCATGCCGGCGTGCATTAATTGAAAGGCGCCCGGCAGCACGGCGTGGACGGGCGCGAATTGAGCGAGCCGACAGACCTTGTAGCGCCTGATAGACTCCCCACGACTTCCCTCGCCAGTGAGCTTGCCATGCTCCACGTGTTATTCAGCGTTTACCTGAAGATGCTGGTGCTCTACAGCCCATTCTTCGTGTTGTCCTGCTTCATCAGCCTGACCCGCGGCTATTCGCGTAAAGAGCAGCGACGCCTGGCTTGGAAAGTGGCAACCGCCACGCTGGTCTCCAGCGTCTTGCTGTACCTGTTCGGACGGGTCATTTTCAGTGTTTTCGGCATCACCGTGGACGCGTTCCGCATCGGCGCCGGCAGTGTGCTGTTCATCTCGGCGCTGGGCATGGCCCAGGGCAAGTCAGCGGTACAGACCGACAATGTGCAGCAGGACGTGACCATCGTCCCGCTGACCATTCCGCTGACCGTCGGCCCCGGTACCATCGGTGCTCTGCTGGTGATGGGCGTGAGCCAGCCCCACTGGGATGACAAGCTGACGGCGATTCTCAGTATTGCGCTGGCCAGTTTCACGGTCGGCGTGGTGCTTTATCTGTCCAACCGGATAGAACGGATTCTGGGCGATCAAGGCCTGCAGATCGTCAGCCGCTTGATGGGATTGTTTGTCTGCGCACTGGCGGCACAGATTATTTTTACCGGGGTGAAGGGCTATCTCGTACCTGGCGCCAGTGCCTCATGAAAAAGGCTGCGGGGGATCAACCCCGCAGCCTGCCGTAGACCCTTGGAGACTGATTGTCCGCTTACGGGACTACGTCTCGAGTGCCTTCTCCAGCAGTTTCACCAGATCAAGACTGACACCCTCCTCCAGGTCCAGCATCAGCTCCTCAAGGGTGACGAACAGCTGATCGCCGGAAACATTGATCAGCAGATTAAACGTGTTCCGCGATACCGTTCCGGCGGAGTCGACATTTCGAAAAATCAGGCTGCGCCCATCATCTGGATCGGTCAGCAACAGATGCCCCTCGGCCAACGTGATCCGCCAGTGATCCATAGGCGGCAGTTGCACGAGCAATTGACGCTGTCGGGGCGCTGGCTGATGGAAGTCGATAATCAGGGAGTCGAGCCGTAACCAGGCGGCTTCTGATATCTGGCATGTCATCTGGCCTTCGAGTCCCAGCACCAGAATGGTGACACCGTCCGGAATGAGCATCAGCAAGTCCTCGATGTTGTCCCGGGTCTGGATCGTCATCACCTGGGCCGTCCGACTCACCATGTCTGCATGCATCCAGACATCATGGTCCGGCACCAGCCACGCACCGTTTCTGTTACTGAACACCTCGCGGGTGACGGTATTGTGCAGTAGCGCAATTTCGCCATCGCGCGCGCCCAGATAAGCAGGCCAATGCCCATTGGTTTGTACGGTCGAGTAGTACAGGCGCTTGGCACCTGTGTCATACCAGGCAAAGAGATCATCGAATCTGCCTGCGGTCAAAACGGGCGCGCAGAAGCGGCCGGCAATCAACTGGAGCAGCTTGTTTTCCCGCGCCTGCCGGGTGCCAAGACCAAAGAAGAAATCGCTTTCCACACCGACGATACGAGGTGCGTCACCTTCAAACAGCTCGATCCACACATGCTCTCGGGTCAAGCCACGCAATCCCGCGCCTTCGGGTGCGATCCGGGTGAAAGACCATTGCGCAGCCACCCGCTGCATTGCCGGCAACCGATCTCGATGCAACAGGCGCGTGCCATTGGCAAAGGCCGCCGCAAACGCTTCGGGCTCCATGAAGGGCTGACGATAGACCTGCCCCGAGGCCGGATCCCATAACCATGCAGCCTCTTTGTCTGGGGTCTGCGCCAATAGCTGTACGGATTGACCCGCCCTCATATCGGCAACCAACATGCGTCGTTCCAGGCACCAGACACGCAGGAACGCATTGCCGGGGACATTCTGCACACCGGACACTTCAAAACCGTCGGTAGCCGTCTCTTCGGCAAGTGCCACAACGCTCGTGTGCCATTCAAAACCGTCACCGGCGGCCGATGCGGCCTGTGCCAGCCAATCCTTGTTCAGCGCAACCAGCCGCGACTCATCAGTCCTGCTCAGTTGATACAGCATCCCGTTCCGGGTGAGCGCAATGTGGCGCTGCTCCTGGAAAAACACCTCGACCACCTCGTGAGGCAGAATCTTTGCAGCAGGCACGGATGGCTCCTCGTTCTGCACCGTCACCCGCTGTCGGTAGAGACTGCGATGAAGCTGATCAAAGAACAGGAACGTATCGCCGTCGGCGTCCTGGGTGTTAAGTAAAATCAGATTGCCTGAGCCCGCTTCCACGTTCGGCCGGATCACGAGCCCGTCATCGCGTCGCAACCAGAGATTGATGGGATTGCGAGAATCGTCATGCCAATAGGTGATCGAAGTCAGCGGGGCGCATTGATAATCCACGACACTCACTGCATCGAAAGGCGCGAGTTTCTCGTCGCGTACCATCAATTCGTAATCCCAGAAGAAATACGAAAGGGAGACTGTGCTCTTGCGTTGCAGCAATGCCTTCTGACCCTCGGTCAGTGGGCCAATGACAGAAAACAGCGAGAGGTCATTTGCGCCGAGCAGGTAAGTCATCTTCATGTCACGACCGTTACGCAGCACGACTTTCTGAACGATCCGTATCAACCCTCCCTCCAGTTCCTGGAAGGCCGAAATCCTTGAGCCCGGCACTGGATCCATCAACCGGTAAATCCGGTTGACCTGCCCGGTGGCCACATCCGTGCGCCAGATCAGAACTTCGTCGGGGACATAGTAGTATGCGTACTTGTCGACAATGGCGCCCAGGCAAGCGGCTTTCTGATAGGCCGGATCCAGGCCACGGACAAACAGGAAACGGTCTTCGTTGCGGTCGTATTGGGCCGTGGTGTAAACCGGTTCGAGGGGATCGCTGTAGGGGACAGGAAAATCCCGGACAGCCGTGTAGCGACCGGCCAGACGCAGGGAACGCGCGTGCTCGCGCAGGGACGCCTGTGCAGCGGAAGCATTATCGCCCGAGCCGATCGAGATCTCGGAGATGAGCAGCCCCCCTTGCTCCCAGTCCACTTGATACGACTGCTTGTCCAGTTGCACAAGCAAAGGCGACTTGTCAGGGACATGGACCTGGATCGCGCCCAACTGCACATGAGCGCCTTCAATTTTCACGTCGCTCTCAGCCAGCCAGGCTGCACTCAATGCCCAGGACATCGACGGCGCATCATCGTACTTTGTCAGCGTGATCGCCCGCACACCTTCGGCCAGCATCACCGTACATTGCCCTCCCCGTCCCAGAATTTCGTAGGACAGAAAATTGTGCAGCTCTCTTGGCAATTTCGGCACGTGGAGAAAGCGGTTTCTGCGATCCAGTACCACGTTGATCAACGTCTGCGAGTAATTGGGTACCAGTTGATGCAGCACATATTCGCTCGGGAACCTGTAAAAACTAAACCAGAACTGGCGCTCCCCTTCACTGTCGTTCTCGAGTTTCAGCGCCGTTTCAAAATGCTCCCTGCGGGTGGTCGAAAACGGCAATGCCTTATAGTCGAATCCGAAGTAGCAATGCGGCATGCACGGGAGCACGACGACATCAAAGTCTGCGGCATCGGGAATCGCGCTTTCGTATGCATAGCCGAGTGACTCACGGATGCTGATCGACAATGACCGGTCCGGATTGCCCTGCGGCGGATGCATTGCATCGGGAATGGCCGCGTAAATATTCAGTATGCCGCCGTAACGCAGTAGCCGTGCGTCGAGGTCCAGATGTGTGACGACGACATAGGGGCTGATACACAGCGCATCGTCAATCCGCGAATACCCGCCGCTGCGATAACCCTGCTCAATCAGGTTCAAATATTTGCCGACCTGATGGGCCCGCTCCAGTATTCCGCTGAAACCTTCGACCAACGCGCCGATGCCGACCGCCAGCCCCCCCAGGATGACACTCGCCCCTCCCAGAAACGCAGCCGCGGTGCCGGCACCGAGCAGGGATGCGCCAAGCCCGCCAAGCCCCGCCACCAGGCCTGCGGAATCGAACGCCAGTTGGGTTGCGAACTGGGCAATCTGAGCTTCGCTCTCGGCATTGGCCAGCAGATAAATATCAAAGCCGACCGCAGCCAGTTGAAGAATATTGCCCACCCCCTCATTGGCCACATGCCCCAGGGCATTGATCACCACCGAGGAGGTGGTTCTGGCGACCAATAGACTGTCGGTGAACGCGATACGTACCAGATTGATCAGTTCCACAACATCCACCACGAGGCCATGGGTCAGTTGTGCATAGGACAGATAGCCATGCAGGCGCACCGCAGACGTCAATGCCGTTGTCCCACCTTCGGAGGACTCCCGATCCTTCAGAGCGAACAACAGGGCTTGAATGGCGAATCCGGCGTTGAGCGTATGAACGGCCCCCGCATCGGTCGGATCAACCACACCAGGGCGGGGCGCTTTAACCGACAGCGTCTGGTAAATGTCTGTCAGGTGAGACTTGATGGTGTCCAGAAGCAGGTCATTGGTCACGACCCTGCGGGTCTGACCGGCATCCCTGGCATTGACCAGGGTAATTTCACGCAGGCCTGTCGCACCGGTCTTCAATGACTCAAAGACCGGCACAAAGTCACGACTCAACTGATGCTCTGCCTGCAAGCGAATGGTGGCGCTTTCGATCTGTTGCGCCCAACCCTGGGCGTCCAGCCGAGCCAGGCCATCACCCAGCCGGGCATTTTCCGACAATGAACGGGCACGTAATGCCGCGTGATGCTGCCAAGGCTCGATTGACCGTCCGCCGGCCATCTGCTCGCGCCTCAGTAAATCGCCGACAGTCACCCGCGAAGGCAAAGACTTCTCGGCAATGCTCGAACCATTGAGATCGATCACATCGAAAGCCAGGTTCGACATCTCGCCGAGGCCATAGAGCCTGGCAATCACTTCATCCTGCAAAAAGTTGTTGATGCCTTGCTGCAAATCCTCTGCTCGCCTGAAAGCATACAGGCCGAAGTTGGGGTCATAAAATCGATAGGATGTTTCACCCTGCTCCACGACCTTGCTCACCAGCATCGAGTGATTGTCAGTGTTGAGCATCAAGCTACCAGTGGAGGTTTTCGCTTCCAGCGCCTGCATGGTCGCGCTCAGATTCACGGCCGCCGTTTTTTCGCCGAACTGCGACATGGGAATGCCGCGCAACTCATCCAGAACATGAAGCAACGCATGGGTTTGAGCGGCGTCAGGCGCGAGGTTGGCAATCGCCAGTTTACCGATCAAGGCCCGTTCTGCCGTGTTGCCACTTTCAAGCGCTGCGGCCATGACCAGCGCCAGGGGATAACAACGCCGGCCCGGATCACCACTCCCGCGGACCAGCAGCTCCTGCGGCAACTGTTTGACAGCGGCGGCCCCGGCCTGGAAAAACCGTTCACGGACTGAATGCCCTCTCTGCAGAATCGACGCCCGGTATTCGTTCCTGGTCGCCGTTTCGATCCTGTGGACGTGCTCCCCCCACTGCCGCACGCTCAACGGTGCGGCAAGGGCCTGGGCCTTCAGTACCCGCGAGTTTTCTGGCACCTGCCCGGACTGGGATGAAGCATTGCGCCCGGCTTCGAACATCGCCGGTCGCCGATTGAACAGGGTCTGCTCGATCAATTCGTAACGTGCGAAAAGCCCGCGATCCTGAGTGCTTTCGGCGAGGGCGATCGTTTCCTTCCAGGCAGGTGCGAACCCCTCCTGATCCAGAGTAGGTGCACCGAACAGGCCGCCAAACACGACACGGTGCAGCGGGCTCAACTGCTCAGCAGGCAACTTGCCGCCGGCGATACGCGCCAATGCCTCGTTCATATTGCCAAGCGACTCGGCGCCTATAGATTCCGGAAGTTTGCTGGTAGGTTGCGCCAGGATTTGCTGTCGTGTCTCAAAGTCGAGGGCGATGCGATCGTTGAACGTGATGTCGCCGCTCAACTTTTCATTCATCGCGCGCATGAAGGGTTCGCCCAGATCATCAAGCAGCTGTTGCAGCACCGATGTCAGCAACACGGGTTTGCCTTCGATCACCGGCCAGCCTTGTTTGAAGGTCAGGGTCTGCGCCTTCAGCAACTCCGCAAGATTGCCGGTGTATCGAGCCTTGTATTTACCGTCGCGCCAGTTTTGCCGTTCTTTCTCCAGCCACTGTTCAGGCTCTTTAACATTTTCCACCCAGCCACTGATCAACTCTTCTTCAGTCGCCCGGTTGTACCCGATTTCTACAAGTCGAAGCCTTTCCCTTACCTCGGCGCCCTTTTGCGCAATGCAGTGGGCATCCATAAAGTCCTCAACCCCCCAAATAGCGGCGCCGGGACCGGTCATTGAGATGGTGCTTCGCGCCAGTGGGTCTATACCGTCGCGATGGTAGTCCGCTAGAGCGGAGACATAAGCCAAGCGACCCGATGCCGAATTGGTAACCCGGTCATTATTCGCGCCAACAATTTTGCCTCCGATATCAATTACCGCATTACGATCCCATTGTTTTCCAGAGGCTATTAGTTCCTGCTCAACCTTGGTCAGAGTGTCGTAATTACTCCGAATTCGCCTCATGATCGAATCAACCATTCCTGACTCAGGATGGGCCATGATAAATGCGTTCATTTCCGTGCCTACCGGTGCCCCCAGGCGGACAGCACTTTCTGGAACGGTGAGCCCTTTCGTCACGGCGAAAATGTCAGCGACCTCAGGATTGCTTTCGGCAAATCGGGTCAGAGCCTCTAGATGTTCAGGAGGTAAATGATGTGCGTAACTCTTGTACCTGCTTTTGTCACGACCTGGCATCAACGTCGGATTTTTATCCAGCAATAACTGCAACACAGCCAATTTTTGTTCGAAGCTGAATGCCTTGATGTTTACTTCACCCATCTGCTCGACGAGTAACGGCAGATAATCAAGATCGCTGTAATTCCCGCCCTCCAGACTTGTCGCCTGAAGTCGCACCACATCGGAAGCCGCGGCCAGGTTCCCGCGAAAAGACACTTCACGCTCGTATACGTCCCATAGAAAATGCGAACCAAATGCCGCACGTGCATCGCGCACTCGAACCTGTTCGCCCGCCATCGCCATGTGGCTCTCAAGGTATCGGGCTTTCGCCGCTTCAAGCGCCGTCCGATCTTGCCCATAAGCTTTCACCAGCAAATCGATACGGGCATCATCAGCCTTGATGCCTTGTTTTTGCGCTGCCTTGATGTGCTCGAACATCTGTTGGCGCAGCACCACTACACGCTTCTCGATCAAATCGACCAGTTTGGCGGCACTGCTCAGCTCTGTCCCGCCCGACTCCATGGCATGCGCCTTGGCGGCCTGAGTAATGATCCGGTTGGTATCAAAAGCCATCAGCGCATCAGGGTCATACCAAAGATTCAAGGTATGTCCGTCTTTGCTCAGCACTTGCTTCCAGATATTGAAGTAGTCGCGCTGGTTATCCCCGAACAGAGCGCCACCCACCCATACGAAATGCATGTTTTTCGGCACCGGTGGATGGACTTTGGCAAGTATTGCTACCGTCTTTTCGATCCTGGCCACATAAGCTTTGGTGTCGGCATTGGCTTTGCGAAGCGTGTCGGTCATCGGCCCGGTTTTTTGCCGGATCAGCGAGGCAAGCGTTTCCAGGAACAACTTTGCCGGCGCCAATTGATCAGACAGCCGATCACTTTCACTCGCCGCCGTATAATACCGGTTGAGTGCGGCGTGTTCTTCACTGCCTGCAAACTCACCGAGGTCACCGGAGAATCCGGATAAACCTATAGCCGTGACAAAACCTTGCCCGGTATCGGGCAACTGCATCAATTCACTCATAACGTCCCTGTTCATAATGTCCCTATTGGATTAACTCTTGAAACTCAGGCACAAGCGAACCCCCTCAAGTAACTTCAGTTCCTTGAGGGGCACATCGCCCAATCGCTTTTCAAATCGCAGACAACAGCCGGTAATCAACCCACCAGGCTGCTTTCCAACTCAACAGTCGATACCGTTAGAAGTTCACCCAGCGTTGCACTGTCATGCAGGCTCTGCCGAGTGACCAGCCTCTGCACCAGTGTCGAAACGCTATAAGGTCGATGCCCTTCGAACCCGAGCAAGACTTCGCCGCGCAAGTTGAAATCCGTCGCATACACTTCACGAAAGATCACACTGTGCCCGCTGTCCGGGTCAATGATCACCAGGTGTTCCTGAACGATGCTCAGCATCAGCTTTTCAGGATTTTCCAGCTCCCAGATCAACTTGCCGGGAATCGTTTGCGCATTGCCCAGCGAATGCCGGCAATCGAGAATGACCGACTCAAGCCTCAGCCAGGCAGCCTTCGACAGCCGGTAACTTACCGCACCTTGCCCCATGCGCAGGATCAGGGTCGTGACATCGTCCGGCATCAACGGCAGAACATCGTCGACTTTCATCTGACCTTCAATAACCATGACTTCGGCATTACGCCGGACATAACTGAGTGGTCCCGCATGCCCCATGTCCGGGTAGGTCAGCAACATTCCATCCTTGTCTTCATGAAGCAACACGTTGGTCTGCTGTTGCGTTCCCAACAGCTCGAAGGACTCCGGAATCGCGACCTTTGGCACCCGAATCACACGTGCGGTATCGACTACAAACCACATCAGACTGCCGACGTCCTCTACCGACAGCAGCGCGGCATGAGGTTGGCTGTCCGTCAATTGTTTGAGGCCTTGGTACGGTCGCTCCCCCTGAGTCATGACCCATTCATGGGTGACGCCGGTGATCAATGCCGGTTCTCGATAACGTAGCTCGAACACCACGCCTTCAAGTGTGGTACCTCGCAGCCCGGCGCCCTCAACCGTCACCTCGGCAAACTGCCAGGGCGCCCATTCACGCTCGGCGGCGGGTAGCGCGTCGGCCACCAGCAATCGCGAGCCTTGGCCGAACGCAGGCTCCAGCCTCTGCGGAGCGAAGAACGCCTGACGATAGACTTCGCCGTTCGAAACATCGAATAACCAGGCCGCCTCGCTATCAGGGGTAACGCCGAGCAGGCGCACTTCTTTTCCATGGCCCAGATCAGCCAGCAACAATCGATTGCCGACGTACCAGGCGCACAACCTCGCATCACCGCTGAAGTTGCTCAGGCCGACCAGGGCAAAACGCTCGGCTGCGTGTTGCCGGGCAAGCGGTTCCAATGCGGACCACCAGTGCATCCGATCCTTGAACCACGACTCGCCAAGGCCGCCCAGCTCCAGATATCCCTGGGGCGTCAGGTTGAAAAACAGCCCCTGCGACGTCAGCGCCAGGTACCCACCTTCGACAGCCACAACATTCTCCAGCTCCCCGGGCTGTTCCCACGTATGGGACCAATGCCCTTTGCCCGCCACCAGGGTGCGCTGCTTGCGGCACAGCTGCTGCTTGAGCCTGTCGTAGATGACAAACACATCGCTGCCGTCCGCCGGTGTGAGCAGTGTCAGATCAGTCATGTTCTTGATCGAATCGGCCCAGCCGCGCCCACGATGAAGCCATGGAGAGGGACGGATGATCAGGTGGTCACTGTGACGAACCCAAGCCATGTCCCGTGTGTTCGCTTCGAACGTCCAGCAGACCGAAACAAAGGGCGCCGGCTGCCAGTCGACAGTGACAAAGGCGTGATCGGCAGTGACAGGCGTAAAGGGGTAATAGCGGCCCAGTACCTGCGACCAGTCGACCAGTGTGTCGCTGGCACTGAAGACCGACTCCAGCGCCGGATCCATGTCGCGGGTGACCGAACTCAGCAGCAGTTGCCCGTCATGGATCACGTAGACCAGTACATCGCAGCCCTGATTCTCGCGAGCGATTTCCTGTACGACGTGAATCACCCCCTGCGCATCTGCCTCGACGCTCGTGATGGTGGCTGCCGGGTTTTTGAGCAGCAACCGATAACGGTGACTGAGCAGCCCGGTTACCGCGTCGACTTGCCATATTTCGTAATTCTGCGGTTCGTAGAAATAGGCGTAGCCGCTTGCCACCGTCCCCAGCAGTGCTTCATCGGCGGCCCCTACCTCCTCGCTACGGATGTACAGGAAACGATCCTCCTTCGCGTCGTACCAGGCCGTCGTGTACCGGGGCTCGTCCGGTTTCTCGAACGGAATCAGATAGTGGTGAACCGGCGTATACGGCATCACCAAACGATGTTCTCGAGCCAGAACCTTGAAATGCTCCTGCAACGTCTGCCGATCCATACCCGATGGCACATCCTGCTCGACGAGGCTCATCTGCTGTTTTGCGCGTGCAAGCTGGAACAGCTGATTGTTGGCGATCCGGATCAGGACGTCGTGAAGACCTCTGCCTGTGAACTCCACCTTGACGGTGCCGATCTGCAGGCCCGCCGGCCCCCCCAGAACAACGTCTTGCTCGCTGGCCCAGGACGCCTCCAGCACCCATCGCGAGGTACCGCTGGCTGAGTCGAGTGTCAGACTCACCCCAGGATTGAGCACCAATGCGCATTGCTTGCCGGCTCCCCGGATCTGATAGGTGACTTTTCCGTGCCAGATCGGCGGCAGAACAGGCACCACCAGTGAGCGCTCGACGGCATCGAGCAGCACATTGATCACTGTTGGTCGATAGACCGGGAACAGGCGATAAAGGATGTACTCGCTGGGAAATGAATAGAAGGAAAACAGAAACAGACGGCTGCCATCCGCTTTCCTTTTCTCCAGGCGTCGGGCCGTGTCGAACCCGGTGTCATGGCGCAGCGTAGCGAAGGGCAGCGCCTTGTACTCATAGCCATAACAGGTTTGCGGTGTGCAGGGCAGCACAATGACCTGCCCGGCGGATGGAGTGAATGTTATGTGACCGGGCAGACCCAGTTCTCGACGAATATTGATCGCCCGCTCGTAATCGCCATCAAAGGTCGGCACCCCGAAATGATCACGCAGCGGGTACAGCTTGGGGCTGTCGAGCAGCAGTTTGCCGGCGACCAGATCCAGCGTCTGAACGATCAACGACGAGCGCGTTATCCACGCGTCCAAAGCGCTGTCGAATCGACAGGCTTGGCGATGGGCCTTCTCGATTTCATCGAAAAACAGCCCGACCTGTTTGGCTTCTTCGGCAATGACAGCAAAACCCTGAGCCAGTGCCGCCACCCCCACCGCCAACCCTGCCAGAATCACCGCAGCCCCGCCCAGAAACGCCCCAGCGGTTGTGACGCCGACAGCATAAGCCCCCACCGACAACACCAGACTGGCCGAGTCGAAAGTCAGTTGCGTCCCGAACCGGGCACGTTCGACATCGCTTTGCGCAGTCGCCAACTGGTAGATGTCGAACCCGACATTCGCCAACTGCAACAGTCCCCCTGTCGCTTCGCCCACGCTCGGCCCCACAGCCGCTCTGACCACTGGCGCGACGGTATGGGCGATCAGTTTCTCTTCAACCAGTGCCTGCCGAACCAGGCTTACCAGACCCGCTACATCGACCACGTTGCCATGCACCAATTGCGCGTAATTGACATAGGCGTGTAACCGGACCGCCAGGGTCAGCGGCCGGTCAGGCCCTTCCTGCCCTCTCAATGCGTTCATCAGCGCTTGTATGGCGAAGCCGGCGTTCAGGGTGTGGACACTACCAACATCGGTGGGATCGACAGGATCGCCCGGGGCGGACGATTTGTTGGCCAAGGCTGAAAAACGTTCCGAGAGGTAATTTTTAATGCGTAAGAGTCGATGGTCCTCGGTGATGACTCGTACCGCATGCTCAGGGTTTGCAGGGTCGATCAGGTTCATCCGGTACGCCCCGTCCGGCATGACCTCCAGGGTTTCGAACAGCGGCACAAGCTGTGGTGCCAGCTGATTCTGCTGCCGGAGGCGGGTCGTCACTTGCGCGATCTGTTGCGCCCACCAATGACTGTCCAGCGCCAGCAGACAACTGCCCAGACGAGGGTTACTCATCAATGATTGTCCGCGGGCACTGGCCAGACGCTGCCTGACCGGGCGTTGCGACTGTCCCGCCAACGTGCCGGGTTGCAGCAGTTTCGAGACCGGAGTTGCCCCAGGCAATGCCACTCCCGACACCCGCGCGCCTTCCAGTTCGATCAGATCGAAGGTCGGACGCGCCGCATCGCCATAGGCCGCGTAATGCCTGGCCATCCCCTGCCGGAGGAAGAACTGTTCCAACGCCTGTCTGAACAGGGTCGGATGCTCGAACTCGAATACGCCAAAATTCGGATCGTAGAAGTGATAAGTGCTGCGTTCGCCCTCGATGGTTTTGGCCACCAGCATGGCGTGATTATCGGAGTTGAGCATCAGCGTACTGGTCGCAGTTCTGGCTTGCAGAATGTTCACGACCTGATTCAGATCCGAACGCGCCAGCGCGTTGCCCACCTCGCTGATCTGCACACCGCGCAACGCCTCCAGGCTGTGCAGAAAAATCGCCGAATCGTTCCCCTCAGGCTCGATAACCCCCAGATAGAATCGCTCACGCAGAATGTAGGCCGCGGCCTTCCCCTCCGACAAGGCTGCCGCCATTACCAGCGCCAGTGGATAACAACGTCCACCCACCCTGTCACCAGCGCCCTGTAGCAGTAAATCCTGCGGTACCAGCTTGACGGTGCCCGCATCAAAACCGTCCAGAACAGCACCGAGGTGCTCGACAATCTGGTCACGGTATTCAAGTTTCGCGACCTGCTGGATTCGGGCGACCTGCTTGCCCCACTGGCGCAACGTCAGAGGTTGCTCCAGCGCATTTTTCTTCAGCCCCAGGGCGGTTTCGGAAAGCGCTGGCGGATGATCGAGAGGGCTGGCAAGCCCGGCCAGAAACGCCGGGACCTGACGTTGATACAGTGCGTGTTCGATCGTCGCGTAGCGGCCCGCCGTCCCTGGTTCGCCGAAGCTGTTGGCCAGGTTATCCAGCTGCGGGCGAACCGCGTCGAAGCTGCGATTATCCAATGCTTGCGCACCGGTCAAGGCACCGAGCAGCAGACGCTGCATGGGGCTCAACCGAGCGACTTCGACAGTGCCCTTGGCGAGTCCACTCAGGAGTGTATCGAGCGACAGCTGTTGCGTCTGCGGATCGCTCAACGATGCAGGCGGCAACGCAGCGTCGCTTTGAGCCAGGATCGACTGACGCTCATCGAAGCTTAGTGGTATGGCCTTGTCGAAGGTCACCGCACCGTTATGGCCACGATTCATCATCCGCATGAACGGCTCACCCAGCTCATCGGCCAGATGTTGCAACAGGTCGGTGGACAGCACATGGCGCCCCTCGATCACCGGCCAGCCTTCCTCGAAGTCGAGGGTCCGGTATTTGAGCAACTGCGCCAGATCACCCGCATAACGGGCTTTGAACCGGCCCTCTTGCCAACGTTTTTTCTCGTTGTCCAGCCATTGCCTGGTGTCACTTTCATTCTCTTTCCAGGAGTGATCCAGCTCCTCCTCGGTAGCCCTGTTGACCGTGGCGATGACCGGGATGGCAACCTCCGCTCGCCACTCTTCGGCGGTTCGAGGCGTAAAATGCGTCTTTTCATAGTCCGCCATTCCCGCACGCACGGCCGCAGGCCCCGTCAGATAGATCGTCACCTCGCTCTGGGGGCGGATGCCGTCGCTGTAGTAGGTGGCGGCAGCCTGGACCAGAAAAGACGCTGCCAGTTCTTCTTCCGGCGACAGCTCATGCAGAGCACCGAAAACCTGCGTCGCGGCCTGCAGCGCAAGACCGCTCATGGCCTCGGCATCGGTGAGGACAATGTTTTGCTCATCGGCCAGGCGAGCGGTGGCATCGACGATTGCATAATTGAGCCTGAAACGCTCAAGCACGGCTTTGAGCATCGCTGACCCAGGGTGGGCCATCAGAAAAGCGTTGCTCAAGGTGCTTTGTTCGGCGACTGCTCGCAGCCCGTCCGGTTGAACCAAACGCTCCACCGGGGGGCAAAAAACACGACTCAGCTCGGGTTGGCTGCTGGCGAAACGCTCGAGTGCCTCGCGATGCTCCAATGGGATCTGTTCGAAGTAGTTGGTGTATCGACTGCGCAATGCCTGACGGCCAGGCATCCATTCAGGATTGCGATCAAGCATCAACTGCAGCACACCCAGGCGCGCGTCTGTCTTGAACGCACGGATATCTACCTCACCCAGTTTTTCCAACAGCGGTGGCAGGTTATCGACATCGGTGTAACTGCCGCCCTCGGCGACCAAAGCCTCGGCGCGCACAATGTCAGAGGCCGCCGCAAAATTGCCACGCAGGCTGATCTCGCGCTCGTAGATATCCTGCAAATGCAGCGGTGCCTCACCAATGGCAAGATCGCGTAGCACCAGCCCCCCCCCGGCCAATGCCGAGAGGCTGAGCCGGTTATCGCTCCTCAGGACGCTCAGTCGCACCTCATCCTGGCCGTAGGCTCGAACCAGTAAATCGATTCTGGCGTCATCGGCGCTGCCGCCGTTTTCCACCGCCTGCGTAATGTGTGCATGCATTTGCTGCTTCAGAACGATGGCACGTTCTTCATAGCGGTCGCCCAGTTCAATCGCGTCAGCACTGGTTTGCCCGCCATTGAGCATGGCGTCGGCCTTGGCGGCTTCGACAATGACCCGGTTGGTTTCATAGGCCAGCAGCGCGTCGCTGTCGTACCAGAGACTGAGGTGATAGCCCTCTGCGGCCATCACCTGCTTCCATATATTGATGTAGTCACGCTGAATCGCCCCGACGCCGCCGCCAAGCCAGACAAAATGCAGATTTTTCGGCACTTCGGTGGCAGGTGTCTTCAGTTGCTCAAGGCTGTTGTGCAGACGCGCTTCGAACCCCTCTACTTTGTTGTAGATTTGCGCCAAATCATCAGCCTCGGCACCACCATTCAAAGATGGCTGCGACTCTGCCGCACGGCGCCGGCGGCTACCTCCCTCCAAAGCCCCCAATGCTTGCTTTAGCAGCCCTAACGGCTCTAACAGTTGTGGAGAATCCAGCGAATCGACACAACCCAAGTAATAGCGAAACACCGCATCATATTGATCAGAGCCTTTGTGCGATATTAATGCCTGTTCAAAATCCACCCGTTTGAACAAATCCACAAAATTGACGTAGCCACCCGCAAACGAAAACTTAGATTCACTCATAAACAACACTTCCATTTATTGTGTACAAATAGCCGAGGCCGACTCTAGACAAGGATAATTTCACAAGCACACTCAGGCACCCGGACACTTGACCTGCTTCCAATAAGACAAAGAAAGCCCTGCGCCTCCGGGATGAGCACCAAAACCTCTTTCTCTCTGCAACGTTGTACACACACGCCAAAACTAACTAACACCAACAATGCACAACATAAAAATAACCTGCCGCCCGAGCACCATTCAAGCAACAAGGAATTCAATTAATTACCAAACAAACACTACACTCCGTGTTACAGACTTATGCACTTTTATTCGTTTACCCATGACGTACAAGTCAGAACTCCGAAAAACCCTTTATAGCCCCGACCTTATAACAAACGCCTGAAATCATGATTCGTCACACACTGAAGAATCCCGGCATCAAAGTAGAACTTCCTACAAGGCAGAATAAAAATTCTTCGTGGCAGACGACAAAATCCCACTCAAACAACCGAATAGGTTTACAGGCACAAATGCCGAAACAATCGAGGGGAATAAACGGACTGAGGTGATGGAGGCGGCCCGAGCGGGCCGCCAGGGTTCAGCAGAGGGGTTTGTTACCATACCAGCGCGGTGTGTACACCCAGTCGCCGCCTTCGGCGCGGGGGAACACACACGTGGTGGACGAGCCGATCAGCACCATGGTGCGCATGTCCACTTGCTTCGGCGTGAGCGCTCCGAGGGTAGTGACCCGCAGCGTCTGGCCGGGCCGGCCGATATCACGGCCCAGAACCACCGGGGTTTGCGGCGTACGGTGCTGTGCGACGATTTCCAGAGCACGGCCCAACTGCCACGGCCGAGAACGGGATATCGGGTTATAGAAAGCCAGCGCCAGATCAGCTTCGGCAGCCAGGTCCAGACGCTTCTCGATGATCGACCACGGCTTGAGGTTGTCCGACAGCGACATCACGCAGAAGTCATGCCCCAACGGCGCACCGGCCTGAGCAGCCGTCGCCAGCGAAGCGGAAACCCCCGGCAGAATCTCCAGATCGACGCTGTGCCAGGCCGGGTCACTCGACTCATGCAAGGCTTCCAACACCGCGGCCGCCATGGCGAATACGCCGGGATCACCGGACGAGACCACAATCACCGACCGCCCGTGGGCTGCCAGTTCGAAGGCGTGACGGGCCCGCTGCATTTCTTCGCGGTTGTCGGTGCAGTGCAGCACTTGATCCGGGCGAAACGGGCCGGCCATGCGCACATAGGTTTCATAACCGAGCACGTCAGTGGCTCTGGCCAGTTCGGCCTTCACCGCGGGCACCATCAGTTCGGCAGCGCCCGGGCCCAGGCCGATCACCGCCAGTCGACCGCGTGGCTGGCCGATCTGCGCGACGTCCAGAGGCTGTTCGGCGATTGCCAGCGCCAGATTCGCATCGACCGGAACAATCGTCGCAGCGGGAACGGCCCCACGGGCCAGCTCGCTGGCATCGCTGGTGGGTGACGCAAAGCGTAGCGGCACACCCAACTCAAGCGCCGCTTCGCGCAACGTCGAGTTGGCCATCTCCGTGACCGGCGCCAGCAAGCACGCCAGCGATTGAACGGCGACTCGCGCCTGACGTAGCGCCGCGCGAATCGCCTGGGGCAAATCCGCCACACTGGCGCTGACCGCCAACAACACGCTGCGCGGGTAGATCAACAGTTCATTGGCTACCGGCGTTCGTTCCGCGCTGCCGACATGGATCGACAAATGAGCCTCGGGATCCTGCGGTAACTGTGCTTGCGCCAACCAGGGCGCAGCGCCTTCGATGCGCACGTGTTCGCCGGCCAGCAAGTCCGAGACAAAGCGCTTGCCCAGCTCCAGATCGCCCAAGGCATAGCCGCTGGGGGGATTGAGCAGGCACGTGCCGAAACGCAGCTCACCGCTGGTGGTAATCGCCGCCGCGACGTCGAGGCCGGCGGCAATCTCGCGCGCCATGACATTCACCCCACCGAGGCCGCCGAGCAGCGGCACCACGGCGCTGCCGTCTTCGGCCACGGCCAGCACCGGTGGCTCGGCACCTTTTTCCAGCAGCAACGGCGCCAGGGTGCGGATCACAATCCCGGCGGCGCACAGCGCGATGATTGGCGTGTCCTTTTGATAAAGTTCGCGCAGGGTTGCGCCGAACTCATGATAAACACGGTCCGCGCCGTCGACCCGTTCGGCCAACCCATGGATCAATGCGCCGGGGTACAGCTGCGCAATCTTGCGCGCGGTGGCGAGGCTACCATTGCCGAGAATGACAATCGCCGGAGCGGAGTGGGCCATCAGCCTTGCCACCTTTCACCGGGAACGATGATCAGCGAGAAGTACGGCGAGGACATCGGCTCGACTTGGTCCAGCGGCACGATTTTCTGATTGGCCATGGTCGCGCGCTCGACGTACAGCGCACGCTCCGCCAGACCGAGTTCTTCCAAGACCTGACGGACCTTCGGAAAATTGCGCCCCAGTTTCATGATCACCGCCGCATCGGCATCGGCCAGTCGCCGCTTGAGGTCTTCGTGGGGCAACACGCCCGACAACACCGACAGGCTCTGATTGCGATACACCAGCGGTGCACCGAGTACCGACGCACCGCCGAGCATCGAGCAGACGCCCGGCACGACTTCGGCTTCATAGCGTTCGGCCAGACGATCGTGCAGGTACATGTAAGAGCCGTAGAAGAACGGATCGCCTTCGCAGATCACCGCCACGTCACGGCCGGCGTCCAGATGCGCGGCGAGTTGTTCGCCAGCCGCATCGTAGAAATCGCTGATCACTTGTTCGTACGACAACGGTGCCGGCAGCGCTTCGGTGGTCACCGGGTAAACCAGCGGCAACAAGGTTTGTGCGTCCTGCAGGTGCGCTTCGATGATGCCGAAGGCGTTGCCCTTCTTGCCCTTGGCGACGAAGTACGCCACCACTGGCGATTCGCGCAGCAGGCGCAAGGCTTTGACGGTAATCAGTTCCGGATCACCGGGGCCGACGCCCAGGCCAATCAAACGTCCAGGTTGCTGCATCATTCGATCTCCGTGGCGAGGGCGTTGACGGCGGCGGCGGCCATGGCGCTACCGCCCAGCCGGCCTTGCATGATGACGAAAGGCACGCCACGGCTGTCCGCCGCGAGCATCGCCTTGGATTCGGCGGCGCCGACGAAGCCCACCGGGAAGCCAAGGATCAGCGCCGGTTTCGGGGCGCCGGCATCGAGCATTTCCAGCAGATAAAACAGTGCGGTCGGCGCATTACCGATCACCACCACGCTGCCTTCCAGATGCGGGCGCCACAGTTCCAGCGCGGCGGCGGAACGGGTGTTGCTCAATTCACGGGCCAACTCAGGAACGCTGTCATCGCGCAGGGTGCAGATGACTTCGTTGTTCGCAGGCAAACGCGTGCGGGTCACGCCTTCGCTGACCATCCGCGCGTCGCACAGGATCGGCGCGCCAGCCGCCAGCGCATCACGCCCGGCTTTGCCGGCGCCTTCGGAAAATTGCAGCCCGTCGATGGCCTCGACCATGCCGCAGGCGTGGATCACCCGCACCGCGAGTTTTTCCAGATCAGCCGGGATGCGCGAAAGGTTGGCCTCGCTGCGAATGATCGCGAAGGAGTTGCGATAGATCTCCTGACCGTCGCGGATGTAATCAAGCATCAAGGGGGCTCCGTGAGCGGGCGTCGAGCAAGGCCGCGACCGCTTCAATAGTAAGATTGCGTGCGTGCAGCGCGCCGAAGCCCGGCTGCGCCGCATCGCGAAAATAGAGATCGTAGTGACCAGGTGAGACTGCCAGCAACGTCGCTGGCGTGATGTGTGCCGCCGCGCAGGAACGCGCGCAGCCAGACAGATGCACATCAAAGACTTGGCCGTTGCGTTGCAACAACGTCGCCAGTTGCAGCGCATCACCTTTGGTGTCGGACAGGCCTTTGCCGCACCCTGCCGAACCGGTGCAGGCAATCAGATGCGCCAAGGCATCGTCTGCTGAACAGCACAGGCCCAAATTTTCCAGGCCGTGGATAACTTGAGCGGCGTCGTCTTCGTGGATATCTGGCAGCAACAGGCTTTGCCAAGGTGTGAAACGCAGGCTGCCGTCACCTCGTTCGCGGGCCAGTTGTGCGGCGCCCCGGAGCATGGCGGGAGCGAGTCGGCCCAGAGGCGGTGTCGCGCCGACATAGACACGGCCGGTTTCACGCTGAGGATGAGCGCCAATGTGTAGAACACTCGGGTGCAGAACGTTCGAGTTCGTAACCCGCGACCCGCTCACGACGGGCAGTAGCGGCACACGTTCAGCCACTTGAGCGACAAACCCGGCAACCGGGTATTCGGTCAGCAGGTGGCGCATGCGCGTCTGGTCCGGACGCGCCAGATCGAGGAATAGCTCCAGCACCGCGATCACCAGCGCATGGCCGTCCTCCAGTCGCACCGCGCCCGACGGAGTCTGGGTCGGGCAACCCGCCAGACCGAAGGCCAGCACACACTCGCCCTCTTGCTCAACGGCGCTCAACCAAAGGTCGTGAGGATGCTCGAGCATTGCCAAGCCTTCGCCGCCGTCGAGTTGCACGGCAAACTTGGCGCTGAGCTCGTGGAAACGTTCGTGGCTTTGCAGGCTGGTGAGGATCTGTTCCGCCAGCGCACGCGTGTCAAAGAGCATGTGCCGATCAATCCCGGCGCTCGGGCTGAGCATCAGATTACGCACATCGTCGCCCGCCGCGGTACGCGGGCCCAATCCAACGGCGAGCAGGCTGTCGATCAGTGCCGTCTGTTCGCTGCCGATCCCGCGAATCTGCAGGTTGGCCCGATTGGTCGCCTCGATCACGCCCCCGGCAAACCGTTCGGCCGCGCTGGCCACCGCTTCAGCCTGGGCAGCGCTGATCGAGCCGCCGTTCAATTTGATCCGACAGATTCCGCCATCCAGCGCCGGGACGATACGCAGCAACCCCGGGCAGGCCGAGGGGCGTAAGGCGGTAGACATCGGGCGTTCGTTCAAGGGGGCGACCGGCTGTGTGGGAAAGGCGCTTCGTGGGCGAAGGCGCGGTATTATGCCTGCTTTGTCCGACGGCATGAAAAGCCTGCCCGTCGGAACAGTCCGTTTGTGGACTTTTTTTGAGGACGGCAGATGTCACCCTGGCTGACAGTAGTAGGTATCGGTGAAGACGGCTTCAAGGGCCTGGGCAAAAACGCCCGGCGCGCCCTGCTGGGCGCCTCGCGGATCTTCGGCGGCCAGCGGCAACTGGATTTGTTGCCCGTGTGCATTCGCGGCGAACGCCAGCTCTGGCCCAGCCCGTTTTCCCTTGAACCATTGCTGGCACTGCGGGGCGAGCCGATCTGTGTGCTGGCCAGCGGCGACCCGATGTTCTTTGGCGTCGGCGCCAGCCTGGCGCGGCAACTGCCCGGCGCAGAGATGCTGGTCCTGCCTGCCCCGTCCTCCGTGTCACTGGCGGCCGCTCGCCTGGGCTGGCCGTTGCAGGATGTGGTGACGCTTTCGGTAGTCGCCCGCCCCATCGCCGCGCTCAACGCCCATCTGTTCAGTGGTGTGCGCTTGCTGGTGTTGAGCAACGACGGCCAGAGTCCGGCGGCGATCGCGGCGCTGCTGCGTGATCGCGGTTTCGGCCCGAGTCGCCTCACCGTGCTGGAACATCTGGGCGGCGACGCCGAACGACGCATCGAGGGTGCTGCCAACGACTGGAGCGAGCCGGCAACCGCCGATCTGAACCTGATCGCCATCGAATGCATCGCCGAACCTAATACGCCACGCCTGTCGCGACTGGCCGGCCTGCAGGACTCCGCCTTCCAGCACGACGGCCAACTGACCAAGCGAGATGTGCGCGCCATTACCCTCGCGCGCCTCGCCCCGATCCCCGGCGAACTGCTGTGGGACGTCGGCGCTGGCAGCGGTTCGATCGGCATCGAGTGGATGCGCGCTCATCCGAGCTGCCGGGCGCTGGCCATTGAAGCAGATGAAGGGCGGCAGTTGCTGATCGAACACAACCGCGATGCCTTGGGCGTCCCCGGTCTGCAATTGATTCGCGGCAGCGCGCCCCAAGCCCTGACCGGACTCGAACGCCCGGACGCGATTTTCATCGGTGGCGGTGTCACCCGCGAAGGCGTGCTCGATACTTGCTGGGCGCAACTCAAACCCGGCGGTCGACTGGTGGCCAACGCCGTCACCCTGCAAAGCGAAGTGACCCTGATGGCCTGGCGCGAACGGCATGGCGGTGAACTGACCCGCATCCACGTCGCTCAGGCGCAACCGCTGGGCGAGTTCGACACCTGGCGTCAGGCGCTACCGATTACCTTGCTAGACGTGACGAAACCCCTCGATGCGTGACGAAACCGCCGAACAACCCGCACCACTGCGCAGCGGCCTGACCACTGGCAGCTGCGCCACCGCCACCAGTCTCGCCGCGGCACGCCTGCTGCTCAGTGGCGTGGAAGCAGACGCTGTCGAGATCATTCTGCCCAAAGGCAAACGGGTGCAGATGCGCCTGGAATTCTGCCGGTTGATGAACGACGGCGCCGAAGCCGGAACGATCAAAGACGCCGGCGACGACCCGGACGTGACCCACGGCGCCCTGCTCTTTTCCCAGGTGCGCCTGCACAGTGAGCCGGGCATTCGCTTCAGTGCCGGCCGTGGCGTTGGCACCGTCACCCGGCCCGGGCTGGTGCTGAACGTCGGCGAACCGGCGATCAACCCGGTGCCGCGCAAGATGATCACCGACCACCTGACGTTGCTGGCCGAGGAACTGGATTATCCGGGTGGCTTCGAGGTCACGGTAAACGTCGAGGACGGTGAAGCGCTGGCGCTAAAAACCATGAACCCGCGATTGGGGATTCTCGGCGGCTTGTCGATTCTCGGCACCAGCGGCATCGTCCGGCCCTTCTCCTGCGCGGCCTACATCGCCTCAATCCACCAGGGCATCGACGTCGCCAAAACCAATGGCTACCCGCATATCGCCGCGTGCACCGGCAACGCCAGCGAAGACACCATGCGTCGGGTCTACGACTTGCCGGAAATCGCCCTGATCGAAATGGGCGACTTCGTCGGCGCGGTACTCAAGCACTTGCGCAAAGTGCCTGTGGATAAACTCAGCCTCTGCGGCGGCTTCGGCAAAATCAGCAAACTGGCGGCCGGGCACATGGATCTGCACAGTCGGCATTCAAGCATCGACCTGCCGCAACTGGCCGAATGGGCCGCGGCGGTCGGCGCCGATGAGGCATTGCAACAGGCGATCCGCGAAGCCAATACCAGTCAGCAGGCGTTAGCGATGGCCAGCGCTGCCGGGATCGCCCTCGGTGACGCGGTGTGTCAGCACGCTCTGGACTTTGCCCGCAGCGTGGTGCCAGCGCAGGTTCAGGTCGAAGTATTCGCCATCGATCGCCAGGGCGGGATTGTCGGCCATGCGGGAGTTTTTCAATGAAGCGTGTGTTGTTGCTCGGCGGCGTCACGGAGGCCCTGGCCATCGCCCGAACCCTGGGGCCGGAACACATCTATAGCCTGGCCGGTATCGGTCGCGTGCCGACGGATCTGAACTGCCAGGTTCGGGTTGGCGGCTATGGCGGCGCTGAAGGTCTGGCGCAGTTCATTCGGGATGAAGGCATTGACCTGCTGCTGGATGCGACCCATCCCTACGCAGCGCAAATCAGTCAGAACGCCGCCACCGCTGCGCAATTGTGCGATATCCCATGCTGGGCCCTGCGACGCCCGGCCTGGCAACCACAAGCCGGGGATGACTGGCGCGAAGTCAGCGACTGGGCCGAGTTGATCGAAGCGCTGAAACCCTTCCGCCGCCCGCTGTTTACCCTTGGTCGCGAGCCATTGCAGCACCTGCACGAAATCCCGCTGGAGCAATTCTGGACGTTGCGTGCACTGGACGTTTATCCCGGCAACGAACGCTGCGAAGTGATTGGCGCGCGCGGGCCGTTCCTGATCGAGGATGAACGCGAGCTGTTCGAGCGTCGGCAGATTGATGTGCTGATCAGCAAGAACAGCGGCAGCACCGCCACCGAGCCGAAATTGGAAGTGGCGCGGGAACGTGGAGTACCGGTGCTGGTGTTGAAGCGGCCGGTGTTGCCGAGGGTTGAGCGGGAGTTTTGTTCGGTCGTACAGGTATTGGAAGCGCTGAAGTAATTAACTTTTACTGGCCCCAAAAGATCGCAGCCTTCGGCAGCTCCTACAGGAATACGCATTCCAACTGTAGGAGCTGCCGAAGGCTGCGATCTTGGCGATAGCGAACACACTGGAAGGATCTCGGTGACGAACTAATTCCTACAAGTTGAGCAGACCGAACTCACGTCCCCCTCAAAAGTGGCTGACTGGTTGAGCCCGAATTCCAAGCCTATATTCCTGAGCATCCGCTAACGCTTAGCTCAGAGGCCCCGATGTCTGAAAAATTCACACGCTTCGATATCGCTGAGTTTCTCCTGACACCTGCCGACTTGTGGAACTACATCAAGGCCTGCGAAGAGGAAGACCCAGGCGATGGGAGCCTCAATCGTGTGGCGTTCAGAGATGTCAAACACACAATCCGGGCAAGGATTCAAAGCGACGCTCAATTCGCTCAGGCATTAAGAATCGAAGTCGCTACACTCTTTCAAAACGGCGAGGCTGAGCTCGCACGTCGGCTGCTCGACATGCTGACTGAAGCACTGCGACACCACACCGCACGCGGCCTTTTTACTTATCGCCCCTGATCAGGCTAAATAGCCGCGCCTGATCGCCCACTCAACCGGATCTGTCCTCATGTCCCGACAACGGCTCGCATTTGCCTGGATCGCCTGCTTTGCAGTGCTGTTCAACATGCTCGCCATGCCGATGTCCGGAGCGATGGCGCAGACGGCGAAATCGCCTGCAGAGCAATTGCTGTGGGGCAGTTTCTGCTCTTCCAACGGCACCAGGCTGGTGGCGATTTCCCTGGGCGACATCGAGCAGAAAGCTCCGCAGAGCGACGATCATTCCAACATGCAGCATTGCTGGTGCTGCTCGGGCTCTGCGCCATTGGTGGCGTTGCCGGGGCATGCGCCGCAGTTGTATTTTGCGCGTTTCGAGGCCAATCGAAGCCTGCCGCCTGCCACGCTCGACACCCCTACACCGCGCCAGCAATGGCCGAGTCTCAACCCCCGTGCGTCCCCTCTGGTGTGATTCCTTCTCGCAATTGACCTGCGTTTTGAATCGTTCTGGAGAACTGCCATGTTGAACAAACTCATCGTTCTGGCTGTATTGCTGCTGCCTGCCTGTTTTGCCAATGCTCACGAATACAAGGCTGGCGAGCTTGAGATCGCCCATCCATGGTCGCAAGAGTTGCCGCCCAACGCGCCCACCGTCGCGGCGTATTTCGTGATTCACAACAACGGCAAAACCGCCGACCGACTGTTGAGCGTCGACTCGCCGATCGCAGGCGTTGCCGAGTTGCACGAGCACGTGATGCAAAACGACCTGATGAAAATGCAGCAGGTGCCCAGCGTCGAGGTTCCGGCTGGCGGCGAAGCCACTTTCGCCCCGATGGCGTATCACGTGATGCTGCTGGAGCTGAAAGACCGCAGCCTGTTGAGCGACGGCAAGCGCTTCCCGCTGACGATGCACTTCGAAAAATCCGGCGATGTGACAGTCGATGTCACGGTGCAGAAAAAGGCGCCGGACGGCATGCAAGAGCATATGCACGCCCAGTAATCGCCGACGTTGAAAACGCCCATGCGCCCGCTTGGCACCAAGTCATCCATGCACCGCCGTCAGCCAATGAGCCTGACGCGTGGCAGCTGGATCAGCCTGTTCGCCATGCTGATGATCTTTATCGGCCCGCTGATTTCTCAGTCGATGCCGATGGATCAACGCGCCTCGGCGTTGATGAAAGTATCCATGAGCATGTCGATGGACATGCCCATGGACATGTCGGCCATGGAGCATGGCGCGCAACCCGCCGCCGAGCACTGCCCACCCAAAGCCGACCATCACGCACTCTGGGAAAAATGCGGCTATTGCAGCCTGCTGTTCAATTGCCCGGCGCTCACTGGCGGTCAGTCCTTCGTTGCATTCGACACACCCAAAGCCACCACCTTCACCACCCCCTCCACCCGCCTGGGCCACGCCCGGCAAACCTTCTTCCCCGGCGCCCGCACCCGAGCTCCACCCATCGTCGCGTAAACACCCACCTCCGATCTCACACGGTCCGCAAGATGGCCATAGCAACCTGTGGGAGCGAGTTGTGTGGTGAGAGGGCTTACCCCCGTTGGGTCGCGAAGCGGCCCCAAAACCTGCAATCGCCGTGTATCAGGTACACCGCGTGCAACGTTTTGCGACTGCTACGCAGCCGAACGGGGGCGAGCCCCCTCGCCACAGGAACTCGCTCCCACAGAGATTGCGCAGGCTGCCGGCCGTGTCGTTTACGACTGTTCGATGGAAATTGTCATGTCCAGGTTTTCTGCTGACACACGTTTGGGCGCTGCCCAGGCTTCTTTTGCCCTGAACGAATCCCGCGTTCGTTTCAGGCACGCCACGGCCGTTCTTTGCGGCTTGTTGCTGGCACCGATGGTGCTGGCCGATGAACACGCCGACCACACCGAAGAACTGAGCCCGACGGTGATCACCGCCATTGCGCCGAGTTCGCCGCTGACCATCGTCACCAACCCCAAGGACCCGCGACAACCCGTGCCGGCCAGCGACGGTGGCGACTATCTGAAAACCATCCCCGGCTTCGCGTT
The DNA here is from genome assembly GCF_053628675.1 of Pseudomonas sp. ADAK2 TE3594. Taxonomy (NCBI): domain Bacteria; kingdom Pseudomonadati; phylum Pseudomonadota; class Gammaproteobacteria; order Pseudomonadales; family Pseudomonadaceae; genus Pseudomonas; species Pseudomonas sp. ADAK2 TE3594. Next base: position 6,699,136 of record NZ_JBRJGV010000001.1, on the reverse strand, counting down.
GGTGCGCAACGGTGGCACCAACGGCGATCCGGTGCTGCGCGGCATGTTTGGCTCACGACTGAATATCCTCACCAACGGCAGCATGATGCTCGGCGCCTGCCCCGGCCGGATGGACGCGCCGACTTCGTATATCTCACCGGAAACCTACGACAAACTCACCGTGATCAAAGGCCCGCAAACTGTGCTCTGGGGCCCCGGCGCATCGGCCGGCACCATCCTGTTCGACCGTGAGCCGGAAAGCTTCGGCGAACTCGGCACCCGGGTGAACGCCAGCGTTCTGGCCGGTTCCAACGGCCGCTTCGACAAAGTGGTGGACGCCGCTGCCGGTGGGCCGCTGGGTTACGTGCGAGTGATCGGCAACACCGCGCATTCCGACGATTACAAGGACGGCAACAACGACACCGTACCCTCGCGCTATGACAAGTGGAACGGCGACGTCGCTGTCGGCTGGACTCCGAGCGCCGACACGCTGCTGGAACTGACCGCCGGCAAGGGCGATGGCGAAGCCCGTTACGCCGGCCGCGGCATGGACGGTTCGCAGTTCTTGCGCGAAAGCCTGGGCCTGCGCTTCGAGCAGTCAAACATCGGTGAGGTACTGGATAAGGTCGAGGCGCAGGTCTACTACAACTACGCCGACCACGTGATGGACAACTACACCCTGCGCACGCCGTCCGGCACTGGGATGATGGCCGGCCCCATGGCCTCCAACGTCGACCGTCGAACCCTCGGCGCGCGGATCAAAGCCACTTGGCGCTGGGCCGATGTGCAACTGATCAGCGGCCTGGATGCGCAGACCAACGAACACCGCCAACGCAGCGCGATGGGCGTCGACGCCTACAAGGATGTGCCGCGCAACAAGGACGCTGACTTCCACAACTACGGCGTGTTCAGCGAACTGACCTGGTACGCCGCCGACCGTGATCGGTTGATCACCGGTGCACGCCTGGATCGCGCGTCGGCCAAGGATTATCGGCAGACCATTGGCTCCGGGATGATGGCCCGCCCGAACCCGACCGCCGACGACACCCGCGCCGACACCTTGCCCAGCGGTTTCGTCCGTTACGAACATGACCTGGCCGACAGCCCGACCACGTTGTATGCGGGCCTCGGTCACGCCCAGCGTTTCCCGGATTACTGGGAGCTGTTTTCGCCCAAGTCCGGCCCCGCCGGTTCGGTGAATGCGTTCGACTCGATCAAACCGGAGAAAACCACCCAGCTCGACTTCGGCCTGCAATACAAGACCGAAGACCTCGAAGCCTGGGCCTCGGGTTACGTCGGGCAAGTGCGTGACTACATCCTGTTCAACTACACGCCGGGGATGATGGGCATGACCTCGCAAGCGGAGAACATCGACGCGCGCATCATGGGCGGCGAACTCGGTGCGGCCTACAAGCTGACGGCCAACTGGAAGGCCGACGCGACCCTGGCCTACGCCTGGGGCAAGAACAGCAGCGACGGCAGCGCCCTGCCGCAGATGCCACCGCTGGATGCCCGTTTCGGCCTGACCTACAGCGAAGACAATTGGAGTGCCGGTGCACTGTGGAGGGTGGTTGCGGCGCAAAACCGTATCGACCAGAACAAGGGCAACGTGGTTGGCAAAGACTTCGACACGAGCTCGGGGTTCGGCGTGTTCTCGCTCAACGGCGCGTACCGGATCAACAAGAACTGGAAGGTCAGCAGTGGCGTCGACAACCTCTTTAACAAGGCTTACGCCGAACACTTGAACCTGGCCGGCAACGCCGGTTTTGGCTTCCCGGCCAATGATCCTCAAGCCATCAACGAACCGGGGCGCACGCTCTGGACCAAGGTGGATATGAGCTTTTAAGAGCTTCGCGGGCAAGCCTCGCTCCTACAGGGATCGCGTCGTTTAATTGATCGACACAAAACCTGTAGGAGCGAGGCTTGCCCGCGAACGACTGCGCAGCAGTCACCAGACAACAACAAAAGACCCAAGCCTAGCGGAGCACACAAATGAAACACCCCAAACCGAATTTCTACAACCTGGCCTGGCGCTGGCATTTCTATGCCGGCCTGTTCGTCGCGCCATTCATGGTGATGCTGGCCCTGACCGGCATCATCTACCTGTTCAAACCGCAACTCGATCCGTTGATGTACGGCAGCCTGCTGAACGTCCCGGCCGCTCATCACACAGTCTCCGCCGATGACCTGCTCAAACGGGTGAAAGAGGCGTACCCACAAGGTCAGATCAAACAGTACCTGCCGCCGGTCAACGCTGAACGCAGTGCGCAATTTGTGGTGATCAACGAAGGTCATGAACTGAACGTGTTCATCGATCCGTACCACGGCGACATCCTTGGCGAGCAAGACGCGAAGAAGAATCTGCAAGCAGTCGCGCGCTCGATTCACGGCGAGTTGATGATCGGCACCGTCGGTGATCGATTGGTGGAACTGGCCGCCGGCTGGGGCGTGGTGCTGGTGGTCTCCGGGGTATTTTTGTGGTGGCCGCGCGGCCAGTTCGCCGGGATTCTCTGGCCACGCTTGAACAGTCGTGGTCGGGTGCTCTGGCGTGACCTGCACGCGGTGACCGGGTTCTGGGGCGCGGCATTGCTGCTGGTGATGCTGCTCAGCGGCATGACCTGGACCGGGTTCTGGGGCAAGCAATACGCCGATCTCTGGAACCGCTTCCCGGTAGCCATGTGGAATGACGTGCCGAAGTCCGACGTCGAGGCCCGCAGCCTCAACAGCGCCACACGCCAGACCGTGCCGTGGGCCATGGAAAACACGCCGATGCCGATGTCCGGCGACCACGCTGAACACATGGCTCACACCGGCACTAAAGCCGGCCCGGCCGCGCCGACCATCAGCCTGCAAGATGTGCAAAACATCGCCGTGCAGCGCAAGGTCGAACCCGGCTACAGCATCACCTTCCCCACCACGGCCACCGGCGTGTTCACCATCGCCTTGTTCGCCGACGACCCGCGCAACGACGCCACCCTGCATATCGATCAGTACACCGGCGACGTCCTCGCCGACGTACGCTGGCAGCATTACAGCAACGTCGCCAGGGCCACGGAAGTCGGCGTGATGCTGCACGAAGGCAAGATGTTCGGCCCGTTCAATCAGATCGTCGTGCTGCTGATCTGCCTGATGATTTTGCTCAGCGCCGTCAGCGGCGTAGTGATCTGGTGGAAACGCCGGCCACAGGGCAAGGTCGGTGTACCGCCGTTGCGTCACGACCTGCCGAAATGGAAAACCGCGATGGTCATCATGTTCGGGCTGGCGGTGATGTTTCCGTTGGTGGGAGCTTCGTTGATTGTGGTGTGGGTGTTGGATCGTGTGCTGCTGTCGCGTTTGAGCCGGCAAACTGAATCCACTTCAGCTTCATCATGAAGCAGGCGAGATGCGCAGGATAGAGGGATCTGTAGACTTCCGGCGCTTATCTCCCGGTCATTTTTAGTGTTACTGTATAACGCAAATGTACCGCCTTGCCCGCAGCCGGATGCTGCGGGTTTTCTTTTGAAGAAGTGACTCACCGCCTCGATGAACAAGTACCTCTTGTCCGGCCTCTGCCTGCTCGCGATGAATAACAGCGCCCAAGCGCAGCCGCTGACTCTGCCGACCGGCACCATCACCGCACCGGCCTTTGACGACGACACCGTCAGCCTGAACACCCCGACCACCGCCGGTTCGCGCCTTGATCTGACGTCGCTGGAAACCCCGGCCAGTGTCGAAAGCCTGACCGGCGAGCAGGTCCGCTCGCGTGGTGATCGCAGCGTCCAGGACGCGGTGTCGCGCAGCACCGGGATCAGCCGCACCGGTACGCCCGGCGATGGCGGCACGTCGTTGTCGGCGCGGGGTTTTACCGGGCAGGGTTCGGTGATGCAGTTGTTCGACCGCAACCGGATGTACACCGGCATGGGCACCGTGACCTTCCCGGTCGACACCTGGTCGGTGGAGCGGGTCGATGTGCTGCGCGGCCCGGCGTCGGTGCTGTATGGCGAAGGCGCGACTGGCGCAGTGGTCAATGTGATCCCGAAAAAGCCCTTTGAAGGCGAGATCGAAAACCACGTTCGCCTCGGTTACGGTTCCTACGACAGCCAGCAGCAGGCCTTCGACAGTGGCGGTTCGTTGAGCGATACGTTGAGCTACCGCTTGAACCTCAATCGCCTGCGCAGCAACGGTTGGGTCGACCGTGGAGATTCATCCAGCGACTTCATCAGTGCCGCCCTGCGCTGGCAGGCGACGGACGATTTGGCGTTCACCCTTGCCCATGATTACGGCGATCAGAAGCCGATGAATTATTTCGGCACGCCGCTGATCAACGGGCGCTTCAAAGAGAGCCTGCGAGACAAGAACTACAACGTCAGCAACGACAAGCAGCACTACAACGATCAATGGACGCGCCTGACCAGCGACTGGCAGATTTGCGAGAACATCAGTTCGAGCAACGAACTCTATTACCTCAAGGCCCAACGTCGCTGGCAGAACGCCGAGAACTACAACTTCGACCGCGACACCCAACAACTCAGCCGTAGCGGGTATTTCGGCATCGGCCACAAGCAGGAACAGGTCGGCGACCGTCAAACCTTCACCTTCAAACACTCGCTGTTCGGCCTCGACAGCCAGACCGTGACCGGCGTCGATTACAACCGCATCCGCTTCCAGCTCGACAGTAACTCGCCATTCACTGACGTCTTGCCCGATGGCCAACCGGTCGACCTGTATCACCCGCAACGCGGCAACTTTGAAAGTGCCGACCCGTACCGCGATCAGTTCCAGTCCACCACCAGGCAAATGTCGGCCTTCGCCGAGAACCGCACACAGCTGAGCGAACGCTGGTCCCTGGTGACCGGTGTGCGCCGCGATTATGTGCACGTGGACCGCGACAACCTGGTCGATGGCAGCCAGAGCGACAAGACCCTGACCGGCAACAACTGGAAGGCCGGCCTGGTGTTTGCCGTGACCCCGGACACCTCGTTCTACGGCCAGTACGCCACCAGCACCGATGGTGTCGGCGGTTTGATTTCCCTGAGCCCGAGCCAGCAGCAATATGACCTGGCCACCGCCAGGCAGACCGAAATCGGTGTGAAGCAGATGTTCTGGGACCAACGCGGCGAATGGACCCTGGCGGCCTATCGCATCGTCAAAAAGAAACTGCTGACCGATGACCCAGGCAATCCGACGCTCAAGCAACAGGTCGGCCAGCAATCGTCCAACGGGCTGGAAGCCAGCCTCGATCTGCAACTGCCGCATGCCTGGCAGTTACAGGCCAACGCCGCCATCGTCAAAGCCAAATACGATGACTTCGAAGAGGTGGTCAGTGGTGTACCAGTGTCGCGCAACGGCAATCGCCCGGTGGACGTGCCACGGCGCACGGCGAATCTGTGGCTGAGCAAAGCGATCAACGATGACCTGAAAGCCGGGGCCGGTGTGCGCTATGTCGATGCGCGTTACGCAGACATGGCCAACCAGAATGAGCTGCCGAGCTACACCGTGGTCGATGCCACGTTGTCATGGAAGGCGCTGCGAAATACGACGCTGGGGTTGCAGGTGAGTAATCTGTTTGACCGCCAGTACGCGCAAAGCCAATACAATGAGGGGCAGCAATGGATCCTCGGCGAACCGCGATCGTTTTTTGTCACGGCTGACTATCAGTTTTGAAGCATCGGGCCTCTTCGCGGGCAAGCCTCGCTCCTACAAGGTTTGTGTCGATCACAAATATTGCGTACGACACAAACCCCGTAGGAGCGAGGCTTGCCCGCGAAGGCGTCATCAGCCACACCAAAAATCTCAAGAGAACTGCATGACCTCGCTGAACCTCTCCAACCTCGCCTGGACACCCCTGGGTCACGGCCATTGTCATCACCAGTTCCAGCTGCGTGACGCATCGTTGCACGTGGCTGCTGATGAGTTCGTCGGGTTGATCGGCCCCAACGGCAGCGGCAAAACCAGCCTGCTGCGTTGCGCCTATCGTTTCAGCAAACCGGAAAGCGGTGAGGTCAAACTCGACCACAGCAACGTCTGGAAGCAATCCTCACGCTGGTGCGCGCAACGCATCGCGGTGGTGTTGCAGGAGTTCCCCGACGCCTTCGGCCTGACCGTGGATGAAGTGGTCGCCATGGGCCGCACGCCGCACAAAGGCCTGTTTGATGGCGACACCCTTGAAGACCGAAAACTCGCGACCCACGCCCTCGAATCGGTCGGCCTCAAAGGCTTCGAAGACCACGCCTTCGCCACCCTTTCCGGTGGTGAAAAACAGCGGGTAATCCTCGCCCGCGCCCTGGCCCAGCAGCCGCAATTGCTGATCCTCGACGAGCCGACCAATCACCTCGACCCGCGCTATCAGCTGGAGCTGTTGCAACTGGTCAAGCGCCTGCAGATCGGCACGCTGGCGAGCATCCATGACCTCAATCTCGCGGCGGCTTTCTGTGATCGTCTGTACGTGATCAATCACGGTCGCATCGTTGCCAGCGGCACACCCAAAGAAGTCCTGACCACACAACTGCTGCACAACGTGTTCGGCGTCGATGCCCTGATCGATGACCACCCCTTGCACGGCTACCCACGAATCACCTGGATAACCCAACCATGACTTTGCGTTCCCTGCTGTGTCTCACTCTGTTGCTGGGCAGTGCCCAAGCCTTCGCCGAGGCCACGAAATACCCGCTGACCGTCCAGAGCTGCAACCGTGAAGTGACCTTCAAGCAAGCGCCGAAACACGCGGTCAGCCATGACATCAACATGACCCAGATGATGCTCGCCCTCGGCCTCAAACCGCAGATGGCCGGCTACAGCGGCGTGACCGGCTGGAAGTCGGTGACGCCCGAGATGCAGACCATCCTTGATGGCTTGCCGGAACTGGCGGCCAAGTACCCGTCGGTGGAAACCCTGCTCAACGCCAACGTCGATTTCTTCTTCGCCGGTTGGGATTACGGTATGCGCGTCGGCGGCGATCTCACGCCGCAAACCCTGCAACCGCTGGGCATCAACGTCTACGAGTTGACCGAGTCCTGCGCGTTTGTGATGAAGCGTCCACCGGCCAGCCTGGAAGACACTTACAACGACCTGCGCAACCTCGGGAAAATCTTCGACGTGCAGGACCGCGCCAACACCGTGATCGCCGAGATGCAGGCGCAAGTCGCCGAGGTGCGCAAGGATCTGCCGACGGACAAGCCTCGGGTGTTTCTCTACGACAGCGGTGAGGACCGGGCCATGACTTCCGGGCGACTCGGCATGCCGCAGGCGCTGATCGATGCGGCCGGCGGGCGCAATATTCTCGATGACGTCGAGGCGAGTTGGACGCGGGTCAATTGGGAGAACGTGGTCGAGCGCAATCCGCAGGTGATCGTGATCGTCGACTACGGCGAAGTCACCGCCGAGCAGAAGGAACAGTTCCTGCTGAACAACAAAGCCCTGCAATCGGTGGACGCGATCAAGAACCAGCGCTTCATCGTCATTCCCTACGTGCAGGCCACGCCCGGGATCGACAATGTGTTGGCGGTTGAAACCCTGGCCAAGGGTTTCCACGGCGAATGATCGATCGTCGCTACGCCTTGTTGCTGATTGCCCTCGGCGCGCTGTTGCTGGTGTCGTGCGTGGTGTCGCTTGGTTTCGGCCCGGCGCGGGTGCCGGTGGATGTGGTGTGGCGAATATTGCTGCACAAGATTTTTGGTTTCGGTGTTCCGGACTGGACCGCCGGCCAGGAACACATCGTCTGGCTGATCCGCGAGCCGCGCATGTTGCTCGGTGCACTGGTGGGCGCCGGCCTGGCGTTGATTGGCGCGGTGCTGCAAGCGGTGACGCGCAATCCGCTGGCTGATCCGCACCTGCTCGGGGTCACCTCTGGCGCCACCCTCGGTGCGGTGATTGTGGTGCTGCATGTCGGTGAGATTGTCGGGCTGCTGACCTTGCCGATTGCGGCGTTTATCGGTGCGTTGTTGAGCATGTTGATCGTGCTGATGATCGCCAACCGTCATGGGCGGCTGGACAGTGATCGGCTGCTGTTGTGCGGCGTGGCGGTGTCGTTCGTGATGATGGCGATTGCCAATTTGCTGCTGTTTCTTGGCGACCATCGCGCGAGTTCTGCAGTGATGTTCTGGATGCTCGGCGGCCTTGGCCTGGCGCGTTGGGAAATGCTCGCGGTGCCGGCGGCCAGCGTGTTGCTGGGGTTGGTGTTGTTGCTGGGGATGGCGCGGCCGTTGAATGCGTTAATGGCCGGTGAACAGACTGCTGTGACGCTTGGCTTGAATGCTCGCACCGTGCGCTTGCGGGTGTTTTTGATTGCCTCGTTGATGACTGGGGTGTTGGTGTCGATCAGCGGTTCCATCGGCTTCGTCGGGCTGATGGTGCCGCACATTGCGCGGCGGTTGGTCGGGGCGGAGCATCGGCGGTTGCTGCCGGTGTGCGTGTTGCTTGGCAGTCTCTTCCTCGTCTGGGTCGATGTCGCCGCCCGCACCCTGATCGCCCCCGAAGACCTGCCCATCGGCGTTGCCACCGCGGCCATTGGCGGGTTGTTCTTCATCGGCCTGATGCGCCGCCGCTAATTTCCAAAAAAACCACTGCACCTGTGGGAGCTGGCTTGCCTGCGATGACGGCGGCACATTCAACATCCCCGTGACTGACCCACCGCTATCGCGGGCAAGCCCGCTCCCACAGGTTTTGTGTCGTTCACAGATTCCGCGCACGACACCTGCGCCCCAATGTGGCGCATCTTCTCGCACCAACGCGCCAGACGCGATCCTTCATGGTGCGTCACCCAAACCCCGCAACCGCTCTAACACGACATTTCCTTGCCCATCCCCGACCGGGCACAGCCCTTGCTAAAGACCCTTCAGTCGTCCGCATCTGCCAACCATAAAAAACTTTAACGTTCATGGAGATCGCACAATGAAGCGTCGCAGTTTGATCAAGGCTTTCACACTATCGGCAAGCATTGCCGCGATGGGCATGGCCTGGACTGTCCAGGCCGCCGAGACCATCAAGGTCGGTATTCTGCATTCGTTGTCCGGCACCATGGCGATCTCCGAAACCTCGCTCAAAGACATGGCGTTGATGACCATCGACGAAATCAACGCCAAGGGCGGCGTCAACGGCAAGATGCTTGAACCGGTGGTGGTTGACCCTGCATCGAACTGGCCGCTGTTCGCCGAAAAGGGCCGGCAGTTGCTGACTCAGGACAAAGTCGCCGTGGTGTTCGGTTGCTGGACGTCGGTGTCGCGTAAATCAGTGCTGCCGGTGTTCGAAGAACTCAATGGTTTGCTGTTCTACCCGGTGCAATACGAAGGCGAAGAGATGTCGCCAAACGTGTTCTACACCGGCGCGGCGCCCAACCAGCAGGCGATTCCAGCGGTGGAATACCTGATGAGTGAAGAAGGCGGCAGCGCCAAGCGTTACTTCCTGCTCGGCACCGACTACGTCTACCCGCGCACCACCAACAAGATTCTGCGCTCGTTCCTGCACTCCAAAGGTGTGGCGGACAAGGACATCGAAGAGGTCTACACCCCGTTCGGCCACAGCGACTATCAAACCATCGTGGCCAACATCAAAAAATTCTCCGCCGGTGGCAAGACGGCGGTCATCTCCACGGTCAATGGCGACTCCAACGTGCCGTTCTATAAAGAGCTGGCCAACCAGGGCCTGAAAGCCACCGACGTGCCGGTCGTGGCGTTCTCCGTAGGCGAAGAAGAACTGCGTGGCATCGACACCAAACCGCTGGTGGGCAACCTCGCGGCGTGGAACTACTTCGAGTCGGTCGAGAACCCGCAGAACAAGAAATTCGTCGCCGACTGGAAAGCCTACGCCAAGAAACACAACCTGCCGGGCGCTGACAAAGCGGTGACCAACGACCCGATGGAAGCCACCTATGTCGGTATCCATATGTGGGCGCAAGCGGCGGAGAAAGCCAAGTCCACCGACGTCAACAAAGTCCGCGAAGCCCTGGCCGGCCAGACCTTCGCCGCGCCGTCCGGCTACACCCTGACCATGGACAAGACCAATCACCACCTGCACAAGCCGGTGATGATCGGCGAGATTCAGGCCGACGGTCAGTTCAACGTTGTGTGGCAGACCGAAGGGCCGATCCGCGCCCAGCCGTGGAGCCCGTTCATCTCGGGTAACGACAAGAAGCCGGACTATGCGGTGAAGAGCAACTAAAGCCACTGGATGCCAAGCCCTGAACATACAGCTCAGGGTTGACACAAATCCTGTGGGAGCTGGCTTGCCTGCGATGACATCACCTCGGTGCATCAGACACACCGAGCCGTCTGCATCGCAGGCAAGCCAGCTCCCACAATGTCCGCGCAAGGCGACTTTCTATGCCCACTGCCCTTTACCGCTTGATCCTCGCCCTCGCGCTGTTATTGCCGATGGCCGCCCACGCCGGCGACGCCGAAGACTTCGTCGCGGCCAATCCCGTGCAGCAAGCCAAACTCTTGGAAGCCTGGGCCGCGCAGCCCGATCCGGCCCGTATCGAATTGATCAACGCCTTGCAACAAGGCGAGTTGACCATCGATGGCCAACCAAAAACCCTGCGCCTGAACAATCGCCTGCGCGGTCTGATCGATACCGCGCTGGCCAGCCACCAATTGCTCGCCGCCGACGCCAAAATCCGTCTGGCCGCCGCGCAGCAATTACAGAAAAGCGCCAAACCCGCGCAGCTGAAATTCCTCGACCAGCAACTGGCTGGCGAAAAAGACGAAACCGTTCACGCTGCCCTGAGCCTGGCACTGGCCAACCTGCAATTGGTTGACACCGCCCCGGCCGTGCGCCTCGCCGCTGTGCGCTTGCTCGGCGAAACCGGCGACCCGCTGGCCCGCACCCGCCTCGAAGGATTGCTCGAACCTGGCGTCGAAGCCGATGCCAATGTGCGCACCGCCGCCGAAACCAGCCTGGCCCAGGTCAAGCGCAAACTGCTGATCGGCGAGATGCTCGGGCAGGCGTTCAGCGGCATGTCCCTCGGTTCTATTCTGTTGCTGGCGGCGTTGGGACTGGCGATCACCTTCGGCCTGCTCGGCGTGATCAACATGGCCCACGGCGAGATGCTGATGCTCGGCGCCTACTCGACTTACGTGGTGCAGCTGATGTTCCAGCGCTTCGCCCCGCAAGCCATCGAGTTCTACCCGCTGATTGCTTTGCCGGTAGCATTTTTTGTCACCGCCGGGATCGGCATGGCGCTGGAGCGCACGGTGATTCGTCACCTCTACGGCCGCCCATTGGAAACCCTGCTGGCGACGTGGGGCATCAGCCTGATGCTGATTCAGTTGGTGCGCCTGGCGTTCGGCGCGCAGAACGTCGAAGTGGCCAACCCGGCGTGGTTGTCGGGCGGGATTCAGGTGTTGCCGAATCTGGTGCTGCCGTACAACCGCATCGTGATCATCGCGTTCGCCTTGTTTGTGGTGGTGCTGACCTGGCTGCTGTTGAACAAAACTCGCCTCGGCTTGAACGTGCGCGCCGTCACCCAGAACCGCAACATGGCCGCCTGCTGCGGCGTACCGACCGGGCGTGTGGACATGCTCGCCTTCGGCCTCGGCTCAGGCATCGCCGGCCTCGGTGGCGTGGCGCTGAGCCAGATCGGCAACGTCGGTCCGGATCTCGGTCAGAGCTACATCATCGACTCGTTCCTGGTGGTGGTACTCGGCGGTGTCGGTCAATTGGCCGGTAGTGTTTTGGCCGCCTTCGGCTTAGGGATAGCCAACAAGATTCTCGAACCGCAGATCGGTGCGGTGCTCGGCAAGATCCTGATCCTCGCGCTGATCATTCTGTTCATCCAGAAACGTCCGCAAGGCCTCTTCGCACTGAAAGGACGGGTGATCGACTGATGAACCAGCCTCTGATGCTCACGGCCACACAAAAGGCCGGCCCCAAAGTCACCCTCGCTGTTGGCGCGGTGATCCTTGTTTTGCTGCTGGCGTTGCCGCTGCTGTCGCTGTTATCGCCCATCAGTGTTTTTCACGTCTCGGCCTACACCCTGACGTTGGTGGGCAAGATTCTCTGCTACGCCATCGTAGCCCTGGCCCTCGATCTGGTCTGGGGTTACGCCGGCCTCTTGTCGCTGGGTCACGGTCTGTTCTTCGCCCTCGGTGGTTACGCGATGGGCATGTACCTGATGCGCCAGGCCTCGGGCGATGGCTTACCGGCGTTCATGACGTTCCTGTCGTGGACCGAATTGCCGTGGTACTGGACCGGCACCAGCAGCTTCCTCTGGGCCATGTGTCTTGTTGTATTAGCGCCTGGACTGCTGGCGCTGGTGTTCGGTTTCTTCGCCTTCCGTTCGCGGATCAAAGGCGTGTATTTCTCGATCATGACCCAGGCCCTGACCTTCGCCGGGATGTTGCTGTTTTTCCGCAACGAAACCGGGTTTGGCGGCAACAACGGCTTCACCAACTTCCGCACCATTCTCGGGTTTGGCATCACTGAACCGGGAACGCGTGCAGTGTTGTTTTTCGCCACGGTGTTGCTGCTGGTGGCGAGCCTGTTCATCGGTTGGCGGCTGGCGCAAAGCAAGTTTGGCCGGGTGCTGACCGCGTTGCGCGATGCGGAAAACCGCTTGATGTTCTGCGGCTACGATCCACGCGGTTTCAAGCTGTTTGTCTGGGTGTTGAGCGCGGTGTTGTGTGGCTTGGCCGGTGCGCTGTATGTGCCGCAAGTCGGGATCATCAACCCGAGTGAAATGTCGCCGACCAACTCCATCGAGGCCGCCGTGTGGGTGGCGCTGGGTGGTCGCGGCACGCTGATCGGCCCGCTGCTCGGCGCTGGTGTGGTCAACGGGATGAAGAGCTGGTTCACCGTGGCATTTCCGGAGTATTGGCTGTTCTTCCTCGGCGCGCTGTTCATCGTCGTGACGTTGTATCTGCCTAAGGGTGTGATCGGTCTGCTGAAGAAAAGGGGTGAGCAATGAGAGTGACTGCAACGGCTGAATTCATGCTCGAACCGGCGTTTTTCCCCGTAGAGCCCAACAAGGATGCGGGCAGCAGCCGCGACGCCATCGGCCTCGGCCAACGCGTCGGTCCCGGCCTGAATACCCGTCACGGCACCATCCTGACCCTGGAAGACATCAGCGTCAGCTTCGATGGTTTCAAGGCGCTGAACGATCTGAACCTGTACATCGGTGTCGGCGAATTGCGCTGCATCATCGGCCCCAACGGCGCGGGCAAAACCACGCTGATGGACGTGATCACCGGCAAGACTCGCCCAAGTCATGGCAAAGCCTGGTTCGGTGAAACCCTGGACCTGACGCAGATGAGTGAAGTGCAGATTGCCCAGGCCGGCATCGGTCGCAAGTTCCAGAAGCCGACGGTGTTCGAGGCCTTGAGCGTGTTCGAAAACCTGGAACTGGCGCAGAAAACCGACAAGTCGGTGTGGGCCAGCCTGCGGGCTCGTCTCAGTGGCGAGCAGAAAGATCGCATCAGCGAAGTGCTGGAAACCATCCGCCTGACTGCCTCGGTCAATCGCCCGGCGGGCTTGTTATCCCACGGTCAGAAGCAGTTTCTGGAAATCGGCATGCTGTTGATGCAAGACCCGCAACTGCTGTTGCTCGACGAACCGGTGGCGGGCATGACCGACGCCGAAACCGAATTCACTGCCGAGCTGTTCAAAAGCCTGGCGGGCAAGCATTCACTGATGGTGGTGGAACACGACATGGGCTTCGTCGGCTCGATCGCCGACCACGTCACCGTGTTGCACCAAGGCAGCGTGCTGGCCGAAGGGTCGCTGGAGCAGGTGCAGGACAATGAGCGGGTGATCGAGGTGTACCTCGGCCGATGATTCTCGCGCTTCTGTAGGAGCGAGGCTTGCCCGCGAAAGGGACGCCTCGGTTCACCTGCGAGACCGCGTCATCGTTCTTCGCGGGCAAGCCTCGCTCCTACAAGGGCAGAGGTGTGTCTCAAGTGGAGCCCGTGTCACACAGAAGGAATTTGAGAATGCTGCAAGTCGACAAGCTGCACCAGTACTACGGCGGTAGCCACATCCTGCGGGGCCTGACGTTTGAGGTGAAGGTCGGCGAAGTCACCTGCCTGCTCGGGCGCAACGGTGTGGGCAAGACCACCCTGCTCAAATGCCTGATGGGTTTGCTGCCAGCCAAAGAAGGCGCAGTGAACTGGGAAGGCAAACCGATCACCACGTTCAAGCCGCACCAACGGGTACATGCCGGCATCGCCTACGTGCCTCAGGGCCGGGAAATCTTTGGCCGGTTGACCGTGGAAGAAAACCTGCTGATGGGCCTCTCACGTTTTCCCGGCTCTGAAGCGAAGGAAGTCCCGGCGTTCATCTACGAGCTGTTCCCGGTACTGCTGCAAATGAAACAACGGCGTGGCGGTGACTTGTCCGGTGGTCAACAACAGCAACTGGCGATCGGCAGAGCACTGGCCAGTCGTCCACGCTTGCTGATCCTCGACGAACCCACCGAAGGCATCCAGCCGTCGGTGATCAAGGAAATCGGCGCGGTGATCAAGCAGCTCGCGGCTCGCGGTGACATGGCGATTCTGCTGGTGGAGCAGTTCTATGATTTCGCCGCCGAACTGGCCGATCAGTACCTGGTCATGTCACGAGGCGAGATCGTGCAACAAGGGCGCGGCGAGAATATGGAAGCCGAAGGTGTCCGTGGACTGGTTACGATCTAACCTGCAGCCTCCTGACGATAATTAGAAATCATGAATTTACCTGCCCCCATCACGCTGTTCACCCCCAGCTGGCATGCCGAGCTGGAACTCGGCTACGCCCGCTTCGGCGAGAGCACACGCCCGGTGCAGCGTCGCCACAAAGGCCCGCTGCGGGTGCAGAAGCATCTGTACGCCGAAGGCCCCGAGGTGTGCCAGCACATCATCGTCCACCCGCCGGGCGGGATTGCCGGTGGTGACCGGCTGGACATCTCGGCCAGCGTCGGCACAAACGCCTGGGCGCAAATCACCAGCCCCGGCGCCGCCAAGTGGTATCGCGCGGCCGGGCCGGCTTATCAGAAACTCGACCTGCGCGTGGCCGCCGGTGCTACGTTGGAGTGGCTGCCGCAAGAGACGATTATCTTCAGCGATGCTCAGGCGGAACTCAGCACCCGCATCGACCTTGAGGGCGATGCGCGGTTGTTCTACTGGGATGTGGTGGCGCTGGGACGCCCGGCCAGCGGTGAGCGTTTCGATCTCGGGCACTTTCAGGCGCATCTGGATATCCGTCGCGACGGCCAGTTGCTCTGGCACGAACGCCAGCGCATTGTCGGGAATGATGGCTTGCTGGATTCGCCGATAGGGCTGGATGGCCAACCGGTGTTTGCGACGTTGCTGGTGACGGGTGAAATTGATAACGAATTGCTGGAGAAGTGCCGCTCGCTGCCCAATGACGTACGCGGGGATCTGACGCAATTGCCGGGGCTTTTGGTGGCTCGATGCCTGGCCAGTGAAGCGCTGTTGGCACGTAGCTGGCTGATTGATGTGTGGCGATTGCTCAGGCCTGCATTGCTCGGCCGGGAAGCCGTCCCGCCACGAATATGGAGCACCTGAACACGATCCCCTGTAGGAGCGAGGCTTGCCCGCGAAGAACGATAACGCGGTCTTCCAGTTAAACCGAGGCGTCCCCTTCGCGGGCAAGCCTCGCTCCTACAGAAGACTTTTTAACTGCCGATTATGGATTTCTACGATGGACCTGACCCCACGCGAAAAAGACAAGCTGCTGATCTTCACCGCCGGCCTCGTGGCCGAACGACGTTTGGCTCGCGGCGTGAAGCTCAATTACCCGGAGGCCATGGCCTATATTTCCGCAGCGCTGCTCGAAGGCGCGCGTGACGGCCAGACCGTGGCCGAGCTGATGCATTTCGGCACCACCCTGCTGAGCCGCGAACAAGTGATGGAAGGCATCCCGGAAATGATCCCGGAGATCCAGGTCGAAGCAACGTTTCCCGACGGCACCAAACTGGTCACCGTTCACCAACCTATCGCCTGAGGCCGCGCCATGACTTACCACATCCGCGATGCGCTGCACGCCGATCTGCCAGCGATCCGCGACATCTACAACGACGCCGTGCGGAGCACCACGGCGATCTGGAACGAACAGGCCGTGGACCTGGGCAACCGCCAGGCCTGGTTCAGCGCCCGGCAAGATCAGGGCTATCCGATCCTGGTGATCGTCGACGGCGACAACAGCGTACTCGGCTACGCTTCATTCGGTGACTGGCGCCCGTTCGACGGGTTCCGCCACACGGTCGAGCACTCGGTGTACGTGCGCAACGACCAGCGGGGCAATGGCCTCGGGCCGCGACTGATGGAAGCACTGATCGAACGCGCCAAAGGCTGCAACAAACACGTGATGGTCGCCGCCATCGAAAGCGGTAACAGCGCCTCGATCCGGCTGCACGACCGAGCCGGTTTTGTCGTCACCGGCCAAATGCCGCAGGTGGGTACCAAGTTCGGCCGCTGGCTGGACCTGACCTTCATGCAACTGATTCTCGACCCGGGCGCAATGCCACCCGGTCCCCACAAGGAGTGATACCCATGAACGCCGCCCAACTGCGCCGCGTCAACGTTGAAAGCTTTGCGCACTATCGTCAGGGTTTGATTGATTTGCTGCTCGACGCCGTCGGCTATGGCGCCAGCGTCGGGTTCATGGCGGATCTGGATGCGACCCAGGCCCGAGCCTATTTCGATGAAGTCCAGGAGAACCTGAACAAAGGCAACGTGCTGCTCTGGGTGGTGGTCAAGGACGAACAGGTGCAGGCCAGCGTGCAACTGACGTTGTGCCAGAAAGCCAATGGGCTGAATCGTGCCGAAGTGCAGAAACTGCTGGTGCGTGAACACGCCCGTCGTCGCGGCCTGGGGCAACAGATGATGCATGCCGTTGAGCTCGCGGCCCGCCAACACAAGCGCGGCATGCTCTACCTCGACACCGAAGCCGGCTCCCCCGCCGAAGACTTCTACAAGGCCCTGGGTTACACCCGCGCCGGCGAAATTCCCGACTATGCCTGCGACCCGAACGGCCAGTACAAACCGACCGCCCTTTACTACAAGATTCTCCAAGGAGCCCATTGATGATTCCCGGTGAATACCAGATCCAGCCCGGCGACATCGAACTCAACGTTGGCCGTCGCACCCTCAGCCTGAAGGTGGCCAACAGCGGCGATCGGCCGATCCAGGTCGGCTCGCACTATCATTTTTTCGAAACCAACGACGCCCTGACCTTTGACCGCGCCGCCAGCCGCGGCATGCGCCTGAACATCCCCGCCGGCACCGCCGTGCGCTTCGAACCGGGGCAGAGCCGCGAGGTCGAGTTGGTAGACCTGGCCGGGCATCGCCGGGTGTTCGGGTTTGCCGGCAGGATCATGGGCGACCTCGACTAACTGATCGTTCCCACGGTCCCCGTGGGAATGCATCCCGTGACGCTCCGCGTCACATAACGGCGGACGCAGAGCGTCCATGGCGGCATTCCCACGCAGAGCGTGGGAACGATCATTGAATCCCAAGGCAAGCGCATGAAAATCTCAAGACAAGCCTACGCCGACATGTTCGGCCCCACCGTCGGTGACAAGGTCCGTCTGGCCGACACCGAGCTGTGGATCGAAGTGGAACAGGACTTCACCACCTACGGCGAAGAAGTGAAATTCGGCGGCGGCAAAGTCATTCGCGACGGCCAGGGCCAGAGCCAGTTATTGGCCGCAGAGGTCGTCGACACCCTGATCACCAACGCGCTGATCATCGACCACTGGGGCATCGTCAAGGCGGACGTCGGCCTCAAGGACGGGCGCATCGCCGCCATCGGCAAGGCCGGCAACCCGGACATCCAGCCGAACGTCACCATCGCGGTCGGCGCCAGCACCGAAGTCATCGCCGGTGAAGGCATGATCCTCACCGCCGGCGGCATCGACACCCACATCCACTTCATCTGCCCGCAGCAGATCGAAGAAGCGCTGATGAGCGGCGTCACCACCATGATCGGTGGCGGCACCGGGCCGGCCACCGGCACCAATGCCACCACTTGCACCTCCGGGCCGTGGCACCTGGCGCGCATGCTTCAGGCCGCCGATGCATTCCCTATGAACATCGGCTTCACCGGCAAGGGCAACGCCAGCCTGCCGGAGCCGTTGATCGAACAGGTCAAGGCCGGTGCCATCGGCCTCAAACTGCACGAAGACTGGGGCACCACCCCGGCGAGCATCGACAACTGCCTGAACGTGGCCGATCAGTACGACGTGCAGGTGGCGATCCATACCGACACCCTCAACGAGTCGGGCTTCGTCGAAACCACCCTCGCCGCCTTCAAGGGCCGCACCATCCACACCTACCACACCGAAGGCGCCGGCGGCGGCCACGCCCCGGACATCATCAAGGCCTGCGGTTTCGCCAACGTGCTGCCAAGTTCGACTAACCCGACCCGGCCGTTCACCCGCAACACCATCGATGAACACCTCGACATGCTGATGGTCTGCCATCACCTGGACCCGAGCATTGCCGAAGACGTGGCCTTCGCCGAAAGCCGCATCCGCCGCGAAACCATTGCCGCCGAAGACATCCTTCACGACCTCGGCGCCTTCTCGATGATCAGCTCCGACAGCCAGGCTATGGGCCGCGTCGGTGAAGTCATCACGCGCACCTGGCAGACCGCCGACAAGATGAAAAAACAGCGCGGCCCGCTGCCCGGTGATGGCGAAGGCAACGACAACTTCCGCGCCAAACGCTACATCGCCAAGTACACCATCAACCCGGCGATCACCCACGGCATCAGCCATGAAGTGGGCTCGGTGGAAGTGGGTAAATGGGCGGACCTGGTGCTCTGGCGTCCGGCGTTTTTCGGAGTCAAACCGACGTTGATTCTAAAAGGCGGTGCCATTGCGGCCAGCCTGATGGGCGACGCCAACGCTTCGATCCCAACGCCGCAACCGGTGCATTACCGACCGATGTTTGCCAGTTACGGTGGCTCGCTGCATGCCACCAGCCTGACGTTTATCAGCCAGGCAGCGCAGGAAGCAGGCTTGCCCGAAGCTCTGGGTCTGAAGAAGAAAATCGCCGTGGTCAAAGGCTGTCGCGACGTGCAGAAAACCGACCTGATCCACAACGATTATCTGCCGAAGATCGACGTCGATCCTCAAACCTATCAGGTCAAGGCCGACGGCGTGTTGCTGTGGTGTGAACCGGCGGATGTGTTGCCGATGGCGCAGCGCTACTTCCTGTTCTGATTTTTTCTCCAGAGGCGAGGAGACCGCGTTATCGTTCTTCACGAGCAAGCCCGCTCCCACAGGTGATCTGTTGTGAACACAATATTTGTGAATACCAACGATCCACTGTGGGAGCGGGCTTGCCCGCGATAGCGTCCTCAAGGGCAACACAAAAACACCAGAACGATTACTCGACCAGCAACCGCCCCAACCGCTGCCTGAGCATGCGGTTCTCGGCCCGCAGTTGCCGGACCTCTTCCAGCAGGTCCAGCGCCAGGGCGACGCCTTCCCATTCCAGCTCCAGATCGCGCCGCAGCTTGGCGGCGCGCTTGGCCAGTGCCAGTTCATAATCGGTGAAACGCCAATCCTTGGGCTGTGCTCCCTGAGGTTCGAGGATGCCGTGTTCGACGATCTCGATCACATGCACGTCCGACAGTTCGGTCGCCTCGCAGAATTCCGCCAGGTCCAATAGAACGATCACGGGGTCGCTCATGATTGGCTACTCCTTATCTCGAAATCAAAAGTTCTCTCGCGGATCAAAAGCGGCTTTTTTTGCCAGCTCCTCCCACAATTCTTTGACGTCATGGTCCAGTTTTTTCGGCATTACTGCCTTGAGCTGCACGAACAGGTAGCCACGGTGACCGGCCTTGTGCAGCAGGCCGTGGCCCTTGGCGCGCATGCGCTGGCCATTCTGGCTACCGGCCGGAACCTTGAGGTTGATCTTGCCGGTCAGGGTCGGCACCGCGACTTCGGTCCCCAGCGCCAACTCCCACGGTGCCAGCGGCAAGGTGATGATCAGGTTCTCGCCTTCGACGTCGAATTTGGGGTGCGGCGCAAAACGGATGGTCAGGTACAAGTCGCCATTGGCTCCACCACCGACGCCCGGCGCCCCTTGGCCCTTGAGGCGGATGCGCTCGCCATCGGTCACGCCAGCGGGGATCTTCACGTTCAGGCTTTTGCTGGTGTTGCTGACATGCTGGCCGGCAGCGTTGTAATGCGGCACCTGGAAGCTGACCTTTTTCGATTCGGTCGAGAGGGTTTCTTCCAGAAAAACCGGTAATTCCATTTCCACGTCTTGTCCTCGACGCCCGGCGCTATGGCCCGACCGTCCACCACCACCGAAACCCGGACCACGGTTGCCGAAGATCGAACTGAAAAAGTCCGAAAAATCGCCCGTGTCTTGACCACCACCCCCGAAACCACCGCGGCTCTGCCAACCCGGTGGGCCCTGAAAGGGCTGACCGTGGTGGCCGTATTTGCGCAAGTCGTCGTATTCGGCGCGCTTGTCGGCGCTTTTCAGCGCTTCATAGGCTTCCGAAGCGTCCTTGAATTTAGCCTCGGCGTCCTTTTCCTTGCTGACATCGGGGTGGTATTTGCGCGCCAGCTTTCGATAGGCGGCCTTGATCGCCTTATCGTCCGCGGTCGGCTCCACACCGAGAATCTTGTAATAGTCTTTGAAGTCCATCGAGGGAATCACCATCCATTATCGAAATCGCGCAGCACGACACAGCATGCTCTTGTTTGCAGCATCTGGATTGACCGATCTCAACATTGTGACCGGGCAGCGCATCAGAAGTTTATCGGCAGCGGGCGCGGTTCTTGCAGTCGCCCTGAGGGCTACCAAGCCTATGTAGTGGAGTTTGGGGGTGTTGGACCATCTTTCAAGCGCTGATCGCTGCGATTTAACGGATAGTCGGCCTTCGAATCTTCGCCGCTCTGACATACACTGCGCGGCCGTTTTTTAACCGGAACTTGAAAGACATGAAAAACGCATCTCCAGCCCGTGCCTGTGGTATCGACTTCGGCACGTCCAACTCCACCGTCGGCTGGCTGCGCCCCGGCATGGAAACGCTGATCGCGCTGGAGGACGACAAGATCACTTTGCCCTCGGTGGTCTTCTTCAACATGGAAGAACGCCGCCCGGTGTACGGCCGACTGGCGCTGCACGAGTACCTGGAAGGCTACGAAGGCCGGCTGATGCGCTCGCTCAAGAGCCTGCTGGGTTCCAAACTGATCAAGCACGACACCAGCGTCCTCGGCACCGCTATGCCATTCAAGGACCTGCTCGGGCTGTTCATCGGCCAATTGAAGAAGCGCGCCGAAACCGCCGCCGGTCGAGAGTTCGAGGAAGTGGTGCTGGGTCGCCCGGTGTTTTTCGTCGATGACGATGAAATGGCCGACCAGGAAGCGGAAAACACCCTCGTGGATGTGGCCCGCGCCATTGGTTTCAAGGACGTCTCGTTCCAGTACGAGCCGATTGCGGCGGCATTCGACTATGAGTCGACCATCGAAAAGGAAGAGCTGGTACTGATCGTCGACATCGGCGGTGGTACGTCGGACTTCTCGCTGGTGCGCCTGTCCCCTGAGCGCCGTAATCACGACAACCGTCACGACGACATCCTCGCCACCGGTGGCGTGCATATCGGCGGGACCGATTTCGACAAGCAGCTGAGCCTGCAAGGCCTGATGCCGCTGTTTGGCTACGGCAGCCGGATGAAGAGCGGCGCCTATATGCCGACCAGCCACCACATGAACCTGGCGACCTGGCACACCATCAACTCGGTGTACTCGCAGAAGTCGACCCTGGCCCTGGGCAGCATGCGTTATGACATCGAAGACACCGGCGGCATCGATCGCCTGTTCAAGCTGATCGACCAGCGCGCCGGGCATTGGCTGGCCATGGAAGTGGAAGAAACCAAGATCCAGCTGACCCACGCCGACAGCCGCCATGTGCCACTGGATCGTATCGAACCGGGTTTGAGCGTCGAACTGAGCCGGGCACTGTTCGAATCAGCCATCGACAACCTGCTGGAGCGGGTTCGCAACAGCGTGACCCAGTTGCTGAACGACGCCAACGTGCGGGTCGATCAGGTGGATACGGTGTTCTTCACCGGCGGTTCGAGCGGGATTCCGGCGCTGCGCAACAGCGTCTCGGCGATGTTGCCGAATGCGCGGCATGTGGAAGGCAACATCTTCGGCAGCATCGGCAGTGGGTTGGCGATTGAGGCGATGAAACGCTACGGCACCCTCGCCTGACCTGATTTTTGTGGTGCATCCTTCGCGGGCAAGCCTCGCTCCTACAAGTCATGCGGCGTTTTCGCGGCACACACCCAACCTGTAGGAGCGAGGCTTGCCCGCGAAGGCATCAGACCAGGCAGTACATCTGCGGGATCAAACCATCCCCACCTGCTTCAACTCACTCTTCAGATACGCGTAATAAATCGGCCCCGCCACCACCCCCGGCAGGCCGAACGCGGCTTCGAACACCAGCATTGCCAGCAGCAACTCCCACGACTTGGCACTGATCTGCCCGCCGACGATTCGCGCGTTGAGGAAGTATTCGAGCTTGTGGATAACGATCAGGTAACCCAGCGCCGCCACCGCCACCCAGATCGACAGCGACAAGCCAACGATGGTGATCAAGGTGTTCGACATCAGGTTGCCGATCACCGGCAGCAGACCGAGCAGGAAGGTCAGCACGATCAGGGTTTTGGTCAGCGGCAGCTTGATCCCGAACATCGGCAGGACCACCGCGAGGAAAATCCCGGTGAAGAAGGTGTTGAGCAAGGAAATCTTGATCTGGGCGAAAACGATGTTGCGAAACGCTTGGACCAACAGGTGCAAGCGGTCAAACAGCGCCGCGGCCAAGGGTTTGCGCTTGGTCACGTCCGGCGCTCGCTGCAAGGCGATGATCGCCCCCAGTACCATGCCGATCAGCAGCGTCACGAACATGTGCGCCGCGTCCTTGCCCACCAGTTGCAAGTCGCTGAGGTGCTTGCTCATCCACTCGCCGATCGCCACGCGGAACTCGGCGGCACTGGCCGGTAGATAAGCGTCGATGAACGGCGGCAACTGCCCCCGCGCGCGGTCGACCACGACCATGAATTTGTCGAGAGAAGCGCCAGGATTTTCCGCCTCGTGAAGCAGAAAACTGATCGCACCGGCAAAGATCAGCGCCAGCACACTGACCACCAATGTCCCCAGCAACGCCACCGCCAGCCAGCGCGCACGGCGGCCTTCGATCAGCCGCTGCAATTGCGGCGTGAGCATGTTGACCAGTTCGAACACCAACAACCCGGCCAGCAGGCTGGGCAGCAATCGCAGAGGGAGCACCAGCAGCAAACCACCAAAAATGATGACCCAGCTGATGAACAACAAGACCTGACGCTGAGAAAACGCTGACATACAGCCTCAAAACGAACGACGTAAAAGGATTGGCAGTCTGCCAGCGTTCCGGGGCGAGCACTAGGGATTGTGTAGGTCGACCTTAGTGGGACTTTCAGGCCTCATCGCGGGCAAGCCCGCTCCCACACGGTATGTGCGCTGAACAAAAAATGTGCAGGCATCCGAGATCCCTGTGGGAGCGGGCTTGCCCGCGATGAGGTCAGAACGATCACCGCAAGATTACGCCCCTACGGATGACTTATTTTTTCTTCAGGCAATCGCTCATGAAGGCTTTGCGCGCATCGCCCTTGAGCGCCTGGGTCGCGGCGTCGGCGTTGCAGGTTTTCATCTTCTCTTGCTGAGGGGTCATGGGCTTGGCGGCATCGGCAGCCGGCGCGGCTTTGAGGCAGGTGCTCATGAAGGCTTTGCGCTCGTCGCCCTTGAGGCTT
Source organism: Pseudomonas sp. ADAK2 TE3594 (assembly GCF_053628675.1). Lineage (NCBI taxonomy): Bacteria > Pseudomonadati > Pseudomonadota > Gammaproteobacteria > Pseudomonadales > Pseudomonadaceae > Pseudomonas > Pseudomonas sp. ADAK2 TE3594. Next base: position 6,675,436 of record NZ_JBRJGV010000001.1, on the reverse strand, counting down.
TTTGCGGTAGCGTCGGCATTGCAGGTGGTCATTTTGTTCTGCTGGGCGGTGGCGGCGAAACCCTGCGAGCAGAGCAGCAAACCGATCATCAACAACGGGGCACGCAACATCTTCATGGAGTGTTCTCCTTGTTACCGCACCGATGGATGCGGCCTTGTTTCGGAGTGTAGACAAAGCCTGTTACACGTTCACCTGCTATCGAGGTGGCTGCGTCGATATTGCTCAGGCGTGCACCCGGCCTGACGCTGAAACATCGCGATGAATGCCGAGCCGGTGCTGTAGCCCATGTCGAAGGCGATTTCCTGAATGCTGCGCTGGCTATCGAGCGCTTCGATCGCCGCCAGAAACCGCAACCGTTGCCGCCACTCCCCGAAACTCATGCCCAACTCGCGGACAAACTGCCGGGCCAACGTGCGCTCACTGACATGAATGCTCGCAGCCCAATCCGCCAATGGCCGGTTATCCCCAGGCTCGGCCTGCAAGGCCTCAAGAATTCCAAGCAACCCGGGACTGCTGGCGTAGGGCAAGTAACACTCATGCATCGGCGCCTGTTGCAGTTGGTCCACCAACACTTGAGCCAGACGCTTGTCAGCGTCGTGCTCGGGGATTTTCACATCGCGGGCGGCGAAGTCTTTCAGGATCGCCTTGAGGATGTCGCTGATCGCCAGGGTGCAAGCCTGCTGTGGCAGATCACGGCACAGCGCCGGCGCAAGGCAGACCGCGCGATAGTTGATCGGCTGATTGCTATAGAAACTGTGCTCGGCCCCGGGCGGCACCCACACCGCGTATTGCGGTGGCGACATGAAGCGGCGGCTGCCGATTTCCATGTGCAAGACCCCATTGGCCGAGTACTCGAGAGTGCCCCAAGGGTGATGGTGGGCCGAAGCGTATTCATGGGTGTTGAAGTCGGCATAACGGAAATAGACCGGGGCCGGCAATTCGCTGAAATCCAGCAGGTCGATGTGTTTGCTGTTCATGCTGTCCGGAATCAGAGGCAGGTTGTCTGGATCGAAGTATAGGCATTGATTCAGACGAGCGGATAATCACCCTTCATTAACGTTCTGGTTTTTCCCGATGCAATACGCTTATCCCCTGCTGGCCATTTTCATTTGGGCCGGCAACACCGTGATCAATAAACTCGCGGTCGGCGCGATCTTTCCCGCCGAAATCGGCTTCTACCGCTGGTTGCTGGCCGCAATGCTGTTCACGCCTTTCATGCTTAAACCGGTGATCGCTCACTGGCCGTTGATCCGCCCGAATCTGGGCAGGATTTTCATCCTCGGCGTACTCGGCATGGCGGTTTATCAAAGCCTGGCCTACTTCGCCGCGACGCTGACCTCAGCCACCAACATGGGGATCATTCTGTCGCTGATGCCGTTGATGTCGCTGGCCATGGCGATTGTCAGCCTCGGCCAACGCCTGACCGCCGGAGCACTGGCCGGCGCGGTGTTGTCGTTCGCGGGTGTTTTGGTGGTGGTGTCGTCCGGCAGCCTTGGCGCGTTGCTGGAACATGGGGTGAACCTGGGTGACGCGATGATGCTGATCGCCACGCTGGCGTATGCGATTTACAGCACCTTGCTGAAAAAATGGCAGCTGCGTTTGCCGCCGCTGGTGTTGTTGTATTTGCAGGTGTTGGTCGCGGTGGTGGTGCTGTTTCCGCTGTTCCTCGCCTCACCGAAAATCGGCCCGACCCTGCACAACATTCCGCTGGTGCTCTACGCCTGCCTGCTGGCCTCGATGCTTGCGCCGCTGGCATGGATGCAGGCCGTGGTGCGCCTGGGGCCGAGCCGGACCACGCTGTTTTTCAATCTGCTGCCGTTGATCACCGCGCTGATTGCGGCGGTGGTGCTGCATGAGCAGTTGGCGCTGTATCACCTGGTGGGTGGGGTGTTGACGTTGGGTGGGGTGATTTTGTCGGAGCGTTGGACCACGGTGCTGGGCCGAAAGGTCAGTGTTGCCTGACCGGACGCCTTCGCGGGCAAGCCACGCTCCCACAGGTTTGGCGTCATGCTCATTGCCGGCGTCCGACACAAAACCTTCCACAGGTTTGGCGTCGTGCTCATTGCTGGCGTCCGACACAAAACCTTCCACAGGTTTGGCGTCGTGCTCATTGCTGGCGTCCGACACAAAACCTTCCACAGGTTTGGCGTCGTGCTCATTGCTGGCGTCCGACACAAAACCTGTGGGAGCGTGGCTTGCCCGCGATGAACGATAACGCGGTTTGACTGCTAAACCCCGGCTGCCTTCAACCGCGCCGCATGCTCGACAAACAACCGAACTGGCTCTGCGCCCTTGCCCACCAACCCCAGCGATTGGTTGACGATATCGAAGTGATCCATCGGGTACTCATCGCCAATCACCGTCCCCAGATGCGAGCTGTAACGCCCGACCATCCCGTCGCAATGCCCCGCCTCGCGCACGAAGGTCCTGGCAAACAACCGGCAACTGCGATTGGTCCCGTCGAACAGGTTGCAGCCGCGATCGGTCTTGCCCGGCTGCAATGTTCCGGACCAGGAGTAATAACGCACGCCATTGACCACTTCCGGGCCATGCCCACCCCAGGTGTCAGGCAGGCCCTGTGGATAACGCTGATTGAACAGCGCCACGCCCGCCGTGGTCAGCGAATGATGCGAAGCCGGGATATCCACCGGCAGTTTCGGCCCGCGATAGCCGGTTTCCAGCAGGCACATCACCGCGCTGATCAGCCACAGTAAAAAGCTCAGCAGCCGGCCCTTGGCGCTGTCTGCCGGATAATGAGTATGCAGATAGTCCGCCAGCTCCGAACCGTGATTCGGCCCGGCCACTGAAGTGACTGAAGCCACCTGGTCCGGGCGTTTTGCCGCGGCGTAACGGGCGGTCAACGAGCCCTGGCTGTGACCGATCAGGTTGACCTTCTCGGCCCCGGTGTCGCGCAGAATCTCGTCGATCCGCGCCAGCAATTGCTCACCGCGCACCTCGGTGGAATCGAGCGGCGAGACCTGCACCGCGATCACGGTCGCCCCATCACGGCGCAACGCCGAAATGATTCCGTACCAATAGGGATAGAGCAGCAGACGGATAAAACCGAGCATTCCCGGGACCAGCACCAAGGGGTAACGCGTGGCGGAACCTTGCGACATGGATGAACATCCTTGTGATCGGTGAGATGAAGCAAGGCCGGATGCAAGGCATCAGCCAAGCATCGCCACCCAAGATGACAACTCAACGACCAGTCTATGACATCGCTTACTTCAACCCCACCACGCCGGCCACAATCAGCCCGACCGACACCAGCTTGAGCGCGGTCAGGCTTTCGCCCAGCAGCGCAAAGCCGAGAAACACCGTGCCCAGTGAACCGATGGCGGTCCAGATCGGGTAGGCGATGCTCACCGGCAATTCGCGCATGGCCAGGGTCAGGAAGTAAATCCCGCCCACCGCGGCCACCACCGTAATCACCGAGGGCCAGAGCCGGGTGAAGCCTTCGGCGTACTTCATGCCCATGGCGAAGGTGACCTCGAACCCGGCGGCGATCAGCAAGAACAGCCAGGCCATCTAGAACTCCCTGGCCAGCGTCAGCAAACGCTGCTCGGCCTCGGCCACGGACACCTGGAAAGTGCGTTCGGCAGACTCTTCGCCCTCGGCGGCAACGACCGTGACGTCGGTGATGCCAATGAACCCCAGTGCCGTGCGCAAAAACGGGTCTGCATGGTTCATCGCCTCAAGTTCACCACCGGGGCCGAAGCCAAACCCGCCGCGACTGGTGACGATCAACGCCTTCTTGCCCCGCACCAGCGGTTCGTACTGAGCGACGCCGTTGTCCAGGGTGTGATTGAACGTCAGCCCGAGCCGCACAATCTGGTCGATCCAGGCCTTGAGTCCGCTGGGCACGCTGAAGTTGTACATCGGGGTGGAAATCACCAACAGCTCATGGCCGAGCAACTCCCCCACCAATTCATCGCTGAGTGCCAGGTCGGCCTGCATCGACAGCGGTCGCGCGTCAGGTTCGGGATGAAAAGCGGCCGCCACAAAGGCTTCGTTGACGGGAGGAATCAACGTCCGACCGACTTCACGGCGAGTCAGCTGCGACTGCGGGTTGCGACCCTGCCAGGCGGAAAGAAACACCTCGGCCAAACGCCGCGAATGAGAACGGTCGCCACGGGGGCTGGCGTGAATGGCAAGAATTCTGTTCATCTGAATCTCCTGAAGGCTAAACTCAAACTGCTTGTGGCTTGCAGCTTGAAGCTGGCCGCCGTGCCTCTTCAAATGAACAAAAATCAGTTTGGATGAATCCATTTCATCCATGGAGTTGTAAATGTTTGCCTCGTTGCCGCTGACCGCCCTGCGTGCCTTCGAATCCGCCTCGCGCCTGTTGAGTTTCAAGGCCGCCGCCGAAGAACTCTCCGTGACGCCGACGGCGGTTTCCCATCAGATCCGCTCCCTGGAAAACTGGCTCGGCGTGCCGTTGTTCGAACGACTGCCACGGCAGGTGCGCCTTACCGAGTGTGGCGAACGACTGTTCCGCAGCCTGCACGGCGCCCTGCTCGAAGTGGCGCAAAGCGTCGATACCTTGCGCCCGCAACGCAGCGGCACGAACCTGACGATTTCCACCACCGCCGCCTTCGCGGCCCTCTGGCTGGTACCTCGGCTGGGACGCTTTTACGCCCGACATCCGAACATCAGCCTGCGCCTGGACACTCACTGCGAAGTCATCGATTTACATCAGGACGCCAGCGTCGATCTGGCGGTGCGTTACAGCCTCGACGATTACCCGAACCTTTATGGTTTGTGCCTGTTCGACGAATCCTTCGGGGTCTATGGCTCGCCTGAACAAGTGGCCCTGGCGGCCAGTCGGGTACCGACCCTGATCAGCGTGCACTGGCACAACTCCAAGCTGTACGCCCATGGCTGGGAGGCCTGGTGTGCGCAGTCCGGCGAAACCTGGCTGACCGAACAACCTGCGGTGCGCGAATACGACGAAGAGCATTACGCCCTGCAAGCTGCCATTGCCGGGCAAGGCCTGGTGCTGGCGAGCAATATCCTGGTGTCGGAGAGTGTGGCCAGCGGCTTGCTGCTGCCTTATCGGGGGGACATTCAGGTCGACGGGGCCGGATACAGCGCGCTGTGCGTACCGGGCCGTGAACGGCATCCGCCGGTGCGGGCGTTTTTTGCGTGGTTGCAGGAGGAAGCCCGGTTGTCTGGTCTATTGCCAAGATCGCAGCCTGCGGCGGCTCCGGCAGAACGCATTCCAATGTAGGCGCATCGAAGACATCCTGGCCTGGGACGTAGAGCATGCCGATGACATGGCCGATATTCTGAAAGATCTGTAGCGACTATTGAACCGCCTTCGCGGGCAAGCCTCGCTCCTACAGGTTTTGTGTCGCATGCCGACAATGGGCACGACGCAAAACCCGTAGGAGCGAGGCTTGCCCGCGAAGGCGTCATAACAGACGCCAACGGATTACCGGGTGGGCTTGACCGTCACCGGCGCCTTGCCCGCCTTCATCTGCTCCAGCAACGGCGCACACTGATTCGGCTCGCCAGCGCTGGGCGCTATCAGCGCCAGCAAGCCCGCCGCCGGTGCGGCAATCACACCCAGCGCAACCATCCCGGCCCCGCGCAGCATTAACGGCACCGGCTTCACGCCGGCATCCGGCTTGATGAACTTGCCCCGCACATACAGCGGCGAACGCAACGAAATCAAGCGCCAGCCCTTGGATTCCGGGGAGATGGTCAGGTCCAGTTGCTCAGTCGCCATGTTCGCCGTGCCGTCGACGTAGACGATCGCATTTTCGGTATCGAAGACGAACAGCCGCGTGGTCGCCAAACCGCTCTTGATATCGAAATCGGCCGCCGCGCAATTGATCTTCACTTCCTTGTCGCCAAAGATCTTGCCCACCACATAGTTGCCGACGTTGAGCCCCGCCAACTCCATCAACTCACGACTAATAGCGCCGTCATTGATCAGCAGCTTCAAATTGCCGTCGGCAGTGCCCAGCAGTTTGGCCACCGAGTTGCCCCGCCCAGTAAGGTCGGCGTCGCCATTGAGCTCACCGAAACTGGTTTTCATCCGCTCCAGGGTGGGGAACAGCTGTTTGAGCTTGAACTTGCGCGCGGTCAGTTTGGCCCGGCCTTCCAAAGGCTCGGCGCGCCCGTTCAGACGAATCTGCGCATCCAGATTTCCGCCAGCCACGCCGAAACGCAGGGGCTCGAGGCTGAGCACGCCATCAGTCAGTACCACATGGGTGTAGAGATCGTTGAATGGCAGTTTTGCGCTGTGGACAATGCGTTTGCCGGTGAATTCCACATCAGCGTCCATGTCGCGCCAACGTTCAGTCCTGAACTCCTCGACCGGTAGCAGCTTGTCTGCCGGCTGTTTGCTTTCACCGCCGCGGGCCTCTTGCTTGGCGTTGGAATCGGCACCGATCAATGGGGCCAGGTCGGTAAACAGCAATTGATTGGACTCCAGCGCTCCGCTGAGTTTGGGCCTCGGCTGGCTCGCCACGTAGGTCAGGTTGCCATGGATGTCGCTCTCGCCGATCTTGCCGTTGAACGCCTCATAGCGGTACACCGCCCCGCCCGACTCATGCAGCTTGGCGATCAAATGCCCGTCGGTGGCGTACGGCGGGGTATCCGGGAGCGTTACGCCGATCAGTGGATACAGATTGCCCAGGCTGGCACCGGCCAGTTTCAGGCGCAAATCCAGGGCGCCGAGGTTCAATGGATCAGTGAGCGTGCCGGCCAGCTCGACGCTGGTGTCGGCGATCTTCACCTGGGCCTGAAGCGGGAACGGCCTGGTGGCGTCCTGCAATGCCAGCAAGCCGCCGGTCTTGCCTTGACCCGCGAGATTCTGGCCGTGGTATTGGCCTTTGACCTTCAGTGCGAATGCGTAATCCTGGGGCGAACCGCCCTTTTCAACCGCTTTTTTGGCCGCTTTGTCTCCGACAATGTCGCTGAACGGAATCGGTTTTCCCAACGGATCGATGAGCAGATCAAGCTGAGTCTTCAGCTTCTGGTCGTCGAGCGTGACGTGGCCCTTGTCGAAGCCGATGGCACCGATGTCCAGCACCCAGTTCGAAGGCTCGGCGCTCGGGTCTTTGGGGTCGAACTTGAACGTCCAGTTGGCGCGACCGTCGGCCAGACGCTGCAGGTCGGCATTGGGTTCGCTCAAGTCGATACGCGGGATCACCACCCGCTGCGCCAGCAAGGCCAGCGGCGAAATGCGCAGTTCAACGCGTTTGAGGGTGGCCATCTGCGGTTGCTTCGACCAGTCCGGGTTGCCCAGGCTCAGGTCCTCAGCCACCACATGTGGCCACGGCACCCAGGCCCGCCAACCGCCCTCATCAGACTCGCGCTGCCAGACCACCGCAAGGTTGCCATTGATGGCGAACGGACGATGCAGCTCTTCGGACACTTTGGCGTTCAGGGGCGGTTTGATCCGGTTCCAATCGAAGAACGCGATGATCAGCACCAGGACGGCCAGCAGGACAACGAGGCTGGCGAAGGTCCAGGCAAGAATTTTACGAGTGCGCGTCATTGCACAGGGCTCCTGAATACGACTGAGCGCCCTGACTGCGACGCACTGATGAAACGTTAGGCCAGAACCGGCCTGCCATGACATCTAGGACTGGAAAATGGCGCGCAGGTTTAACCCAATAGGCACTTAACACTCAAATAATCGGCCGGGGACACCCTGCTGCTCATCCGGCGTTACCGCACCCGCACTTTTGCGAGGCGAGAGTGGGTTGAAAATACCCACCTCAGTGCAAAAACGATCGCCGGAAACGCCCGTTCTAGAGCGCCGCGGCCGAACAATCAATTCTGTTGATTATTACCATTGCGTTTATGAACTTTTGTATCGACTTATCGAGAGTAGCATTGCCCTCGTACCCACTTTATCGCCCTCCCAAGGAGCAACCCATCATGAAACGCGAATTACTGCTTAGCCTGACCCTCTCGATGTTAGCCAGCACCGCTTTTGCTTTGCCGGCTGCTGATCAGGCCACTCCACAAGTCAAAGACAGCCACTCGGTGTTCAGCCAGACCGTTGCCGCTGATGGTTCCGACCGCACTCCACAAGGTCAGACCCTGGCCGAAGGTGGTAATGATCGCCTGAAAGAAAAAGGCCTGATCACTCAAGATGGCTCGGATCGCACTCCACAAGGTCAAACCCTGGCTGCTGACGGTTCCGACCGCACTCCACAAGGTCAAACCCTGGCCGCTGACGGTTCCAGCCGCACTCCACAAGGCCAAACCCTGGCTGCTGACGGTTCCGACCGCACTCCACAAGGCCAAACCCTGGCTGCTGACGGTTCCGATCGCACTCCACAAGGTCAAACCCTGGCTGAAGGTGGTGGTGACCGTGTGATCGAACGCAACAGCGCTGTGAGCTAAGCCCATGGCGGCCCCGAAAAAAAGCCCAATCCCCGGATTGGGCTTTTGACTTTATAGAAGCTGCATTTCCCCGCGTGATCTCCCGATAGTCGTTCGACGCCAGCGAAGCCGATTTGCTAGAGTGCGCCGCTGTCCTGTCCAGAAAACACCCTTGCGATGCTGCCCCGCGCCGAACAGAAACAACAGACCCGCAACGCCCTGATGGACGCTGCCCGCCACTTGATGGAAAGCGGCCGAGGATTCGGCAGCCTGAGCCTGCGCGAAGTGACCAGAACCGCCGGGATCGTACCCACCGGTTTCTACCGGCATTTCGCCGACATGGATGAGCTGGGCCTGGTGCTGGTGAGCGAAGTCGGTCAGACCTTCCGTGAAACCATCCGCCTGGTGCGCCATAACGAGTTCGTCATGGGTGGCATCATCGACGCCTCGGTGCGGATCTTTCTCGACGTGGTTACCGCCAATCGCTCGCAGTTCCTGTTTCTTGCCCGCGAGCAGTACGGCGGCTCACTACCAGTGCGCCAGGCCATTGGCCGCTTGCGCGAAGACATCAGCTCGGACCTGGCGGCGGACTTGTCGCTGATGCCGAAACTGCAGCATCTGGACATTGCTGGGTTGAGCGTCATGGCTGATCTGATCGTCAAAAGCGTGTTCGCGACACTGCCCGACATTATTGATCCTCCGGCCGAGGCGCTACCCGAGCATTTGACACCGCAGGCGAAAATCACGCAGCAGTTGCGCTTCATCTTCATCGGCCTGAAACACTGGCAAGGCCTCGGCAGCACCGAGTAAATACACACCCCTGTGGGAGCGAGCCTGCTCGCGATAGCTTCGCCACAGTCAACACTTGATGTGACTGATACTCCGCCATCGCGAGCAGGCTCGCTCCCACATTGGTGCGCGAAAACTCCACATGCACCAACATGATCCAAAATTCTGAAACATCCACTCCGCTCCGACAGGCATTTCCTACGCATCACCCGATTGGCAAGCCCCTTGCTCTATCCCTGAGCATTGTCCATTGCTGGAAGCCTTCCGATGCTGGTGATTCATCGCAGAATCGACCCTCAACCCGTCTGGGCCGCCGAGTTGCACCTGACCTTCGAAGCCCGGAGCAAAAGCCGCTTGCGCTGTTTCAGTGCCGAGGGCGAAGACGTCGGGTTGTTTTTGGAGCGCGGCCAGCCGCCCCTGTATGACGGCGAATGCCTGCAAGCCGAAGACGGGCGCGTGGTTCGCGTCTGTGCTCGCCCCGAACAACTGCTACACGTCACCTGCGCCAACGCTTTCGAACTGACCCGCGCCGCCTATCACCTGGGCAACCGCCATGTGGCCCTGCAGGTCGGCGATGGCTGGTTGCGCCTGCTCGACGATTACGTGCTCAAGGCCATGCTCGAGCAACTGGGCGCCAACGCCGAGAACATCGAAGCGCCGTTCCAGCCGGAACATGGTGCCTACGGCGGCGGCCATCACCATTCGCGGCATGGGGACGAGGATTTCAACTACCCGCCGAAACTGCACCAGTTCGGCGTGCGCTTATGAACCCGGCCTGGGCGCTGCTGCGTCTGGCCAGCCCACAGCTGCCGATTGGCGGCTACAGCTATTCCCAGGGTTTGGAGATGGCTGTGGATAACGGCCGCGTGGACGATCCCGACAGCGCGCGGCACTGGATCAGCGATCAGTTGCTGCTGAACCTGGCGCGTTTCGAAGCGCCGCTACTGCTCGCCCATTGCACGGCTGCGGCCGAAGAAAACTGGGCCGAACTGCTGCAACGCTGCGAAGAACATCGCGCCAGCCGGGAAACCCGTGAGCTGCATCAGGAAAGCCGGCAGATGGGCTATTCGTTGAAGCAACTGCTCAACGGTTTACCGGAACTGGATGCGCCGGCCCGGGCCTTTCTCGACCAATGCCCTGAACCACACCTGGCCCTTGGCTGGGCGCTGGCGGCCCGCGCGTGGCAAATCAGCCCGCAAGATGCGCTGGCCGCCTGGCTCTGGAGCTGGCTCGAAAACCAATTGGCAGTACTGATGAAAACCCTGCCTCTGGGCCAGCAAACCGCACAGCGCCTGACCAGTGAACTGCTGCCGCTGCTGCAACAGGCGCAGCAAGACGCCACCCGAATCAACCCCGAGCACTCTGGCAGCGCCGCTTTCGGCCTGTCCCTGGCGTGCATGGCCCATGAGCGCCAGTACAGCCGTCTGTTCCGTTCCTAGGGCCTGTTATTTTGGGCCTTTTATTTTGGAGAACCACATGAACACACAACCTCTGCGCGTCGGCATTGGCGGCCCGGTCGGTTCCGGCAAAACCGCCCTGACCCTGGCCCTGTGCCTGGCCCTGCGTGACCGCTACAACCTGGCTGTCGTGACCAACGACATCTACACCCGCGAAGACGCCGACTTCCTGGTGCGCAACGAAGCCCTGGCGCCCGAACGGATCATCGGCGTGGAAACCGGCGGCTGCCCGCACACCGCGATCCGCGAAGACGCCTCGATCAACCTCGAAGCCGTGGATCAGTTGAACCGGCGCTTCCCGGGGCTGGACCTGATCCTGGTGGAGTCCGGCGGTGACAACCTTTCGGCAACCTTCAGCCCGGAACTGTCCGACCTGACCATTTACGTGATCGACGTCTCGGCCGGCGACAAGCTGCCGCGCAAGGGCGGGCCGGGGATCTGCAAATCCGATTTGCTGGTGATCAACAAGATCGACCTCGCGCCGCTGGTAGGCGCCTCGCTAGAGATGATGGACAGCGACACCCAACGCATGCGCAACGGCAAACCGTTCGTCTTCAGCAACCAGAAAACCGGCCAGGGTCTGGAAGCAATCATTGCCTTCATCGAACGCCAGGGCTTGCTGACTGCGGCCTGATCACACTTATCAACAAGGAAGCTTATCCATGACACTGAAACGCATTCTGGGCGCCATGGCCCTGCTGCTGACCCCGGCCATCGCCTTTGCACATCCGGGCCACGGCGATAATGGCTTGATGGCCGGCATCAGCCACCCGATCGGTGGCCTCGATCACTTGCTGGCAATGGTTGCCGTGGGGTTGTGGGCTGCGCAGCAGAAAGGTCCTGCACGCTGGGCGCTGCCGTGTACGTTCGTGGGCACTATGCTGATCGGCGGCCTGCTGGGTTTTGAAGGGCTGAACCTGCCTGCGCTGGAAAGCGGGATTGCCGCATCGGTATTGGCGTTGGGCCTGGCGGTGGCTTTGGCGGTGCGTCCGCCGTTGAGCCTGGCGGTGGTTGCGACTGCGTTGTTCGCGCTGTTTCATGGCGTGGCGCATGGGCTGGAATTGCCGGAGATGTCGAGCCCTTGGGCGTATGCGGCTGGGTTTGTGGTGGCGACGGCAGCTTTGCATGCAGTGGGTTATGCGGTGGTTCGCATCTTGCCTCAGGCCGCCGCACCATTGGTTCGATTGGCGGGTGCGGCTTCGGCGGCGACTGGGGTGTGGTTGCTGGCGGGTTGATTCTCTAGCGCCTGAACCGGCCTCATCGCGGGCAAGTCGGATCGCCGCACCGCCGCTCCCACAGGATGTTCGCCGCCAGCACAGATCGTGTGAATACCGATGATCCCTGTGGGAGCGGGCTTGCCCGCGATAGCGTCCGATCAGACACCGCCTCTCTCAAGCCTGCCTCTCTGCTACCATGTCGCGCAATCGCCCCTGCCGTGACGACGCCAGCCAATGCCGCATGTTTCCCGCTCTGCTTCCCAGCCTGAATTGACCGCTCTGTTCGCCTCGGTGCAACAGCACTTCCAGGACGTGATCGTGCCGCTCTGGCAAGGCCCCGGCTGGAATGCCGACATGGCATTGCCGTATGAAGCGCTGGACGCCGAGCATCAGCCGCTGCCACCGCAGCGCTATCGGGCCATGGCTTGCGCGCGGCAGCTGTACCTGTTTTCCAGCCTGATCGGCCAAGTGCCTCAGGCCGAAGAACGGGCGGCGGCGCTGTTCCGCTCCTTGCAACAGCATTTCCACGATGCCGAGCATGGCGGCTGGTTCTACAGCATCGACCCGCAAGGTGCGCCGCTGGATCAGCGCAAAGACCTCTACACCCACGCCTTCATCCTGTTCGCCTGCGCCCATTACTGGGACAAGGTTCGCGAACCGCTGGTGGAGTCGGTGCTCAACGCCACGCTGGAAGTGTTGGCGCAGCGCTTCGCCACAGGCGACGGCCTGTACGAAGCGAGCCTGGACCGTGATTGGTCCTCGCTCAACTCCGGGCCGCTGCAAAATCCATTGATGCATTTGGCCGAAGCCTTCCTCGCCATCCTTTCGGTGCGCGAGGACGTTGCTGTGCAGAGTGCGCTTGTCGAGTTATGCACAGCCATGCAAAAGCGCTTCATCGACCCGCAACACGCGGTGCTGATGGAAAAGCCGCTTGGGGCTGTGGATAACTGGTTCGAGCCAGGCCATCAGTTCGAATGGTATTTCCTGCTGGAGTCCTCACCGTTGCTGCGCGGCTCCAGACTGCATGCGTCGCTGGACCACGCCTTTACGCTGACTGAGCAAATGGGTGTGGATCAGCACACAGGTGCTGTGCGCGCGATGCTGGAACTGGACGACCATCCTCGTGATGCAACCCAACGCATCTGGGCCCAGGCTGAATACCTGCGCGCCCTGACTTTGCGCCCGGGCAGCGAAGCCTCTGTGCAGCGCCAGTTGCAGGCGCTGCAACAGCGCTTTTTGCATGCGGGCGGCTGGTATGAGTGTCGCGATGAGCAGGGCGAAGTGAGCCGCAAGGACATGCCTTCGACTACGCCTTATCACTTGGCGACCTGCTATCGCGGGTTGGCCGAGTATCTTCGCTGACTGAGAGATAGCCATCGCGGGCAAGCCTCGCTCCTACAGGTTATGTGTCGTTCGTAGAATCGTGATTCAACACAAAACCTGTAGGAGCGAGGCTTGCCCGCGAACAGCCGTTACTTGGCCTTACGCCTTACGCTCAATCGCAAACCCGCTCCAGGTCTGGCTCACCGGCATCAGCTCAAGGCTGTTGATGTTGATGTGGGCCGGTGCGTTGAGCACCCAGAAAATGGTCTCGGCGATGTCTTGTGGCTGGATCGGCTCAGCGCCGGCGTAAGTGGCGTTGTAACGCTCTTGGTCACCAGCGAAACGCACCAGCGAGAACTCGCTCTCGCACAGGCCCGGCTCGATATTGCTGACCCGCACGCCAGTCCCTTGCAGGTCACAGCGCAGGTTCAGGGAGAACTGTTTGACGAACGCCTTGCTCGCGCCATACACGTGGCTGCCCGGGTACGGGTAGTTGCCGGCGATGGAACCGAGGTTGACGATGCTGGCGCCACGACCGTGAGCGATCAAACGCGGCAACAACAGGCGAGTGCTGTACATCAGGCCTTTGATGTTGGTGTCGACCATGGTGTCCCAATCATCAAGATCGCACTTGGGAGCCGGGTCCACGCCCAAGGCCAGGCCGGCGTTGTTGATCAGCCCGCGCAGTTTGGCGAAGGACGGCGGCAGGTTGGCAATCGCCTCCTCCATGGCCTTGCGATCCCGTACGTCGAGCACCAGGCCATGGACCTCGGTCTGCTTCGACAACTCGGCGCACAGGGCATTGAGGCGCTCTTCACGACGACCTGTCAGCACCAGTTTCCAGCCGGCTTCCGCAAAACGACGGGCACAGGCTTCACCAAAACCGGAGGTCGCGCCGGTAATAAACAGGGTGTTGGACATCGTGTTCTCCTTGCTTCGGCTGATCGACAGCCCTTGGAATAGAAAATCAGTTGCCAGCATGCCCGGCCTTGTCCACAGCGGCAACCATCGCAGAAACCGTACAAAAAACGATCAACACCGGCAACGCCATATGCGCTGTGGCTTGCAGCCATGTACGCGCACCTTATCCACAGGCCGGTCCACAGTTTCCGGGGGCAAGTGCAAAAGCTGCAAGCCGCTGCCCACAAGGCTTTGCGGGCAGATTAGAAAGTTTTTTGCTTGACCCTCAGGTGCCTGCTGTGTACCCCCGGGCAATTTGCACGACCGGGCTGTCAAACCGACGATGGCTCCAAGCCAGTAACTACGGCCCTCAGCCGACTCTTTCCAGAGTTTAACCACAGACTTATCCACAGGCTTGTCCACCTCGATTCATACCTGGGTTGCCCCTAACAAAAAGGTTGACAAAGACGGCTCGAGGTCCAGCAAAAACTCCTGATCAAAAAACAACCACATCGCTGCAAGCCACGAATTCAAAGGCTTGCAGCCAGCTACTCCCACGTTATTCACAGCCAGCTCCACAGCAAACGGGGACAAGTCAAAACCGTGACAAAACAGTAGTTTGCAGCGGCTTTATGTCGCGCTTTGAGAGGTCGTGAATATTGTTTTCCACAATTTCCCAAAAGCACACACCGCCCATGTGGGAGCGAGCCTGCTCGCGATAGCGGTGGGTCAATGAAAAGCATATCGACTGACACTCCGCTATCGCGAGCAGGCTCGCTCCCACAAGGGATTGTTGGCACTTTAGATATGTAAAAAAGCCCCGGCGATTGCTCGTCGGGGCTCGTTGTTGCAACGCAGAACTCAGTGGCCGCCGAGGTAGGCGTTACGCACCTCATCGTTCACCAGCAGCTCCTTGCCGGTGCCGCTGAGGCGGATCTCGCCGTTGACCATCACGTAGGCCCGGTCCGACAGCTTGAGGGCGTGGTTAGCGTTCTGCTCCACCAGGAAGATGGTCATACCGGTGCTGGCCAGTTCCCGCAGGGTCGCGAAGATCTGTTTCACCACAATCGGCGCCAGACCCAGGCTCGGTTCATCGAGCAGCAACAGCTTCGGCCGACTCATGAGCGCCCGGGCGATGGCGAGCATTTGTTGCTCGCCGCCGGACATGGTCATGGCGCGTTGGGTACGCCGCTCTTCGAGCCGTGGAAACAACTCGAACATACGCTGCATGTCTTCCTTGGCGTACTTGTCACCGATTGGAATCGTACCCATCAACAGGTTTTCCTCGACGGTCATGTCAGGGAACACCCGCCGGCCTTCCGGCGATTGAGCAATACCGTTGGACGCGATGTAGTGGGACGACTTGTGGGTGATATCCACACCCTGATAGATGATTTGCCCGTCAGCTGCCCGCGGCTGGCCGAAGATCGACATCAGCAGGGTCGATTTGCCGGCGCCGTTGGAGCCGATCAGGCTGACGGTTTCACCTTCATTGATGTGCAACGAGACTTTCTTCAGGGCCTGGATCGGCCCGTAGAACACGTCCAGATCCTTGAGCTCGAGGATGGGTTTACTCATACCACTTCCTCTTCTTCGGCGCCCAGGTAGGCAGCAATCACTTTCGGATCGTGTCGAATCGCTTCAGGCCCACCCTCGGCGATGACAACGCCGTGGTCCAGCACCACGATGTGGTCGGAAATGCTCATTACCATGCCCATGTCGTGTTCGATCAGCACCACGGTCAGATCATGCTCGTCGCGCAGCAGCCGGATCATCGCGCTCAGCGCTTCGGTTTCCTGAGGGTTGAGGCCGGCGGCCGGTTCGTCGAGGCAGATGATCTGCGGCCGGGTACACATGGCCCGGGCGATCTCCAGACGGCGTTGCTGACCGTAGGACAGCTCACCGGCCAGGCGGTTGGCGCAGTCCACCAGATCCACCACTTCCAGCCAGTAGAACGCATGGTCCAGCGCATCGCTTTCGGCCTTGCGGTAACCCTTGGTGTTGAGGATGCCGGCCAGCATGCCGCGGTTGACCCACATATGCTGGGCCACCAGCAGGTTTTCCAGCACCGACATTTCCCTGAACAGGCGAATGTTCTGGAAAGTCCGCGCCAGACCGGCACGGTTGATCAGGTGCGTGCCGCCGAACATCTTGTAGCGGAGTCGGCTGATAAAGCTTTTGGGCGAAACGAAATCGACAGCCTTGAACGGTTCCCCGAGCATTTTGATGACGTCGGTTTTCACACCGCGGGTGTTGAGTTCGATATGCCCGCCGGACGCCTTGTAGAACCCGGTCAAGCAGTTGAACACGGTGGTCTTGCCGGCGCCGTTGGGGCCGATCAGGGCGAAGATCGAGTTGCGCTTGACCTTCAGGCTGACATCGTTCAGCGCCTTGATGCCGCCAAAGTGCATCATCAGTTTGTCTACCGAGAGTACGACTTCGCTCATGGCGCTACTCCTTTACGCGGGGTCACACCGGTACGGCTGATCCGAATCAGGCCGCGCGGTCGCCAAATCATCATCAACACCATCAGTACGCCGAACAACAGCACGCGGTATTCAGCGAAGCCGCGCAGCAGTTCCGGGGCGACGGTCAGCACGAAGGCCGCAATCACTACGCCGATGGTCGAGCCCATGCCGCCAAGGACGACGATGGCGAGGATCAGGGCCGATTCGAAGAAAGTGAACGAGGTCGGGTTGACGAAGCCTTGATAGGTGGCGAAAAACACACCGGCCAGCCCGGCCGTCGACGCACCGATGGTGAACGCCGAGAGCTTGACCAGTACGTGGTTCAGGCCCATGGAACGACAGGCGATTTCGTCTTCACGCAAGGCTTCCCAGGCGCGACCGACCGGCATGCGGGTCAAGCGGTGCTTGATATGCAGCACGGCCAGTACCACCAGGAACAACACCGCGTAGATGAAGTAATACTTCACGTCCGGGTTATAGGCGATGCCGAAAAACTCATGGAACGGCACCCCGCCCTCTTTCGCCCGTTTGCCGAACTCAAGGCCGAAGAAGGTTGGCAACGGAGCCGCCATACCATTCGGGCCGCCGGTCAGGGACAGCCAGTTATTGAGGATCAACCGGATGATTTCACCAAAACCCAGGGTCACGATCGCCAGGTAGTCACCGTGCAGGCGCAGTACCGGGAAACCGAGGATGCAACCGGCGAGGCCAGCGGTGATCGCCGCCAGTGGCAACACCGTCCAGAAACCCAGACCGAGGTATTGATAACCGAGCGCCAGGCCGTAGGCACCGATGGCGTAGAACGCCACGTAACCCAGGTCGAGCAGCCCGGCCAGACCGACCACGATGTTCAGGCCCAGACCCAGCAACACATAGATCAGCCCGAGAATGACCACGCCCAACAGATAAGAGTTGGAGAAAAACGGGAACACCACGGCGATGACAATCACCAGCGGCACGATCCAGCGCAACCGGGACTTGTAATCAGGCGGCAGTACATGAACCCCGGAGCCGGTGCTTTCAAAGCCTTCGAGAATTCTCAGGCCCTTGGAGGTTTGCAGGAACAGGCTCAGGGCAAAACGGCCCGCCATTACGATGGCGACAATCCACGCCACACGGGTCGGTTGCAAGTCAAAGCCGTAGCCATCGAGGACTATGCCAACAATCGGGCCGAACACAATCAGGGCGACAAGGCCGGCAAGAATCGCGTCAACCAGGCTTCTTTTGATATCAATGGTTTTTTTAGTGGTTGAAGACATCGCTTACACCTTCGACACAAGAGGACGGCCGAGCAGGCCTTGGGGCCGAAAGACCAGAACGAGAACGAGCAGCGAGAAGCTGAAAACGTCTTTGTAATCCGAGTTCACCAGACCCGAGAACAGTGACTCGGAGATCCCGAGAATGATCCCGCCGAGCATGGCGCCAGGCAGCGAGCCGATGCCGCCGAGTACCGCTGCGGTGAACGCTTTGATCCCGATGACGAAGCCGGCGTAGAAGTCGAATGTGCCGTAGTTCATGGTGATCAGCACGCCGGCCAGGGCCGCCATCGCTGCACCGATGATGAACACGTAGGAAATCACCCGGTCGGTGTTGATCCCGAGGATCGAGGCCATCTTGCGGTCTTGCTGGGTGGCGCGGCACATGCGGCCGAGCTTGGTGTACTTGATGACATAGGTCAGCAGGCCCATCCCGACGAACGCGGCAACCAGAATGAAGATCTTGGTGTAGGTGAGCTGGACGAAGCCGCTCCCGACTTCAACTCGCCATGCACCAGTCAGCAGTGTCGGCACGCCCTGTTGACGGGCGCCTTGGGCAATCTGTGCATAGTTTTGCAGGATCAGAGAAATACCGATGGCGCTGATCAGCGGTGCCAGTCGGGTGGAGTTGCGCAGCGGTTTGTAGGCGACGCGCTCGATGACCCAGCCATACACCGCCGTGACGATGATGGTGAAGACCAGTGTGCCAAGCATCAGCAGGGGGAAGGATTCAATACCGAAGTATGCCAGCAGAGCCAGACTGATCGCCGCGAGGTAAGCAGAGATCATGTAAACCTCGCCATGGGCGAAGTTGATCATGCCGATGATGCCATAGACCATTGTGTAGCCGATGGCGATCAGGCCGTAGACCGACCCGAGGGTCAGGCCGTTGACCAGTTGCTGCAGGAAAATACCATCCATAACGCAATCTCACGCATTTGAGAGACTGCACAGAAGCCGGGTGCGACGGACCGGGGTTCAGCCGCCGACGCAACACGGTTGTGTGCAGCTCTACGAGAAAAGACAGGTACTGCACGGACATGTTCTTGATTGCCCGACACACAAGGCGTCGGGCTGATCAGGTCATATCACTTCTGTTTTTCCAGTTGGTGGTACTTGCCGTCCTTGTCCCATTGGTAAACCACGTAGTCGGAGACTTTCAGGTCGCCCTTGGCGTCCCAGGTCTTCTCGCCCATGACGGTCTTGACCGGGTTTTTCTTCAACCAGGCAGCTGCGTCTTCGCCCTTGTTGGACTTGGCGCCGTTGAAAGCTGCAGCCAGGGTCTGAACCGAAGCGTAGGCATACAAGGTGTAGCCTTCAGGCTCGGTGCCTTTTTTGCGGAACTCGTCCACTACCGTCTTGCTGTCTGGCAGCAGGCGTGGGTCGGCGCCGAAGGTCATGTACACGCCATCAACGTTCTGCGGGCCACCGGCGGTGGTCACCAGTTCGTCGGTCACGATGCCGTCATCGGACATGAACTTGACGTCTTTGAGGCCCTGCTCACGCAGTTGACGAACCAGTGGACCGGCTTCCGGGTGCAGGCCGCCGAAATAGACCACATCGGCACCGGCCGCACGGATCTTGGTTACCACGGCGCTGAAGTCTTTCTCGCCACGGGTCAGGCCTTCATACAGCACTGGCGTCACGCCGCGCTTGACCAGTTGAGCCTTGGTAGCATCCGCCAGACCTTGACCGTAGGTGTCCTTGTCGTGCAGGACCACCACTTTCTTGCCCTTGAGCACGTCGACGATGTAGTCGCCGGCCACGATGCCTTGCTGGTCGTCACGCCCGCACATACGGAACATGGCACTCAGGCCGCGCTCGGTAACAGCCGGGTTAGTGGAACCCGGGGTGATCGCGATGATGCCCGCTTCGTCGTAGATCTCGGAGGCCGGAATGGTCGACGAGGAGCAGAAGTGACCAACTACGCCAGCGACTTTCTGGTTGGTCAGGTCCTTGGCGACCGTCACAGCCTGTTTCGGTTCGCAGGCGTCATCGCCTTTGACCAGTACGATTTTTTCCCCGTTTACACCGCCAGCGGCGTTGACCGCATCAGCGGCTGCCTGTGCACCCTTCATGTACTGCTCGCCAAATGCCGCGTTGGCGCCCGTCATTGGACCCGCTACGCCGATCTTGATGTCAGCCTGAGCAAACGCAGAAACACCCAACGCAGTTGCCACTGCGAGGGCCAGAAAGCCTTTCTTGTAAAACGTCTGGGACATGAGGTGGTGCTCCAAGGTTTTTTTTAGTTGGCACTGCGACTTCACTGAATGCTCAGAGCAAGGGCCGTGCCATTGGTTTTTTATTCTTGAAAAAGTCGCTGCCTTGTTGGTATTTCGACTGTTTCGGGCCCATTTTCATTGGGCGTGCAACCGTCTAAACCGCGGTAGGTGAAACCATTTATCTTTAAAGGCGCAACCCGCACGCGCCATCATTGCAACCGCAGCGCCAAACGATGTGCAACCAGCCTGTAACAGCCCGCGTCACCGAACTGCACACTGCTGGTGCGCAAACTGCTACAACCCGCACCATTACAGGCTAGCCGCTTCGCTGAAAAGCGCCGCTTCCAGCAACATATTTCAACAATCAGATCACGATCCGCAGGCACTGGCCCGCGTGATACAGCGAAAATCCGGCCTCATACAAGCAGCTTCTCAGCCCGACACCCGCCAATGGCTGCATGGGCGCGAAGGGAATCGGCAAGGCCTGAGGATTTCCGTTACACAAATAGTCGGCAAAGGCTTTGCCGACGACTGTGCCGGTGGTCACCCCTCGACCGTTGTAACCGGTGACGGCCACCAGACCCGGCGCCGGCTCGAACAGGCGCATCAAATGATCGGGGGTGAAAGCGATGCAACCGGTCCAGGTGCACTCCCACTCCACCGGTTTGAGGTACGGGAAGTAATGCTGCTGAACCCGGTCGGCCCAGGCTTTAAGGAACCAGGTCGGTTTCTGGTTGCCATTACCGAGACTGCCGAGTAACAAACGCCCTTCGGCATCGCGACGGATACTGCTGAGCACCTGCCGGGTGTCCCAGGAACCCTGCCCTCCGGGCAGAATCCGTTGCGCGGCGTCTTCGGTCAGCGGCACCGAGGCCACTTGATAGTAATAACCGGGGAAAAAGTTGCGCCGCAGTTCCGTCCAGTCGCCTTCGGTATAGGCGTTGGAGGCGATGACCACCTGCTCGGCCAGCACCGAACCCTGAGCGGTTTGCACCGACCAGCGCTGACCCTGACGTTCGAGTCGGGTGACCGGGGAATGATCGAACAGCTGACCGCCGAGGCTGATTGCCGCGTTGGCCAGCCCCGTGGTGTAGGCCATCGGGTTGATCGTACCGGCACGCCGATCGAGCAAAGCGGCGGCGATCTTTTTTGTGCCCGTGGCTTGTTCGCAGGCTTGACCGGTCAACAGTTCCACCGGTGCGCCGCGACGTTTCCATTGTTCTTCGCGACTGCGCAGATCCGCCTCGCCACGTGCGTTGTGCGCCATGTGCAGCGTGCCTTCGCGGCGTAACTGGCAGTCGATGTTGTACTTATCCACAAGGCTGAACACCAGGGACGGTGCCGCACCGAGCATGCGATTGAGCTGACTGCCGACCGCCTCGCCAAAACCGGCTTCGATCTCGTCCGGTGGAATCCACATCCCGGCGTTGACCAGCCCGACGTTACGCCCCGAACCGCCATGACCGGCGCGATGGGCTTCCAGCACACAGACACTTTTACCTTGTTCCAGCAGATGCACCGCCGCCGACAGGCCGGTGAAACCGGCACCGATGACGCAGACATCCACCGTCACCTCGCCCTTGAGGGCCGCGTTGTCGGGCCTTTGCGGCGTCAGTTTTTCCCACAGACACTCTTCGCGTAACGGCATTGCCAGACTCCAATCCGAAACCTAACAAACAACAAGCAAAAGCTTCGCGGGCAAGCCTCGCTCCTACAGGTTTTGTGTTGTCCGCGATTTGCGAGACAACACAAAACCTGTAGGAGCGAGGCTTGCCCGCGAAGGGGCCGTCAGTCGAACGTAATCCCCTGAGCCAACGGCAACTCCAGCGAATAGTTCACGGTATTGGTCTGACGACGCATGTACCCGCGCCATGCATCCGAACCGGACTCACGACCACCGCCCGTCTCCTTCTCGCCGCCAAACGCACCGCCAATCTCCGCGCCGCTCGGGCCGATGTTGACGTTGGCGATGCCGCAATCACTGCCCACCGCCGACATGAACCGCTCGGCTTCACGCACGTCGGTGGTGAAGATGCACGACGACAGGCCTTGTGGCACGGCGTTGTTCAGGCGCAATGCCTCTTCGAAATCGTTGTAACCGATCACGTACAGAATTGGCGCGAAGGTTTCGCTGCACACCACATCGCTCTGCTCCGGCATTTCGACGATGGCCGGCGAAACGTAGTAAGCGTTGGGGAATTTGTCTTCGAGCTGACGCTCGCCGCCGAACACCCGGCCGCCTTCGCTCAAGGCCTGCTCCAGCGCGTCCTGCATGTTTTCGAAGCTGTGTTTGTCGATCAGCGGACCGACCAGATTTCCTTCCAGCGGATGGCCGATGCGCACCTTGGAGTAAGCGGCTTTGAGGCGGGTGATGATTTCTTCCTTCACCGACTCATGGGCGATCAGGCGACGCAACGTGGTGCAACGCTGACCGGCGGTGCCGACGGCGCTGAATAGAATCGCCCGTACGGCCATATCCAGATCGGCGCTCGGGCCGAGGATCATCGCGTTGTTACCGCCCAGCTCCAGAATACTGCGGGCGAAACGCGCAGCGATTTTCGGCGCCACTTCACGGCCCATGCGGGTGCTGCCGGTGGCACTGACCAGCGCGACACGCGGGTCATCGACCAAGGCTTCGCCAGCATCGCGACCACCGATGATCACTTGGCTCAGGTGCGGCGGGGCATCGCTGAAATTCTTCAGGACGCGGTCGAACAGCGCTTGGCAAGCCAACGCGGTGAGCGGGGTTTTCTCCGACGGTTTCCAGATCACCGGGTTACCGCAGACCAGCGCCAGCGTGGCATTCCAGGCCCAAACGGCGACCGGGAAGTTGAACGCACTGATCACGCCAACGATGCCCAGCGGATGCCAGGTTTCGCGCATGTGGTGGCCTGGACGCTCGGAGGCGATGGTCAAACCGTACAGCTGACGGGACAGACCGACCGCGAAGTCGCAGATGTCGATCATTTCCTGAACTTCACCCAAACCTTCCTGAGTGATCTTGCCGGCTTCCCAGGAAACCAGCTCACCGAGGTCGGCCTTGTACTCGCGCAAGATGTCGCCCAATTGGCGCACCAATTCGCCACGGCGCGGCGCCGGAACCTTGCGCCACAGTTCGAACGCATGATCTGCGCGACTGATGTGCTGCTCGACTTCAGCGGCGCCTTCCCAGTTCACGGCAGCGATACGGCTGCCATCGACAGGCGAATGCACCGGCACTTTGCCGTTCTGGTACAGGGCCGGGTTCACACCAAGACGATCAAGCAATGCGGCAACCATGGGTCACTCCTCAAGCAAAAAACAGAAAACGTGCAGCCGGATTAACTCGGCTGATCAGACCTGTAGTTTTAGCTCCCCGGAGGTTACCCAACAAACGACCTTTAAGAGAGATATCATTCCGTTTATTCATGCTGCGAATCTGCCGGTAAAAAAGAGCATAGAGAAACAAGAAAAAGGACCACCCATGCTGAATAAACGCTACTTGCCGTCGATCACCGCATTGCAGTGCTTCGAGGCCGTGACCCGGCACTTGAGCTTCACCCGTGCCGCCGAAGAGCTGAACCTGACGCAAAGCGCTGTGAGCAAACAGGTCGCGCAACTCGAAGAACTGTTGCAGCACCTGCTGTTCCGCCGGGTGCGCCGACGTCTGCAAATGACCCCCGCCGGCGATTTGTACTTGGTGGAAGTGCGAAAAATCCTCACCCAAGTCGAAATGTCCACCCATTACCTGCGCTCCTACGGTGGCGATACCGAAGTCTTGCGCGTCTCGACGCCTCCGACCTTCGGTGCGCGCTGGCTGGTGCCGCGCTTGAAAGGCTGGCGTCTGCGCCACCCCTCGATCCATCTGGATCTGTGCAGCGAGCAGGAAGCGGATGATCTGCTGCAAGGTCGCAGTGACCTGGCGTTCTACTTTGGCCAGGGCTCACGGCCCGGCACCGAATGCCTGAAATTGTTTGGCGAGGAACTGGTACCGGTCTGCGCGCCGGGCAGTCTGCCGGACACACCGTTCACCGACCCTACGCAACTCACCGACCTGGTCCTGCTGCAAAATGCTTCCCGGCCTCAGGCCTGGCACGACTGGTTCGACAGCCAGGGCTACCACACCGAACACAGCTACCACGGCCCGCGTTTCGAAACCTTCTACATGTGCATCCGCGCCGCCCAGGTCGGCTGCGGCGTGGCGCTGTTGCCACGGTTTCTGGTGGAAGAAGAATTGGCCGACGGCAAACTGGTCATTCCCTGGAAGCATGCGATGCCCAGCACCGACGCCTATTACCTGGCGTATCCGGAGCATTCGGCGGAAGTGCCCAAGGTGCGGGATTTTGTGAAATGGATGCTGGAGCAGATCGATAATCCGGATGCGCCGCACAATTGAGATATCACATGACTTCTGTGGCGAGGGGGCTTGTCGGAACGCCGCATCGCCCCGTTGGGTCGCGTAGCGGCCCTAAAACCGGCAACACGGTTATCAGACTCATCATGTCGTCACGCAATAACAAAGAGGCCATCTACGACTTTGGTTTGAGCGAGACGTCCGCGCAGGTCATCATCGATGGCGGGATCATCCATGCTGTACAGCCGTACCCTGCGATTGGCATTTGTTCGATTGATCTCCTGTCCGAGATACTCCCAAACAACCCTCGAACACGCAGGAGCACGATGGTCAGCTGCGGAAACGCCCATCTTCAAGCCATTGAGTCGAGTAATACAGCTTTTGAAGCTCGGGATAAGAATGGTTTGGCTAATCTCGTTGGACGTCAGCGATTCATAATCAATGAGGAACAAGCGATCCTGTAGGTAGTAGGCAACTCCCACGTATCGATATTGCTCAAACTCCCCATCCGGCCCAGCTATCTGTAAGCGTTCATTTCGCTCGTATACAAAATGCTGCCCCTCTTCGTATATGTGCACCAAGGAACACAGAATGGAACCCGGCTCTGTCATTGCGTGGTAGTACTCGTAGTAATAACCCGTATGAGCTTTTAGCTGTGACGAAGACTGTTGACGAAGGTGATCAAGCATCCGCTGCGGCGCCGTTACCTCGCTGGAAGGACTAATTCGTCTCGCTTTAACACCAATAAGAATGATGAACTGCTCTGTCGGCAGACCTATTTCGTATTCTTCGACTCCGAAAAAATCACAGATCCGTTTAAGGTTAAAAGGTGTCGGAAGGCTATTTCCGCACAGATATTTATTAAATTGCCCACGATTAATTCGAAGCTTCCTACAGACTTCCGCGACGGATCGGTAGTGACTACATAGCAGTCTTAAGTTAGCCGGAAGAAAATCACGCATACAAGCCTTCACAATAGTGCCAGAAGACTCAAACATAGCAGCAATTCGCATCACTTTTAACCAACTTGCGAAATTGCGCAGAACGATAGATGACTGGATATTACGGGACCTGAAAGCTTTCAGGACTCGCCACACCATCAATCCGCCAGCACTCTAAACAGCAAGGAGCTTTGAATGCTTGACGTCATCAATGACTTTCTCTCTGGAAAGGTTTTGATACCTTTAGTTCTTGGACTTGGAACCTACTTCACCATCCGGTCGCGATTTGTGCAGCTTCGCTACTTCGTACACATGTTTTCTGTATTACGAGGCAGCTCGCATACCGGCAACAACCATTTGAGCTCATTGCAGGCATTGACGCTCAGCCTGGCCGGACGGGTCGGAACCGGCAATATCGTTGGCGTCGGCATTGCCGTGAGCATGGGCGGCCCCGGTGCAGTGTTCTGGATGTGGATGACCGCTCTATTGGGGATGTCGAGTAGCTTTTTCGAATGCACACTGGGTCAACTCTACAAGCGCTGCGATGCAAACGGTCAATATCGTGGGGGCCCGTCCTGGTACATCCAGCATGGCCTGGGCAAACGCTGGCTCGGAACGATTGCCGCGCTCCTGCTTCTGGTCACCTTCGGCTTTGCTATTAACGGCCTGGAGTCTCATGCCGTATCGCATTCTCTCAACAATGCCTTTGGTTTATCGACGACATGGTCCGGACTCACACTGTCTTTGTTGCTGGGCATAGTGTTCGTGGGCGGTATAAAGCGCATCGCGGCGGTCGCCGATTTATTGGTTCCCCTTAAAGTCGTTGCCTATATCGGTGTAACGCTCTATGTGATCGTGTTGCAAATCGACCAGGTCCCAGGAGTGCTGCTCAGCATTGTCAAAAGTGCGTTCGGACTGGATCAGGCTTTTGGCGGGCTGGTGGGCAGTGCAATCATTATGGGGGTGAGGCGCGGAGTGTTCTCCAATGAAGCAGGACTGGGCAGTGCACCCAACGTCGCCTCTGCGGCAAAAATCGCCCATCCGATAGCTCAAGGCGTGGTGCAAGCGTTCAGTGTCTTCATCGATACCATCGTTATTTGCACGTGTACCGCGTTGATCATTTTACTTTCCGGTTTTTATGCTCCCGGTTTCGAAGGCGACGGCATTGCGTTGGCACAAAACTCGCTGGCTGAGGTAGTAGGCGATTGGGGCCGTATATTTATCAGCGTAGTGCTTGCCCTGTTTGTGTTCACGGCAATGCTCTACAACTACTATCTAGGAGAAAACAGTTTACGATTCATCTTCACAACGCCCCATAAATCATTAATTGCGTACCGCATAGCCGTATTGTTGCTGGTTTTTTGGGGCTCGGTTGAAGACCTTACCACGGTGCTCGCGTTTGCCGACATCACCATGACATTTTTGGCCTTGGTCAACCTTATTGCGATGACACTGCTATTCAAAGTCTGCATGCGAATCCTGGGCGACTATGATGAACAACGTCGTGCAGGAACAAAAAACCCGGTTTTTGACTCAAGCAAATTTAGCGATCTGGATCTCGATTTGATAGCTTGGCCGGCGGTAACAAATCCTCTCTCGTCGAAGAGCACTGTTTGTGCGAATCGGCCCGCAGCTAAAGCTCAGATCACATAAATCCCAATGAACGCTGAGCCATTGCACTTATGCGATGGTTCAGCAAATAAGCAATGCCCAGGCAACAATACTCATTAAAAAACAATCACTCGCGCCCTCACACCCCAAGAGCGCTCAAGGAGTTCGTCTGTGAATCGCTATCAACCTCTTAAATCCAACGCATCTAACATTCCAACTTTCTATATAGACTCGCACGTCGCACCCCATCTGTTATTTGAAGATGCCTGCTTCAGAATACGCGCTGCCACGAGCCTTTTAGAGGCGCCGACCTCTGTAACCGTCAAGCATACTAATGATGCTGATTTTTTCCGCCTGATACTTCCAGCCTATTTATTGCTACAGGACGGCGTCGACGCGCTGGACCAAATAACATTTAAAGGATTGTAAATCATGGCCAAATCAGTGACCCATGAAATGATAAAAGCAGCAATGATCAAGGCAGTTGAAACAGGGCTTGTTCCTCGTCACTCACACCTTGATGGCTATTTAAGAAGTTGGGAAAGCCTGGCGCTCGTCATTCAGGCAGCGCTTTAGGCAACAGCAGATAATTGAGGAACCACAGGTGTTTGCATTTGAAGGTGCCAGCAACATGTGATTATTCCATCATGAACACAAAAAAAGCTGGCAATCCTCACCGCTGATATGCGCCACTAGCCCCATTCATTGAAACAGCTGCAACGTCGCTGCCACGGGCCGCGGCCAGCCTGGAGAACCCCGTTATGAGCGAGAGTGTGTTTGCCGATCGCATCGTGCAGAACCTGCTCGACACCGACTTCTACAAACTGACGATGATGCAGGCGGTGCTGCACAACTACCCGAACGTGGAAGTCGAATGGGAGTTTCGTTGCCGTAACAGTGAGGATCTGCGCCCGTACCTGGCGGAGATCCGTTTCCAGATCGAGCGCCTGGCCGAGTTGAGCCTGAGTGCCGATCAGTTGAGTTTCCTGGAGCGCATCAGCTTTCTGAAACCGGATTTCCTGCGCTTTCTCGGATTGTTCCGCTTTAACCTGCGCTATATCCACACCGGCATTGAAAACGGCGAGTTGTTCATCCGTCTGCGCGGGCCGTGGCTGCACGTGATTCTGTTCGAAGTACCGCTGCTGGCCATGGTCAGCGAAGTACGCAACCGCTATCGCTACCGGGAAATCGTTCTGGAACAGGCCCGCGAACAGCTCTATCGCAAGTTCGACTGGCTGACCGCCAACGCCAGCGCGGACGAATTGTCCGAGTTGCAGGTAGCCGATTTCGGCACCCGCCGTCGCTTCTCGTACCGTGTACAGGAAGAAGTGGTGAACGTGCTCAAGCATGATTTCCCCGGTCGTTTCGTCGGTACCAGCAACGTGCACCTGTCTCGGGAACTGGACATGAAGCCGCTGGGTACCATGGCCCACGAATGGATCATGGCCCACCAACAACTCGGCCCGCGGCTGATCGACAGCCAGATTGCCGCCCTCGACTGCTGGGTCCGCGAGTATCGGGGTTTGCTGGGAATCGCCTTGACAGATTGCATCACCTCCGATGCCTTCCTCAACGATTTCGACTTGTTCTTCGCCAAGCTCTTCGACGGCTTGCGCCACGATTCCGGTGACCCGGTGCAGTGGGCGGAAAAAGCTATCGCTCACTACCACAAGCTTGGCATCGACCCAATGAGCAAGACCCTGGTGTTTTCCGACAGCCTGACGCTGCCCAAGTCCCTGGAGATTTTTCGGGCATTGCGCGGTCGGATCAATGTCAGCTTCGGTATCGGCACTAACCTGACCTGCGATATTCCGGGTGTCGAACCCATGAGCATCGTGCTTAAAATGACGGCCTGCAACGGCCAGCCAGTGGCCAAGATTTCTGATGAGCCTGGCAAGACTCACTGCAAAGACCCGAATTTCGTCGCCTACTTGCGACATGTTTTCCAAGTACCTGCCGCCCTTTCCAGTACATCAAGCAAGGAGTGAATTCATGCAAGCCGTACAGCGTGAGATTGCTGAACAGCTCAAGGTCCAGCCGCCGTTCGCCGACCAGGCCGCCCTCGAGGCCGAAGTCGCCCGGCGGATCACCTTCATCCAGGATTGCCTGGTCGATTCCGGGCTCAAGACCCTGGTGCTCGGCATCAGCGGTGGCGTCGATTCCCTGACCGCCGGCCTGCTGGCCCAGCGTGCCATGCGTGAACTGCGCGAGCGCACCGGGGACAGCAGCTACAAATTCATCGCCGTGCGCCTGCCATACCAAACGCAGTTCGATGAGCACGACGCCCAGGCTTCAGTGGACTTCATCGCACCGGATGAGCGCCATACCGTGAACATCGGCCCTGCAGTCAAATCCCTGGCCGGCGAAGTGGCGGCTTTTGAAGGCAAGCACGCGGTTTCGGTGGATTTCGTGTTGGGCAACACTAAGGCGCGGATGCGCATGGTCGCGCAATACACCATCGCTGGCGCGGCTCATGGCCTGGTGATCGGCACCGATCACGCGGCAGAAGCGGTGATGGGCTTCTTCACCAAATTCGGTGACGGCGCCTGCGACCTCGCACCGCTGAGCGGCCTGGTGAAAAATCAGGTCCGGGCGATTGCCCGCAGCTTCGGCGCGCCGGAGTCGCTGGTGGAAAAAATCCCGACCGCCGACCTCGAAGACCTGTCGCCGGGCAAACCGGACGAAGCCTCCCACGGCGTGACTTATGCCGAGATCGACGCCTTCCTGCATGGTGAGTCGGTGCGTGAGGAAGCGTTCAAGATCATCTGCGACACGTACAAGAAGACTCACCACAAGCGCGTGATGCCGTTCGCGCCTTAAGGACGTCGGCGTCTGTACAGACGCCTTCGCGGGCAAACCACGCTCCCACGGATTTTGTGTCGGACGCCGGTAATGGGCACGACACAAATCCTGTAGGAGCGAGGCTTGCCCGCGAAAAACGATGACTCGGTCTATCGTCAGGCACAAAAAAAGCGTCCCTCGCAGGACGCTTTTTTTATGAACGCAATTTAATCACTTCAGGGTAACAGTGCCTTTCATCATCGAGATGTGGCCTGGGAACGAGCAGAAGAAACCGTACTTTTCAGCAGCATTGAGCTTCGACACGTCGAATGTCACCGAGTCGGTTTCCTTCGCGCCGATGACTTTGGTGTGAGCAATGACGCGAGCATCACCTTCTTTCAGATAGTTCTTGTCGATGCCAGCCGACAGGCCGTCAGTGGCGATCGGCTGCATGTCGGCTTCTTTGCTCAGCACCCAGTTATGGCCCATGACGTTTTTCGGCAGGCTGCCAGAATGTTTCAATTCCACGGTGAACGTCTTGCAGCTCTTGTCGATGGTGATGTCCTTGGTATCGAAGGACATCTGGTCAGTGGAGTCGACAGTGACCTTGCATTCCGCGGCCATCAATTGGCTGCTGGCCAGTGTCAGCAGGGATACCGCAACAAGTTTGGCAAACATGGTGAATCTCCAAGGCAGGGTTAACAAAAGTGCTAATGGACAGAAGACTGCCTGAAATCTTCGCAAGTTCCTATGACCTGAATCAAAAATTGTATACAACTTTCGGGCTATGACACTCATCGAAACAATCTACCAGCCGGACGTCTGGCACGGCCCTATCATCAGGGTCGTCATCTCTCATCTGGAGCGTCTGTCATGTCTTTCAACAGCTTGTTGTGCAGTTTGCTCGCCGCCTACGCCTGCGGCGCCAGTGGCACCTGTGAAACGCCAAAACGCGAGGTTTAACCCTTGGAACGGGGCAAGCCTGCCTTTACTCTGTGGCCCTGATGACCATGGAGTAAGGCATGTCTTTATCGTCCGTTTGTGTATTTTGCGGTGCCAGCACTGGCACTAACCCGGCTTATCGTGAAGCGGCTGTCGCCCTGGGGCGAGCATTGGCCGAACGCAAGCTGACCCTGGTCTATGGCGGCGGCGCCGTCGGGCTGATGGGGATTGTGGCCGACGCCGCGCTGGCGGCCGGCGGTGAAGTGATCGGGATCATTCCGCAGAGCCTAAAAGACAAGGAAATCGGCCACAGCGGCCTGACCCGCCTGGAAGTGGTGGACGGCATGCATGCGCGCAAGGCGCGGATGGCCGAGCTCAGCGATGCCTTCATCGCTCTGCCCGGCGGCCTGGGCACGCTGGAAGAGCTGTTCGAAGTCTGGACCTGGGGCCAGCTCGGCTATCACGGAAAACCGCTGGGTTTGCTGGAAGTGAACGGTTTCTACAGCAAGTTGACGTCTTTTCTTGATCATATCGTCGGCGAAGGCTTCGTTCGCGAAGCGCACCGTGACATGCTGCAAATGAGCGAATCGCCGCAAACCCTGCTCGATGCACTGGACGCCTGGCAACCCTCGGTACCGCCAAAATGGACCGAGCAAAAACCCAGCTAACGGCTCGGTGCCGATACAGGGCAGAATATGCGCCGCTCAACCTCACCTTCGACCCCAGAGGATCGCCCATGGCTAAACCTAATTATTCCTTCGCCAAACGTCAGAGAGACTTGGCCAAGGAGCAGAAGAAAGA
This sequence comes from Pseudomonas sp. ADAK2 TE3594, assembly GCF_053628675.1. NCBI lineage: Bacteria > Pseudomonadati > Pseudomonadota > Gammaproteobacteria > Pseudomonadales > Pseudomonadaceae > Pseudomonas > Pseudomonas sp. ADAK2 TE3594. The sequence continues at coordinate 6,644,046 of NZ_JBRJGV010000001.1, read as the reverse complement.
GGAAAAGCTTCAGCGCAAGAAAGCTACAGCTGAAGAAGAAGCAGCAGCACTGAACCCGGATACCGAAGGCGAAGTGGCTACAGACGAAACTGAAACACCGAAAGATCAGGCGCCCGACGCCTGAGACCCTCAGGGCCCGATGATCTGATCAGGCCCACCGGATCTGTGTCCAGGGTCAGCAACGATGTTGCTGACCCTCACAGTCCAGTCTGAAAATTCCCCGTCCAGAACTGACTTGCACATCCCCATGTGGGAGCGAGCCTGCTCGCGATGACGGCGGCACACTTAGCAATTATTTGACTGATACACCGCTATCGCGAGCAGGCTCGCTCCCACACTGGATCTCCACTATTCCAATGGCATTACCGTCACCCGAACCTCCGGGTCGTGGCTACCACCGCCCAGGATCACCCCACGCAACGGCGACACATCGGAAAAATCCCGGCCCCAGGCCAGGGTGATGTGCTCCAGCGCCGGCTGCACATTGTTGGTCGGGTCGAAATCCACCCACCCCAGCACCGGGCAAAACACCGACACCCAGGCATGAGACGCATCGGCGCCGATCAGCCGTGGCTGACCTGGGGGTGGCTGGGTCAGCAGGTAACCGCTGATGTACCGCGCCGCCAATCCCCGGGAGCGCACACAAGCGAGCATCAGATGCGCAAAGTCCTGACAAACCCCGCGCCGCCTCTCCAGCACTTCCACCAACGGCGTCGCCACTTGGGTCGCTTCGGCGTCGAAGGTGAATTCGCTGAAAATCTTCTCCATCAACACCTGAACCCCCAGCAACAATGGCTGGCCAGGAGGAAAACAACTTTCGGAGAATTCGACGAAGCTGCGCTTCAAATGCACATAAGGCGATTCGAACCGGTAACGGCAGGCTTCCAGCAGTTCAGGAGAGAGCGGCTGACTGCTGTAGGTCAGTGCGTTGCAGGTCGCTTCCCAGGCTGGCGATTGATTGAAGTCCAACGATGGTCGGGCCAGCACTTCGACCGTCAGGCTGGCATTGACCAGCAACTCATCGTGCGGCCGCTCGAATGCCAACCGGGTCAGCGGATTACCAAACACATCCAGCTCATCCCGGCGCGAGGTCGGATCTGGACTGATCTGCAATTGCTGATCGGTGCAGCGCTGCCAAACGCAAGCCCGCGGCCACAGGTGCGCCAGTTGCTGGGCCAGGGACACCGGGCTGTCATAGTGATAATGGGTGTCGTGGAAAATCTGGTAACGGGCATTCATCAGACGGACACCGTGCGTTGGCTGACATCATCGACATGGGCGAAATGGCGCAGGGCCAGGCGATCCGATACTTGTCCGCTGGAATCGGCGATCTCCTGCAACAGATCGGCCAACCCCTCTATGGCGGCGCGAACACTGGCCTCGCCAAACAGTGAGTTTTCCAGGCAACCCAGATCGAAGCGCGCCAACCGCTCCACCAACTGCGGCAGACCTGTTTCGCGCGGCGCGCCAAAGTCGTCGTTCAAGCGCTTCAACGTGCGGGTCACCAATTTCAACTGAAACAGCACCGCGTGAGGGTTCTGCTCGTCGAGCAGCAACAGGTCCAGCACCGGGATCAATTGCGCCACCGCCAAATACCGCGAGCGGTAAGTGATGCTGCTGTTGCCCAGTTCCAGCAGCCATTCCAGCCCGGCTTGATCGAAAGTCCCGGCTCCACGCAGAAACGCCGCCAGACTGCCACTGAGAAATTGCAGCCGCTCGATCCGTCGACCGATCATCAGGAAACGCCAGCCTTCGTCCCGGGTCATGTCGTCGAGGGCAAAGCCGGACAGCGCCGCCAGCGACATCACTAACCGGTTGAGGAAATCCAGTAACTCGCCGAAATCCGGCTCTTCGGTTTCCAGCGCCATGGCTTCACGCTGCAATTCCACCAACGCCTGCCAGTTTTCCCGCGAAAGCTTGCCGCGTACTTGCGAAGCCGCCCACTGCAAGCGTTGCAGGTTGGAGCGCAGGCTGAACGGCCAGTCATCGCCGAGCAGCGCCGCCAACAATCGCTCTGGCAATTCGCCCTCCTCCGGCAACAGATTCAAGCGTTCACCGAGATCAACCGCCGCCTCCAGGGCTTGCGGGTCATCGCCATCGACATAGCGCGCCAGCATGATCCGCAGTAGTCGTGCACTGTCATCGCAGCGCTCGCAGTAACGGCCGAACCAGAACAGGTTCTCGACCACCCGCGACGGCAGATACGGATCGCGTCGCACCAGATCGTGAACGCCAATGTTGCGCTGGGCTTTCCATTGTTCACCGCTGGGTGGGCGATCGCCCAATACCCAAGTGTCCTTGCTTGCGCCGCCGCGCTGCATCGACACCACCTCGGCATCGGCCTCGCCGGCAACCCGGGTCAGCCCGCCGGGCAGCACTCGATAGCCGTCCCGACTGGCGACTGCATACACGCGCATGCCGATGGCTCGCGGCTGCAACTGGCCACCTTCGGCCTGCCAGATCGGCGCTTGGGACAGCTGCGCCAATTCTTGCGCAACATAGGCGTAAGGCCGAGCCCGCATGCGCTCAGCCAAGGTTTGACGCTGCTTTTCACTCAAATCACGACCAAACACCGGGGCGAAGCTCTGGGATGGAAACGCTGGTTTGATCAGCAGCTCCGGCAGCTTCTCCAAGGCCTGGGCCAACACCGGCGCTTCACCGCACCACCAGGTCGCGATGGACGGCAGGATCAGCTCTTCACCGAACAGATACTGATTAATCTTCGGCAGGAAGCCCAGTAAACCCGGCGACTCCAGCACGCCGCTGCCGAGTGCGTTGGCCACCAGCACCCGGCCCTGGCGAACGGCTTCGAGTAGCCCCGGCACGCCGAGGGCCGAGTCGGTGCGCAGCTCCAGCGGGTCGCAGAAATCATCATCGAGCCTGCGCATGATCGCGTGGACCCGACGCAGGCCGCTCAAGGTTTTCAGGTAGACCGTGGCATCCCGGACGGTCAGGTCGCCGCCCTCCACCAACGGATAACCGAGCTGGCGAGCCAGGTATAAGTGTTCGAAATAGCTTTCGTTGAAACGCCCCGGCGTCAGCACCACCACCAGTGGCGCTTCGTCATCGCTCGGCGCCTGACGAGCGAGGGTTTCCTGAAGTGTGCGGAAGAATCCGGCCAGGTGCTGCACCTTCAAATCGCGGTACAACTCGGGAAAGGCTCGGGACACGATGGTGCGGTTTTCCAGCGCGTAACCGGCACCGGATGGCGCTTGAGTCCGGTCCGCCGTCACCCACCAGCGACCGTCAGGCGTGCGCGCCAGATCCACGGCGTACAGATGCAGGAAGGCCCCGTCGGGCGGCGAAATGCCCTGACAGGGCCAGAGAAAGTTGTTGTGGCCGAACACCAGCTCAGGCGGCAGCAGACCTTCGGCGATCAAGCGCTGAGGGCCGTACAGGTCCGCCAGCACAGCATTGAGCAACCGCGCCCGTTGAGCGATCCCGGCCGATAACTGTTCCCACTCATCAGCGGCAATCACATGAGGCAGCAGGTCCAGCTCCCAAGGCCGGTCGGCGCCCTTGGGGTCGGCGTAGACGTTATAGGTCACGCCGTTTTCCTGGATCTGCCGGGTCAGCAGCGCCTGACGCTGCGCCAGTTGCATTGGCGTGCTGCGTTGCAATTGATCGAACAGCCGCCGCCAGTGCGGGCGCACGACGCCGCTGTCGTCGAGCAGTTCGTGATAAGTGCCCGCGGTCAGCGGGTAACGGTCAAGCAGGTCAGGCATGGAAAGCTCGGCAGACAGCAAAGAACGGTCAGACTAACGCAGGCTCATGACGCCCGGATATACGAAAAATCCGAGCGTCGCGTACGGTTTAGAAACGTCGCAAATCGAGAGTCATCGGCAGCTCGTCGTTAATTTCCAGATTCGGTATAGGAAGTTTCCCCGGCGTGTGTCCGAGACGGAAGAATCGCGCCATCCGCCGGCTCTCGGCCTCATTGGCGTTCACCGGCAGGCTGTCGTAGTTACGCCCGCCCGGATGGGCGACGTGGTACTGACAACCGCCCAGCGACCGCCCCATCCAGGTGTCGAGCACGTCGAACACCAGCGGCGCGTGGACCGGGATGGTCGGTTGCAGGCAGTTGGCCGGTTGCCAGGCGCGAAAGCGTACGCCGGCGACGAACTCACCGACCCGCCCCGTGGGTTGCAACGGCACCGGAATGCCGTTGCAGGTCAGCAGATATCGCTGAGGCGGCAGGCCGCTGAGTTTGACCTGCAAACGCTCCAGCGACGAATCCACGTAACGCACCGTGCCACCCGCCGCGCCTTCCTCGCCCAGTACATGCCAAGGCTCCAGCGCCTGACGCAATTCCAGCTGGATGCCGCTGACGGCGTAGTCGCCGACCTTGGGGAAACGGAATTCCAGATGCGCCGCGAACCACTCGGCCCGTACGGGATAACCGGCGGTATTGAGGTCGACGATCACATCAGCGAAATCCTGCTCGATAAAGTGCGGCAACAGGAATCGGTCATGCAGCTCTGTACCCCAGCGCGCCAGTTTCGGCGGTGCATAAGGCTCGCGCCAGAACCGTGCCACCAGCGCCCGCAGCAACAATTGCTGAGCCAGGCTCATGCGCGCATGGGGCGGCATTTCAAAGGCTCGCAGTTCCAGTAATCCGAGGCGCCCGGTGGCGCCGTCCGGCGAATAGAGTTTGTCGATACAGAACTCAGCGCGGTGGGTGTTGCCGGTCACGTCGATCAGCAAATTGCGCAGCAAGCGATCCACCAGCCAGGGTGGACATTCCTCGCCCGGCTTCGGCATTTGTGCGAAGGCGATTTCCAGCTCATACAGCGAATCGTTGCGTGCCTCATCGACGCGCGGCGCCTGGGACGTCGGGCCGATGAACAATCCGGAAAACAGGTAGGACAAGGACGGATGATTGTGCCAGTAACTGATCAGGCTGCGCAGCAAATCCGGACGGCGCAGAAACGGTGAGTCAGCCGGGGTCGCGCCGCCCAAGACGAAATGGTTGCCGCCACCAGTGCCGGTGTGCCGGCCGTCGATCATGAACTTCTCGGTGGTCAGTCGAGTCTGGCGCGCCTCTTCGTAAAGAAATTCGGTGCGCTCCACCAACTCATCCCAGGTGGCGGACGGCTGGACGTTAACCTCGATCACGCCCGGATCCGGAGTAATCCGAAAGTTGCTCAGACGCGGGTCACTCGGCGGTTCATAGCCTTCCAGCAACACTGGGCAATGCAGCTCCTCGGCGGTGGCTTCGATGGCCGCGACCAGCTCCAGATAGTCCTCGACCCGCTCCAGTGGCGGCATGAACAGGTACAACCGGCCTTCGCGCGCTTCGGCGCAGAATGCGGTGCGGGTCAGCCAGTCGGCGGACTCGTCGATCCTTGGCGCACGCTCTTCAGTGACAGCAGGTTCGCCATGACTCTGCAGTTGGGCGGTGTCCGGCAGCTCAGGAAAATCCTGATTCGGGTCGACGGGATGAATGAACGGATACTCCGCTGCCTTCACCCAGGGCTGCGAACCGAGTGGCAAGCGATACCCCAGTGGCGAATCCCCCGGCACTAATCGGCAATGTTCTTCCCGCAGATACCAGCGACCGCTCTGCCATTGATCGCCCTTGGCGGTGCGCGCCAGCGGCAGGACCTGGCCGATAACCTTGTCCAGGCCCTGACTGAAGACTTTGCGCAGGCGCGCCCGCTCCAAAGGTTCTTCCAGCCGTGAGTCTTCGGCGCTGACGTTCTGCGGCAAAGCGCCTTCGCGCCAGAGGTAATAGAAATTGTCTTCGTAGGCCGGGAACACAAAGCGTGTCGGAATTTTCAAGCGTTCGGCGACACTCGCCAGAAAACGCCCGGCCAGTTCACCATCGGCGCCGTAGCCTTCCTGCTCATCGGCGATCAGCGCGCTGTTGTGCCAGATCGGCACGCCGTCGCGGCGCCAGTAGCAGTTCAGCGACCAGCGTGGCAGTTGCTCGCCCGGGTACCACTTGCCCTGACCGAAATGCACCAGCCCCTTGGGCGCGTAATGCTTGCGCATGCGCTGGAACAGTTCGGCGGACAGGCGACGTTTATTCGGGCCGAGCGCGGCGGTATTCCATTCGGCACCGTCCGGATCATCGATGGAAACGAACGTCGGCTCGCCGCCCATGGTCAGGCGCACATCGCCCTCGAGCAGGTCGGCATCGATCTGCCGGCCCAATGCCTGAATCGCCAGCCATTGATCTTCGGTGTAGGGTTTTGTTACCCGCGGTGCTTCCCAAATCCGTTCCACGGACATCTCGTGGGTAAATTCGCACTCGCACGGTTCCACCAAGCCACTTATTGGTGCCGCAGAGGACGGATCAGGACTACACGCCAACGGAATGTGCCCTTCACCGGCAAACAGCCCAGAGGTCGCGTCCAGGCCGATCCAGCCAGCACCGGGCAAATAGACCTCGCACCAGGCGTGCAGGTCAGTGAAGTCCACTTCGGTGCCCGAGGGGCCGTCGAGGCTTTTGACATCAGCGGTCAACTGAATCAGATAACCGGACACGAAACGCGCCGCCAGGCCGAGGTTGCGCAGCAATTGCACCAGCAACCACGCGGAGTCGCGACAGGAGCCGGAGGCATGCTCGATAGTGTATTCCGGGGTCTGTACGCCTGGCTCCATGCGAATCAGGTAGCCGATGTCTTCGCTGAGGCGCTGGTTGAGCGCAACCAGGAAATCCACACTCGGTAGCGGCGTGCGATCGATGCCATCCAGATAGGCCTTGAATTTCGGCGTCAGGGGCAATGTTTCCAGGTACGGCGCCAGCTCTTTGCGCTCATCCGCGGCGTAGGCGAAAGGGATCTTTTCGGCGTAAGGCTCGAGGAAGAAGTCGAACGGATTGAAGACCGCCATCTCCGCCAGCAAGTCGACCTCGATCCGCAGCTCGTCGGTTTTCTCCGGGAACACCAACCGCGCCAGGTAGTTGCCTTGGGGGTCCTGCTGCCAGTTGATGAAATGCTGCTCGGGGGAGACTTTCAGCGCATAGGACAGTATCCGCGTGCGGCTGTGGGCAGCCGGGCGCAGGCGAACGATCTGCGGACCGAGCTCGACAGCGCGGTCGTAGCGGTAATGCGTGACGTGGTGCAATGCGACATGGATCGACACGGCGTGCCTCCTGCGAGCCTGGACGTTATCGAAAGCGGCGCAAGACTTATGCCATACCGGCAGGTCGGACCCTTTCTTCGGTTACTCAAGGCAGTAGAGCACTAAAAGCGCGCATTGCTCGCTTTCGTGTGCACAGGGGCGCACATAAATGTGGCGGATCGATGGGCGAGTCGACTTAACGGCGGCGCGATGCCTTGAAGGCTTGCCTGATCAACTCTCGCTGGCGGCGGATTTCAACCAGTTGGGTGCGCATTTCGCGGTGGCGTTTGCTGTTGAGTAGCAACAGGCCTAGCAATGGAAAGAGGAGGCCTGCCGCGTAAACGAATCGATTTGGGCGATAGGCAATCGTCGGTAATACAGACAACAGACAGACCACAAAAAGCCCGGCGAACACCCAGACCCAACCAGGTCTGCCGCGCACGACCATAAAGTTGCTATGGACCAGAACCGCAGTGCAAATCACAGTGCATAAGGCGAAAAATTTCGCTTCGTCCGCCAGCGGAGCGTTCACAAAGAAGCTATCAACAAGAGCAAAGAGAGCAAGCAAACACGATATTTTCGCCACGAAGATCGCGGCGATAAAGGTTGGGAAATAGCGCTTCATAAAATTGAGAAAAAACGGATAGTTTTCCATCTAACGCCCCTTCTTGTTTTTCTGAAGCCCGACGGCAGATTTTGCTGCGATACGCTCATGTCGTAACTCAAGCAACTTCTGGCGCATTTCTCGATGGCGTTTGCTATTAAGCAGTAGCAAACCCAGCATCGGAAATAACAACCCAGTCACATAGGCGATGGGATGCGGCTTGTAACCATAGGTGGGAAGGACTGTGAAGAAACACACCAAATAGAACACGACGATGGCCCGCCCCCCCCAGGACCGTCCCCTGATCATGACAAAGTGGCTCAATGCCAAGAGCAAAGACAACACCAGCGCCAGAAGAAAAGAATACTTGCCCCGCTCAGGATCGCCTCGAAAGTAAGTACTTGAGACTAATGAAATCGAAGCAGAAAGAGCAAAACAAGCTAGAAAAAAGGCGCAGATAAAGATTGGAAAATAGTGAGCAAGGAAAGCGTTCAGTGAATACTTGCGATCCATTACTCAATCTCCTCATACAGACCAACAGCAATTGTTCGGAGGTTCCCAGCCAAGCTACTTCCTGTTAAACCTATGGCCGCCCCCAGAGAGTCGCGAATCTGAGTGACAGTCGCGTGATTGATTTGAGTGGCCGTATAACGCTTTGCAAGCGTCCCCGAACGCTGGCGAAATTTCAATAATTTATTTGTCAGGCTCGGGTCTTTTAATGTTAACAATTCTTTAGTCAACGCCTTTCTTTGCTGGCGTGTCAGACCTTTAGAAAGCTCGTACCAACTCCTGCCGGTCGAGACCTTCCTGGCCTGCAAGAGCCTCAGGGTGGTTAGAGTAGACGCACCGGCTCCCAGCAATGATGCGGCATCCAGTACCGGCATTGCATAGCGATACCAGTCCTCGCTGTCCATATCATCATTGGCTGATGGGTCGTTGAGTTCGTTGTACGCCCTCATGCCTCCCACCACACACTGCGCAGTACTCGCGGCAGCAGCTGTTGCTCCAATTGCTGTTACAACCAAACTGGCACCTGCTGTAAATGGAACTGCAATCGTGCCACTGAAAACCACGATCCAGCCCAGAATGGCACCGGCACAAGATAACGTCGTATTGACCGCCTCCCCTACTAAACGAGACTCACGCGGGTTGTTCTTTACCTGATCAGCGAATTGAGCCGGCGCAATGTACTTCTGCGCCTCGCGCAAAATGATTCGCTTGGGCTTGATGCTGCAAATCGGCTTGAACTCGCGCAGGGTCACTACGTTGAACTCGGCGTCGATGTACACCACGCCCGCGCCGACGATTCCGGGGTCGGCGTCGATGGCGGCAAACAGGCGTGGCAGGTTGATCTGGCTTTCGATGCGTTGGCGAGCCATGAACTGGGAAGGGCTGTAATCCATGCCGATGCCCGGTAAGGGGTTGCTCATGTGAATCGTCCTTGAAGATCGTGGGGAGAGATCTTTATTGCCTGTGCCGCCATCATCGCGAGCGAGCCCGGTTCCCACAGGGTTTGGCGTCGTATAGGGAAATCAGTTTCCCAAGCAGCCATTGAAGTGCGCGTCACCTTAGCAAACAGGCCGCACACTCGCTAGAAAACAAAACGCCAGCACTGAGGCTGGCGTTTTGCGATTTGGCGCGCAGATTAACGCGGCACGACTGGCTTGCGGGCCGGTTTGGGTCCCTTGCCTTTGGCCGCGTCCTTGCGTTCCTTGGCCGCCTGCTGGTTGCGGGCAAATGCCGCCGCCTTGGCCTGTTCACGCTTGTCCCACGGGTTACCGCCATCGCTGGCACGCGGTGGCAGGCCGGTGTGCTGGGTCAGGATCTTGGTGGTCTTTTCCCCTGCCACTTTGTGGCTGCCGGCCGGTGTCGAGTTCTTGCGACGGGCGCTCTGGTAGCTGTCGGTCGCCGGCTGATGCAGCGGGATCAACTGGTTCTTGCCCGGCCCGATCAGGTCGGCGCGGCCCATGCGGGTCAGCGCTTCACGCAGCATCGGCCAGCCTTTGGGGTCGTGATAACGCAAGAACGCCTTGTGCAGACGACGCTGCTCTTCGCTCTTGACGATGGTCACGCCGTCACTCTTGTAAGTGACCTTGCGCAGCGGGTTCTTGCCCGAGTGGTACATCGCGGTGGCGGTGGCCATCGGCGACGGGTAGAACGCCTGCACCTGGTCGGCACGAAAACCATTGCCCTTGAGCCACAGGGCCAAGTTCATCATGTCTTCGTCGGTGGTGCCTGGGTGAGCGGCGATGAAGTACGGAATCAGGTACTGCTCTTTCCCGGCTTCCTTGGTGTACTTCTCGAACATGCGCTTGAACTTGTCATAGCTGCCGATGCCCGGTTTCATCATCTGGTTGAGCGGACCTTCCTCGGTGTGTTCCGGGGCGATCTTCAGGTAACCACCGACGTGGTGAGTCACCAGCTCCTTGACGTATTCCGGCGACTCGACCGCGAGGTCGTAACGCAGGCCAGACGCGATCAGGATCTTCTTCACACCCGGCAAGGCACGGGCGCTGCGATAGAGCTGGATCAGCGACGAGTGATCGGTGTTGAGGTTTTCACAGATGCCCGGGAACACGCAGGACGGCTTGCGGCACGCGGACTCGATGACGGGGCTCTTGCAGGCAATGCGATACATGTTCGCGGTCGGGCCACCGAGGTCGGAGATCACCCCGGTGAAGCCTGGCACCTTGTCGCGGATCTCTTCGATTTCGCGAATGATCGATTCTTCGGAACGGTTCTGGATGATCCGGCCTTCGTGCTCGGTGATCGAGCAGAACGTACAGCCACCGAAGCAGCCGCGCATGATGTTTACCGAGAAGCGGATCATGTCGTAGGCAGGAATCTTTTCCTTGCCGTACGCCGGGTGCGGAACCCGTGCGTAAGGCATGCCGAACACGTAGTCCATTTCTTCGGTGGTCATCGGAATCGGAGGCGGGTTGAACCAGACGTCCACTTCGCCATGCTTCTGCACCAGCGCACGGGCGTTGCCCGGGTTGGTTTCCAGGTGAAGCACGCGGTTGGCGTGGGCGTAGAGCACCGAGTCGCCACGGACTTTTTCCATCGACGGCAGGCGGATGACCGTTTTCTCACGGGTGAGGCGCGGGTTCGGCAGCAATTGCACGACCTTCGCTTCGTTCGGATCCTCAGCTGGCCCCTTTTCCTGCTCGATGGCGCAAGCCTGGGTGTCTTGGGTGTTCACGTACGGGTTGATGATCTTGTCGACCTTGCCCGGACGATCGATACGCGTGGAGTCGATCTCGAACCAGTCTTTTGGCGTGTCACGACGAATGAACGCGGTGCCGCGCACATCGGTGATGTCTTCGATCTTGTGACCGAACGACAGACGCTGGGCGACTTCGACGATCGCACGCTCGGCGTTGCCGTAGAGCAGGATGTCGGCGCAGGCGTCGATCAGGATCGAGTTGCGCACCCGGTCCTGCCAGTAATCGTAGTGGGCGATGCGGCGCAGGGAGGCTTCGATGCCACCGAGAACGATCGGCACGTGCTTGTAGGCTTCCTTGCAGCGCTGGCTGTAAACCAGGCTCGCGCGATCCGGACGTTTGCCCGCCAGGCCACCGGGGGTGTAGGCGTCGTCGGAACGGATTTTTTTGTCGGCGGTGTAGCGGTTGATCATCGAGTCCATGTTGCCGGCCGCGACACCGAAGAACAGGTTCGGCTCGCCGAGCTTCATGAAGTCGTCTTTGGACTGCCAGTTAGGCTGGGCAATGATCCCGACGCGGAAGCCCTGGGACTCCAGCAGCCGGCCAATGATTGCCATGCCGAAAGACGGGTGGTCGACGTAGGCATCACCGGTGACGATGATGATGTCGCAGGAATCCCAGCCGAGCTGATCCATCTCCTCCCTGCTCATCGGCAGGAATGGCGCTGGCCCGAAACATTCGGCCCAGTACTTGGGATAGTCAAATAACGGCTTGGCTGCTTGCATGTCGATAACCGGTGTTGGCTTTCATTGAATTTCGCGGGCGCGGAATATAGCACAAAATTTGACCAATTCCGACGACTATGGTCGGAAATTAGTGTCGCCCCCTTCGCGGGCAAGCCTCGCTCCTACAGGTCATGTGTCGTTCGCGCAATCGTGATCCAACACAAAACCTGTAGGAGCGAGGCTTGCCCGCGAAGAGGCCCTGTCAGGCACTACACAACTTACTCGTCGTCGAAATTGTAGCTGCCCGGCGCCAGGTTTTCGAAGCGGGTGTACTTGCCGATGAACGCCAGTCGTGACGTGCCGATCGGGCCGTTCCGCTGCTTGCCGATGATGATCTCGGCGATGCCTTTATGCTCGGTTTCCGGGTGATAGACCTCATCCCGGTACACGAACATGATCACGTCAGCATCCTGCTCGATCGCTCCGGATTCCCGGAGGTCGGAGTTGATCGGGCGTTTGTTCGGTCGTTGCTCCAGGGAGCGGTTGAGCTGGGACAGCGCCACGACCGGGCAGTTGAATTCCTTGGCGAGGGCTTTCAAGGAACGGGAGATCTCGGAAATCTCGTTGGTCCGGTTGTCGCCGCCGGAACCTGGAATCTGCATCAACTGCAGGTAGTCGATCATGATCAGGGCGATGTCGCCGTGTTCACGCACCAGACGCCGGGTCCGCGCGCGCATCTCCGAGGGGCTGATACCGGCCGTGTCGTCAATGAACAGCTTGCGATCGTTCAGCAGGTTGACCGCCGAGGTCAGGCGCGGCCAATCGTCGTCATCCAGGCGACCGGCCCGGACCTTGGTCTGGTCAATACGCCCAAGGGACGACAGCATACGCATGATCAGCGATTCGCCTGGCATCTCCAGCGAGTAAACCAGTACGCACTTGTCGCTGCGCAACACGGCGTTTTCCACCAGGTTCATCGCGAAGGTGGTTTTACCCATGGACGGACGGCCGGCGACGATGATCAGGTCGGAAGGCTGCAAGCCGCTGGTCTTCTCGTCGAGGTCGGTGTAACCGGTGGACAGGCCGGTGATGGCGTTGTCGGTGTTGAACAACGTGTCGATGCGGTCGATAGCCTTGGTCAGCAGGTCATTCACGCTCACCGGGCCGCCGGTTTTGGGCCGGGCCTCGGCGATCTGGAAGATCTGCCGCTCAGCTTCGTCGAGAATCTCTTCAGCCGTGCGGCCTTCCGGGTTGAAAGCGCTGTCGGCAATCTCGGTGGCGATGCCAATCAACTGCCGCAACGTCGCCCGCGCACGAACGATTTGCGCATAGGCCTTGATGTTGGCGACGGACGGCGTGTTTTTCGCCAGCTCACCCAGGTAGCCGAGACCACCGACCTGGGACGTCTGACCTTCCTTGTCCAATTGCTCGGCAAGGGTCACGACGTCGATCGGGGAGTTCTGATCGGCCAGTTTGGCGATCGCACGGAAGATCAGGCGGTGGTCATGCCGATAGAAATCGCCGTCCGAAACCTGATCCAGCACACGTTCCCAGGCGTTGTTGTCCAGCATCAGACCACCGAGCACGGCCTGTTCGGCCTCGATGGAATGCGGCGGCACCTTCAGGGCAGCGGTTTGCAGATCGTATTGCTCGGGAGCGGAAATATCGTTCATGGCCACTTGGAATTAGTTTGTAGAAAATCAGGAACCGCAGAAAGACAAAGGGCACGACCTGTAAACAGGATCGTGCCCGATGTTACCGGCAAGCACCCGAGGGTGCCAGCCGACAAGTGCTGCTTAAGCTGCTACCACGACAACGCGTACGGTGGCTTCAACTTCGGCGTGCAGGTGCACGGCTACGTCGAATTCGCCTACGTTGCGGATGGTGCCGTTCGGCAGACGAACTTCGCTTTTTGCAACTTCAACGCCAGAGGCGGTCAGTGCATCAGCGATGTCGTGGGTGCCGATCGAACCGAACAGCTTGCCTTCGTCACCAGCGGTGGCAGTGATAGTCACTTCCAGCTCAGCCAGTTGGGCGGCACGGCTTTCAGCCGAAGTTTTACGGTCTGCTGCGGCTTTTTCCAGCTCAGCGCGACGCTCTTCGAACGCAGCCAGGTTGGCAGCGGTCGCAGCGGTAGCTTTGCCGTAAGGCAGCAGGTAGTTACGACCGTAACCAGCCTTAACGTTCACTTTGTCACCCAGGTTGCCCAGGTTGGTGACTTTTTCCAGAAGGATCAGTTGCATGTGAAAATCCTCTTAACTTTTAACCTTCACCGTTCGCGTTATCGGCATCTTTCGGTGCCGAACGACCGCGAAAATCAATCAGGCTGTCGACGATGGCCAAGACCACCAGCAACGGATAGATCAGCTGCATGAACAGCAACAGCGTGACGTACAACCCCACCAGCCAGAATTTGGCCAGTCGCTTTTGCGCCACCAGCCCGTGAATCAGGGCCAGCCCGGCGAACACCAGCGGTACGCTGCACAACGGTGTCAACATGGCCATCTGCGAGCCTAAGTTAGGCCCCAGAAGCATCAACACCAGCAGCAACATCGCCGGTAAAAGCGGGATTCGGATGGCGCGAAACTCGCGACCAAAACCACCCGGGTTGTACAACAACGCCTGCCAGTAGCGCCCGACAATCAGGCTCAGCACACTGACGATTTGCAACAAAGCCGCAATCAGGCCGGTCAGGACCGGTGCAATCAGGGACGCGAAACGCGCTTGCTCGTCTACCGACAATTGCTGGTAGACATCACCGAGTAGCGACGGCATGACTTTTATCAAAGCCTGCGCCAGCATCTCGATCTGGGGCGCAAAAGCCACCCCCAGCACCACCGAAAACACCAACCCCATCGCTATGCTGACCAGCAGCACGCGGTTCCAGGACTCGCTTGCGCGCAAAACCAACGCAAGGCTCGAAGACCCCAGCAGCACCAGAAGTGCCCGTGGGTCGTCGGAGTAGAGCCACCAGATCAACGCCGGCAGCAGTCCCAGAGCAAGAACGCCCAAGGCGTCCTTCAATCCGCGCCGCAGGAGCACAAGGCATCCGGCGGCAGCACCCAACCAATACAACAACGGCAATGTTGCGCATCCGGCCACTACCAGAGTGGCCTGCATACGGCCGCGCATGATGAACTCAGCTAAGGCGCGCATGCATTCAATCCTTTGCTACGTGTCGACTGCCCGGTCTCAGCGGCCGTGGCTGTCGGTGTAGGCCAGCAGGGCCAGGAAGCGGGCGCGCTTGATAGCGGTGGCCAGCTGACGCTGATAACGAGCTTTGGTACCGGTGATGCGGCTTGGAACGATTTTGCCGGTCTCGGATACGTAAGCTTTCAGAGTGTTGAGATCTTTGTAATCGATCTCTTTCACGTCTTCAGCGGTGAAGCGGCAGAATTTACGACGACGGAAGAAACGTGCCATGTAATAGGCTCCTCAAAAGGTCCGTGGATTACTCGTCAGCGTTATCGCTGGCGTCGCTGTCATCACCATCAACGCCTTCGGCGTCGGAGTGCTCAGGACGGTCGCGACGCTCACGGCGCTCACTGCGGTTTTCTTCAGCCTTGAGCATCTCGGATTGGCCGGTAACGGCTTCTTCGCGACGGATGACCAGGTTACGGATCACTGCATCGTTGTAGCGGAAGTTGTCTTCCAGCTCGGCCAGGGCCTTGCCAGTGCACTCAACGTTCAGCATCACGTAGTGAGCCTTGTGAACATTGTTGATTGCGTAGGCCAGTTGACGACGGCCCCAATCTTCCAGACGGTGGATTTTGCCGCCGTCTTCTTCGATCAGCTTGGTGTAACGCTCAACCATGCCGCCGACTTGCTCGCTTTGATCCGGGTGGACCAAAAAGATGATTTCGTAATGACGCATGAATGCTCCTTACGGGTTGTAGCCTGCCGCTCAAAAGCGGTCAGACAAGGAGTGAATGACACTTATGGACTTGCTTGCGATAGACACATGCGTGCCTGCCGTCACAGCAAGGGGCGCAATTGTAGAGAAGGGACAGAAGAGGTGCAAGGCAATTGGTGATTATTTGAACAGTTCGTTCGCACACCAATTCTTGCTGCACCACAAACCACTGTGGGAGCGAGCCTGCTCGCGATGAGGGCGCAACAATTCAACACTTATGTTGAATGTCACACCGCCATCGCGAGCAGGCTCGCTCCCACATGGGGTTTTGCAGCAGATCAGGACTTCTTGGCGGTTCCGGCAGCCTTGACACTGCGCTGGCGCCGGGCTTCAAACAGGCAGACGCCGGTCGCCACGGAAACGTTGAGACTGCTGACGCTACCAGCCATCGGCAGGTGCACCAGGTAGTCGCAAAGATCGCGGGTCAGGCGACGCATGCCACTGCCTTCCGCGCCCATGATCAGGATGGTCGGGCCGGTCATGTCTTGCTGATACAGACTCTGTTCAGCCTCGCCAGCCGTACCGACAACCCACAAGCCACGCTGCTTGAGCTTTTCCAGGGTGCGCGCCAGATTGGTCACCGCAACCAGCGGAATCACTTCCGCCGCGCCGCAGGCCACTTTACGCACCGTTGGGGTCAACGTCGCCGACTTGTCCTTTGGAACGATCACCGCCAGCGCACCGGCCGCATCGGCCGAACGCAGGCAAGCGCCGAGGTTGTGCGGATCGGTCACGCCGTCGAGCACCAGCAACAGCGGCGCGCCTTCGGTGCGATCGAGCAGTTCGTCGAGCATCGCCTCGCCCCAGACCTGGCTCGGACTCACCTCCGCCACCACGCCCTGGTGCACGCCTTCAACCCAGGCATCCAGCTCACGACGCTCGGCGTTGCCGACGGCCACGCGATTTTCGTTCGCCAACTCGATCAGCGCCTGAACCCGCGGATCACTGCGGCCTTCAGCCAGCCAGATCTGCTTGACGCGTTTTGGGTGGTGACGCAGCAACGCTTCTACCGCGTGCACGCCATAGATCTTTTCCAACTGACTCATGACTTGGCCTTAGGTTTACGCGCCCCGCCGCTTCTGGCGGCTGGAGCGGAACCCGCTTTTGGCGGGCCTTTACGGTGTTTGCTCGGTTTTGCTGGCTTGCCGCCGGAGGCCTTGTCAGGCGCCGACCGCCCGGTCTTTCCCCCAGACGCCGCTTTACCGCCGCTTTTCGCTTCAGACAACAACGCCTGTTTCAGTTCACGACTTTTGCGCAACTCGGCATTTTTTGCCGCGGCATCGCTCGGGCGATAGGCTTCGACAGCCTTTTCCTTGGCAGGACGACGGCCGGTTTTTGCCGGTGCCGGCTCGGCAGCTGTCTTGGCAGCAGGTGCTGCAGTTTCAGTGCCGCGCTTTTTGCGGCCGATTGGCGCGCTGATGGTTTTTTCAGCCATCTCGAAGTCGATCTTGCGCTCGTCGAGGTCGACACGCATAACGCGAACTTCAACGGTGTCGCCAAGGCGGAAGCTGCGACCGGTACGCTCACCGGCGAGGCGGTGGTGTACAGGATCGAAGTGGTAGTAATCACCCGGCAGCGCGGTGACGTGCACCAGGCCTTCGACGTAAATATCGGTCAGTTCGACGAACAGGCCGAAACCGGTCACGGCGGTGATCACACCCGGGAACGATTCGCCCACACGGTCTTTCATGAACTCGCACTTGAGCCAGTTCACTACGTCGCGGGTCGCTTCGTCGGCACGGCGTTCGCTCATCGAGCATTGCTCGCCGAGCTGCTCCAGGATCGCTTCGTCGTACGGGTAGATGCGTGCTTTCGGAATGGTCATCGCGCCGGCACGGCGAACGTGCGGGGTGTCCATTTTCGAATGGATGACGCTGCGGATCGCCCGGTGCGTGAGCAAGTCCGGGTAGCGGCGAATCGGCGAAGTGAAGTGGGTATAGGCTTCGTAATTCAGGCCGAAGTGGCCTTGGTTATCGGCGCTGTACACCGCTTGGCTCAACGAACGCAGCATGACGGTCTGGATCAGGTGGAAATCCGGACGGTCCTTGATGCCTGCCAGCAAAGCCTGGTAATCCTTCGGCGACGGACCATCCTTGCCTTTGTGCAGGGACAGGCCGAGCTCGCCAAGGAAGGCGCGCAGTTTTTCCAGACGCTCCGGTGGCGGGCCGTCGTGGACGCGATACAGCGCAGGAATTTCGTGCTTTTTCAGGAATTCGGCAGTGGCCACGTTGGCCGCCAGCATGCATTCCTCGATCAGCTTGTGGGCGTCGTTGCGAACGGTCGGACGGATTTCGGCAATCTTGCGCTCGGAACCGAAGATGATCCGGGTTTCCTGCGTTTCGAAATCGATCGCGCCGCGCACGTGACGGGCCGCCAGCAGAACCTTGTACAGCGCGTACAACTGCTTGAGGTGCGGCAGGACGTCGGTGTACTCACCACGAAGCTGACGCGCTTCGGTAGCTTTCGGCGTTTCCAGCATGGCGCTGACCTTGTTGTAGGTCAGGCGAGCGTGGGAGTGAATCACCGCTTCGTAGAAGCAGTAGTCGGTCATTTCGCCGGATTTGGAGATGGTCATCTCGCAGACCATGGCCAGGCGATCGACGTGCGGGTTCAGCGAGCACAGGCCGTTGGACAATTGCTCAGGCAACATCGGCACGACACGCTCGGGGAAGTACACCGAGTTGCCACGAACCTGGGATTCGTTATCCAGCGCCGAACCGATTTTCACGTAGCTGGAAACGTCGGCAATCGCCACGTACAACTTCCAGCCACCGGAGAACAGGCGCAGCTTGCCCGGTTTGGCTTCGCAGTAGACCGCGTCATCGAAGTCGCGCGCATCTTCACCGTCGATGGTCACGAACGGCAGATGGCGCAGGTCGATGCGCTTCTCTTTGTCTTTCTCTTCGACTTCCGGCTTGAGCTTGGCGGCTTCTTTGAGCACCGCTTCAGGCCAGACGTGAGGAATATCGTAGGTGCGCAGGGCGACATCGATTTCCATGCCCGGCGCCATGTAGTTACCCACAACTTCGACCACGTCGCCTTGCGGCTGGAAGCGTGGCGTCGGCCAGTGGGTGATCTTCACTTCGACGAACTGGCCGATCTGGGCATTGGCGTTGCGGCCCGGAGTCACCAGCACTTCTTGCTGGATCTTCGGATTGTCCGCGACGACGAAACCGATACCGCCCTCTTCGAAGTAACGACCGACGATGGTCTCGTGAGCGCGGGACACCACTTCGACGATCATGCCCTCACGGCGACCGCGACGGTCGAGACCGGAAACACGAGCCAGGGCACGGTCACCATCGAACACCAGGCGCATTTGCCCCGGGCTCATGAACAGGTCGTCACTACCGTCATCCGGGACCAGGAAGCCGAAGCCGTCACGGTGACCGCTGATGCGGCCCAGGATCAGGTCGAGCTTGTCCACCGGCGCATAAGTGCCGCGACGGGTATAGATGAGTTGAGCGTCGCGCTCCATGGCGCGCAGGCGGCGACGCAGGGCTTCGATCTGGTCTTCTGTGGTCAGACCAAACTCTTCGACCAGCTGCTCGCGGTTAGCAGGCGAACCTCGATCAGCAAGGTGCTGAAGGATCAGTTCGCGGCTAGGAATAGGGTTTTCATATTTTTCCGCTTCACGAGCGGCCTCGGGATCGAGGGACTGCCAATCGGCCATTAGAGAGTTTTCACCTTGTCTATATGCGGGTTAGTTTGGCATAGGCGTAATGAAACGGGAAATTTCAGGCTATGACAGCCCATCTAAAGCCCTTTATCGACATCGCAAAGCTGATTTGAATACCACTGGAGAAATTTTCCAGGTTTTTTCGATGTCGGGGGTTTACAGTTAAAAAGACGCTCCGTATAGTGCGCGCCATCGACGACGCACACGCGCTGCCGATACTGCCCAGATGGTGAAATTGGTAGACACGCCAGCTTCAGGTGCTGGTGACCGCAAGGTCGTGGAAGTTCGAGTCTTCTTCTGGGCACCAATTTCGAGCTTGAGATTAGAACAATTTCAAGGCTCACACAAAAACCCGCGAAAGCGGGTTTTTGCATTTCAGGCTTCCGGTTTATTAAAATTAAATCAGGGGTTTACAGATCAAAATGCTCTCCGTATAGTGCGCCACATCAACAGCGGCAACGCTTGCGATTATGCCCAGATGGTGAAATTGGTAGACACGCCAGCTTCAGGTGCTGGTGACCGCAAGGTCGTGGAAGTTCGAGTCTTCTTCTGGGCACCAATTCAAATTCAAGGTCACGATCTTGAATTTCACAGAAACCCGCGAAAGCGGGTTTTTGCGTTTCTGTGGTGAGGGAGCTTGCCCCCGTTGGGTCGCGAAGCGGCCCTCTCCATTCTTCCAGCCACACCCTATTGTCAGGTTTGCGACTGCTCCGCAGCCGAACGGGGGCAAGCCCCCTCGCCACAGAGTCCAGCGTTATCCCCTTAGCAAACCCCTCACCCTCCCCCGCAAGACGCACATGAGAAACAATATCGTTTATCATTGTTGCAAGATTTTGCAACGCGACAGTGAGGAACCCTGCGAATGATGTTTCGAAATACCCTGCGCCGCAGCCTGACCATCACCCTGCTCGGCCTGACACTCGCCACTCCCCTCACCCAAGCCGCCGATCCGGTTTCCCTGACACTCTATAACGGCCAACACAAGGAAGTCGGCGACGCCGTCGCCAAAGCCTTCGAGGCCAAGACCGGGATTCACGTCAATGTGCGCAAGGGCAGCAGCAACCAGCTCGCCAGCCAGATCGTCGAAGAAGGCGATCGCTCCCCCGCCGACGTGATCTACACCGAAGAATCCCCACCGCTGAACAAACTTGGCGAACAAGGCCTGCTGGCGAAAACCGACGCCGCTACCCTCGCCGTTCTGCCAAAAGACTATGTTGCCGGCAACGGCACCTGGATCGGTATCACTGCGCGAGTCCGCGTGGTTGCGTTCAATCCCAAGTTGATCGATGAAAAGGACCTGCCCAAGTCGGTAATGGAGTTCTCCGATCCGAAATGGCAAGGCAAGGTGGGCTTCGTGCCCACCAGCGGCGCATTCCAGGAACAGGCTGTAGCAATTATCAAAGTACACGGCATGGATGCGGCCGAAGAATGGCTGACCGGCCTGCGCGCTTTCGGCAAAACCTACAGCAACAACATGGTCGCGCTGAAGGCTGTGGAAAACGGCGAAGTCGCCACCGTACTGGTGAACAATTACTACTGGTTCGCGTTGCAGCGTGAAAAAGGCCAGCTCGATTCGAAACTGCATTACTTCACCGGCGGCGACGTCGGCGGGTTGATCACCGTTTCCAGCGCTGCGGTGCTGAAATCCAGCAAACATCCAAAAGAAGCCCAGCAATTCCTCGCCTACATGGCCAGCGAAGAAGGCCAACGCGTGATCACCCAGACCACCGCCGAATACCCGCTGCACAAAGGCATGGAATCGGATCGTGGCCTCAAGCCGTTCAGCGAACTGCAAGCACCAAAAGTCACGCCAGCCGATCTCGGCAACGCCGAAGAAGCCCTGGATCTGGAACGTGACGTTGGCTTGAACTGATGAGCGCATCGTTATCTGCCCCCGCCTTGCGTGGGAGCTACGTGCCACGGCGCAAGCGGCCGTCGATCTGGTTATTGCTGCCGGTTTTGCTACTGGTGGTGCTCAGCCTGTTGCCACTGGCTTATGTCGGCCTCAAGACTTGGCAGGCCGGCTGGGCCGAGGCGCTGCATCTGCTGTGGCGACCTTATGTGCTTGGCCTGCTGCGTAATACGCTGGCGCTGATGATGGGCGTCACCCTGGCCTGCGGCGTGATTGGCCTGTCGCTCGCCTGGTTGCTGGAACGCAGCAATCTGCCGGGGGCGACGGCTATGGGGCGTGATCCTGTGTCTGCCGTTCGCGGTGCCGGCGTTTGTCAGCAGCTTCACCTGGGTCTCCCTGAGCGCTCACTTCGAAGGGCTAGGCGGCGCGATCCTGGTGATGACCCTGTCCAAGTACCCGCTGATTTTTCTGCCGGTGGCGGCAACCCTGCGCAATCTCGATCCATCCCTGGAGGAGTCCGCACGGACCCTGGGGCAGAATCGCTGGGGCGTGTTCTTCAAAATCACCCTGCCCCTGCTCTGGCCGTCGCTGCTGGCCGGCTCGCTGCTGATTGCGCTGCACATGCTGGTGGAGTTCGGCGCGCTGTCGATCATCGGCCTGCAAACTTTCACGACAGCGATCTACCAACAGTTCGAGCTGGAATTCAGCAACGCTAACGCAGCGATGCTTTCGGCGGTGCTGTTGGCGCTGTGCCTGGCGCTTCTATGGCTGGAGTTGCGAGTGCGCGGCAAGGGCCGACATGTGCGTACCGGTCAAGGCGCGGCGCGCCATGCGCAGCAGGTTCACCTGGGGCCTTGGGCGACTGTCGGACAACTCTACTGCCTGCTACTGGCGATCATCGGCAGCGGCATTCCGCTGGGGATGTTGGCGTACTGGCTGATGGTGGGTTCGTCGGCGGCGTTCCCGGTAGCGGCGATCAGCGAGGCCTTGTTGTCGTCTCTGGCGCTGTCCATCGGTGGCGCAGCACTTTGCCTGGTGCTGGCGGTGCCGGTGGGGTTGCTGGTGGTGCGCCATAAAGGCCGACTGGCAATCTGGGCCGAGCGCCTGCCGTATCTGCTGCATGCACTGCCAGGATTGGTGATTGCGCTGACCCTGGTGTATTTCGCCCTGCATTATGTGCCGGTGCTGTACCAGACCTCGGCGCTGTTGCTGATTGCTTATGCGCTGTTGTTTCTGCCGCTGGCACAGGCACCGATTCGCACCGCGCTGAACAAGGCAGCGCCACAACTGGAAGAGGCCGCACGCACGCTGGGGGCGTCGTCCTTCAGCGCGTTTTGTCGGGTAACCCTGCCGATTATCTTCCCTGCCTTGGGGGCCGCGTTTGCGCTGGTGTTTCTGGATGCGATGAAGGAGCTGACGGCGACGCTGTTGCTGAGTCCGACCGGGCTGAATACGTTGGCGACGGAAATCTGGGCGCATACCGCGAATGTGGAATTTGCGGCGGCGGCGCCTTATGCGGCGCTGTTGATACTGGTGTCGGGGTTGCCGGTTTATCTGCTGACAACGCGGATGTATCTGAGCCGCTGAACAGCTTCGCGGGCAAGCCTCGCTCCTACGGTGCCGTGTCGTTCGCGAAATGTGCGCACGACGCAATTCCTGTAGGAGCGAGGCTTGCCCGCGAAGGCGTCAGACTTGCGGACGAAAAACTTAAGCCCTGAACTGCCCCAGGCTCGCCTTCAATTGCGCCGCCAATCCATCCAGCACCTTGCCGCTGGCAGTGGTTTCCACCACCGCCTGAGCAGCCTTCTCAGCCTGAGCATGAATGGTCTCAACCCGTCCACGCACAGCCTGCGCACCTTGCGCCTGATGCGCCGCGGCCTGGGTCGCCAGACCGATCGCGGCATGCACCTGCTCGACCGACGCCTGCACCGACTGCTGCAACCGCGCACTGTCGCGCAACACCAGCAACCCTTCGCTGGCCTGACGTCCGGCCTGGCCAATCGCTGCAACAGCCTCCCGCGCCCCCTGCTGCAACGCAACGATGTGCGCCTGAATGTCGCCGGTTGAGCTCTGAGTCTTGCTCGCCAGTGCCCGCACCTCATCCGCCACCACGGCAAACCCGCGACCGGTCTCGCCGGCACGCGCCGCTTCAATAGCCGCGTTCAACGCCAGCAAGTTGGTTTGTTCAGCGATCCCGTGAATCACCGTCAACACCACTTCAATCTGCTCACTCTGCTGCGCCAGGCGCTCAATGACTTTCGCCCCCGTATCGACTTGTCCGGCCAACGCTTCAATGAGACTGCCGACTTTCGCCGAAGTCCGGGTGTTCTCATCCGTAGCCTGACGAATATCCACCACCTGCCGCAAAGCGGCCTGCATGGCGTGGCTTTCAGACTGGGCCTCATCAGCCATTTGCGACAACGCGCGCAAGCTTTCGGCCACTTCATCGCGCTGCATGCCCGCCGCCGCATCGGCGCCGGCATTGCGCAGGGTCATGGCGCCGATTTCCACGCCGGTACGTTGGGCCACATCGCCCGCCTCCCGCACAATCGGCTGCAACTTATCCACAAAGCGATTGACCGCCGAGGCCATGTCGCCAATCTCGTCCTGGCTGTTGATCTGCACACGCTTGGTCAGATCACCCTCACCTGCCGCCAGGTCATCCATGGCGGTGATCAGCATTTTCAAGCGGTTGACCACTCGACGGCCCAGTACCACTGCCAGCAACAGCAAAACACCGAAACCCACCACCGAGAGGCCCATGCCAATGCGCCAGCGCAAAGTCCCCGCAGCGTCCTGCACAGCAGTGGTGGTATTGGCTTTCATTTCAGTGGCGGTGGACTGCGCCGATTGCAGACGCCCGCGCATCGCCGCTGCGCTGTCAGCTGCCGCACCTTTGAGGCTGTCGCCCACCAGTTGATCGCTGCTGGCGATCAGCGCCGAGAAGCGCTTGTCCAGCGCCGCCAGATCGGTTTCTACGGAGGCGGTCGAGACACCCATCAAAACCTTGCCGATCTCCACCCCATTGGGGTTGATCGAGGCTTCAAGGTAGTAGACCGACGGATCGTTCTTCGCCGCATCCAGTACCTTGTCCAGCGCCCGCTCGCCCTGGCCTTTTTCCAGAAGCGCCTTGTTGATCGGGTTCTCCCGGTTGAGGTAGCGCGTCAGGTGCTGACCCGTGGCGTCGTCGTAGACCACGAACAACACATTGGGATTGCGCTGGGCACGGCGAGCGAATTCGGACAGGGTGGGGATGTCGCTATCCCACATGGCGCGGGGTGCGACCGAAGCCAGAAGCTGCGCCATGTCGTTGGCCGAATCCTTCAGGTCCTTTTCCAGCGTCGTACGCAGTTGTGCCTGCTCATCCTTCAGACGCGAAGACAGCCCGGCTGTCAGGCGCTGACGGGTACTGGTGGACAGGCTATCCAGGCTCGACGTGACTTCACGCCCTGCCTGCTCAAGTTCACCAGAGAGCTTTTGGCTGTCGGCGTCCAGTCGCACACCCAAATCAGCTTCCAGCGCAGTCACTGTGCTCCGGGTCAGAGCGACAGCCACCAGCACCTGCACCAAAAGGGCGATACCAAGGGTAACGAACACGGGCCGCAAGAGACGGCTTTGTAACAGTGAGAGAACGGCCGACACTGAAAATCCCTCTGCTTTGACGCCATCAAATTGATAGCACGTCAGAAACGATGCTTTTTAGATGTTCGCAGCAAAGGTCATGCCGTTCGACGGGCATAAACGACAAAGGCCCCAATTAAGGGGCCTTCGTGTTTTACATCAACGACTTATTAAGCGAACGGGTGACGCAGAACGATGGTTTCGTTGCGGTCCGGGCCCGTCGAAATAATGTCGATCGGCGCACCGACCAACTCTTCGACGCGTTTGATGTAGTTGCGTGCAGCCTGAGGCAGCTCTTCCAGGGTCTTGGCACCGACGGTGGATTCGGTCCAACCTGGCATTTGCTCGTACACCGGCTCCAGGCCGATGTAGCTGTCGGCGTCAGTCGGTGCGTCGATCACTGCACCGTCCTGATTCTTGTAGCCCACGCAGATGTTGATGGTTTCCAGACCGTCCAGTACGTCCAGCTTGGTCAGGCACAGGCCCGAAATGCTGTTGACGTCGATGGCGCGACGCAGGATGACGGCGTCGAACCAGCCGCAACGACGGGCACGGCCGGTAGTAGCGCCGAACTCATGGCCACGCTTGGCCAGGAAAGCACCGACGTCGTCGAACAGCTCAGTCGGGAACGGACCCGAACCCACGCGAGTGGTGTAAGCCTTGGTGATGCCGAGGATGTAATCCAGGTACATCGGGCCAAAACCCGAACCGGTGGCGATGCCGCCTGCGGTGGTGTTGGAGCTGGTGACGTACGGGTAGGTACCGTGGTCGATGTCCAGCAGGGAGCCTTGGGCGCCTTCGAACATGATGTCTTTGCCAGCGCGACGCAGCTCGTGCAGTTCAGCGGTGACGTCGAGCATCATCGGCTTGAGCAGCTCGGCGTATTCCATGCACTCGTCGAGTGTCTTCTGGAAGTCGATTGCTGGCTCTTTGTAGTAATTGACCAGTACGAAGTTGTGGTAATCCAGCAACTCGCCCAGCTTGGCGGCGAAACGCTCGCGGTGGAACAGGTCACCGATGCGCAGACCGCGACGGGCAACCTTGTCTTCGTAAGCCGGGCCGATGCCGCGACCGGTAGTACCGATCTTCAGCTCGCCACGGGCCTTTTCACGGGCCTGGTCCAGCGCTACGTGGTAGGACAGGATCAGCGGGCAGGACGGGCTGATACGCAGGCGCTCGCGCACCGGTACGCCTTTCTCTTCCAGCTTGATGATTTCCCGCAGCAGGGCGTCGGGTGCAACCACCACGCCGTTACCGATCAGGCACTGCACGCCTTCGCGCAGCACGCCCGACGGGATCAGGTGCAAGACGGTTTTTTCGCCGTCGATCACCAGGGTGTGGCCAGCGTTGTGGCCACCTTGGTAGCGCACTACGGCGGCAGCATGTTCGGTCAGCAGATCAACGATCTTGCCTTTGCCCTCATCACCCCATTGGGTGCCCAGGACTACGACATTCTTACCCATAACACTTGTCCTCATTCGCGCAAACTTGGTGCCGGCGGCGGCCGGCAGGAAAACTCAAGAAGCCAGCGGCAATACTTGCCAAAGCCCGTTCTGCTGAATCAATTGCCGGTCGCAGTCCGCTTCACGGGCGGCGGCCAAAAGCTGCCCAGGCAATGCCTGAACGACACGCTGACCCTCACTGCGCAACTGGCAAACCTGCTGCCAGAGTGCTGCATCCGTACTGTCAGGCATCCAGATACCGCCAGACGGTAGCTCGATTTCAGCACGCCCCAGGGTCACCAGGGTTTTCAAATCGGTAGAGAAACCAGTCGCCGGACGGGCACGACCGAAGTCGGCGCCGATGTCGTCGTAACGACCACCCTGAGCAATGGACTGGCCAACACCCGGGACGAACACGGCGAACACTACACCGGTGTGGTAGTGGTAGCCGCGCAACTCGCCCAGGTCGAAATACAGCGGTAATTCCGGGAAACGCGTGGACAGACGCTCGGCAATTGCCAGCAGATCGTCCAGGGCCGCCAGCACGGGAGCCGGCGCATTGGCCAGACGCTCACGCGCTGCGCTCAACACTTCACGACCGCCACACAGGTCGACCAGCGCTCGCAGCATGCCCGACAGATCGGCAGGCAGGCCTTCGGTCAAGGTAATGACCTCGTCGATGGCTTTACGTTGCAACGCATCGAACAACTGTTGCTCGACTTCGCCAGACAAACCGGCGGCGCGGGCCAGGCCGCGGTAGATGCCGACATGGCCGAGGTCCATGTGCACATCCGGCACATCGGCCAGCTGCAGCATGGCCAGCATCAGGCTGATGACTTCCACGTCACTGCTCGGGCTGGCATCGCCGTACAACTCGGCGCCCAGTTGAATCGGGCTGCGCGAGGACGACAAGGCACGCGGCTGGGCATGCAGCACGCTACCGGCATAACACAGACGGCTCGGCCCTTCGCGACGCAGGGTATGCGCATCGATGCGCGCCACTTGCGGCGTGATGTCGGCACGGAAACCCATCTGCCGGCCCGACTGCGGGTCGATGACCTTGAAGGTACGCAGATCGAGGTCCGAACCCGCGCCGGTCAGCAGGGATTCCAGGTACTCGATATGGGGAGTCACGACAAACTCGTAACCCCAGCTCTGGAACAGATCCAACACCTGGCGACGCGCTACTTCGATGCGCGCAGCTTCTGGTGGCAGTACTTCTTCGATGCCATCTGGCAGCAGCCAGCGGTCTACCGTTGCCATTACGCCATTCCCCTATGATCCGGGCGACAAGCCTTTGGGCGAGCCTTGAGTGAAGCAGAAAATGATTGGCTCATGTGCAAACCACGCGCATGAACAACGGGGCGAAAAGCCTGAAACCGGCTTCGCCAACCACTTTCCTCGAAAAACCTGTCGAGTCATTCAACTCGGGCGCCTGCATAAAAACAGCAATCAAACGTGCAGACGCAAAAAAGCCGGGAATTTCCCGGCTGCCGCATCATACACACGTTTTCCCAAAGGATCACCCCGCCCGAGGCTTTAGCCGCCAGGCGGGGGATGATTCAGGTCAACGCCGTATCAAGGCTTGGCTTTTTCCAGGTAACGGAAGAAGTCGCTGCCCGGGTCCAGGACCATGACGTCGGATTTGTTCGCGAAGCTTTCACGGTAGGCACGCAGGCTACGGTAGAACGCGTAGAACTCCTGATCCTGACCGTATGCCTTGGAGTAGATCGCAGCAGCCTGGGCGTCACCGTCACCGCGAACCTCTTCAGATTCACGATAGGCTTCAGCCAGCAGCACGCGGCGTTGACGGTCGGCGTCGGCACGAATGCCTTCGGCCAGCTCGTTACCCTTGGCGCGGTGCTCGCGAGCTTCACGCTCACGCTCGGTGCTCATACGTTCGAACACGCTGCGGTTCACTTCCTTCGGCAGGTCGATGGTTTTGACCCGGACATCGACAACTTCGATGCCCAGCTCTTTTTCCGCCATCTTGTTCAGCGAAGAGGTGATGTCTGCCATCAGCGCATCACGCTCACCGGACACCACTTCGTGCAGGGTGCGCTTACCGAACTGGTCACGCAGGCCCGATTCCAGACGACGGGAAAGACGCTCGTCGGCAATCTGCTTGAGGCCGGAAGTTGCAGTGTAGAAGCGCTCGGCATCTTTCACGCGCCACTTGGCGTAGGCATCGACCATGACGGCTTTCTTTTCCAGCGTCAGGAAGCGCTGTGTCGGTGCATCCAGTGTCATCAGGCGCGCGTCGAATTTGCGCACCTTGTTCACGTAAGGCACTTTCACGTGCAGGCCCGGCTGAACATCGGCCTGGACCACGCGACCGAACTGCAGCATCACCGCGCGCTCGGTCTGAGCCACGATGTAGAAGCAGTTCCAGGCAACGATCGCCACGACGACGCCGATAATAAGGGCGATCAGCGATTTATTGCTCATCAGCGACTCTCCCTGGTACGTGCTTGCTGTTGCTGCAGATCAGCTGCCGCACGCGCATTCACTTCATTGCTGCTGGCTGCCGCGCCGGTTACTGGAGTGCCGGGGCTGCGACCACTGTCGATCATCTTGTCCAGCGGCAAGTACAGCAGATTGTTCTGGCCATTCTTGTTGCCGGTCACGAGAACCTTGCTGGTGTTGCTGAAGATTTCCTGCATGGTGTCCAGGTACAGACGCTGGCGGGTGACTTCAGGGGCCTTGCGATACTCGGCCACCAACTTGGTGAAGCGATCAGCCTCACCCTTGGCACGGGAGACGGTCTCGTCGCGGTAGCCATTGGCATCCTCGAGGATGCGCTGGGCCTGACCACGGGCTTCCGGCACGACGCCGTTGGCGTAGGTTTCAGCCTGGTTGCGCGAACGCTGCTCGTCTTCACGGGCACGGATCACGTCATCGAAGGCTTCCTGAACTTCACGCGGTGCAGCTGCGCTCTGTACGTTGACCTGGGTGACAGTGATACCGGTGCGATAGGTATCGAGGAAGCGTTGCAGACGCTCCTTGATTTCGCTGGCCATCAATTCACGACCTTCGGTCAGCACCTGATCCATGGCGGTAGAACCCACCACGTGACGCAAGGCACTGTCGGTCGCATGCTGCAGGCTGATTTCCGGCTGATCGACGTTCAGCACGAAGTCCTGCAGGTTGCTGATCTTGTACTGCACGGTCAGCGGCACTTCGACGATGTTTTCGTCTTCAGTCAGCATTTGACCCTGCTTGGTATAGGCACGCTCACGCGTGACGTTTTCCATGTACTTGCGATCGATCGGCGGGAAATAGATGTTCAGGCCCGGGCCGACGGTTTCATAGTATTTGCCGAAGCGCAGCACTACGGCTTGCTCCTGCTCGTCGACCACGTAGACAGCGCTGTACAGCCACACAGCCGCCAGCACGGCCAGGCCGATGCCGAGCAGGCCGCCGAAGCCGCCACTCTTGCCCGAACCACCGCCCTCGTCACCGCGTTTTTTACCACCACCGAACAACCCGTTCAGGCTTTCCTGCAGCTTTCGGAAGGCCTCGTCGAGATCCGGTGGTCCCTTGCGGTCGCCGTTATTGCGGCGCTTGCCACCCCAAGGATCCTGATTATTCGAGTTGCCACCCGGCTCATTCCAAGCCATAGCGCTCTCCATCTGATAAAGCAAAGACGCACCCACGGCGCGCCGACCAATGCTACAGAATGCCTGTCACCACGGCACAACCGCTTTCTCAGGCTTTTATTGCAAAGTGTGTTGCTCGATGAACTCCATCGGTTGCAGACCCTCGCGGCTCACGAGTCGATTCAATTCGATCCGTGGCAAGCGAACGGCCAGCAAGCTGATGCCTTCTTCGTCGTGTTCTTCTTTTTGCACCGCACCGAGTTCGAAAAACTGCGCACGCAGTCGAGCAAAACGTTGCGGCAAGCGCAAGGTGCCAACAAACAAATCACTGCCTAACAGTTCGGCCACTGCCTGCTTGAGCAGGTCCAGACCGGTACCGTCCTTGGCCGACAACCAGACCCGCTGCGGCTTGCCATCGGCATCGCGCTGGATCTGCGGCTCAACACCCTCGAGCAAATCGAGTTTGTTGTATACCTCAAGGATCGGCAAGTCTTGCGCCCCGATCTCCCCGAGCACCACCATGACCTGTTCAATCTGGGCCATACGCTCAGGCTCATGCGCATCGATCACGTGCAGCAACAGGTCGGAGTTGCTCGACTCTTCGAGCGTAGCCCGAAATGCCTC
Source organism: Pseudomonas sp. ADAK2 TE3594 (assembly GCF_053628675.1). Lineage (NCBI taxonomy): Bacteria > Pseudomonadati > Pseudomonadota > Gammaproteobacteria > Pseudomonadales > Pseudomonadaceae > Pseudomonas > Pseudomonas sp. ADAK2 TE3594. The sequence continues at coordinate 6,613,755 of NZ_JBRJGV010000001.1, read as the reverse complement.
GACCAGTTTGTGCGGCAGGTGGCGAATGAAGCCCACGGTGTCGGCCAGCACGATCGGCCCGAGGTCGTCGAGTTCGAGTCGGCGCAAGGTCGGGTCGAGGGTAGCGAATAGCTGGTCGGCGGCGAAGACGTCGGAATCGGTGACCGAGTTGAACAGCGTCGATTTGCCGGCGTTGGTATAACCCACCAGAGAAACCGTCGGGATGTCAGCACGTTTGCGCCCGCGACGAGATTGCTCGCGCTGGCTGCGGACCTTTTCCAGGCGCCCCTTGATCTGCCGCAGGCGAACCCGCAACAGGCGCCGGTCGGTTTCCAGCTGGGTTTCACCCGGGCCGCGCAGACCGATACCGCCCTTCTGCCGCTCAAGGTGAGTCCAGCCACGAACCAGCCGCGTACTCATGTGTTCAAGCTGGGCCAGTTCGACCTGGAGCTTGCCTTCATGGGTGCGGGCGCGTTGGGCGAAGATATCGAGAATCAAACCCGTGCGGTCGATCACGCGACACTCGAAAATACGTTCGAGGTTACGTTCCTGACTGGGCGTGAGGATGTGATTGAAAATCACCAGATCGACCTGTTCGGCGCTGACCAGGTCGCGTAACTCTTCGACCTTGCCGCTGCTGATCAGGGTTTTGGCGGTTGGCCGATGACGCGGCACGTTAAAAAACGCGACGGTCTCGGCGCCTGCCGAAATTGCCAACTCCTGAAACTCCTGCGGATCTTCGCGCGCCTCAGGGTCCTGACCATCCAAGTGAACGAGAATTGCCCGTTCACCACCACCGTGGCGCTCAAAGAACAAAGGAGACTCCTATCAGGCGTTACCTGGCTCAGCGTCACCTGCTTCGGATTCGGTTGCGCTAGGCAGACGAATTGGACGAACCGGCACCACTGTAGAGATAGCGTGTTTGTAAACCATTTGGCTAACGGTGTTTTTCAGCAGGATAACGAACTGGTCGAAAGACTCGATCGTGCCTTGCAGTTTGATCCCGTTGACCAGGTAGATGGAAACCCCCACTTTCTCTTTACGTAAAGTATTCAAGTAAGGGTCTTGTAGCGAATGCCCTTTTGACATGTGCCGCACTCCTTTAAGGATTCAATATAAAAAATAGGTAAACAGATGGCTTGGGGCCGTCACACCCCCAAGGATAGACGGCAATTGCAAGGACTCAGCTCAATATGGAGATGGTCCCGAGGTATTTCAAGGCGCGCGGCAGATTGTCGCAATCGAGGCTGTCCAACCAGTGTAAATCAGCCCAACTGCGCAGCCAGGTGAACTGGCGCTTTGCCAATTGGCGCGTGGCAATGATTCCACGCTCCTGCATCTCGGCTTGCGTCAGCTTGCCATCCAGGTAATCCCAGACTTGTCGATAGCCTACAGCACGTATAGACGGCATCCCCGAATGCAGGTCACCTCTATCTCGCAGGGCTACGACCTCGTCGATGAATCCCTGTTCCAACATATTTGTGAATCTTTGTTTAATGCGCTCGTGCAGTACCTGGCGATTTGCCGGAGCGATGGCCAAGTTCGCGACAGTATAGGGCAATTGTTGCAGTCCCGAAGCGGCTGCTTCAGTACTTTGCGCAGATTGTCGCAAGCGCAGCTCAGTCATGCTCTGACCACTGACGCGATAAACTTCCAGCGCTCGACTGAGGCGCTGCGGATCGTTCGGATGAATTCGCGCTGCAGATTGCGGATCGATGACCGCCAATTGATCGTGCAGGGCTTGCCAGCCAAGGCGTGCAGCCTCTTCTTCGATTTGCGCGCGCACCTGCGGATCGGCCGCCGGCATGTCGGCCAGACCTTCGAGCAAAGCCTTGTAGTAGAGCATTGTGCCGCCTACCAGCAGCGGAATTTTGCCTCGCGCGGTGATCTCGGCCATGGCCTCAAGCGCATCGCGACGAAAATCCGCAGCGGAATAACTCTCGGCCGGATCGAGAATATCGATCAAGCGATGCGGAAATTCGGCCAACAACTCCTTGGAAGGCTTGGCGGTGCCAATGTCCATGCCACGGTAGACCAGCGCCGAATCGACGCTGATCAGCTCGCAGGGCAAAACTTTGGTGAGTTCGATGGCCAGGTCGGTCTTGCCGGCAGCCGTCGGCCCCATCAGGAAAATCGCAGGAGGGAACTGGCTCATCAACGACCGCGCAAAAACAGTTTGTCCAGATCGTCCAGGCCCAATTGGGTCCAGGTCGGTCGGCCATGGTTGCATTGACCGCTGCGTTCGGTGTTTTCCATGTCCCGCAGCAGACCGTTCATTTCCGGCAAGGCCAGACGCCGATTCGCGCGAATCGCTCCGTGGCAGGCCATGGTGCCGAGCAGTTCGTTCAGGTGCGCCTGAATCCGGTCGCTGGTGCCGTACTCCATCAAATCCGCCAGAACGTCGCTCACCAATCGATTGGCTTCAGCCTGTTTCAGCAACGCGGGGATTTGCCGGATCGCCAGCGACTCCGGGCCAAGACGCTGCAACTCAAAGCCCAACCGCTGGAACCACGCGACGTGTTCTTCGGCGCAATCGGCTTCGCGCTGACTGACCGCCAGGGACTCCGGCACCAACAGCGGCTGACCACTCAGGCCTTCGCTGGCCATGGCGATTTTCAGGCGTTCGTACATGATCCGCTCGTGGGCGGCGTGCATGTCCACCAGCACCAGGCCCTGGGCGTTTTCCGAAAGAATATAGATGCCCTTGAGCTGCGCCAACGCGTAGCCCAGCGGCGGAATGTCGTCCTGCCCGGCCGGCAGCGCGACCGCATTGGCTTCGGGCAACGGCGCGAAGAACTCACGGTAGGCCGCTTGAGCTTCGGCGACGGGCACGCCGGATTGAGGCCGCGGCGTGTATTGATACTGATAACCGGCGCCAGCGCCCGAGCCAGCCGGCGTGCTGAACGACGGTTGTGCCTGAGGCTGTTCCAGCAGCGCATTGGCCGCCAGACGCATTTCGCCCTGCGGACCGAACTCACCGGCGTCGAGCCCGGTGGGCCGGACAATGGCCGTCGCAACAGGCGCGGCCAGATGATCTTCCGGCCGCACATCGCCGAGGGCGCGGTGCAAAGTGCCATAGAGGAAATCGTGAACCATGCGCCCGTCACGGAAGCGTACTTCGTGCTTGGTCGGGTGCACGTTGACGTCAACGCCCGCCGGATCGACTTCGAAAAACAGCACGAACGTCGGGTGCCGACCGTTGAACAGCACGTCGCGATAAGCCTGGCGCACCGCGTGGGCCACCAGTTTGTCGCGCACCGCGCGGCCGTTCACGAAGAAATATTGCAAGTCCGCCTGGCTGCGGTTAAAGGTCGGCAACCCGACCCAGCCCCACAAATGCAGGCCATTGCGCTCGATTTCGATCGGCAGCGCCTGCTCCAGAAAACCCGCCCCGCAGATCGCTGCCACACGCCGGGCGCGGGCCGCGTCATCGTGGGCTTCGTGCAGGCTGAGGATGGTTTTGCCGTTGTGGCGCAGATGGAATGCCACATCGAACCGCGCCAGCGCCAGACGCTTGATCACTTCTTGCAGGTGATCGAACTCGGTTTTTTCGGTCTTGAGAAACTTGCGGCGCGCCGGGGTGTTGAAGAACAAATCGCGCACTTCCACCGAAGTCCCCACCGGGTGGGCCGCCGGTTGTACGCGAGGCGCCATGTCCCGGCCTTCGGTTTCCACCTGCCAAGCCTGATCGGCATCGCGAGTGCGGGACGTCAGGGTCAGACGAGCGACGGAGCTGATGGACGCCAGCGCCTCACCACGAAACCCCAGGCTCATCACCTGCTCAAGGTCTTCCAGGTTACGAATCTTGCTCGTGGCGTGACGGGCCAGCGCCAAAGGCAGGTCATCGGCAGAAATGCCGCTACCGTCGTCGCGTACCCGCAGCAGCTTGACGCCGCCCTGCTCCACATCGACATCGATGCGTTTGGCGCCGGAGTCGAGGCTGTTCTCCAGCAACTCCTTGATCACCGAGGCCGGGCGCTCAACCACTTCACCGGCGGCAATCTGGTTCGCCAGTCGCGGGCTGAGCAGCTCGATGCGCGCAGTGTTGGTCAGCACCTGGTTCATTCTTTGGCCGCCAGTTCAGTGCCGGGGATGGTCAGAGTCTGACCAATCTTCAGCTCGTCACTTTTCAAGTTGTTTGCGTTACGCAAGGTGGCCGGGGACACCTGATAACGCACAGCGATCATCGCCAGGGTTTCGCCAGGATTCACGCGATGGTCACGTGGGCCCTGAGCGATCTTGCCGGAGTCGCGCAGCCAGGCAATGTAGGTGCCCGGCGGTGGATTCTGCTGGAAGAACTGCCGCACGCCGCTGCTGATAGAACGCGCCAGAGCTTGCTGGTGGTTCGCTGCGGCAAGCTTGGAAGCTTCGTTGGCGTTGGAGATAAACCCGGTTTCCACCAGGATCGACGGGATGTCCGGCGACTTCAGCACCATGAACCCGGCTTGCTCTACGCGCTGTTTGTGCAGCGGCGTGACGCGGCCGATGTTGCTCAAGACTTTCTGGCCCACGTTGAGGCTGGATGTCAGGGAAGCGGTCATCGACAAATCGAGCAGCACGCCGGCCAGCATGCGGTCCTTGTCATCGAGGCTGACGTTGCCGGCACCGCCGATCAAGTCGGAACGGTTTTCGCTGTCGGCCAGCCAACGGGCGGTCTCCGACGTAGCGCCGCGGTCGGACAGGGCGAACACCGACGCACCGAAGGCGGCGGCCGAAGGCGCGGCATCGGCGTGGATCGAAACGAACAGGTCAGCCCCCTTCTTGCGGGCAATTTCGGTACGGCCACGCAACGGAATGAAGTAATCACCTGTACGCGTCAGTTCGGCACGGAAGCCTTTCATGCCATTGACCTGACGCTGCAGTTCACGGGCGATCGCCAGCACCACGTCTTTTTCACGCTGACCACGAGAGCCCGAGGCGCCTGGGTCTTCGCCGCCGTGGCCGGCATCGATCACCACAATGATGTCGCGCTTGCCGGCCGGGGCGGGTGGCAGTTTGACCGGAGGATCTACCGGAGTGACCGGCACCGGGGCCACGGTAGCGACGTTAGTCGGCACAGGAATTGGTGCGGCGTCGGCGGCGTTATCGAACAGATCGACCACCAAGCGATTACCGTATTGGGCGTTGGGCGCCAAGGTAAAACTTTTCGGCGTGACGGCCTTTTTAAGGTCGATGACCACTCGCAGGTCGGTCGGCGTTCGTTGAGCCGAGCGCATCGCGGTGATCGGGGTGTTCGAGGTATTGACGTTCAGCGGCGACCCCAGAGTTGCACCATTAATGTCGATCACCAGCCGATCCGGGGAGCTCAGGGTAAAAACGCTGTGCTGGACAGGCCCTGTCAGGTCAAACACCAGTCGCGTGTTGTCCGGCGCCCGCCACAGGCGAACACTGTTGACCTTCGTCTCGGCCACAGCGTCGACGGTCACCGCCAAAAACAACAATCCTACGGCAGCAACCAACGCGCGAAAGCGCATACCTAACCCCATCATTTAATTGGATTCCAATGCCAAAGCGGCACACCACGACTCGCCACGCGAGCCCTGGGGCAAAATTTTCAGCGAACGCCCGCTGTCTTGCGGGCTAATGGTAATGGTCAGGTCGGGCTTTGGCAAAAAGCCTGCACCGTTCCGGGGCCATTCGATCAGGCACAACGCGTCGTCTTCGAAATAGTCGCGGATGCCGAGGTACTCCAGCTCCTCCGGATCGACCAGTCGATAGAGGTCGAAATGGAAGGCGCGGACCTCCCCAATCTCGTAAGGCTCAACCAGGGTGAAGGTCGGACTTTTTACCGCCCCCGTATGCCCCAGGCCACGAATAATGCCCCGGGACAGCGTGGTTTTCCCGGCGCCCAGATCTCCCTCGAGAAAAATCAGACCGTGCCCTTCAGTGGTTTGTGCGATGCGCGCACCAAACGCGGTCATCGCCTCTTCATCAGCCAGGTACAGGGTTACTTCAGACACGGTGCTTGCTCCTCCAACAACTGACGAATGGCTGGAATCAGATCACTGGCCGCCAGCCCACGGCCGAATTCACCTTGTTGCGCGCCGGCATTGGCGTGCAGCCAGACCGCCAGGCATGCCGCGTCGTACGCGTCCATGCCCTGAGCGAGTAAGGCGCCGACGAGACCGGCCAGCACATCGCCCAAACCGGCAGATGCCATGGCCGGATGGCCCTGATGACACAACGCCAGACGCCCGTCGGGGCTGGCGATCAGGCTGCCGGCGCCTTTGAGCACCACGACAGCCGTATATTTTTTGCTCAATGCATGGGCAGCGGCCGGGCGGTCGGCCTGAACATCGGCCGTCGATAGCCCCAGTAATCGCGCCGCCTCGCCAGGGTGCGGCGTGATAACACAACGTGCGGGCAAACTCACGCCACCTTCGGCCAACAGGTTCAACGCATCGGCGTCCCAGACTTGCGGCAACGGCGCATTGGCTGCGGCCGACAACAGACTGCGCCCCCAAGCGGCCTGCCCCAGCCCCGGGCCGACGACCAGCACCGTGACCTTCTCAAGCAGCCCCATCAATTGATTGGCCGACGAAGTGCCGAGCACCATCGCTTCTGGCAAACGCGCCAAGGCGGCTGGAACATGTTCGTTGCGGGTGGCCACAGACACCATGCCGGCGCCGCTGCGCAAAGCACTTTGTGCACCGAGCAGGATGGCGCCGCCAAAACCACGATCACCACCGATCAGCAATACATGACCAAATTTGCCTTTGTGGGCAGTTGGAGCGCGACCGGTCAGACGCGGCACATTAGCGGCCGTCAGGCGACGAGCACTGACCGTGGCCCCGATAAACGTCTCAGGGGCGGCTAGCAGATCATTGAATACCAAATCGCCAACCATATCCGCAGCGTCACCGGTGAACAGACCCAGCTTCAAACCGATGAACGTCACCGTCAGGTCCGCTCGAACCGAAATGCCGAGCTCGCGCCCCGTATCGGCGCACAGCCCCGAAGGGATATCCACCGCCGCAACCGCTAGCCCACTGGCGTTGATCGCGGCGATGACACTGGCGTATGGTTCGCGTACTTCACCGGTCAGGCCGGTGCCGAGCAAGGCATCCAGCACGATGCCGCGTAATTCGCAGTGCGCATTCCAGTCTTGAATGGCGACGCCCTCGGCTACTGCCTCGGCATGGGCCGACGCGGCATCGCCCTGCAAACGCCCGGGATCACCGGCGGCCAGCACCCGCACGTGCCAGCCGGCACGTCGGGCCAGCACGGCCACCAGGTAACCGTCGCCCGCATTATTGCCGTGGCCGGCCACCACGCTCAATTCGTGTGCCGTGGGCCAATGACGGACCAGCGCGCGCCAGGTCGCCCGCGCCGCACGCTGCATCAATTCGAAGCCCGGTGTACCGGCCGCAATCAGGCTCGCATCGAGCCCTCGGACTTGCGCGGCGCTATACAGCGCGTCGGGTAATTCATCTTTAGTGTGCGGCATGCGTCTTCAGGCTCCGATGTCTGGCAGAATTATACGCACCTCAGCTCCGGTTTCTCTCGCCTCATGCCCGCTATTACCACAGACCTGTCCGCCCTCGCCCAATCCATCAAGGACTGGGGCCGCGAGCTGGGCTTTCAGCAAGTCGGCATCAGCGGCCTCGACCTGGCCGAGCATGAGCAGCACCTGGAGCGCTGGCTCGCGGCCGGCTACCACGGCGAAATGGACTACATGGGCGCCCATGGCAGCAAACGTTCGCACCCGGAAGAACTGGTGCCCGGCACCTTGCGAGTCGTTTCCCTGCGCATGGACTACCTGCCGGGCGACACCGAAATGACCAAACGCCTGGCCGAACCAGAAAAAGCCTACGTCTCGCGTTATGCCTTGGGCCGCGATTACCACAAATTGATCCGTAAACGCGTGCAACAACTGGCGGAAAAAATTCAGGCAGTGATCGGCCCGTTCGGCTACCGCGCCTTTGTCGACAGCGCCCCGGTACTGGAAAAAGCCATCGCCGAACAGGCTGGCCTTGGCTGGATCGGCAAAAACACGTTGGTCTTGAATCGCAAGGCTGGCAGCTACTTCTTCCTCAGCGAACTGTTCGTCGACCTGCCGCTACCGGTGGACCCGCCCCACGCCACCGAACACTGCGGTCGCTGCACCGCCTGTCTGGACATCTGCCCAACCAACGCCTTTGTCGGCCCGTATGTACTGGACGCCCGGCGCTGCATTTCGTACCTGACCATCGAACTGAAAAGTGCGATCCCTGAAGATTTGCGGCCACTGATCGGTAACCGGGTGTTCGGTTGCGATGACTGCCAGATCGTCTGCCCATGGAACCGCTTCGCCCGACCGTCCGGGGAAAGCGACTTCAAACCCAGGCACAATCTGGACAACGCCGAACTGGCCGAACTGTTCATGTGGGACGAAGAGAAGTTCCTCAGCAGCACCGAAGGCTCACCGCTCAGACGCGCGGGTTACGAGCGCTGGTTGCGCAATCTGGCGGTCGGCCTGGGTAATGCGCCGTCAAGCATTCCGGTGCTGGAAGCGTTGAAAGCACGACGCGAATATCCGTCAGAACTGGTCCGCGAACATGTGGAGTGGGCCCTGAAACAACACGGACTCGCGTAGGAGCTGCCGCAGGCTGCGATCTTTTGATCTTAAAAAAATCAAAGTCAAAAGATCGCAGCCTGCGGCAGCTCCTACAGGTATGAGTACGACCTAAGGATAAGGGTGGGATCAAGCTTCGTCGTTATAAACGAACTTGGGCATTTCCCAGTGGAAGCGGATCGCCAGCAACCGCAGCAGGAAGCCGCCGAACAGGGTGATCAGGATCGACTGTTCACCCGGCAATTGCAGGTAGATGCAGAGCAGGTAGCACCACGCCGCGGCGAACGAGACGCTGGCGTAGAGCTCACGGCGGAATATCAGCGGAATGTCGTTGCAGAAGATGTCCCGCAAGATGCCGCCAAACACGCCAGTGATCACGCCGCTGACCGAGGCCACCAGCATGCCGTGGCCCATTTCCAGGGCAGTCATGCAGCCGATCAGGGTGAACGCCACCAGGCCCACGGCATCGAGCACCAGAAACAGCGAGCGCAGGTGGCGCATCCAGCGGGCGATGAAGATCGTCAGCATCGCCGCGACCGAGGTCAACACCAGGTATTCCGGGTGTTTGACCCAGGTCAGCGGGTAGTGCCCGAGCAGCACGTCGCGCACCGAACCGCCGCCCAGTGCGGTGACGCACGCGATCAGCACCACGCCAAACCAGTCCATACCGCGACGGCCCGCAGACAGGGCGCCAGTCATGGCTTCGGCAGTAATGGCGATCAGGTAGAGCATCAGCAACATGGTGGCGGTCCTGGCAGGAAGGCGCGCAGTCTAGCCATTTAGGGCCGGCACCAAAAGGGGGCGCTTATTCAAATAGACCGCGTCGCCTTCTTCGCGGGCAAGCCTCGCTCCTACAGGTACAACGCAGGCCCCGTAGGAGCGAGGCTTGCCCGCGAAGGCGTCAGAACAGACACACCACCCAATCAGAACTTGATGAAATTCTTGCGGTAGTGCTGCAGCTCGGCGATCGATTCGCGGATGTCGTCCAGGGCCAGGTGGGTACTGCCCTTTTTGAAGCTGTCGCGTACGTCCGGTGCCCAGCGCGCGGCCAGCTCTTTGAGGGTCGACACGTCGAGGTTGCGGTAGTGGAAGTAGCTTTCCAGCGATTTCATGTGGGTATAAAGGAAGCGGCGATCCTGGCAGATGCTGTTGCCACAGATCGGCGACTTGCCCTTCGGCACCCATTTTTCCAGGAAAGCGATGGTCTCGGCTTCGGCTTCGGCCATGCTGATACGGCTGTCGCGAACCCGTTGGGTCAGCCCGGAGCCGCCGTGCTGACGGGTATTCCACTCGTCCATGCCCGCGAGGATCTCGTCGCTGTGATGGATGGCAATCACCGGACCTTCGGCCAAGGTGTTCAAATTACTGTCGGTGACGATGGTGGCCATCTCGATGATGACGTCGGTATCAGGGTTCAGACCGGTCATTTCCAGGTCGATCCAGATCAGGTTCAGCGGGTTTTGCATGAGTCGGCTCCTCGGCGTAGGTGCGCAGTTTAGCCTAGGGAGGCCACCGGGCGTGCTAAACTCGCGGCCGTTTTACCTAATCGCTGCATTCTCGATACGGAACACCCATGGCCAAACGCCAACTCAATCGTCGTCAAAACTGGCGCATCGAAAAGATTCAGGGCGAGCGCGCTGCCCGCGCCGCCAAACGCGAGTCCTCGGCTGTCGAGGCACTCGAAGGCGGCGACCTGGGCCCGGAACAGACGGGCCTGGTGATCGCGCACTTCGGTGTGCAGGTCGAAGTCGAGGCCCTCGATGGCGAATTGGCCGGCCAGGTGTTCCGCTGCCATTTGCGCGCCAACCTGCCAGCGCTGGTGACCGGCGATCAGGTTGTCTGGCGTGCCGGCAACCAGGGCATCGGCGTGATCGTGGCGCAACTGCCGCGCAAGACCGAGCTCTGCCGTCCGGACAGCCGTGGCCAGCTCAAGCCGGTGGCGGCCAACGTCGACTTGATCGTGATCGTCTTCGCGCCGCTGCCCGAGCCTCACGCCAACCTGATCGACCGTTATCTGGTCGCCGCGGAACACGCGGGTATTCGGCCGTTACTGCTGCTGAACAAATTCGACCTGATCGACGAGCAGAACGCCCCGGCGCTGAATGCCTTGCTGGCGGTTTACCGCACGCTGGGTTACCCGGTGCTGGAAGTGTCGGCCCACCACGGCAATGGCATGGAACAGTTGCAGAAGCAGCTGGACGGGCACATCAGCGTATTCGTCGGCCAGTCCGGTGTCGGCAAGTCGTCGCTGGTCAACAGCCTGCTGCCGGAAGTCGACACCCGTGTCGGCCCGCTGTCCGAGCTGTCCGGCCAAGGCACCCACACCACCACCACCGCGCGGTTGTTCCACTTCCCTGGCGGCGGTGAGTTGATCGACTCCCCGGGTATTCGGGAATTCGGCCTGGGTCACGTCAGCCGGGCCGACGTCGAAGCCGGCTTCATCGAGTTCAACGACCTGATCGGCACCTGTCGCTTCCGCGATTGCAAACACGACCGCGAGCCGGGTTGCGCCCTGCTCAAGGCCCTGGAAGAGGGCCGCGTGCAGCAGCAACGGATGAACAGCTACCGCTCGATCATCGCCAGCTTGCCTGAAAGCAGCTATTAAACAGACGTGCCAGCCGCCCCTGACTCTTACGGGGCGGTAGGTCGTTCGTGGCGTCCTACAAAAACTCCCTCAATTAAACGTCAGACCTTTCTGTAAGGCTTCTTCGCGCCTGCCTGAAGGACGCGTCTCTTTAACCGCCAAGGCCTTGTTGCGGCCACTCAAGTGCATACATTCGAGCCCTCATCGCATTTCAGGCGATACCGAGGGACAGCCATGCAAACCTATCATTTGTTCATCAGCCACTCGTGGAACTACTCAGACGCCCACGACAATCTGGTCCGCCTGCTCAATGCGAAGCCCGACTTCGCGTTCAAGAATTTTTCGGTGCCGCCGGACAACCCGATCATCGGCGCGAAAACCGACAAGCAACTTGAAGAAGCAATCGAAAACAAGATTCGGCTCTGCTCGGCAGTGCTGATCATGGCGGGGATGTATTCGACCTACAGCAAGTGGATCAACAAGGAAATCGAGATCGCCAGGCGAATGGGCAAGGTCATCATTGCGATAAAGCCGTTTGGCGCCGAACGGATTTCCACGGTGGTACGCCGGGCGGCGCACGCGGAGTGTGCGTGGAACACCAACAGCATCATCAGCGCCATTCGCACTCACGGGGCGGGCTGAACCATGCGCAAGGGACTGTTCATCGGCATTAATAACTACAGCCATGTTTCGCAATTGAGTGGCTGCAACAATGACGCGATGGCCATGGCTTCGGTGCTGAAAACCGACGCCAATGGCGATCCGAATTTCAAGAACCTGGTCCTGACCTCCGCCGAAGATTATCTGAGCCGCGAAAAGCTCGAAGGGCATATCCAGGAATTGTTTTCAGGCGATTGCAGCGTTGCACTGTTGTACTTCGCCGGTCACGGCAACTTCGACGTCGATACGGACGAAGGCATGCTGATCCCCCAGGACTACAAATCCGCCAAGGATGGAATTCGCATCAGCGACATCCTGAATTGGGCGACCAAAGCGGTAAAAATCAAAAACAAAGTGATTATTCTCGACTGCTGCCAGGCGGGCTCGGCGGGCGAAGTGCGGGCGCTACGCAGCGAAAGCAGCATGGTCTGCGAAGGCATGACCATCCTCACCGCGTGCAAAAAGGCAGAGCCGGCTATGGAAGGCGCCAACCACGGCGTCTTCACGGGGCTGTTGCTGCAAGCACTGCACGGCGGCGCCGCAAACATATTGGGAAAGATTACCCCCGGCAGCCTCTATTCATTCGTCGACAACGCTCTAGACGCGTGGGAACAGCGCCCGGTGTTCAAGACCAATGTGTCGCAATTCATTTCATTGCGAGAAGTCTCGCCGCTGATCCCCAAAGAGATTCTGCGCAAACTGCCCGACTGGTTCGAAGAGGCGGAGTCAATGTTTGCCCTCGATCCGAGCTACGAACCTACCGAAGCTACGTTCGATCCAGAACACGGCGAAGTCTTCGCCCAACTGCAAAAGTGCAATCGCCACAGCCTGATCGAACCGGTGGACGCCGAACACATGTACTACGCCGCCATCAACTCCACGGGCTGTCGCCTCACCGCCCTCGGCGCCTATTACCGCGAACTCGCGATCAAGGGACATTTCTGATGCCAGTGTTTATCAGCTACCGCCATACCGATCGGTCCCACGCCATCGCCATCAGCACCCGTCTGATTCGGGCCAACATCAAGACCTACTTCGACGTGCTGGATCCGGAATCACAGACCACTGACGACATCACCGGGGTCATCACCCGCAACATCACCGAGTGCACGCATCTGTTGGCGATAGTCTCGGACAAGACCGCGCTGTCGTGGTGGGTGCCGTTCGAAATCGGTGAAGCGACCATCAGCAACCGGCGGATATGCTCCTTCAAGACCGGACCGGCGGAACTGCCGCTATATCTCGATAAATGGCCAAAGCTCAGCACCGACAAGGATCTGGAGTTTTTCATTGATGCCTATCGTGAAGAAGTGGCGACCAAGCGCTCAATGACGCTAGGCTCGATCAACGAATCTCTTTACCGCACCTACAGAGGCAACGCCGAGCTGTTCCACGACCAACTCAAGAGCCGCATCCGACGCGGTTTCTGACACGCGCAAAAAAGCCGCGAATATCGCGGCTTTCTGATTTTCAGCGTACAGCTTTTTCCAGCTTCCAGCCCAGCGCATCCAGGGCGTCACAGCCATCCTGAATCAACACGTGTGCAGCATTGGCGAAATGCTCCAGGTCGTGACCTTCGGCGTCCTTGATGCACAGGCAGGTAATGCTGTTGAGCAGATTGCGCGCGGCTTTGATTCGGTGAGTGGCGGTTTCGAGGAGATCCGAGACTTTGGCTTCGGTATCTATGTACAGCGTCGGGCCGACGCTGAAATTGCCTTGCAGAGGGTGGTACTGGGTCATGTTTATATCTCATCTGATAAGTGAAACTCCCACCCTTTCGCGGCTAAACGAATTGGGTGGTAGCTGTACGCGGGTTAGCCGACCGGACAGATGAACCCGGCACACCCGAAGGTGTCCCACGCACAGCCACCATAGACATGCAGATGCCAGGCAGCAAAAAGCGCCACGATTATACGGGCGCTTGTGCATCATCTGTTACGACCGGCTAAAGTCGATCACCGAAACGTCGGCGACGGGCGAACTATAGGCGAGCAACCTAGGGAAGTAAAACCCGGCCAATACGCCTCAGAACGGTCCTACGCCAATCTCGGAAGCAAGCCATGTTCTTTATTTTTGCTGCTGGCAGCGTCAGTCCCGTGCCCGGTGAATAGAGACAAAAAAGCCGCGATCATTCGCGGCTTTTTCGTGGGTCACTGCTTGGGCGACTCACCCGGTTTCGGCGCCGGGTTGTCGAACAGATTCAAACGCTCGCGAAGCTCATGCGCCGGCAGCGGTTCCTTATCCGCCGGCAAGGCATTCGGATCGGCTGGCGGCGTGGGCACTTCGCCCGGGCCGCCCTGCCCTTGCGTCGGCACTGGCGCAGGTTCGGCACCTTGCGAACCTTCGATGGCCCGCTGGGCTTTCTTGGTCAGCACGATGATGTCGATGCGGCGGTTGACCGGGTTGAACGGGTTCTCCCGGTCGAACAGCGCCGACGAGGCATAACCCACGACTCGCGCTACTTGAGAGTCCGGATAGCTGCCAGCGATCAATGCACGACGAGCCGCGTTGGCGCGGTTGGCCGAGAGTTCCCAGTTGCCGAAGTCGCCGGTGCCCGAGTACGGCTTGGCATCGGTGTGGCCGCTGATACTGATCTTGTTCGGCACCGCTTTGATGGTGTCGGCCATGGCCAGCAGGATGTCTTCGAAATACGGCTTCAGACGCGCACTGCCGGAGTCGAACATCGGGCGGTTTTCGGCGTCCACAATCTGGATGCGCAAACCGTCCTGGGTAATCTCGAAGAGGATCTGGTCCTTGAACTTCTGCAACTGCGGGTTTTCTTCGACCTTGTTCTGCAACTCTTGCAGCAGCAGTTCCAGACGCTCCTTCTCGACCAGCTCGGCCATGCCTTCGACCTGCTCGGAGTCGACAGTCACCTTGTCCGGCTGAGGCTGGGACTTCACCTCAGGGTTGAGGGTTCTCTCCGGTGCCAGGGTCGGCGAGCCGCCCAGATCGATGATGTACGGCGTACCGCTTTCGGAAAAACCGACCGGGTCCTTGAAGTAACCGGCGATGGCAATCTTCTGCTCCGGTGTTGCCGTGGACAACAGCCACAACACCAGGAAGAACGCCATCATCGCCGTCGCGAAGTCCGCGAAGGCGATTTTCCAGGAGCCCCCGTGATGCCCGCCCGCGTACTTTTTGACGCGCTTGATGATTATCGGCTGGTTATTTTCCATGACTTAGCGACCGCGAACCGCTTGTTCCAGCTCAGCGAAGCTAGGACGGTGCGCCGGGTACAGAACCTTGCGACCGAATTCCACTGCCAGCGATGGCGGCATGCCAGAAGCCGAAGCCACCAGCGAGGCCTTGATGGCTTCGTAGACGTTCAGTTCTTCCTTGGCATCGTGGGCCAGGGCATGGGCCAGCGGACCAAAGAAACCGTAGGCCGCGAGAATACCGAAGAAGGTCCCCACCAGTGCCGCACCTACGTGCACACCGATCATTTTCTGGTCGCTTTCACCCAGGGAGGCCATGGTCACCACGATACCCAATACTGCCGCGACAATACCGAAACCGGGCATGGCGTCGGCGATGCCATTCACCGCGTGGGAAGGGTGATCCAGGTCTTCCTTAAGGCTGGTCAGCTCCATGTCGAACAGGCCTTCAAGCTCATGGGGAGCCATGTTGCCGGAGGACATGATGCGCAGGTAATCGCAGATGTACGCGGTCATGCGGTCATCTTTCAGGA
This sequence comes from Pseudomonas sp. ADAK2 TE3594, assembly GCF_053628675.1. Taxonomy (NCBI): domain Bacteria; kingdom Pseudomonadati; phylum Pseudomonadota; class Gammaproteobacteria; order Pseudomonadales; family Pseudomonadaceae; genus Pseudomonas; species Pseudomonas sp. ADAK2 TE3594. The sequence goes on along the minus strand of NZ_JBRJGV010000001.1, from coordinate 6,598,287 downwards.
CTGCCGGGTACTTGGCGAAGATCGGGCTCGCGGCGGCATCTTCGATGTCGCCTTCGATCGCCATCATGCCTTCGCGGCGGCTCTTGTTGAGGATCTCGTAAATCAGACCCAGCACTTCCAGATAGAAAGTGTGATTGAAACGCGAGCTGAACATTCCCAAGGCTTTCTTGAGAACGTGCTTGACCATATGACCTGGGTTGGCCTGCAGGAATGCACCGAGGGCCGCACCACCGATAATCATCACCTCGAAAGGCTGAATAAGGGCGGCAATCTTGCCGTGGGAGAGCACGTATCCGCCGAGTACGCTCGCGAATACGACGATGATGCCGAGAATTTTAGCCATAGGTAGGAGAGCACTTACTGAGTCGGGTTCAAGGTCATATTCGGAAGTTAAAAAATCTCTTCTTCTCCTTATCGGCAAAACTGCGCCAGACTATAGCCAGTTCAATCGAAAAGCTAAATTAGCCCGCGCAGGGATAGGTAATGCAGACAATGATCGCGTGCAACCATGGCTAACGAAACGAACGTCCCAACACCAAAACCAACCACGCTCGAAGGCTGGGTCAAGCTTCTCGATGGCGTACGCCTGCCGGTTCCGCAAGCCAGTCACGACCAAGTCTGCAAAGCCATCCGCGACAACCGCAGCTCGCTGCGAGACATCGCCGAACTGATGCAGGACAGCCCGGCCCTGGCCTTGAGCGTGATTCGCGAAGCTAATCGCCATACCCATGGCAGCATGACCGAGCCTGCTGAAAATCTTGAAGTGGCGATCAATCGGCTCGGTTTGAAACGCACCGAAGAATTGCTCGAGCGCCTGCCCGCCGAACCCCAATCGCAGCTCCCTGTCGCCTTGCGCCAGCTTCAGTTGATCAGCCAGCACGCCACCCAACAGGCCAATGGTTTTTTTGCCGGTCGCCTGGCGCGGTTGTGGCAGGACATCCACTGGGGCAGCCTGCTGTTTCTTTCGCCACTGTGGCCCATGGCGTTGACCCATCCGCAGTTGCTTGAAGAATGGGAGCTGCGGATCATCCATAAAGGCGAGTCGGCACGCAAAGTCGAAAAGCAATTGTTCGGCGTGCGCCTGCTGGAAATCTGTCTGGCGCTGGTGGATGTCTGGCGTTTGCCGATCTGGGTGCAGCAGGGTTATCGGCTACTGCTCAACGAACAACGCGAACTGGTGAAAGTCCTGCGCATCGCGCGTGACAACGATCACCCGCTACGCCAACAGAATCGTCTCGATGACGACCCGACGCTACGGCGTTGGCTCAATCAGCCCGCCAATACCGTGCTGCTGGCCAATGGTCTGGCGTTGTCGGCACAACAGGGCTGGGACAGTCCTCACTGTGAACGCTGGCAGTACCTGGCCAGCCTTTACCTGCAAATGCCGATGGATGAAGTGCAACAACAATTGCACCAACAGGCCGCTAACAGTGCGCGCCAACACGCCATGCCGGACCTCTGGCACCCGGCCGAAGCGCTGATCTGGCCGTCGGGCATCAACCGTGTTCACGGCGGTTTGCTGCCGGCCCCGGCACCCACCGCTGAAGACCTGGCGAAGTGGCGTAAACAATGCGCCGAATTGCTGGTGGAGCCGAGCCCTTTTACCAATGCCATGCACTTGACCAGCTCGGCCCGAGACGCCCTGGTGGCGTGTGGCATGCGGCGGGTGATGATCCTGATGGCCGACCGCACGCACGCTAATCTGCGCGCGCACCAGACCGCCGGGCTGCCCAAGGAAGTGGCCGGCCTGAACCTGCCGGTCAGCCAAAGCACCGTACTGCAACGCCTGCTCGCGCAACAGGCCCAGGTGCGCCTGACGCCGGCCAACAACGCACAATTCTCGGCCCTGCTGCCGGCCAGCCTGCGTAAACAGTTCAGCGGTGAACACTTGCTGCTGCGCTCCCTGACCAACAACGGTCGGGTGATCATGATCGTGGTGGCGGATCAGGGCGGCGGGCCGTTCTCGGAAATCACCGTGCAAGCGTTCGGCAAAACCGCGCAGTGCATCGAAAAAGCCCTGCACAGCTTTAGCCACCGCTAGGACCACCACCGGGCCTGTTATCAGTTATTTCCCGTGCCGAAATAACTGATAACAGGCCCTCATGACGCTGCGCTACAATCCTCCCCTTTGTGCTCTGGAGACCTCACATGTCTGACTTCTCTGGCTTGGCGCTGGTGATCGAGCCGAGCGACCTGCTCCCGCGTCTCGACTCCCGCGAACTGATTCTGGTGGACCTGACCAGCAGCGCCCGCTATGCCGCAGGGCATATCCCCGGGGCACGCTTTGTCGATCCAAAACGTACTCAACTGGGTCAGGCGCCTGCGCCAGGCCTGCTGCCGACCCAAGCTGCGCTTGAAGCATTGTTCGGCGAGCTGGGACACAACCCCGATGCGGTCTACGTCGTCTATGACGACGAAGGCGGCGGTTGGGCCGGGCGCTTTATCTGGCTGCTGGATGTCATCGGCCACAGCAAGTATCACTATATCGATGGCGGCCTGCCGGCCTGGCTGGCAGAAGGCTTGCCCATGTCGATCCAGATCCCGCCGGCGGTCGGTGGCCCGGTCGCCCTGACCCTGCACGATGACCCCATCGCCACCCGCGAATACCTGCAAAGCCGCCTCGGCGCCGCTGACCTGGCGATCTGGGACGCGCGCGGGCCGCTGGAATATTCCGGCGAGAAAGTGCTGGCGGCCAAGGGCGGGCACATTCCCGGCGCGGTCAATTTCGAGTGGACAGCCGGCATGGATCAGGCGCGCAACCTGCGCATCCGCACCGACATGCCGAAAATCCTGGAACAACTCGGTATCACCAAAGACAAAGAAGTCATTACCCACTGCCAGACTCACCATCGTTCTGGCTTCACGTATCTAGTGGCCAAGTCGCTCGGTTATCCGCGCGTCAAAGGCTACGCCGGCTCCTGGGGCGAATGGGGCAACCATCCCGACACGCCCGTAGAGATTTAAGGTTTTTAAGGACAGTTAATGAATAAGCGTTTGTTTATCCTCAGCCAATACCTGCTGCCCCACCACTTGCTCTCGCGACTGGCCGGCTGCATTGCCGAATGCCGCGTGCGCTGGTTCAAGAACGCCTTTACCGCCTGGTTCGCCAAGCGCTATCAAGTGGACATGTCCCAGGCGCTGGTCGAAGACCTGACGGCTTACGAGCACTTCAATGCGTTCTTCACTCGTGCCTTGAAAGACGGCGCTCGCCCGCTGGACCAAACCCCAGGCGCGATCCTCAGCCCGGCCGACGGTGCCGTCAGCCAGCTCGGCCCTATCGAACACGGTCGCGTTTTCCAGGCCAAGGGCCACAGCTTCAGCGTGCTGGAACTGCTCGGTGGTGACGCCGCCAACGCAGCGCCATTCATGGGCGGTGATTTCGCCACCATTTACCTGTCGCCCAAGGATTACCACCGTGTGCACATGCCGCTGGCCGGCACCCTGCGCGAGATGGTCTACATCCCCGGCCGCATCTTCTCGGTCAACCAGACCACTGCTGAAAACGTACCGGAGCTGTTCGCTCGCAACGAGCGTGTGGCGTGCATTTTCGATACCGAGCGCGGGCCGATGGCCGTGGTGCTGGTGGGCGCGATGATTGTGGCGTCGATTGAAACTGTCTGGGCCGGTTTGGTGACACCGCCCAAGCGCGAGCTGAAAACCTTCCGCTACGACGAAGCGGCCCGTGCGCCGATCCATCTGGAGAAAGGCGCGGAATTGGGTCGCTTCAAGCTCGGCTCTACGGCGGTCGTGCTGTTCGGGCCGGATCAAGTGAAATGGGCTGAAGGCCTGGGCGCCCTTTCACCCGTACAGATGGGTCAAGGCATCGGCTTGCCAACCGCCTGATCCCGGGCCCGCCACCCGGAATTTTTTCCGGGTGGCGCATTCCCCCCGTAAGGCAAACGTGACGTAAAAATCGCGACACCCCCTCCGCGTTCATAGCTGCTACAGTCAAGTCATTCACTGCCCATTTCCCGGTCGGAGTTTGTCTACGGCATGAATGAGACCAATCCTGTCCTGCTGCTACGCGCACCGATCCCGACGCAGTCTCGTCTGTCTTTCTGCGAAGCCACGCCTCGCGATCTCAAGCGCTGGATCGCCAACCTGCCCAAAGCCAACATCGGCGAAACCGCTCGCCAGTTGTATCAAGGCTTGAGCGAACTCAACCAACTGCTCACACCCAGCGACAATCGCCTGCAATTGCTCGAACTGCTGCGGCCCGAGGTGTATTACGTCTGCAAGCACCTGGAGCGACATTTCCTGCATCAGGCGATTGTGCTCGACGAGCGCTCGCGCAAGATCGCCAACCTTTGCCAGGCGCTGCAAAGCCACTTGGCGATCGGCTACAAGCAAATCGTCATCCGCACCACACCGCGCTTCAGCAAGGACCGTGCGCCGCTGCTGACCCAGGCTTTGCAACGGGCAATCCATTGCCTGAACGGCGCATTGATCCGCGCCACTGAACTCTATTGTCCGGTGCCCGAAAGTCTGTGGCTCGAGTTACATCAGCTGTACCGGATTGGCTGTCAGTTCCAACTACAACATTTGAGCGTGCGCGATGAACTGGCCAGTCAGACGCAAAGCCTGAGCATCGAGCAAACCTACGTCGTCGCCCTCCTGCTGGGGGCTTCACGCTGCAATCAACTGCGCCAGAACCAGATCGCCCGGCTCGCGGAGGTGCTCGAACCGTGGAGCCAGTGGATCAAGCTGCAACCGGCCAAACCGGACAACGGGCTGTTTGCCATCGCCCCGGATCTCGACACCGGGCCGCGTTACCGCTCCAAATTCCTCGCCGAACAACAGGAGAGTTTGCTAGGGATCGACCCGCAACCCTTGGTCACGGCCATCGAAAACCATCTGCAACAGCCAGCCGACAAGGCATCGCCGCTGCCCGTTCCGACGGGGCTGAATCTCGATACGCTGCAACACCTGCATGCCGCCTGGGGGCAGGCCGCCGAGCGCAGTTTCCAGCGCACTGTCGGCCATGGCACGTTGACCCTGTGCGTGGGCATGAGTGCATTGCACTTTTATCTCAGCGGGCAACGCTCGTTCAACGACATCCTGAAGAAACCCGGCGCCCGCCCCGCGCAGTTCTCGGCTACCGACCCGACACATCGTGCCAAAGACCAATGGAACCAGGCTTTCGACGCCGCCCCCCATGGCACCGCAGACACGCTGCTGCCCTACGAAGAGATCGAATACCCGCACCTTCAGAACGATGACAGCCACGAGGCAGCCGATCGCCAACAGCATTTCCCGACCTATGTGCTGCCGGTGATCAATCACAGCCCTGGCGGCTATTGCCTGGCCTGGCCCGGCGCGGTGCCCGCCGAGCTACAGGCTGGCGAAATGGTTGGTATCGAGGATGCTGCCGGTCAAGGCTGGAGCATTGCAGTGGTGCGCTGGATCCGCCAGGTGCGGGGCGGTGGCACGCAGATGGGGATCGAGCAAGTCGCGCCTTGCGCCGAACCCTGCGGCCTGCAACTGATGCGTTCCCACGACGAGCACAGTCAGTACTTGCGCGGGCTGTTGCTGCCCGCCATCAGCGCCATCGACCTGCCGGCCACCCTGCTCACTCCGCGCCTGCCGTTCCAGGAAGGTAATAAGGTGCTGATCAATACCAACGGCGAGGAACGCCGGGCCGGGCTGGAGCGACTGATGGCGAGCACCAACAGCTTCAATCAGTTTGCCTACCGTTCGCTTGAGACAGCCAGAAACGAAAACGCCGCGAGGAGCGGCGTGGTCGGGGTAGCGGAAGAATTTGATTCGTTGTGGAAGTCGCTTTGAGCGTCCGGCATTTTATCGGCGGTGATGCGTTCGCGGGCAAGCCTCGCTCCTACGGGTCCGCGCAAACCCTGTAGGAGCGAGGCTTGCCCGCGAAGAGGCCCGCCCAGACAACCTGAAACTCAGAGCTGCCCGTCGCGATCCCGGAAGCCCAGCAGGTACAGCACGCCATCCAGCCCGAGGGTGGAAATCGCCTGCTTCGCCGATTGCTTGACCAGCGGCTTGGCACGGAACGCCACACCCAGCCCGGCGATCGCCAGCATCGGCAGGTCGTTGGCACCGTCACCGACCGCAATCGTCTGCTCCAGACGCAAACCTTCCTTATGCGCCAGCTCACGCAGCAGATCCGCCTTGCGTTGCGCATCGACAATCGGCTCGACCGCCACACCCGTCACCTTGCCGTCGACCACTTCCAGTTCGTTGGCAAATACATAGTCGATGCCCAGCTTGGCCTGCAGTTGCTTGGCGAAGTAGGTGAAACCACCCGACAGAATCGCCGTCTTGTAGCCCAGGCGCTTGAGTTCGGCGAACAGGGTTTCGGCGCCTTCGGTCAGGCGCAGGGAAGCACCGATGGAATCCAGCACGCTGACGTCCAGCCCTTGCAGCAAGGCCAGGCGCTCTTTGAAGCTGGCGCGAAAGTCCAGCTCGCCGGCCATCGCCCGCTCGGTAATCGCAGACACCTGGTCGCCCACACCGGCAGCCTTGGCCAGTTCGTCGATGACTTCGGCTTCGATCAGCGTCGAGTCCATGTCGAACACCGCCAGACGGCGGTTACGGCGGAACAGCGAATCTTCCTGGAAAGCGATGTCGACGTTCAATTCTTGAGCGACGCTGAGAAATTCGGCCCGCAACGCTTGCGGATCCGCCGCCTCGCCGCGCACGGAAAACTCGATGCAGCCCTTGCCCTTGTCGGCCGGGGTGTCCAGCGGCATGCGCCCGGACAGGCGATCAATATGATCGATGTTCAGGCCATATTTGGCGGTGATCGAGCTCACGCGCTGCAATTGCTCGGCGGTCACTTTGCGGGTCAGCAGGGTGACAATATGGCGTTTTTTGCCCTGATTGCCGACCCACAGCTGGTAATCCTCTTCGGACACCGGCGTGAAACGCACTTGTTGCTCAAGCTCATAGCCTTTGAACAGGATGTCCTTGAGCACCGAGTTACCTTGTTCGGTATCGGGAATTTCAACCAGGATGCCAAACGACAGGGTGTCGTGGATCACCGCCTGACCGATGTCGAGAATGTTCACACCACCCTGGGCCAGAACGCCGGTAATGGCCGCAGTCAGACCCGGACGGTCGACTCCCGTGATGTTTATCAGGACGATTTCGCGCAAGGCGCACCCCCGCAGGTGGAAAAAAACCGCATTCTACCCATTTTCAGTGACCATCGGGCACCGCGAGCGCTTTGACGGTCTAGGGCCTGTCGCTATACTGCGCGTCAACTTCACGGACAAAGAGCCGAGCTCAAGTGAACCGGCCCACGCCAGTAAAAACCGATAACTTCTTTCTGCTGATCTTCCGGGCACTGCGTCATCGCCGTGTACCGATTGCATTGCGCATTGCCAGCCATAACGTGATCCTGGTCGCTCTGGCCCTGGTGATCTATGCCTGCGTGATGGGTTTGCAGTTCAAGCAGGCCATGCACGAGCAGGCGGATGCCCTGGGCGAAAGCCTGACCACCCAGACCGCGACCTCGGCCACGGAACTGTTGGTGTCCAATGACATCCTCAGCCTGAACGTGCTGCTCAACAACCTGACCAAGAACAAACTGGTGGCCCACGCCGCCATCTACAGCGTGGATAACCGCATCCTCGCCGAAGCCGGACAGCGTCCCAAGCATAGCCTGCTGGGCGAAGCCGAGGGCATGTACCAGAGCAAGATCACCTTCCAGGACGTGACCGCCGGGCAACTGCGCATCAGCCTGGACATGGATCAGTTCCAGCAGCCGATGACCATCAGCCTGCAAAGCATGGGCATTCTGAGTGCGATTCTGCTGGCGCTGTCCCTGGCCTTGAGCCTGCGCCTGGGACGCAATATCTCCACACCGCTGCTGCAGCTGCGGGTGTGGCTGCGCAATATCGACGAATACACCCCGGCCACCGAGCGTCAGGATGAAGTCGGCGACCTCGCTCGTCAGTTGCACGCCAATTTCGCGCCAGAGCCTGCCGAGCCGGAGCCTGAATACGACGACAGCGATTACGAAGACGCCGACGATAACGAGCCGACCTTCGAAGTGCGCAACCTGCGCGATCCAGGTTTCGACGAAACCAAGCCTGTAGCCGGCCTCAAGCCTGCGCCACGACGCGTTGTCAGCACCGTCGAAGATGATGAGGACGACGAAGATCCGTTTGCCGACCTGCGTGACGACTCGACAGACAGCGCGCCGATACCGGTGGCAAAACCGCAGGTATCGAACGTGCCTCAGCACAGCGCGGTACTGGCGGTACAACTGGGCGCACAGGATCAGCTGCGTCGCCTGCCCCGCGCACGCCTGGAAGAGCTGCTGAAGCGCTATCGCGATTGCCTCGATCAGGCTGCGTCGCTCTACCAGAGCGAACTGCACACCCTGAACGATGGCAGCACGCTGATGCTGTTCCACACCGAAGACAGCGGCGACGATTACCTGACCAACGCTATCTGCTGCGGCGAGTTGCTGCGTGCCTTGGGTCATCAGTTGCAGATCGAAGTCGCCGACAGCGGCATCACCCTGCAATTGCAGTTGGGTCTTACACTCGGCGACGAACTGTTCGGCCTGAGCCAGATCGACCTGCTGCTGACCGAAACCGCTCAGGATGCACTGGCCCTGTCGCAACACAGCCGCAACCTGCTGCTGGTGGAGCGCAAGATCAGCGACGACGCACTGATTCGCCAGCGTGCGCGGATCCGGCCGATCGCCAGCCCGGAGGGAGCGTGCTGCGTAGAACGCTTGATGGAGCCTTATCCATCGATGCTGGAACGGCAACTGGCGCGGATGCATGAGCGCCGGGCGTAAACCCCAGTCCCCGTTGTAAAGAAGCCCGCAGACAAGTAATTGTCTGCGGGCTTTTTGTTGCCTGTCCCGGCCCCATCGCGGGCAAGCCTCGCTCCCACAGGGTCTCGGTAGTACACAAGTTTTGTATTCGCAGCGGTCAATGTGGGAGCGGGCTTGCCCGCGAAGAGGCCGGTACAGGCGACGTATGAGGTGAGGCTGGAACGCGGAGCGTCCCTGGAGGCATTCCCACGCAGAGCGTGGGAACGATCGGCGCGCACCAGAAACAACAAAGCCCGCATCAATGGCGGGCTTTGCTTTGGATCAATCCAGGCTTAGAACCTGAACACTTCCATATCCGTGCGAATCGGCGAAGCCATCGGGATTTTCGGCTGCTTCTCCGGCTCTGCTGCCGGTGCCACAGGCTTGGCAGCTGGCTTGCGCGGCGCTTCGGCGATCGGTGGCTGGTTGGCCAGCGGCTTGAGCGCTGTGGACAGTTGCTCGGCCAGACGCTGCAGCAACACACCCTGAGCCTGAACCTGAGCCGCAGTCCCGCCAGTGTGCTGCTCCTGCAGATGAATGATGCGGTTATCGCGCACCTGACCACGACGGTCGATCAGGCGCCATTGCGCATCAAGGATCGCCGGTTGCGATGCACCCGAGTCCAGTCGCGTGATCGTCAGCAGCACCTGAACATCCGGCGTGAAGCCTAATGTCGCCGGTGCCAGGACAACGCGCTGGCTGTCCAGATGGCCGGCGACCTGACGCAGCAACAGCTGATCGATATCGGACGACAGGCTACCCGCCCAACGACCATCAGCCGAAGCTTGCAGGCTGCCATCGGGCTGACGCTGCAACAAGGTTTCGCGTTGCAGGTAGTCGGCAACCGTTACCGGGCCCAACAATACCGCCATGCCCGCGCTTTGCGCAGGCTGAGCCGGACTTCCGCTGTCCAGCTGATACAGCGACACCGGTTGGTGAACGCTGCAACCCGCCAGGCCAAGAACGCCGGCGAGCATCAAAATAAAAGGAAGGCGCAGAGCAGTCATCGTCCCATCCAGGTGGCCGCCACAAGGCTAACCACAGTGAAAATACTCAAAAAATATGAAGAACGCTCGGCTACGCCGGCGCTTGAAAGGCCATATCATCCGTGAATATGCGTTCCGACTCCAGCGGCAAAGCGTCGATCTACGCGTTAAATCGTAGATCGAGCGCTCTAGGACGCTTAATTGAGGTTTTCGACGAACAGCGCATCAACCCTCTGAAAGCCACGTGGAAGTTTGTTTCCGCGACGCCCACGTTCACCTTTGTAGTGTTCGAGGTCGTCCGCCTTCAGTGACAAGGTACGTTTTCCGGCCTGCAGCACCAAAGTGGCACCCTCCGGCAGAACGGCAATGTCCGTGACATATTCTTCGCGACTGGCAACACGTTCACCGGAAATCCCGATGATCTTATTCCCTTTTCCTTTACCTAATTGTGGCAAATCGCTGATTTTGAAAATCAGCAGGCGACCTTCGGTGGTCACCGACGCCAGCCAGTTGTGCTCACGGTCGGCTACCGGACGCGGCAGAATCACTTTGGCGTTGTTCGGCAAACTCAACAGGGCCTTGCCCGCCTTGTTCTTGGCTTGCAGGTCTTCACCCTTGACCACGAAACCGTAACCGGCGTCGGAGGCGATCACGTACAGCGAATCGTCTTCAGGCATCAGCACGCATTCAAAACTCGCCCCTGGCGGCGGCGTCAGACGGCCGGTCAGCGGTTCGCCCTGGCCGCGGGCCGATGGCAGCGTGTGTGCAGCCACCGAATAGCTGCGACCAGTGGAGTCGATAAACACTGCAAACTGGTTGGATCGACCGGGCGCCAAGGCCTTGAAACCATCCCCGGCCTTGTAGGAAAGCCCGGTGGCGTCGATTTCGTGCCCCTTGGCAGAGCGAACCCAGCCTTTTTCCGACAGAACTACGGTCACTTTCTCGTTCGGCAGCAGATCGTGCTCAGTCAAGGCCTTGGCTTCTGCACGCTCGACGATTGGCGAGCGACGGTCGTCGCCATACGTTTCGGCGTCCTTGATCAGCTCGGTGCGTACCAGCTTTTTCAGCTTGGCTTCGCTGCCCAGCAGGGCTTGCAGCTTGGCCTGTTCCTTGAGCAGTTCATCCTGCTCGGCACGCAGCTTCATTTCTTCCAGTCGCGCCAACTGACGCAAACGGGTGTCGAGGATGTAATCGGCCTGGATTTCGCTCAGGGCGAAACGCTCGATCAGTGCGGCTTTCGGGTGTTCCTCGGTGCGGATGATGTGAATCACTTCATCCAGATTGAGGTAAGCGATCAACAAACCGTCCAACAAGTGCAGGCGACGCTCAACCTTGTCGAGGCGGAATTGCAGGCGACGACGCACAGTCTGGACCCGGAATTCCAGCCACTCGACCAACAGCGCACGCAGGTTTTTCAGCTGCGGCTTGCCGTCCAGACCGATGATGTTGATGTTGACCCGGTAGCTCGACTCCAGCTCGGTGCTGGCGAACAGGTGGGTCATCAATGCATCGTGGTCGAAGTTTTTGCGTGCGCCCGGAATAATCACGATCCGGCATGGGTTTTCGTGGTCGGATTCGTCTCGCAGGTCAGCGATCTGCGGGGCTTTCGACGGTTTGGCCTGCATCATGGCCGCGATCTGTTCCAGCACCTTGGCACCGGACACCTGGTGCGGCAGCGCGGTGACGATGATGTCGCCGTCCTCGATGTGGTAAACAGCGCGCATGCGCACCGAGCCCTTGCCGGTTTCGTAGATTTTCAGCAGGTCGGCGCGCGGCGTGATGATTTCTGCTTCGGTCGGGTAATCCGGGCCCTGGATGTGTTCGCAGAGCTGCTCGACCGTGGCTTTCGGCTCGTCCAGCAAGCGCACGCAAGCGGTCGCGACTTCGCGCAGGTTATGCGGTGGTACGTCGGTGGCCATGCCCACGGCGATGCCGGTGGTGCCGTTGAGCAGGATGTTCGGCAAACGGGCCGGCAACACCAAAGGCTCTTCCAGCGTGCCATCGAAGTTCGGGCCCCAATCCGCAGTGCCCTGGCCCAGTTCGCTGAGCAGCACTTCGGAATAGCGCGACAGCCGCGCTTCGGTGTAACGCATGGCGGCGAAGGACTTCGGATCGTCCGGCGCACCCCAGTTACCCTGGCCGTCGACCAGCGTGTAGCGGTAGCTGAATGGCTGGGCCATCAGGACCATGGCTTCATAACACGCCGAGTCGCCGTGCGGGTGGAACTTGCCGAGCACGTCACCGACGGTACGCGCCGATTTCTTGTGCTTGGAATCAGCGTCCAGCCCCAACTCGCTCATCGCATAGATGATGCGCCGCTGTACCGGTTTCAGGCCGTCGCCGATATGCGGCAGGGCACGGTCCATGATCACGTACATGGAGTAGTTGAGGTAGGCATTTTCGGTGAAGTCAGCCAGTGACCGGCGTTCTACACCGTCCAGGCTGAGATCAAGGGAGTCGCTCATGCGGGCCTCATCAGTTCGTTGTCTGGCGCAGCAGCATGGTGCCACCGCGCTGGGTAAATTCAAGTTTGTTCAGTGCGCTCATACCGAGCAGCACCTGATTGCCGTGCAAACCGGGCGCCACCAGCGCGCGAACGTCACGCAGCACGATGTCGCCCAATTGCAGCCGGTCGAGGCGGGTTCGATAGCCCTCGCTCAAGCCATTGGCCGTGCTCAGGGTCACCCCAAAGCCTTTTTCCAGTTTCAGCCGCTCGGCCATTTCGGCCGGGATCGACACATCGGTCGCACCGGTATCGAGCATGAACTCCACGGGCTGGCCGTTGATCTGGCCGGTAGCAACAAAATGCCCCTGGCTGTTGCCGATCAGCTTCACTTCGATAAAACCTTGGCCCTGCTCAGAGCTGACGACGGTGTTGGGATTCTGTTGACGCTCCTCCCACTGACCGAAGAACCGCGTCGCCAGAAACAGCGCGGCGCACCAGGCCAGCACCATCAACACCCGACCGGCGCGCTTGCCCGGCGGTTGCTGACTCATGGCTTGGCACTCCAGCCGCCTTCAGGCGCGGCAAAGCGCCAGACAATCGGACGTACCTCGCCATCGGCTCGCGCACCGTTATTGTTGTCGATGCCGATCCAGGCGCCGTCGGCGTCCACGATCAACGCCTCCGCCAGCCCATAGGCCTGTGAATAACGACGGTTTTCCTGCAAGGCCTCGGTGGCAAACGACCAGCAGCGCTCCACCTTGGCTGTCACTGCATCACGGCGGCAAATCTGAAAGACATTGCGCTCAAGGGTAAACAGCTTGCCGTCGAACAATGACAGATCGGCAAAATCCCGTGAACGCGCTCTGGCCTTGGGAAATTGTGCTGGCTGCATCTCCACCCCGGCTTCACTCAGCAGCACACAACCACCCTCGCAGCCCCAGACCGTTTGCTGGCGCTTGATCAGCAGCAAACCGCGACGCTCACGTTCGGCGGCCAGCCACAGCGTGTCACCGGCCGGATTGATCGCCAGCCCTTCGAACAACGCATTGAAGTGCAGCAACATACCGCTGGCCCGTGCTTCGCGTACCAGCATCGGCGAGATTTTCAGCCAGGACGCAGGCCCGATTGGCGGAACTTGCAACACCGCGGCGTGCGCTTCGCTGACGATGTAACGATTGCCGGCGCTGTCGCAGGTGATGCCTTCGAAATCCAGGTCCCCGCCCCGCACGAACGACGCCGCCCAGGTCCGCGAACGCAAGCCCCAGGGCAAACCGCTGTCGGGCGGCAGGGGTACGTCGATGCGCACGGTTTCGGCTTGCCAGGTGTTGTTGCGGGTGTCGAGGCGATAGATTTGATCATCGTCACGGTCCGAAACGGTCCACAGATCCTTGCCGCACTGGGCCAGCCCCGACAGATTGCCGCCGCGCATGCCGTCGACGGCATGCTCGGATAACAAGCGCAGCTCGGGTGCAGGCTCCGCCGAAACCGTTACCGAGGTCAGCAGCAACGCACACGCCAGGGCCCAGCCAAATCGCATCAGCCCAGAACCTCGGCCAGGTTGCCCTTGGACTCCAGCCAGGACTTGCGATCGCCAGCGCGTTTTTTCGCCAGCAGCATGTCCATCATTTCCGAGGTCGCGTCGAAATCTTCCAGCGTCAACTGCACCAGACGCCGCGTGTTCGGGTCCATGGTGGTTTCGCGCAGCTGCGGCGGGTTCATTTCACCCAGACCTTTGAATCGGGTGACCTGTGGTTTGCCGCGTTTTTTCTCGGCCACCAGACGATCGAGAATGCCATCGCGCTCGGCCTCGTCCAGGGCATAGTAAATTTCTTTGCCCAGGTCGATACGGTACAGCGGCGGCATGGCGACGTAGACGTGACCGGCATCCACCAGCGGGCGGAAATGCTGGACAAACAAGGCGCAGAGCAACGTGGCAATGTGCAGACCGTCGGAGTCGGCGTCGGCGAGAATGCAGATCTTGCCGTAACGCAGCTGGGCGATGTCCGCCGAGCCCGGATCGACACCGATGGCCACGGCGATGTTGTGCACTTCCTGGCTGGCCAGCACTTCGCTGCCGTCGACTTCCCAGGTATTCAGAATCTTGCCGCGCAACGGCAGAATCGCCTGAAACTCTTTGTCCCGCGCCTGTTTGGCCGAACCGCCGGCGGAATCACCTTCCACCAGGAACAGCTCGGAACGCATCGGGTCCTGCCCGGCGCAGTCGGCGAGTTTGCCCGGCAATGCCGGACCTTGGGTAATGCGTTTACGCTCAACCTTCTTGCTGGCCTTCAGACGACGGCCGGCGTTGTTGATCGCCAGTTCCGCCAGCAGCATGCCGGTTTCCGGGTGAGCGTTGAGCCACAGACTGAAGGCGTCCTTGACCACACCGGAAACGAAAGCGGCCGCTTCACGGGATGACAGGCGTTCCTTGGTCTGACCGGAGAATTGCGGCTCCTGCATTTTCATCGACAGGACGAACGCGATGCGCTCCCAGACGTCTTCCGGCGCCAGCTTCACACCGCGCGGCAACAGGCTGCGGAACTCGCAGAACTCGCGCATCGCATCGAGCAAGCCCTGACGCAGACCGTTGACGTGCGTACCGCCCTGGGCTGTCGGGATCAGGTTGACGTAGCTTTCCTGAACGCTGTCGCCGCCCTCGGGCAACCACAGCAACGCCCAATCGACCGCCTCTTTGTTACCGGCCAGGCTGCCGCAGAACGGCTCATCCGGCAGGCGTTCGAACTCGCTGACCGCGTCCACCAGGTAGGAGCGCAGGCCGTCTTCGTAATGCCATTCGACTTTCTCGCCGGTGGCCTTGTCTTCAAAACTGACCAGCAGCCCCGGGCACAGAACGGCCTTGGCCTTGAGCACGTGCTTGAGGCGGCTGATGGAGAATTTCGGTGAATCGAAGTACTTCGGGTCCGGCGCGAAGAACACGCTGGTGCCGGTGTTGCGCTTGCCGACGGTGCCAATCACTTCCAGCTCGGTCTTCTTGTAACCGTCAGCGAAAGTCATCTGGTATTCATTGCCGTCGCGCTTTACACGCACCCGGACTTCGGTCGACAAGGCGTTGACCACAGAAATACCCACCCCGTGCAGACCGCCGGAGAACTGGTAGTTCTTGTTGGAAAACTTGCCGCCCGCATGAAGCTTGGTGAGGATCAGCTCGACACCCGACACACCCTCTTCCGGGTGAATGTCCACCGGCATGCCACGGCCGTCATCGCTGACCTCCAGGGAGTGATCGGCGTGCAGGATGACCTGCACCGATGTCGCATGCCCGGCCAAGGCTTCGTCGACGCTGTTGTCGATGACTTCCTGGGCGAGGTGGTTCGGCCGACTGGTGTCGGTGTACATGCCGGGGCGTTTGCGCACCGGGTCGAGGCCCGAGAGGACTTCGATGGCGTCTGCGTTATAAGAGCTAGCGCTGGGAGTGGCCATGGGGTCTCGTCGTCCGCCTGTAAAAAGTGTTCTGTGAAAAAAAGTATTCTGTGAAAAAGAGGCGACAAATCACAGTGCAGTGAAATCAATCGCCTGATACAAATCTGCGCCGATGCCGGCGAAACTCAGCATTGCCGGCAATTGCTCGGCAAAACCCTGGAAGCTATGGTCGCCGCCAGCCTGGATGCGCAAGGCACAGGCCCGGTAATACTGCTGGGCGAGGCGATAATCCAGCGTTTCATCGCCGGTCTGCAACCACACTTGAAACCGCTGCGGATCTTGGGGCGCCGGCACTTCCAGCTCGGCCAGGGCCGTCACGTGGTCGTGGGTCATTTCCCAGGTCTCATCGGTGTACAGATTTTTCTGCGTCCCCAGGAACCCGTCGAACATCCGGTGCGGGCTGACGGCAGGATTGATCAACAGGGCTTTCAAGCCATGGCGTTCGGCCAAGTGAGTCGCATAGTAGCCGCCGAGTGAGCTGCCGACCAGCAGTGGCCGCCCCAGCTCGGTAATCGCCTGCTCCAGCTGAGCAATGGCCTCGCGGGGATGGTGATGCAAGGCCGGCACACGCAATTGGTCGCTCAAGCCCAGCCGGTCCATCACATTAATCAACTGACAGGCCTTTTTCGACGCCGGCGCGCTGTTGAAACCGTGAATATAAAGGATCGAACCAGACATTTGAGCTCCCTGTGCGTCAGGTAAAGAGGCGCAGTTTACAGGGTGTCGGGAAAATCGGGGATATGCGTGGAAATCATGTCGCCTGAGCGAACACCATCGCGGGCAAGCCCGCTCCCACAAGGATCTTAGGCGCTCACAAATCCCCTGTGGGAGCGGGCTTGCCCGCGATGGCCGCGCCTCGGTCTTTGGAAATGACAAATAAATCAGTAGCCGTTGGAGCCGTAATCAATCTGGAAATCGAAACCGGTGACGCGCTCAACGCCTGTTTCGAGCTGGCCATCCGGCAACAACCGCAACCACCGATACCCCGGCGCCTGCTCGCTCACCTTGAAATCATCACTGCCCGGCTCGAACTGAATACAGGTCGAGGGCGATGCGATCAGTCGAACATTGTTGCGTAGCTGATCAATCTCCTGATGCACATGCCCCCACAACACCGCACGCACCTGTGGAAAGCGATCCAGCACCGCAAACAATGCCTCTGGATTGCGCAAGCCAATGGGCTCCATCCATGCACACCCGATCGATACCGGATGATGATGGAAACACACCAGATGATGTCGCTCCGGCGCCTCACTCAACGAGCGCGCGAGTAACTGCAATTGCTCATCCTGCAAATACCCCGGCACCGACCCCGGCACCGCCGAATCGAGCAACGTGACCCGCCAGTTGCCGATATCCACCACCGGCTCCAGCAGCGCACTCTGCACCGCCGCCACAGCCATGATCTGCGGCTCGTCATGATTACCGGGAATCCACCGCGCTGGTGCATCGATCTGTCGGGTCAGGTCACGAAACAGCTGATACGACTCCAGCGTCCCGTCCTGAGACAGGTCACCACTGGCAATCATCAGATCGATCTGCGGCTGCTGCTTCAATACCAGCTCAATGACCTGTTGCAGGCTGTCGCGGGTATTCATGCCCAGCAACGTCCCGTCCGCCTCGGCAAACAGATGGCTGTCGGAGAGTTGCACCAGCAACGCCGGATCGGCGGTGGTTAATGTGGATACGCTCGGCAAGGCGTTCTCCCAGGGCGTGATCACGGGATTGATGAATGCCGCAATTATGCTGGGGGACAATCAAAAGAGGAAACCTGTGAACCGGACGCAGTTCACAACTACACAGGGCTCTTAGCGCACAACGGCGTACTCGTGACCGCAAGCCAGGCAATGACTCAGCCATTCCCCCAGGAACAGATTGAGCTGAGCTTTTTCATCTGGCTGATGCATCGCGGCGTTCGGGTAAGGATAGATGCCCCGGAAGCGTCGTGCATGTTCAGCGCTGACCACTTCGGCCATGCACGCGTCGTGATACACCTGAACTTCAAGTTGCGGCACCGGCAGCCACGGCAGGCTGTGTTCCTGGCGTACTTGCAGCGTCGTGGTGTAAGGACAAACCTGAAGCACTTCGAGGGCCAGCACACCTAGCATCTGGTCGCCGTGGGTCACGGCAATGCGCCGCGCCTGCGGCTCGTTGCGCATGTCCGGTAGCAGTCGCATCAGGCGCGCGTAGTTGGCCTCGCAGGAGGCTTGCAGCCCCACGAGGTCGATCCGGTAGCGATCGCGCAGCTTGTTTACGACCATAACCCCCTCACTTCAACGCGGTTCAAAGCCAGCCATTGCAAGGCGATGATGCTTGCCGCGTTGGCAATACGTCCGTCGCGCACGGCTTGCAGGGCATCTTCGAACGCCCAGACCGTGACGCGAATATCTTCTGCCTCTTCCTCCAGCCCATGCAGGCCGCCCACCCCGGTTGTCTCGCAACGCCCCAGGTACAAATGCACAAACTCGTTACTGCCGCCCGGCGATGGAAAATATTTGGTCATCGGCCAGAGCGCCCCGAATACAAGCCCAGCTTCCTCCTGCGCTTCGCGGTGAGCAACTTCTTCCGGTACTTCATCCTTGTCGATCAGACCGGCGACCAGTTCGATCAGCCACGGGTTGTCGGTCTTGCCCATGGCGCCGACGCGAAACTGCTCGATCAGCACCACTTCATCGCGTTGCGGATCGTACGGCAGCACGCACACCGCATCGTGGCGAACAAACACTTCACGATTGATCTCGCGACTCATGCCACCGGCGAACAATTCGTGACGCAAGTGCACGCGGTCGAGCTTGTAGAAGCCCTCGTAGCACTTTTCGCGCCGAACGATCTCAACGGCGGTCGGAATGGCGTTGGCAAAATCAGTCATGACAATCCTCTTTACTGCAAATCCGTTACGAGGCTCCTTTTTGTTACTTGCAACCTCAACTTCGCGCCATCCTAACGCGCCCGCGATGTTTGATGCAGCCCCTTTCCAGTCAGCGGGATAGACGGTGAGGGTGAAACCAACTCTAATTAGCTTAGTGGCGAACTGACTGCTTCGTTGAGAGTCGAAGCGGGTAACTTTTCGCCTTCCCCTGTTTCGTAAAGGACGCCCATGTCGCTTTTCAAGATCGCCTCCGTGGCCGCCATCGCCCTGACCCTGGGTGCGTGCCAGAGTCTGTTCCAGCCCAATTACCGGGCGCCGCTGGAAACCACCCGCGACGCATCGGAACAGTTGAAACCAGGCTGCACGACCCCTGACTGCCCATTGGTGAACATCGATACGCTGCGTTTCCCGGATGAGCCTGCGCTTGACGGCATCATCGAAAAACGCCTGCTGCAAATGACCCGCACCTCGCCTGACGCCCCGGTAGCGCCGACGCTGGCGGCGTATCGCGAGCAGTTTTTGAGCAGTGCCGGCCCGCGCTACAGCAGCTACCTGCAAGCCAAGGTACGTGAGCAGCATGACGGCTTGGTGATCGTAGAATTGTCCAGCTACCTGGACACCGGCGGTGCCCATGGCACGCCGGGCCGCGGTTTCATCAACTATTCACGTCAACAGCATAAAGTGCTGACACTGTCGGATATGTTGATTCCGGGGCAGGAAGAAGCGTTCTGGAAAGCCGCCCAAGTGGCGCACAACAGCTGGCTGATCAGCACCAAACTCGATCAGGAACCGGAGTTCGTGAAGAGCTGGCCCTTCGTGAAAACCCAGAATGTGGCGCTGACCTACGGCGGGGTGATCCTCAAGTACGAAGTGAGCACCCTTGCGCCTTACGCACTGGGCCACGTCGAACTGAAGATCCCCTACCCGCGCCTGAACGGCATTCTCAAGCCTGAGCTGTTTCCCGGCCGTAGCTGAAGGCTCGACCGAGCAGCAGTTGCAGCAGCCCTGCCAGTACCAGCGACGGCAGGGTTGCGCCGATGTCCGGATAGAGATTGGCCAGCAAATGATAGGTGCTCACCCCGCCTAACCAGGCGAGCAACGCCGGCCAGCGCAATGCGGCTGACGCCACCTGGCCACTGCGCTTGCGCAGGATGAAGTGATCCACCAGCACCACGCCGAACAGCGGCGCAAACACCGAGCCGATCAACAGCAGGAAGTTCTGGTACTGGGCCAATGGCGCCAGGCAGGCGATCAGCGTGCAGATGACGCCGATGACCAAGGCCAGATGCTCGACTTTCAAGCGCAACAGAATCCCGCTGGACACCGCCGCCGAGTGAATATCGGCAAAGGCATTTTCCGACTCGTCCAACAGAATCAGCAACAACGGAATCCCCAAACCTGCACCGGCCAACGCCAGCAGCAAGGCATTCACTTCACCGCTCGGCGCGAACGCCAGGGTGTAGGCCACGCCCAGGCTCATCAGCCAGAAGTTACCGATAAAGAAGCCCAGCGCCGTACCGCCGAAGACATTCTTCGCACGCTTGCCGAACCGCGAGTAGTCGGCAATCAGTGGCAGCCAGGACAGCGGCATGGCGATCGCAATGTCGAAACCCACGGCAAACGGCATCGAACCATCACCGGCCTGCGCCCACAACGCCGCAAGGTCGGCTTTGGCGAACAGGTTCCAGGTCAGCCAGATGCACGCGGCCAGCAGCAGCCAGATGCCCCACTTGCGCAGGATCTTGCGCACGAAGGTCAGTGGCCCGCTGACCGCCAGCAACGTCGCCAAACCACCGAAGAAAACTGTCCAAAGCAGTGGATTCGACAGCAGGCTGCCTTCGCTGAACGCCCGCGCACCCAACAGGCTGGCGGCGTCACGCATGACGATGATTTCGAACGAGCCCCAACCAATCAGTTGCAGCAGGTTCAACACCGCCGGAAGGCTCGCGCCATGACGGCCCAGGCTGAGTTTGAGTGCCGCCATCGACGACAGGCCGGTGTCGCTGCCGATCACACCGACAGCGGCCAGCAACAGAACGCCGACCAGCGTGCCGAGAAAAATCGCCAGCAACGAGCCGGACAGGCCCAGACCCGGCGCGAGTAAAGCGCCGGTCTGCAGAACCATCAGGCCGATGCCGAGGGAGAACCACAGGGAAAACAGATCGCGGCCGCCGAACACACGTTTGTCGATCGGCACCGCGGTATCCGGGGAGTAAGTGCTGGGTTGAATGCTCAAGGGTGTTATCTCAGAGGGACATTTGTTGTTGTGTTGATCGCTATCGCGGGCAAGCCCGCTCCCACAGGATTTATGCAGTCTATGTGGGAGCGGGCTTGCCCGCGATGAGGCCCTTTCAGGCCCCACCCTTTCGGATCAGATCAAACCTTCTTGTACAACTGACTACCTTCCTGCTTGAACCGCTCGGCCTGATCCGCCAATCCCTGGGCGACTTCGGCATCGACGGTTTCGATTCGCTGGTTGGCCGCGTATTCACGGACTTCCTGGGTGATCTTCATCGAGCAGAATTTCGGCCCGCACATGGAGCAGAAGTGCGCGACCTTGGCCGAATCCTTCGGCAGGGTTTCGTCGTGGTACGAACGCGCGGTGTCCGGGTCCAGGCCCAGGTTGAACTGGTCTTCCCAACGGAATTCGAAACGCGCCTTGCTCAAGGCATTGTCGCGAATCTGCGCGCCCGGATGCCCCTTCGCAAGGTCGGCAGCGTGAGCGGCGATCTTGTAAGTGATGATCCCGGTCTTCACGTCATCCTTGTTCGGCAGGCCCAAGTGTTCCTTCGGCGTCACGTAGCAAAGCATCGCGCAACCGAACCAGCCGATCATCGCCGCACCGATACCCGAAGTGATGTGGTCGTAGCCTGGGGCGATGTCGGTGGTCAGCGGGCCGAGGGTGTAGAACGGCGCTTCGTCGCAGCACTCGAGCTGCTTGTCCATGTTCTCTTTGATCAACTGCATCGGCACGTGGCCCGGGCCTTCGATCATGCATTGCACGTCGTGCTTCCAGGCGATCTTGGTCAGCTCGCCGAGGGTTTCCAGCTCACCGAATTGTGCCGCGTCGTTGGCGTCGGCAATCGAACCCGGACGCAGGCCATCGCCCAGCGAGAAGCTGACGTCGTAGGCCTTCATGATTTCGCAGATGTCTTCGAAATGCGTGTAGAGGAAGTTTTCCTTGTGGTGCGCCAGGCACCACTTGGCCATGATCGAACCGCCACGAGACACAATGCCGGTCACGCGTTTGGCGGTCAGCGGCACGTAGCGCAGCAATACGCCGGCGTGGATGGTGAAGTAGTCGACGCCCTGCTCGGCCTGTTCGATCAGCGTGTCGCGGAACAGCTCCCAGGTCAGGTCTTCAGCGGCGCCGCCGACTTTTTCCAGGGCCTGGTAGATCGGCACGGTACCGATCGGCACCGGCGAGTTACGGATGATCCATTCGCGGGTTTCGTGAATGTGCTTGCCGGTAGACAAGTCCATGACCGTGTCCGAACCCCAGCGAATGCCCCAGGTCAGTTTCGCCACTTCTTCTTCGATGGACGAACCCAAGGCGCTGTTGCCGATGTTGCCGTTGATCTTCACCAGGAAGTTACGGCCGATGATCATCGGTTCCAGTTCGGTGTGGTTGATGTTGGCCGGAATGATCGCGCGACCGCGGGCGATTTCTTCACGGACAAATTCCGGCGTGATGATTTTCGGCACGCTGGCGCCGAAGCTGTGACCGGCGTGTTGCTGGTCAAGCAAGCCTGCGGCACGGGCCACTTCCAGCTTCATGTTTTCGCGGATGGCGACGTATTCCATCTCGGCGGTGATGATGCCTTTGCGGGCGTAGTGCATCTGGCTGACGTTGGCCCCGGCCTTGGCGCGGCGCGGATTGTTGACGTGGGCGAAACGCAGTTTGGTCAATTCCGCATCGGCCAGGCGTTCCTGGCCGAAGTTGGAACTCAGACCTGGCAGGCGCTCAGTGTCGCCACGGGATTCGATCCACGGCGAACGTACATCGGCGAGACCTTTGCGTACGTCGATGATGACGTTGGGGTCGGTGTACGGGCCCGAGGTGTCATACACCACCACCGGCGCGTTGATTTCGCCGCCGAAGTCGGTCGGGGTCACGTCCAGGCTGATTTCGCGCATTGGCACGAGGATGTCGGGGCGAGTGCCCTGGACATAGATTTTTTGCGAGCGGGTAAACGGCTGAACCGATTGCTGATCGACCTTGGCCGAGTCACTCAGGTTGGTTGCGATTTTTGATTTTGTAGTCATCACGGGCTCTCCAGACACACATCCAGGCAGTGGATTTTTGTCGGAGCGAACCTGTAAACGAATGGACGCACGGGCGCTGGGGAAACCAGCCGTGCTGTGCTCAGTGCTCGAGGGGTGTTCGATTGTCGAACAACATCCCGGACGAAGCACAAGAGGACTCGCCGGGTGACGAGAAATCTTGTTCCCTACGCAGGCGCTAACCTGATCAGGTTCAACGGGATCCGAAATTATTCGATCTCAGCCTCATAGCAAGGCACCCCGACAAGAACCCGGCCAGTCTAGACACAACCGGCAAAGAACGCCAACTCCGCAGCAAACACCATGATGAATGGCGCAATTGCAGGATTGTTGCCTTGCCTGCGTGCAACTACACTCGCTACGCCGTGCCGCGCCTTGACGCTGCAGGGCGCCGCGCCGTAGCCTTGGCGCTCAAATTATCAGCGTAATTTTAGGGATGGCCTCATGCTGCGCAAACTCTCACTGGCCCTTGCCGTGTCTTGTGCGTCCAATGGAATGGCCTGGGCAGCAGAAGCGCCCTTATCGACCAAGACTGACCTGGTCAGCGTCTATCAGGAAGCGGTGGACAACAACGCCGACATCGCCGCTGCCCGCGCCCAATATGGCGCCCAGAAGGAAGTCGTGCCCCAGGCTCGCGCCGGCCTGCTGCCCAACCTGTCAGCCGGTGCCGATCTGAACAACACCCGTACCTCGATCGATCAACCATCGGTGACCGCGACCCGCAGTGGCACGGTGTATCAGGCGACTCTCGCGCAGCCGATTTTCCGCGCCGATCGCTGGTTCCAGTTGCAGGCCGCCAAGGACGTCAACGAACAGGCCGCCTTGCAACTCTCGGCCACCGAACAGAACCTGATTCTGCAAAGTGCCGAAAGCTACTTCAACGTGCTGCGCAGCCAGGACACCCTGGCCTCGACCAAGGCCGAAGAAGCGGCATTCAAGCGGCAGCTCGACCAGTCCAACGAGCGCTTCGACGTTGGCCTGTCCGACAAGACCGACGTGCTGCAATCCCAAGCCAGTTACGACACGGCACGGGCCAACCGGATTCTCGCTCAGCGCCAGGTGGATGACGCGTTCGAAGCGCTGATCACCCTGACCAACCGTCAGTACAACTCGATTCAGGGCATCGTCCACACCTTGCCGATCCTGCCGCCGGCACCGAACGATGCCAAGGCCTGGGTCGACACCGCCGCCAAACAGAACCTGAATTTGCTGGCCAGCAACTATGCAGTAAGCGCCGCCGAAGAAACCCTCAAGCAGCGCAAGGCCGGGCATGCGCCCACCCTGGATGCGGTCGCGCAATACAAGAAAGGTGACAACGACGCCCTCGGTTTTACCAACCCGAGCCCGAACGGCGTGCGTTACGGCGGCGATGTCGAGCAGCGCACGGTTGGCCTGCAATTGAGCATCCCGCTCTACAGCGGCGGGCTGACCAGCTCGCAGGTGCGCGAGTCCTATTCACGGCTGACTCAGTCCGAGCAGCAACGCGAAGCGCTGCGTCGTCAGGTCGTGGAAAACACCCGCAATCTGCACCGCGCAGTGAACACCGACGTCGAGCAGGTGCAGGCCCGCCGACAATCGATCATCTCCAACCAGAGCGCGGTGGAAGCGACCGAAATCGGTTATCAGGTGGGGACGCGCAACATCGTCGACGTGCTCGATGCCCAGCGTCAGCTGTACACCTCGGTGCGTAACTACAACAACACCCGCTACGACTACATCCTCGACAACCTGCGCTTGAAGCAGGCCGCCGGCACCTTGAACCCGGGGGATTTGCAGGACCTGACGCGTTACCTCAAAGCCGACTACAACCCGGACAAGGACTTCCTGCCGCCGGATCTGGCCAAGGCTGCGGCGGAGCAGTTGAGGGCTAATCCGGCTCAGTAAAAGCAAAAGATCAAAAGATCGCAGCCTTCGGCAGCTCCTACATTGGGATTGATGTACATCCTGTAGGAGCTGCCGAAGGCTGCGATCTTTTTTTCAGGCGACTCGGTCTAACGCTCGATCAACCTGCCCAACCCATCCAGCAACCGTTGCAACGCGCCCTGATTGGTGCGCATCACTTTCAGCCCCGCCTCTGCCATCCGCTGCGCATCGCTCGGCAATTCGAACAGCCGCTGCACCGCCAGCGCCAGACTTTCGGCATCATCGACCTCGGCCAACGCCCCGGCGCTGCGCAACTGCGCGGCGATTTCGAGGAAGTTGAACAGGTGCGGCCCGCTGAGCACCGGTTTGGCCAATGCCGCCGGCTCCAGCAGATTATGGCCGCCGTTGGGCACCAGGCTGCCACCGACGAACGCGCTGTCGGCCAACGCATAGAGAAACAGCAACTCGCCCATGGTGTCGCCCAACAGCACCGAAGTGCCTGCGGTAACCGGCTCACCCGTCGAACGCCGCACCGTGGCGAAACCCTGCTGCCGGCACAACTCGAACACCGGGTTGAAACGCTCTGGATGGCGCGGCACCAGAATCAGCAGCGCATCAGGATGATTGGCCAACAGCCGACGATGGGCGGCCAGCACCACCTCGTCTTCACCTTCATGGGTACTCGCGGCGATCCACACCGGGCGCTCCTGTGCCTGCCACTGCGCACGCAACTCGGCGGCACGTTGCAGCAGTTGCGGGTCGATGGTCAGGTCGAACTTGATCGAACCGGTCACTTCGACGGTTTCCGGGCGCGCGCCCAAATCCCGGAAGCGCTGCGCCTCGGCTTCGGTCTGCACCGCGAACAGGCTCATCTCGGCGAGCATCGGCCCGGTCAGTTTATGGAAGCGGCCATAGCCTTTGGCCGAACGCTCGGACAGTCGCGCATTGGCCAGCGCCACGGGAATCCCGCGTTTGGCGCATTGGTGAATATGGTTGGGCCAAAGCTCGGTTTCCATGATCACCGCCAGTTTTGGCCGGGCCCGATCAAGAAATCGCTTGGCTGCGCAAGGCAAGTCGTAAGGCAGATAGCAGTGTTGGATGCGCGGCTCGTTGGCGAACAACGCCTGGATGCGCTCGGACCCGGTCGGTGTCATGCAGGTGACGGTGATCGGCAGCGTCGGGTAGCGTTGCAACAAGGCGCGGATCATCGGTGCCGCGGCGATACTTTCGCCCACCGACACCGCGTGCACCCAGATACCGTCCGGCTTCATCGCCGGCAGCGCGAGGGAGAAACGCTCGCCAATGCGCTTGGCATACGCCGGCGCCTTGCGCGCCCGCAGCCAAAGCCGAATCGCTACCAATGGCAGCCCCAGGTAAAACAGCGCGGTGTAGAGAGTTCTATTCATGGCGGCGGAGTTTATCGGTTTTTTAGCCGATCGCCTGCAAGTGCACGGCAAAACGTTCCGCCAGCCAACGGGCCGCCGGGCCGAGGGGCTCGTCGCGACGCCAGACCAGTTCCACGATCAAGGCCGGCGGCGTCCATTCGCTGGCCAGTTCGACCATCTGATTCTGGTACGCCGGGTACTGCACCACATGGCGCGGCAACCAGGCCCAGCCAAGGCCGCGCATCACCCATTCGGCCATCACATAGAAACTGTCGGCGCGCCAGACCTGCGGGCTGGCCGGCTCACTGCCTGGATAGACGCTGGATTGCGTGGACATCAGCAACTGTCGATGCTGCGCCATTTGCTGGCAATCGACGTGCGCCTGCTTCGCCATGGGATGCCCGACGCCGCACACCGTGACCATTTCGACGCTACCCAGCACCCGCCGCTCGAGGGCTTCGGGAATTTGCTCATGATAAAACAGCAAACCCAGGTCAGCCCTGCGCTCCACTAGCTTGCGCGCAACATCCCCCTGGGCGGCGCTGGTCAGTTGCACTTCGAGACTGGGAAACTTTTCTGCCAGAGCCTCGAAGCTTTCAACCACCGCTTGATAGGGCATTGCCTCGTCCTGAGCCACACGCAGGCTCGCTTCCTGGCCGCGCATCATCGCCAGTGCCCGGCCATTGAGGCGCTCGCATTGGCGCAGCACTTCCCGCGCCTCCTCAAGCAGGGCGGTACCGGCTTCGGTGAGTTTCGGCTGACGACCACTGCTACGATCGAACAGGCTGACACCCAGGTCCTCTTCCAGCAGCGCAATCGAACTGCTGACCGCCGACTGTGCCTTGCGCTGATCCCGCGCCACCGCGGAGAACGAACGCTGTTCCGCGACGCTGACAAACAAGCGCAGCTGTTCCAGATTCCATTGCATGTTCATGGCTCAACCCATCTTCAGAACAGATAGGTAATGACTTTACCGCATCTGGCGAATCTCTAGAATGCCGACCTCAGAGAGCAACACTTCATACGAGGATTGACCCATGACCGCTTACTACTACCTGGCTATCGCCATCTGCGCCGAAGTGATCGCCACCGTTTCGATGAAAGCGGTCAAGGGTTTCAGCACGCCACTGCCGCTGCTGCTGGTCATCGTTGGTTACGGCATTGCTTTCTGGATGCTGACCCTGGTGGTGCGCAGCGTTCCGGTGGGCGTGGCCTACGCGGTATGGGCCGGCATGGGCATCGTGATGGTCAGCGTCGCGGCGCTGTTTATCTACGGGCAGAAGCTGGATGTGCCGGCGATGCTGGGGATGGCGCTCATCGTATTGGGTGTCGTAGTCATCCAGCTGTTCTCGAAGACCGCGGGACACTAAGGCCCTAAGCACTTTCCATTGTGGGAGCGAGCCTGCTCGCGATAGCGGTCTTGCATTCAACCCTTATGTTGCATGTGCCGGCCCCATCGCGAGCAGGCTCGCTCCCACAGGTTTTGCATCCATCCGCTTGATCAACCAACAATCCCCTTTTCTTCGAGTCTGTATACTGCGCCCTCGTCTTGAACACTGAGGTCGCTGCATGCCATCCGTTATTTCCACCGACGTTCTGATTGTCGGCGCTGGTGTCGCCGGCCTCTGGCTGAATGCGCGTCTGCGCCGTCAGGGTTTTTCGACCGTGCTGGTGGAAAGCGCCAGCCTTGGTGGCGGGCAGAGCGTGAAGTCCCAGGGCATCATCCACGGCGGCGCCAAGTACGCGTTGCACGGCGCCCTGACCGGCGCCTCGGAAGCCATTGCCGATATGCCGCGTCGCTGGCGTGAAGCGCTGGCCGGCGACGGCGAGCTGGATCTGTCCGGCGTACGTCTGCTGTCCGAAGCCCATTACCTCTGGTCCCCCGGCACCCTCGCCGGCAACCTCACCAGTTTCTTTGCCAGCAAAGCCGTGCGCGGGCGGGTCGATCAGGTCAAGGGCGAGCAGCTACCACCAGCCCTGCAAGACAAGCGTTTCAAGGGCAAGGTCTATCGCCTGGCGGAACTGGTGGTTGACGTTCCGAGCCTGATCCAGCGCCTGGCTGAGCTGGCCGGCGACGGTCTGCTTGCTGGTCAGCACATCGAACCGCTGCTGGAAAACGGCGAACTGGTCGGTTTGAAAGTCGACGAACGTGAGATCCGCGCCCAGCGCATCGTCCTCAGTGCAGGGGGCGGCACCGCCGACCTGCTCACGGCGCTGGGCCTGAGCCAGCCGGCCATGCAGCGCCGCCCCCTGCACATGATCATCGTCAAGGGCCCGGGCCTCAAACCGCTGTACGCCCATTGCCTGGGCGGCGGGCCGAAGCCGCGCATCACCGTGACCACCCACCCGGCCGCCGATGGCCAATGGGTCTGGTACCTGGGGGGCGACATCGCCGAAGCCGAAGGCGTGGCCCGCGATCCTGCAGCGCAGATCGCCACCGCGCAGAAAGAACTCGGTAACCTGCTGCCGTGGATCGACCTGAGCACCGCGCAGTGGGCGACCTTGCGGGTCGACCGCGCCGAGCCGCTGCAATCGGGCCTGACCCGCCCGGACAATGCCTTCCTCGCCGAGCAGGATCGCCTGCTGGTGGGCTGGCCAACCAAACTGGCCCTGGCGCCGGACTTCGCTGACCGGGTCATCGCCTCACTGCAGCGCGACGGCATTCAGCCGAGCCATCCGGCACCACTGCCGGACCTGCCGAAGCCGCCGATGGGCGTCCCTGCCTGGGAGCAACTGCTGCCATGAGTCAACCAACCCTGCACGATCTGCATCGCCCTTTGGGCAGCACCGGCCTGCTGGTTTCGCCCCTGGGCCTGGGCACGGTGAAACTTGGCCGCGATCAAGGGGTGAAGTACCCCAACGGTTTCCAGATCCCCGGCGATGACGAAGCGCGCATGCTGCTCAAACTCGCGCGCGACCTGGGCATCAACCTGATCGACACCGCACCGGCCTATGGCCGCAGCGAAGAGCGTCTCGGTCCGTTGCTGCGTGGTCAACGTCAGGACTGGGTGATCGTCAGCAAGGTCGGCGAAGAGTTTGCCGACGGCCAGTCGAGTCACGACTTCAGCGCCGCCCATACTCGCCTGTCGGTTGAACGCAGCCTGCAACGTCTGGAAACGGATGTTATCGACCTGGTGCTGGTGCATTCCGACGGCAACGACCTGGCGATCCTCAATGACTCCGAGGTCTACGCAACCCTCGCCGAGCTCAAGCGCGAAGGCAAGATTCGCGGTTTCGGTTTTTCCGGCAAAACCGTCGAAGGCGGCTTGAAGGCTCTGGAACAAGGTGATTGCGCGATGGTCACCTACAATCTGAACGAACAGAACGAGAAGCCGGTCATTGACTATGCTGCTGCTCACGGCAAAGCGATCCTGGTCAAAAAAGCCTTGGCCAGCGGCCACGTATGCTTGAGCCCGGGTGTGGAGCCGGTGCGCGCCAGCTTCGAGTTGTTGTTTGAACACCCGGGTGTGGCCAGTGCTATTGTCGGGACCATCAATCCGCTGCACCTCGCCCACAACGTTGCGACCGTTGCCCAGGTCCTTCGTAGCAATTGATGCCGCCCATGCGGCCTTAAGCAGGAGCCGACATGCCGCGTACGCTGATAAGAAAGAACCCGAGCAACTTCAAGACCCTGCCGTTATTCGTCGAAGCGACACCCGAAGGCTTGAGTTACCAGAGCGTCGGGATGCCGCTGAATTTCTCCCAGACTTTGCAGCGCCGCCGTCCGGTAACGGTGCCCGACAGCGAGCGGTTTGCCCTGGAACTGGCGAACCTCGGGGTTTCGGTGCGCCTGACCCTGCATTGGCAGAATCGCGATTACTGGGTGTTGGTGCGTCAGCGTCGGCAGGACCGCGGCGATGTGGTGCTCAAGCTGATCTCGGGTTATGTGCCGGCCCATGAACTGAATCTGCCGCTGCACACGGCGACCCAGGAAATTGCCGAAGAGTGCCTGTTGGAAACCCCGGAAGGCTGGCTCAGCGGGCGTTTCAACGACACCTGGCTGCCCGCGCCCTACTCGTCCGCCCTGCATTACCGCGAAGCCCTGCCGTTTCGCCTGACACCGCTGTCCGGTTCGGCGCGGCCGGTGCGCTGCGCCAACATGCCGCTGATCGAGCGCCCGCGGGCCTATGTGCATTTGCCGACCGCGTCGCTGCAATTGATCTATGACTTGCGTCTGGACGTGCCCAAGGAAGCCAAATCCCTGAGCCTGTTCCATGTGGACGAACGGCTGGAGGGCGATCAATTGGTGGCCCGGCTCGATCGCAAACGCCCTGATTTGTATCTGATGCCACTTGAAGATGGGGTGCCCCTTCCCGAGCTGTATACGCTCAAGCGCGATAAGCTTTTACCGGCCAGTACCCGTGGACTGTATCTGGCAGAGAGCTTTGCTATCCAGGAAGGCTGGGTAGTGCGCGAAGAACGTATTCGCTGGAAGGACTGGATTGCACAACAAGGGGTGGGGGTACCGAAAGCCCGGCAACAAGGGTTGAAGCAACTGAGCGTCAAGGCTCTGCGACTGGTGAGGCTGGTGCAGGGAACACTGCGTAAATAACTGTGAAGTTGTCGTGGGCGTAAGTGAGATTCTTACAGTGGAGGTACGATCAAAAACCACCTCTCACGGGGCTTCCGTCTTGTCCGATCGTTGCCTGTCCATGAACGTGCGAAACTGCGCAAACAGATGAAAGTAGCGATTCTCGCGCTTGCCCATACCCCGCTTGGGAGAGAACGACTCATCAGCAAATGCACCCGTGATACGAACACGGGACGCCTTGGTATCCATGGTGCAGATCCTGGCGCCAGCCTGTTGCAGCACGTATTTGAGCAGCCGTTCGGAATGTAACTTCCTTCCTGTCGCCTTACAGAAGTCGAAGATGTGCTCAATCCTTTTCCCATAAGCCATGTAGGTATCCCGTCCACAAATGGCAAAACGATCATTCAATCCTCCCCACCACTGCCAATCAGGGATGTAAGTATTCAACCGCCTGGCATTGGGGTGCTTGAACACATAAGTGGGAAGCGGTGTGTGATAGAAATTATCCGGTCGCACGAATACTACGAAATCAGGATTGAAGGACTCCATCATGGCGGTGACGGTGTGCAGCGAATTCAGCTGATAGATCAGGTTGCGAAGTGATGCGTGCTCATCAGCCCACGTATCGCCGAGTGCTTTTACTTGTTCAAAATTCCAATGCTCCAGAACACCTTCCGTTGAGGTGAGTCGGCCGGTCATAGACTCAAAGGCCTCATAGTTGTCCGCCGCCAGCGCCCCCCTCTCACCTGAACGTGCGTTCTGGATTTCGTCGATTTTATAGAGATGATAAAAGCACTTTACGTTGCTGTTCGAAGGCAGCTGTGCAAGAACGTTTTCTTGAATGGAGGGAAAGCAGATTTCCGAATTTCTTGGAATACCAAAAAAAGCCACCGCAATATTTAACACTCGACAACACCCCTGAAAAAACCGAGCCTTTTCGGCGCTCTAGTAGCGACCAGTCACAAGCCATGATTTATTTGCGACGAAGCAATACTTGCCACCAACTACGACGCTGCAGAGGCACGACGATGACGTCCGACTTCTGCAACCAGTCCCGCTCATAGTCCCAGGCATGCCCGCCCCAGAGTTTTCCCGCTTCGTTGGAAAAACCTAATGTCATCAGTTGGTAGGTATAACCGGCGTGACTGCGCAGCCAATCGAACAGCACCAGCGCGTTGAAACCAGTGGACGGTCCAACATAACGTTTACCTCCTGGTCGATCGACCGGGTAGTTCCACAATGCCGGTAACGGTATACGCTCCCAATAAAGAGCCACTCGCGGCAAAGGACACATTGCCTCCGTGCTTCCCACCAGCATCGTAAAACAACGCCCGCCAGCGTTTTCAAAAAGGCGCTGCACTTCAGGCCCATAGGGAAGGCCGAAGAAGTAGGCGTCCGGTGCATTGAAACCATGTACGAATACATTGACGCTCTGCGGGCAAAGCAGTCCCGATTTAATACAGGTGTTGAAGCTGACCACTACGTCATCAATGCCTATATTCAACGCTTGGAAATCGGTCGACGTGATAGCCGGATTATTGGCTATGAGCACAACACGAGCGGCCTTGCGCAAGCACTCTTTCAGCTCCTCGGGCAGTCCATCCATAACAGACTGGTGCCCACCAGGCATCGTATCCAGCGCTACTTGCTCACAAGCTTGAGGCTTTTGATATTCCATCATCTACTCCGGAACCTTCATCCCGTGGCGTACCCTCACCCACAGGCGAGTGAACGATGAAGGTGGTTGCCAAGGACGCATTTCGCGCTGTATCTCGGTGGCCAGCGTACGCCCCACCCGGGCAAAGGAATACTGGCTCTGCGCGAATGTCTGTCCGTTACTGGCGATACGAGCCGTCAGCAAAGGATCACTCTGCAATAGCTCGAGTTTTTCCACAGCTTCATCTTCGGAGCGATAGAACACCGTGTTGTGCATATCCCGAAAGCCCAGCAACTCGTCTTCTTCGCCCTGGCTCCAGGCCAACAGTACACAGCCACACGCCATCGCTTCAAAGTTCTTGATCATGAATTCGTTCATGCCGATATCGGCACTGACAAAAATCTTGATGCGATTGAGCATTTCCAGGTACTCGGTGCCTGACTTGGTGCGGGCGACCAGCATGCCAGTGCGCTGAGAAAGCGCTTCAAGGAGTGCCTTGCGTTGCGCATACTCGGTACTTTTCAGACTGCCCAGAAAACCGATCGGAATGTCTCGGACACCGTCCATGTTATGCAGCATCTGTTCGTCATATCCTTTTGAAACGAACACTGCATCAATATTTTCAGCTTGCATCCGACGCGCAACAATAGCTCCAGAAACCAGTACGCGAGCACTTGGGAGACGGCTGTACAGGCGCGAATATACCCGTAGGTATTTACTCTCGGGCATGTAGTTCTGATAGGCGTCATGCTCGAGGAAAATCAGACCGGGAATACATTTTAGAACACTGAGCTGCGGGGCGAGACGCTTGACTCTGGAGAAAATCACGACCCGATCGAAGTTCTGATAATTGACCGAGGCGAGAAACGGACCAAGTTTCATCTGCTGTTTTTTGCTCAAACGATAGACGACACACTCATCGCAGTTCTGCTGCACGATCTCATACAGCCGATCCAGAATGACTCGTTGTTCGTCCATCACCAGAAGCATGACTTTCATTCATTCATTACCGAGACAAAAGCAGCTAAGCGCGGGTTCGTACCGGCCAACATCAACGGGAACGGTTATACCCTCAGGGTAAAACCGCTCACATACAGTACAAAACGGAAGACGTTCACTTCAATGGTTGCGGATCTTCTCGACAATCGCCGTGGTCGAGCTGTTTTCCACCAACCCCAGCACTTTCACTGTCCCGCCATAAGCGGTGACGATGTCCGCCCCGACTACCTGCTCGATGCCATAGTCCCCACCCTTGACCAGTACGTCCGGCTTGACCTCGCGCAACAGGTTTTCCGGTGTGCCTTCAGGAAAGCTGATCACCCAATCCACCGCGCCCAGACCGGCCAGTACAGCCATGCGACGGTCGACGCTGTTGATCGGCCGACCCGGCCCTTTCAAGCGGCTCACCGACGCATCGTCGTTGACCGCCACGATCAGACGATCGCCTTGGGCACGCGCCTGTTCGAGGTAGGTCACGTGGCCGGCATGCAGGATGTCAAAGCAGCCATTGGTGAACACAATTTTCTCGTTGTGTGCACGTGCGTCGTCGACTGCCAGCAACAGCTGCTCCAGCCCCAACACACCACGCTCGGAACCTTCTTCACGCTGAATCGCACGACGCAATTCCGGGGCACTGATGGCCGCGGTACCGAGCTTGCCGACCACGATGCCCGCCGCCAGGTTGGCCAGGGCCACCGCGTGAGGCAGTTCTTCGCCAGCGGCGATCGCCGCCGCCAGGGTAGAAATCACCGTGTCACCGGCGCCGGTCACGTCGAACACTTCGCGGGCACGGGCCGGCAGGTGCAGCGCCGGATGATCCGGGCGCAGCAAGGTCATGCCGTGCTCGCCACGGGTCACCAGCAAGGCGCCGAGGTCGAGGTCGTGCATCAACTGCGCGCCCTTGCTCACCAGCTCGTGTTCATCGGCGCAACCACCGACGATGGTTTCGAATTCACTGAGGTTCGGGGTGATCAGGCTCGCGCCGCGGTAGATCGAGAAATCCTTGCCCTTGGGATCGGCCAGCACTGGAATCCCACGGGCACGGGCGGCCTGGATCAGCACCTGATGGTTTTTCAGCGCGCCTTTGCCATAGTCGGACAGCACCAGCACCTTGATGCCTTCGAGCAATTCGTCGACTTGCTCGCCCAGCGCCAAGGCGTCGGTTGCGAAAGGTTCTTCAAAATCGATACGCAGCAATTGCTGGTGGCGGCTCATCACCCGCAGCTTGACGATGGTCGGCTGGTGCGCGATGCGCTGGAACAACGCCCGCACGCCGGCGCCCTTGAGGCTATTGACCAGGCTATCGGCAGCCTCGTCGTCGCCGGTCACGCCGACCAGCGAGGCCGGCGCACCGAGCGCGGCAATGTTCAGGGCAACGTTGGCGGCACCGCCCGGGCGGTCCTCGATTTGCTCGACTTTGACTACCGGTACCGGTGCCTCAGGGGAAATCCGTGAGGTACCACCATGCCAGTAACGGTCGAGCATGACATCGCCGACCACCAAGACAGGGGCTTGATCGAATCGCGGCATGGACAACTTCATGGAGCAACCCACATACAAAATGAACAGGGGCGCGATATTAGCACAGGGTTGGCGCTGGCTAGCGCGACGGCTGCAACCGGATGAATTGGCAAGAGGCTCTGCTCATTTATTGAGCAGAAATACCGATAGATGCTGACAGCGTCCGCACGTTGCAGATCCTGGTGTCGATCCCGCACTGTCAGCGACGCTTCAGTTGAGCAAACCTTAAACTAGCGCGTTGTCGAGATTTATTCCGGCATGGTCAAAGCGCAAGGGGCTGATTACAAGCACCGGGACGCGTTGCACGCCGGTGAACGCGAGGGTGAGCCGGGCTCACCCTCGCAACGGTCAGGCGATATCTTCAGCCGGGGCGTCGAGGCCCATGGCGTTCAGGCGGGCGTAGTAACCGTTCTGCGCCAGAAGTTCGGCATGGGGGCCGCGCTCCACAATACGGCCCTGATCCATGACCAGAATCAGGTCAGCTTTCTCGATGGTCGACAGACGGTGAGCGATGACTAGAGTGGTCCGGCCTTTCATGACCTGATCCAGTGCGGCCTGAATATGTCGCTCGGATTCGGTATCGAGGGCAGAAGTGGCTTCGTCGAGGATCAGCAATGGCGCATTTTTCAGCAGGGCCCGGGCAATCGCCAGACGCTGGCGCTGACCGCCGGACAACAACACGCCGTTCTCACCGACCTGAGTGTCCAGCCCTTCGGGCAACTGCGCGATGAAGTCCATCGCGTAGGCGTCTTTTGCCGCTTTCTCGATGTCTTCACGGGGCGCGCCGGCCAGATCGCCATACGCAATATTGTTGGCCACGGTGTCGCTGAACAGCGTCACATGCTGGGTCACCTGAGCAATGTGCTTGCGCAGATTCAGCAGTTTGTACTGTTCCACTTCAACGCCATCGATCAGGATCTCGCCCTTGTCGTGGTGATAGAAGCGTGGAATCAGGTTGGCCAGGGTCGACTTGCCACTGCCCGAACGCCCCACCAACGCCACCATTTGCCCCGGTTCTACCGTGAAACTGATGTCATCGAGTACCTGCCGCTCGGTGCCCGGGTAGGTGAAGCTCAGGTGGCGCACATCCAGCCGACCACTGACGGCCTCGCGCTCGACGGTGCCTTTATCGAGTTCGGGTTCGACGTCAAGTTGCTCGAAGATACTCTCGGCACCGGCGACACCTTTCTGGATGGTCGAACTGACTTCGGACAATTGGCGGATCGGCTTGGGTAACAGGCCCGCCAGGGTGATGTAGGCCACCATGTCACCGGCGGACGCATCACCGCGCAGGAACAGCACCAGGAACATCAGGACCGCCATGGCGCTGTAAATCACCAGTTGCAACAGCGGCGTATAGATGGCTCCCGTACGGGTCATGCGCAGTTGCTTGTCGGTATTGCCCTGGCTGGCATTGAAGAAGCGCTTCTGTTCGTAGACTTCGCCGCCGAAGCTGCGCACCACGCGATAGCCCTGGATGGTTTCCGAAGCCACGTGGGTCACGTCACCCATGGCGGCCTGGATCTTCTTGCTCTGTTTGCGGAATTTCTTGCTGGCGGTACGCACCATCAAGGCGATCAACGGCAGGATCGCAACCATGACCAGCGTCAGGCGCCAGTTCATGAACAGCAGCGAGGCGAACAGGAAGATCACCGTCATGCCTTCTCGGATTACGACCTTGATCGCATCTGTGGCCGCCCCCGTGACCATGGTCACGTTGAAGGTGATGCGCGAAATCAGATGACCCGAGTTATGCTTATCGAAGTAGCGGTTGGGCAAGACCAGCAGATTGTTGAACAACTGCACCCGCAAGTCGTGAACCAGCCCGAGGGAAACCTTGGCCAGGAAGTAGTTGCCCAGATAAGATCCAAGCCCCTGCCACGCGGCAATCAGAATGATCAGCAAGGGCACCGCCTGCAGCAGTTGCAGGTCACGCAGGTACGGCACGCTTGGAAACAGCACTGCTTCAGGGTTGGACAACCCGTCGACGAAGTACTTGAGGATGTAGCCGAGCATTGGCTGAGTCGAAGCGAAAATCAGAAAACCGACAATGCTGATCAGGAACAGACTGATGTACGGCCGGACATAGCCGAGCAGGCGGAAGTAGATTTTCAAGCTCGATGGGCTTGCAGCGAGACTGGAGTCGGTCATATCACGCGAATGTCGATAAAAAGGACGCTGACTTTAGCACAGCTTCTTCAGGGTTCTGGCAATCGCATAAAGGCTGTTATTGTTAGGCGTCATATTCAGCATCAAATAGCCATCACCCCAAGATGGCCGATCAACTTCAGGATTGAATCTTTCAGCATGCAACTCAGTGGTTTCAACAGCACGTCCAATCGAGTCTTCGATTTCATTTGCCTCTGGATTCTTCCTCTCGGCTATCTCTTGCTTCTGTGCGCCCTGTTCTTTCTGCCCGGGCGCAGCCTGCATCACAAGCTTTTCTACGGCTTGTTCAGCATTCCAGCGTTGATTGCCCTTTGCCTGCGTCCGCGAGAATTCAAAGAGTTGCTCCGCGAGCCAATCTTTGTCGCGCTGCTGCTGTTCGTCGCCTGGGCGCTGCTCAGCCTGAGCTGGGGACCGCCGATGGAGCACCGTGTCGCTAGCCAGTTCAAACCCTCCTTGCACACACTATTGCTGTTCGCTGGCAGCTATGTGCTGGTGCGTTACCGTAGCGACATCGTTCAACCCCTGCTATTCAGCGCCGCGGTGGTGGGGCTGATCGCTTCGGTCTACAACCTGTTCATGTTTGCCCGTATCTACGAACCGGGCATGCGCCTGATCGGTGGCGGCGCATTCGACAATCCGCTTCTCAGCTCCCACGTATTCGGCTTCTTTTGTACCTATTGGCTGAGCCTGAGCATGACCTGCAAACGTCGCCGGCTGCTCTGGCTGAGTATCCCGGCGATGGCGATCATGTTCGCCGCGGTGCTTGCCACTGGCTCCAGAACGCCGTTGGTTGCCTTGACACTGGCTGCATTCTGGCTGAGTTTCATCTGCTGGAACCGTCGCACCATCGTACTGCTGGGTACCTTGTTTATCAGCGGGACAGCGGTCGCCTTGCTGCTTTCGCAGATGATCATCGAACGCGGCGACTCCTATCGTTTCGAAATCTGGCAGTTGGCCCTGCAAAAAATTGCCGATCACCCGTGGATAGGTCATGGCTACAACGCCAGCCTGACCCTCGACCCGGGTATTGGCTACACCCTGCAGGAGCCTCATAGCTTCGCCTTGGGCGTGCTTTACTACGTCGGCATCTTCGGGCTGCTGCCATGGTTGTTTTTCCAGGCCTGGGGGTTGCTGAGCAGCTGGCGGAATCGCCTACAACCGCTGTTCATCATCGCCTCCACCTGGCTGGTATTCGGCATCGGGGCAGGCCTGACCGAAGGCGGCGGGATCATCTCTCGGCCCAAGGAACACTGGTTCCTGCTGTGGATTCCATTGGCACTGATCGCCGCGCTGAGCATCAACCAGCGAGCCAGGCGCCTGTCGACGATGCCGGTCAAGACGTTGACCTCGACGGCCCTGCAACAGTTGACCGACAGCGCCCAGGTGATCGAAGAAGATGGCCTGGGCCCCAAAGTCCTGCGCCTGATCGATGGCAGCTTCCTCAAGCTGTTCCGGCGTCGCCGCTGGTACACCTCGGGCAGCTTCAACCCCTATTCCGAACGTTTTGCCGCCAACAGCGAGCAATTGCGTAACAAGGGGATCCCGACCCCACAAATTCTGGATCTGTACCGTCTCAATGACGGCAGCAGCGCCGTGCACTACACGCCACTGCCGGGCAGCACCTTGCGCCAGGTGCTTCAAGGCATTACCGCGCCAGCAGTGCGTCAGGCGCTGGTTGAGCGTTTCGGCAAATTCATGGCACAGCTGCACGAGCAAGGTGTCTACTTTCGTTCCCTGCACCTGGGGAATGTACTGGTACTGAACGACGGAGAATTCGGCCTGATCGATCTGGCGGACATGCGCATCTATCCGTCATCGTTGAGCCTGTCCCTGCGCCAGCGCAATCTGCGCCATATGCAGCGTTACACCGAGGATAGGCGCTGGTTGTTCGAGGACCATTTTGACGCGCTACTGCAGGGATACGCCGTGACGGCGTCGAAATCCGCGGTCGATAGCCTGCACAGGCAAGTGCTGGCCGGAGGGCACCCGGCGAGAGCTCATTGATACTCGACCTTTTGCCGAGAAGATCGCTCGCTGAAGCACTGATAATGCACTCTATGTAGCAGCTGGCGCAGGCTGCGCCAGTTGCTACTCAGTCCGCCTCAAGACAATCAGTCTTTTTCCAGCGGCGAGAAATACAACCGTCCCAGACCGCGCCAGGTCTTCTTGTTCCAGGCCTTGAATGGTATCTGCGCCAGCAGCTCCCGCGCCAACTTGCGATCGCGATTGGAGGCTTTCAGGAACATCGAGCTGAGGAACTTGTAACGTACCTCGTCGTAGAGCGGATGATCGCTGAACAGCGCGTAGGAGCGCAGGATGTTGTCGATCATGAAGCGGTGATTCTTGTAGGAGTTGGTGGCGTGCTTGCGATAGCGCGCCATCAGCACATTCAAGCCATCGATGAAGTAACCGGCGCGGGTCACCTTCAACTCGATCAGCAAGTCCTCCAGGCGAATGTTCGGATCGAAGCCGCCCACCTTGTCCAGCGCTTCGCGGCGGATCATCAGGGTCGGTGCTGGCGGATAGGGCTTGCGCTCCAGGAACATGTCATCGAAATCCAGGCGACGGAACGGCACGTCGCGACGCTGACGTTTCTCCGGATAGAGATTGCCGTCGGCATCGATCAGCTCGATGTTGCCAGCACAGATCCCGACCTCCGGCTTCCCATCCATATACGCCACCTGAGTAGCGATACGCTCCGGCAGCATGATGTCATCGGACCCGAACGGCACAATCAGGCTGCCCTTTGAGCGCGCGATGGCGCCATTGAGGGTGTTGGTCAACCCCTGGTTCTGCTGAACCCGGAAATCGAAGCCGTGCTGCGCCTGCAAGGCATTGATCCGCTCGACGCTGTCATCGCTGGAGCCGTCATCGATGACCAGCAGTTCGATATTTTTATAGGTCTGGTTGAGGACGCTGAGAATACTTTCCTCGATATAACGGCCGTGGTTGTACGACGCGATAATGACCGTGACGAGGGGTTGGGCGTCGCTCATGATTGTTCCTTGCGGGCTTGACTCAAGCCGGAGTCGATCAGGTTCAGGTACTCCTGGCGGAACACCTCGATGTCGTGTTGTTCCTGGAGATAACGGTAGGCCTGTTCGCCCTTGGCCTTGAGCTCGTCGTCCGACAGCCCCAGGTAGTTATCCAGCGCGGCGACCAGCGTCGGCACGTCCGCCGGGGTAATCGCCAGACCGCCTGCGCCTTGAATCAGCGGCAACATGGCCGGTACATTCGAGGCGATTACCGGCAGATGCCCGCTCATGCCTTCGAGCAACGCCAGCCCCAGGCCTTCAGCCAGGGATGGCATGGTCCAGATGTCGAACGCGCGA
The DNA here is from genome assembly GCF_053628675.1 of Pseudomonas sp. ADAK2 TE3594. NCBI lineage: Bacteria > Pseudomonadati > Pseudomonadota > Gammaproteobacteria > Pseudomonadales > Pseudomonadaceae > Pseudomonas > Pseudomonas sp. ADAK2 TE3594. The sequence continues at coordinate 6,558,010 of NZ_JBRJGV010000001.1, read as the reverse complement.
ACATACTGCAAGGCATTTTCCTTGAAACCCAGCAAAGACGCGCGACCGTTCAGGCCCAGGTGTTCGATTTCCGCAGCCAGGCGTGATTCTTCGCGCCCCGCCCCGATGATTGCCAGTTGGGTGTTCGGGTATTTGTCCTTGAGCGCGGCAAAAGCCTGCAATAGATAGGTGTGGCCCTTGACCGGCACCAACCGCCCCAATGCACCGACCAGACGCACCGACGGCTCGATGCCCAGCAACTCGCGAGCACGCTCGCGGCTGTGCTGCAAACCTTCAGCCTGCTCGATGTCGATGGCGTTGGTGATCGCGTAGGTATTCTGGTCGGTAAAGCCGCAGTCACAATCGAGCAGGTACTGTTTGACCGCCGGCGACACGCCGACAAAGCGCCAGTGGCGATCGACCAGTCGCTGGGTCTGGCGGCGCCGGTAAAACCGGTCGTACTCGCCAAAACCATGGGAGATACCGATGCACAGCGGTACTTTCAACCAGCGATTGAGCGCCAGCATCATGTTCACCGGTTTGAAACGGTTGCAAATCACCACGTCGAATTTTTCTTTGCGGCAGAACTTGTACAACTGCCACATCGCACGCAGGCGCATGCCCTTGAGAGACTTGTCGGAAAACTCGAAATACACCGAACGGTCAGCGCGGCTCACCGCCTCGCCAGGCCCGGGCTTGCCGCGCAGGAACGCCGCGACCACTTCATAGCGATCGCTCGGCAACGCCTTGACGATTTGTTCCGCCAAGTCGGCAAAATCATGGGCTTTGACGTTGTAGTCAGGCTGCAATTGCAGAACCTTTGACCGTTGACTCATAACTCTCCCCGGTGAAAACCAGTCGCATCGATGACCCACGCCGGCTCGGCGGCGATGCGCTTGACCTCGGCCGAATCGGGTGGAGGCAACCGCGACCATTCGTTGCGTTTCCAGCAGACGAAGTGAAAATACGGAAATTGGCGATCGCCATCGCGATCATTACTCAAACAGCCATTGCGCCAATACCATTGATGCGGAAAATCATCCGTGCCGTCGTGCCACTTGATGCAGCCACCCGGGGTGCTGAACGCCTCGGTGAACTCGCTGCGACGACGCCAGGGATTGAACTTGCCCACCAGGGTGAACAACGGCTCGGGAAAATTTTTGCGCCAGAGGAAGATTCGACTGAATGCGCCCTCATCCAGTGCGTGATGCGCCTGATCGGTAAATCGCTTTTGCCAGTCCTTGATCTGCATGAACAACTCACGCTTGCGCGCAGTGTTGCGCATCAGGCAAAGATGCCCCGCCACTCGCCGCTCATGGGTGGAGAACAGGTCATAACTGGCCAGCCGAGCAGAGGTGAAATAACTTCGCAGGTCACCGTACACCAGATCAATATCGCCGAACGCCCAGAAATCATAGCCTTGCAGGCGGTCAACATGGATATGCCCCAGAGCCGGCTTGATGTCGCAGAGCTTGTACGCCGCCTCAGGCGCAAAGTCGATATTCAGCCGTCGCGACACCAGCGCGCAGTACTCACTGAAGCTCATTGCCTCGACAGTTACATTGGGCGGAAGATTTTCGGGCGTACCGCAGTCACTGAACAGCAACCAGTCGATATCGGGGTTGCGTCGGCAACTCTCGAGGAAAAACGGCATCCAGAACGGCCAATGACCGAAGTACGGGATCAGGAAAAGAATACGCGGGCATGGATTGATCACAGAAATACTCACTACTGCTTAAATGCGCGACCATGCTAGGCCGCGTGATACTTCATTTCTGCTTTACAGATGTTTCATCATGCTTCAAAACCCAGAATAACTCGTGGCGTCTGACCGCTTTACGAAAGAAATCGTTCTTTCCATAGACGGATGGCACTCTACTGGCCAGCAGCCACTGTATCAACCGTCGCAAACGGCGCTTGAACGGCATGGGCGGCTGCAGGTCGTGCATCATACCCAACGCCATCGCTTTATCACGCTGGCGCTCCAAAGCAATTGGCAGGCAGCAGGGCTGCATCGGCGTTGCCGAATCGAATGCCGGCGGCAGGGCGATACCATGACTCGCATCACCCATCGGCCAACGATCATTGTCGTGCAGATGATTGGCATAGCCAAGCACGGTGGCCGGCTGCCATTCCAGCCCTTTCAACGCTTCGAGAACCGCTTCCTGAGCACAGATGTGATCGGGATGCGGGTCGAGGGTCGGGTGCGGCAGCACGATCACTTCCGGACGGGCTTGCAGCAACAGCTCACGCAAGTCGGCCAGCAAATTATTCCAGGTTGGCGCACCGTCGACATCACCCGGCAGGACAAATGGATTCAGTTGGCGAAAAAGCCGGGTGTCGCTCAAATCCGCTTCTCGCGACCCCACCGGCGTGGCTGGAGCGGCCTGCATAGTCGCCAGTTGCAGACAAAAATACCCCAACTGCACGCAATGAGCCTCGGGCACCCCGGCCCAGCGCGGCACAGCGATACTGTCCCAAGCCCGCAAACGGCCCTTGAGGCGCGCCGCCTCGACCGTATTCAGGCCCATCTGTTGATAGTGCCCGGCTTCGATCTCACCCGCGGTCAGGGTGACGATCCAGGCTTCATCGGCCTGACTGTACAAACCGTAGGCGGCCAGTTCGGCGTCATCGGCATGGGGCGCAATCACCATCACTCGCTGACGGCGATAGTCCGGTTGCTCGAACGCCCAGAGCACGGGCTCGCCGAGTAATCGGCAGAAACGCCCGCGCAGACGTAGCTCACCTTGCGACAGCACTTGTGCCTGCCCCGTCAGGTTCAGGTAACGCAGGCCATTTACACCACGCTCAAAGGTTTGCCGGTCGGGATTATCGCCACCCGCCAATTCGACCACCGGATCGATAAAGCGCCCCAGCCACGTGCTTTTCACCCGCAGCGCCAGCACCAGCGTAGCGTCATCGACCAACATGACGCTCTCGTCCAGACGCAGCCGCTCACCGTCCAGATAAACCTTGGGCTGCGGGGTATAAGGCGGGAAGCTGTATTGGTAATCGTCTTTGGGCGAATAAAACAGATGGTCGGCGAACCACGCCTCATGGGCAATCCAGCCCAGCACCGCAAGCACTAGCGGCAGCCACCAGGCGACCAGCACACCCATAGCGATCAACAGCATCAGCGCAATCAGCAGGCCTATGCGTTTGTTGCGCCGATGGCGCTTGAGCAGTTGCTGTTTGCGGCTCATGGGTTGGCTCATACCGTGAAGACCGGCACAGAATTGCACCAGCGGTCCTTGTACTCCCGGTCGGTCCGACCAAAGGAAAACCGCAGGGGCTTATTCAGCGCGCGCGCATGTTCCCAGGCGCTTTGGGTGTTGAGAAAACTCAGCACGCTGCCGGGGCTGAGTTCGCGGGTTTCGGGATCGACACCGCCGTTGACGTACTCGACGCTGATCCACTCCGGCGCCTCGACGCGGTATACCAGTTGAATCGCAATCGGTGCGTCGTTGAGGAAAATCACTGAGCCTATGAGCAACTCGCGCATCAGCTCGATCACCTCGCCCATACGCTCGGCTCCGGTGGCCGGGAAACCCCAACGACGCTGGAACAGGTCGCAATAGATCGCCGCCAGTTCGCTGCTGGAAAACTCGGTAACCGGCCGCGCTACACCACCTGCTTCTTCCAGAAGACGCAATTCGCGGCGCTGGTTGTAGCGAAACTTCTTCGACAGCTCTTCAGGCGTCCGGGCCATGGCCAGTTGTTCGGCCTGCAGCTTGATGCCGGTAAAACGGCCTTCGCTCAGCGCCGACAGGTAACGTCCGCGATGACGCAACGGTGCCTGGGCATCGGCGGCGGCCGGCAAGATCAGCTCGGCATTGCCGAGGTCGAACAGGCCCTTTTTACCACTGCGCTTGAGCACGTCCTTGGACAGTGCCAGGTCGCGACCCCAGGTCGGGATGGCAGCTTTCACTGCGCCATCCTGTTCCCAGGCCAAATAGCGCACCGGAATGTCAGCCAACTGTGCCAGACGCTCGACCACCAGGGGATGAGTCGCGACGCTGCCGCCAAAACGTTGCCAGGCCTGTGCATAAGTCGAGGCGTCGACCTGCGCCCAGCCACGTTCGCGCCAGCCTTCAAATCGGTTGAGCATCAGCCCCTCGGTGCCAGTTCGGTGACATGCGGCAAATGCCAGAAAGCGTCGCGCACCGCGCGATCGGAGAAGCGCTCGCGCAAGCGGTCGAACATCAGCTCGGCACACTGGCGACGTTGCTGGTCATCCATCGCGGCCATATGTTGCAGCCCTTGAGCCAAACGCTCGGCATCGCCCAGCGGAAACAGAATGCCGACGCCTTCAACCACTTCCCTGGCCCCACCGCACGCAGTGGCGAGCAACGGCACGCCGGCAGCCATGGCCTCCAGCAATACCATGCCGAACGGTTCGTGATCGGAGCTCAGGGCAAACACATCGAAAGCGCGGAAGTAGCGACGCGCCTCGGGCACCAGGCCGAGGAACAACACGCGATCGCCGATACCCAGCTCACGTGCCATGGCCTTGAGATCCTGCTCCAGCCGACCGCTACCAAGGATCACCAACTGACTGTTGGCCGGTAACCCCGGCAATGCAGCAGCAAAACCATGCAGCAGCGTGGCCTGATCCTTGTCCGGATGCAGGCGCCCGACGTTGCCGACGATCCAGGCATCCATCGACAGACCGAGGGTTTCCCGGGCCTCACGAACCGATACCTGACTGGACTGCAACGCCTGCACATCGATACGGTTATAAAGCGTCTGAATCCGCCCGACCGGCCATTTCGGCAAACAACGGCGCATGTCGTCACGCACCGCATCGGAGACCCCGAGCAGGCTCAGGCGCTTGCGGAAAATATGTGCGAACAGTTTGCGGGTACCGCGCTGGTAATCGCCAAACGCGTGATGCACGCCAATGACCGGCAATGAGGTGCCGAGCAAGGCGATATAGATCGGTTTGAAGCGGTGAGCAATGCAGAAACTGAAATTGCGCGAGGCGGCGATCTTGCGCAGATCGCCGATGGCGCCCAGCTTCAAGCCACGAATGGCCTTGGAGCTGTATTCCATGAACAGCACTTCATCGGAAGCACAGCTCGCGGCGACTTCGGCATCGGCAGCCCCGGTCAGAAACACCGTGGTCACTCGATAACCGGTCCCCGCGAACAGGCTGGCGTACTGCCGGGCGCAGTCCAGAAACGGCCCGTCATAGCCGTGGCAGAACTGCAGCACATGGCGCTCAGCCGAGCGAGTCATAAGCGTCCGCGCCTTCTTTGACCACCAGAATGTCTTCCATGATCAGGTATTGCAGGTCGGAACCGAAGAACATATTCAAGGCATCGGTCGGCGAGCAGATCATCGGTTCGCCACGACGGTTGAGCGAGGTGTTCAGCGACACGCCGTTACCGGTCAGCACTTCCAGCGCCTTCATCATGTCGTAGTAGCGCGGGTTGTATTCGCGCTTCAGCACCTGGGCCCGGGATGTGCCGTCTTCGTGGACGACTTCCGGCACGCGCGCCTTCCACTCTTCAGCCACTTCGAAGGTAAAGGTCATGAATGGTGCCGGGTGATCGATCTTGATCATCTGTGGCGCAACGGTGTCGAGCATCGACGGGCAGAAAGGCCTCCAGCGCTCACGGAACTTGATCTGGTGGTTGATCCGGTCAGCCACGCCGGTCGCGCTCGGGCAACCGATGATCGAACGACCGCCCAAGGCGCGCGGACCGAACTCCATGCGGCCCTGGAACCAGGCCACCGGGTTGCCGTCGACCATGATCTTGGCGATGCTTTCCGGCATGTTCTCAAGCTTGCGCCACGCAGGCTTGCTCGGGTGACGGGCACAGGCAGCGAGCACGTCTTCGTTGCTGTAGGACGGGCCGAGATAGACATGTTCCATCTTCTCGACCGGTACGCCACGGGCGTGGGACACGTAAGCCGCTGCGCCGACCGCGGTACCGGCATCGCCGGACGCAGGTTGAACGAACAACTCTTTGATATCGTCGCGGGCAATGATTTTCTGGTTCAGCTTGACGTTCAACGCACAGCCACCGGCAAAGGCCAGTTTGCCGGTTTCCTTGAGCACATCGCCCAGGTAGTGGTCGATCATCTGCAACGCCAGTTTCTCGAACAGCGCTTGCATGCTTGCGGCGTAGTGAATGTACGGCTCGTCGGCGATGTCGCCTTCGCGCTTGGGCCCCAGCCACTCGATCAGCTTCGGCGAGAAGTAGAACCCCTTGCCCTTCTCTTTATAACGACGCAGACCGATGACGTTGGCGTAGTCGGTGTTGATCACCAGCTCGCCGTTCTCGAACGAGGCCAGACGCGAGAAATCGTATTTGCTGGCATCGCCGTACGGCGCCATGCCCATGACCTTGAACTCACCGTCGAGCATCTCGAAACCGAGGAACTCGGTGATCGCGCCGTAAAGGCCGCCGAGGGAGTCCGGATCGAAGAATTCCTTGATCTTGTGGATCTTGCCATTTTCGCCGTAACCGAAGAAGGTCGTGGCGTACTCGCCCTTGCCGTCGATCCCCAGGATCGCGGTTTTCTCTTTGAAACCGGAGCAGTGGTAGGCACTGGAGGCGTGGGCCAGGTGATGCTCGACCGGTTCGATCTTGATTTTCTTCGGATCGAAGCCCAGTTGCTCGAGGCACCAGACAATCTTGTTGCGGTAGCGCTTGTAGCGACGGTTGCCCATCAGGATCGCGTCGAGGGCGCGGTCCGGGGCGTACCAGTAACGCTTGGCGTAGTGCCAGCGAGCCTTGCCGAACAGGCTGATCGGCGCGAACGGAATCGCCACCACATCAACGTCGGACGGCTTGATGCCCGCCTGCTCGAGGCAGAACTTCGCCGATTCATAAGGCATGCGGTTCTTTGCATGTTTATCGCGCACGAAGCGCTCTTCTTCAGCCGCCGCGACCAGCTTGCCGTCGATATACAGGGCTGCGGAAGGATCATGGCTAAGGGCGCCGGACAGGCCAAGAATCGTCAATGCCACAGGGGTCTAGCCTCTTTAGTCTGCATGCAGGCGCAACGCGCCTCAAAAATTAATGTGCCCTCGCAAGGGGCGAGAGACAGCTAAAGCGCGGGATTATAGCTTAAAAGCGGCGGCAAGCCTCTAGCGGGAAGTGGCAAGCTGGCGCGTTGACAGATGAAGGACCTCGACATAGACTCCTGCGCAAATGGACTGGGGGATCCCGGTCGGCGTTGTGGCCTCGGTGAGTTTCACCGGGGCTTTTCGCTTTCTGAGAGAGGGAAAATCTTTAAACCCCAGTTCTCGAAACCCTTCCCCACATTTTTACGCCCGCCACTGCAGTAGAACTTGCGCTTGAGTACGTCAAAGGCACGATTTTCTTGCCCAGACCGCAAAACGCTCATACCAATGGGTCTTGCAACAAGATCCGCTAGCTGTAACCCCGTAGAATTCACTTGCTTGGTTGCAAAGACGATATCGAACGGCAACTGAATGCCCAATCGGTTCGCGCCATCGCACATGCGACGAAACTCCAGTTCAAGCTCGTTATCCTCCCGCTTCCCTCGACGCTCGAAAATCACATGAGTTAAAACGCTCTGTTGATTCTTTTCCTGTAAATACTCATAAAGCGTTTCCAGACAAAAGCCGAGTGCGACGTGATAAGGATTGTGGACAGGACCTTGTTTTTCGCGAAGGGCAGCTTTGTCGATAACACAGCTGATCAGGACGAAATTGCTGGCTTCAATGATGCCCGTCAACTCATTGAGAAAGGCATGTTTGTGTTGCCTCGACATGAACAGACTAGAGAACGCTCCCTTTTCTTTTCGAATGTCCAATTCATGCAGACCGATCAGGTCGTGCCCCATATGATTAAATTTAAACTTCTGAAGGGCAGGAATAACCTTCTCGCAATAATGCCTTTTATGAAACACACAAAATGCCAGCACAAACATTGGATAGTTTGGATCTAATGTTTGCATCCCATGATCGCCACTCTCATCCACATAGATTATGAAATCGCTATACCTCCCGAACGGAGGTAAAGGCTTTTTCGCCTCAACATTAGTCAAGGCCTCGTTTTCAAAAAGAAAAAACTGTTGAGAAGGCAAGATCGGGGTCGACACGCGCTATTCACCCTTTGTTTCTAACCAAGTGCGTTAGGTGTAGCACTGACACGCGAGAATACAAAAGAGCTACCCGCGACCCGGCCGCCAGTAGATCCTGATATTTCCGTCGGTTGCCTGTCGGTAAATTGTGTACGGCAAGGCAACCGTGTCCAGCGCACCAGACAAGGTCAGATCCAGCAAGACAACCGGCACCAGAATACCGGTGGGATCAGGCGGCGCATGCAGCAGGCAAAAGTCGTGGGCCAGGCCGCTGTAGATGCGAGGGATGGATTGGCAGTAGGTTTTTTGCTTCCTGAGGCCACGGGCGGCGGCTTCGTCATCCTGCAACACCGTGACAGCGGTCCCGCAGCCAGATAGCGCCAGTGAGAAAGTGCTCAGCAACACAGCCATTTTTATCGTCAAAATCTGCCCTCCGAGAACGTCAGGCAAACTAGCATCGTGGCTATTCAGGACACAGTTCATGGGGTCTGTAGATCATGTAGGACGGTTCACAAGAACTTGTCCTCTAGATCTTGGGAGGCTGATCTGCCGCCATCGCGGGCAAGCCCGCTCCTACAGTTATCGCGCCGCACACAAAGCTTGTGCACACCACTTAGCCTGTGGGAGCGGGCTTGCCCGCGATAGGGGCAAAGCCCCGATTCAGGCAGCGCTAGAAATATCTTTAGGCAAACGCTGGTCAATCACCTGATACAGCGCACTGCTCTCGGGCCAATTACGCATGAATCGAGCCCGATCCCGCGCGTATGCCGGGGCAAAGCTACTGAGCGAACCATGCTGACACATCGAATCCAGATCGATCAGCGCCCAGCGATCCTGCTGCCAGAACAGGTTATGGCCCTTGAAATCGCCATGGCTGATCCGCTCGCGAATCAGCTCGGCGAACAGGTGATCCAGAGCCTGCAGCTCGGCTTCCGGCGCTTCGCCGCTTTCCACGTACGGCGCAAATCGCTCGATGATGTCCGGCCCCGGCAAATACTCGGTCACCAGGTACGCCCGGCTGCGCAGCCAGAGAAAACGCTTCTCCAATAACGCCAGCGGCTTGGGCGTGGCGATGCCCAGGAACGCCAAGCGATTGCCTTCACGCCATGAGTGCCAGGCGCGGCTCGGACGCCAGAAACGTTTGAGCCAATGGGCAAAGCCTTTGATGTTGTAGCGTTTGACCACCAATGTACGACCAGCCACCTCGACCCTGCCGACGCTCGCCGCGCCACCGGTCTTGTACAGATGGCCTTGATCGAGCAAGGCATCGGCCTGTTCCAGTACCGGCAACATCGCCGTCTCTTCCTCGCGGCGAATCGCCCGCAAGCCGAACGCTCCGCGCTGGACGCTGAATAGCGTGCATTCGCGGCCGACCTTGATCAGGAAATCCTTCAAGCGCCAGCGACGGACCTTGTCGATCTGTTTCTGCAACGCTTCCATGGGCAAGGCATGCTCGCCGTTCCCCAACAGGTAATACACCAGCAACTCTTCGGTGAAGGGTTCCAGTGATTTGGGTAACTGGGCGAAAAACACCCCGAGGTTCTCCAGGACTCTCTGCTGCGACAGTGGTTTGCCAGCCGTCTCGGCACAGATCCCGGCGCCATCGATCAAATACAACTGACCGCCGTGGCGCAACAGGTTGTCCAGGTGCAAGTCTTCCTGCCACAGGCCTTTGCTGTGCAATTGCCCGATGGCGCCCAACGCCTCGGCCAGCACCGCCGATTGTTCATCCGCCAGCACGGGCAAGTGTTCGACCTGTTTCCAGGCATCCCCCAGGCTCTCGGCGCCTTCAAGGAAATCGAACAACAACCAGCCGCCTTCGCCGTCCTTCAGGCCATCAGCCAATAACAACGGCGTGGTCAGCCCCTGAGCGGCGAGCAAACGCACGCCGTCCAGTTCACGCTGAAAATGCCGCGCAGCTTTACCGCCGACCAGCAATTTGGCCAACACCGGCCGGCCGCGCCAGACCCCGGCACCAACGTAACGCTGCCCCGGCAACACCCGCAGCAGACTCAGTAGCTGTAACTCCGCAGGCCCCGCGGCATCGGCCAGTGGAATGTTCAGCGGCAGGCTCGGGCTGCGGCCGGCGTTTTTCAGTTCGGACAAACGCATCAACGCGTCTCCTTGTGACTGCGCCGCGCACTCAGGCGCGATACCCAACTGTCCACCAGCGAACTGTTCAATGGTTGATCCAGATAAACCGCCAACAACTCGCGCAGCTGACTTTCGCTCCATTCCGGCGCCCGACGCAGCAACGGCTCCAGATCCTTGACCCGATCACGTTGGCCGAACAACAGCGGGCGGGTTTTTTCCAGGTCGATCAACTGAGCCTGGTAGCCGTCGCCGGTGGCCTGGAGAAAAATGTGTTTGGGGTAGAAACAACCGTGGATTTGTCGCACAGCGTGCAGGCGGCGCGCCAGTTGACCACAGGCCTTGAGAATGGCCGAGTGCTGCGCTGCGCTCAAATCCGACCAGCGCTGCAATAGCGAATCCAGGTCATCCCAGCCGTCCAGCGCGCGGGTCAGCAGAATCGCCCGGACTTCGCCATCGACTTTGCGCTCACCGAAGAACGCTGCCTGCAGCGCCGGAATACCCAGTTTCTGATAAAGACTGATGTTACGAAACTCACGGGAAAAACTCGGCTCGCCAAAGGGCGAATGCCACGTGCGCGTCAGATAGTTGCTCTGGCGCTTGAGGTAGTAGCCATGACCTTCCAGATCCAGCCGAAACACACTGCTCCAGCCACCTCGACCGGTGTTGGGTTCGTCCACCGCCTCGAGCTGTTTGGCCCACAGCGCATCGAAGGTGCCGAGGCCATGACGCTCAAGCAGCGCACGGTCTTCAGCAGCCAGAAAATCAGTCATTCGCGTCCCTCGAAAAATCTCACCACGTGCCGAATCCGTTTCTTGTCGGCGGCATTGAGCCGAGTGCATTGGCGGTATTGCAGGTAGAAGCGCAGGCGCTGGGTGGCCGACAGGTGATACTTGGCGACCTTGTCGAGACAGGCCAGATCCTTGGTGATCCGGTATTTGAGCCAGAAACCGCTCCAGAAATCACCGTTGGGGCAATCGATCAGAAACAATTTAGCCTCATCGTCGATCAGCAGGTTGCGCCACTTCAAATCGTTATGGGTGAAACGGTGGTCGTGCATGGTCCGGGTATAACCCGCCAGCTGTCGACTGATGCTGTCGACCCAAGCGCGATCTGCCAGTTTCGGATCATGCCGGTCAGCCAGGGCCGACAAGTCTTCGGTATGCGGCAGTTCGCGTGTGATCATCGCTCCACGGTTGTATGCCGCGCCGCGCCGCTCCAGCCCCCAGGCCACTACTTCGGCGGTGGGAATGCCCCATTTGGCGAAACGCTTGAGGTTCTGCCATTCAGCTTTCACCCGCGGCTTGCCCAGGTAACGGCGCAGGCCTTTGCCGGCGCCGACGTAGCGCTTGACGTAATAGTTGACGCCATTGCGCTGGACGCGAATGACCTCGGACAGTGGATCGCGGGTCAGTTGTTCGCCCTTGAGCGCGAACACCGCGTCAAGACTGCCGAAGTCTTCTGCCAGATCGCTGTAAGCAGGTTCCAGTGTCCAACCCGACATCAGAGCGCATCCCCGTATCGCTGCTTACGCTCGTAGAGCTTGTTGGCCTTGCCTTCGAGCCATGCCAACAGTCCCGCTTCTTCGGCCAGAATCTGGCGCAGCGGCTGTTGGAAGTACCCCTTGAGGAAACGCAGTTTGTCGCGACGGGTCAGGCCGATGTCCAGCGCCGAAAAATACAGCGCCGCCAGGTCCTTGTTGCGCCAGCGTTGGGTAATCGTCGGACGGGTCTGAGCCCGGTGCAGATCGATCACCGACAGCTTGAAATCATCAAAGGTCACCGGCTTGTCGGTGTGCAGCAGGAAGTGGCAGATGTAGCAGTCGCGGTGGTTGACCCCGGCGCGGTGCATCATGCCGGTCATGCGCGCGACTTCGGCGATCAAGGCACGCTTGAGTTTTGGCTCGGGCGGCTGCTTGACCCAGTCGATGCTGAAATCTTCGAGGCTGACGGTGGGCGCCAGCTCTTGCGTAACGATGAACGAATGCTGGTCCGCCGGGTTGCTGCCTTTCTCGCCGTAAGCGACGGCGGTCATGGTCGGCACGCCGACTTCTTGCAGGCGCTGAATAGCCTTCCATTCCTGGCCCGCGCCAAGCACTGGCAGCTTGGCGGTCAGCAGGTTCTTGAAAATCTCACCCCAGCCGATGCCACGGTGGATCTTCACGAAGAACCCGTGGCCATCCACTTCAGTACGCAGTGTCCGGCGCGCTTCAAGCTCGCGGTACACCTCGCCCTTGAGACCCTCGACTTCGGCAAACGGATCGCGCCCGGCCCAGAGGCTCTTGAACGGTTCAGCCAGCATCAACTTCATTAAGCGTGCTCCGCCAGAATCACATCGGCCGCGTGCTGCGGCATGCTGTAGAGGTCGGCCGTCTCGGCGAAGGCCAGACCGTTGCGGCTCCAGGCCGCCCGTGCATCCTGGTCGTTCAACATGCCGGTCAGGTATTGAGTCAGTTGGGCTTGATCGAAGGGCTCATCCAGCACCAGACCCGCATCGGCCTCGGCGATGTAATGGGCATACCCACACACCGCGCTCACCAGCACCGGCAAGCCGGCCACCAGAGCTTCAAGCAATACCGTCCCGGTGTTTTCGTTGTACGCCGGGTGAATCAACAAATCGGCACCGAGCAGGAAACGCGGGATATCGCTGCGGCCCTTGAGGAACGTCACGTTGTCGCCCAGGCCCAAAGTGGCGCTCTGCAGCTGGAATACTTTGGGGTCGTCCTGGCCAATTACAAACAGCCGGGTGCGTTTTTTCAGTTCGGCGGGCAGCGCGGCCAGCGCCTTGAGGCTGCGGTCCACGCCTTTGGTCTTGAACCCGGAACCGATCTGCACCAGCAGCAAATCGTCATCCTTGAGGTTGAACTCTTGACGAAACTCAGCGCGAATCTGGGCCGCATTGGCGGGTGCGCGACGGTCCTGAGAGATACCCGGCGGCAGTAAATGGAAGCGTGCAAGCGGCGTGTCGTAATGCTTGATGAACAGCGGCTGCTGCACTTCGGAAATCATCAGCACTTCAGTTTTGGCGTCCTTGGCGAACACTGCGCGCTCATACTCGGCGAAGTGCCGGTAGCGGCCCCAGCGACGGTATAGCGAGTTACGCAGGTTTTGCGCCTTGTCTTCGAAGCAGCCGTCGGCAGCGTAGTAAACGTCCAGGCCCGGCATTTTGTTGAAACCGATCAGGCGATCCACCGGACGCTTGGCCAGATCAGCTTCCATCCACTCGGTGAGTTTTTCGTTGCGCCGATGATTGAAGAACGCCTTGACCGGCGCCACCAGCACTTCGAAACCCGGCGGAACATCGCCTTCCCAGATCAGCGTGTAGACACGAATCTGATGGCCGCGCTGCTGGCATTCGAGAGCGATGCGCATGAAATCGCGCTGCAAGCCCCCAAACGGAAAATATTTGTACAGGACAAATGCCAATTGCATCAGCGCAGCTCCTCAGCCAGTAACAACGTGCTCAGTCGGCTCGCGACACGCTCGGGATTCAGACGCGTGAAGCACAGGGGCCACTCGCGTTTCAGGTCGAACCGACGGGCATCGTCGGCCGTCGGTTGATAGGTGCATTTCTTTTGCAGGCACGGCGCGCAGGGGAAATCGCTGGCCATGTGAATCTGCGATTTGCCGTACGCGCCGGTCAGGCCCGGGTTGGTCGGGCCGAACAGCGACAGGGTCGGCACGTCCAGCGCCGCGGCCAGGTGACCGAGACCGGTGTCCACCGCTACGCAGGCTTGCGCTCCGGCCAGGACTTTGCCGACACCCGCCAGGTTCAGTTTGGGTAGCACTTCGACGTGTCGCATGTCTTTGGCGATGCGCTCGGCGCGGGCCTTTTCGACCGGATTACCCCACGGCAGCTTCACCGCCACGCCGAGGTAACCCACCCGCTCGGCCAGCTCACGCCAATAGGCTTCGGGCCAGTGCTTGGTGTCCCAAGTGGTGCCATGAAGAAACACCACGTACGGATTCTTGCGCGGCAACTCCACCAGTCGCTCGACGTTCAGGCCATAGTCGCCCAGCCCTTTAGGCAGGTCGTAACCCAGTGCGACCGCGAACAGCTGACGCACTCGCTCTACCGCGTGCTGCCCACGGGCCACGGCCAGACGTCGGGAATAGAAGCGCGCGGCGATGGGTTCGCGAGCCGAATTTTTGTCCAGCCCGGCCACCGGGGCTTTGGCGTAGCGAGTCAGCAACGCGCTTTTCAGCAGGCCCTGGGCATCGATCACCAAGTCATATTTGGTCGCGCGAATGCTTTGTTTGAAGCGCTTCCACTCGCCACTCTTGATGGTCTGCCAGATGTTCTTGCGCCAGCGACGGATCGCCACCGGAATCACCTTGCCCACGGCCGGGTGCCAGGTCGGAATCTCGGCGAAGCCTTCTTCCACCACCCAGTCGAACGTGATGCCGGGGATAGCCCGCGCCGCGTCGGTCAACGCTGGCAGCGCGTGAATCACGTCGCCCAGCGAAGAAGTCTTGATCAACAGTACCCGCAAACTATTTGACCTCGACCACAGTGCCCAGCAACCGCTGCAAGGCTTCGTTCACCGCTTTGGGCATGAGTTGGCGCAAGCAATTGTAATGACCGAACCGGCAGGTGCGATCGAAGCACGGACTGCATTCGATGCCCAGGCGCACGATTTCGACATGCTCGGCCAATGGTGGTGTGAAACCCGGCGACGTCGAACCGTACACCGCCACCAACGGGCGGTTCAGCGCGGCAGCCACGTGCATCAAGCCGGAGTCGTTGGAGACCACCGCATCGGCGCAGGACAGCAGATCGATGGCCTCGGCCAGGGAAGTGTCGCCACTGAGGTTGACCGATTCTTCACGCAAACCCGGAATCAGCCGTGCACGAATGTCTTCGCCCACCGCATGATCGTTTTTCGAGCCGAACAGCCAGACCTGCCAGCCTTCACGGATCTTCGCTTCGGCGACCTTGGCATAGTGCTCGGACGGCCAGCGCTTGGACTCGCCGAACTCGGCGCCAGGGCACAGCGCCAACACCGGACGGTCTAGGGCCAGACCGAACTTGGCCAGTGCGCCGTCGCGGGTCACCGGGTCGATCTGCAGGCTCGGCCGCGGATAGGGCTTCGGCAGCTCGACGCCAGGCTCAAAGGCCAGGGCCATGAAGCGTTCGATCATCAGCGGGTAACGCTCTTTGTCGAGCGTGCGCACGTCATTGAGCAGGCCATAGCGGAATTCGCCGCGCCAGCCGGTGCGTTTCGGGATACCGGCGAAAAATGGCACCAGCGCCGACTTCAGGGAATTGGGCAGCAGGATGGCCTGGTCGTACTGACCGGCCAGGGATTTACCGATGCGCCGACGCGTCGCCAGTTCCAGCACGCCGTGGCCGAGCGGGAAGCTCAAGGCCTGGCGCACTTCGGGCATGCGCTCGAGAATCGGCCGGCTCCACTCGGGGGCCAGAACGTCGATTTCGCACTGCGGGTGGCGCTGCTTGAGACACTGAAAAAGTGTCTGCGCCATCACCATGTCACCGACCCAACTGGGCCCAACGATCAGAATTTTCATGTGGTTTCCAAAAACGAGCCGGGGAGGCATACGCCTCCCCGCCTCGAGAATCCAGCACCTTCGGGGTGAACCGTCAGGTCATTTGGACGAGCCGATTGGGGCTCGTCGGATCAATTTTGTGCACATCCATGCGATACAGCTTAGCGGCTTCATCTACCTTACACCGCACATCCAGTGTGGGAGCGAGCCTGCTCGCGATGGCGGCCTCACAGTCATCATAAATGTTGAATGTGACGGCCTCATCGCGAGCAGGCTCGCTCCCACAGGGATATCAGGTACTACAAATATCCGTTTCAGCTTAACCCCAGCTCGCGCCAGATCCGCATGACCTGCCGTCGTTCATCCACGAACTGGTCGCCCGGTATTACGCCGGCGTCCTTCTGCAAGGCCTCCCGGTGAGCGGCGGAGCGGTAGGCCTTATAGGCTTCACGCAACAGGCTGGCGTCTTCGGCGGGCATCAGCCCGACCTCCTCCAACCCTTCCAGAATGCGGATATTGTCGGTATAGCGCAGCAATGACGGATGCGCTTCAGACCATGCCAGAGCCGCGTATTGCACCATAAATTCAATATCGACGATACCTCCGGCGTCCTGCTTGAGATCGAACGGCGCCGTGGCCTCGAAGGCATTTGCCGCCATGCCCGCCGCAGTGCTCTTGCTGCCCAGATTATCGCGCATCTTGGCGCGCATTTCGCTGACCTCCTGGCGCAAGGTCGGCAGGTCCCGCGGTTTGGCCAATACCGCCGCGCGAACCTTCTCGAATGCCTGGCCGACATCTTGACTGCCCACCAGCACCCGCGCCCGTACCAGCGCCTGATGCTCCCAGGTCCAGGCTTCGTTTTCCTGATACCGGGCAAACGCCCCCAGGGAACTCACCAGCAAACCGGACGCACCGGACGGCCGCAGGCGCATGTCCACT
Source organism: Pseudomonas sp. ADAK2 TE3594 (assembly GCF_053628675.1). Lineage (NCBI taxonomy): Bacteria > Pseudomonadati > Pseudomonadota > Gammaproteobacteria > Pseudomonadales > Pseudomonadaceae > Pseudomonas > Pseudomonas sp. ADAK2 TE3594. The sequence goes on along the minus strand of NZ_JBRJGV010000001.1, from coordinate 6,541,433 downwards.
TCATACAACTGGCCGGAGTTGGTCTGCGCCGTCAGCAAATGAATGATGCGCTGCCCGAGCCGGGTAAAAAACTGCGCGCCATCGATAGGCTTCGGCCCGTCGGTTTCGGCCTGCGGATCGCCGTCGTGGATAAACACCAGATCCAGGTCCGAACTATGCCCCAGCTCCAGACCGCCGACTTTCCCGTAACCGACAATGATGAAGCCAGGGTCGCACAAGGTACCGTCAGTGCGCAGTGGTGAGCCGTACTTGGCCACGGTCTGGCGCCAGGCCAGGGCCAGCACTTGTTCGAGGATCGCTTCGGCAAGCCAGGTCAGGTAATCACTGACCTTCATCAAAGGCAGGCTGCCGGCGATTTCCGAGGCAGCGACGCGCAAGCGGTGCGCCAGCTTGAAATGCCGCAGGGCTTCCATTTGTTGTTCGAGATCGTCTTCGGGAATCCGCGTCAGACGCTCGCGCAATTCGGCCGCCAGTTCCGGCGCCAACGGTGGCTTGAACAGCCGGCCTTCGTTGAGCAGTTCGTCGAGCAGCAGCGGGAAGCGCGTGATCTGTTCGGCAATCCATGGGCTCGCGGCGCATAGCGTCAGCAAGCGGCGCAGGGCGCCTGGGTTCTCGGTCAGCAACACCAGATAGGCGGAACGACGCGCCACGGCTTCCACCAGCGGCAGCACCCGCTCCAGCACCAGATCGGGGCTGGCATGCTCCACAGCCTGAGCCAGCAAGCGCGGAATAAAAGCATCGAGGCGTTCACGCCCCAGGCGCTGCATGGCGCGCAATTGCGGGCTGCCACGCAGACTGGCCAAGGCTTTCAGCGCCTTGGAGGCGTCGGCAAAACCGCCCTCTTCCAACTGACGGCACGCGGCTTCCTCGTCCTGCGCCTCCTCCCACAGCGGCAGCCATTCCCCGCCGACCACCACTTCGCTCTCGGCGCCGTCTTCTTCATCGGGATCGGCAATCACCTGAGCAAAGTGCCAGGCCACCCGGCCACGCCAGTACATCAGCTGCTCGTGGAATGCCGTCCAATTGGCAAACCCGAGCATAAAGGCAATGCGCGCCTGATCCTGTTCGCCATCCGGCAGCATCTGGGTCTGGCGGTCGGCAATCGCCTGGATCGCGTGTTCGGTGTAACGCAGAAATTCGTAGGCTTCGCGTAACTCGCTGACCACCGCTGGCGGCAGGTAACCCTGACCTTCGAGGGTGCTCAGTACTTTTAATAGAGGACGCTGCTGCAGACTCAGGTCGCGGCCACCGTGAATCAACTGGAAGGCCTGAGCGATAAATTCGACTTCACGAATGCCGCCGGAACCCAGCTTGATATTGTCAGCCATGCCCTTGCGCCGGACTTCCTGCTGGATCAGCTGCTTCATGGTGCGTAGCGCTTCGATGGCCGAGAAGTCCAGATAACGCCGGTAAACGAACGGGCGCAGCATCTCTTGCAGTTGCGCGCCCGCCACTTGATCGCCGGCCACCACGCGCGACTTGATCATCGCGTAGCGTTCCCAGTCGCGGCCCTGATCCTGGTAATACTGCTCCAGTGCATTGAAGCTCAGCACCAGCGCGCCGGACGAACCGTAAGGCCGCAAGCGCATGTCGACGCGGAACACGAAACCGTCGACGGTCATCGGGTCCAGCGCCTTGATCAGGCGCTGGCCGAGACGAATGAAAAATTCCTGGTTATCCAGTGACCGTTTCACGCCGACGGTTTCGCCGCCCTCGGGGTAGGCGAAGATCAGGTCGATGTCCGACGACAGGTTCAGCTCCACGGCGCCGAGCTTGCCCATGCCGAGGATGACCATCTGTTGCGGCTCGCCGCTACGTCGCCCGGTGGGCGTGCCGAACTGCTGGCAATGGCGCTGATACAACCACTGATAGGCCTGATCGATGCTGGCATCGGCCATGTCCGAGAGGTCGCGGCAGCTCTGGATCAAATCGGCCCGGCGAGTCAGATCGCGCCAGATGATCCGCACTTGCTGGCGGGTGCGCTGGCGACGCAGGGCGCGGCCAAGTTGGTCGTCGGTTTCGGCTACGCTCACCGCCGTCGCAATCTGTGCGCACAACTCGCCCGGGGCAAAGGCGCGGTCAAGCTCGCCGGACTGCACCAGCTCCAGCAACATCAAAGGGTCACGCACACTCTGCTCAATGACAAAGTCGCTGGCGGCGGTGACGCGGGCAAATTGCGCCCAGCGCTCAGGCGTCCAGGCAGACAGGCCATGATCATCGGCAAGCGCCGCGACGGCCGTACGGAACGACTGCTCGGCACGGGTGACAAATGGCTGGAGTACGCCGGGCAGTTCGGCAAGCGAAGGGAGGCTCATGGTCTATCCTTGATCGGCGTGTGAAGGGCTGCATGTAGTGATTCGTGAAAATGCGCTACCTGACCGACTGTCGAACAAAGGTTAGAAATAGCTGAAATTTGTTTATTTTTGGCAGCGATCATCAAGCCTTCACCTTTTTTGGTTGGCAAAAGACCAACCTTAACGATTATTCTCACAACGCAGCCGGAGGCCACAAGCCAATCTTCTGTAGTTTTACTACTCGTCTATACATTCGAAAGGCTGAAATGCCCGATGATTTGTAGTAAAACTACACGCCGCCGGAACAACCTATCGGCAATCCAAGAATTTATATCGTCTGCCCACAAGGCCAGTCGCAAACTCAGGCAACCGATTCTGGAAGCCTTTCCGCCCTGGAGCAAGCCATGCAAGACCTCGATCCCGTCGAAACCCAGGAATGGCTGGACGCCCTGGAATCGGTTCTCGACAAAGAAGGCGAAGACCGTGCTCACTATCTGATGACCCGTATGGGCGAACTCGCGACCCGTAGCGGCTCGCAGCTCCCTTACGCCATCACCACGCCTTACCGCAACACGATCCCCGTTACCCACGAAGCACGCATGCCTGGCGACCTGTTCATGGAACGCCGCATTCGCTCGTTGGTACGCTGGAACGCGATGGCCATGGTAATGCGTACGAACCTGAAAGATTCTGACCTCGGCGGTCACATCTCCAGCTTCGCTTCCAGTGCGACCCTGTATGACATCGGCTTCAACTACTTCTTCCAGGCCCCGACCGACGAACACGGCGGCGACCTGATCTACTTCCAGGGCCACACCTCGCCAGGCGTTTACGCCCGCGCGTTCATGGAAGGCCGCATCACCGAAGACCAGATGAACAACTTCCGCCAGGAAGTCGACGGTCAGGGCCTGTCGTCCTATCCGCACCCTTGGCTGATGCCTGACTTCTGGCAGTTCCCTACCGTATCCATGGGTCTGGGCCCGATCCAGGCGATCTACCAGGCACGCTTCATGAAGTACCTGGAAGCCCGTGGCTTCATCCCTGAAGGCAAGCAAAAAGTCTGGTGCTTCCTGGGCGACGGCGAGTGTGACGAGCCGGAATCCCTGGGCGCGATCTCGCTGGCTGGCCGCGAGAAGCTCGACAACCTGATCTTCGTCATTAACTGCAACCTGCAGCGCCTTGATGGCCCGGTTCGCGGCAACGGCAAGATCATCCAGGAACTCGAAGGCGTGTTCCGCGGTGCTCAGTGGAACGTGACCAAAGTCATCTGGGGCCGTTTCTGGGACCCACTGCTGGCCAAAGACGTCGACGGTATCCTGCAACGTCGCATGGACGAAGTCATCGACGGCGAGTACCAGAACTACAAAGCCAAAGACGGCGCCTTCGTGCGTGAACACTTCTTCAACTCGCCAGAACTCAAGGCGATGGTTGCAGACTTGTCCGACGACGAGATCTGGAAACTCAACCGTGGCGGCCACGACCCGTACAAGGTCTACGCGGCGTACCACGAAGCGGTCAACCACAAAGAACAACCGACCGTCATCCTGGCCAAAACCATCAAAGGTTATGGCACCGGTGCCGGCGAAGCGAAAAACACTGCGCACAACACCAAGAAAGTCGATGTCGACAGCCTGAAGTTGTTCCGTGATCGTTTCGACATTCCGGTCAAAGACGAAGAGCTGGAAAACCTGCCGTTCTTCAAACCGGAACCAAACAGCGCTGAAGCCCGCTACCTGAGCGAGCGCCGTACCGCACTGGGCGGCTTCGTGCCACAGCGTCGCGCGCAGAGCTTCAGCGTGCCGACCCCGTCGCTTGACACCCTCAAGGCCATTCTTGATGGTTCGGGCGACCGTGAAATTTCCACCACCATGGCGTTCGTGCGGATCCTCGCGCAACTGGTCAAGGACAAGGAAATCGGTCCACGCATCGTTCCGATCATCCCGGACGAAGCCCGTACCTTCGGTATGGAAGGCATGTTCCGTCAGTTGGGCATCTACTCGTCCGTCGGCCAGCTCTACGAGCCAGTCGATAAAGACCAGGTGATGTTCTACAAGGAAGACAAGAAGGGCCAGATCCTCGAAGAAGGCATCAACGAAGCGGGCGCCATGAGCTCCTTCATCGCTGCCGGTACTTCGTACTCCAGCCACAACCAGCCAATGCTGCCGTTCTACATCTTCTACTCGATGTTCGGCTTCCAGCGTATCGGCGACCTGGCCTGGGCCGCTGGCGACAGCCGCACCCGTGGCTTCCTGATCGGCGGCACCGCCGGCCGGACCACGCTGAACGGCGAAGGCCTGCAACACGAAGACGGTCACAGCCACATCCTGGCTGCCACCATCCCGAACTGCCGCACCTTTGATCCAACCTACGGCTACGAGCTCGCGGTGATCATTCAGGACGGCATGAAGAAGATGACCGAAGAGCAGCAGGACGTTTTCTACTACATCACCGTGATGAACGAGTCCTACCAGCAACCAGCCATGCCGGCCGGTGTCGAGGAAGGCATCATCAAGGGCATGTACCTGCTCGAGGAAGACACCCGCGAAGCGGCGCACCACGTTCAGCTGATGGGCTCCGGCACCATCCTGCGTGAAGTCCGTGAAGCGGCGAAGATCCTGCGTGAAGAGTTCAACGTCGGCGCTGACGTGTGGAGCGTTACCAGCTTCAACGAACTGCGTCGCGATGGCCTGGCCGTTGAGCGCACCAACCGTCTGCACCCGGGCCAGAAGCCTAAGCTGAGCTATGTGGAAGAGTGCCTGAACGGCCGTAAAGGTCCGGTCATTGCGTCTACCGACTACATGAAGCTGTTCGCTGAGCAAATTCGTCAGTGGGTCCCGTCCAAGGAATTCAAAGTCCTGGGCACCGATGGTTTCGGCCGCAGTGACAGCCGCAAGAAGCTGCGTCACTTCTTCGAAGTCGACCGTCATTTCGTGGTGTTGGCAGCCCTGGAAGCCTTGGCTGACCGTGGTGACATCGAACCTAAAGTGGTGGCTGAAGCCATCGCCAAGTTCGGTATCAACCCGGAAAAACGCAACCCACTGGACTGCTGAGGAGACACTCTGTGAGCGAACTCATTCGCGTACCTGACATCGGCAGCGGTGAAGGTGAAGTAATTGAACTGTTTGTGAAGGTCGGCGACCGTATCGAAGCCGACCAGAGCATCCTGACACTTGAGTCGGACAAGGCGAGCATGGAAGTGCCTGCGCCAAAGGCCGGTATCATCAAGAGCCTGAAAGTGAAGCTGGGCGATCGCCTGAAAGAAGGCGACGAACTGCTGGAGCTGGAAGTCGAAGGTGCCGCTGCTGCTGCGGCGCCTGCGCCTGCCGCTGCGCCAGCTGCCAAGGCTGAAGCTGCGCCGGCTGCCGCCAAAGCGCCGGCCGCTCCAGCCGCAGCGCCTGCTGCTGCCAGCGTTCAGCAAGTGCACGTGCCGGACATCGGTTCGTCGGGCAAGGCCCAGATCATCGAGATCCAGGTCAAGGTCGGCGACACCGTCGCGGCTGATCAGTCGCTGATCACCCTGGAATCCGACAAGGCCAGCATGGAAATTCCATCGCCTGCCGCTGGCGTGGTCAAGGCCATCAGCGTCAAGCTCAACGACGAAGTCGGCACCGGCGACCTGATTCTGGACCTGGAAGTGGCGGGTGCTGCGGCACCGGCCGCGGCCGCACCAGCTCAGGCTGCTGCGCCTGCTGCCGCTGCTCCAGCGCCAGCCGCTGCGGCTCCGGCGGCTCCGGTTGCCGACACTGTTCAGGACATTCACGTCCCGGACATCGGTTCGGCGGGCAAGGCCAAGATCATCGAAGTGCTGGTCAAGGCTGGCGACACCGTCGCCGCCGACCAGTCGCTGATCACCCTGGAATCCGACAAGGCGAGCATGGAAATTCCATCGCCTGCCGCTGGCGTGGTGGAAAGCGTTTCCATCAAGCTGGATGACGAAGTCGGTACTGGCGACCTGATCCTGAAGCTGAAAGTCAAAGGCGCTGCGCCTGCTGCGGCCCCCGCTCCGGCCGCTGCTGCAGCGAGCGCGCCAGCTCCAGCCGCCGCAGCACCTGCTCCGGCTCCGGCCGCACCTGTTGCTGCCCCGGCCAAGCCAGGCGCCAAAGTTCATGCAGGCCCGGCTGTTCGCCAACTCGCCCGTGAATTCGGCGTCGAGCTGAGCTCGGTTAGCCCAAGCGGCCCGCACGGTCGTGTGCTGAAAGAAGACGTGCAGGTTTACGTCAAGGCCATGATGCAGAAGGCCAAGGAAGCACCGGCCGCTGGCGGCGCAACTGGCGGCGCGGGCATCCCGCCGATTCCGGTCGTGGACTTCAGCCGTTTCGGCGAAACCGAAGAAGTGCCGATGACTCGCCTGATGCAAATCGGCGCGTCGAGCCTGCATCGCAGCTGGCTGAACATTCCTCACGTGACTCAGTTCGATTCGGCTGATATCACCGACCTGGAAGCGTTCCGTATCGCCCAGAAAGCCGTTGCAGAGAAGGCCGGCGTCAAGCTGACCATCCTGCCACTGCTGCTCAAATCCTGCGCGCACCTGCTCAAGGAACTGCCGGACTTCAACAGTTCGCTGGCGCCAAGCGGCAAGGCGATCATCCGCAAGAAGTACGTGAACATCGGCTTCGCGGTCGACACTCCGGACGGCCTGCTGGTACCGGTCATCAAGAACGTCGACCAGAAGAGCCTGTTGCAACTGGCAGCCGAAGCCGCGGTGCTGGCCGCCAAGGCCCGCGACAAAAAGCTCACCGCTGACGACATGCAAGGCGCCTGCTTCACCATTTCCAGCCTCGGCCACATTGGCGGCACCGGCTTCACGCCGATCGTCAACGCGCCGGAAGTGGCGATCCTCGGTGTTTCCAAGGCAACCATCCAGCCAGTCTGGGACGGCAAAGCCTTCCAGCCGAAACTGATGCTGCCGTTGTCGCTGTCCTACGATCACCGTGTGATCAACGGCGCCGCTGCTGCACGCTTCACCAAGCGTCTGAGCGACCTGCTGGCGGACATCCGCACCATCCTGCTGTAACACCGGCCGGCCCTCCTTCACCGGAGGGCCTGTCGCGTTCCATGTTTTCCGAGCGCCACGCTCGTACCTCAACCCCGCCAATTTGGCGGGGCTTTTTTTGCCTCGAAAAATGCCCTCTTCCGAGTTTTATTCCTACACACATGGCTTACGCCGCCTACAACTCAAGTCCACTTCCGCCCGATATTTTTTGCGCGCCAATAACTAGGCTTAGTTTGGAGAATTTCTAATAGAAACCTCGACAACCTAATCTGCTTAGTTAGCATTACTTCGAATGGATTCGAACATGTTCAAACCGACTGTCGGCCCAATTATTGGCCACACTACAACTAACCATGCCCGCATTTTCTTGCGCGGCGAATTACAGAATGACGCCTTGGTATTTGCAGGCATCCGTTATCGACGCACCGGCGAGGACCACTGGTCCAAAGGCGTATTTGTGAAACTGACAATCTTGCGCGATATGTCCGATGTGATTGCCCTCAACGACCTTGCCACCGATACCGACTATGAATACCAGGCGGGCTGGTTCAGCCCCATGAGCCCGGTGCATACCGTGGAGACGGCTCAGGAACTGCCGCTGCAATGGCCGCGGGAGATCTATCGCTTTCGCACGCAGTCCAGCAAAACCACCACGCCACGGGCTTATATCGTCGGCTCATGTCGTTACCTGCGAATGACCGCCGGCGTTGCGTCGGCCCCGCATGTGGGCGACCGGATCTTTGCCTCGATCACAAACCTGGCGGAACACGCCGAACCGCCCATCAGCGCCATGCTGATGACTGGCGACCAAATCTACGTCGATGACCTGAACCTCGTGGCCCCCGACCGGGAATACAAGGACATTCTCAGCAAATACCGCACGGCTTTTTCTCAGCCTCATATATCGGCGTTAATGTCCGGCGTGCCAACTTACATGATCCTCGACGACCATGAAATTGAAGACAACTGGCCAGCCAATGCAAGTAAGAGTGACATTCACTTATACAAAAATGCCATGGCAGCGTATGAGCTCTATCAGGTCAGCCACAGCCCCGTACATGAACTGCTTGCCAACGGGCAAGTAAACAGAGCACTGCTGCCGCACTATTGGTATCAATTCACCGAGGGCGATATCGAATGGTTTATCACCGACAGCCGAACCCGACGCAATCTGTCGGCCAGCGACCGGCGCATTCTTGATGAAGAACAGGAACAGGCGCTGCTCAAATGGCTGATCAACAGCCCGGCCCGGGTCAAATTCGTGGTCACCAGCGTCATGTTCTACCCCGATCGCAAACTTAACGGCGATGACGCCTGGAAAGCCTTCCCGGAACAACGACTACGGCTGCTGGAGACGATTCGTACGCACGGCATCAAGAACGTCTTCTTCATTTCCGGTGATGTCCACGGCTCGCTGACCAGCCGCCTGACTCACAGTGAGGTACCGGACTTCGAAGTTCACACCATCGTCTCTTCACCACTGTGCAACAGTAAACTGCTGCCGTATGCCAAGGCATCGACCTTCATCTTCGACCAAGCGTTAGCCCGAACGGCCGCGGGAGATTATCGGCATGAGCTGACCAGTGAGGTAATCAGCCAGGATAATTTCGCGCATCTGGTCGTCGATGCTGAACAGGTTCGCGTCAATTATCACGATCGGGATGGCAACCAACTGCAGTCGATAACCATAAAACTGCGTTGACTCCGGAAAAGATCGCGGCCTTGCAGGAGCTGCCGAAGGCTGCGAGCTTTTTGACTCACAACATTACTTTCGACCCCTCGCTGGAGAATTCTTCACACCTGCCGACATATTCTTATAGCACTTGGCCTTCATGTCTCTTGTCAGTCGGTGTCGCAATGATGCAACCTTGCCGCAGACAACAGTAAAGAGGGCGAGAGCCCGGCGCGATCAGCATATTCGAAGCGAGTTTCCCTCTATATGAAGAGCCAACCCGATGCCGCCAGCCGTATGGTGGCCGAGGTAGTGACGCAGTTGCCTGTGCCCTCGCGGCTCGGCATGCTGCGTTTCGAACGGCTGAATGAACCGAGCTGGGCGCTGCTGTTTCTCGACCCCAATTGCGAACGACAGTTCGGCCTGCCGGCAGTGGAACTCTGTGCTCTGGTCGGCTCGCCCTATGCCAGCCTGATGGAGCCCGAAGCGCGCTATCAACTGCACGACACGATCCAGCAGCAACTCACCAATAGCCCGCATTACCTGATCCGCTACACCTTGCACACCGCCGCAGGGGTACTGAGCCTGCTGGAACTGGGCGAAGCTTACAAACAACACAATCGACACCTGCTACGCGGCTACCTGATGGTGGTAGACGGCCTGTTCATCGATGAACCGCTGCTGCCGGCGCTGGATCTGGAAACCCAAAACTCACGCCTGCAAATTGCCCTGGAACTCAATCAACGCGCCCAGCAGGAACAACTTCAGCACCTGGACCGGGTGCGCGCCCAGCAAGATCTGATTCTGTTGCTGACCCGCCAGCGCTACAGCACCAACAACTCCCTGCAAGAAGCCGCCGAACTGATCACCCGCAGTGCCTGCGATATCTATGAGATCGACTGCGCCAGCCTGTGGAACCTCGACGGTTCGCTACTGACGCCGATCTCGGCCTATCACCGCGCCACCCGCAATCACCAACTGCCGGAGCCGATCGATGCCAGTGGTTTCCCCGATTACCTCGAAGCCTTGCACACCGGCCGTGCCATCGACGCCCACAACGCCATGCGCGACCCGCGCACCCGGGAAATAGCCGAGAGCCTGCGCCCGCGCGACGTCAACGCCATGCTCGACGCCAGCATCCGCGTCGACGGCCAAGTGGTCGGCGTGCTCTGCCTGGAACAGATCGGTGCGACCCGCGCCTGGCAGTCGGACGAAATCGCCTTTGCCGGCGAGCTGGCCGATCAGTTCGCCCAGGTCATCAACAACCACAACCGCCGCACCGCCACCAGCGCCCTGCACTTGTTCCAGCGTGCGGTGGAGCAAAGCGCCAACGCCTTTCTGCTGGTCAATTGCGATGGCGTGGTGGAGTACGTCAATCCAAGCTTTACCGCAATCACCCAGTACACCACCGAGGAAGTCCACGGCCAGCGGCTGTCGGAACTGCCGGCACTGGAAAACCTCAGCGAACTGCTGTTCGACGCACCGTCGGCGCTGGCCAAGAGCAACAGCTGGCAGGGCGAGTTCAAGAGCCGGCGCAAAAACCTCGAACCCTACTGGGGCCAGCTGTCGATTTCCAAGGTCTACGGCGACAACCGTGAGCTGACGCACTACATCGGCATCTACGAAGACATCACCCAGACCAAGCTCGCCCAGCAGCGCATCGAGCGCCTGGCCTATACCGACAACCTGACCAACCTCGGCAACCGCCCGGCGTTCATCCGCAACCTCGACGAACGCTTCGCCCGAGACAGCGACACGCCGATCAGCCTGCTGCTGGTGGACATCGACAACTTCAAGCGGATCAACGACAGCCTCGGTCACCAGACCGGCGACAAACTGCTGATCAGCCTGGCGCGACGCTTGCGCAACAGCCTGAGCCCGAGCGGCAGTCTGGCGCGCTTCGCCAGTAACGAATTCGCGGTGCTGCTGGACGACACTGACCTCTCGACTGGCCAGCAGGTCGCCAACCAATTGCTGGCAACCCTCGACAAACCGATGTTCGTCGACAACCAGTTGATCAGCGTCACCGGCTCCGTTGGCCTGGCCTGCGCGCCACTGCATGGTCGCGACCCTCAGACGCTGATGCGCAACGCCGGCTTGGCGCTGCATAAGGCCAAGGCCAACGGCAAGCACCAGGTGCAGGTGTTCACCGAAGCGCTGAATGCCGAGGCCAGCTACAAACTGTTCGTCGAAAACAACCTGCGCCGCGCCCTGACCCAGAACGAGCTGGACGTGTTCTACCAGCCCAAGCTGTGCCTGCGCAGCGGTCGTTTGCTGGGCATGGAAGCGCTGCTGCGCTGGAACCATCCGGAAAAAGGCATGATCCGCCCGGACCAGTTCATCAGCGTCGCCGAAGAAACCGGGTTGATCATCCCGATCGGCAAATGGATCGCCCGCCAGGCCTGCCGCATGAGCAAAGACCTGACCGCCGCCGGCCTCGGCAACCTGCAAGTGGCGATCAACCTGTCGCCCAAACAGTTCTCCGACCCGGACCTGGTAGCGTCCATCGCCAACATCCTCAAGGAAGAAGAGCTGCCGGCGAACCTGCTGGAGCTGGAGCTGACCGAAGGCCTGCTGCTGGAAGCCACCGAAGACACCCACTTGCAGCTCGACCAGCTCAAGCGCCTGGGCCTGACCCTGGCCATGGACGACTTCGGCACTGGTTACTCGTCGCTCAGCTACCTGAAAAAATTCCCGATCGACATCATCAAGATCGATCGAAGCTTCATCCATGAAATCCCGGACAACCAGGACGACATGGAAATCACCTCCGCAGTGATCGCCATGGCCCACAACCTGAAACTCAAGGTCGTGGCTGAAGGCATCGAGACGGCCGAGCAGCTCGCCTTCCTGCGCCGCCACCGCTGCGACGTCGGCCAGGGCTACCTGTTCGACCGACCGATCCCGGGTTCCGAGCTGATCGAAAAGCTCAAACGCTACCCGCGTGGTCCGATCGCCTGACAGCACACCGCTCCCACATTTTGGGTAGTGATTAACTTGGCATCATTGGGCACACTGGTGGTCTGTTTATTTACATCTCAACCTGACTGAGAGGACTGATCATGGTTCTGCGCTCGGAAATCCTGGTGAACAAAAACGTGCTCCCGACTAAAGAACAAGCTCTGCCTGGCCGCGAAACCCCAATGACCGTGCCGGAAAAACACTTCGTCCACGACGCCCCGCTGCTGGGCCCGTTCGCGATGGACGTGGATTTCGCGATCTTCGGCCTGGGCTGCTTCTGGGGCGCGGAGCGCAAGTTCTGGCAGCGCGAAGGCGTGGTCAGTACGGCGGTGGGTTACGCCGGCGGCTTTACGCCGAACCCGACGTACGAAGAAGTCTGCTCGGGCCTGACCGGTCACAGCGAAGTGGTACTGGTGGTCTACGAGCCGGCAAAAGTCAGCTATGACGAACTGCTGAAGATGTTCTGGGAACTGCACAACCCGACCCAGGGCATGCGCCAGGGCAATGACATCGGCACCCAGTACCGCTCGGTGATCTATGCCACCAACCCGGCACAATTGGCCGCCGCCAAACACAGCGAGCAAGTGTTCCAGGCCGAGTTGACCAAGGCTGGCAAAGGCACCATCACCACCGAAATTGAAGAAGCGCCGACGTTCTACTTCGCCGAGGCGTATCACCAGCAGTACCTGGCGAAAAACCCTGAAGGGTATTGCGGGATTGGCGGTACAGGCGTGACTTGCCCGATCTGATTTTCGGGCCCTAAAAGCATCGCGGGCAAGCCCGCTCCCACAGGCTTTATGTTTGACCCCATTTTTGTGATCGACATAAATCCCTGTGGGAGCGGGCTTGCCCGCGATGGCGTCCTATCAGACGCCACTCATGCAATTGATTAACTCTCAGCAATCAACCAATCCATCTGCCACCCACCCTGGGTCTGCCCAAGCTTCTTGGACAACCACGGCAGCAACTCACGCAATTCCTCTTCAAGCCCCCATGGCGGATTGGCAATCGCCAGCCCCGAACCATTCAGGCTATTGGGCGTATCCAGCGGATGCACCAACAACTCAACCCGCAACAACTTCGGCGCGCCCGTGCCAGCCAGGTCCTGATAAAAACGACGCAACATGCGCTGATCCTTCACCGGGTACCAGATCGCCGCCACCGTCTGGCGCATCCGGCCAATCGCTTCTTTCAACGACGCCGCACAACGCTGCATCTCATCAAGCTGCTCAAACGGCGGATCAATCAACATCACCGCCCGCTTCTCCTGCACCGGCAACATCGCCCGCGGCACATGCCAGCCTTCGCCCAAGTGCACCTTCACCCGACGATCGCCGGCCATGTTGTCCTTGAGCAGCAAGCCATCTTCGGGGTGCTTCTCGTTGAGCATCAGCCGATCCTGCGGCCGCGTCAGACGCCGCGCCAACTCCGGCGACCCCGGGTAATAGCGCAACTGGCCATCCGGGTTCATGTCGTGCAGCACCTTCATGTAATCGGCAGTCAGCTCCGGCAAATCCGGCTGATCCCACAACCGCGCGATCCCTTCCAGGTACTCACCGGTACGGCTCGCCTGATCGCCCTGCAGGTCATACAGACCAATGCCGGCGTGGGTGTCGAGATAGGCAAACGGCTGCTCCTTGCGCGACATCAAGGCGATGAGGCGGGTCAAAGTCAGGTGTTTGAACACATCGGCGTGATTGCCGGCATGGAAGGCGTGACGATAATTCATGATTGCTCCTGCGAAGGCCGGGAAGTTTACCTTGTACGGCGCCGAACGTCAGGGGTTGGTGGCTGAGCGGGCGTTCTGCCCACTGATCGTTCCCACGCAGAGCGTGGGAACGATCTTGCAGCAGCCTTACTCCGAAGGCCGAGCCCGCAATCGCCGTCCAATCACATCCAGCACATCACACCCATCCCGCAACGGAATGGCACACAGCAACGCAAAATCACTAAGAATGAACGACTCACACTCAACCGAACCGCGCATCGACATGTTCTCCAGCACCTGCGTGACGGCGCGAATTCGATAGCTGGCAGCGTCGTATAAAACATCGAGCGGCGCGTGGGTATCGACGAACAGGGTGGGCATGTCGGTGCAGTTGCTGGTGAGGGCCATGAAGCGGCTGTTGGGGTGGGGGATTGGTTTTTCGTAGGGAGGATCGGGGTGAAGTGTTTTCATTTTCAAATTCCAGAGGCAGTAAATAGGAACTGCCATCAGCCTTCCTACAGGCTGGGGTGGCAGCTATGCGCGGGGTAGGAATATCGAGGCCTTTGGAAAACTCGACCACACCGAAGCGTGCCCGCGCACAGCCGCCGCAACTGATCTTACGGACGCACGTTAACGGCCGCAAACCTAGCTTTGACGCCAATACATTTCCAACGACTTTGAAGGGTTCCTACACCCCGCCACTGAGTATTCAGTGACCACCAGAGACTATCGATGGAAAACATTTCGCACCAGTTCATGGAAACCGCTACGAGTTGAAGGAAACTTCCGACGACCCTGCCCAGAAATTTCGCTGCCTGTAAGACCGCCTTCTCGGGCAGCCTCGCTCCTACAGGGTCGAGTCAGACCGCCAAAAATGGTAACGCCCCCAATTCTGTAGGAGCGAGGCTTGCCCGCGAATTGAGCGCGAAGCGGTCATAAAATCTATCTGAGTCAGAGATCGCAAGCCTTACCAAGTTGATTGATCTTCGAGGCTGGCTTTATGAAGGTCGTCTTTCCACTCTTCGCTTGCCAATCTATATATGTCTTCAAAAAAGCCCCGTGGATCATCTATTTCTGTTTCATCCCAAGCGAGAGCATGATACTCGTCATAGTCGCTTTCGAACTGTGTAGAAAAGTCAAAATCTGGCTGATGCAAAATCTCGTCAAGCATCTTAAAAATTAAAAATCTGTGACGATAGGTTAAATAGTCAAAATCTGAAATTATGAATTTTCTTATTATTTCTTCTCTGTCTTCCTGCTTATTAGGGTTGTAAACCCACAAAGCCTCGCCAAGCGTTTCTTCTCTGTCATAGATCGATATTCCGGCAAGAATGTAGGAAAGCTGAGGCTCATATGGGGTATCTACAAACGGATGCGTTAACATTTTATTTACCCTATCGAGGAAATGCCGTAAACGGACGTTTCACATTCTTCCTATCAAACTTTATTTCCGCCCCATCAAGTGTTTCTACATAACGAGGATTATCTAAATCTTTATTATTAGGCTTGTATCCACGTCCTGCGCCCGGTAATTCCATTCGAACATAAGGATTTTGCTCACCGTCATAACCAGTTGGCTCGGGTACATCACCTTGCATCTTAGACAAAGCATAATCTATCGCGCGGAATTGCATCATCCAGCTACGGAACTGAGAGCTTGGTCTGATCGGGCCTCTCACACCTTTCTTCGTCGGATGAGACCCATCAATTGACCTCTGTTTTATCGCTTTATCACTTATTTCTGGACCATGCTTTCCCACCGAATGCATTTTATATTCTCTCTCCCACTTTAATACCTGACGCTTGGCTTCTTCCTCTGTTTTAGGTTCAGGGTAAGTCGCCTTAGGGAGCGCTGGAGCACCCTGATTTACGGCAGGCTTATCAGGATCTGCTGGGGACGGACAGCCTACCTTTTTCTTATTTTTCGGTGGTGGACAGTTCGTCGAGTTCAACCCCAACGGATCAACCCACCCCGTCGGATTCGGCGTGTACTGATACTGGTTCAGTCCACCCGCCAACTTGATAGGATCCGGTGTCAGATACCGACCAACCTCCGGATCATAGTACCGATGCCGGTTGTAATGCAGGCCGCTCTCCGCATCGAAGTACTGCCCCTGAAACCGTAACGGTTGCTCGAGCTGCTCTCCCCCGCCGAACGCCAGACGCGTGACCTTGCCGTAGGCGTTGTACTTCGCCGACCAGACGATCTCGCCACCAAAATCGGTCAGTTCTTGCGGCGTCCCCAGGTGATCGAGTTGGTAGTAGAACGGGCAAGCCTTGCGCGGGCCTTTGCCGTCGAGCATGGCCAGCGGACGAAAGCTGCCCGGTTCGTAGACGTAGCTGCGGTAGTGTTCGCGGCTGCTTTCGGCAATGAGGTTGTCGCCTTGCCAGAAGAATTCGGTGGTGTGGTCGTCGACGGTTTTGGCGATGCGGCGGCCGAAGGCGTCGTAGCGGTAACTCGCACAACTTCCATCCGACAACGTGACGCCAACCAAGCGGTGCTGGCAGTCGTAGCGGTATTCGGTGACGAGTTTCTGTGCGGTACCACGGCGTTCGCGGATCAGGTTGCCGAAGGCGTCGTAGTCGTAGTGACGATCGCCCTGCATCAATAGGCGATTGCCTTTAACGGTCGCCAAACCGGGACGGTCCTGCATCAGCAGGTTGCCGGCCGGGTCGTGGGCGAAGCTTTCCGGCGGCTCGTCGCGGGTGTGGCGCACGCGAGTCAGGCGGTTGAGCGGGTCGTAGTAATAACTGCGTTGGCCATGACGGCTGTCGGCGATGGTCGCCAGGTTGCCGTTCACCGCATAGCTGTAGTGGCGCATGTACAGCGGTCGGGTTTGCTGGTTGATCGCGTGGGCTTTTAACCGGCCTTGTTCGTCGTAGTGGTACTGGCTGGTCAGTTGACCTTGTTGGCGTTGTTGTTCGCGGCCAAAGGAAAATTGGTGGGTGGTGAGGCGCGCGCCGTTGAGGTCGATGGCCGTCAGCGCGCCGCCCTTGGCGTGGTGATAATCGAGTTTGCTGCCGTCCGGCAGGCGCAGACGACTGAGTTGGCCGCAGGCGTCGTAGCCGTAACGCAACGTGCCCCAGCCCTGGTGTTCGGTGATCAGCCTGTCCTGGGCGTCGTATTCGAACTCCAGCGGGTGATCGTGGCCATCGTCGACGCTGATCAATCGGCCAAGGCGGTCGTAGCGATACTCGACCTGGATGCCGTCGGGCAGGGTCTTGGTCAGCAAACGCCCGGCCGAATCCCGTTGATAGCTGGTAACCAGTTGCGAACCGTCATCGCCGAACTCGGTTTTCTCCAGCAGCTGCCCGTTGAGATCGTAGGCATACGCCGTGCGGCGGCCGTCGACGCCGGTTTCCTGTCGGATCAATCCGCCGGGGGTGTAGTCCAGCCGATAGTGTTCGCCGGCTTCGTTTTCGATGTCCGTGAGCAGCAGCTGCGCGTTGTCGTAGCGGTACTGGAGCTGGGTGCCGTCGGGGTTGATCCGGCGACTGACCAGATGCAGATCGTCGGCGTATTCGTAGCGGGTGACGCGACCCAGTTCGTCGCGTTCGGCGGTGATCTGGCCGTAGGCGTTGTAGCTGAACCCGCGACTGGCGCCGGTCGGCAGGGTTGTCTGAATCAGTTGGCCGATGGCATCCCATTGGTAGTGGGTGAGCGCACCGTGTTCGTCCTGACGGGTCGTCTGCCGGCCCAGCGCATCGTAGGAAAAGCGCCGCTGACCGCCGTCCGGCAAGGTCTCTTCTAGCAACTGGCCCAAGGCATTCCAGACGAACACATGCCGACTGGTGTCCGGGTAGCGGATCGACAGCAGCTGACCTTTGTCGTCGTAGTGATAGTGGGTGACCTGTCCGCCCGGATCGGTCTCTTCGGTGACGTCCCCCTGCGTGTTGCGCTGATATTTCCACACCGCTTTGCCGCGATAGCGCGCATGCAGGAAACCGTTGCGGTACTCGTAGGCCGTTGGCTCGTCTTGCGGCGGAATCAGCGCCACCAACCGTCCGACTTCGTCATAACGGTATTCAGTGACGGCCCCCAGCGGATCCTGCTCGGCCACCAAGCGGCCCTGTTCGTCATAGGCCTTGAGCTGTTCGCCGCCATCCAGCTCGACCTTGCGCACCAGCCGCGCCCGGTCGTCGTGGACGTAAACCTCTTCACTGCCATCGATGTTCTTAACGGTGACACTGCCCTGGTCATCCCAGACGTAACGCGCGTCCATCTGCGCAAACGACGCCCAATGGCGGATGCAGCGCGCCGTCTTGCCGGACCGTTCCCACTCCCAGAAAAAACTCGCCCCACCGGCCAGTTGCCGTTGCAGAATCACGTGCTGGTCGTCGTAGTCGTAACGCTCGCTTTCACCGGCGGCGTTGGTCGCTTCGATCAGTTGATCGCGTTCGTCGTAGCCGTAACTGACCAGTGTTTGCTCAGTCTTCCAGGACTCATCGAGGGTCTGCGCGGGGACAAACACCTGGTAGTCGACGCCGATCAGATGGGCGCGGTCATAGCGCAACAGCAAGGCACGGCCGGCGCCGTTGTCGAGGCGCTGGATGCGCTGCTGGCGGTCGCGGGCGATGCGCAGGCGGTTGTTGTAGGCGTCGCTGATCGCCGTCAGCCGACCGTTATGAAAGTGGTAGAAACGCGCGTCGTCGCCAGCCTGGGCGAGGATCAGTTCCTCGGGATCATCACCGAGATAAATCGCCGCGCGTGACAGGCTGTTGTGGATCGCCGGGCGTTCGCGGTTTGGCAGCGGAAAGGTGGTGCGGCGGTTTTCGTGGTCGATCCAGATGACGGTGTCGCCGTCGATTTCCAGGCGATGGGCGAGCGAATGACTCCAGCCAAAGCCCAGCCCGCCATCGATCTCGGCGGCGCTGGTGCGATAGAGCCGGGTGAAGTCGAACGGCAGGATCCCGTCCAGCGAACCGTCGGTGAGGGTCAGCAGTTCTTCGCCGGTGACCATCGATACCGGGCATTTGTTGGTCGCGGTTTTATCCGCGGAGTCGGCGCTGTCGCCGTTGGGGTTGGTGGCCTGCTTCGAGGCGTCGTCGTGGGGTTCGTCTTTTTTCAGCGTGGTGTTCTTGCGGCCATTCCAACGCAGTTGCATACGACCCTTTTTCAGTCCCGCTGCAACACCGCGCGCGGCGACTTTCTTATAGCGGTCGACGTACTCCATGAAGTTGTTGATGATCGCGACCATCGACTTCACGAAGCCCATTACGGCCTGAAAAATCTGCGCGCTGTACTTGGCCAGACGCACCGTCAGCCAGGCAATGCCTACCCCAACGACACTCAGCACCACGCCAATCAACAAGTCGATGACCAAACCGACCACAACCTTGGAAATGGCTTCAGCCGAGGCCCCGGCAAGTTGCGAAGGTGGCAATGTTTCGAGCCATAGCACCGCGGTGCGTACCAGCAAACACAGTGCTGCCTCGTCGCTGGCCAACAACATGGCCTTTTCCATTTTGTCTGGGGCAGTAACGGCCAGATTGGCGAGTTGACTGGCACTTTCACCGAGCTTTTCGGCGAAGGCGTTGGGGTCTTTCAGGATGTCGGTGAGTTCACCAATGCCATCCCAAACAGCCTGAATCGCTGCCCAACTTCCCGCCAGCATTCCATTGCCCACTGCCGCCAATGGAGCTGAAGCCGATTGCTGCGACCACTGCGGTCTGAACCCTTCCCACTCCTTGCGCAGCCAGCCTTCCAGCTCTGAGGTCAAGCCATCGTAGGACGAAAAAAGATCATCGATTTGAGCCGGGGTAACTTCACTCTGGACATGAACACGGTAGAACTTGCCGGGTAAGCCTTCGAATTGTCCTTGACCGTTTTTATCGAGCGTCACAGGCGTCGACTTGCCGCCATCCAGGGCAATCACATCGACCTGAATATTCCCCAGCGGAATGTCGTAAACCGACTCGAACTTGCTCTCGATCTCCAGAATCCCGCTCTTCGGGCACTGCGCAAGACTGGAGAAAAAATCGTCATCACGACTGCTCACCGCGGTGGTGGTATTACCAAGTTTTATGAGCCGTTCCATGTCCATCAGCGAGGGCATGTCCGCAGCCCGACTGACCTTGTCCGCATTCCTACTCAAGAAACTGCCGAGTTGCTGGCGATACAAACTCAACGTGTCTTTGAAACCATCAAGCTCCTGCTCGATACGTACGATCTGATCCATCAGTTCAGCTCCGCCATCAGGTAGTCCACCAAAGCTGTTTTGGGTGCTTGAGGCAGGTCCGGTGTTTCAAGAAAGATCGCAACCTTGTGGCGCAAGACGCTTTCGGAAAACGCCTCAAAAAGATCAGGGCGTTCCTCGCTCAACCACTTCACCAAGTTGTTGATGCGGGTTGTTGCGGACTCTTCGGCGAGGTGTTTGAGCAGCGATTCAGAAACTTCCCACCACGGAAAATCCCTGGCGGTTTTCAATGCACTGCCGCCAATATCGAGCGATTGCCCATTGATCAAACAACGGTCAATGACAGGCATTAACTGCGTGGCGTTAACGTCGGCAGACCGAAGAATCGACAGCAAATAACGCCCATCCCAGAAGCGAAAAAACACCGCATCGTTGTTTGGGAAAAGAACTTGAGTGAGGCTGCGCAAATGCTCGACCAGCCCTTCTTGAGACGCAGAAGAAACCGCCAGCCAACCCCAATCGCGGGACTCGGTCGTAGCGACCCACCCCAGAAACTCACTGCCGACAGCGACGATTCCGACATAGGGCATCACCGCTTCCCACTCGGCATACGCGGTGTCGGCCCAGATCGGGCTCGGCGCTTGAGCGGTGATCGAGCGTTGCCAGGCTTTGAACGGTTCAGCCGCACTGGCACTGCTGAAAATCGCGAACAGTTGCTCCGACGGTTTCAGTGGCTCGCGTTCCAGCCAGGCGTGAGGTGACAAGGCATCAGGCAGCACAAACACCGCCCTTGCAGCGCTCGCACTCTTCGCAGAATGGCGCGTCGCTTTGCAGGCTGAGTATTTGTGCGGCACTGAGCAGCGCCGCCGGGGCGGCGGCGAGTTTCAACGGAACATCCGGCAGGCTCGGCGCAGCGGCCATGGCCGCCATCGGTGCACCACCGACCACAATCGGCACGCTGCTGAAAATCCCGCCCGGCCCGATGTTGATCCACTGCCCGCCCGCCTGAATGGTCGCGCTGGCACCGCCGTCGATGACCACTTGCTGGCCGGCGCTGACGTGAAATTGCTGACTGGCGTTGAGGGCCTGACTGGTCACGCGAATGTGCCGGTCGCCGACCACTACCAAGTGATCGTCCTGCCGCACTTCGGTCTGGCGCTGACCGTGGGTGATGCGTTTTTCGTCGGCCTTTAACTCATGGCGGGCGGTGCCGGTGACGACGATGCTGCGCTGGTTGTCGACCTGCACCTGTTGATCGTTCAGTACATGCTGAGTCCAGTTTCGCTGGGCGCGCAGGTAGATTTCCTCGGCGCCTTTGCGATCCTCGATGCGCAATTCGTTGTAACCGCCGCCACCGGGACTACTTTGACTGCGGAAAATGCTGCGGGTCTTGTCGGCTGGCAAATCCAGGGGCACCGGGGTCGCGGCGTTGGGCAGGCACCCCATGACCAGTGGCTTGTCGGCATCGGCGTCGACAAACCCCACCAGCACTTCCATGCCGACGCGCGGAATCATCACGCTGCCGTAGCGGTCATGCGCCCAGCCAGTGGCGACACGCAGCCAGCAACTGGAATGCTCGTTGAGCCGACCGTCGCGATCCCAGGCAAGTTGAACCTTGACCCGACCGTACTCGTCGCAATGGATTTCGCTGTCAGCCGGGCCGGTGACCATGGCGGGCTGATAGCCGAGCATGCGCGGTTTTTCTGGCCCCAGTGGCGGGCGAAAGGAAACATCCCACGGCGTCGCCAGAAAGGTATTGCGATAGCCCTGGAAATCATCCGGGCTGTCGCTGGTGGCCGACTCTTCCAGCACCTGCGGCTGCCGGCCACGGTGTTCGATTTCGGTGATCAACCACAGGTCATTCCACGTCTGACGCGGGTGTTCGGCGAGGTGTAGGAAATGCCCGCTGACCAAAGCCGATTCATCGCCGCGACCTTCGGCCTGACGGTAATCCGCGCCGTGGCGTTCCAAGGCCCGTTGCGCCAGATGCTTGCCGTGTTCGCGGTCGGTGAATTGGCCGGGGAAGTGGTAGTCCTCAAGCACTGGTCGCTGTTCGCTGTCGAGGCGGCTTTCGAGTTGCAAACGCGGTTTACGGAAGTCGTAGTCCCGGCGAGTGACCGCCGTAGTGCGGGTTTCCAGGCGCACGTTGAAACGCTTGATCGCTGGCGCATCCGCCGCCATCCCACTGCCTGGCAGGTACAGCGTCGGTTCAGGCAGCCGTGGGAAAACCGTCTGGTCATCGCCGAACACCAACAGGTGCCCATCTGGGCTGTGCTGGAAATGGTAGTGAATGCCGATCTCGGCACACAGACGTTGAATGAATGCCAGGTCGCTTTCGGCGTACTGCACGCAGTACTCGCGCTCGGGGTAGTCGCTGCCGAGCCGGAACTCGAAGGCATCGCGCTGGATGCCGTGGTCTTTGAGGATTTGCGTGACGATCGCCGGCACGCTTTTATGCTGGAAAATCCGCTGATTGATGCGCTGACCGAGATACGCCAGACGCGGTACGAGACTGATTTGATAGCCCGTCAGACGTTGGCCGGAATCGCTCTGGCCTACGCGATAAATCTGACCGTGAATACCGGAACCTTGTGCATCGAAACTCAGAAACGCCTGACGGTGCAGCAGGCTTTCGAGTTCGAGGTCTGGGCGCTCGCTGACCAGTTCCAGGTCAAAGCGATAGGGTTGGCTGATGGCTTCCTTGCCCGTGAACTCAAGTACCTTGAGCTCATTCTGGACGCCGTCGAGGGTCAACGTGAAACGCGGTTGATTGGCAGGCGCGAACATCCGATGTGTCTCTGCAGAATGAAGGCGGGCGATTCTGCATGAGCGACAAGGGGTGTTGACGGAGGGACAAGGAAATCAGATTTACCCTACTTTTTTAGGGATTTTTCCTTCATGAATCGGGTTGTTTGGCTACAGACATTCCCCTCAGAAGTAGTGTGTTGCAGCGGATGGCCTCTTCGCGGGCAAGCCTCGCTCCTACAGTGCTGCGGCGAACACAAATCCTGTAGGAGCGAGGCTTGCCCGCGAAGACGGCATCAAAAACACCAACCCTTTTCCTGCAAACCAAAAAAAACGGCCCGCCTCCATCAAGGAAGCGGGCCGTTTTCATGTCGGCAACAGATCAGAGCCTCAGCTCATTCCCATCACTTGTTCAGGCGGAAATCTGCCTCGGCAGCCGCAAAGCGCTGAAGCATGCCGTGAGTCGGCGCGCCCAGTTTGCTGACGATGTAGATCGCCAGGCTGGCGAAGATGAAACCAGGGATGATTTCGTACAGGCCCAGCAGTTCGAAGTGTTTCCAGACGATCACGGTGATCGCGCCGACCAGGATACCGGCCAGTGCGCCGTTGCGGGTCATGTCTTTCCAGATCACGGAGATCAGGACAACTGGACCGAACGCAGCACCGAAACCAGCCCAGGCGTAGCTGACCAGACCCAGTACACGGTTTTCCGGGTTTGCGGCCATCGCGATGGCAATCAGCGCAACCAGCAGCACCATGGCGCGACCGACCCAGACCAGTTCAACCTGGGAAGCGCTTTTACGCAGGAAGGTTTTGTAGAAGTCTTCGGTCAGGGCACTCGAGCACACCAGCAGTTGGCAGCTCAGAGTACTCATTACCGCTGCCAGAATGGCCGACAGCAACACACCGGCAACCCATGGGTTGAACAGGATTTTCGCCAGTTCGATGAACACGCGCTCGTGGTTTTCGCTCACGGGCATGGCCACGGCAGGGTTGGCCGAGAAATAAGCGATACCGAAGAAACCTACAGCAACGGTGCCGCCCAGGCACAGGATCATCCAGGTCATGGAGATGCGACGGGCGTTGGCGATCGACTTGACCGAATCCGCGGCCATGAAACGCGCCAGGATGTGCGGCTGGCCGAAGTAGCCCAGGCCCCAGCCCATCAGCGAAATCACGCCGATGAAGGTGGTGTTTTTCAGCATGTCGAAGTTGCTTGGATCTTGTGCTTCGATCGCCAGGAACGTGGTGTCGATGCCGCCAGTCGCCAGCAGCACAATGATCGGCGTCAGCAGCAAGGCGAAGATCATCAACGTAGCTTGTACGGTGTCAGTCCAGCTCACTGCCAGGAAACCACCGACAAAGGTGTAGGCAATCGTCGCCGCGGCACCGGCCCACAGCGCTGTCTCGTAGGACATGCCGAAGGTGCTTTCGAACAGACGGGCACCGGCCACAATGCCGGAAGCGCAGTAGATGGTGAAGAACACCAGGATCACGACCGCAGAGATGATCCGCAGCAGGCCGCTTTTATCTTCAAAACGGCTGGAGAAGTAATCCGGCAGGGTCAGCGCATCGCCGTTGTGCTCGGTCTGCACGCGCAGACGGCCGGCAACGAACAGCCAGTTCAGGTAAGCACCGACGATCAGGCCGATGGCGATCCAGCTTTCGGAAAGACCGGACATATAGATAGCGCCTGGCAGGCCCATCAACAACCAGCCGCTCATGTCGGAAGCACCGGCAGAGAGTGCGGTCACGACGCTGCCCAGGCTACGACCGCCCAGGATGTAGTCAGAAAGGTTGTTGGTGGAGCGATAGGCCATGAAGCCGATCAGCACCATTGCTGCGATGTAGATCACGAACGTGATCAGGGTTGGATTGCTTACGCTCATTGAGTTACGCCCTGGCATTGTTTTTATGTAGCAGCGGCTGGTGAACCGCTCGCAAACGACGACGTTTGACAGACGATTCGGGATCCCGCGCATTTATGACTGATGTTTCCCCAGGAAAGCCATCAGCCGGCACACCGATCTTTTTGACCGGTTGCACCTTGGCCGCGAATGCTATTCAACAAAGCAAATAAGGTGCAACCAGTTTCGTTCGAATAAGTTGCACCTAGTCGGATTTTCTTGAAAAGGGTCGGTTTTTGCTCCTTTTCAGGGCGTTTTTCAGTTTGCGCTAGAAGCAAAAGCACCAAGCGGGCGCGGGATGTGAGTACCAGAATTTATTTCCTGACGAGCTGCTTATTATTCCGACAAAAAAAGGGTTGCACCCGGTTGCACCTAGACGACCGCGCAGCTAATCTTGCCGCCAGCTGATGCCACGCGGTCGTGGCAAACATGAGGATAAAAATATGGCTACCACCACCCTTGGGGTCAAACTTGACGACCCGACCCGCGAACGCCTCAAGGCGGCCGCGACCTCGATTGATCGCACGCCGCACTGGCTGATCAAGCAGGCAATTTTCAATTACCTGGAAAAACTCGAGGGTGGTGCAACCCTGACCGAGCTGAACGGTTTGACTGGCAAAGACGCCGACGACGCCGGCGAAGTCCATACCGATCACGCGCACCAGTGCTTCCTGGAGTTTGCTGAAAGCATCCTGCCGCAATCGGTGCTGCGCGCCTCGATCACCGCCGCTTACCGTCGCCCGGAACCTGAAGTGGTGCCGATGCTGATCGAGCAAGCGCGCCTGCCGGCCCCGATGGCGGAAGCCACCAACAAGCTCGCCGCCTCGATTGCCGAAAAACTGCGCAATCAGAAAAGCGCCGGCGGCCGTGCCGGGATTGTTCAGGGTCTGTTGCAGGAATTTTCCTTGTCGTCCCAGGAAGGCGTGGCACTGATGTGCCTGGCCGAAGCGCTGCTGCGCATCCCGGACAAAGGCACTCGCGACGCGCTGATCCGCGACAAGATCAGCACCGGTAACTGGCAGCCGCACTTGGGCAACAGCCCGTCGCTGTTCGTCAACGCCGCCACCTGGGGCTTGCTGCTGACCGGCAAACTGGTCGCCACCCACAATGAAGCCGGCCTGACGTCGTCGCTGAGCCGCATCATCGGCAAGAGTGGCGAGCCGATGATCCGCAAGGGCGTCGACATGGCCATGCGCCTGATGGGCGAGCAGTTCGTCACCGGCGAAACCATCGCCGAAGCCCTGGCCAATGCGAGCAAGTTCGAAGCCAAAGGCTTCCGCTATTCCTACGACATGCTAGGTGAAGCCGCCCTCACCGAACATGACGCCCAGAAGTACCTGGCCTCGTACGAACAAGCCATTCACTCGATCGGCAAAGCCTCCCACGGTCGTGGGATTTATGAAGGCCCGGGCATCTCCATCAAGCTGTCGGCACTGCACCCGCGTTACAGCCGCGCCCAGTACGAGCGCGTGATGGACGAGCTGTACCCGCGCCTGCTGTCGCTGACTCTGTTGGCCAAGCAATACGACATCGGCCTGAACATCGACGCCGAAGAAGCCGACCGCCTCGAACTGTCGCTGGATCTGCTCGAGCGTCTGTGCTTCGAGCCACAACTGACTGGCTGGAACGGCATCGGTTTCGTGATCCAGGCCTATCAGAAACGTTGCCCGTATGTGATCGACTACGTGATTGACCTGGCTCGCCGCAGCCGTCATCGCCTGATGATCCGCCTGGTAAAAGGCGCGTACTGGGACAGCGAAATCAAGCGCGCTCAGGTCGAAGGCCTGGAAGGCTATCCGGTCTACACCCGCAAGGTGTACACCGACGTTTCCTACATCGCCTGCGCACGCAAACTGCTGTCGGTGCCGGAAGTCATCTACCCGCAGTTCGCCACGCACAACGCCCACACCTTGTCGGCCATTTACCACATTGCCGGTCAGAACTATTACCCCGGTCAGTACGAGTTCCAGTGCCTGCACGGCATGGGCGAACCGTTGTACGAACAGGTTGTAGGTAAAGTTTCCGAAGGCAAGCTGAACCGTCCGTGCCGCGTGTACGCACCGGTCGGCACTCACGAAACCCTGCTGGCGTACCTGGTGCGTCGTCTGCTGGAAAACGGCGCGAACACTTCGTTCGTCAACCGCATCGCCGATCAATCTATTTCGATTCAGGAGCTGGTGGCCGATCCAGTGGCCAGCATCGAGCAGATGGCGACGCTGGAAGGCGGCTTCGGCCTGCCGCACCCGCGTATCCCGCTGCCGCGTGATCTTTATGGTGCCGAGCGCGCCAACTCCAGCGGCATCGACATGGCCAACGAACATCGCCTGGCTTCCTTGTCCTGCGCCCTGCTGGCAACCGCTCATAACAACTGGAAAGCGGCGCCGATGCTCGGTTGCGCGTCCAGCACTGAAACCCCTGCGCCAGTCCTGAACCCGTCGGATCTGCGTGACGTGGTTGGCCATGTACAGGAAGCGACCGTCGAAGACGTCGACAACGCGATCCAGTGCGCCCTGAACGCTGCACCGATCTGGCAGGCCACTCCGCCCGCCGAACGTGCCGCGATTCTGGAACGTGCCGCTGATTTGATGGAAGGCGAGATCCAGCCGCTGATGGGCCTGTTGGCTCGCGAAGCCGGCAAGACCTTCGCCAACGCCATCGCCGAAGTGCGTGAAGCCGTGGACTTCCTGCGTTATTACGCGGTGCAGGCACGCAACGATTTCACCAACGATGCCCACCGCCCATTGGGCCCGGTGGTGTGCATCAGCCCGTGGAACTTCCCGCTGGCGATTTTCAGTGGGCAGGTCGCTGCTGCCTTGGCCGCCGGTAACCCGGTACTGGCCAAGCCTGCGGAACAAACTCCGTTGGTCGCCGCTCAAGCCGTGCGCCTGCTGCTCGAAGCCGGGATTCCGGAAGGCGTGCTGCAATTGCTGCCGGGCCGTGGCGAAACCGTCGGCGCCCGTCTGGTCGGCGACGATCGGGTCAAAGGCGTGATGTTCACGGGTTCCACCGAAGTCGCGCGTCTGCTGCAACGCAACGTCGCGGGTCGTCTGGATGCACAAGGCCGTCCGATTCCGCTGATCGCCGAAACCGGCGGCCAGAACGCGATGATCGTCGACTCCTCGGCGCTGACCGAACAGGTTGTGATCGACGTGGTGTCGTCGGCATTTGACAGTGCTGGCCAACGTTGCTCGGCGCTGCGGGTACTGTGCCTGCAGGAAGATTCCGCCGACCGTGTCATCGAAATGCTCAAAGGTGCCATGGCTGAATGCCGTCTCGGTAACCCTGAGCGCCTGTCCGTGGACATCGGCCCGGTGATCGACGCCGAAGCCAAGGCCGGCATCGAGAAGCACATCCAGGCCATGCGCGACAAAGGTCGCAACGTGTACCAGGTGGCCATCGCCAACAGCGAAGAAGTCAAACGCGGCACCTTCGTGATGCCGACCCTGATCGAACTGGAAAGCTTCGATGAGCTGCAACGGGAGATCTTCGGCCCGGTACTGCACGTGGTTCGCTACAAGCGCAAAGAGATCGATCAACTGATCGGCCAGATCAACGCGTCCGGTTACGGCCTGACCCTGGGCGTACATACTCGCATCGACGAGACCATCGCCAAGGTGATCGACAACGTCAACGCCGGTAACGTCTACGTGAACCGCAACATCGTCGGTGCTGTGGTCGGCGTGCAGCCGTTCGGTGGCGAAGGCCTGTCGGGTACGGGTCCGAAGGCCGGTGGTCCGTTGTACCTGTACCGTTTGTTGTCGACGCGTCCTACCGATGCGATCGAACAATCCTTCGCTCGCGGTGATGCCATCGCGGCACCGGACGTTCGTCTGCGTGATGCCATGAGCAAACCGCTGAAGGCCCTGCAAACCTGGGCTGACAGCAACAAGTTTGCCGACCTGAACACCCTGTGCGTGCAGTTCGCGGCGCAATCGCAAAGCGGGATCACCCGTGTTCTGGCGGGCCCGACCGGCGAGCGCAACAGCTACGCCATCCTGCCGCGCGAACATGTGCTGTGCCTGGCAGAAGTCGAAGGCGATCTGCTGACCCAATTGGCTGCGGTATTGGCCGTGGGCGGCTCGGCGGTATGGCCGGACGCTGAACCGGGCAAGGCCCTGTTCGCACGCCTGCCGAAAGAAATTCAGGCGCGGATCAAGCGGGTGGCTGACTGGACCAAGGACGAGGTGGTCATTGATGCGGTTCTGCATCACGGTCATTCCGATCAGCTGCGTGCGGTCTGCCAGCAAGTGGCCAAGCGTGCTGGTGCGATTGTCGGGGTTCATGGTTTGTCGCAAGGCGAGACCAATATTGCGTTGGAACGCCTGGTGATCGAGCGGGCGTTGAGCGTGAACACTGCGGCGGCGGGTGGTAACGCCAGTCTGATGACGATCGGTTAAACCGCAATAAGACCGGGCACCCGCAATGGGTGCCTGGTTTACACAAGACCTGTGGGAGCGAGCCTGCTCGCGATAGCGGTCTGTCAGTCACATCTTTTTTGGATGTGCAGACGCCATCGCGAGCAGGCTCGCTCCCACATTTGTTTTGTGGCGCCGCTAAGTCGCCGCTCTGCTCCACCATCACCCATATCAATCATCCTGTTCAGCCTCTATTCCCACGCCTAGACTCGGCCCATTCCAAAAAAAGGTAGGCCGCCATGTCCGAGACGTTGCTCAGTTCCCGCAATCTGGCTTTCGAGCTGTATGAAGTCCTTGATGCCGAGGGCCTGACCCAGCGTGAGCGGTTCGCCGAGCACAACCGCGAGACCTTCGATGCGGCTATCGGCACCGCCCGCAGCATCGCCGAGAAGTTCTTCGCCCCGCACAACCGCAAGGGCGATGAGAACGAACCGCGCTATGAGGACGGTCAGGCAATTCTGATTCCGGAAGTGAAACCGGCGGTGGATGCGTTCCTCGAAGCCGGTTTCCTCAACGCCGCGCGCAGTTTCGACGCCGGCGGCATGCAACTTCCTACGCTGCTGTCCCAAGCATGCTTTGCGCACTTTCAGTCGGCCAACGCGGCGTCGACCTCCTACCCGTTCCTGACCATGGGCGCGGCGAACCTGATTGAAAGCTTCGGCACCAATGAGCAGAAGCAGCGCTTCCTGCAACCGATGATCGACGGCCGCTTCTTTGGCACCATGGCCCTCACCGAGCCGCATGCCGGCTCGTCGCTGTCGGATATTCGTACTCGCGCCGAGCCTGCGTCCGACGGTACCTATCGACTCAAGGGCAACAAGATCTTTATCTCTGGCGGTGATCATCCGCTGTCGGAAAACATCGTGCACATGGTGCTGGCCAAACTGCCGGACGCGCCGGCCGGGGTGAAAGGCATTTCGCTGTTTATCGTGCCCAAGTTCCTGGTCAACGATGACGGTAGCCTGGGCAAACGCAACGACGTGTTGCTGGCCGGGTTGTTCCACAAGATGGGCTGGCGCGGCACAACGTCCACCGCGCTGAACTTTGGTGATAACGGCGAGTGCGTCGGCTATCTGGCGGGCAAGCCGCACCACGGTTTGAGCTACATGTTCCAGATGATGAACGAGGCACGAATTGGCGTCGGCATGGGCGCGGTGATGCTCGGTTACGCCGGGTATTTGTATTCCCTGGAATACGCCCGCGAACGCCCGCAAGGTCGAGTGCCGGATAGCAAGGATCCGACCACCGCACCGGTGGCAATCATCCAGCACGCCGACGTCAAGCGCATGCTGTTGACGCAGAAGGCGTACGTCGAAGGTTCGTTCGACCTTGGGCTGTACGCGGCGCGGTTGTTCGATGACACCACGACCCTTGAGACTGAGGCCGAGCGCAAGCAGGCCCATGAGCTGCTGGATTTGCTGACGCCGATCGTCAAATCCTGGCCGTCGGAGTTCTGCCTGAAGGCCAACGAACTGGCGATCCAGATTCTCGGCGGCCACGGTTACACCCGCGAGTATCCGGTGGAGCAGTATTACCGCGACAACCGTCTGAACCCGATTCATGAAGGCACTCATGGCATTCAGTCGCTGGACTTGCTGGGTCGCAAACTGGCGCAGAACGGTGGTGCGGGGCTCAAGCAATTGATCCGTCTGATTGCCGATACCGCCGAACGCGCTCAAGCGTATGAATCGTTAACCGCTCTGCGTGAGCCGCTGGAGAAATTGGTGGCCCGCTTGCAAACGGTGACCATCGGCCTGTTGACCGATCTGGCCCAAGGCAAGGTCAACCGCAGCCTGGCGAACTCGGCGCTGTACCTGAAAGTGTTCGGGCACACGGTGATTGGCTGGCGTTGGCTGGAACAGGCGATTCGTGCCGAGGAAGGGTTGGCCAAGGGCAATACGGCGGATGTGAGCTTCTATAAAGGAAAGCTGCAAGCAGCGCGGTATTTCCTGACGTGGGAAGTGCCGGGTTGCCACCATGAACTGGCGATTCTTGAGGCGCGGGATGATGTGTGCCTGGGCATGCAGGATGAGTGGTTCTGATTAGAACCCTGTGGCGTCGCTGAAATCCAATCGCGGGCAAGCCCGCTCCCACAGGGATCTCTGTTGTTCACAGATAACGTGTCCAACACACAAATCCTGTGGGAGCGGGCTTGCCCGCGATGGCGTCGGCACAGCCAACACAATTTTTAGCTGAGTTTGAAACTGCCCATCTGCCGCGCCAGATCATCCGCCAAGCGCTGCAACATCTGACAATCCTCACGGCAAGCCCTGACTTCCCCCGCCGTAGCTCGGGCCAAATCAGAAATCCCCTGCACGTTGCGGTTGATTTCTTCCGTCACCGCCGACTGCTCTTCCGTCGCCGTCGCCACCTGATGGTTCATGTCGCTGATGCGCTCGACCTGGCCGGTAATCGCCGTCAACGACGCACCGGTGCGCTGACTCGACTCAACGCCGGTGCCGGTCGCCGCTTGCCCGGCGTGCATGGAAGACACCGCATTCTCCGCGCCCTGCTTGAGGCTGCCGATCATCTGCTGAATTTCATCGGTGGACGACTGAGTCCGCCGCGCCAATGTCCGCACTTCATCGGCCACCACTGCAAACCCGCGCCCCATGTCCCCGGCCCGCGCCGCTTCGATGGCCGCATTCAAAGCCAAAAGGTTGGTTTGCTCGGAAATCCCGCGAATCACCGCCAGCACCTGATCGATGGACGCCACTTGATGGGCCAACTCGCCCACCGCGCCGGCAGCAATACCAATTTCATCGGACATGCTTTCGATATGCCGAATCGACCCGCCCACTACGACCCGCGCCTGCAGCGCTTCATCCCGTGCGGTTTGTGAAGCGACGGCGGCGCTGCCGGCGTTCTGCGCGATTTCCTGCACGGTCAGGCCCATTTCGTGGACGGCGGTGGCGACCATGTCGGTCATTTCCTGCTGACGACCCGAGCGTTCTGCCGTGTTATCTACCACCCGCGCCACCTGGCCGACCGCAGTGCGCAAGCGCTCACTGGTGGCCAG
Source organism: Pseudomonas sp. ADAK2 TE3594 (assembly GCF_053628675.1). NCBI lineage: Bacteria > Pseudomonadati > Pseudomonadota > Gammaproteobacteria > Pseudomonadales > Pseudomonadaceae > Pseudomonas > Pseudomonas sp. ADAK2 TE3594. Next base: position 6,509,582 of record NZ_JBRJGV010000001.1, on the reverse strand, counting down.
GACTTCGCCGATCATGTCGCGCTGACTTTCCAGGAACCGATTGAAACCGCGAGCGAGGTCACCCAGTTCATCGGCGCGGCTGGAATCTAACCTGTGGGTCAAATCTCCACCACCGCTACCGATGGCTACCAGCGCCGCTGTTACCTGACGAATCGGTCGCACCAATCCACGGGCGAGCAACACCACCAACAACAGGCACACCAACGCCACCGCGAGGCCGATGCCGCTGCTCATCCACATCGCGCGCCGGGCTTCGGCGTAGATCTGCGACTGCGGCACTTCGGCCACCAGGGTCCAGCCCAGATCACGCAGCGGCAGGCTCAATGCCAGAAAATCTTCGCCATCGCGGACAAAACTGCTGGTGGCGAACGCGGTGGAGGTAGAGAGCTGCCCCATGACCGCTTGCGCCGCCGCAGCGCCGATCTGTTCGACCAGCGTCCGCTTGCCGCTGAACTGCGCCTCGGGGTGAACCTGGATCAAACCGTCGGAGCGCACGAGATAGACCTTGCCGCGCTCACCGAAGTTGAAATTGTGGATCAGCTCCGACAGCTCTTTCATGCTCAGGCCCAGCCCGGCGACGCCCACGACTTTGCCGGCGTGCTCGACCTTGAGGTCGATGAACAGCGCCAACTCACCGGTGGCAGTGTCATTGTCGATATTGAGGGTGCGCGGCTGGTTGCTGTCGAGGAACGAATAGAACCAGGCGTCGCTGGGATTGGAACGGCTGAGCGTCCGGTCCAGGCCTTTTTCAGTGAAGTAATGATTTGAAGCGGCCCCGATAATCAGCGCGGTAAAGGCTTTGTGCTCGGCGCGGATGCCTTCCAGATACTTCACGAAGGTGTCGGTCTGGGCGCTGTTTTCGCCCCCGGCCAACCAGTCGCGCACCATGCTGTTACTGGCGATGTCCTTGGCGGCGGTGAGGGGTTGAACGAGGATTCGTTCGATGTCGTTGCGCATCGCCTCGATGCTCGACGGCAGCGCTTGTTCGACCAGATAGCGCTGGGCGAGGCGATTGACCACGAGGGTATAAACGCCAACCACGATCAGAATACTGACCAGCAGGGCGGTGCCCATGCTCAGGATCAACTGCCATTGAATACTGCGTCGCCAGAACTGCATGGAGCACCCCCAAAGAATAAGAGGCTGAAACACTGCAACAGCCATGCCGATTGTATACAACTCAAACGACAATTTATTCTTTGGTTGTGCGCAAAGCTGATCAGGCCTGATTGATTGTCTTGGCGATCACTTCAACCGTGGCGCTGACTTGCTCTTGGTAACGGTCGAGTTCTTGTTGATGACGCTTTTGCATTTCGATCTGCTGCGAGCACAGATTCATCGCCGCCAGCACCAGCAAGCGGTCACCGATCAGCGTCGGGTATTTCTTTTTGGTCTCGGCCAGGGCGGCCTTCAACATTAATGCGGCGTCCAGCAGGGTCTGCTCTTCCCCGGCCGGCGCCTTGATCGAATAGTCTTCCCCCAGAATCGAGACGACTTTTACCCCTGCGGCGCCGTAACTCATGCGCTGACAGGGCCGGCGCTGACGCGCTCAACCAAGGCCTGAATGCGTGCAGCAGTGGCGCCTTGCTTCTCTTCCTGTTCCATCAGGCTCAGTTGCAGGCTTTCGTTTTCATCCTTGACCTGGGCCAGTTCTGCACTCAGGGATTGATTGGTGCCGAGCAGGGTCTGGTTCTGCTGCACCAGGTCGCTGACCAGTTGTTCCAATTGGCTTAGGGATGCTTCCAACATTTTGATTTTCCGGGCATTTTCAAAGGGCGCGTACGATAAAGAAAAGTCACCACAGATGCCAGGGTTATGCAGGCGCAAGGCCTTGATTTTCCTGGCGGGCGACCTTCCTCGCGAGTTTTAAAGACTGTGATTGGCGGATCTGGTTCCTGCACTTCGTCGCCGCGGCCCTTCTGCGACAAAAGCGCGCAGCGTCTCAAGACTTTAGTCGTATGACCGATAAGTCATGCATACAACACCTCAGCCCCGCACGGATGCGCTTTTTTCGGTGAACACCATGTCCTTACGAAGTATGAATATCGCACCGCGGGCATTCCTCGGTTTTACCCTGATTGGCGCCATGCTGCTGATCCTGGGTGTCTTCGCCCTGAACCAGATGAGCAAGATTCGCGACGCAGCCGAGGAGATCACCTCGAACAGCGTGCCGAGCATTAAAAGCCTCGATGAATTCACTCAGCTGACCCTGCGTCTGCGCGTGCTGTCTTATCGCCTGTTGGTGAATCGTGAGCCAGACGTCCAGCAGAAAACCATCGATCTGCTGGAAACCCGTAACCAGCAGATCCGAGCGGCTCAGGCGGCCTACGAAAAGTTGATCGCCAGCCCGCAGGAGCGTGCAGCCTATGATCAGTATGTGCAGTTGCTGGGGCAGTACCGCCAGATCGAAGACCGGATGAAGAGCCTGTCGCGCAACAATCAGGTCGACGAGCTACGCACCCTGGTCAATACCGATTTGCTGACCAACTCTGAAGCCATCAACACCGTGCTCAACCGCTTGCTGGAGATCAATACCCAGCAGACCGTGGACACCAACCAGCAAGCCGCCGATCAGTACTCGTCGGCCTTCAATCTGGTGGTGACTCTGCTGGTCATCGCCACCGGTCTGACCCTGCTGTTCGCCTGGCTGCTGACCAACAGCATCACCAAGCCGATCGCCAACGCCCTGAGCGCCGCCGAAGAAATCGCCGAAGGCAACCTGACGCGCCCGATCACGGTCGATGGTGAAGACGAAGCCGGTCGTTTGTTGGCCGCCATGGCGAAGATGCAGGACAAACTGCGCGATACCCTGCAACGGATTTCCGGTTCGGCCACGCAACTGGCGTCCGCTGCGGAAGAGCTCAACAGCGTCACCGACGAAAGCGCCCGTGGCCTGACCCAGCAGAACAACGAAATCGAACAGGCCGCCACCGCCGTCAATGAAATGACCAGCGCCGTGGAAGAAGTCGCCCGCAACGCCGTGAGCACCTCCGAAGCCTCGAAAAACGCCACCACGTCGGCTGGCGACGGTCGTGACTTGGTGCAGGAAACTGTCAGTGCCATCGAGCGCATGAGCGCCGATGTACAGAGCACCGCCACCCTGATCGGTGATCTGGCCAACGAGTCGCGAGACATCGGCAAGGTGCTGGATGTGATTCGCGGCCTGGCCGACCAGACCAACCTGCTGGCATTGAACGCAGCCATCGAAGCAGCCCGTGCCGGTGAAGCCGGTCGTGGTTTCGCGGTGGTCGCCGACGAAGTGCGTGCCCTGGCCCATCGCACCCAGCAGTCGACCAGCGAAATCGAACGCATGATCGGCAGCATCCAGAGCGGCACCGAACACGCCGTGGATTCGATGCGCAACAGCACCGAACGCGCCGAGTCGACGTTGAACATCGCACGCGGTGCCGGCATGTCGCTGGACACCATCAATAGCGCAATCGCCGAAATCAACGAGCGCAACCTGGTGATCGCCAGCGCGGCCGAAGAACAGGCGCAAGTGGCCCGTGAAGTGGACCGCAACCTGGTGAACATTCGTGACCTGTCGGTGCAATCGGCCACGGGTGCCAACCAGACGAGCGCGGCCAGCAACGAGCTGTCGCGCCTGGCGCTGGACCTGAACAACATGGTTGGGCGGTTTAGCCTGTAACCGAGTAAGGCCGAAAAGATCGCAGCGTTCGTAGGAGCGAGGCTTGCCCGCGAAGGCGGTGTATCAGTAGACATTAATTGAGACTGACACACCGCCTTCGCGGGCAAGCCTCGCTCCTACGAAGAGCTGCCGCAGGCTGCGATCTTTTGATCTGCAAAAGCTTTTTGACAGCATCACATTTCAACAGGTTAGAATCGCTGGCACGCAGACTGCATGGTCAGTTTGTGCCCGCCTTTAGCTTTCTGGAGTACTGCCTTTGAATGCGACGACCATCAACAGCCTGTTCTTGATCGGCGCGTTGCTGGTAGGTGCGAGCATTCTGGTGAGCTCACTTTCATCGCGCCTCGGTATCCCGATTCTGGTGATCATCCTCGCGGTGGGCATGTCGGCCGGTGTCGACGGCGCCGGCATTATTTTCGATAACTATCCAACGGCTTATCTGGTCGGCAACCTCGCCCTGGCAGTGATCCTGCTCGACGGCGGCTTGCGCACCCGGGTGGCGAGTTTTCGCGTGGCGTTATGGCCGGCGCTGTCGCTGGCCACGGTCGGGGTGTTGATCACCACCGGACTGACCGGAATGGCGGCGGCGTGGTTGTTCGACCTCAATATCATTCAGGGCCTGCTGATCGGCGCCATCGTCGGCTCCACCGACGCCGCGGCCGTGTTCTCGCTGCTGGGCGGCAAGGGCCTGAACGAACGGGTGAGCGCCAGCCTGGAGATCGAATCCGGCAGCAACGACCCGATGGCGGTGTTCCTCACCGTGACCTTGATCGACATGCTCGCCAGCGGCGAGACGGGCCTGCACTGGGATCTGCTCCTGCATTTGATGCGCGAGTTCGGCATCGGCGGCGTGATCGGCCTCGGCGGTGGTTGGCTCATGCTGCAACTGGTCAACCGTATCAACCTGGCGACCGGCCTTTATCCGATTCTGGTGATTGCTGGCGGTCTGGTGGTATTTGCCCTGACCAACGCCCTGCACGGCAGCGGCTTTTTGGCGGTGTACCTGTGTGGCCTGGTGATCGGCAACCGCCCGGTCCGCAGTCGCCACGGCATTTTGCATATGCTCGACGGCATGGCCTGGCTGGCCCAGATCGGCATGTTCCTGGTGCTGGGGCTGTTGGTCACGCCCCATGACCTGCTGCCGATTGCTTTGCCGGCGCTGGGCCTGGCGCTGTGGATGATTCTGTTTGCTCGCCCGCTCTCGGTGCTGGTCGGCCTGTTGCCCTTCAAGGCGTTCCATGGTCGCGAGAAGGCATTCATCTCCTGGGTTGGCCTGCGCGGTGCCGTACCGATCATTCTGGCGGTGTTCCCACTGATGGCGGGGCTACCCAATGCTCAGCTCTACTTCAATCTGGCGTTCTTTATCGTCTTGGTGTCGCTGCTGGTGCAAGGCACAAGCCTGCCTTGGGTTGCCAAGCTTTTGAAAGTGACCGTCCCGCCAGAGCCTTTGCCGATCTCCCGATCGGCGCTGGAAGTGCATGTCACCAGCGAGTGGGAGCTGTTCGTGTATCGCCTCGGTGCCGAGAAATGGTGCATTGGATCCCCTCTTCGCGAGCTGAAAATGCCCGAAGGTACCCGTATCGCGGCCCTGTTTCGCGGCCAACAACTGCTCCATCCGTCGGGTAGTACGGTGCTCGAAGTCGATGATTTGCTCTGCGTCATCGGCCATGAGCACAACCTTCCGGCCCTCGGAAAACTCTTCAGTCAGGCTCCGCAACGAGGTCTGGATTTGCGCTTCTTCGGCGACTTCGTACTCGAAGGAGACGCCCAGTTGGGCGCGGTTGCTGCCCTGTACGGGTTGAAAGTCGAAGGCATCGATCCGAACATGTCCCTGGGCCACTTCATTGCTCAGAAAGTAGGCGGTGCGCCGGTAGTCGGTGACCAGGTGGAATGGAACAACACCCTCTGGACCGTCGCTGTCATGGAAGGGAACAAGATTGGTAAAGTGGGCGTCAGATTCCCCGAAGGAAGTCGCCCCGGCCCCGGCCTGTTCCTCTAAACTCCACACTTCGTCTCGTTTTCGATCGGTCTTTATGTCAACTCTGCGCACCTTTTTCATCATGGCCCTGCTGGGCTTGAGTCTTTCCATCAGCACGCTGCAAGCCGCCGAACCGCCCTCCAGCGAAGCCGTGCAGGCGAGCCTGGACAAGATCGCCGACCGCAAACTGCCGGAAGCCGATCAAAAAGCCCTGCAAGCGATCCTGCAGAGCACGCTCACCCAACTCAATAACATGAGCGATTACGAGCAGAAGCTGATTGGTCTCAAGCAGCAGCTGACCAATGCGCCAAAGCAGAACATCGAAAACCAGCGCGAACTGACCCGTCTCAAGGCCACCAAAGTGGTACCGGTGGCGCAACGCTATACCAAAGAGACCATTCAGCAGCTTGAGCAATTGCTGACCGAGCGCTCCACCCAGCAAAGCGACCTGCAGAAAGCCCTGGCCGAAGCGAACAGCCTGATCATCACCGCCCAGACTCGCCCCGAGCGCGCCCAGGCCGAAATATCTGCCAGCCAGACACGCATCCAGCAGATCAACAACATCCTCAAGCTCGGCAAGGACAGCGGCAAGACCTTGACCGCCGAGCAACGCGATCAGCTCAATGCCGAACTCGCGGCGCTGAACGCCTTGATCCCGCTGCGTCGCCAGGAACTGGCCGGCAACAGCCTGTTGCAGGATTTGGGCAACAGCCAGCATGACTTGCTCTCGGAGAAATCCGATCGCCTGGATCAGGAGATCCAGGACCTGCAAACCCTGATCAACCAGAAGCGCCTGGCCCAGTCGCAAGAGACGGTGACCCAGCAATCCATCGAAGCGCAGAAGGCCGGCGGCAGCAGCCTGCTGGCCACCGAAAGCGCGGCCAACCTGAAGCTCTCCGACTACCTGCTCAAAAGCACCGACCGTCTCAACGAAGTCACCCAACAGAACCTGCAGACCAAACAGCAGCTGGACAGCGTGACCCAGAGCGATTCGGCGCTGGACGAACAGATCAACGTACTCAAGGGCAGCCTGCTGCTCTCCAAGATTCTCTACAAACAGAAACAGGCCCTGCCGCGCCTCAAACTCGACCGCGACCTGGCGGATCAGATCGCCGACATTCGCCTGTATCAGTTCGAAGTCAGCCAGCAGCGGGAATTGCTCAGCAACCCGACAACCTATGTCGACAACTTGCTGGCGACTCAACAGCCAGAGCAAGTCACCCCGCAACTGCGCAAGAGCCTGCTGGAACTGGCCACCACCCGCGCGGACCTGCTGGAGCGTTTGAATCGTGAATTGAGCGCGGTACTCAACGAATCCATCACGCTGCAACTCAACCAGAAGCAACTGCTCAGCACCGCGCAAAGTCTGCGCGCAACCCTGGACGAGCAAATGTTCTGGATTCCCAGCAACAAGCCGCTGGATCTTGAGTGGATACGCGCCGTGCCGGAACGCCTGGAACGTCAGGTCACTACCCTGCCATGGGCCTCGAGCCTGAGCGAACTGACCGATGGCCTGACGCAGCGGCCGCTGCTGTTCCTGCCGCTGGCCTTTCTGATCGGGGCGCTACTGTGGCGCCGCAAAAATCTCTATGCCCGCCTGAATAAAGTTCACCTGGACATCGGCCATTTCAAGCGCGACAGCCAGTGGCACACACCGCAGGCGATTCTGATCAACATCCTGCTGGCGATGCCGGTATCCCTGGGTTTGGCCTTGTGCGGCCTGGCCTTGCAGATCGACGCTCGCGGACAGAACGCCAATATGGGCGCGGCGCTGCTGCAAATGGCCCAGGCCTGGCTGGTGTTCTACACCGCCTACCGCATCCTCGCGCCGGGCGGCGTGGCCGAACTGCATTTCCGCTGGGAAAAACCTCAGGTCGAATTCCTTCAAGGCTGGATACGCCGACTCGGCCTGGTAGTGATGGCCCTGGTGGCGGTGGTGGCGGTCGCCGAGTTGCAACCAGCGATACTGGCCGATGACGTGCTCGGCATGCCGGTGGTGCTGACCTGCTACGCCTTGATGGCCTGGCTACTCAGCCGTCTGCTGGTTAGCAGCCCGACTCACCAGAACGCTTCACTGTTCCGCAAGGCCGTGGGTGTTCTGTTCACAGCCCTGCCAATCGCGTTGTTCGTCGCCGTGTGCTTTGGCTACTACTACACCGCGCTGAAACTCAGCGACCGGTTGATCAACACGCTTTACCTGCTGATGTTCTGGCTGGTGATCGAAGCGACCTTCGTGCGCGGCCTCAGCGTTGCCGCACGGCGCCTGGCCTATCAACGTGCACTGGCCAAACGTCAGGCTGCGAAAGAGGCTGGTGACGGCGAAGCGGTGATCGAAGAGCCGACCCTGGACATCGAGAAGGTCAACGAACAGTCCCTGCGACTGATCCGCCTGGCCCTGCTCGGTGGTTTCATCGCGGCGCTGTACTGGGTCTGGTCGGACCTGATTTCAGTGTTCTCGTACCTGGACAACATCACCCTCTACGAATACACCAGCGGCACCGGCGCCAACATGAGCATGGTGCCGATCAGCATCGGCGACATGCTTGGCGCGTTGATCATCATCGGTATCACCTTTGCACTGGCGCGCAACTTGCCGGGCTTGCTGGAAGTGTTTGTGCTGTCGAAGCTGAACCTGGCCCAAGGCAGTTCCTACGCCACGACCACGCTGCTGTCCTATGTGATCGCCGGCATCGGTTTCGTCTCGACCCTGTCCACGCTCGGCGTGAGTTGGGACAAGTTGCAATGGCTGGTGGCGGCGCTGTCGGTCGGTCTCGGTTTCGGGATGCAGGAGATTTTCGCCAACTTCATCTCCGGCATCATGATCCTGTTCGAACGCCCGGTGCGGATCGGTGACACCATCACCATCGGTAACCTGTCGGGCACGGTGAGCAAAATTCGCATCCGCGCCACGACCATCACCGACTTCGACCGCAAGGACATCATCGTCCCGAACAAGACGTTCATCACCGGCCAACTGATCAACTGGTCCCTGACCGACACCATCACCCGGGTGACCCTCAAGCTCGGTGTCGACTACGGCTCGGACCTGGACCTGGTGAAAGAGCTGCTGCTCAAGGCAGCCCGGGACAACCCGCGCGTACTGAAGGATCCGGAACCTCACGTGTACTTCCTGAACTTCGGCGAAAGCACTCTCGACCACGAGTTGCGCATGCATGTGCGCGACCTCGGCGACCGTAACCCGGTGCTCGACGAGGTCAACCGCTTCATCAATCGCGAGTTCAAGAAGCAGCACATCAACATCTCGTTCCGGCAGATGGAGGTCTACCTCAAAAACCTTCACGGCCAGGAATACAAAATGGTGCCGATCGAGCCGGAAACCAAAACCATCGTGCCGCTGGCCGACGGCAAACCGCGACACGAACCGCCACCTGTCGAACTCGACTAACCGCTCTATCCCTAGCAGAATGCTCGGACATTCTGCTGGAGATGGCCGTTGAAAGCCCTCGACGAACTGACCTTCGACAATCGCTTCGCCCGCCTGGGCGACGCGTTCTCAACCCATGTGCTGCCCGAGCCCATCGCCGCTCCGCGACTGGTGGTCGCCAGCCCCGCAGCCATGGCGCTGCTGGACCTGGACCCGGCGGAGGCCGAGACACCGGTGTTCGCCGAACTGTTCGGCGGCCACAAGCTCTGGGCCGAAGCCGAGCCGCGAGCGATGGTATATTCCGGGCATCAGTTCGGCTCCTACAACCCGCAGTTGGGCGACGGTCGTGGCCTGTTACTGGGCGAGGTCTATAACAACGCCGGTGAGCATTGGGACCTGCACCTCAAGGGCGCCGGCCAGACGCCTTACTCGCGAATGGGCGATGGACGGGCGGTGCTGCGCTCGTCGATCCGCGAGTTTCTCGCCTCCGAAGCCCTGCATGCGCTGAACATTCCCACCACTCGTGCACTGTGCGTGATCGGTTCCGACACGCCGGTCTGGCGCGAGAAACAGGAACGCGCGGCCATGGTCTTGCGCCTGGCACCGAGCCATGTGCGCTTCGGGCATTTCGAATTCTTCTACTACACCAAGCGCCCCGAGCAACAGAAAGAACTCGGCGAGCACGTGTTGGCCATGCACTTCCCGCACTGCCTGGAACAGCCGGAACCGTACCTGGCGATGTTCCGCGAAATCGTCGAACGCAATGCCGAGCTGATCGCCAAATGGCAGGCCTATGGGTTCTGCCACGGCGTGATGAACACCGACAACATGTCGATCCTGGGCATCACCTTCGACTTCGGCCCGTTCGCCTTCCTCGACGACTTCGACGCCCACTTCATCTGCAACCACTCCGACGACCAAGGCCGTTACTCCTTCAGCAATCAGGTGCCGATCGGCCAGTGGAACCTCAGCGCCCTCGCCCAAGCCCTGACGCCGTTCATCAGCGTCGAAGCCCTGCGCGAAACCCTCGGCCTGTACCTGCCGCTGTTCCAGGCCCACTACCTGGACCTGATGCGCCGCCGCCTCGGTCTAACCACTGCCGAAGACGACGACCAGAAACTGCTGGAACACCTGCTGCAACTGATGCAGAACAGCGGCGTCGACTACAGCCTGTTCTTCCGCCGCCTCGGCGACGAATCACCGGAGCAGGCCCTCGCCCGTTTGCGCGATGACTTCGTCGACATCAAGGGCTTTGATGCATGGGGGGAGCTCTACATCGCTCGGGTTACTCGTGAAGGCAACGGCGATCAGCAACAGCGTCGCACGCGCATGCATGCGGTCAATCCGCTGTACATCCTGCGCAATTATCTGGCGCAGAAAGCCATCGATGCGGCGGAAAGTGGCGACTACTCAGAAGTTCGTCGTTTGCACGCGGTATTGAGCAATCCGTTCGAGGAGCAGCCTGGAATGGAGAGCTACGCCGAGCGACCGCCGGAGTGGGGCAAGCATCTGGAGATCAGTTGTTCGTCGTAGGCGGGTCAGATAAACGTCTCCACTGACACGCCAAATCGCTCGGCTAACCAGCGGATCTGCCGCAGGTTAAGCTGACGCTTGCCGCTCAATATCTCGGAAACCACCGACTGAGTGCCAACGCCGGGCAGGTCGCTCTGGCTGAGGCCATGTTCGCGCATCATATAGCCGAGAACCTCCGCACCAGAGGCCTCGCGCATGGGGTGATGCTTGCGATCCCACTCCGCAATCCAGTCACCGATGATGTCCACCAAGCTCATCAACGGATGCGACTCATCATCCCCGGTCATCTCAAGCAATTCATCGAGTGCCTGCGCCAACCTGTCGTAGTCGTCTTCGTTTTTCGGCTTTCGAAGCAATGGCGAGACGAACTCCCAATGCTCGGCAGCCTTTTTGATCAGAACACTCATGACCTTCCCTCCTTCCATTTACCGCGATCATATTCGCGGTGATCCAGCACATGCTTGATATAAAGCTTTTGAGACCGATATCTGACGAAAGCGATCAGCCGCAACTTGTTGCCACCGATGTCGAACACATGAAACTCGCCGACTTTGTCAGTCGCGGGAAAAATCGACTTCATCGCCGCGAAGTCTCTTGGGTTACTCCCTTTGGCAAGTCAATACCACTGCTCCAGTGCATTGGCTGCCCGCGGCCACTTTTCCTTGGCCTCACGGACTGGTTTTTCGGTGAATACATGCATGCAACATCCTTATCGCATTCTGCTATGGAGGCTAATCACAGATCAAAAATATCGCAAGTTGCGATAATCCTAAGTAGACCAACGGTGTCGCTCAGTACGACCCAGCCTAGTTACATCGCAGGACGCTGCACGATTGAAAACATGAGCAAACGTCTCCAAATAGAGGTAACGGCTTCTTAACAGGACCACCCTCATGACCGACCCACTCCTCATCCCCTGCCCCCACTGCAACGGCCTGAATCGCATCCCCGCCGAACGCCTCAACGACCATCCAAAATGCGGTCGCTGCAAGGCCGAAGTCCTGCTCAACAAGCCATTCGAATTGAAGCAAGGCGATTACGCCAGTCAGATCAAGGGCGACCTGCCGTTGCTGGTGGATGTGTGGGCGGACTGGTGCGGGCCGTGCAAGTCGTTTGCGCCGGTGCTCGAGCAGGCGGCGGGGCAATTGGCGGGCAAGTGTCGGCTGGCCAAGCTGGACAGCGAAGCAAATCAGCAATTGTCGGCGCAGTTGGGGATTCGCTCGATCCCGAGCCTGATTCTGTTCAAGAACGGCCGGGAAGTGGCTCGCCAGAGCGGGGCGTTCCCGTTACCGCAATTGATGAGCTGGTTGCGTAGCCAAGGGATTTAGAGCCGCCACAAATAAATGTGGGAGCGAGCCTGCTCGCGAAGAGGGCTTCACATTCAACATCTCTGTTGACTGGAATTCCGCTTTCGCGAGCAGGCTCGCTCCCACAGTGGTTCGTGTTGTTTGCAGGAATCAGGCGTTTTCGAGCAGGTTGTGCAGGTCGACGAACTGCTGGGTCAGTTTGTGCCGCGGGTCGAGGTGGATCAGTGGCGTGTTGGCCTGGTGAGACTCGCGCATACGTACCGAACTGGCCAGGTACACCGGCAACACCGGCAGCCCTTCGGCGATCAGTTCGTCGAGGATTTGCTGGGGCAAACTGGCACGGGCCTGGAACTGGTTGACGACGATGCCTTCGACTTCCAGCCCTTCGTTGTGGTCCTCCTTCAATTCTTCGATTTCCGCCAACAGCCCATACAGCGCCTGACGCGAGAAACTGTCGCAATCGAAGGGAATCAGCACACGATCAGCGGCAATCAAGGCCGATACGGCATAAAAATTCAGTGCTGGCGGCGTATCGAGGTAGATTCGGTCGTAATCGCCGTCCAGTTCCTCGAGCAATTTTCGCAGCTTGTTGATCTTGTGCTTGGCCTCAAGCTTGGGCTGCAAGTCCGCCAGCTCGGCGGTGGCGGTGACGACGTGAAGGTTGTCGAAGGGGGTTTCGTAAATATCGACCTGGTTTTTCTTCGAGAACGGCCCGGAGGACAGAGTCTGCTTGAAGAAGTCAGCGATCCCCATCGGGATATCATCACCGGTGAGTCCCGTCAGGTATTGAGTGGAGTTGGCCTGAGCATCGAGATCCACCAACAGTGTGCGATAGCCTTCGCTGGCGCTGACCGCCGCCAGATTACAGGCAATGCTTGACTTGCCCACGCCACCTTTCTGATTGAACACCACGCGCCGCATGTCAAAACCTCCGTGTATCAAAGAATGACCGAGTGTAGTAGTCCACGGCGCTGCTTAGCTACCTCACTGGCATCGGGACTACGAAGTCATTGGTAAATATCCGGCAGAAAAAGCCGCCAACTCGTCCATCGACAGCCGATGTAGCCGACAGACATGTCCGCTGCAACGTGGATAATGGCCAAACGACAGCTTTTTTCGCGAACCAGTCGGTACATTTCGTTGCGCAAAATGTAACCAGCATTTGCTACACGCCCGCCGCACCGGGATAATGCGCGCCACTCGGCGTTAAGCGCCACGTAAGGTCGGCCGCGCTTTTTTGCGACTCACCGCGTCAAGGAAGCCCGCAGGGGCGGGATGAATGTCTGTGATCAACTTCAACATCGCCCAATGGCGCGCGTGGGCCCCTGGGCTTGAAAGCGTGGATGATTGGCTGGCCTGGAGCCGACAACCGGCCGTGCTCGAGCGTAGCGATGCCGCCCCCGATGTGTCGTTTCTGCCTGCCATGCAGCGTCGGCGACTCAGCCGTCTGGCGCGGATGGCATTCAGCGTTGGCTGGCCGTTGGCGGATGGTCGCCAGGACCTACCGTTGGTCTTTATTTCCCGCCACGGCGAAACCCCGCGCACTTTCGAAATTCTCAGCGATCTGGCGACTGACCAACCGTTGTCGCCCACTCAGTTCAGCCTGTCGGTACACAACGCGGTCATTGGCCTGTGGTCGATCATGCGCGGCGAAACCAGCGAAATGACTGCCCTCGCCGCGGCTGGCGATGGCCTTGAACACGGCATGCTAGAGGCGGCGGCGTTGCTTGATGAAGGAGCGCCTGCGGTGCTGCTGGTAGTGACGGAAGAGCAACCGCCCGCGGCCTACTCGGCCTGGATCGACGACGTGCCATTCCCTTATGCGGTTGGCCTGCTGATTACGCCCGGCAATCAGTGGCAGCTGTCGCTGAACAGCACCTCGCAAGCGTTGTCCAAACCCCACTGGCCCCATGCCCTGAATCTGTTACGCACCCTGCTCGGCCAGCAGACCACCTGCCAACATGCCTGGAAAAATCGTGTATGGACCTGGCAACGCAACCCGTAACCGATAAAAACCGCGACGCCTATTACTGGCGCCTGCTGGCCACTGCCGCAAGCTTCACCCTGTTCGGGTTGGGCGGGCTTTGCCTGCGACTGGTAGTGTTCCCGCTATTGAGCTGCCTGCCGGGAGACGCCCAGGCCCATCGTCAGCGAGCACGACAGACCGTCAGCCGGTGTTTCTGGTTTTTCATTCGTTTCATGGCTCGCAGTGGCGTGCTGACCTATGACATTCAAGGGGCGGAAAAGCTCGGGCGACCAGGCCAGATGATCGTTGCCAATCACCCCTCGCTCATCGATGTGGTGTTTTTGATCGGCCTGGTGGGTCATGCCAACTGCGTGGTCAAGAAAAGCCTCTGGGAAAACCCGTTCACCCGCGGTCCGCTACGCCGCACCGATTACATCAGCAACGACGGCAGCATGGACATGCTCGACGCCGCTGCCGACGCACTGAAAAGTGGTCAGACCCTGATCATCTTTCCTGAGGGAACCCGCACTCAACCCGGTAAACCGCCGGCCTTTCATCGGGGTGGCGCGGCAATCGCCCTGCGCGGTGCGAGAATCCTCACCCCGGTGATCATCAAGGTCAGTCCGACCACATTGACCAAGGCCGAACCCTGGTATCGCATTCCCAAACGCCGCGTGCACTTCAGTTTTCGCGTTGGGGCCGATATAGACCCACAGGCCTTCGCTACGCAAGGGCCTGCGCCTCAGGCTTCGCGCAAGCTCAATGATTATTTGCACCATTACTTTATTAAGGAGCTCGCCGAAGATGAGCGATCTACACCGTGAGATAAAAGAACTGATCATCGAAGCACTGGGCCTCGAAGACATCAGCGTCGACGACATCGGCGACAACCAGACGCTGTTCGGCGAAGGTTTGGGCCTGGACTCGGTAGACGCCTTGGAACTCGGCCTGGCGATCCAGAAAAAGTACGGCATCAAAATCGATGCCGACGCCAAGGACACCCGTAATCACTTCACCAACGTGGCGAGCCTTGCGGCGTTCGTCACTGCAAAACAGGCAGCTTGAGACCGGACCATGCAAACTCGTGACGATATTTTCAATACCCTGCGCGATGCTCTGGTCGAACTCTTCGAGCTGGAGCCCGAGCGCATCAGCCTGGGAGCCAACCTGTATCAGGATCTGGAAATCGACAGCATCGATGCAGTCGACCTGATCGATCACATCAAACGCCAGACCGGCAAGAAAATCGCCGCCGAAGAATTCAAATCGGTGCGTACCGTCAGCGACGTGGTCGAGGCGGTCTACCGTCTGGTTCAACCGGCCGCATGAGCCGATTGATCGGCCTGGGCCTGCTGCTGGCAGGCCTGTTGTACCCCTTTGCGGTGTATTTCGGCATGGAGCATTTTGCCCCGTGGCAGTTCGGTTTGCTGCTGGGTAGCCTGTGGCTGGCGCGGGCGCTGACTGGCGAGCGGCGACCTGGAAGCCTGTGGATGGCTGTGGTCGCCATCGCGTTCTGCCTGCTGCTGGCGTTGTTCGACAGCCCGGTGCTGCTGCGCTGGTACCCGGTGCTGATCAGCGCGTTCATGCTGGTGCTGTTCGGCCTGAGCCTGAAATATGGCCCGCCGATGATTGAACGCCTGGCCCGTCTGCGAGAACCGGAACTACCGGCCAGGGCCATTCGCTACACCCGCCAGGTGACGATTGCCTGGAGCGTGTTTTTTCTCTGCAACGGCTTGTGCGCCGCCGCCCTGACCCTTTGGGCGCCGCTGAGTTGGTGGATGTTGTACACCGGCCTGATCTCCTATGGATTGATCGGCCTGATGTTTGCCATTGAATGGCTGATACGACAACGGGTAAGAGGCCGCCCATGAATTGGATAACACTTGAGCAACTGTTGCTCAAGGCTCAGCCGGACCGTGCCGTGACGGTGGAACCGGCGTTGAATCACGCGCAATTGTGCGAACAGGCCCTGAGCCTGGCTGCCGGCCTGAAAGCTCAGGGGGTACAGCGCATCGCCGTGCACCTTGAGGACGCTGCCGACCTGGCCATTGCCCTGCTCGGCGCCTGGCGTGCCGGGGTCAGCGTGCTGCTGCCTGCCGACCTGCAAGCGCAGACGCGCCAGCGCTGGTCGACCGAGGTCGATCTGTGGCTGACCGATCACGCCGAGGATGCGCACCTGAGCGATTATCAGCATCCACCGCTGCCGGCCAGCCCACTGGATCTGGATCGCTGTCAGCTAAGCCTGTGCACCTCCGGTTCCAGTGGTGAACCCAAGCGCATCGACAAAACCCTGCGCCAACTGGCCAATGAAGTCCAAGCGCTGGAGCACCTGTGGGGCGCAGATCTGGGCGAGGCCTGCATCATTGGCAGCGTCGCCACGCAGCACATCTACGGGTTGCTGTTTCGGGTGCTGTGGCCGTTGTGCGCCGGACGCTCGTTCGTGCGCAAGCAATTGGCCTTCCCGGAAGACTTGCAGCGCGCCAGCCGCGAACATCCGGCCTTCGCCTGGGTCGCCAGCCCGGCGCTGCTCAAGCGCATGGGCGATAACCTCGACTGGCCAGCGCTGAGCGCGGTGCGCCGAGTGTTTTCCTCCGGTGGCGCGCTGCCCGCCGAGGCGGCGCAAAGCCTGCATGAGCGCCTGCAACAATGGCCGACAGAAATTTTCGGCAGTTCGGAAACCGGTGGCATCGCCTGGCGTCAGGGCCAGAATCTCTGGCAGCCCTTCGCTGATGTTGCGCTGAGCCAGGACAGCGATGGCGCCTTGCTTATCGCGTCACCGTACTTGCCGGCCGGCCATATCGAACACACCGCCGATGCTGTACGCATCGCCGCCGACGGCCGTTTCGAGCTGTTGGGACGGCTGGACCGAATCGTCAAACTGGAAGAAAAACGTATCTCGCTACCGATGCTCGAACAAGCGTTGACAGCTCACGACTGGGTCGCCGAAGCGCGCCTCGGTGTGGTTCAGGAAAACCGCGCCTCATTGGGTGCGCTGCTGGTGCTCAGCGAGCAAGGTTTGTATGCCCTGCGTAATCTGGGACGACGCAGCCTCACTCAAGCATTGCGCCAGCATCTGAGTCAGCATTGTGAAACGCTGGCCCTGCCACGCCGCTGGCGCTTGTTGCGGCAACTGCCGTTGAACGCGCAAGGCAAACTGCCCCAGGCAGAGGTCGAAGCCCTGCTGCTGGCGCCCCGCCCAAAGGCGCCGCAAGTGCTGGAGCAGCTCGAAGCCGATGGCGAGTGGAGCCTGCAACTGGCCGTCCCGCCAGACCTGGCGTATTTCAGCGGACACTTTCCCCGAGCGCCAGTATTGCCCGGCGTAGTGCAGGTGGATTGGGCGTTGAACCTGGGCCAGCAATTGATGGACCTGCCGGCAAAATTCGCCGGTATGGAAGTCTTGAAATTTCAGCAACTGGTACGCCCCGGTGATGAAATCCAGTTGCACCTGCGCTTCGACTCGGCGCGCAGTAAATTGTATTTCGCCTATCGCAATGAAACCGCTACCTGCTCCAGTGGGCGGATTTTGCTGGAGGCTGCCAGCGATGCATAACTCTGGTGAGTGCTGCGCACTCAATCGCGAGCAGGCTCGCTCCCACAATAAATCGCGGCCATGCGTCCAATCTGTGCTCGACACACATCCAATGTGGGAGCGAGCCTGCTCGCGATGCAGGCACCTCGATCCTTCAGGTGTACGCCAACATGCATAACCCCTGCGCAATCATCCCGGTCTACAACCACGAAACCGCAATCACTGCCGTGGTCGATGCGCTGCTTGCCAGTGGCTTGCCATGCATTCTGGTGGACGATGCCAGCAGCCCGGCCTGCGCCAAGGTGCTTGACCGACTGGCCCAGCGTGACCGGGTTTACCTGATCAGGCTCACCATCAATCAAGGCAAGGGCGGCGCGGTGATGACCGGTTTGCGCGAAGCCTCGCGCCTGGGCTTCAGCCATGCCTTGCAGGTGGACGCCGACGGCCAGCACGACCTGCAAGACGTCAAGGTCTTCATCGAGCATTCGCGTGCCCATCCCGAGGCGGTCATCTGCGGTTATCCGCAATACGACGCCAGTGTGCCGAAAGGTCGTTTGTACGCCCGCTACCTGACGCACGTCATGGTCTGGATCAACACCCTGTCGTTGCAGATTCGCGACTCCATGTGCGGCTTCCGCGTCTACCCATTGCCACCGACCCTGGCACTGATCGACTCGGCCAGGATTGGTAAACGCATGGACTTCGACTCCGACATCCTGGTGCGCCTGGCCTGGCGTAATCAGCCGATGCAGTGGCTGAAAACCAGGGTCCATTACCCTTCGGATGGCGTCTCGCATTTTCGCCTGTTCCACGACAATGTGCTGATTACGAGCATGCACACCCGGCTGTTCTTCGGCATGTTGCTGCGCACACCGGTGATCCTCTGGCGACGGTGGCGAGCATGAGCGACAACGCAGACAAACAGCACTGGGCCGACCGCCAGGAGCGCGGCAGTTTCTGGCTGATGAAGTTCACTGCGCTTTGCGCAAAAGTCTTGGGTCGCCGACTGCTGAGCCCGCTGCTGTACGGCATCGTGCTGTACTTTTTCCTGTTCGGGCGCAGCGCCCGCAAAAGCGCCTGGCAATACCAGCAGCGGCTCGCTGACTGGAGCGGTCGTGGCGAATTGCGTCCGACCCATTGGCGGGTGTTCGGCCAGTTCATGGCCTTTGCCGACTCCATGCTCGACAAACTCGATGTGTGGAATGGCAAGCTGAGCATCGATCAAATCGAAATCATCGACCCGGCGCTGCTGCGCAATAAACTGCGCGGCACACGCGGGCAAATGCTGGTGGGTGCGCACCTGGGCAATCTCGAGGTTTGCCGGGCGCTGGCCGAGATCGGCGAAAAAGTCACCATGAACGTGCTGGTGCATACCAAGCACGCCGAACAATTCAACCGTCTGCTGGGCGAAGCCGGGGCGACCAACCTGCGGCTGATTCAGGTCAGCGAGCTGGACCCGGTGATCATGCTGCAACTGCATGAACGCCTGGAGCGCGGCGAATGGCTGGCGATTGCTGGCGACCGCGTGCCGCTGCATGGCGGGCGCAGCGTGAGCGTGGATTTCCTCGGCCATCAAGCCGCGTTCCCTCAGGGCCCATGGTTGCTGGCCGGCCTGCTGAAATGCCCGATCAACCTGATGCTGTGCCTGAAGAAACCCACTGGCGACTATCGACTGACCCTCGAACCGTTCGCCGACGCCATCGTGTGGAAACGCAGCGACCGCGAACAGGTCATTCATCAGTGGGCCTCCCGCTACGCCGAACGTCTGGGTCACTATTGCCTCGAAGCGCCCCAACAATGGTTCAACTTTTACCCTTTCTGGAAGACCGATGACGACGCCAACGCTTGAGCCGGTAACCTTCGGCGAACTCCCTTTGCGCATCGAAGACGTGCTGGCCCTGGCCAACCGTCAGGTGCCGACGCAGTTGCAGGGCGACGCTGAGTTTCGCCAGCGCATCGCCAAGGGCCCGCAGTTTCTTGACTCCCTGCTGGACAAGGAAGGCGTGATCTATGGCGTGACCACCGGTTATGGCGATTCCTGTGTGGTGGCGGTGCCGCTGCACCACGTCGAAGCCCTGCCCCGTCATTTGTATACCTTCCACGGTTGCGGCCTGGGCAAACTGCTCGACGCCCAAGCCACTCGGGCGGTGCTGGCAGCGCGTTTGCAGTCGCTGTGCCAAGGCGTTTCCGGGGTGCGCGTGGAGCTGCTGGAGCGCCTGCAAGCGTTCCTCGAATACGACATTCTGCCGCTGATTCCGGAAGAAGGTTCGGTGGGCGCCAGCGGTGATCTGACGCCGCTGTCCTACGTCGCCGCGACCTTGTCCGGCGAACGCGAAGTGATGTTCCGTGGTGAGCGTCGACAAGCCGCCGATGTGCACAGCG
This sequence comes from Pseudomonas sp. ADAK2 TE3594, assembly GCF_053628675.1. Lineage (NCBI taxonomy): Bacteria > Pseudomonadati > Pseudomonadota > Gammaproteobacteria > Pseudomonadales > Pseudomonadaceae > Pseudomonas > Pseudomonas sp. ADAK2 TE3594. Next base: position 6,489,853 of record NZ_JBRJGV010000001.1, on the reverse strand, counting down.
AACTGGGCTGGGAACCGCTGGTATTGCGCCCCAAAGAAGCGCTGGCGTTGATGAACGGTACCGCCGTGATGACCGGCCTCGCCTGCCTGGCTTATGCGCGCGCTGATTACCTGCTGCAACTGGCTACGCGCATCACCGCGCTGAACGTGGTCGCCCTGCAAGGCAACCCGGAGCACTTCGACGAGCGTCTGTTCGCCGCCAAACCCCATCCAGGGCAGATGCAAGTTGCCGCGTGGCTGCGCAAGGATCTGGCGATCGATGCGCCGACCGCGCCGCTGCATCGCCTGCAAGACCGCTATTCCCTGCGTTGTGCGCCGCACGTGCTCGGCGTGCTGGCCGACAGCCTGAACTGGCTGCGCTCGTTCATCGAGATCGAACTGAACAGCGCCAATGACAACCCGATTATCGACGCCGAAGCCGAACGCGTGCTGCACGGCGGGCACTTCTACGGCGGTCATATCGCGTTCGCCATGGACAGTCTGAAAACCCTGGTGGCCAACGTCGCCGACTTGCTCGACCGTCAGCTCGCGCTGCTGGTGGACGAGCGTTACAACCATGGTTTGCCGAGCAATCTGTCTGGCGCCAGCGCCGACCGCGCGATGCTCAATCACGGCTTCAAGGCGGTGCAGATCGGCACCAGCGCCTGGACCGCCGAAGCCCTGAAAAACACCATGCCGGCCAGCGTCTTCTCGCGTTCCACCGAGTGCCACAATCAGGACAAAGTCAGCATGGGCACTATCGCCGCCCGCGACGCCATCCGTGTGCTGGAGCTGACCGAACAGGTCGCCGCCGCCACGCTGCTGGCCGCCAACCAAGGCGTCTGGCTGCGCGGCCAGGCTGAAGACGCGCGCCCACTGCCACCGGCCTTGGCTGCGATGCACGAAGAATTGGCCAAGGACTTCCCGCCGGTCATCGAAGACCGTGCCCTTGAAGGCGAATTGCGCCTGTGCCTGCAACGCATCGCTGAACAACACTGGAGGCTGCATGCGTAGCAAGGGAGTGCTTCACACCGACACGGAAATCCTCGTACCGTTCTTTGACGTCGACACCATGAACGTGGTCTGGCACGGCCATTACGTCAAATACCTGGAAGTCGCCCGCTGTGCGCTGCTGGACAAGATCGGCCACAACTACGACGCCATGGTGGCGTCGGGTTACGCGTGGCCGGTGATCGACTTGCAGCTGCGTTATGTGCGCGGCGCGGTGTTCGGCCAGAAACTGAATGTGCGCGCCAGCCTGGTGGAGTGGGAAAACCGCCTGAAGATCAGTTATCTGATCAGCGATCTGGCCACCGGCGAACGTCTGACCCGCGCCTGTTCCGTGCAAGTCGCCGTCGACATGAGCAGCCGCGAAATGCAGTTGGCTTCACCGAAGGTTTTCACCGATGCGGTTGAAAGGATGCTGCCATGAACTCGCTCCTCAAATGCCTTGGCGCTTTAGCGTTGCTCGGGCTCTCATCATTGGCGCAGGCCTTCGATCTGCAACAGCTCAGCGATCAACTGGCCAAACCCGATGTGATCCACGGCAGCTTCATCCAGGAAAAACACCTGCGCGCCCTGCCCCAGCCGCTGACCAGCAAGGGCACCTTCGTTCTGGCGAAGAATCACGGCCTGCTCTGGCTGCTGAAAACCCCGCTGCAACAGGACTACCGCATCAGCGCCAAGGGCATTGCCCGGCGTGATGCCAACGGTTGGCAAATGCTGCCGAACAAGAGTGCCGGCGCCGAGCAGAACCGTTTGTTCCTCGCGGTGCTGCAAGGCGACAGCAGCGGTTTGCAACGGGATTTCGAGCTTGCGCTGAGCGGCGATGCCCAGAACTGGAAACTGACCCTGACCCCGCGTTCGATGCTGCTCAAGCAGGTGTTCAATCAGATCAACATTGACGGCGGCGAACTGGTGCACAGCATCGAGCTGCTCGAAACCCAGGGTGACCGAACCCTGTTGCGCATGCAGGACAGCACCAGCGCACAACCTTTGAGCGATGCGGAGCAACATGACTTTGCCGAGTGAACGGATGCTGCCGCGGCTGTTTCTGATCCTGCTGCTGGCGGTGCTCGCGCTCGCCGGCTGGCAATGGCGTGACGGTGCACCGCTGTCGGCCAATCTGATGGAACTGGTGCCAGGCACGGCGCCGGACGCGCTGGAACTGCGCGCCGAACAGCGTATGCAAGAACCGCTGAACCGGGAGATGCTGGTGCTGGTCGGCCATAAAGACCGCCAGCAAGCCATCGCCATGGCACAAAAACTCGGCGAGCAGTGGCAGGCCAGCGGCGTGTTCGAAAAGGTCCAGTGGAACCTGCAGGCCGACTTGCCGGCACTACGCGCACAATTGCTGCAAGGCCGCCTGGCGATGTTGTCCGTGGCCGACCGGCAGCAACTCATCGAGCACCCCGACACCTTTATCCAGCAACGGGTACAAGCCCTGTTCGACCCGTTCACCGGCTTCAGCCTGGTACCGAGCCAGGACGACTGGCTCGGCCTGACCGGGCGCATCCAGAACAGCCAGCCGCAACACGGCTCGGTACAACTGGACATCGGCAGCGGTGCGCTGGTTGCCGATGCCGACGGCAAGAGTTGGGTGATGCTGCGGGCGCGAACCGTCGGCAACGCATTCGACATGAACCTGCCGCTGCAAGTGGCTGACCTGCTGCAACACAGTCGCGAAGAAGCCGCCCGGTCGGATGTGCAACTCCTCGCCGCCAGCGGCCTGCTGTATGCCGCCAGCGGTCAACGGCAAGCCGCGCGCGAAATGACTTGGGTCGGTGGCGGCGCCACGGTCGGTATTCTGTTGCTGCTGTTGCTGGCCTTCCGGCGTTGGCGGGTGTTGCTGGCGTTCGTCCCGGTGCTGGTGGGCATGTTGTTCGGTGCGGTGGCCTGCGTGGCGCTGTTCGGCCACATGCATGTGATGACGCTGGTGTTGGGCTCAAGCCTGATCGGCGTGGCGGTGGATTACCCACTGCATTACCTGTCCAAAAGCTGGAGCCTGAAACCCTGGCACAGCTGGCCGGCGTTACGTCTGACCCTGCCGGGGCTGACGCTGAGCCTGATCACCAGTTGCATCGGCTACCTGGCCCTGGCCTGGACGCCGTTCCCGGCCCTGACCCAAATTGCCGTGTTCTCCGCCGCCGGCCTGCTTGGCGCCTATCTGTCGGCAGTGTGCCTGCTGCCGGCGCTGCTCAAGGGCGTGGTTCTGCGCCCGGCGCAGTGGCCGATGCGCATCGCCGAGAAATTGCTGGAGCTGCGTGAAACGTTGCTCAAATACGTACGCTCGCCGGTACTGCTGGCACTGCTGATCGCCTTTTGTGTCGGCGGTCTGTTGCAGCTGCAGAGCAAAAACGATATTCGCCAATGGGTCGGCGCACCGCAGCAACTGACTGACGAAGCCCAGACCATCGCACGCATCACCGGCTATCAACCCACCAGCCAGTTCTTCCTGGTGCGCGCGGCCAATCAGCAAGAATTGCTCGAACGCCAGACGGCACTGAGCGAGCGTCTGGATCAGTTGGTCAACCTGGAAAAACTCCAGGGCTACCTGTCGCTCAATCAACTGGTCAGCCAACCGAGCGAACAACGCAAAGTGCGTGAAGCACTGAGCAAGCTGCCACAGTTCTGGCAACCGTTGCTCGACCTCGGCGTACCGGCCGCCGCGTTGCAGGCCGAGTTGGCAACGTTGCAGGCGCTGCCCACCGAAGACATCGACACAGCGCTGGTCGGCCCATTGGCCGAGCCCTACCGCACCCTGTGGCTGGGGCCGACCGATGACGGCGTGGCCGCGATGGTCAGCCTGCAAGGCTTGAACAATCCCACGCTGTTGCGGGTCCAGGCTCTGGACTTGCCGGGTGTAGAACTGGTGGACCGCCTCGGCGAACTGAACCAGGTTTTCGCCGCCACTCAAATCAGCGCCGCTGAATTGAAACTCGCTTCCTGCGTGCTGATCGTGCTGGTACTGATCCTGCCATTCGGTTTCGGTGGCGCGTTGCGTATTGTCTCTTTGCCGCTGCTGGCGGCCCTATGCAGTCTGGCAAGTCTCGGTTGGCTCGGTCAGCCGCTGACGCTGTTCAGCCTGTTCGGCCTGCTGCTGGTGACAGCCATCAGCGTCGATTACGCGATCCTCATGCGCGAACAAATCGGCGGCGCCGCGGCGAGTCTGCTGGGCACCTTGCTGGCGGCGGTGACCACCTGGCTGTCGTTCGGCCTGTTGGCGGTGTCCAGCACGCCAGCGGTGAGCAACTTCGGCCTGTCGGTGAGCCTCGGCCTGGCATTCAGTTTCATCCTGGCACCGTGGGCCGGACGCCAAATCCACGCCGCCCCAATTACGGAGCCGGCAGCATGATGGTCGCGGTGTTCTGGGTGATGGCCCTGGTGTTGTTCGCCGTGGCCACCCGTGTCGGTCGTCATTTCGGTCTGATTCCAATCGTCAGCCAGTTGCTGCTGGCGACCTTCGGCCTGCCGTTGCTGATGTACTTCTGGATCGAACCGGGCTGGCACCTGAGCGGTGCCAACCTGATCTCGCCGGGCTGGCTGAAGAACCTCTACAGCCTGAGCTTTGCCTTGCTGCTGGGGCACATCCTCAGCGACGTGATCGACCTGCGGCTGGAACGCCAGAGCTTGAAAATCGCCCTGCCGAGTTTCTGCATCCCGTTTGCCTGCGGGCTGGCGACAGCAGTCTGGCTGTTGCCGCCGCAGCCGTGGATCAGCTCGCTGGCAGTCGGTCTGCTGTTCGCCATCACCGCGATTCCGGTGTTGTATCTGTACCTGCGACACATCAACTACCCGCCCGCTGCCACCCGACGCCTGGTGCAGACCGCGATCCTGATCGACCTGACCTGCTGGACCCTGTTCGCGTTCGCCCAGGGCAGCCTGCACCTGAGCAGCCTCTTGCTGCCGCTGGCCGGCGCCTGTCTGCCGTTGTTGCTGCGACTGCTCAGGTTGCGCCAACCGTTGCTGCACAGCGGCTGCTTCTTCGCGCTGCTGGTGGTCGCCGAACACTTCAAACTCAATGCGCTGATTTTCGGCATCGGCTATCTGCTGTGCATGGCCGCGCTCAAGGTGCCATTGGTGCTGCCGTTATCGGGGGCGTGGATGAGCCGTTTGCAGACCTGGATCGCCATCCCGCTGATCCTCACGTTCGGCATCGTGCAGATCAACGTGCACAGCGCCATCGACAGTCTCGGCGGGATGCAACTGACTGCGCTCCTGCTGTTGCCAATCGCCAGCAAACTGTTGGGCAACTGGCTGGGCCTCGGCTGGGCTGGCGCCTCGTTTGAAGGTGCCAGCCGCTGGCGGGAAAGCCTTTTACTGAATATTCGCGGCTTGAGCGAGATCGTCTTTCTCAACCTGCTGCTGCAACAACAGCTCATCAGCCCGGCCCTGTACTTCGCGCTGATGTTGATGGGCCTGATCGCAACCCTGCTGCCGGCACTCGCCGGCATGCACCGAATCCCTTTGAACATCGCCGCCCCGGCAAGGAGCACCCGTGCCAACAGTTGAAATGGAACGTCGTCAGGTACTGGTGATCGGCGCTGGCCCCTCGGGCGCCATCGCCGCCGCGCTGCTCAAGCGTAAAGGTCATGATGTGTTGATGATCGAGCGCCAGCATTTCCCACGGTTTTCCATCGGTGAAAGCCTGCTGTCCCACTGCCTGGATTTCGTCGAAGAAGCCGGCATGCTCGAGGCGGTAAATGCTGCAGGTTTCCAGCGCAAAAACGGCGCGGCGTTCGCTTGGGGCGATCAGTACAGCGCCTTCGATTTCGGCGATACGTTCAGCAACGGCAAGCCGACGACGTTCCAGGTCCAGCGCGCCGATTTCGACAAGCTGCTGGCCGATCAGGCTGAGCTGCAAGGTGTCGAAGTCCGTTACGGCGAAGCCATCGTCAGCGCCGATTTCAGCCTGCCTAAACCGCAGCTCGACGTACTTCGCGAAGACGGTAGCCAGTACCGCGTCGAAGCCGACTTCGTGCTTGATGCCAGCGGCTACGGTCGCGTGCTGCCGCGCTTGCTCGACCTTGAAGCACCGTCGAACTTCCCGGTGCGCCAGGCCGTGTTCACCCACGTCGAAGATTGCATCGACAGCCCGGCTTTCGACCGGGAGAAAATCCTCATCACCACCCATCCGACCCAGCGTGATATCTGGTTCTGGACTATCCCGTTCAGCAACGGCCGTTGCTCGGTGGGCGTGGTGGCTGCCGCCGAACACTTCGAAGGCCGCACCGAGAATCTGGACGACTGCCTGCGCGGCTTCATCGCCGAAACCCCAAGCCTGGCCGCTGTGCTGAACAATGCCGTGTGGGACACGCCCGCGCGGACCATCGGCGGTTATTCGGCCAACGTCAAAACCCTGCATGGCCCAGGTTTCGCCCTGCTGGGCAATGCGGCGGAATTTCTCGACCCGGTGTTCTCTTCCGGCGTGACCATCGCCATGCGTTCGGCGAGCATGGCCGCCGGGGTGCTGCACCGCCAACTGCAAGGTGAAAGCGTCAACTGGCAGACCGAATTCGCCGAACCGCTCAAGCGCGGCGTCGACACCTTCCGTTGCTACGTCGAAGGCTGGTACGCGGGGACCTTTCAGGATGTGATTTTCTATCAGGGCGGCACAGCGGATATCCGCCGCATGATCAGCTCGATCCTCGCCGGTTACGCCTGGGATGAACGCAACCCGTTCGTCAGCGAACCCAAACGTCGACTGCGGATGATCTCGGACCTTTGCGCACAGGATCCGACATGAGTTACTTGAGCGACAACTACGTCGAAGAAACCCGTTTCGGTTTCTGGTTCCTGCGCAGCCACACCTGGCAGCACCATGTATTGCGCGTGGCGATCAATGATTTGCGCAACCTGTTCAGCGCGCCATTGCCCGCCAACCCGGTATTGCTGGATGCCGGTTGCGGCCAGGGCAAGTCGTTCCAGTACCTGCGCCAGACCTTCGCGCCTTTGCGCCTGATCGGGCTGGATGCCGACCCTCACAGCCTGAATCTGAGCGGTGCGGAAGCGGCCCGCCAGGGCATGGATGTAGAGCTGCTCGGCAGCGACTGCGCCAGCATCAAAGTGCCGGACGCCAGTGTCGATCTGCTGTTCTGTCACCAGACCTTCCATCACCTTGTCGAGCAGGAACAGGCCTTGGCCGAGTTTTATCGAGTGCTCAAGCCGGGCGGCTATTTGCTGTTCGCCGAGTCCACCGAGGCTTACATTGATACGTGGGTGATTCGCTGGCTGTTCCGCCACCCGATGCATGTGCAAAAGAGCGCTGCCGGCTATCTGGACATGATTCGTCGACAGGGTTTTGAATTCGGCCCGCAGAACGTGTCTTACCCTTACTTGTGGTGGAGTCGCGCCAAGGATTTCGGCCTGTTCGAACGCTTCGGCTTGCGCCAGCCAAAACCCTTTGGCCAACGGGAAGAAACCCTGGTCAAGGTAGTCGCGCGCAAGCCCGTTGAAGGTGCTGATTGATGTCTAGCGCAACTCAAACCTGTGGGAGCGAGCCTGCTCGCGAAAGCGGTGTGTCAGTCAACAAAAGTGTTGGATGTGCCGACGCATTCGCGAGCAGGCTCGCTCCCACAGGGCCTGCGGTGCTGATCCGTTTCCTGCTTCTGGGTTGCGTCCTGTTGCTGAGCGCCTGCGCCAGCCAGGCACCGTTGCCCGAGCGAACCCCGAACCTGGCGTTGCCGCTGCAACTGCACATCGAACGTCAGATGGCCGAACAGCGTCAGGACTGGCTGCTGGTGATCCAGCGTGAAGGCCCGGGCATTCGCTGGTCGATGATGGACCCTTTGGGGATTCCCGTGGCACGGCAGAAACTGATCGATGGCCAATGGCAGGCCGACGGCCTGCTGCCGCCCAATCCGGAAGCCCGGGAGCTGTTCGCCGCCTTATTGTTTGCGTTGACCCCTGCGGGCGAGTTGCATGGCAACTATCCCGCCGCCCGGCAGGATGGCGGGCAACGGTCCTTGTCACCACGCTGGAACATCCGCTATTCACAACCACTGAGCTTTGAATTGAACGTGTCCCAAGGCCCGCACTATCGCGTCACTCCGTTAGGCGAGCACACGCCATGACGGCCTATCTGAACGCCCTCGGGGTGATCTGCGCCCTGGGCCGCGACAAGCAGGAAGTCGCCCGCAACCTGTTTGCCGGCGATTGCTCGGGCATGCGCAGCGAGGCGGGCTGGGTGGCGGAACGCACGCTGCCGGTCGCGGCGGTGCGCGGTGAGCTGGCGCCGATTCCGGCTGAGCTGGCGCATCAAAGCAGTCGCAACAATCAATTGCTGCTGGAGGCCGCGCTGCAAATTCGCGAAGACATCGAGCAGACGATCCAGACCTACGGCCGCGACCGTATCGGCGTCATCCTGGGCACCAGCACCTCGGGCATCGACGAGGCCAGCAGCGGTCTGGCCCATTACATCCGAGAGCATCAGTTCCCTGCCGACTATGACTATCAGCAACAGGAACTCGGCGCACCGGCGACGTTTCTCGCCGACTGGCTGCAATTGAGCGGCCCGGCCTATGTGATTTCCACCGCCTGCACCTCCAGCGCCCGCGCGCTGATGAGTGCTCAACGACTGCTCGACCTGGGCATGTGCGACGCCGTGTTGTGCGGCGGTGTCGACAGTTTGTGCAAGCTGACCCTCAACGGTTTCTCGGCCCTGGAAGCGGTGTCCGAACAGCGCTGCAATCCGTTTTCAGCCAACCGCAACGGCATCAATATCGGCGAAGCGGCGGTGTTGTTTCTGATGAGCAAAAACGCCGGCAACGGCCAAGCGATTGCCCTGTTGGGCAGTGGCGCCAGCTCCGATGCACACCATATTTCCGCGCCGGAACCGACCGGCCGTGGCGCCCTGCAAGCGATGCGCAAAGCCTTGAGTCGCGCAGGCCTGCAACCGCAGCAGATCGGCTATCTGAACCTGCACGGCACCGCCACCCAACACAACGACGCCATGGAAAGCCTGGCCGTGACGACGCTATTCCCGCAAGGCGTGCCCTGCTCGTCGACCAAACCGATGACCGGCCATACCCTCGGCGCTGCCGGTGCTTTGGAAGCTGCGTTCTGCTGGTTGAGCCTGAGCGCGGACAGCCGCGCTTACAATCACGAGCACGCCCTGCCGCCCCACATCTGGGACGGCCAGCCCGATCCTGAACTGCCGGCCCTGCATTGGGTGACCCCGACCGACCACCTGACGTCCATTGCACCTCGCTACCTGATGAGCAATTCCTTTGCCTTCGGTGGCAATAACGTCAGCCTGATTATCGGAGACGCCCCATGATTGCCTGGCCGCTCGCCGAACTGCTGCCGCATGCCGGCGACATGATCCTCATCGAGCAGATCCTGTCGTTCGATGACGAACAGATTCACACCCGACTCACCGTCAAACCCGGCGGCCTGTTCAATCGCCCCGACGGCAGCCTGCCTGCCTGGGTCGGCATCGAGCTGATGGCCCAGAGCGTCGCCGCGTACGCCGGCTGCCATGCGCGCCAGAAAGGCAATGCGGTGGAGTTGGGTTTCCTGCTCGGCACCCGTAAATTCGAATGCAACGTTGAACACTTCCCCGCCGGCACCGAGTTGACCATCCATGGAATACGCTCGCTGGAAGACGACAACGGCATGGGTGTGTTCGAATGCCACCTCACCGCCCCCGGCATCCACGCCACCGCCCGGCTGAACGTGTTTCGCCCGCCTCAAGCCGCGCAATATCTTCATGAACCCCAAGGAGTCGAGTGATGACTGAATCCGTACTGGTCACCGGCTCCAGCCGTGGTATCGGCCGCGCCATTGCGTTGCGTCTGGCCCGGGCCGGGCATGACATCGTGCTGCACTGCCGCAGCGGTCTCGCGGACGCCGAAGCCGTCAAGGCCGAAGTCGAGACCCTAGGCCGCAACGCGCGCATCCTGCAATTTGACGTGTCCGACCGCGCCAGTTGCAAAGCTATTCTTGAAGCCGACGTCGAAACCCATGGCGCCTATTACGGCGTGGTGCTCAACGCCGGCCTGACCCGCGACGGTGCTTTCCCGGCCCTGAGCGAGGAGGACTGGGATCTGGTGATGCGCACCAATCTCGACGGTTTCTACAACGTGCTGCACCCGGTGATGATGCCGATGATCCGTCGTCGCGCCGCCGGGCGGATTGTTTGCATCACCTCGGTTTCCGGGTTGATCGGCAATCGTGGGCAAGTCAATTACAGCGCGTCCAAGGCCGGTCTGATCGGCGCAGCCAAGGCGTTGGCGATCGAACTGGGCAAGCGCAAAATCACTGTTAACTGTGTCGCACCCGGCCTGATCGACACGGCGATGCTCGATGAAAATGTGCCGGTGGAAGAGCTGATGAAAATGATCCCCGCACAACGCATGGGCACCCCTGAAGAGGTAGCCAGTGCGGTGAATTTCCTGATGTCAGCGGAAGCGTCGTACATCACCCGGCAGGTTCTGGCCGTCAACGGAGGCCTGTGCTGATGAAGCGCGTCGTCGTCACCGGCATGGCCGGCATCACCTCACTCGGTAGCGACTGGGACACCATCGCCGCCAACTTCGCCGCCAATCGCAGCGGCATCCGTCGCATGGACGAGTGGGATCGTTTTACCGAACTCAACACACGCCTGGCCGGGCCGATCGATGACTTCAAAGTGCCGAGCCACTGGACCCGCAAGCAACTGCGCAGCATGGGCCGCGTCTCGCGGCTCGCTGTTGGTGCTGCTGAGCAAGCGTTGGCCGACGCCGGTCTGTTGGGTGACGAATCGATCAAGGACGGGCGCATGGGCGTTTCCTGCGGCTCGTCCACCGGCAGCACCGACGAGATCAAGGCGTTCGGCAATATGCTGCTCAACTCGGTGGCCGAAGGCCTGAACGCCAACTCCTACGTGCGGATGATGCCGCACACCACCGCGGCGAATATCAGCATCTTCTTCGGCCTCACCGGACGGCTGATCCCAACCTCCAGTGCCTGCACCAGCGGTAGCCAAGGCATCGGTTACGCCTACGAATCGATCAAGTTCGGCCGCCTGCCGCTGATGCTCGCCGGCGGCGCCGAAGAGCTGTGCCCGACCGAAGCCATGGTGTTCGATGCGCTCTACGCCACCAGCCTGAAAAACGATGCCCCGCAAACCAGCCCTCGCCCTTACGACATCGGCCGCGATGGCCTGGTGATCGGTGAAGGCGGCGGCATGCTGGTGCTCGAAGAGCTCGAACACGCCCTGGCACGCGGCGCACACATCCACGCAGAGATCGTCGGTTTCGGCAGCAACGCCGACGGTCAGCACGCCACCCGTCCAGAGCAGCTCACCATGCGCCGGGCCATGGAGCTCGCCCTGGAAGACGCCGGGCTGCAGCCTTCGGACATCGGCTATGTGAACGGTCATGGCACCGCGACAGAACAGGGCGACATTGCCGAAACACTGGCCACCAGCGCGTTGTTCGGCGAACACATGCCAATCAGTTCACAGAAGAGTTTCCTCGGCCACACCCTGGGAGCCTGCGGTGCGCTGGAGTCCTGGTTCAGCATCGAAATGATGAACCGCGACCAGTACGTGCACACTTTCAACCTCGATGAGGTCGATCCGAAGTGCGGCACGCTCGATTACCTGCGCGGTGAATTCCGGCAGATGAGCAATGAGTACGTGATGAACAACAATTTCGCTTTTGGTGGGGTCAACACCTCGTTGATTTTCCGCCGCTGGTCGTAATCGAATAACTCAGGGTCAAGGAGACCTTCATGCACTTCAAGAAACTCGCTGCCGCCACCACCTTGCTGATCTGCGCGTTGCCGAGCATCAGCCAGGCCCGTGACACCGCGGTGTATCTGCCTTTTGACAAAGCAGTCGCCGAAGCAACCCGTGCCGGCAAAATCGATGGCAGCGTGAAGTTCTACCTGGCAGGCAATACACCGGCTGGCAACGTCACCGTAGTCAGCCCAGGTGCCGTGACCAACAAGAAAACCAACGCCTTCAACAAGTCTGACGAAGTGGCCTGCGAATGGGTCGCGCAATCGGCAATCATCAGCCTGCACCAGGCCGCGAAGAACGCCGGCGCCAACGCCGTGACCAACATCGTCAGCTTCTACAAAAGCAATGAGCGCAAGGATGCCAAGAATTATGAGTGCCACGCAGGGGCGCTCATGGCGGGCGTTGCGTTGAAAGGGGATTTGGCGAAGGTTCAGTAACGCCCGACGCAGACTAGCCGCGACACACTCAGCCGTTACCGATTGCGTTGATACCTGGGGGCTGGCGCAGTGTCTTGAACATCAGGATCAAAAGATCGCAGCCTCGTTTCACTCGACAGCTCCTACATCGATCGGCGTAGGAGCTGCCGCAGGCTGCGATCTTTTAGAAGCTGATCACATCCCTTCAACCTTACGCGTCAACAACTCCACAAACGCCTTGGCCATCGGCGATTTCTGATCCTTGCGCTGCACCAGCCACACTGCCGACACCGCTTCCGGATCCAGCAACGGGCGGTAGACCACGCCATCGATACGCATCCGCTGATACGACGCAGGCAGTACCGACACCCCCAAACCTGCCGCCACCAGCCCGATGATGGTCATTGCCTCGCCTGCCTCTTGCGCGAAGTGCGGGCTGAAACCGGCATCCCGCGCCAGGCTGAGCAACTGGGCGTACAGACCACTACCATAGCTACGCGGGAAAAATACGAATGGTTCGAGGGCTAGCGCCGAGAGGAATAAACCTTCTTCGCTGCCATTCACCAGCGGATGCTTGGAGCTGAGCACCGCCACCAGTGGCTCACGCATCAGTTCCACTACGCTGAGCGAGTCCGGTAACCCCAGCGGTCGCATGATCCCGACTTCGATCGACTCATCAACCAGTGCATCGGCCACTTGAGTGCTGCTCATTTCCCGCAGGTTCAGGTGCACCGCCGGGAAGCGCTGGCGAAACGAAAAAATCGCTTGGGGAATGGTCGAGTTGAACGGTGCCGACGAAGTGAAGCCGATCTTCAACTCACCCAGTTCACCGAGTTGTGCCCGCCGTGCCACATCCGCCGCTTTGTCGACCTGAGCCAGCACCAACCGCGCCTCTTCCAGGAACAACCGCCCCGCCTCACTGAGTTCGACCCGACGATTGGTCCGTTCGAACAGACGCGCCCCGAGCTCCTGCTCCAGCGCCTGAATCTGCTGGCTCAACGGCGGTTGCGAGATGCCCAGCACCTGGGCCGCGCGACCGAAATGCAGTTCTTCGGCGACAGCAATGAAGTAGCGCAGGTGACGCAATTCCATGAAAACTCCATTAGGTCGTAAAACCTATCAAACAGGTCGAACAATATATTGGATAGAAACATTAGCCAGCTATATGATTTTTTCATTGCCTGACCGGCTGCGCCCCTCCGAGGTCTGAAGTGAAAACTGCTGTCGCCCCACTCGCCCATGAAATTCCGCCCACTGCGCTGGATGATGTCGTCGCCGAGCGAAGCGAGATCTACATCGAAAAAGGCACGCCGATGTTCATGCGCACGGTGCTGGCGCTGTTCTCGGGTGGCTTCGCGACCTTCGCCCTGCTTTATTGCGTGCAGCCGATGATGCCGCTGCTATCCCGCGAATTTTCCATCAACGCTGCCCAGAGCAGCCTGATCCTGTCGGTCGCCACCGGCATGCTCGCCATCGGCTTGCTGATCACCGGCCCCATCTCTGATCGCATCGGGCGTAAACCAGTGATGGTCGCCGCGCTGTTCGCCGCAGCGCTGTGCACCATGGCCAGCGCGATGATCCCGAGTTGGCAAGGCGTGCTGGTGATGCGGGCGCTGGTGGGGCTGTCGTTGAGCGGTCTGGCGGCGGTCGCGATGACTTACCTGAGCGAAGAGATACACCCGCAGCACCTTGGCCTGGCCATGGGCTTGTACATCGGTGGCAATGCCATCGGCGGTATGTGTGGACGATTGATCGTCGGAGTATTGATCGACTTCGTCAGCTGGCATACGGCGATGCTGGTCATCGGTGGTCTGGCGCTGATTGCCGCAGCGGTGTTCTGGAAAATCCTCCCGGAATCGCGCAACTTCCGCGCTCGCTCACTGCATCCGCGCAGCTTGCTGGAGGGCTTCACCATGCACTTTCGCGACGCCGGCCTGCCGTTGTTGTTTGTCGAAGCATTTGTGCTGATGGGCGCGTTCGTCACGCTGTTCAACTACATCGGTTATCGCTTGCTGGCCGAGCCGTACCATATGGACCAAGCCTTCGTCGGGCTGCTCTCGGTGGTGTACCTGTCGGGCATCTACAGCTCGGCGAAAATCGGCGCCCTGGCCGACCAACTCGGCCGGCGCAAAGTGCTCTGGGCAACCATTGTGGTCATGCTTGCGGGCATCGCCCTGACCATGTTCACGCCGTTACCGCTGGTGATTCTCGGCATGCTGATCTTTACCTTCGGCTTCTTCGGGGCGCATTCGGTGGCCAGTAGCTGGATCGGCCGTCGTGCGATCAAGGCCAGAGGACAGGCGTCGTCGCTGTACCTGTTCAGCTATTACGCCGGGTCGAGTATCGCGGGTACGGCAGGCGGCGTGGCCTGGCACTTGGGTGGATGGAACGGGATCGGGCTGTTTATCGGCGGATTGTTGGTGATTGCGCTGTTGGTGGCGTTGAAGCTGGCGAAGTTGCCGCCATTGGAAAATGTGAAAGCCTGACGGCAATATCCGGTCAGCCACAAACAACTGTGGGAGCGAGCCTGCTCGCGAAGGGTCATAACATCAACATCTAAGTTGACTGTCAGACCGCTATCGCGAGCAGGCTCGCTCCCACAGAAAAGCGGTTTTTTATTGGGTCACGATCACTCGTGATACTGCGCCGACAACTCATGTACCGCTCGCAGGAACGCACCGGCATGTTCCGGATCGACTTCCGGGGTGATGCCATGACCGAGGTTGAACACATGGCCGCTGCCCTTGCCGTAGCTGGCGAGGATGCGGCCGACTTCGGTGCGAATGGCTTCTGGCTTGGCGTAAAGCACGGTCGGGTCCATGTTGCCTTGCAGGGCGACTTTGCTGCCGACGCGTTGGCGGGCTTCGCCAATGTCGCAAGTCCAGTCCAGGCCCAGCGCATCAGCGCCGGCGTCGGCAATGCTTTCCAGCCACAGGCCGCCGTTCTTGGTGAACAGGATGACCGGCACTTTGCGGCCTTCGTGCTCGCGGATCAGGCCGCTGACGATTTTGCGCATGTAGGCCAGGGAGAATTCCTGGTAAGCCGCTGCGGAGAGGTTGCCGCCCCAAGTGTCGAAGATCTGCACCGCTTGCGCGCCGGCCATGATCTGGCCGTTGAGGTACGAAGTGACCGACTGCGCGAGTTTATCCAGCAGCAAATGCATGGCTTGCGGGTTGTCGTAGAGCATGGCCTTGGTCTTGCGGAAGTCTTTCGACGAACCGCCTTCGACCATGTAGGTGGCCAGGGTCCATGGGCTGCCGGAGAAGCCGATCAACGGCACGCGGCCGTTCAGTTCGCGACGGATGGTGCTGACCGCATCCATGACGTAGCCGAGGTCTTTGTGCGGATCAGGAATCGGCAGGGCTTCGATGTCAGCCATCGTGCTGACGACTTTCTTGAAGCGCGGACCTTCACCGGTTTCGAAGTACAGGCCTTGGCCCATGGCGTCCGGGATGGTGAGGATGTCGGAGAACAGGATCGCCGCGTCCAGTTGCGGATAGCGGTCGAGCGGCTGCATCGTGACTTCGCAAGCGAACGCCGGGTTCATGCACAGGCTCATGAAATCACCGGCCTTGGCACGGCTGGCGCGATATTCAGGCAGGTAGCGACCGGCCTGACGCATCATCCACACAGGCGTGACGTCTACGGGTTGCTTGAGCAGGGCGCGAAGGAAACGGTCGTTCTTCAGGGCAGTCATGTCGGCATCCGGAAAAAAAGTGCGGGCATTTTCTCAGAGCGCGACGCAAAAGGCACGGCAAGAGCCGTTCCTTTTGTCTATCGGGTCAATTTGTCGCGGGTTACATCGGCAAATTCTGCGTTGATTCGGCCGGCCTCTTCGCGGGCAAGCCTCGCTCCTACAGGTCCGGTGACATTCCTGTAGGAGCGAGGCTTGCCCGCGAATGGAGCGACTCCGATCAAGCAGATTTACACGCCCAGGTAATCCAGGATCCCTTCAGCGGCATTGCGGCCTTCGAAGATCGCCGTTACCACCAGGTCGGAACCGCGCACCATGTCGCCACCAGCGAAGATTTTCGGGTTGCTGGTCTGGTGCTTGTACTGGCCTTGTTCCGGCGCCACGACGCGGCCCTGGCTGTCGGTCTGGATGCTGAACTGCTCGAACCACGACGCCGGGCTTGGACGGAAGCCGAAGGCGATGACCACGGCGTCGGCCGGGATGATCTCTTCGGAGCCCGGGATCGGCTCGGGGCTACGACGGCCACGGGCGTCTGGTTCGCCGAGACGGGTCTCGACCACCTTCACGCCTTCGACACGGTCTTCACCGACGATCGCGATCGGCTGGCGGTTGTAGAGGAATTTCACGCCTTCTTCCTTGGCGTTCTTCACCTCTTTGCGCGAGCCCGGCATGTTCGCTTCGTCGCGACGATAGGCACAGGTCACCGACTTGGCGCCCTGGCGAATCGAAGTACGGTTGCAGTCCATCGCTGTGTCGCCACCACCCAGTACCACGACCTTCTTGCCTTTCATGTCGACGAAATCTTCCGGCGACTTTTCAAAGCCCAGGTTGCGATTGACGTTGGCGATAAGGAAGTCCAGCGCGTCGTGCACGCCAGGCAGGTCTTCACCGGCAAAGCCGCCCTTCATGTAGGTATAGGTGCCCATGCCCATGAACACGGCATCATATTCTTCGAGCAGTTGCTCGATGGTCACGTCCTTGCCCACTTCGGTGTTCAGGCGGAACTCGATGCCCATGCCGGTGAAGACTTCGCGGCGATTGCTCAGCACGGTCTTTTCCAGCTTGAACTCGGGGATCCCGAAGGTCAGCAGACCACCGATTTCCGGGTTCTTGTCGAACACCACCGGGGTCACGCCGCCACGTACCAGCACATCGGCACAGCCCAGGCCGGCAGGGCCCGCGCCGATTACCGCGACACGCTTGCCGGTCGGTTTGACCTTGGACATGTCCGGGCGCCAGCCCATGGCGAACGCGGTATCGGTGATGTACTTCTCCACCGAACCGATGGTCACCGCACCGAAACCATCGTTGAGGGTGCAGGCACCCTCGCACAGACGATCCTGTGGACACACCCGGCCGCAGACTTCCGGCAGGGTGTTGGTCTGGTGCGACAGCTCGGCGGCGGCAAGGATGTTGCCCTCGGCCACCAGCTTGAGCCAGTTGGGAATGAAGTTGTGCACCGGGCACTTCCATTCGCAATACGGATTACCGCAACCCAGGCAGCGGTGGGCCTGGTCGGCCGACTGCTGGGGTTTGAAGGGTTCGTAGATTTCCACGAACTCTTTCTTGCGTTGACGCAACAGTTTCTTCTTCGGATCCTTGCGCCCGACATCGATGAACTGGAAGTCGTTATTCAGACGTTCAGCCATTGTTAAAACCTCATCAAACTCTTCAGGCGCATATCACTGCGGGTTGGCACGGGTGCTGGAAAGCAACGATTTCAGGTTGGCAGCCTTGGGCTTGACCAGCCAGAAACGACGCAGATAGTCATCGAGGTTTTCAGCGAGGTTACGACCCCACTCGCTGTCGGTTTCCTCGACGTATTCGTTCAGCACGCGTTGCAGGTGGCTGCGATAGGCTTCCATCGCCTCACCGCTGATCCGCTGGATTTCCACCAGTTCGTGGTTGACCCGGTCAACGAAGGTGTTGTCCTGGTCGAGCACGTAGGCGAAACCGCCGGTCATGCCGGAGCCGAAGTTGTAACCGGTCTTGCCCAAAACGCAGACGAAACCACCGGTCATGTACTCGCAGCAGTGATCGCCAGTGCCTTCCACGACAGTGTGAGCACCGGAGTTACGCACCGCGAAACGCTCGCCCGCGGTACCGGCGGCGAACAGCTTGCCCCCGGTGGCGCCATACAGGCAGGTGTTGCCGATAATGGCGCTGTCCTGAGTCTTGTAGATGCTGCCCTTCGGCGGAACGATGACCAGCTTGCCGCCGGTCATGCCTTTGCCGACGTAGTCGTTGGCATCGCCTTCCAGGTACATGTTCAGGCCGCCGGCGTTCCACACACCGAAGCTCTGACCCGCCGTGCCTTTGAAGCGGAAGGTGATCGGCGCGTTGGCCATGCCTTGGTTGCCATGCTTGCGAGCAATTTCACCGGAGATCCGCGCGCCGATGGAACGGTCGCAGTTGCAGATATCCAGGGCGAAATCAGCGCCGCTCATGTCGTTGATGGCCGAGGTGGCCAGGTCGACCATTTTCTCGGCCAGCAGGCCTTTGTCGAACGGCGGGTTGCGGTCGACCTGGCAGAACTGAGGTTTGTCTGCCGGGATGTGATCGCTGCCCAGCAACGGGGTCAGGTCCAGGTGGTTCTGCTTGGCGGTCTGGCCTTCGAGGATTTCCAGCAGATCGGTACGACCGATCAGCTCTTCGAGGGAACGCACGCCCAGCTTGGCCAGCCACTCACGGGTTTCTTCGGCGACGTAGGTGAAGAAATTCACCACCATGTCGACGGTACCGATGTAGTGATCCTTGCGCAGCTTCTCGTTCTGGGTCGCGACGCCGGTGGCGCAGTTGTTCAGGTGGCAGATGCGCAGGTATTTGCAGCCCAGCGCGATCATTGGCGCGGTGCCGAAGCCGAAGCTTTCAGCGCCGAGGATCGCGGCCTTGATCACGTCGAGGCCGGTTTTCAGGCCACCGTCAGTCTGTACACGGACCTTGCCGCGCAGGTCGTTGCCGCGCAGGGTCTGGTGGGTTTCGGCCAGGCCGAGTTCCCACGGAGCGCCCGCGTATTTGATCGAGGTCAGCGGCGATGCACCAGTACCGCCGTCGTAGCCGGAGATGGTGATCAAGTCCGCGTAGGCCTTGGCCACACCGGCAGCGATGGTGCCGACGCCCGCTTCTGCAACCAGCTTCACCGAGACCAAAGCCTTCGGGTTGACTTGTTTCAGGTCGAAAATCAGCTGCGACAAGTCTTCGATCGAATAGATGTCGTGGTGCGGCGGAGGCGAGATCAGGGTCACGCCCGGTACTGCGTAACGCAGCTTGGCGATCAGACCGTTGACCTTGCCGCCCGGCAACTGACCACCTTCGCCGGGCTTGGCGCCCTGAGCTACTTTGATCTGCAGCACTTCAGCGTTGACCAGGTATTCCGGGGTTACACCGAAACGCCCCGTGGCGACCTGCTTGATTTTCGAGCTCTTGATAGTGCCGTAGCGCGCCGGGTCTTCACCGCCTTCGCCGGAGTTGGAACGCGCACCGAGGCGGTTCATCGCTTCGGCGAGGGCTTCGTGGGCTTCCGGCGACAATGCGCCCAAAGAGATGCCCGCGGAGTCGAAGCGCTTGAGCACCGATTCCAACGGTTCGATCTCGCTGATGTCCAGCGGCGTGTCCAGGGTCTTGACCTTGAACAGGTCGCGGATCATCGACACCGGACGGTTGTCCACCAGCGCCGTGTATTCCTTGAACTTGCTGTAGTCGCCCTGCTGCACAGCCGCTTGCAGGGTGCTGACCACGTCCGGGTTGTAGGCGTGATATTCGCCACCGTGGACGAACTTCAGCAGGCCGCCTTGCTGGATCGGCTTGCGCGGGCTCCAGGCTTCAGCCGCCAGGGCCTTCTGCTCGGCTTCGATGTCGACGAAACGCGCACCCTTGATACGGCTTGGAACGCCACGGAAGCTCAGGTCGCAGACTTCCTCGGACAGGCCGATCGCCTCGAACAGTTGCGCACCGCGGTACGAGGCGATGGTGGAGATGCCCATCTTCGACAGGATCTTCAGCAGGCCTTTGGTGATGCCTTTACGGTAGTTCTTGAACACCTCATAGAGGTCGCCCAGCACTTCACCGGTGCGGATCAGGTCGCCCAGCACTTCGTAGGCCAGGAACGGATAGACCGCCGAAGCACCGAAACCGATCAGCACCGCGAAGTGATGCGGATCGCGAGCGGTAGCTGTTTCCACGAGGATGTTGGAGTCGCAACGCAGGCCTTTTTCGGTCAGGCGGTGGTGCACCGCACCGGTCGCCAGCGAAGCGTGGATCGGCAACTTGCCCGGGGAAATGTGACGGTCACTCAGCACGATCTGGGTGCGACCGGCGCGAACGGCTTCTTCAGCCTGATCGGCAACATTGCGCACCGCGGCTTCGAGGCCGACGCTCTCGTCGTAGTTGAGGTCGATGATCTGGCGTTCGAAGCCCGGACGATCGAGGTTCATCAGCGAACGCCACTTGGCCGGGGAAATGACCGGCGAGCTGAGGATCACGCGCGAGGCGTGTTCCGGCGACTCCTGGAAAATATTGCGCTCGGCACCGAGGCAGATTTCCAGCGACATGACGATGGCTTCACGCAGCGGGTCGATCGGCGGGTTGGTCACCTGCGCGAACTGCTGGCGGAAATAGTCGTACGGCGTGCGCACGCGCTGGGACAGCACGGCCATTGGCGTATCGTCGCCCATCGAGCCGACGGCTTCGTAGCCTTGCTCGCCGAGCGGACGCAGCACCTGGTCGCGCTCCTCGAACGTGACCTGATACATCTTCATGTACTGCTTGAGCTGATCGACGTCGTAGAACGCCGAACCATGGTCGTTGTCTTCCATGGTCGCCTGGATGCGCAGGGCATTCTTGCGTAGCCATTGCTTGTACGGATGACGGGACTTCAAGCGGTTGTCGATGGCGTCGGTGTCGAGGATCTGACCGGTTTCGGTGTCCACGGCAAAGATCTGGCCAGGGCCAACGCGACCTTTGGCGATCACGTCTTCAGGCTGGTAGTTCCAGACACCGATTTCCGAGGCCAGGGTAATGAAGCCGTTCTTGGTGGTGACCCAACGCGCCGGGCGCAGACCGTTACGGTCGAGCAGGCACACCGCGTAACGACCGTCAGTCATTACCACGCCGGCCGGGCCGTCCCACGGTTCCATGTGCATCGAGTTGTATTCGTAGAACGCCCGCAGATCCGGGTCCATGGTTTCGACGTTCTGCCACGCAGGCGGAATGATCATCCGCACGCCACGGAACAGGTCGATGCCACCGGTGACCATCAACTCGAGCATGTTGTCCATGCTGGAGGAATCGGAACCGACACGGTTCACCAGCGGGCCGAGTTCTTCCAGATCCATCAGATCGTTGGTGAACTTGGTGCGACGGGCCTGAGCCCAGTTGCGGTTGCCGGTGATGGTGTTGATCTCGCCGTTGTGGGCGAGGAAGCGGAAAGGCTGCGCCAGCGGCCATTTCGGCAAGGTGTTGGTCGAAAAGCGCTGGTGGAACACGCAGATCGAGGTTTGCAGGCGCTGGTCGCTCAGGTCTGGATAGAAGGCGGTCAAATCCGCCGGCATCATCAGGCCTTTATAAATGATGGTCTTGTGGGAAAAGCTGCAGATGTAGTGATCGACGTCGGCGGCGTTGTCCACGGACGAACGACGACGAGAGCTGAACAGCTTGATCGCCATGTCCTGATCGCTCAAGCCTTCGCCACCGATGAACACTTGTTCGATCTGCGGCAGGCGCTCGAGGGCCAGACGGCCGAGGACACTGGTGTCGATCGGCACTTTGCGCCAGCCGACCAAGGTCAGGCCTTCGGCCAGGATCTCGCGATTCATGTGCTCGCGAGCGGCTTCGGCTTTCACCGGGTCCTGGTTGAAGAAGACCATGCCCACAGCGTATTGCTTGGGCAGTTCGACGCCGAATGTTTCCTGGGCGATGGCACGCAGGAATACATCCGGCTTTTGAATCAGCAGACCGCAACCGTCACCGGTCTTGCCGTCGGCGTTGATCCCACCGCGGTGGGTCATGCAGGTCAGGGCCTCAATGGCCGTTTGCAAAAGGGTATGACTGGGCTCGCCCTGCATATGGGCTATCAGGCCGAAACCGCAGTTATCCTTGAATTCATCTGGTTGGTACAGACCTGCTTTCATAGACACTTTCTCACCAGGCTGCCTCTTATCGAGGCAAATTTCTTTTCAATTCAACCAGTTACCATCCACGCCGAACGTACGCCAGCTTTGCGGGGGCAAAAGGGAGGTCATTGTACACACCGACACAGAGGCTCACAAATTTGACGACGAAATGTCGCAAATCTATGTCGCATTTGTGAAAGGTTTAAAGCGATATGCTGTGCTAGTCAAAACTTTTTTTAATTTTGACCGCAGCGACTCAAAGACTACTGTGACGCAGACACCACAAGGCACGCGGCCTGTAGAGGCGGCATGCACTTGCAGAAATTTTGAGGTGCTTGGAGAGGCGGCCTGGGTAAGGCCGCCGAATCTTCAGCGAGTTGTTGCCAGTTCCTGTTGGACGCTGGCGACAGTGCGAGGCCAAGGTTTACCAGCCTGAACCTTCGCTGGCAAGGCCTTGATGGCGGTAACGGCTGCATCGCGGTTAGCGAAGCTACCGTAGGTGATGACGTAAAGCGGCTTGCCGTTGAGTACTTTCTTGAAATAACGGTACTCGCCGCCCTGCTCCTTGACGAAGCTTTGCGCGGCCGATTCGGAGCTGGTGCCGAGGATTTGCACCACGTAGTTACCCGGTGCCTGGCCTGCGTACCAGCTGCCACCGGCGGCTTTGGCCACGGTGACTGGCTTCTCGGCAGGTTTGACGGCGACGGCCGGCTTGGCGGGCGCTGGAGCCGGTTTGGCAACAGGTGCAGGCGCTGGCTTGGCTGTCGCGACCTGAGTCGGCGCTGGAACCGGTTTGGCGGCAGGCGTTGGTGCCGGGCCTGGCTGGACGCCGGCAGGCGGCGCAGTCGTGGTCACGGTTGGCGGGGTAGCGCTGGAACCTTCGACCGGCACGCCGTCATCGCCTTCGGTGATACCACCGGCCGCTTCGGCCAACGGGCCACGCATCACCGGCTGCGAGTTGCCGACCAACGGCAACGGCATCGGTTGCGAATTACCGGCGAACTCGACGGAGGGAGCGCCACCGCTGTTAGGCTGTGGCGTGCCCTGGCCCAGCGGCAGTTGCGCCTGTTCGTTGGCAGGTGCGCCGGTGGTCGGCGCTTTGCTGCGACCCGGCATCAACCAGGCGGCGGCTACCGCGACCACGACAACGGCGGAAATCGCCAATACGTGTTTCTTCGGCATGTTGAACCCCATACTTGGACGCTTCACCGCTGAGCGGCTGGCAATCATGGCTTCGATCATCGCATCGCGGGCGACCTGGTTGATGGTGCCAGGCCAACCGTCGGAGCTTTCGTGAATATCAGAGATCTGATCCGCGGTAAAAAGTTCGATACCCCGGCCAGCGCCTTCAAGACGCTGATCCAGATATTCGCGGGTTTCTTCTTCGGTGTAGGGCTGCAATTCGATGACGTGGAAACGCTCTTCCTCAAGGGTCAGCGCTTCAAGCTGGGCAATCAGCGAAGACTCACCGAACAGGAACACGTGCGGGCGACCTTCCGGTGCGCCCGCGGCCAAGGCCAGCAAGGCTTCCAGCGCGGACTCGTCGAGTTGCTCGGCGTCATCCACCAGCAAATAGACTTCCTGCCCCGTAAGGGCAAGCTGGACCACCTGAGCCAGGATCGCGCCGATTTCAGCCTGCTCGACATTCAGCGCCTGAGCCACCTGGCGCAGCATACCGGCTGCATCGCCGGCACCACGGGCGGAAACCACCACGCTCTGCACTGACTGTTTGTTGGTGCTAGCCACCAGAGCCTGACGCAACAAGGTTTTTCCGCTGCCTTGAGGGCCAGTGACCACCAGCAACAACTGGCTGTAACGGGCCAGATGATGCAGTTGCCCCAGCACCGGTTTGCGCTGGGCCGGGAAAAATTTGAAGCCAGGCACCCGTGGAGCGAAAGGGTCATGACTTAACTGGTAATGGCCGAGGAAAGCCTCGTCGGCATGCAAACTAGTCATCGGGATCTTATTAACCTTTAAGCTGAGCCAGGGCGCGGTAATCCGCCCCCAGCGTGGCCTGTAAAACCTCTTTCGGATAATCGTCGGTCACCACTGCTTCGCCCATGTGGCGCAGCAGCACCAGGCGCAAACGACCGTCGATCACTTTCTTGTCAATTGCCATGTGCTCGAGAAAATCGGCTTCGGTCATCTCTTCCGGCGGAATGACCGGCAAGCCGGCACGCTGGAACAGGCGAATACCGCGATCACGCTCCTGTTCGCTGATCCAGCCCAGGCGCGCGGACATCTCCAAAGCCATTACGGTGCCAGCAGCCACTGCTTCACCATGAAGCCAGACACCATAGCCCATATGAGTTTCGATCGCGTGGCCGAAGGTGTGGCCCAGGTTCAACGTGGCACGCACGCCTGTCTCTTTCTCGTCGGCACCGACCACCGCAGCCTTGGCCGCGCAGGAGCGTTCGATGGCATAAGTCAGGGCGGTCTGATCGAGCGCTCGCAGGCGATCGACGTTTTCTTCGAGCCAGGTCAGGAATGGCTCGTCGCAGATCAGCCCGTACTTGATGACTTCCGCCAGCCCGGCGGACAGTTCGCGGGGCGGCAGGGTGTTGAGGGTGGCGGTATCGATCAGCACCACGTTGGGCTGATAGAAGGCGCCGACCATGTTTTTGCCCAGCGGGTGATTGATCCCGGTCTTGCCGCCCACCGAGGAGTCGACTTGCGACAGCAATGTGGTAGGTACCTGGATGAAATCGACGCCACGCTGGTAGCAGGCGGCCGCAAAACCGGCCATGTCACCGATCACGCCGCCACCCAGGGCGATTACCGTGGTGCGGCGATCGTGCCGTGCAGTCAGCAGGCCGTCGAAAATCAATTGCAGGGTTTCCCAGGTTTTGAAGGCTTCGCCGTCGGGCAGCACCACGGAAATCACCGAGAACTGCGCTAGGCTGCGGGTCAGACGCTCCAGGTAGAGCGGCGCGACGGTCTCGTTGGAGATGATCGCCACCTGCCGCCCGCGAATATGCGGGGCCAGCAGCTCAGGCTGATCCAACAAACCTTCGCCAATATGAATCGGGTAGCTGCGCTCGCCTAGATCGACCTTGAGTGTCTGCATGTGTCCCCACAGTGAAGATGGAATCAGGCATCCTGCCTTGAGTTTACGAATTCCATGGCGTCTGCTGCTGTGACGCCATTCGGTAGCCAGCCGCCACAACCTTGAGCGGTTGCGACAGGACGCCGAGGATAGCGCATTTCGCGCCGCGCATTAACGGGGCGGTAGCTGCTGCAAGCGTTCGAGGATGTCGAGCACCACCATCCGCGGTGGCCGCTCATCGGTTTCCACCACCAGGTCGGCGATTTCCCGATACAGCGGATCACGGATCGCCAACAAGTCCCGCAAGGTCTTCGCTGGATCGGCGGTGCGCAACAGTGGCCGATTGCGGTCGCGAGCCGTTCGGCCGACCTGCTGCTCGACAGACGCATGCAGATACACCACCCGACCACCGGCGCGCAGCGCTCGACGATTGGCTTCGCGCATCACCGCGCCGCCACCGGTCGCCAACACCACGCCATCGAACTCGCACAGCTCGGCAATCATCGCCTGCTCGCGATCACGAAAGCCCGGTTCGCCTTCCTTATCGAAAATCCACGGGATATTGGCGCCCGTGCGCAATTCAATTTCCTTATCGGAATCTTTGAACGGCAGGCGCAGCTCTTTGGCCAGCAACCGGCCGATGGTGCTTTTACCAGCCCCCATCGGTCCAACAAGAATCAAATTTCGCACAGAATCAATGACTCACAGCAATCGCCTGATTGTTCATGATACGCGGAGTGAGAAATACCAGCAGCTCGGATTTTTTCTCCGAAACCACGTCACGCCGGAAAAGGCGGCCAAGATACGGCACATCACCGAGAAATGGCACCTTATCTACAACCTTGCTCTGAGTATTTGAGAAAACCCCACCTATGACGATGGTCTCGCCGTCGTTGACCAACACCTTGGCGTTGACCTCGTTTTTCTTGATCGGCGGTACATCCTGCACTTTGTTCAGGTAGTCCGGTTCGTCCTTGGTGACTTTGACCTCCATGATGATGCGGTTGTCCGGCGTGATCTGCGGGGTCACTTCCAGGGACAGCGAAGCTTCCTTGAACGACACCGAGGTGGCGCCGCTGGAGCTGGCTTCCTGATAGGGAATCTCGGTGCCCTTGAGGATTTTCGCGGTTTCCTTGTCGGACGTGACTACCTTGGGCTGCGAGACAATTTCCCCGTTGCCGGTTTTCTCCATGGCCGAAAGTTCAAGGTCCAGCAGCACATTGTCGGTAATGAAGGCGATGCCGATCCCCGAGGTATTGGCAGAGGTTCCCAAGTCGACGAACGGCGAGTTGGTACTGGTGCTGCCCGGCGTACCAATGGTGGTCGAAGAGCCGTTGACCCCGGACGTGTTCCAGTTACCCTTCTGCACCGAACCACCCCAGCGTACGCCAAGGCTTTTGTCGTAATCGACGTTGGCTTCGACGATGCGCGCCTCGATCATCACCTGACGCACCGGAATATCCAGTTGCGCAACGATACGACGCAGTTCGTCGAGGCGATCCTGGGTCTGGTAGGCAATGATGTTGTTGGTTCGCTCATCAACCGTGATTGAACCTCGCTCGTCGACTTTCGCTTCGGCGCTGGTCACTGACTGGAACAGCTTGGCGATATCGGCGGCCTTGGCGTAATTGACCTGTAACAGCTCGCGACGCAGAGGCGCCAGTTCGGCGATCTGCTTCTGCGACTCCAGCTCCTGACGCTCTCGGGCAGCGATTTCATCAGCCGGCGCCACCAGCAGCACGTTACCAATCTTGCGTTTATCCAGGCCTTTGGTTTTCAACACCAGATCCAGCGCCTGATCCCACGGCACATTCTGCAGGCGCAACGTGATCCCGCCCTGCACCGTGTCGCTGGCCACCAGATTGAGGTTGGTGAAGTCGGCGATCAGTTGCAGCACCGAGCGCACATCGATGTCCTGAAAATTCAGCGAGAGTTTTTCGCCGGTGTAAGCAAAGCGTTCGGCGTTGCGTTTCTGCAAGTCGTCAACAGTCATCGGCCGGATGCTGACGGTCAGTTTGTTGTCGGTCTGATAGGTCGAATAATCGAAGGCGCCACTGGGCTCGATACTGATAATGGCCCGGTCGCCCGTGGCACTGGCGTTGACGAACTGCACCGGCGTGGCGAAATCCTTGACGTCGAGGCGTACGCGCAACCGTTCAGGCAGTTGGGTCTTGGTGAAACCGACGATGATTTTGCCATCGCGTTCCTGAATGTCCGGGGCGATGGAGGGATCCGACAGATCGATGACCACATTGCCCTCACCCTGGGTGCCGCGCTGGAAATCCACGCCCCGGATGGATTTGCCCACGGGAGCACTGGCTCTGGCGGGCGCGGGTACCACAGTGGCCGCACGCGGTGCGCTGGCAATCGGTTTGGACCCCTTGTTACCGGCCGCCTGTCCGACGACCACAAACAGATTGTTGCCTTCGACGCGGGCGTTGTATGGCGTTAATTGAGTCAGGCTGATAATCAGCCGTGTGCGGTCCTTGGCCTCCACTACCGTGGCGCTGCGGGCATTGCCGCCGCCCAGGTCGCGATGCTTGTTCGCCAGCTGACTGGTGACCCCCGGCAGGTCCAGCGCAATCCGCGCAGGCTGCTCTGTCGTGTAACCGTGGGGCTGCGGCGGTGGTCCATCGAACGACAACTTCAACTCGACACGGTCACCGGGCAGCGCGGCGACATCCAGCGCTTTGAGGTTGGCCGCCACTACCATCGGCGACAGAAACGCTATCCATAGCGAAATACCGAAGGTTGAGAAAATCCTGTTCATTATTCGAGTTCCACTATGAGTGCTCTTTCAAAGGGATGGTTCGCGGCCGTTCCAGCCAGGCACCTTCGCCATCGGGAACGATTTCGACCACGTCGACTTGCGAACCGCTGATGGCGACGATCCGTCCATCGTTACGCCCCAGGTAATCGCCGACTTTCAGCCGATGCACGCCGCCCGCCCCGCGCAGCAGCGCAAAGGATCCGGCGGCATTGGAGATAGTGCCGACCATTTCAAATTGCTCGATGTTGAAACCTTCGAGGTACTGCTTGACCCGGTTGGGGTCGGGTTTGACGTTGCGCGAGCCGTGCTTCTGCCCGGCCAGATCGACTCTGACCTGCCGGGAGAACGGGCTACGCAGGTTGGCAGCGTTGTAGGCGAATGTCGGGTAAGACCGGAATGTCGGCGTTGGTTCAATCTTGCCGGGTGCACGCAGGCGCACTTCGTTCAGGTAGGCGTCCAGGTCGCTGAAATCATTGTCGCCGCCACAACCGGCCAGGAGAACCAGACACATAACCATCGACAGGCAACGAATCGGGCTCATTTCTGCAACCCCTTGTCGTTGTAGCGATAGGTCTTGGCAAGGATGCTCATGCGCAACTTCGGGCCACCATCGGGATTGGCCGGTGCTAGGTCGAAGTCATGCAGGGTGACGATCCGCGGCAGCCCGGCCACGCCGCTGACGAAAGTGGCCAGGTCGTGATATGCGCCGGTGACGGTGATCCGGATAGGTAGCTCGATGTAGAACTGCTGGGTGACTTCCGGGAGCAGCTTGATCTCTTCGAACTCCAGGCCGCTGCCCAGGCCGGTGCGGGTGATGTCCTCCAGCAGGCCGGGCACTTCGGTGTCGCTGGGCAACTGCCGTAACAGCATGCCGAAGGAGTTCTCCATTTCCTTCATCTGCTGGGTATACAGCTCCAGATTCGCCGCCATGTGGGCCTTGGTCGCGAATTGCTCCTTGAGCGTCGACTCTTCCTCGCGCCTGAGTTCCAGGTGGTTTTGCAGATCGCTGATCAAGAAGCTGTAGCCCAGGGCCAGCACCAGAACCATCAGCAGGACACTCGCCAGGACCTTGATCGGCGCAGGCCAGGAGCCCATGTTGTTGGTGTCCAGATCGCTGATGTCGATCTGGCGCAACCCTTCGAACCATTCGGACGGCTTCATTTAGCGCCCCCCACAACTGCGGGCTGAGTCTGACGGACGGTCAACTGAAAGACATTGGCCTGATCCAGCTGACCAGCGGTGGTCGCTTTGACCTCCGTAAGGTTGGGCGCATCGAACCAGTCGGAGGCATCCAGATTGCGCATCAGATCCGAAACACGATTATTGGACTCCGCCGCGCCGGTGATGGACAACGTCTTGCCGACCATTTTCACTTCAGTGAAATAAACTCCGTCCGGCAAAGTACGCGCCAATTGATCGAAAATCCTCCCGCTGATCGGTCGGTTGCCTTGCAGGTCCTGAATAATGCGCATGCGCTCGACGAGTTGCTGTCGACGGGCCTTCAGGTCGCTGATTTGCTTGATCCGCTCGTCGACCACGGCAATCTGCTTGCTGATGTAATCGTTACGGGCGACTTGCCGATTAATAGCGCCGTTAAGGACCTGATCCGCGATCAGCAACGCCCCCACTGACCCCACCAGCACACCGACCAACGCCAGTAAAAAGCGTTTGCGACGCCCTTCGCGCAACTCTTCACGCCAGGGTAAAAGATTGATCCGCGCCATCAGTCGAAACTCCTGAGGGCCAAACCGCAGGCGATCATCAGTGCCGGAGCATCACTCGCCAAGGCACCGGCGTTGACCTTGCTGCTCAGGGTCATGTCGGAAAATGGATTGGCGACCTGGGTCGGGGTACCCAGTCGCTGCTCGATCAATCGCTCCAGCCCGGGGACCGAGGCAGTGCCGCCAGCCAGGAGGATGTGATCGACCGAGTTGTATTGGCCGGAGGCAAAGAAAAACTGTAACGAACGCGATACCTGCTGCACCAGCGCGTCACGAAACGGCTGCAAGACCTCGCTGACGTAATCGTCCGGCAAACCGCCCTGCTTCTTCGCCAGCCCCGCCTGCTCGACCGTCAGGCCATAACGACGCTGGATCTCTTCCGTCAGTTGACGGCCGCCGAACAATTGTTCGCGGGTGTAGATGATCCGCCCGTTGTGCAGCACGCTCAGGGTGGTCATGGTGGCGCCGATATCGACCACCGCCACGGTCAGACGCTCCTGAGAAGCGGCCAACTGGGTTGCCAGCAGGCCGAACGATCGCTCCAGGGCATAGGCTTCGACATCGACCACGCGCGCGGTCAACCCGGCCAGAGCCAGGGCCGCTTCACGGACTTCGACGTTTTCCTTGCGACACGCCGCCAGCAGCACATTGACTCGCTCGGGGTTGCGCGCCGACACGCCCTGCACTTCGAAGTCGATCGCCACTTCATCCAGTGGATAAGGGATGTACTGATCGGCCTCGATCTTCAGCTGGTTTTCCATCTCGTCGTCGGAAAGACCGGCGTCCATCTCGATGGTCTTGGTGATCACCGCCGAACCGGCCACCGCCACAGCGACGTTCCTGAGGCTGGTTTTGGCCTTGGCCAGCACGCGCGCAAGGGCCTGCCCCACGCCTTCGAGCTCGGCGATATTTTTCTCGACCACGGCACTGGCGGGCAGCGGTTCGACCGCATAGGCCTCGACCCGATAGCGGTCGCCCTGGCGACTTAGCTCCAATAGCTTCACCGACGTGGAGCTGATGTCGATCCCCAAAAGCGTATTGGCTTTTTTATTGAAGAGTCCTAGCACTACCAATTCCCTATGACTATCCGTGAGTTACGGACTCTGTAATATCCATTGCGTTCAATACCCCCCGTCTTGACAGAAGCGCAAATGACGCCCCCGACGGAAAAATGCTTATAATGCCGAGCGTTTTTTCCGCTTTCACTGCAAGCGCGGGTCATTCTCTGTATAGCCTGAACCCTGATGCCTAATTCATTCTTTGCCCTGGATATCCAAAAGCCTTGATTCGTCTGCTGAAATTTTTCGGTTGGTCCATCGTCGCCGTTTTCTGCGGACTGCTCCTGGGTCTGAGCGGCGCTTTTCTTTACCTTAGCCCCGGATTGCCATCCGTGGAGGCGCTGAGAAGTATTCAGTTGCAGATTCCTTTGCGGGTGTACAGCAGCGACAACAAATTGATCGCAGAATTTGGCGAAATGCGCCGTACGCCAATCCGTTTCGCCGACATTCCCCCCAATTTCATTAATGCGTTACTAAGTGCTGAAGACGACAATTTCGCCAACCACTACGGCGTCGATCCCAGCAGCCTGATGCGGGCCGCCACCCAGTTGGTAAAAAGCGGACACATTCAGTCCGGCGGCAGCACCATCACCATGCAGGTGGCGAAGAACTTCTTCCTGACCAGCGAACGCAGCTTCTCGCGCAAGACCACCGAAATCCTCCTGGCCCTGCAGATCGAACGGCAGTTGACCAAGGACGAGATCCTCGAGCTGTACGTCAACAAAATCTATCTGGGCAACCGCGCCTATGGCATCGAGGCGGCGGCGCAGGTCTATTACGGCAAGTCGATTCGTGACGTCAGCCTGGCGCAGATGGCGATGATCGCCGGCCTGCCAAAAGCCCCGTCGCGCTTTAACCCCCTGGCCAACCCGGCCCGCAGCAAGGAGCGCCGCGACTGGATCCTGGGGCGCATGTACAAGCTCGGCAAGATCACCGAAGCCGACTACACCACCGCGATCAATGAACCGCTGAACGCCAGCTACCATGTGCCGACTCCGGAAGTGAACGCACCGTACGTCGCCGAAATGGCCCGTGCCGAAATGGTCGGCCGCTATGGCAGCGATGCGTACACCGAAGGTTTCCGTGTCACCACCACGGTGCCAAGCGATTTGCAGGAGATGGCCAACACCGCGGTTCACGAAGGCTTGATGACCTACGACCAACGGCACGGTTATCGCGGCCCCGAGTCACGCCTGCCGGGTAAAACCCGAGAGGCCTGGACTGTAGAGCTGACCAAGCAGCGGACCATCAGCAGCCTGGAACCGGCGATCGTGACCCAGGTCGACAAGAACGGCGTACAAGTACTGACCCGTTCCGGCGAAGAACACGTCGCCTGGGACACCATGAAGTGGGCTCGCCCCTTCCTGAACACCAACAGCATGGGCGCCAATCCGAAGCAGCCGTCGGATGTCGCGCAGGTCGGTGATCTGATTCGCGTGCAGCGCCAGCCAGACAATTCGCTCAAGTTCAGCCAGATTCCGCAGGCTCAGGGCGCACTGGTTTCCCTCGACCCGCAGAACGGCGCCATTCGTTCGCTGGTCGGCGGTTTCGCCTTCGAGCAGAGCAACTACAACCGCGCCATGCAGGCCAAGCGTCAGCCGGGTTCGAGCTTCAAGCCGTTCGTCTACAGCGCCGCCCTGGACAACGGTTATACCGCCGCCAGCCTGGTGAACGACGCACCGATCGTGTTCGTCGACGAGTACCTGGACAAGGTCTGGCGTCCGAAGAACGACACCAATACCTTCCTCGGCCCGATCCGCATGCGTGAAGCGCTCTACAAGTCGCGCAACCTGGTATCGATCCGCCTGCTGCAAGCGCTGGGTGTCGACCGCACCATCGACTACATCAGCAAATTCGGCTTCAACAAGCAGGACCTGCCGCGCAACCTGTCCCTGGCCCTGGGTACCGCGACCCTGACGCCAATGGAAATCGCCACCGGCTGGAGCACCTTCGCCAACGGCGGCTACAAGATCACCCCGTACATCATCGACAAGATCGAAAGCCGTAACGGCGACACGCTATTCGTCGCCAACCCGCCGAGTGTTCCGAAAGGCGCCGTAGCCAGCGATGGCATCGCCGTGCCGGCCGCCGACACCTTCACGGTCAACGCCACTCCAGGCGCAGCACCGAGCGCCCAGCCAGCGCCACAAACGCCAGCCGTGGCCGAGCGCATCGTCGATGGGCGCACCACTTACATCCTCAACAGCATGCTGGAGGACGTGATCAAACTCGGCACCGGTCGCCGTGCACTGGCCTTGGGCCGCAGCGACATCGCGGGCAAGACAGGCACCACCAACGAATCCAAGGACGCCTGGTTCTCCGGCTACAACGCCGATTACGTAACCACCGTCTGGACTGGCTTCGACCAACCGGAAAGCCTGGGCAAACGCGAGTTCGGCGGCACCGTTGCCTTGCCGATCTGGATGAACTACATGGCGGCAGCCCTTAAAGACAAGCCGCCGCACACCCAGGCGGAGCCAGAAGGCATCCTCAGCCTGCGGGTTGACCCGATCAGCGGCCGTGCAGCCAGCCCTGGCACGCCAGGCGCCTACTTCGAACTGTTCAAGGCCGAAGACACACCACCGTCGGTGAACGAACTGGGTAACGGCAATGTGCCGGGCAGCCCGCTGCCAGCGGATGAGGCAGCACCGATCGATTTGTTCTGATCGTGTAGCGCAATGCAAAAGCCCCGCCTTCGAAAGAAGAGCGGGGTTTTTTATATCGGGGTTTTCTGTGCTGGCCCCTTCGCGGGCAAGCCTCGCTCCTACGGATTGTTCGCAGATTTTGATATCGCACACAACCCCGTAGGAGCGAGGCTTGCCCGCGAAGAGGCCCTTACAAACGATACAAAACTCCCGGATACAAAAAAGCCCCGACTCAGAGCGCGCCGGGGCTTTGTGTTGAAGCGTTACAACGGCTTAGCCGTTGAACACGTCATCCACGCTTTTCAGCGGGTAGTTCTTCGGATACGGCAGGGTCGCCACACCGGTCTCGATCGCAGCCTTGGCCACGGCATCGGAGATCAGGGTGATCAGACGGGCATCCATTGGTTTCGGAATGATGTACTCACGACCGAATTCCAGTTTGATGCCACCGTAGGCGTCGCACACTTCCTGAGGCACTGGCAGCTTGGCCAGTTCACGCAGGGCGTTGGCGGCAGCCACTTTCATTTCTTCGTTGATGCGCTTGGCGCGAACGTCCAGGGCACCACGGAAGATGAACGGAAAGCCCAATACGTTGTTGACCTGGTTCGGGTAGTCCGAACGGCCGGTGGCCATGATCACGTCGTTACGGGTGGCGTGAGCCAGTTCCGGGGAGATTTCCGGATCCGGGTTCGAGCACGCGAACACGATCGGGTTGGCCGCCATGGACTTCAGGCCTTCAGCGCTCAGCAGGTTCGGGCCGGACAGGCCAACGAACACGTCAGCGCCTTCCAGCGCGTCAGCCAGGGTGCGCTTCTCGGTCGCGTGAGCGAACACAGCCTTGTACTGGTTCAGGTCGTCACGGCCGGAGTGGATCACACCGGTACGGTCAACCATGTAGATGTTTTCGATGTTGGCGCCCATGCTCACCAGCAATTTCATGCAGGAGATGGCCGCGGCACCGGCGCCCAGGCAGACGATTTTGGCATCAGCCAGGGTTTTGCCAGCGATTTCCAGGGCGTTGATCATGCCGGCCGCGGTAACGATTGCGGTGCCGTGCTGGTCATCGTGGAATACCGGAATATCGCACTGCTCGATCAGAGCGCGTTCGATCTCAAAGCACTCAGGTGCCTTGATGTCTTCCAGGTTGATGCCACCGAAGGTGATGGAGATACGCTTGACGGTGTCGATGAAGGCTTGCGGGCTTTCGGAGTCGACTTCGATGTCGAACACGTCGATGCCGGCGAAGCGCTTGAACAGCACACCCTTACCTTCCATAACCGGCTTGGAAGCCAATGGGCCGAGGTTACCCAGGCCGAGAATCGCGGTGCCATCGGAAATGACTGCAACCAGGTTGCCCTTGCCGGTGTATTTGTAGGCCAGTTCAGGATCGCGGGCGATTTCGCGTACTGGTTCGGCTACGCCGGGGCTGTAGGCCAGCGACAGATCGCGGGCGGTAGCGGTGGCCTTGGTGAGCTCGACACTCAGCTTCCCTGGACGGGGATGGGCGTGATATTCGAGAGCGGCAGTTTTCAGATCAGACATATGGGCATTCCGCTTTTTACTGTTGGACAGACGGACCGCCGAGGATACTCGCCTCGCAAAGTCCTCACAAGACTGACCAGTCACCCCTGTCAAGCGCCCGGCCCTACGACTTTGAGCCAAGAGCCACGGAACACAAGGGATAGACTGTTCACAATCAACAGAAAAAATGTCTACAATTTTTTCTTACGGTGCTGCCTGCAACATCGCCGGATCGGTCAGCGGCAGCAGCCAGCGCGCCTGCCCCGGTTTCAGCCCGCCGCGACGCGAACGATCCACCACCCAGCCACGAGCCTCGATTTGCTTGCCTTTGAGCTTTTCCAGCGATGCGACATCGAATTGGTCCAGCATATTGGGTGCAACCCGCAATACAACCGAATCCTGCAACTCGATCCAAACGCCGCCGCGATTGCGCTGAACCTTGCTCACACGACCGCTGAGCATGGCGAAGCCGGACGCGCTGATCTGCTCCGCTTTCAGTACAGGTGATTGACGCCACAGCCCGAGACCGGCCTGACGAGCACTGCGTTCGGCCACTTGCTGGCAGGCGACCAAATCGACATTCGGTGCCACCGCCACCTGAAAACCGAGGCCCTCGGCGAGCATCTGCGCTTCAAGGTTGGCACCATCGACGCCATAGACATGGGCCAGGGTACGGCCGTAATGGTCCTTGCTTTCCTTACCCGGCAGCAAACCGACCCGCCCGTCGCTGGCGGCCACCAGAGCTTCAAGGCGCTTGCGCGCGGCCACGGCGAACGGCTCGTCAGAACGCCCCTGCTTGCCCAACTCCGGCGTATTCAAACCGATCATGCGCACGCTGCGACCATCGCGCAGGCGCAAGGTGTCGCCATCCACCACTCGCTGCACCGCGACCGACGTCAGCCCGCTCGGCGCCGGGCAGAAGGCCTGGGCAGCGGAAAGCCAAATCGCGGACACAAAAAAGGCGCCCGCGAGGGACGCCTTTTTCATCAGCAAGGAAAAGCCCATTGGGCCTTTCAACCTTACTCTGCAGCAGCAGGAGCTTTCTTGCCGAAAGCGCCGAAACGGTCTGCGAAGCGCTGTACACGGCCGCCAGTATCCAGAGTCTTCTGCTTACCGGTGTAGAACGGGTGGCATTCGTTGCATACGTCGATCGCCAGAGGCTTGGCCAGGTTCGAACGAGTTTCGAACTTGTTGCCACAGCTGCAGGTAACTGCGGTGATTTCGTATGTTGGATGGATATCGGCTTTCATGATGTATTCCTCAGGCTAGCGTGCCGCCACTCAACACCATTGTTGAATACCGCACGTAATTAGGCCGCGGATTCTACCAGACCTTTGCAATCACGCAAGCTGTCCCTTACACCGACCGTCTGCTAGGCTCCCGGCCTTCTTCATCGCCCTCTCATCGAGAAAACAATCGCGTGCCCAACGCCATTTTGCGCCTCGCCCTGCCTTCGCCTCTGCGCCGCCTGTTCGATTACCGTGCCCCGGCCGGAGTCCTGCGCGCCCAGTTGCACCCTGGCATGCGCTTGCGGGTGCCGTTTGGCAGGCGAGAAATGATCGGGATTCTGGTGGAGGTCACCGACACCAGCGAAGTACCGGCAGAAAAACTCAAACCGGCCCTGGCGCTGCTCGATGCCACGCCGCCCCTGCCGCCCGCGTTGTTCAAGCTGTGTCTATGGACTTCCCAGTATTACCAGCACAGCCTCGGCGACACGTTGAGCTGGGCGCTCCCGGTATTATTGCGTCAGGGTGAACTGGCCGAAGCGCGTCAGGAGCGTTTTTGGTCCGCCGCGCCGGGCGCCAGCCTCGATGATCCGCGCATCGCCCGAGCACCGCGACAGCGTGAAGCCCTGGCGACCCTGGCCCAGCATCCTCATGGTGTCGCTCATCAGTTGCTGAGCAAATTGATGCTGAGCAAGGACAGTCTCGATCTGTTGCTGGCCAAGGATCTGGTGCAAGTAGACATCCGCAAGCACGCGCCCGGTGTGCGCCACGAACACTGGCTGGCGCAACCGGAGCTGCCGCTCAACCCGGAGCAGCGCGCCGCTTACGAAGCGATTCGCGCCGGATTCGACAGTTATCACGCGTTCCTGCTGGCCGGTGTCACCGGCAGTGGCAAGACCGAAGTCTATTTGCAGCTGATCCGCGAAACCCTCGAGGCCGGCAAGCAAGCCCTGGTGCTGATCCCGGAGATCAACCTCGGCCCGCAAACCCTGGCGCGCTTCGAGCAGCGCTTCAATGCGCGTATCGCGCTGATCCACTCCGCGGTCAATGACCGCGAACGCCTGGAAGCCTGGCTGGCGGCGCGGGATGGCGAGGCCGACATTATTATCGGTACCCGTTCGGCACTGTTCACGCCGATGAAGAACCCCGGCCTGATCATCATTGATGAAGAGCACGACGGCTCTTATAAACAGCAGGAAGGCCTGCGCTACCACGCCCGCGACTTGGCACTGGTCCGCGCCCGGCAGGAAAACATCCCGATTGTCCTCGGATCCGCCACACCTTCGTTGGAAAGCCTGCAAAACGCCTACACCGGTCGTTACGGTCTCTTGCGCCTGAATGAGCGGGCCGGTGGCGCCAAGCAACCGCGTTTCCTGCGCCTGGACGTGAAAAGTCGTCCGCTGGACAGCGGCATTTCCGGGCCGATGCAACAAGCTATCGGTCAGACCCTGGCCGCCGGCCAGCAGGTGCTGGTGTTCCTCAACCGCCGAGGGTTCGCCCCGACGCTGCTTTGCCATGACTGCGGCTGGATGTCTGAATGCCAGCGCTGCGACGCGCGAATGACCGTGCACCAGCGCTCCGGTGAACTGCGTTGCCACCATTGTGGCTACGTCGAACGAGTGCCTCGGCATTGCCCGAAGTGCGGCAAGGTCGATTTGCGGCCCGTGGGTGCCGGTACCGAGCGCGCCGAAGAACGCCTGGGGATTTTGTTTCCGCACGTCCCGGTGCTGCGGGTCGACCGCGACAGCACATCACGCAAAGACGCGATGAATCAACTGTTCGCGACCATCCAGAAGGGCCAGCCATGCATTCTGGTCGGCACACAGATGCTTGCCAAAGGGCACCACTTTCCCCGGGTGACCCTGGTGTCGATTCTCGATGCCGACGGCGGGCTGTTCTCCGGCGATTTCCGCGCCAGCGAACGCATGGCACAGTTGATCGTCCAGGTCGCCGGGCGCGCGGGGCGGGCCGAAGAGCCGGGCAAAGTGATTATCCAGACGCACCTGGCGGACCATCCGCTGCTGGTGCAACTGACCGAACAAGGCTATTTCGCCTTTGCCGAACAGGCGTTGAGCGAACGCCGCTCCGCAGGACTTCCGCCGTTTGCGCATCTCGCGCTGCTGCGGGCCGAAGCGCATAAACCGGGGCAGGCCGAAGGCTTCCTCGATGAAGCGTGCAGCGAGGCCGAGCGTTTGCTGGCCGAGCAGAACCTGACCGGGATTGAGTTGCTGGGGCCAGTGCCTGCGCCGATGGAGCGCCGGGCCGGGCGTTATCGTGCGCAGTTGTTGCTGCAAGCGACGGCCCGGGCACCGCTGCATCGATTGCTGAGCAGTTGGTTGCTGGTTTTGGAGCAGATGCCGAGTGGGCGGGCGGTGCGCTGGTCCTTGGATGTCGATCCGGTCGATTTGTATTGAATTCAAGATTGCTATCGCGGGCAAGCCCGGCTCCCACAGGGATCTGCGTTGTTCACATGCTCTACGTCATACCACTTACCCTGTGGGAGCGGGCTTGCCCGCGATAGCGGTCGATTTGTCACCACATATCCATAACCTGCCCGCTATAGTTGGCAAGCCCGTCTTCGCAACGGATAATGCCCAGTTTTTCCACCAGCGCATCGAAGCGCCGCCGCGCTTGCGGTCGAAAGAGCAGACCATGAAAGACACCATTCGCCAGCTGATCCAACAAGCCATCACCCAACTCGTCAACGAAGGTGTGTTGCCTGAAGGCCTGTCGCCGGCGATCCAGGTGGAAAACTCCCGTGACAAGAAAAACGGCGACTTCGCCAGCAACATCGCCATGATGCTGGCCAAACCGGCGGGCATGAAACCCCGTGACCTGGCCGAGAAAATCATCGCCGCGCTGCCGGCTGACGAGAACGTCACCAAGACCGAAATCGCCGGTCCTGGCTTCCTGAACTTCTTCCAGAACACTCAAGCCCTGGCGACCCGCCTGGACGCGGCACTGGCCGACGACCACATCGGCGTACGCAAGGCCGGCCCGGTGCAGCGCACTGTGGTTGACCTGTCGGCCCCGAACCTGGCCAAAGAAATGCACGTCGGCCACTTGCGCTCGACCATCATCGGCGACGGCGTGGCCCGGGTTCTGGAATTCCTCGGCGACGAAGTGATCCGCCAGAACCACGTTGGCGACTGGGGCACCCAGTTCGGCATGTTGATGGCTTATCTGCAGGAAAACCCGATCACCAGCGACGAGCTGTCGGACCTGGAAAACTTCTACCGCGCCGCCAAGCAACGCTTCGACGAGTCCGCCGAGTTCGCTGATCGCGCCCGTGGCCTGGTGGTCAAGCTGCAAGCCGGCGACCCGGACTGCCTGGCGCTGTGGACCAAGTTCAAAGACATCTCGCTGTCGCACTGCCAGAAAATCTACGAACTGCTGAACGTCAAACTGACCATGGCCGACGTAATGGGTGAAAGCGCCTATAACGACGACCTGATCAACGTGGTCAACGACCTCAAGGCCGCTGGCCTGCTGGTCGAGAGCAACGGCGCGCAATGCGTGTTCCTCGACGAGTTCAAGAACGCCGATGGCGACCCGCTGCCAGTGATCATCGTCAAGGCCGACGGCGGTTACCTCTACGCCACCACCGACCTGGCAGCCGTGCGTTATCGCAGCGGCGTGCTGAAGGCCGATCGTGCGCTGTATTTCGTCGACCAGCGCCAGGCCCTGCACTTCCAGCAAGTGTTCCAGGTCGCGCGCCTGGCCGGTTTCGTGACGCACCCG
Source organism: Pseudomonas sp. ADAK2 TE3594 (assembly GCF_053628675.1). NCBI lineage: Bacteria > Pseudomonadati > Pseudomonadota > Gammaproteobacteria > Pseudomonadales > Pseudomonadaceae > Pseudomonas > Pseudomonas sp. ADAK2 TE3594. The sequence goes on along the minus strand of NZ_JBRJGV010000001.1, from coordinate 6,450,202 downwards.
ATGGAAATGGAACACATGGGCTTCGGCACCATGAACGGCGCCGACGGCCGTCCGTTCAAGACCCGTGATGGCGGCACCGTGAAGCTGATCGACCTGCTGACCGAAGCCCAGGAGCGCGCCTACACCCTGGTGAAAGAGAAGAACCCAGAGCTTGCCGAAGACGAGTTGCGCAACATCGCCAAGGTCGTGGGCATCGGCGCCGTGAAATACGCCGATTTGTCCAAGCACCGCACCAGCGACTACAGCTTCAACTTCGACCTGATGCTGAACTTCGAAGGCAACACCGCGCCATACCTGCTGTACGCCTACACCCGGGTGGCCGGCGTGTTCCGCAAGCTTGGCAAGGATTTCAGCGAAGTCGAAGGGCAGATCGTCCTCGAAGCCGCACACGAACATGAGCTGGCGGCGAAACTCGCGCAGTTCGGCGAGATCCTGAATAACGTGTCCGACAAAGGCACGCCGCACATCCTCTGCACCTACCTGTACGATGTTGCCGGCCTGTTCTCCAGCTTCTACGAGAACTGCCCGATCCTCGGCGCCGACACCCCGGCGCAAATGCAGAGCCGTCTGCGCCTCGCCGCGCTGACCGGCCGCACTCTCAAGCAAGGCCTGGAACTCTTGGGTCTGGAAACTCTGGAGCGTATGTAAGTTGGCTGCCAAGAAAAAACCTGCACCCAAGCGTGGCGCCAGCCGTTACCAAGCTCCTGCAAAGCAACCGATCCCGGGCTGGCTGTGGATGGCCATCGGCCTGACGGTCGGCGCGTTCATTGTGTTCCTGATGAAGCTGGAGCCGGGCAAGGGCAGCGATACCGTCAAGCGCGAGAAGATCGAGCAGCAGAAAGCCACCAAGATCGCCGAGGCCAACAAGACCCCGCCAAGCCCGACGCAACCGGTGAAACCGAAGTACGACTTCTACACTTTGCTGCCGGAATCGGAAGTCATTGTGCCGCCGGACGCGGTACCGGAAAAAACCCTGCCGACACCACAAGTGCCGGCCATTCCGACCACGCCGGTGACGCCGGAGCAAGCGGCGAAGATCGACACCGCCCGAGCTCAAGCGGCATTGGCTGGCATCACCCCGCCGCCAGCGCCACCCGTGGCGAAAGCTGCGCCGGTGACCAAGTTCTTCCTGCAAGCGGGTTCGTTCCGCAAGGAAGCCGATGCCGACAAGGTGCGTGCGCAGATCATCCTGCTGGGTCAGGCCGTGGCGGTTGAATCCGGCACTGTGAAGGACGAGACTTGGTATCGGGTGCTGGTCGGTCCGTTCAGTAATCGCGAACAGCTGACCACCGCCCAGAAACAACTGGCTGGCAGCGGCTTCAGCAACCTGTTGTTACAACAACGCCAGAGTCGCTGACCCGGTCAGGGACATTGCGTCATCGTTCTTCGCGGGCAAGCCTCGCTCCTACAGGATCACGTAAATCTCTGTAGGAGCGAGGCTTGCCCGCGAAGGCGCCCGAACAGACAACATCCCCATCCCCGCCCTACACCGCTCGTCCCCTCTCCCGCTCCACAGTTGAAAAACGCTCCACCACCCCCATATGAGTTGGCATAAGGCATTTTCGCCCCGCTGCGTGGAGACTCTCCCTTGACCACCATCGTTTCAGTTCGCCGCCACGGCAAAGTCGTCATGGGCGGCGACGGCCAGGTTTCGCTCGGCAATACCGTGATGAAAGGCAACGCGAAGAAAGTTCGCCGCCTCTACCACGGCCAGGTTATCGCCGGTTTTGCCGGGGCCACCGCTGACGCCTTCACCCTCTTCGAGCGTTTCGAAGGCCAGCTTGAGAAACATCAGGGCCATCTGGTTCGCGCCGCCGTCGAACTCGCCAAAGAATGGCGCACCGACCGCTCCCTGAGCCGCCTCGAAGCCATGCTCGCGGTCGCCAACAAAGATGCATCCCTGATCATCACCGGCAACGGTGACGTGGTTGAGCCCGAAGAAGGCCTGATCGCCATGGGTTCCGGCGGCGGTTACGCCCAGGCTGCCGCGAGTGCCCTGCTGAAGAAAACCGATTTGTCGGCGCGGGAAATTGTCGAAACAGCGCTCGGCATCGCCGGCGACATCTGCGTATTCACCAACCACACCTTCACCATTGAGGAGCAGGACCTCGCTGAGTAAGCCTGTTCTGGCCTAGCGCCACGGCTCACTTTTGCTTGAGGACCGCCAATTATTATGCCCATGACCCCCCGTGAAATCGTCCACGAACTCAATCGCCATATCATCGGCCAGGACGATGCCAAACGCGCCGTCGCTATCGCCTTGCGTAACCGCTGGCGCCGGATGCAGCTGCCCGAAGAGCTGCGCGTCGAAGTCACCCCCAAGAACATCCTGATGATCGGCCCGACCGGTGTCGGTAAAACCGAGATCGCCCGTCGCCTGGCCAAGCTCGCCAACGCGCCGTTCATCAAAGTCGAAGCGACCAAGTTCACCGAAGTGGGCTACGTTGGCCGTGACGTCGAATCGATCATTCGTGATCTGGCCGACGCCGCGATCAAACTGCTGCGCGAACAGGAAATGACCAAGGTTCGCCACCGCGCCGAAGACGCTGCCGAAGAGCGCATCCTCGACGCCTTGCTGCCACCGGCACGCATGGGCTTCAGCAACGAGGACTCCGCACCGTCGGCCGACTCCAACACCCGCCAGCTGTTCCGCAAGCGCCTGCGTGAAGGTCAGCTGGATGACAAGGAGATCGAAATCGAAGTGGCCGAAGTGTCCGGCGTCGATATCTCCGCGCCACCGGGCATGGAAGAAATGACCAACCAGCTGCAGAGCCTGTTCGCCAACATGGGCAAGGGCAAGCGCAAAAACCGCAAGCTCAAGGTCAAGGAAGCGCTGAAACTGGTTCGCGACGAAGAAGCCGGTCGCCTGGTCAACGAAGAAGAATTGAAGGCCAAGGCCCTGGAGGCCGTTGAGCAGCACGGCATCGTGTTCATCGACGAAATCGACAAGGTCGCCAAGCGCGGCAATTCCGGTGGCATCGACGTGTCCCGTGAAGGCGTACAGCGTGACTTGCTGCCGCTGATCGAAGGCTGCACCGTCAACACCAAACTGGGCATGGTCAAGACTGACCACATCCTGTTCATCGCTTCCGGTGCGTTCCACCTGAGCAAGCCGAGCGATCTGGTGCCTGAGCTGCAAGGTCGCCTGCCGATTCGGGTCGAGCTCAAGGCCCTGAGCCCGGAAGATTTCGAGCGCATCCTCAGCGAGCCACATGCATCGCTCACCGAGCAGTACTGTGCACTGCTGAAAACCGAAGGGCTGCTCATCGAATTCCTGCCGGACGGCATCAAGCGTCTCGCCGAGATCGCCTGGCAGGTCAACGAGAAAACCGAAAACATCGGTGCCCGTCGCCTGCACACCCTGCTCGAGCGCCTGCTCGAAGAGGTGTCGTTCAGCGCCGGTGATCTGGCCAGCACCCACGAGGACAAGCCGATCCTGATCGATGCCGATTACGTCAACAGCCACTTGGGCGAATTGGCGCAGAACGAAGACCTGTCCCGTTATATCCTGTAAGCAACTCTTACAGATGTAGTGGAACTGTGGGAGCGAGCCTGCTCGCGATGACGGAGGTACATTCAGCCATTGTGTTGGCTGAGACACCGCAATCGCGAGCAGGCTCGCTCCCACAAGGTTCCACACAAAACGGAAAAACCGGTCATGATCCCCACCGACATCAAACTTCACAAAGCCTCGAAAACCCTGTCGCTCAAATACGCGTCCGGCGAGGAATATCACCTGCCCGCCGAGTTTCTTCGCGTGCACTCTCCTTCCGCCGAAGTCCAGGGCCATGGCAAACCTATCCTGCAATTTGGCAAGATCGGCGTAGGCCTGAGCAAGGTCGAACCGGCCGGTCAGTACGCACTGAAATTGACCTTCGACGACGGACACGACAGCGGCTTGTTCACTTGGGAATATCTGTACCAGCTGGCAGTGCGCCAGGAAGATCTTTGGAACGATTATCTTGCGGAACTCAAAGCGGCTGGAAAGACCCGTGATCCGAATGAGTCGGTCGTCAAGCTGATGCTCTAGCTCAGGCCTCTGGCTATTTAGAGGGCATTTTCTAATTCCATCTGTTTGAATGCTTCGCTGCGGTGGCAACGATTGGCCCGCTTGCGAAAAAAATTAAACTCGGGTAACCAATGGAGCTGGCAAGTTCCGTGCAGTGCTCTCTGAACTAAAAAAGCAGCGATGCGCAATTTACAGTCACCCGAGCAGTAGTACTTGGCGTGCTGTGTGATTACACAGCTGGACTCAGGTACTCGTCTCAGGACAATGGAGCGTCGTAGATGAGTAACAAGCTTAACGATGACTTGAAATTTCAGGCTTCGGAAAATACCTTGGGGCTGAATCCTGTTGTTGGACTACGTAGAAAGGATCTCTTGGGCTCTGCCCGCATGGTGCTGAGCCAAGCCATCAGACAACCCATCCACAGTGCCAGGCATGTCGCCCATTTCGGCATCGAACTCAAGAACGTGCTGCTCGGAAAATCCGAGCTTCAACCGCAAAGTGATGACCGTCGCTTCCTTGACCCGGCGTGGAGTCAGAACCCGCTCTACAAACGTTATTTGCAAACTTATCTGGCGTGGCGCAAGGAGCTTCACGCCTGGATCGATGACAGCAACCTCTCGCCCAAGGACGTCGCTCGCGGGCACTTCGTGATCAACCTCATGACCGAAGCGATGGCCCCGACCAACACGGCTGCCAATCCGGCGGCGGTCAAACGCTTCTTCGAAACCGGCGGCAAGAGCCTGCTCGACGGCCTCTCCCATCTGGCCAAGGATCTGGTGCACAACGGCGGCATGCCGAGCCAGGTCAACATGGGTGCATTCGAAGTCGGCAAGAGCCTGGGCGTAACCGAAGGCGCAGTGGTGTTTCGCAACGACGTGCTGGAACTGATCCAGTACCGACCGATCACCGAGCAGGTGCATGAACGCCCGCTGCTGGTGGTACCGCCACAGATCAACAAGTTCTACGTTTTCGACCTGAGCCCGGACAAGAGCCTGGCGCGCTTCTGCCTGCGCAACAACGTGCAGACGTTTATCGTCAGCTGGCGCAACCCGACCAAGGAGCAGCGCGAGTGGGGTCTGTCGACCTACATTGAAGCGCTCAAGGAAGCGGTCGATGTCGTCACCGCGATTACCGGCAGCAAAGACGTGAACATGCTCGGTGCCTGCTCCGGCGGCATCACCTGCACCGCCCTGCTGGGTCACTACGCAGCGATCGGCGAGAAGAAGGTCAACGCCCTCACCCTGTTGGTCAGCGTGCTGGACACCACCCTGGACAGCGATGTGGCCCTGTTCGTCGACGAGCAGACCCTCGAAGCCGCCAAGCGCCATTCCTACCAGGCCGGTGTGCTGGAAGGTCGCGACATGGCGAAAGTCTTCGCCTGGATGCGCCCCAACGACCTGATCTGGAACTACTGGGTCAACAACTACTTGCTGGGTAATGAGCCTCCGGTTTTCGACATTCTGTTCTGGAACAACGACACCACCCGGTTGCCGGCGGCGTTCCATGGCGACCTGATCGAGATGTTCAAAAACAACCCATTGATCCGTCCCGACGCCCTGGAAGTGTGCGGCACAGCGATCGACCTCAAACAGGTGACCGCCGACATCTTTTCCCTGGCCGGTACCAACGATCACATCACTCCGTGGAAGTCCTGCTACAAATCCGCGCAGCTGTTCGGCGGCAAGGTCGAGTTCGTGTTGTCCAGCAGCGGGCATATCCAGAGCATTCTGAACCCTCCGGGCAATCCGAAAGCGCGCTACATGACCAGCACCGACATGCCGGTCAAAGCCGAAGAATGGATGGAAAACTCCACCAAGCACACCGATTCCTGGTGGTTGCATTGGCAGGCGTGGCAGGCCGAGCGTTCGGGCAAACTGAAGAAATCCCCCGCCAACCTTGGCAACAAGGCCTATCCAGCGGGCGAAGCTTCGCCAGGTACTTACGTGCATGAACGTTGAGCTTCAAATAACTCGCAGTCCGCGGCACTGGGAGGTGCCGCGATCTCTATCGATTACTCTCGAGGCCAACCTCGAACATTCTGCGACGGCCCGGGACGGCTCGATCAGCGTTTAAACCTACAGGGCTCTGTGCATGCCGCAACCGTTCGTCTTTCGTACCGTCAACCTGGATGGCCAGACCCTCCGCACTGCGGTACGCCCCGGCAAGCCTCACTTGACGCCCTTGCTGATTTTCAACGGCATCGGCGCCAACCTGGAGCTGATATTCCCGTTCGTCCAGGCTCTGGATCCGGACCTGGAAGTCATCGCCTTCGACGTACCCGGCGTCGGCGGTTCATCGACTCCCAATCGCCCGTATCGCTTTTCAGGCCTGGCGAAACTCACGGCGCGAATGCTCGACTATCTCGATTACGGGCAAGTCAACGTGATTGGCGTTTCGTGGGGTGGCGCTCTGGCGCAGCAGTTCGCCCATGACTATCCCGAGCGCTGCAAGAAGCTGGTGCTGGCGGCCACAGCGGCCGGCGCCGTGATGGTTCCGGGCAAGCCGAAAGTGCTGTGGATGATGGCCAGCCCACGGCGCTACATCCAGCCATCCCATGTGATCCGCATCGCACCGATGATCTATGGCGGCTCGTTCCGTCGTGATCCGACCCTGGCTGCCAGTCACGCCGCCAGGGTTCGTTCGGCAGGCAAACTCGGTTATTACTGGCAGCTGTTCGCCGGCCTCGGCTGGACCAGCATTCACTGGCTGCACAAAATCCACCAACCAACCCTGGTGCTGGCCGGCGACGACGATCCACTGATCCCGCTGATCAACATGCGCATGCTGGCTTGGCGAATTCCCAATGCCCAATTGCACATCATCGACGACGGCCATCTGTTTTTGATTACCCGGGCCGAAGCGGTGGCACCGATCATCATGAAGTTTCTTGAGGAGGAACGTCAGCGCGCAGTAATGCATCCGCATCCGGCGCCATCGGGCGGTTAACCGATCCCGACTTTTGTTTATGAAAAGGAGTCGGCAGGAGGCCGTGCCGCGCAACAACCCGCAACACCGTCTATGGTGTTTTGTTCGGGTGTGTTTGTTTTTGGCCTGATGACGAAGGAGTGTTGACTCATGCGCGACAAACCAGCGAAGGGCTCTTTGCCCGCTCCCGCTGCATTCATCAATGCACAAAGTGCGGTTACCGGTCTGCGCGGCCGGGACCTGCTTTCGACCTTGCGCAGCCTGGCCACCCACGGCTTGCGCAATCCGGTGTATACGGCCCGGCATGCCTTGAAGCTGGGCGGCCAGTTGGGCCGTGTATTGTTGGGTGAAACCCTGCACCCGACCAACCCGCAGGACAGTCGCTTTGCCGACCCGACGTGGAGCCTCAATCCTTTTTATCGCCGCAGCCTGCAGGCCTATCTGAGCTGGCAGAAAGAAGTCAAGAACTGGATCGACGAAAGCAACATGAGCCCGGACGATCGTGCCCGCGCTCACTTTGCCTTTGCCTTGATCAACGACGCCGTGGCGCCGTCCAACACGCTGCTCAATCCGCTGGCGATCAAGGAGTTTTTCAACTCCGGCGGCAACAGCCTGGTGCGGGGTATCGGCCATCTGCTCGACGACCTTATGCACAACCACGGCCTGCCAAGGCAAGTCACCAAACAAGCATTCGAGGTGGGCAAAACGGTCGCCACCACCACCGGCTCCGTGGTGTTTCGCAATGAGCTGCTGGAGTTGATCCAGTACAAGCCGATGAGCGAAAAGCAGTATTCAAAACCGTTGTTGATCGTGCCGCCGCAAATCAACAAGTTCTACATTTTCGACTTGAGCCCGAGCAACAGCTTCGTCCAGTTCGCCCTTAAAAACGGCTTGCAGACCTTCATTATCAGCTGGCGCAATCCCGATGTGCGTCATCGCGAATGGGGGTTGTCGTCTTACGTCGAAGCCGTCGAAGAAGCGATGAACGTGTGCCGGGCGATCACCGGCGCTCGCGAGGTCAACCTGATGGGGGCCTGTGCCGGCGGGCTGACCATCGCCGCGCTACAAGGGCATTTGCAGGCCAAGCGGCAGCTACGACGGGTGTCCAGCGCGACCTACCTGGTCAGCATGCTCGACAGCCAGATAGACAGCCCGGCCACCCTCTTCGCCGACGAACAGACGCTGGAAGCGGCCAAGCGCCGCTCGTATCAGAAGGGCGTTCTGGAAGGTCGTGACATGGCCAGGGTGTTTGCCTGGATGCGCCCCAATGATTTGATCTGGAATTACTTCGTCAATAACTACCTGCTCGGCAAGGAGCCGCCGGCGTTCGACATCCTCTATTGGAACAATGACAACACGCGCCTGCCGGCGGCGTTTCATGGCGACCTGCTGGATTTCTTCAAGCACAACCCGCTGAATCATCCGGGTGGGCTGGAAGTGTGCGGCACGCCGATCGACCTGCAGAAAGTCACCGTCGACAGTTTCAGCGTGGCGGGCATGAATGATCACATCACCCCATGGGATGCGGTGTATCGCTCGACATTGCTGCTGGGTGGCGAGCGGCGCTTCGTGCTGTCCAACAGCGGTCATGTGCAGAGCATTCTCAACCCGCCCCACAATCCGAAAGCCAACTACGTCGAGAATCCGAAACTGAGCAGCGACCCGCGAGCCTGGTATTACGACGCCAAGCGCGTCGACGGTAGTTGGTGGACGCAATGGCTGGGCTGGATTCAGGAACGCTCCGGCGCACAACGTGAAACCCAGATGGCTCTCGGCAACCAGAACTATCCACCGATGGAGGCGGCACCCGGTACTTACGTGCGCGTGCGCTGACGTTCAACGAACCACGGCCGCCAATGGCCGTGGCATGACTCGACCATTAAGAAGACTGGATGAAAACCCGCGACCGGATTCTCGAATGTGCCCTGCAGTTGTTCAATCAGAAGGGCGAACCGAATGTGTCCACCATGGAAGTGGCCAACGAAATGGGCATCAGCCCGGGCAACCTCTACTACCATTTCCACGGCAAGGAACCGCTGATTCTCGGGTTGTTCGAGCGCTTCCAGGCCGAATTGACGCCGTTGCTTGATCCGCCGTCCGATGTGGAATTGGCGCCCGAAGATTATTGGCTGTTCCTGCACCTGATCATCGAACGCCTGGCCCACTACCGGTTTCTGTTCCAGGACCTGTCGAACCTTGCCGGCCGCCTGCCGAAACTGGCCAAGGGGATACGCAACCTGCTTAATGCGTTGAAGCGCACACTGGCTTCATTGCTGGCACAGTTGAAAGCTCAAGGTCAGTTGGTCAGTGACACCCAGGCGCTGGGGCAGTTGGTGGAACAAATCACCATGACGTTGCTGTTCTCGCTGGACTATCAGCGGATCCTCGACCGCGAAGGTGAAGTGCGACTGGTGGTGTATCAGATCATGATGCTGGTGGCGCCGCACTTGCTGCCGCCGATCAAGGTTGCGACCGAGCGATTGGCATTGCAGTACCTCGAAGAGCACGACTAATCCTGTAGGAGCGAGCGGTGCGGCGATCCGACTTGCCCGCGAAGAACGATAACGCGGTATTCCTGATGGACCGAGGCGGCTGGTTCGCCGGCAAGCCTGGCTCCTACAGGAGCGGGCTTGCTCGACAAACAAAAACGCCCGACCTTCGCAGGCCGGGCGTGATCGTTCCCATGCTCCGCGTGGAAATGCAGCCAGTGACGCTCTGCGTCACTGCCGCAATGGACGCGGAGCGTCCGGTGAGGCATTCCCACGCGGAGCGTGGGAACGATCATCAGGACTGACTGGTTGGCGTCGATGGAGCCGGCGCAACAGTCGGGGTTACAGCAGGTGTCGGAGCAGTCGCGGAGTTCGCTGTGCTGACCGGGGTTACCGGCTTGGCGGCAGCCACTACTGGTTTCGGTGCAGCCGCTTTCGGGGCGGCCGGTTTTTTCACTACAGGCTTCTTGGCTGCTGGCTTTTTCGCAACGGCGGGTTTGGCTGCTGCGGTTTTAGCTGCGGTTTTAGCTGCAGGTTTGGCCGCCGGTTTAGCGGCTGGTTTTGCGGCCGCTTTGGCTGCAGGTTTCGCCGCGGCAGTTTTGGTTGCCGGTTTAGCGGCAGCCTTGGCCAATGGTTTGGCTACGCTTTTGGCCGCTGGTTTGGCCGCCGCGGTTTTCGCCGCAACAGGCGCAACCTTGGCACCGGTGAGTTTTTCGATTTGCTTGGTCAGGGTATCGACCTTGCTGTGCAGTGCCTTGACCTCATTGCGGCTCGGTACACCCAGGCGCGAAATGGCGCTGTTCAGACGCTTGTCGAAAGCCCCTTCCAGCTCATCCCATTTGCCCAGTGCACGATCTTTCACGCCACTGATGCGCGACTTGGCCGACGAAGCGGAGTCCTTGGCGGCATCGACTTTCTTGCCGACAGCGCTCTTGGTGAGCTTCTCGGCTTTCTCGCCGTCCTTAACCAATGTATCGAAGAGCTTGCTGCCGTCAGTGTCAATCTTCGAGTACACGCCTAAACCAGCCAGCCAGATTTTGCGGGAGTAGTCTTCGACCTTCCCGATCCACGAGCTGCCTTCTTTTTCAGTATTCTTTTTACCAGCCATCCCGTTCTCCTTAAGATTTACGCGCGACACGTTCGAGCAATGCCGTCAGCTCATCGAGCTTAGCAGAGAGTGTCTCAACGTCATGTTTAGACGGAATGCCGATACGATTCAAGGCACTTGCGATACGTGTATCGAAAGCCCTTTCGACTTTGTCGAGTTGAAGTTCAACTTTGCCTTTGAAAGTGCTCACTTCACTCTTGGCTTCATCGATCTCGGCATTGGCCGCTTCAAGTTTTTCAGTGACTACTTTTTTGCCTTTCTTTTCAACAGCTTGACCAGCCTTGATCAGCTCTTGAACGTACTCGCTACCCTCTTGGCCGACCTTGGTGTAAGCACCCAGGCCAGCGAGCCAGATCTTGCGGGCATACGATTTGACGTCGCCCAGGGCGTTAGTCTCAACGTCGACTTTTTTCTTCAAAATAACTTTGGCCATGGTGCACCTCACGCGCAGAAGGGTCGAGGAACTGCCCGCAGAGAGTCGGGCTCAGGCACAAAGTAGTGAGAATAATTAGAAACGGCACCCTAACAAGTGACATAAACAAGTGACTATGCCACCGAACCTGTGGGAGCGGGCTTGCCCGCGAAGAGGCCTGTACATCCGCAATATCTTCTGCGGCAGGAACATCGTCTTCGCGGGCAAGCCCGCTCCCACAGGGTTTCTCATTCCACAGAAAGAATGGATCAGGTCAGTGCTTTATCCAGGGCCCTTTCGATTTCCGATTTGATGGTGCCGCTCATGGCGGACATCAACAGGCCCAGTTCGACATCGACCTTGATCGAGTCCTCGCCCACATACACCGCCCCTTTTACACCCGAGCGCCTGAGGTTCAGTGTGTCGCCAGACCACTGCGGCTCCAGGCCATATTGCTCGGACAGTTTCTGCGCCAACTTGTCGGCCTTCTCGCGGGCCGCTTCCTTACCCAGGCCGTGGGCACGCTCAACACTAATACGGGCCATCGAATGACTCCTGCTTTATCGTGACTTGCTCAAGACATCTTGACCCTGCATGCGTCAAAACGTCCCGGTAGTTGCCTATCTTACCTTCAGCCTTGCCAAGACAAAGCAGGCCACCGGGATTAGAATGTCCCGCATTCTCTTTTGGTGACAGCGATATGACTGATCAGCGCAAAGGCAGCGATGCCGAACCCACCACTCACTTCGGCTTCAAAAACGTTCCGGAAAGCCAGAAAGCGGAAAAAGTCGCTGAGGTTTTCCACTCGGTAGCCGCCAAGTACGACTTGATGAACGACCTCCTGTCGGGCGGCATGCACCGTCTGTGGAAGCGTTTCGCGATCGAGCTGTCGGGCGTGCGCACCGGTAACCGCGTGCTGGACATCGCCGGCGGCACTGGCGACCTGACCCGCAAGTTCTCGCATCTTGTGGGACCGACGGGTCAGGTAGTGTTGGCCGACATCAACGAATCCATGCTCAGGGTCGGTCGTGACCGCCTGCTGGATCTGGGTGTGTCCGGCAACGTCGAATTCGTCCAGGCCGATGCTGAAAAGCTGCCGTTCCCGGACAACCATTTCGATTGCGTGACCATCGCTTTCGGTCTGCGCAACGTGACGCACAAAGAAGACGCCCTGCGCTCGATGTTGCGCGTGCTGAAACCGGGCGGCCGTTTGCTGGTGCTGGAATTCTCCAAACCGACCAACGCGCTGATGTCCAAAGCCTACGACGCCTATTCGTTCGCCTTCATGCCGTTGATGGGCAAGCTGATCACCAATGATTCGGAAAGCTATCGCTACCTGGCTGAATCGATCCGCATGCACCCGAACCAGGAAACCCTGAAGTCGATGATGGTCGAGGCCGGTTTCGACCGCGTGACCTATCACAACATGACCGCAGGCATCGTCGCCCTGCACCGTGGCATCAAACCCTGATGTTGCTGGCCGGCCTGCTCGCCAGCGTTGAACTCGGCCTGAACCGGGTGCTGCGTCTCGACAGCACGGCGCTGCCGCGGCTGGCGCATTTGAGCGGCCGGGTGATTGCCGTCGATTGCCGCAACCCGGCGCTGCAACTGTTCATCCTGCCCAGCGACGAAGGCCTGATGCTCGCCTCCCAGTGGGAAACCGGCGCCGACTGCACCTTGCGCGCACCGGCCTCAAGCCTGCTGAAACTGGCAACGAGCAAGGACAAGACTTCGATTCTGCATGCCCCGGAAGTCGAACTCGACGGCGACAGCGGCGTGCTGCTGGAACTGGCGGCGATCCTTCAGGACCTCGAACTGGACTGGGAGTACGAACTCTCGCGCTGGCTGGGACCTGTGGCCACGCAACTGGTCGGCGGTCACCTGCGCAGTCGCGCACGCTGGTATCAGCAAGGGTTCGCCAGTCTGAACCAGAACCTGGGCGAATACCTGGCCGAAGAATCGCGCGCCCTCGTCGGTCAGCGCGAAGCTGACGCCCGTTTTAATGAACTGGACCAGATCAAGCTCGATCTGGAACGTCTCGAGGCGCGTTTCGAGCGCCTTTCCCGATCCCTCGACCCAAGCGATAACGCATGAAGCTGCTTGCCGTCCGCCGTTTGTTGCGCATCCAGCGCGTTGTGATTCGCTACCGCCTCGATGACTTGCTGTTCGCCCTGCCACTGCCCTGGTTTTTGCTGGCGCTGCGCTATGCCTTGCCGTGGCGTTGGTTTCCGCGCAAGACGCTGGACCTGAGCCGTGGCGCGCGACTGCGCCTGGCGTTGCAGGACCTGGGGCCGATTTTCATCAAGTTCGGCCAGATTCTTTCGACGCGCCGCGACCTGCTGCCCGAAGACATCGCCGATGAACTGATGAAGCTGCAGGACCGCGTACCGCCGTTCGACTCGCAAGTATCGATCCGGCTGATCGAAGAGCAGCTTGGCAAAAAAATCAGTGAAGTCTTCAGCCGTTTCGACGTCGAACCGCTGGCCTCGGCCTCGGTGGCGCAGGTGCATGCCGCGCAGCTGAAAACCGGCGAAGAAGTGGTGGTCAAAGTGATCCGCCCGGGCCTGAAACCGATCATTGCCCAGGACCTGGCGTGGCTATTCATCCTCGCCCGCGCCGCAGAAAAACTCTCGGCCGACGCCCGCTTGCTGCACCCGGTGGACGTGGTCAGCGACTACGAAAAAACCATCTACGACGAACTCGACCTGCTGCGCGAGGCGGCTAACGCCAGCCAGCTGAAGCGCAATTTCGAAGGTTCGCCGCTGCTGTATGTGCCGCAAGTCTATTGGGACTGGTGCCGCCCGAAAGTGCTGGTGATGGAGCGTATCTACGGGATTCAGGTTACCGACCTCGCGACCCTGGCCGACCAGCGCACCGACATGAAAATGCTCGCCGAGCGGGGCGTGGAGATCTTCTTCACCCAGGTGTTCCGCGACAGCTTCTTCCACGCCGACATGCACCCCGGCAACATCTTCGTCAGCACCGTGCAACCTTGGAGCCCGCAGTACATTGCGATCGACTGCGGCATCGTCGGCAGCCTGACCCCGGAAGACCAGGACTATCTGGCGCGCAACCTGTTCGCGTTCTTCAAGCGTGATTACCGGCGTGTCGCGCAGTTGCACATCGATTCGGGCTGGGTACCGGCGGAAACCAAACTCAACGAATTCGAAGCGGCGATCCGCACGGTGTGCGAGCCGATCTTCGAAAAACCGTTAAAAGATATTTCCTTCGGTCAGGTGCTGATGCGCCTGTTCCAGACCGCGCGACGCTTCAACATGGAAGTGCAGCCGCAGTTGGTATTGCTGCAAAAAACCCTGCTGAACATCGAAGGCCTGGGCCGTCAGTTGTACCCGGACCTCGATCTGTGGAACACCGCCCAGCCGTTCCTCGAACGCTGGATGCGCGAACGCGTCAGCCCCAAAGCCTTGATCGGCAACGTGCAGAGCCAGTTCGAGCAGATCCCGCATCTGGCCAACATGGCCCGCGATCTGCTCGAGCGCATGTCTCAGCCCCACGCCAACGACCCGCCGCCCCCTTGGCACAAGCGTAAGGACGACTGGTTCCTGCGGTTGCTCGGCACCGCTCACCTGGCGGGTGGCACGATACTCGCCGCCGGTGGCCCGCTGAACGAATTGGGGCATTGGCCCGCCGGAATCATGGTGGCGGTCGGCTTGTATCTGGTCGTTCGCCGATAGCCAGTCGCGCCGCACGCTGGCACACTGTTTCAACGCTGAATTTGAACATTGGCCTCAACTATTGAAGTAGAGCCCGCGTCGGAGTCGAAGATGAAAAACTGGCTGGACGAGATCAAGTGGGACACCGATGGCCTGGTGCCGGCGATTGCCCAGGATCACAAGACCGGACGCGTCCTGATGATGGCCTGGATGAACCGCGAAGCACTGGAATTGACCGCTGCCGAGAACCGTGCCATTTACTGGTCACGTTCCCGTGGCAAGCTGTGGCGCAAGGGCGAAGAGTCCGGCCATGTGCAAACCCTGCATGAGATGCGCCTGGACTGTGACGCCGACGTGATCATCCTGATGGTTGAGCAGATCGGCGACATCGCCTGCCATACCGGCCGTCAGAGCTGCTTCTACCGCGTCTTCGAGAACGGCGACTGGAAAACCGTCGACCCGGTGCTGAAAGACCCGCACGCTATCTACTCGGCAGGACATACCCATGAGTGACACCCTGACCCGTCTGGCCCAGGTGCTGGAAGAGCGCAAAGGCGCCGCCGCCGACAGCTCGTATGTCGCCAGCCTGTACCACAAGGGCTTGAACAAGATTCTGGAAAAAGTCGGCGAAGAGTCGGTCGAAACCATCATTGCCGCCAAGGATGCCGCCATCAGCGGTGACTGCAGCGATGTGATCTACGAGACCGCCGATTTGTGGTTCCACAGCATGGTCATGCTCGCCCAACTGGGGCAGCATCCACAGGCTGTGCTCGATGAACTGGACCGTCGCTTCGGTCTGTCCGGACATGCCGAGAAAGCCTCTCGCCCGTCCGCCTGAACAACTATTAGAGAGGAACGCAACATGGGCATTTTTGACTGGAAACACTGGATCGTCATCCTGGTTGTCGTGGTGCTGGTGTTCGGCACCAAGAAACTGAAAAACCTCGGCACTGACGTGGGCGAGTCGATCAAGGGCTTCAAAAAAGCCATGAACGACGACGAAAAACCGGCCGATCCGACCGCGACGCCGTCCCAACCGGTACCGCCGGTTCAGCCACAGGCCTCGGTGAACCAGCCGCACACTATCGACGTGCAGGCGCAAAAAGTCGAAGAGCCGATCCGCAAAGACGTGTGAGCACTGACTAATGTTTGGTATCAGCTTCTCTGAACTGCTGCTCGTCGGCCTCGTGGCCCTGCTGGTGCTGGGTCCCGAGCGTCTGCCGGGTGCTGCGCGCACCGCCGGCCTGTGGGTCGGGCGGTTGAAGCGCAGCTTCAACGCGATCAAACAGGAAGTTGAACGTGAAATCGGTGCCGACGAGATTCGCCGGCAACTGCACAACGAGCACATTCTGTCCCTGGAGCAGGAGGCGCGGAAAATCTTCACGCCGACTCAGCAGGAGCCAACGCCGGTGGAACCTGTAGCGACGCAGACGATTCATGCGCCGACGGCTGAGGTTGTGCCAGCGGTTGCAGCCGCTGAACCTGCTACTCCAGTAGAACCTGTTTCTCCTGCGGCTACGCCTGTTGCGCCAGCCCCTCACGACCCAACATTGCCGCCGCGAGCCCCATGAGCGATCTCCCCGAAAACGACCAGCACATGCCGCTGGTTTCGCACCTCACCGAGTTGCGCACTCGCCTGCTGCGTTGTGTCGTGGCGGTGTTCATCATTTTTGCCGGGCTGTTCGCCTTCACCCAGCAGATCTACACCTTCGTCTCCACGCCGCTGCGCCAGTACCTGCCGGCCGGCGCGACGATGATCGCCACCGACGTGTCGTCGCCGTTCCTGACGCCGCTGAAACTGACGATGATGGTCTCGCTGTTCCTGGCGATCCCGGTGATCCTGCATCAGATCTGGGGCTTCATCGCGCCGGGCCTGTACAAGCATGAGAAGCGCATCGCGGTGCCGTTGCTGGTGTCCAGCATTCTGCTGTTCTACACCGGCATGGCCTTCGCCTATTTCCTGGTGTTCCCGCTGATCTTCAAGTTCTTCGCCGCCGCCACCCCGGCCGGCGTGGAAATGATGACTGACATCACCAGCTACCTTGATTTCGTCATGACGCTGTTCTTCGCCTTCGGTGTGGCGTTCGAGATCCCGGTGGCCGTGGTGCTGCTGGTGTGGATCGGCGTGGTCAACGTCGCCTACCTGAAGAAAATCCGCCCGTACGTGATCATCGGCTGCTTCGTGGTCGGCATGATTCTGACGCCGCCGGACATCTTCTCGCAGACGCTGTTGGCTGTACCGATGTGGTTGCTGTTCGAAATCGGCATCCTGTTCGGCAGCCTGATCAGCAAGCGTGGCGAGCATCCGGACGACCAGCCGGCTGACGACCACAACGACCAGCCGCCAGCGACCCAAGCGTGAACCTGCTGCTTCTAGAAGAGGCCGACTTCATTGCGGCCGACCGGGCGATCCTGCGCGATCGCCGGTTGACCCACATGCAGGAAGTTCACCGCTCGGTGGTTGGCGACAGCCTGCGGGTCGGACGTATCGGCGGCTTGATGGGCTCGGCCGAGTTGCTGCGCCTGGACGCCGATGAAGCCGAGTTGCGCGTCACCCTCGACCAGCCGCCACCGGCCAAGCTGCCACTGACTTTGGTGCTGGCTCTGCCGCGACCGAAAATGCTCCGACGAGTGTTTCAGACCGTGGCCGCCATGGGTGTGCCGCGCATCGTGCTGGTGAACAGCTATCGCGTCGAGAAGAGCTTCTGGCAAACGCCGTTCCTGGAACCCGAGGCGATTCGCGAGCAATTGATCCTGGGTCTTGAACAGGCCCGGGACAGCGTGTTGCCGGAGGTCGTCATCGAGAAGCGCTTCAAGCCTTTTGTCGAAGACCGTCTACCGGCCCTTACCGAAGGCACCCTCGGCCTGGTCGGTCATCCCGGCAACTACCCGCCCTGCCCTCGCGGCCTGGACGAACCCGTGACTTTGGCCATCGGCCCCGAAGGCGGCTGGATTCCCTACGAAATCGACTTGCTGGGCAAGGCCGGCCTGCAACCGGTGCAACTTGGCGACCGCATCCTGCGGGTCGAAACCGCCGTCACCGCGCTGCTTTCGCGCCTGTTTTAAAATCAAACATCACACCTGTGGCGACGGGGCAACCTGTAGGAGCGAGGCTTGCCCGCGAAGAACGATGACGCGTCATGCCTGAAAAACCGCGGTGCATTCTTCGCGGGCAAGCCTCGCGCCTACAGGATCTTCGTCGCTCAAATTTCTTAACATTAGGGCAATCCCCTCGCCGCCCGAACATTGCGCCGCGCCTACAGAACGCCGTTTGCCGGCCGATACAGTTCCCATAAAACCGATTAATGGTCCGAGGGAGTAGCAGCATGTACCGATGGCTGGCCGAGAAACTGGGAAATGTAAGCGTCAATCGCAAACTGGGTGTCGGCTTCGGTCTGGTGCTGCTTCTGACCTTGTTGATCACCTTCACCGGCTGGACCGGTCTGAGCGGTGTGATCAGTCGTGGCGATACGCTTGGGTTTATTTCCAGCCTCAATGAGCTGACCAAAGACCTGCGCCTGGCCCGCCTGGATTACGACATGCGCCGTGGCGAACAAGGCCCGGGGGCCGTCAACGAGCTGATCGGCCAACTCGATGCTGGCCTGAAAACCGCTCGCACCCTGATAGAGCAGCCTGCCGACGTAGCCATGATCGACCAGCAATTGGCTGCGGTCAGCGAGTACAAACGCGCCTTCGCCGATGTGACTCAGGCCACCGTCACCCGTGAAGATGCTCGCAGCAAACTGGGCGCCACCGCCGATAACGCCGTGGCCCGGGTCGCTGAAGTCGAAAAATCCTTGTTGCAAGGCGACAGCATTGCTCAGTTCAACAGCGTGATCGACCTGAGCAAACTGATCCAGCAAGCGCGCTTCCAGGTCCGCGGTTACACCTACAGCGGTAAGCCAGAGGCCGAGCAGCCGGCGCTGGACGCCATCGGCAACGCCCTGAAAAACCTCGAAAGCCTGCCGTCTCAACTGCCGGAACAACATATCGCCAACCTGCAACAGGCGACCGACTCGCTCAAAGCCTATCGCGCGGCCGTCAGCCAGTTCCGCGACTCCCAAGTCGCCAGCGCTGCAGCCTTCAAGCGTATGAGCGCGCAAGGCGACATTCTGTTCGACACCAGCAAAAAGCTCACTGCCTCGCAAACTGTCGTACGTGACACCGACACAGCGCATGCCAAGAACATGCTGCTGTTGGCTACTGTCCTGGCGTCGGCCTTTGGTTTGTTCGCCGCCTGGGCCATCACTCGCCAGATCGTCATTCCTCTGAGCCAGACCCTCAAAGTGGCCGAGCGTGTCGCCGCGGGCGACCTGACTCACAATCTCATCTCCGAACGTCAGGATGAACTGGGTCAGCTACAGCGCGCCATGCAGAGCATGACCCTGGGCCTGCGAGAGTTGATCGGTGGCATCAGCGATGGCGTGACCCAAATCGCCAGCGCCGCTGAAGAGCTGTCCGCCGTCACCGAGCAGACCAGCGCCGGGGTCAACAGCCAGAAGGTCGAGACCGATCAGGTGGCCACCGCCATGCACGAAATGACTGCCACCGTGCAGGAAGTCGCGCGCAACGCCGAAGAAGCGTCCGAAGCCGCCGTTGCCGCCGACCAGCAAGCCCGCGAGGGTGACAAGGTGGTTGGCGAAGCCATCGCCCAGATCGAACGCCTGGCGACCGAAGTCGGTAACTCCACCGAAGCCATGGGGCATCTGAAACGCGAAAGCGACAAGATTGGCAGCGTGCTCGACGTGATCAAGTCCGTGGCCCAGCAAACCAACCTGCTGGCGCTCAACGCCGCCATCGAAGCCGCTCGCGCCGGTGAAGCCGGGCGCGGTTTTGCGGTGGTCGCTGACGAAGTCCGCAGCCTGGCCCAGCGCACCCAGAAGTCCACCGAAGAAATCGAAGAGTTGATCGTCGGCCTGCAAACCGGCACTCAGCAAGTCGCGACCATCATGGACAACAGCCGTAGCCTGACCGACAGCAGCGTCGAACTGACCCGCCGCGCCGGCAGCTCGCTGGAAAGCATCACCCGCACCGTGTCGGCAATCCAGTCGATGAACCAGCAGATCGCCGCCGCTGCCGAGCAACAGAGCGCGGTGGCCGAAGAGATCAACCGCAGCGTACTGAACGTGCGTGATGTGTCCGAGCAGACCTCGGCCGCCAGTGAAGAGACCGCGGCCTCCAGCGTCGAGCTGGCGCGGTTGGGGACGCATTTGCAGATGCTGGTGGGGCGGTTCAAGGTTTAAGGCTATTCAATGACCTCAGTCGATTGGGACCGAGGTGATGCCATCGCGGGCAAGCCCGCTCCCACAAGGATCTCTGTTGTTCACAGGTAATGTGTTCAACACGCTACTCCTGTGGGAGCGGGCTTGCCCGCGATGGCGGTCGTAAGGTCGCCGCCGTCAGAGAACCTGCCGCAAAAACGCCTGCGCCCGCGGATCCTTTGGCGCATCGAAGAATTCGGCCGGTGAGGCGTCTTCCAGCAGTTTGCCGTGATCGAAGAACAGCACCCGATCCGCCACTTCCCGAGCGAAGCCCATTTCATGGGTGACGCAGACCATGGTCATGCCTTCCACGGCCAGGGTTTTCATCACATCCAGCACTTCACCGACCATTTCCGGGTCGAGCGCCGAAGTCGGCTCATCGAACAGCATGACCTTCGGCTCCATCGCCAATGCCCGGGCGATGGCCACACGCTGTTGCTGACCACCGGACAGGCGTGACGGAAACTCGTTGGCCTTCTGCGCGATACCGACCTTTTCCAACAACGCCAGCGCCTTGGCCTCGCGCTCCTTCTTGCCGCGCTTGCGCACGACTTTCTGCGCCAGGCAGAGGTTCTCCAGCACGGTCATGTGCGGGAACAGGTTGAAATGCTGGAACACCATGCCGACTTCGCGGCGGTAGGCGTTGACGTCGGTTTTCGGGTCGGCCAATTGCAAACCGTCGATGCTCACCGAGCCCGAGTCGAACTCTTCCAGGCCATTCAGGCAACGGAGGAAGGTCGACTTGCCGGAACCGGACGGACCGATCACCACCAGCACTTCGCCCTTGGCCACCTGGGTGGTGACGTTATCCACCGCGCGAACCACTTGGCCACGGGTGTCGAAGACTTTTACCAGGTCGCGGACTTCAATCACTTTGCGCGAGCCTCCGCTCAAGCCGGCTGGCGATTTTCGACAGCGGCAGGTTGATCAACAGGTACAGCCCGGCCACGCAGAACAGGATTTCGAACGGCGAGAACGAGGTGGTGATAACTTCACGACCGCTTTTCAGCAGCTCGGTAATCGCAATTACCGACACCAGCGAGGTGTCCTTGACCAGGCTGATGAACTGCCCGGCCAGCGGCGGCAGCACGCGTTTGAACGCTTGCGGCAGCACCACGTGGCGCATCGACTGACCGGCACTCAGCCCCAGTGAACGTGCGGCTTCGTTCTGGCCGCGTGCAATCGATTGCACGCCGGAACGGATGATCTCCGCCACATAGGCGCCGGTGAACAGCGACAGCGCGGCGATCCCGGCGAACTCCCGGGAGAGGTTCATCACGGTGCCGATGAAGAAGTAGAAAATGAAAATCTGTACCAGCAGCGGCGTGCCGCGCACCAGTTCGACGTAGATCGTCGAGAGGTCACGAAGGGTCGGGTTGTTCGACAGACGGCAGAGGCCCGTGAGCAGGCCGATCAGCAAGCCAAGCACGCCAGACACCATGGACAACCACAATGTGGTCCAGAGACCCCACATCAGTGGTCCTGCGGCCCAATGGCGAGTTACACCAATCACGTCGCCTTCGGCCACATCATCGCCTTGAGCGACTTGCAGGCTGTTGTCGTCGACCGTCAGGTGCTGCTCGTCCCCGGCATCATTGCGCAGGGTGACTTCGGCTTTATCGCCCTTGCGCACCAGTTCGCTGACAGTAGATATGTCCGCCGCACGTTGGGATTCTTCGGCGTGGTAGGCGAAGTACTGCGGCACTCGATTCCAGCGCCATTCGTAGGACATCAGCGAGGTGGCGTAATACAACGCGCCAGCCAGGCCGATCAGCACCAGCACGGTCAACACGTGCCACGGCCATTGGGCTTTTTTATGTTTCATTGAGTCTGAAGGTTCCGAATTCTGTGTCGCCAGGGAGGCCGTCTTCGCGGGCAAGCCTCGCTCCTACAGGTTTTGTGTCGCGCCCACGTTTGGATGGCAAACGTGAATCCTGTAGGAGCGAGGCTTGCCCGCGAATGGAGCGACTCGGTCTATATGACCGAGCCTTATTCCATGTCCTTGATCCAGGCAGTGTCCTTGAACCACTTGTCATGGATGCGATCGTAGGTGCCGTCTTCGTGGATCTGGTGCAGGAAGTTGTTGATGAAGTTGATGCTGTCGTAATCACCCTTCTTCAGGCCGAAAGCCAGCGGCTCGTAGGTGAACGGCTTGTCGAGGAACACCAGTTTGCCGTTGCCGACCTTGTTCACCGCCACAACGTTGTAAGGCGCGTCGTAGATGAAGGCGTCGGCCTTGCCGTTGACCACGTCAAGCACCGCTTCCTGCTCGTTGTCGTAGCCGTGGTACTTGGCTTTGGAAATGAGTTTTTTGGCGACCATCTCACCGGTGGTGCCGAGCTTGGAGGTGATGCGGTAATCGGCGGTATTCAAGTCTTTATAGGACTTGATGGTGCCTTCCAGCTCTTTGCGGATCAGCAGCGTCTGGCCGACCACGATGAACGGTTCGCTGAAGTTCAGGCGCAGGTTGCGCTCCTGGGTCAGGGTCATACCGCTGCCGATCATGTCGAACTTGTCGGTCAGCAGGGCCGGGATGATGCCGTCGTAGCCGGTGGACACCAGTTCCAGCTTGACGCCCATGGCTTTGGTCATGGCTTTGAGGATGTCGACTTCGAAGCCGATGATCTCGCCGCGCTTGTTGGTCATTTCGAACGGCATGTAGGTCGGGTCCATGCCGACTTTCAGCGTGCCGCGCTTGACCGCGTCGTCGATGGCACCGGCCTGCGCCGCGTTGACTGCAACCAATGCCGTGACGCCGACCAGCAGCATCGAGAGATACTTCTTCATCATCAAGTCCCCAAAACCATCGCGTTGTGAGGCACGCAAACTGCCGGTTTCCCTTGAGAAACCGGCAGATACGAACAGAAAGTTGTCCGGGCGCACCAATTCGGGGACGGATGCTAACGCACTCGTTCGTTTGCACAAGGGGTTACGCGGGATTTGTTGATCGACGCTGGTGACTGATCGTTCCCACGCTCTGCGTGGGAATGCAGCCCGGGACGCTCCGCGTCCCATCTAAAGCCGAACGCGGAGCGTCCGTTGAGGCATTCCCACGCAGAGCGTGGGAACGATCATGCTGGGCGCAGCACAAAAAAAACCCCGCTTTCGCGGGGTTTTTCATTATGCCAACTGAGGCTGCGCGCTCACAGGCTTGAGCGGCAACAGCGGCGCATGGGGATCGGCATCCACCGATGTGCGCCAGGCTTGCAGCCACTCGGCATGGCCTTCGCTCCAGACCTGCTCATGCAGGCGACCCAGCGCGACCGGATCACTCAGCAGGGCCACGCGCTCGTCGTTGGTCAGCCCGGCAGGCCCGACCTTCATCGCATGGCGAACCCGCTCGATACGCAGCCATTCGATTGGCTCGGCCTGACGGTGACGGGATGTCGCCAGCGCGCACGCCAAGGCGTTCTGCTGTGGATCGACCACTGCCCGGACGAAGCCGTCGTTCAACGCATGCCAACGGTTTTCATGGGTGTACTGGTCGGTTGCCAGCAACGCCTGTGGCGGATTGTATTCCTCAGGGATCAGGAACAGGCTTTCGTCACGGGACTTGAGGCCCAGGCCGACACGGCTGGAGATCACCGATACCGGGATCGACAGCATCAGCGAACCGACAATCGGTACCAGCCACCAGAGGAAGCTCGGGTTCAGCCAGATCACCAACAGCGCCCAGAGGAAGCCCAGCAAGGTTTGCGGACCGTGGCGTTTTACCGCTTCGCTCCATGGCGTCGAGTCATCGTCACGTTGTGGCGAGTTCCAGGTCGCGGCCCAGCCGAGGAACGCGGCGAGTACGAAACGGGTGTGGAAGATCATCCGCACCGGCGCCAGCAGCATGGAGAACAACATCTCCAGCAGCATCGACAGCGTCACCTTGAACTTGCCACCGAACTCTTTCGCGCCCTTGGCCCAGATCAGGATGATGCTCAGCAACTTCGGCAGGAACAGCAGCACGATGGTCGTCGAGAACAACGCAATTGCCTTGTCCGGCTGCCATTGTGGCCACAGCGGATAGAGCTGACGCGGTTCCAGGAAGTACTGCGGCTCCATCAACGTGTTAACCGCCAGCAAGGCCGTCGACAACACCAGGAACAAGAACCACAACGGCGCAGACAGGTACGACATCACGCCGGTCAGGAACACCGCACGGTGCACCGGATGCATGCCTTTTACCAGGAACAGCCGGAAGTTCATCAGGTTACCGTGGCACCAGCGACGGTCACGCTTGAGTTCGTCCAGCAGGTTCGGCGGTAGTTCTTCGTAGCTGCCCGGCAAGTCGTAGGCAATCCACACGCCCCAGCCGGCACGGCGCATCAGCGCAGCTTCGACGAAATCGTGGGACAGAATCGCACCGGCAAATGCGCCTTTACCGGGCAACGGCGCCAGGGCGCAGTGCTCGATGAACGGCTTCATGCGGATGATCGCGTTGTGACCCCAATAGTGGGATTCGCCCAACTGCCAGAAGTGCAGACCGGCGGTGAACAATGGACCATACACACGCGTGGCGAACTGCTGCATACGCGCATAAAGGGTGTCCATGCCCGACGCACGCGGCGCGGTCTGGATGATCCCGGCGTCCGGCGTGGCTTCCATCAGGCGCACCAGACTGCTCAGGCATTCGCCGCTCATCACGCTGTCGGCGTCGAGCACGACCATGTACTTGTAGTCACCGCCCCAACGACGGCAGAAGTCGTCGAGGTTGCCGCTTTTACGTTTTACGCGGCGGCGACGGCGACGATAGAAGATCTTGCCGAAGCCCTTGGCTTCACGGCAGACGTCCAGCCAGGCCTGCTGCTCGGCAACGCAGATGTCGGCGTCGTTACTGTCGCTGAGTACGAAAAAGTCGAAGCGATCCAGGTTACCCGAGGCCGCAACCGATTCGAAGGTCGCCCGCAAACCGGCGAACACCCGCGGCACGTCTTCGTTGCAGATCGGCATCACCAGTGCGGTGCGTGCGTCCTTGGCGATCGGCTCGTTGCCGGCGCTGGCGCCGGAAATGCGGTATTTGTCACGGCCGGTGATCAACTCGAGGAAGCCCATCAGCGCAGTCCAGAAACCGGCCGAGACCCAGCAGAACAGAATCCCGAACATAATCAGAATGCTGGTTTGCAAGGCATAAGGCAGCACTTGCGTGGCGGTTTGGCTCAGCGGTTGATGCAGGACTTCTTCAAGATCGACGAACGACCAGCCCTGGTACGGCATGATGCCTTTCATGTACCAACCGGCGACGATCGTCTGACCGAGCATCAGCACCAGAAGAATGTAGCGTCGGATCGAACCGACGGTGCGCCAGCGAGCCGCCGGCAGCACGTTCTCATCTTTCGGCGGTGCTGGCGGATTGGTGCGACCGGTCAGCCGACGCCAGCCACGCACCAGAATGTTGGTGCGCCACGGCTCCGGCACGACTTTGGTCCGACGGATCGGTGGGGTTGCCTTCAGGCAAACCCGGCCACTGGCGTCGAGCACCAGCATTTCCGCGTCCGCCAGTTCTTCGGCGGTGTTCAGGGTCAGGCGCCGGCCGACCGAGGCTTGAGCAGCCTCGGTCGGCGCGTCGAACGTCGAGGACGACAGACGTTCGTGCAGTTCACTGAAAGACTTGCAGCCCGCGAGTTCCGCGCGCTGCTCGTCGCTCATCGGCAAATGCGCCAGGTACTCGGCAAGCGTTTGTGGCTGTACGTGTGAATTACTCATCGGCGGGCAACTGATAGCTCCAGGTCTCGGTCAGGACTTGTTCAGTCGGTGCCGATTCCGTTGTGGCTGGGGCCGCTTCGGCAGCGACAGGCTGCTTGGCGTCTTTGTTGTCCTTGTCCTTGGTATCCTTGACTTGCTGGGCCTGGGCTTGTGCTTCAGCCTGCTTGTCCTTCTTCTCCTGCTGCCGGGCGGCAATCTTGTCGGCCTTGGCAACGGAAGAGCTGGACGCTGGTGCCGCGGTCTTGATCGCCTCGGCAGGCGTGATGTTCTTGACCAGCGCTGCACGCATCTCGGTGGACTTGCCCGGATCCTTGATCTTCATCCGCAGGGTCAGACGCCAGCCCTTGGTTTCAGGGTTGTAGCGGACGCTGTTCTCGACCAGTTCTGCGTTGTCGCCAACGCTCACCTGGCTGCGTACTTCAGCATCTTCCGGCAGGTCTTGCAGGGACGGGCCCTGGAAATCCACCAGATAGGCCACGCTGCCGTCCGGCTGACGAATCAGGTTCGACTGCTTGACGTCACCCGTGGAACGTAGGGTCTGTTGAACCCAGGCGCTGTCCGGCGAATGCAGGGAGGCTTCGTCGATGGTCCAGTGCATGCGGTAGGCAACGTCCAGGGACTGACCAGGCTCAGGCAGTTTTTCCGGACTCCAGAAAGCGACAATATTGTCGTTGGTTTCGTCGGCGGTAGGAATCTCTACCAGATCGACGGAGCCTTTGCCCCAATCGCCTTTCGGTTCGATCCAGGCACTTGGGCGCTTGTCGTAGCGGTCATCGAGGTCTTCGTAGTGACTGAAGTCACGGCCACGTTGCAGCAAACCGAAACCGCGCGGGTTCTCGATCGAGAAGTTGCTCACGGCCAGGTGTTTCGGATTGTTCAGTGGGCGCCAGATCCATTCGCCATTGCCGGCATGGATCGACAGGCCGCTGGAATCATGCAGTTCGCGACGGTAGTTCAGCACTTTCGACGGCTGGTTGGCGCCGAACAGGTACATGCTGGTCAGCGGCGCAACGCCGAGCTTGGTGACCTTGTCACGCAGGAACATCCTGGCCTTGACGTCGACAACCGTGTCGCTGCCCGGACGCAGGGTCAGGCGATAGGCACCGGTGGCACGTGGCGAATCCAGCAGGGCGAAGATCACCAGATGCTTGTCGCCCGGCTTCGGCTGTTGAATCCAGAACTCGGTGAAGCGCGGGAACTCTTCGCCGGACGGCAACGCGGTATCGATGGCCATGCCGCGAGCGGACAGCCCGTAGGTCTGCCCTTTGCCGATGACGCGGAAATAACTCGCGCCGAGCATGGTCATGATTTCGTCTTGCTTGTCAGCCTTGTTGATCGGGTACAGCACACGGAAACCGGCATAACCCAGCTGTTCGGTGGCTTTAGGATCGAACTTCACGTCGCCGAAATCGAAACGACTTGGGTCGTATTTGATCTCTTCGACGGTGTTGGCTGTGATTTCGTTGATTTTCACCGGCGTATCGAAGTGCATACCCTGGTGATAGAACGACAGCTTGAATGGGGTTTTCTGGTTCGCCCATTCGGCCTTTTCAGTGAGGAACCGAATTTTTTGATAGTCCGCGAATTTCATCTCGCGAAATTCATTCGGCAGGTTACTGCGCGGGGCTTCGTATTTTTGCCCGGCCAGCTCTTTTGCCTTGACCGATACGTCATCCAGATTGAATGCCCAAAGTTGGCCGGCGCTGAACAGGCAGAGCAGTGCAGAGCCTGCTACCAGAGCGCTTCGAAACCGTTTGGCAGACAATTTTGGTGCATTACAGGGACTAACAATCACGAGCAACCCTCGCCGAAAACAGATCAAAAAACCAACGGCCAGTTAAAGTGCCAGCACGGTGTGCGGTGGAAAAAAACCGACCCTGCCAACGACTCTTGCCAAGTTGGCGAGCATTGTTCCGACTCCTATGGGGCAAAATGATTCCCCAACAGGTCCCGGACAAGTCTCTACCTAAGTCAAAACGGACCAACGAACGCTGATCCCCGTAGCGCGCGATTATCTAGTAGGCCGCGTTACAACGCATCAGGGGGAACCAAGTATTTATCGGGAAAAGCCCCTGTTTTCAGTCGAAATGCACTTAAAAAGATGTTTCAAGCGCTTTCACGTCTGTAACAGGAGGGTTACCGGGCCATCATTGACCAGGTGCACCTGCATA
The DNA here is from genome assembly GCF_053628675.1 of Pseudomonas sp. ADAK2 TE3594. Lineage (NCBI taxonomy): Bacteria > Pseudomonadati > Pseudomonadota > Gammaproteobacteria > Pseudomonadales > Pseudomonadaceae > Pseudomonas > Pseudomonas sp. ADAK2 TE3594. The sequence goes on along the minus strand of NZ_JBRJGV010000001.1, from coordinate 6,422,462 downwards.
TCCGCGCCGAATCTACCTGATGCCACAGTGCCATGCACCTGTTTCGCTTTGCCCAATAGATAGTCGAACAGCTCCTCGCCCAAAGCCGGAGGAGCCGCAGTCGAAAAACTGGGGCGCAACCCGTTTTTGGTGTCGGCGGCCAGGGTGAACTGTGAGACCAGCAGCAACCCACCGCCTACGTCCGCCAAAGACAGATTCATCTTGCCTTCGGCGTCGCTGAATACTCGATAGTTAAGCAGTTTATGCAGAAGTTTGTCGGCGCTGGCCCGCGTATCGTCGGGTTCGACCGCCACCAGCACCAGCAATCCCTGATCTATCGCCCCAACCACCTCTCCCGCAACCTCGACTCGCGCGCCACGCACGCGTTGCAGCAGGCCCTTCATGCTTCGTCAGGCGACAAGTTGAGCATACGACGGGCCATCAGATCAGCGGCGCGTACCAAGGCATCGGTGATGCCCGATTCGGACGCCGCATGGCCGGCGTCGCGAATCACCTGCAATTCGCTGTTCGGCCAGGCCTGATGCAGTTCCCAGGCGTTGTCCAGCGGACAGATAACGTCGTAACGACCATGGACGATGACGCCAGGCAGGTGGGCGATCTTGGCCATGTCACGAATCAGTTGGTTCGGCTCGAGGAAAGCATTGTTGGTGAAGTAGTGGCACTCGATACGGGCGATGGACAACGCACGCTGAGGCTCGGAGAAGCGGTCGACCACCAGCGGATTCGGCCGCAGGGTGGCGGTTCGGCCTTCCCACATGGACCAGGCTTTGGCCGCGTGCATCTGGGCGATCTGATCGTTGCCGACCAGGCGTTTGTGGAACGCCGAGAGCAAGTCGTGGCGCTCATCCTGCGGGATCGGCGCGATGTAGTCCTGCCAGTAATCGGGAAACAGGCGACTGGCGCCACACTGGTAGAACCACTCGATTTCCTGGGGACGGCAGAGAAAAATCCCGCGCAGAATCAAACCGAGCACGCGTTCCGGATGGGTTTGCGCGTAGGCCAGGGCCAGGGTCGAACCCCAGGAGCCGCCGAACAGCACCCATTTGTCGATGCCCAGGTGCTTGCGAATCCGCTCGAGGTCGGCGACCAGATCCCAGGTGGTGTTGTTTTCCAGGCTGGCGTGGGGCGTGGAGCGACCGCAACCACGCTGGTCGAAGGTGACAATGCGATACAGGTTCGGATCGAAATACCGACGGCTCTGGGCATCACACCCGGCGCCAGGGCCGCCGTGGATGAACACCACCGGCAAACCTTCTGGCGAACCGCTTTCGTCGACATACAGCGTGTGGGTTTTATCGACGGCCAGATCGTGCCGGGCGTGGGGTTTGATCTGCGGGTACAAAGTCTGCATTGCGCGCTCCGTAAGGGGTCGAGGTCATCCCTGGGGGGACTTCTATTATTCTGCCGTCCGGCATCATAAACCCGAATTACTTCAATGAGCATGCCCCTTACAGCGTCAGAGTTTGTCAGCCCGTCGTCTCAGCCAGATAGCCGAGCAGGGTTTCATAGAGTCGGTCGACTTCGGCGACCTGCCCCCGCGCCCGCAAACAGCCGTGAACCAGTCCTTCCCCGTAGTAAAGCGTTGCGCTCACGCCAGCGGCGTTGAGTCGCTCGGCGTAAAGCACGCCGTCATCGCGCAGCGGGTCGAACTGCGCCACGGCGATCAACGCCGGTGGCAGACCGCTGAAATCATCGGCGAGCAAGGGCATCGCATAGGCACCCGGTTGTCGGGCTCCGCCTAAATACAACGCGTGATAACAATCCAGATCGCTGCTGCTGAGCAATGGCGCATCGGCGCATTCGCTGCGTGACGGCAATCGGTGGTCACCGCCCAGCCCCGGATAGATCAGAACCTGCGCGCACGGCGCTGGCTCGCCGGTATCGCGCAAGGCGAGACACAACGCGGCAGCGAGATTGCCGCCAGCACTGTCGCCTGCCACCAGGGTCCGCGCAGGGTCGAGCCGAAACGGTCCTGTGTGCAACGCACGCCAGACACTCAGGCAGTCATCGAACGCCGCCGGAAACGGATACTCCGGCGCCAGCCGATAATCGACGGCGATCACCAACACGCCGAGCACCGATGCCAGCTCAGCACAGATGAAGGCGTGAGAATCCAGATCCCCCACCACCCAACCGCCACCGTGCAGGTACACAATGCACGGCCAACCGCTGGTCGGTGGTTTGACCGGCGGTTGCCAGGCGCGCACCGCCACTCCCGCCAATTCGAAATCGACCACCTCAAGACCTGCGGGATGCGGCGGGGTAAACGCCCGGCACATCTCGCTGTAGGCCTGACGCAAACCGGTGAGGGTGCTGTCGGTGCTGTTGAAGCTGAGGGTTTTCTCGACGAAAGCCGCCATCTGTTCAGAGAGTGGATAAAAAGCCATGAGCCTGCAGCCAGCCAAATAGAGGAAGTCAAAAAATTTGAACGACGCAAATCCTGTGGGAGCGTGGCTTGCCCGCGAAGAATGCACCGCGGTTTTTCAGGTATTACGCGTCATCGTTCTTCGCGGGCAAGCCACGCTCCCACAGGTTCTGCGCCCCCCTCGCCACAGTGATCCCGCTCGACCAGTCAGTTTTTCAAACTGGCCTGAACGGTTGCCACACCCTCCTTGCCATCAACACTGGTGACACCCGCCAGCCAGCGCTGAAGATCTTCGGGATGATCACGCAGCCACTGTTTGGCAACATCCTGCGGTGTCTTGCGTTCCATGATCGGCACCATCAACTGACTTTCCTGAGCCGCGGTAAAGGTCAGGTTTGCCAGCAGGCGGTTCACGTTCGGGCAACGCTCGGCATAGTCCGGCGCGGTCACGGTGGAAACGGTCGCCGCACCTTCGTTCGGACCGTAGACGTCTTCGCTGCCGGTCAGGTAGGCGATGTTCATGTTGATGTTCATCGGGTGCGGGGTCCAGCCGACGAACACCACAAACTCCTTGCGATTGACCGCCCGCTGAACGGCGGCAAGCATGCCGGCCTCACCGGACTCGATCAGTTTGAAATCCTTCAAGCCAAATTGATTGGTCTCGATCATGGTTTTGATCGTGGTGTTGGCGCCGCTGCCCGGCTCGATGCCGTAGATCTTGCCGCCGAGCTGATTCTTGAATCTGGCAATGTCGGCGAAGGTTTTCAGGCCCGCCGCCGCAACATAGTCAGGCACGGCAAGGGTCGCCTGGGCATCCGAGAGGCTCGGTTTGTCCATGACCTTCACTTGATTGGCGGCCACGAACGGGGCGATGTTTTTATCCATCGCCGGTTTCCAGTAACCGAGGAAGGTATCGAGGCGTTTGTCGCGGATGCCGGCGAAGATGATTTGCTGCACGGCACTGGTTTGTTTGCTTTCGTAGCCGAGGCCGTTGAGCAATACGTCAGCCATGCCGCTGGTGGCGATGACGTCGGTCCAGTTGACCACGCCCATGCGTACGGTCTTGCAGGAAGCGGGGTCGTTGGCCAGGACGCTGGTGCTCAGCAGAGCAGTGCCGCAGAGGATTGAAAGGCAGCGGGTGAACAAACCTTTGGTGCTTGTCATAGGGAGCTTTCTCGCGCGGCAGATTATTGTCAGGGACCGGTGTCTTCGTGCACCGTGCCCAGAACATTACGCAGCGTCGAGAGGCTAAAAGCGAACTGTAGCGACCGAGATTTGCACGGTGGCGACAGTTCCGATGATCGTTCCCACGCTCCGCGTGGGAATGCAGCCCGTGACGCTCCGCGTCACTGGACGCGGAGCGTCCCTTGAGGCATTCCCACGCAGGAGCGTGGGAACGATCAGTCACCGATAGTGTTTCTCGCCCCACGCCAGCAGCCCTTGCAGCAATTCCCTGAGCACCACTTGCGTCGGCGCCGCCAGGTCCGGGCGATAACGGAACGGCTCGAACTCTTCCATGTATGTGCACTGGCCTAATTCCAGTTGCACGGCATGGATGTTCTCGGCCGGGTTGCCGTAATGCCGGGTGATGTGCCCGCCCTTGAAGCGACCGTTCAGCACATGACTGTAATCGCCGTGCCGTGCGCAGATGGCTTCCAGTTGGCTGGCCAATTGTGGATCGCAACTGGCGCCATTGAAGGTGCCGAGGTTGAAGTCCGGCAGCTTGCCGTCAAACAGGTGCGGGATGATCGAGCGGATCGAGTGCGCATCGAACAGCAGCGCGTAGCCGAATTCGGCTTTCAGTCGCGCCAGCTCTTCCTGCAAGGTGCGGTGGTACGGTGTCCAGATCTGTTCCAGATAATTCGCGCGTTCTGTGGCCGAGGGCTCCATACCCTCACGGAACAATGGAATACCGTCGAACAACGTCGCCGGGTACAAACCAGTGGTGGCGCCGACATATAAAGGCTTGTCGTCGGACGGTCGGTTCAGGTCGATGACAAATCGCGAGTACTCGGCGGCCAGCGTGCTGGCGCCGAGCTCGGCGGCGAATTCGTAAAGCCTGGGGATGTGCCAATCGGTGTCCGGCAGGCTTTTCGCGTCGGGAATCAACCCGGCTTCGACCGCTGGGGTCAGGCGCAGGCCGGCGTGGGGCATGCTGATCAGCAGCGGCACGCGGCCTTGTTTGAAGTTCAGAACCTTATCCACAACTGCTCTCCTAAACGCTTGTTTCGACGCCGTGACGCACGACGCGTTTTTCCAGGTCGCCGCCCAGCCAGTACGACAGGTCGGCTGGTCGATCAATCTGCCAGGCGACGAAGTCTGCGACTTTGCCGGCTTCCAGCGAACCGTGAGTCTCGGCCATGCCCAGCGCGGTGGCGGCATGAATCGTTGCGCCAGCCAGGGCCTCTTCCGGGGTCATGCGCAAACAGGTGCAGGCCATGTTCAGCATCAAGCGCAACGACAGCGCCGGCGAAGTGCCCGGATTGAGATCGCTGGCGATGGCGATTTTGACGCCGTGTTTGCGCAGGGCTTCCATCGGCGGCAATTGGGTTTCCCGCAGGAAGTAGAACGCGCCGGGCAGCAATACCGCGACGGTGCCCGACTTGGCCATGGCAATGGCGTCGTCTTCGGTCATGAATTCCAGATGATCGGCAGACAGTGCGTGGTAACGCGCCGCCAGGCTCGAACCGTGCAGCGACGACAATTGCTCGGCATGCAGCTTCACCGGCAAGCCGAGGTTCTGCGCGGCGACGAAAACCCGTTCGACCTGTTCCGGCGAAAACCCAAGGTATTCACAGAAAGCATCCACTGCATCCACCAGCCCTTCGGCCGCCAGGGCCGGGAGCATTTCGCTGCAGATGTGATCGATGTAGGCATCGGCACGGTCCGCGTATTCCGGCGGCAAGGCGTGGGCCGCCAGGCAGGTGCTGCGCACGCTGACTGGCAGTTCGGCGCCGAGACGACGAACGACCCGAAGCATCTTGCGTTCGTTAGCCAGGTCCAGGCCATAACCGGACTTGATTTCGATGCTGGTGACGCCATCGCGCATCAGGCTTTTCAGACGCTTGGCGGCGCTGGCGAACAACTCGTCTTCGCTGGCGGCGCGGGTGGCGCGCACGGTGCTGGCGATACCGCCGCCGGCCGCTGCAATTTCTGCGTAGCTGACGCCTTGCAGTCGTTGTTCGAATTCGCCGCTGCGATTACCACCAAACACTGTGTGGGTGTGGCAGTCGATCAGGCCCGGGGTCACCCAAGCCCCTTTCAGGTCATTGACTGCTGGGTATTCGCCGGGCGGCAGTTCGCCGCGCGGACCAATCCACTCAATGTGCGCACCGGACGTCACGATGGCCGCATCCTCGATGATCGAGTAGGCGCCTTGTGCCATGGTTGCGACGTGGCAGTGTTGCCAGAGCGTTTTCATCCTGGCCTCCGTTAGGTTATCGATGAGAAAAATCAGGGTCCCGTGCCACCAATGCTGCCTGGCCTGCCGCCGGTTTCACCCAGGTCAGGTAGGCCAGCACCAGCAACACGATCCAGACCACGCCGACGATCAGCGCTGCCTGGGTGTCCGGGAAGTAGCCCAGCACGCCGAAAATGAACAGCATGAAGGCAATCGCCGCCATTGGCGCATAGGGCCAGAACGGCACCGGGAACTTCAGTTGTGCGACCTGCTCGGCGCTCATGGAACGACGCATCGCCACCTGCGTGAACAGAATCATCAGCCAGACCCATACCGTGGCAAAGGTCGCGATAGAGGCGATCAACAGGAACACGTTCTCCGGAATCAGGTAGTTCAGCAGCACGCCCAGCAACAGCGCGACACTCATCACCACCACGGTCATCCATGGCACACCATTGCCCGACAGGCGGGCGAAGCCTTTGGGTGCATGCCCTTGCTGGGCCAACCCGTACATCATCCGGCCAGCGCCGAAGATGTCACTGTTGATGGCCGACACCGCCGCCGAGATCACCACGATATTGAGGATGGTCGCCGCCGAACTGATCCCCAGGTTGTCGAAAATCTGCACGAACGGACTGCCTTGGCTGCCAATCTGCTGCCATGGAAAGATCGACATCAGCACAAACATCGTCAGCACGTAGAACAGCAGGATACGCAACGGTACGGCATTGATCGCCCGGGGCAGCACGTGCTGCGGGTCTTTCGCTTCACCGGCCGTCACGCCGATGATTTCAATGCCGCCGAACGCAAACATCACCACGGCGAACGAAGCGATCAGGCCGCCCACGCCGTTGGGCATGAAGCCGCCATGGCTCCAGAGATTGCTGATGTCGGTCGCCTGGGCACCGGGGGCCGTGCTGATGCCGAACAGCATGATGCCGAAGCCACCCAGGATCATCGCAACGATGGCCGCGACCTTGAGCAGCGACAACCAGAACTCCATTTCACCGAAGACTTTGACGTTGCACAGGTTCAAGCCGCCGACCACCGAAACGATGCCCAGGACCCAGATCCAGCGATCGACTTCCGGAAACCAGAAGCCCATGTAAATACCGAATGCGGTGACGTCGGCCATACCGACGATGACCATTTCAAACGCGTAGGTCCAACCGAGGATGAAGCCCGCCATCGGCCCAAGATAAGTGCTGGCGTACTGGCCGAAAGAGCCGGCCACCGGGTTGTGCACCGCCATCTCACCGAGGGCGCGCATGACCATGAACACCGCCGCGCCACCGATCAGGTAAGCGAGCAGTACCGCAGGCCCGGCCATTTGAATGGCCGAGGCAGAACCGTAGAACAGCCCGGTGCCGATCGCCGACCCCAGCGCCATGAAGCGAATATGTCGGGCAGAGAGCCCGCGTTTCAAACCTTTTGCTGGCTGTTGCATTTCTCGTCCTTAATTATTCTTATTCGACGCAAAATCGAATCGCGAGCAGGCTCGCTCCCACAGGTTCAGCGCAATCCAATGTGGGAGCGGGCTTGCTCGCGAAGAGGCCATTACAGGCTAGGCAACAACTTCGCCGAAACCAGCTCGTTCAGGCAACGAGTCGCCAGAAGCTCGCTAGCAGCATTGATGTCCGGCGCAAAGAACCGATCCTTCTCATAGAACGGCACTTCGGCACGCAGAATGGCACGAGCCTTTTCCAGTTTCGTCGAGGTCTTCAGACCCTCACGCAGGTCGAGGCCCTGAGCCGCCGCCAGCCATTCCACTGCCAGAACCCCACGCGTGTTTTCAGCCATTTCCCACAGACGCTTGCCCGCCGCCGGAGCCATGGACACGTGGTCTTCCTGGTTTGCCGACGTCGGCAAACTGTCCACCGAGTGCGGATGAGACAGCGCCTTGTTCTCGCTGGCCAATGCTGCCGCGGTCACCTGGGCGATCATGAAGCCGGAGTTCACGCCGCCATTGGCCACCAGGAACGGCGGCAGTTGCGACATGTGCTTGTCCATCATCAGCGAGATGCGGCGTTCGCTCAGGGAACCGATTTCGGCGATGGCCAGGGCCATGTTGTCGGCGGCCATGGCCACCGGCTCGGCGTGGAAGTTACCGCCGGAGATCACGTCACCTTCAGCGGCGAACACCAGCGGGTTGTCGGAAACGGCGTTGGCTTCGATGGCCAACACTTCGGCAGCCTGACGGAACTGGGTCAGGCAGGCGCCCATGACTTGCGGCTGGCAGCGCAGGGAGTACGGGTCCTGGACCTTTTCACAGTTCTGGTGCGAGTCAGACACTTCGCTGCGCTCGCCCAGCAGATCGCGGTAAGCGGCAGCGGCATCGATCTGGCCTTTCTGGCCTCGAGCAGCGTGAATGCGTGCGTCGAATGGCGAGCGCGAACCCAAGACCGCTTCAACCGTCATACCACCGATGGCCAGGGCGCCGGCGAACAAGTCTTCGCCTTCGAACAGACCGCGCAATGCATAAGCGGTAGAAACCTGAGTGCCGTTGAGCAGCGCCAGACCTTCTTTCGCGGCCAGGGTCAGCGGCGTCAGACCGGCGATTTTCAGCGCTTCGGTGGCTTCCATCCACTCGTCTTTGTAGCGTGCCTTGCCTTCGCCCAGCAGCACCAGGGACATGTGGGCCAACGGCGCCAGGTCACCGGATGCACCCACCGAACCTTTCAATGGAATGTGCGGGTAAACCTCGGCATTGATCAGGGCTATCAGTGCGTCGATCACTACGCGACGAATGCCGGAGAAACCACGGCTCAGGCTGTTGACCTTGAGCACCATGACCAGTCGAACCAGCGCGTCGCTGATTGGCTCGCCGACACCGGCGGCGTGGGACAGCACCAGCGAGCGCTGGAGGTTTTCCAGGTCTTCGCTGGCGATACGGGTCGAAGCCAGCAGGCCGAAACCGGTGTTGATGCCATAAGCGGTGCGGTTCTCGGCGAGGATCTGTTCCACGCAGGCAACGCTGGCTTCGATCTGGGCCGAGGCACTGTTGTCGAGGGTGATTTTGACCGGTTGCTGATAAACATCACGCAGTTGGGCAAGGCTCAGTTGGCCGGGAATCAAATTAAGCGCAGTCACATTCATTCTCCTTTTGAGAGTTTTTTATTAACTAACCAGACGCTCCGGAGATTTCCGTTGTCCGTCGCTTCCCGACTTGTTGAGAGGGGCTGGCGCCTTGGCACGCTGGTGTTGTGGATTTCAGTTCAGGTTCGGTAAAGCCTTGTGCAACAAAATCGGGTCTTTCAAAACACTGGCAGCGGCAGCAATGTCCGGTGCCAGCCAGCGGTCCTGGTCGTAGGCCGGGACTCGTTCACGCAGCAGACGCCACGCGGTATCGGTGCCAGCGCCAAAGCGTTGTTCTTTGAGGAATTCAAAAGCCTGGGATGCCAGCAAATACTCAATGGCGAGGATCTGCGTGCAGTTTTCCAACGCGCGATGCAGCTTCAGCGCCGCGTTGGTGCCCATGCTCAAGTGGTCTTCCTGCAAGCCCGAGGTAACGTAGTTGTCGAGCACCGCCGGTTGCGCCAACTGGCGGTTTTCCGCACACAGGGACGCGGCAACGTACTGGACGATCATCATCCCGGAATTCACCCCGGGATTGGCCACCAGAAACGCCGGCAAACCGCTGACGTGCGGGTTGATCAAGCGGTCCAGGCGACGCTCGGCGATGGAGCCGATTTCGGCCATGGCAATCGCCAGCAAATCTGCCGCCAATGCCACTGACTGACCGTGCGGGTTGGCCTGGGACATCACCCGGAAGTTGTCCGGCGTGCCCAGCAGCATCGGGTTGTCGGTAACAGAGTTGAGTTCGGTTTCGATCTGCTGTTTCGCGTGTTCAAGTTGATCGCGAGCGGCGCCGTGGACTTGCGGGATCGAACGGATGCTCAACGCATCTTGAGTGCGAATTCCTTTGCTGCTGGCAATCACTTCACTGCCGTCGAGCAACGCCCGCAGGTTGATGCCGACTTGCTGCATGCCCGGGTGAGGCTTGAGCGCGATAATCTCGGCGTCGAACGCGGCAATCTGGCCGCGCTGGGCTTCGAAGCTCATGGCACCGATCACATCGGCCCATTGCACCAGACGCGTCGCATCGGCAATTGCCAGGCAGCTGAGACCGGTCATGCACGGCGTGCCGTTGACCAGGCACAAGCCATCTTTGGCGCCGAGCTGAACCGGTTGCAGACCTTCCTCGCTCAAGGCCTGCTGCGCGGAGACGATCTGCCCGCGATAGCTGACATTGCCGACACCCAGCAGAGTGATTCCGATGTGGGCCATGTGGGTCAGGTAGCCCACCGAACCCTGGGACGGTACTTGCGGAGTGATGCCACGGTTGAGCAGTGCCAACAGGGCTTCGACCACCCGGCGATGAATGCCGGATTTGCCATGGCTATAGTTGCGAATAGCGGCGCAGATGATTGCGCGGGTCTGTTCGTCGGCCAATGGCGCGCCGACGCCACAGGCGTGACTGAGCAAGGTGTTGCGCGACAGTTGGCTGAGTTGCTCGCCTTTGAGCGAGACGTTGCACAAGGCGCCCAGGCCGGTGTTGACGCCGTAGGCACGCTCGCCGCTGGCGACGATGCGCTGGACGATCGCCTGGGCATTCTCGATCCGCGCCCAGATCTGGGGCGACAGCTCGAGCTGCGCGCCGTGACGAGCGACTGCGACCACATCCTGCCAGCGCAACGGAGCGTCAGCGATAACGATTTTTTCAGCCTGGGACATCTTCAACCTCGTGCGTACAACCTGAATATTGATGCAGCGTTACTGGCCTCATCGCGGGCAAGCCCGCTCCCACAGTGTTCTGTTGTGTAAACAAAATTTGTGCAACACAACCAATCCCTGTGGGAGGGGGCTTGCCCGCGATGGCGCCGGCACAGACACCGCAAATCTCTCAAACCACCGCCGCCCGCCGCTGTACGAACCGGTCCACATACTCATCCGCCGGCGAATGCAGGATCTCTCTTGGTGTCCCCACCTGAATCAGGCGGCCATCCTTGAGGATCGCGATGCGGTTGCCGATGCGCACGGCCTCGTCGAGGTCGTGGGTGATGAAGACGATGGTCTTGTGCAGGGTCTTTTGCAGTTCCAGCAACTGGTCCTGCATTTCGGCGCGAATCAGCGGGTCAAGGGCGCTGAAGGCTTCATCCATCAAGATGATGTCGGTGTCCGCCGCCAAGGCGCGAGCCAGGCCTACACGCTGGCGCATACCGCCGGAAAGCTGATGCGGGTATTTGTTTTCGTAGCCCTTCAGGCCCACGGTGTTGATCCAGTGCAGCGCGCGCTCGGAGCACATTTGCTTGGTCTCGCCACGCACTTTCAGGCCGTAGGCGACGTTATCCACCACGGTCTTGTGCGGCAGCAGGCCGAAGCTCTGGAACACCATGCTGATCTTGTGCCGGCGAAATTCGCGCAGGGCTTCCATGTCGTATTGCAGGATGTCCACGCCGTCCACCAGGATCGCGCCGCTGGTGGGGTCGATCAGGCGGTTGAAGTGGCGCACCAGCGTCGACTTGCCGGAACCCGACAGGCCCATGATCACGAAGATCTCGCCGGTGCCGATGCTCAGGGACAAGTCGTTCACGCCGACCACGCAGCCGGTTTCGGCCAACACTTGGTCTTTGGTCTTGCCCTGGCCAATCATGCCCAGCGCATCCTTGGAACGGTTGCCGAAAATCTTGAAGACGTTTTTGACTTCGATCTTGCTAATGGCTTCGTTGCTCATTTGCTCACCTCATGCCGTGGCCGACCATACGCCTGAGTAATGCGGTCGATGACCACTGCCAGAATCACGATCGCCAGACCGGCCTCAAGACCACGTCCGACGTTGAGGGTCTGAATCCCCACCAACACATCTTCACCCAAGCCACGGGCACCGATCATCGAGGCAATTACCACCATCGACAGGGCCATCATGGTGGTCTGGTTGATCCCGGCCATGATGCTCGGCAGGGCCAGTGGCAGTTGCACGCCAAACAGTTGCTGCCAGCGATTGGCGCCGAAAGCGTTGATCGCTTCCATCACTTCACCGTCGACCTGGCGAATACCCAGATCGGTCAGGCGGATCAGCGGCGGTGCGGCGTAGATCACCGTGGCGAAAATCGCCGGAACCTTGCCCAGGCCGAACAGCATCAGCACCGGGATCAGGTACACGAAGCTCGGCATGGTCTGCATGATGTCCAGCAGCGGCATCAGCACCGAACGCAGGCGATTGCTGCGCGCCGAGAGGATGCCCAGCGGAATGCCGATCAGCACCGAGATGACCGTCGCCACCATCATCAATGCCAGGGTCTGCATCAGCTTGTCCCAGAGGCCGACCGCACCCACCAGGAACAACAGACCGACGATGACCGACGTGGTCACGACTTTGCGGGTCGCGTGCCAGGCAACGCCCGCCACGATCGCCAGCATCAGCCACCAGGGCGCCGCACGCAGCAGCCCTTCGAGATTGACGATGGCCCACAGCAGGGTGTCGGAGATGCTGCGGAACACATCGCCGTAGTTGGTGACCAGCGAATCGACCCAACTGTTGACCCAGTCGGCGATGGAAAAGGTAAAGCTTTCGGGAAACATAAGAGACTCTCAATCAAGGGGTTGCGATCAAGCATCCGACTGCCGTTGCCGGCAGTCGGAGACACTCAACCTACAAGGCCGCGTCGATCTTTTTGGCTGCGTCTTCGCTCACCCACGCGTGCCAGACTTCAGGATGTTCCTTCAAGAAGATCTTGGCCAGTTTTGGCGATTCGATCCGCTCTTTGGCCATGCGCCCGAGGTTCTGATTCAGCAGGTCGATCGGCAGGTTGACCTTTTCCAGCACGGCCACCAGTTCCGGGGCTTGCTCGTGGAAGGTCTTGGACAGGCCGACCTTGATGGTCACGCGCTTGTCCACGCCCGGTTTTTCTTCGAGTTTCACCAGATCAACCTGGCCCATCAGCGGGGTTGGCGACCAGTAGTAGAACAGGATCGGCTCGCCACGCTTGTAGCTCGACAGCACTGCCGCATCCAGCGCCGGGCCGGTGCCTGGGCGGAAGTTGGTGTAGGTGCTTTCCAGACCATAGCTTTTCAGCATTTCGCTGTTATCCAGCTCACAGGTCCAGCCGGCCGGGCAGTTGTAGAAACGGCCCTTGGATGGCTCTTCGGCGTCCTTGAACACAGCGGAATACTTGCCCAGGTCAGCAATGTTTTTCAGGTCCGGTGCCTTGGGTTCCAGCTTGCGCTTGGCGTCGCCTTCGATCACGTAACGCGGCACGTACCAGCCTTCGACGGCACCCACGACAGGAGCGCCGACACCGACGACTTTGCCGGCCTTCTCGGCCTTGTTCCAGACTTCACTGCGGCCGACCCATTCTTCGGCGAACACTTGGATGTCGTTGCTGCTCAGGGCGTTTTCCATGGTGATGGAGTTGCCTGGCAAGCTGTCAGTCTTGCAGTCGTAGCCTTTCTCCAACACGACTTGCAGCACGTCGGTCAGCAGCATGGCGCTTTCCCAGTTCAGGCCGGCGAATTTCACCGGTTTGCCCGACTCGCACCAACCCGCCGCCTGAGTGGCGCCAGCGCTGGCCAGCAGGCCCATGGAAAGCAATGTGGTCAGCAGGGTCTTGTTCGATTTCATTGTAGTGACGCTCCTAATCATGAGTTGGCTTACGGCAGTCAAGAGGCATCCAGCCCTGTCCACGTCCAATCAGGCCTGCGCCGCAGCGCGACTGGCCCCGCTTGTTATAGGTGCTGCATCGCTGTCCTGCTCGAACGGCAGGATCAGGTGATAGGGAACTGCGCTGTGCCATTTTTTCGCGCACACGTAATACAGGCCTGCGGGAATCACCAGACCGATGATCCAGGAAATATCCACACCACCCAGAGCGTCCACCAGCGGACCGGTATAGAACTTGGTAGAGATGAACGGCAGTTGCACCAGCACACCGAAGACATAGACGCTGATACCGAGGGGGTTCCAGCGGCCGTAGCGACCGTTCGGATCGGCCAGCGCCGGCACGTCATAGCGCTCGCGAGTGATGCAGTAGTAGTCCACCAGGTTGATCGCGCTCCATGGCGTGAAAAAAGCCAGCAAAAACAGGATGAAGGACTTGAACGCACCGAGGAACGAGTGCTGACCGAGCAACGCCATCAGGGTCGCGGCACCGACGATGACCAGCACGAACACCAGACGCTGCAAGCGCGTTACTTTCAGATCACCACGGAAACCGCTGATGACGGTCGCAATGCACATGAAGCTGCCATAGGAGTTCAGCGTGGAGATGGTGACCTTGCCGAACGCGATGCTGAAGTACAGCAGCGCAGCGGTGGCACCGGTACCGCCCAAACCAACGATGTAGGCGACTTCGTGGCCGGCAAATTGGCCGTTGGCCGATGCGGCCGCGAACACGCCGAGGATCATCGCCACCTGTGCGCCAATGACCGAACCTGCGCCAGCGGCGAAAAAGGTTTTCACCGAGGACGTCTTGCTCGGCAAGTAGCGTGAATAGTCAGCCACGTATGGGCCGAAGGCGATCTGCCAGGACGCCGCGAGCGATACCGCGAGCAGGAAGCTGCTCCAGCTGAAGTGGCGGATTTGCAGGAGTGCGCCAATGTCAGTCTGGCTCATCAGGCGACTGAACAGGTAAACGAAGGCAATCACGCCAATGACACTGGCAATACGGCCAATCCAATGGATCACCCGATAACCGAGCACCGTGACCAGCACGATGACACTGGCGAAGATAAGGATGCCGACACTGTCGCTGACGCCAAACAACTGGCCCAGCGCCTGGCCGGAAAGCACGGTGCCCGTTGCGGTGAAGCCCAAGTACATCAGGCACACCAGCACGATCGGGATGGCCGCGCCATACACGCCAAACTGTACCCGGCTGGAGATCATCTGCGGCAGGCCAAGCTTGGGCCCTTGCGCCGCATGCAGCGCCATTACGCCACCGCCGAGCAGTTGACCGATCAACAGACCGATCAACGACCAGAACACATCACCGCCCAGCACCACGGCCAGGGCCCCGGTGACAATCGCGGTGATTTGCAGGTTGGCACCCATCCACAGGGTGAACTGGCTCAACAGACGACCGTGTCTCTCCGCTTCCGGGATGTAGTCGATCGAACGTTTCTCGATCAACGGTTTACTGCCTGCACGATCGTCATTAACAGCCATTGTTCAACCTCTATGGATTGTTTGTCGGTGTTGGTGATCCCTGTAGGAGCGAGGCTTGCCCGCGAAGAATGCACCGCGGTGTGTCAGTTAAGACGCCTTCGCGGGCAAGCCTCGCTCCTACAGGTATTTCTGCGTTACTTGCCGGTAATCATCGGCAGGTTCAGGCCCTGCTCCTTGGCACAGTCGATCGCGATCTGGTAACCCGCATCGGCGTGACGCATGACACCGGTGGCCGGGTCGTTGTGCAGCACGCGAGCGATACGCTCGGCCGCTTCGTCAGTACCGTCGCAGACAATCACCATGCCCGAGTGCTGGGAGAAGCCCATGCCGACGCCGCCGCCGTGGTGCAGGGAAACCCAGGTCGCGCCGCTCGCGGTGTTGAGCAGAGCGTTGAGCAGTGGCCAGTCGGACACAGCGTCGGAACCATCCTGCATCGATTCGGTTTCGCGGTTCGGGCTGGATACCGAGCCGGAGTCCAGGTGATCGCGACCGATCACGATCGGCGCCGACAACTCACCGCTGCGAACCATTTCGTTGAAGGCCAGACCGAGCTTGGCGCGCAGACCCAGGCCAACCCAGCAGATACGTGCCGGCAGCCCCTGGAAGCTGATGCGCTCGCGCGCCATGTCCAGCCAGTTGTGCAGGTGGGCGTCGTCCGGGATCAGTTCTTTGACCTTGGCGTCGGTCTTGTAGATGTCCTGCGGATCGCCCGACAGCGCAGCCCAACGGAATGGACCGATGCCACGGCAGAACAGCGGACGGATGTAAGCCGGTACGAAACCCGGGAAGTCGAATGCGTTCTCGACGCCTTCTTCCTGGGCCATCTGACGAATGTTGTTGCCGTAGTCGAAGGTCGGAATACCCATTTTCTGGAAGTCGAGCATCGCTTTAACGTGCACGGCCATGGATTGCTTGGCGGCTTTGACCACAGCAGCAGGCTCGGTCTTGGCGCGAGCGCGGTACTCTTCCCAGGTCCAGCCGGCTGGCAGGTAACCGTTGAGCGGGTCGTGGGCGCTGGTCTGGTCGGTGACCATGTCTGGGCGCACGCCGCGCTTGACCAGTTCCGGCAGGATTTCAGCCGCGTTACCCAGCAGGGCGATGGAAATCGCCTTGCCTTCCTTGGTGTATTTGGCGATGCGGGCCAGAGCGTCGTCGAGATCGGTGGCTTGCTCATCGACGTAACGGCTGTTCAGGCGGAAATCGATGCTGACCTGCTGGCATTCGATGTTCAGCGAGCACGCGCCGGCCAGTGTTGCAGCCAGAGGCTGAGCGCCGCCCATGCCGCCGAGGCCTGCGGTCAGGACCCAACGACCTTTCAGGTCATCGTTGTAATGTTGGCGACCGGCTTCGACGAAGGTTTCGTAGGTGCCCTGGACGATGCCCTGGCTGCCGATGTAGATCCAGCTACCAGCGGTCATCTGGCCGTACATGGCCAAGCCTTTGGCGTCGAGTTCGTTGAAGTGTTCCCAGCTCGCCCAGTGCGGTACCAGGTTGGAGTTGGCGATCAGTACGCGCGGGGCGTTGCTGTGGGTCTTGAACACGCCGACCGGCTTGCCGGATTGCACCAGCAGGGTCTCGTCGTCGTTCAGGTTGGTCAGGCTTTCGACGATCTTGTCGTAGCATTCCCAGTTACGCGCCGCACGACCGATACCGCCGTAAACCACCAGTTCTTTAGGGTTCTCGGCGACTTCCGGGTCGAGGTTGTTCATCAGCATGCGCAGCGGCGCTTCAGTCAGCCAGCTCTTGGCGGTCAGCTTGTTACCGCGGGCAGCGCGGATTTCGACGTTACGAAACTTAGTAGGCTTATTGTCAGTCACGAAAAAGACTCCTCATCAATCAATCCAAACCAACCCTGGCGGTGGGCAAGCCAGCCTGTGCGCGTCAAAGCGCCACAAGCGAATCAGTGGACGTTGCGAGGAGTCTTGATCGACTCATACGCATACGTCTTTACTTGTACATACAAGCATATGCAATCAAGCGGCCAACTTGCCGGATGAGTGTTCAAGAAAAGTTTTGAAAGGGCTGGAAAGGCTGTAGATCAAGGGTTTTGAGGAGGATGAAATTTTTTCGAGGAATTTTCGCGGGGGAAGGACAGCTGTTACTTGAGCGCGGTTTTGCGCCACGCTGGGGCGTTCGGTAACAAAGTGGTGCGCAATGGGAAACGGATTTTGAGCCCAGAAAAGCATCGCGGGCAAGCCCGCTCCCACAAGTACGATGATGTCCCTGTGGGAGCGGGCTTGCCCGCGATAGAGGCGACTCGGTGCTGGATCAGCGTGCGATCAGCTCGATCACACAGCACTGGCCCTTGATGGAGACATCCAGCAGCCCAACGTTACCGTCCAGTTGCAGACAATCATGGCGCCCTAGCCGAGAGGCGCTGTTATCAACCGTCACTTCAAGCTGTTCAGACACGCTGAACACCAACACGGTGCCGGCCGAGCTGAAAAACCGCTGATCGCCCCCCAACCATTGCAACCGCGCGCTGTAGCGGTCCGGCGCATAAATCAGGTTGAAGTCGCGAATCGGTCCGCCGAGCAATGTGCAGGACACATGACTCTCGCCACTGAAAGCAAACGGGTCCAACGGTAACAACGGCCGCGTGTCCTGGCCGTCGACGCGCAAGTTCATGCCCTCGCCTTGCAGCACGGTGATCACCCGCTCATAGCCGGCAAAGGTTGAAAACCCACCCGACTCGCCAATATCGGCAATCGACAGACGCCAGCCGAAACCCTCAAGGCCAGCACCTCCATCACGGGTGATTTCTTCGGTGCTGCCACCGCCGTTTTTCCACGGCATACGCGGGTAATCGGCCGCGTGTAAAACTTTCAACTGGCTCATTCAGGGCTCTTTATTTATGGAACCGTCCTTCCAGACGATGACGGGAACCGGGGTGGATCAAACGGGCGGCGGTCACGGGCTGACGGCCGGACCAGGTGCGGCGACGAATCAGCAGGCAAGGCTCGCCCTTTTCAATCTGCAGCAACTTGCATTCGGACGGCTCGGCGAGAATCGCTTCGACCACGTGCTCGCCTTCGGTCAACGGCGCGACCTGGTTCAGATAGGCGTAAGGCGTTTGCAGGGTGAAGTCTTGCTTGAGGTACTCCGGCGCCACCAACGCGTTGACGAAACGGTCTTCGATTTGTACCGGAATATCGTTTTCGAAATGCACGATCAGCGAGTGGAAAACTTTCTGGCCTTCGCGCATGTCCAGGGCCACGGCCCTCTCGGAACCGGCGGCCTCTTCTTCAAGGGTGATCACCTTGCAGGTATGACGATGGCCACGGGAGGCGATCTCGTCGGCGATGTTGTGCACTTCAAACAAAGCAGACTGACTTTTCGGCTCGGCGACGAATGTACCGACACCCTGCATACGCACCAGCAGGCCGTCGGCGGTCATCTCGCGCAGGGCGCGGTTGATGGTCATGCGGCTGAAGCCCAGCTGGCTGACCAACTCGCTTTCCGACGGAACGCGGTAGTGCGGCGGCCAGTTTCCACTGTCGATTTGCTGGGTGATCATCTGTTTGACGCGGGCGTACAAGGGCGCCGGACTGTCGCCCAGATTGGCGCTCAGATTGGCATTCGGCGGCAATGTGGCAGAGGGAGTCGGCACGGTTAATCCTTGTTCATCTATGAGAGTTGCTAGCTTGCCGGAGTTTACCGAGCAGGCAAACGTCTGTATATGTATATACAAATAACACACGATGGGGTGCTGAACCATGTCCGCCTTCTTTGCCGAACGCGCGCTGCTGCCTAGTGGATGGGCCAACAATGTACGTCTTGAGGTCAGCGCCGATGGCGTGCTGACCCATATCCAGGCCGATTCTCACGCAGATGACGCCGAACGGCTGAGCGGTCCGCTACTGCCGGGAATGCCGAATTTGCACTCCCACGCCTTCCAGCGGGCCATGGCCGGGTTGGCGGAAGTGGCGGGTAATCCGAACGACAGTTTCTGGACCTGGCGCGATCTGATGTACCGGCTCGTCGGAAAAATCAGCCCAGACCAACTCGGCGTGATCGCCCGTCAGCTGTACATCGAAATGCTCAAGGCCGGTTACACCTCGGTCGCGGAATTTCATTACGTACACCACGATACCAACGGCCAACCGTACGCAGACCCGGCCGAACTGGCGCTGCGCATCAGCCAGGCCGCCAGCTCCGCCGGTATCGGCTTGACCCTGCTGCCAGTGCTCTACAGCCACTCCGGTTTCGGCGGCCAGGTCCCGAACGAAGGTCAGCGCCGCTTTATCAACAGCACTGAAAACTACCTGAAACTCCAGTCGCGCTTGCAGCCGATCCTGGCGCAGCAACCGGCGCAGGCATTGGGTTTGTGTTTCCATTCGTTGCGCGCGGTCACACCGCAGCAGATCAGTGAAGTGCTGGCGGCCAGCGACAAGCATTGCCCGATACACATTCACATTGCCGAACAGCAGAAGGAAGTCGATGACTGCCTGAGCTGGAGCGGTCGCCGTCCGCTGCAATGGCTGTACGAAAACACTGAAGTCGATCAGCGCTGGTGCCTGGTCCACGCGACCCACGCCAATCCGGAAGAAGTTACGCTCATGGCCAAGAGCCGCGCCATCGCGGGTCTATGCCTGACCACCGAAGCCAACCTCGGCGACGGGATTTTTCCGGCAGTAGACTTCCTGGCGCAGGGCGGGCGCATGGGCATCGGCTCCGACAGCCATGTATCGTTAAGCGTGGTGGAAGAATTGCGCTGGCTGGAATACGGCCAGCGTCTGCGCGATCAGCGGCGTAATCGTTTGTATGGCGCGGATCAACCGATGGTCGGCCGCACACTGTACGACGCAGCCCTGGATGGCGGCGCCCAGGCGCTGGGACAGCCGATTGGCGCCCTGGAAGTCGGCAAGCGTGCGGATTGGTTGGTGCTCGATGGTAACGATCCGTATCTGGCGACGGCCAGTGGCGACGGGATTCTCAATCGTTGGTTGTTTGCCGGTGGTGATCGCCAGGTGCGAGATGTGCTGGTCAACGGCCAGTGGGTCGTGCGTGACGGGCGCCATGCCGGGGAAGAAGAGAGTAATCGGGCATTCACCCAAGTCTTGCGCGACCTTCTGGGCTAACACCAAACAATGTGGGAGCGAGCCTGCTCGCGATGGGGCCATCAGATTCAACAATGAAGTTGACTGAAGGTCCGCTATCGCAAGCAGGCTCGCTCCCACAGAGTTATGCGTAATCAGTTCGAAGTCTTGGCCATCTTGGTATCCGACGTGCGCCAGATCAGTCGCGTCGTGTCATAACCCTGCTGACGCGCCTTGCTCAGCAGTTCTTCGCGCACTACACCATTGACCGTCGGGGTGCGTGACAGCAGCCAGAGATGATGACGGCTCGGGTCGCCGACAATCGCGGTCTTGTAATCATCGCTGACGTACAACACCCAGTACTCTCCCTTCGCCACACCGGGTATCAGTCGCGAGAACCAGGTATCGAACTCGACCCACAGCTTGTCGGCCTTGCCGGGTACCTGCGGATAAGCCGTGCCTTTGGCCTCTTCCCATTGCCAGTCCGACGTCAGACAGCGGTTCAGCACCGCCATGTCACCTTCAGGCTTGAGGCTGTAATGGGCTTCGGATTGCGCGCAGTTGCGCTGAAAATACACCGGCAGACGCGCCAGTTCGTACCAGGTTCCCTGGTAGCGCTTGAGGTTGACCGAGTTGACGGTCTTGGGTGCCAACGGATCTACGCCAGAAGTGGCGCAGCCGGCCAATACCAGGCCGGCAAAAAGAACGATCAGTAACCGCTTCATTATTTTTTTCTCCCGTGGGCGAATAGCCCCGGTTTACTTCAGGCCTTGGCCAGAAAACATCAGCACTTTGTCACCGGCGTACTGCACGCTGATAAAGCTGTTTTTGTCGCCCCAGGTGCAACTGGACATGCCGAGCGCGCCCGAGCAATCGGTCGGTTTGCCCAGCAAGGTTTCAACCTCGGCCTTGGGCATGCCAGTCGACAGCTTTGAATAATTTTCCTGATTGATCTTGCCGCACGCTGCCAACAACACGCAGAACGAGAGCAAGGCGATAGAACGCAGCGACATGGTGTAACTCCTGGGACGAAGGGAATGGCATGGCTGCCAAGCTGAAGCTTAGAAGAGAAAACCCCTCTCTGGTTCCCTGAGCATCCGGCTATTTGTTCGGCCGCCCGTCCGCCTTTTGCCGATAAATCAGCTACTTTTTCGCGCCGCCGAGTATTTCGTCGGTTTTCGCGGCAGCCGCCTAATCTTTGGCGCTGGCCAGTCGACATAAGAAGCAGCGCAAAGCCTTCCACTGTGGCAAATTGACACCCCTTGTTGACCAGCCCCTTCGCGGTAGCTCATTTAATGACCAGAAACATGAAGTTCAGCCACAAAATCCTGTTGGCAGCCGCTCTCGTGGTGGCCGTTGCATTCGCCTGCTTCATCCTGTTCAACGATTACCGCCAGCGGCAGACCCTGCGCAGCAGTACCGAGTCCTCGATGCAGGAACTCGGCAGCCTGACTACCAGCAACATCCAGACCTGGCTGGAAAGCCGCATCCAGTTGCTGCAATCGCTGTCCCAGCAGATCGCCGTGGACGGCAGCGCCCAGGCCAACCTCAAGCGCGCCATCGACCTGCCGGCCTACACCAGCAACTTCCAGCTGAGCTACTTCGGCGGCACCGATGGCGTGATGTTCTCGGTCCCGGCCGGCAATCGCGCCGCGGACTACGACCCGCGCGCTCGTGGCTGGTACAAGGCGGCCAACAACGCGCAACAGACCATTGTCACCGAACCCTACATCGCGGCCTCGTCCGGCAAACTGGTGATCACCGTTGCCACGCCTGTAAAACACCAGAACCAGATGATTGGCGTCGCCGGCGCAGACATTGACCTGTCCAGCGTCAGCGCGATCATCAACCTGCTGAATTTCGGCGGTCATGGGCATGCATTTATCGTCAGCGCCGACGGCAAGATCCTGATCCACCCGGACAACAAACTGGTGCTCAAGAACCTGGCCGACGCCTATCCCAACGGCGCGCCGAAAATCAGCCCGGGCCTGAAAGAAGTCGAACTGGACGGCAAAACCCAGTTCATATCCTTCACTCACGTCAACGGTGTGCCGTCTGCAGACTGGTACGTGGCGCTGGTACTGGACAAAGACACCGCGTTCTCGATGCTCAGCGAATTCCGCACCTCGGCGATCATCGCCATGATCATCGCCGTGGTGATCATCATCGCGCTGCTGAGCATGTTGATCCGCGTGCTGATGCAACCGCTGCTGACCATGGGCCGCGCCATGCATGACATCGCCGAGGGCGAAGGCGACCTGACCAAACGCCTGACCATTCACGGCCAAGATGAATTCGGCGCGCTGGGCACCTCGTTCAACCGTTTTGTGGAACGTATTCATACCTCGATCCGCGAAGTGTCCTCGGCTACCGGCCAGGTCAACGAAGTCGCCTTGCGGGTCGTCGCGGCCTCCAACTCGTCGATGTTCAACTCCGATCAGCAGGCCTCACGCACCAGCAGCGTGGCTGCAGCAATCAACGAACTGGGTGCCGCCGCCCAGGAAATCGCCCAGAACGCCGCCCTCGCCTCGCAACATTCGAGCGACGCCCGCGCCTTGGCCGAAGACGGTCAGCAAGTGGTGGATAAAACCATCGCCGCCATGCAGCAGCTATCGGCGAAGATCAGCGACTCCTGCGGCAACATCGAAACCCTGAACAGCAACACGGTAAACATCGGCCAGATTCTGGAAGTGATCACCAGCATCTCGCAGCAAACCAATCTGCTGGCGCTCAACGCAGCCATCGAAGCAGCCCGTGCCGGTGAAGCCGGCCGTGGTTTTGCCGTGGTTGCCGATGAGGTGCGCAACCTCGCCCACCGCACTCAGGATTCGGCGCAGCAAGTGCAGAAGATGATCGAAGAACTGCAAGTCGGCGCCCGGGAAGCGGTCAGCACCATGACCGACAGCCAGCGCCAGAGCGAAAGCAGCGTCGGCATCGCCAACCAGGCCGGCGAGCGCCTGGGCAGCGTGACGCAGCGCATCGGTGAGATCGACGGGATGAACCAGTCCGTGGCGACCGCGACCGAGGAGCAAACTGCTGTGGTCGAGTCGATCAACGTCGACATCACCGAGATCAACACGCTGAACCAGGAAGGTGTGGAGAACTTGCAGTCGACCTTGCGTGCGTGCGCAGACCTTGAGCAGCAGGCGGCGCGGTTGAAGCAGTTGGTGGGTAGTTTCAGGATTTAGTGTTTTCAAGGGCCCCTTCGCGGGCAAGCCTCGCTCCTACAGGGACTGCGCACAACCTGTAGGAGCGAGGCTTGCCCGCGAAGACGGCATTAGCCACAAAGAAACTTTAGAAGCGAGACCCGGGCCCTGAAAGAAACTCCAGCTCTTCAGCCGTAGATTCGCGCCCCAACACCGCATTGCGATGGGGAAACCGTCCAAACCGCGCAATGATCTTCTGATGCCGCTCGGCATAATCCAGGTTGTCGGCAAACACCGCCCGATCCGTCTCCGGTTGCTGTTCAACCAGATCAAGAAACCGCGAAACCGCTTCGTTCTGCACCGCCAGGTTTTCGCAGTGCTCGAACACCAGATAGATAAACACCCGCTGGATCGGCCGCAGTTGCCGATCGAAATCCGCAGCAATGCCTTGCGCTACCAGTGCCTGAGCCCTGAGATCGCCTGAAAAGGATTTGGGAGTGTCGCGACAGATCATTCGCGGAAGTTGATCGAGTAGCAGCACCAGGGCCAGCCAACCTTCGGGGCGTTGCGCCCAATCGGTCAATCCGCCGGCCAGTGCCTGCTCGACCTGGTCCCCGAAACGCATCCGCGCCTCGAGATCCTGGCTGTCGCGCTTGCCGAACCATAACCTGCCCTTGTCAGCCGCTATTTCGTTGGGTGATTCGAAAGATCCAAACCACCATTCGAGTAACGGCTGCCAGGGCGCGGTCATGGTTTATTCCTTGTGGTAAGCCGTGACGCGGGCAACTTCTTCTTTCGAACCGAGGAACACCGCAACACGCTGGTGCAGGCCTTCCGGCTGGATGTCGAGGATGCGCTGGTGGCCGTCAGTGGATGCGCCACCCGCTTGTTCCACCAGGAACGACATCGGGTTGGCTTCGTACATCAGGCGCAGTTTGCCCGGCTTGGACGGCTCGCGGCTGTCGCGTGGGTACATGAACAGACCGCCGCGGGTCAGGATGCGGTGCACGTCGGCCACCATCGCGGCGACCCAACGCATGTTGTAGTTCTTTTTCAGCGGGCCTTCTTCGCCTGCCAGTAATTCGCCCACGTAGCGCTGTACCGGAGCTTCCCAGTGACGCTGGTTGGACGCGTTGATGGCGAATTCCTGGGTGGTTTCAGGAATGGTGATGTCTTCATGGGTCAGGACGAAGCTGCCCATTTCACGGTCCAGGGTGAAACCTTTCACGCCGTCGCCCAGGGTCAGGATCAGCATGGTCTGTGGACCATAGATGGCATAACCGGCGGCCACTTGCTGGGTACCTGGCTGCAGGAAAGCCTTTTCATTCAAGGGCTCGTTCTGGCTCAGGTATTCGTTCGGGCAACGCAGTACCGAGAAGATGGTGCCGACCGGGGCGTTGATGTCGATGTTCGACGAACCGTCCAGCGGGTCGAATACCAACAGGTAGGCGCCTTTCGGGTATTTGCCCGGGATCTGGTAGGCGTTGTCCATTTCTTCGGACGCCATGCCAGCCAGGTGACCGCCCCACTCGTTGGCTTCAAGCAGGATCTCGTTGGACAGCACGTCGAGTTTCTTCTGCACTTCGCCTTGGACGTTTTCGGTGCCCATGCTTCCCAGGACGCCACCCAGGGCGCCTTTGGACACGGCGTGGTTGATCTCCTTGCAGGCACGCGCCACCACTTCGATCAGGAAGCGCAGATCGGCAGGAGTGTTGTTGCTGCGGGTCTGCTCAATCAAATAGCGACTCAAGGTAACGCGGGACATGGAAGGCTCCGGTGGAATGGGGGGCTAAAAACCCGCGCAGTTTAACGCGAGTCGGGGCGCATTTCCTCCTATCAGACGTGATACACCCAATAGAGTTCATGTGCGGGGTTGAGCGTAGTTCGAAATGGGGCCGCGATTGGCGGCAGTTTCAATATTTTTGGTGGCAGGAAGGACGCCTTCGCGGGCAAGCCTCGCTCCTACAAGAGCGAGGCTTGCCCGCGAGCTGGCGCGAAGCGCCAGCCTAGGATTTGACGGGTGGCTTGCGCAGCAAGCTGAACGCCATGGCCCCCAGAACCAGCACGCTGAGCAACAGCACCGCCCACAACCCGAATTTCTTCCAGTTCGTGTTCGCCACCGTTGGCACGGTCGCCGCCGACGTCACCACGACCCCACCCTCCACCGTCGCCTTGCCCAACGCCGCCAGCTTCGCAGCGCTGTAATCCGGAATCAGCGTCGACAACGGCAGGCTCGCCGCCTTCACCGTCGCACTCCCCAGCGCCAACGTATAAGGCCCGGCGCCGCGCGCCAGGAACACCAGTTGCGTGGAGCGCACGGCAAATCGGACGGTCGGCGCTTCGGCGCCCAGGCCACCGCCGCGTTCATCCACCGTCAGCTTCAATTGCTGCACGGTCTGGCCCGGCAGCTGCAATTCGTTCTGCACCACGTCCTGGCCATTCTGGGTCAGGCGGTAGAGCAAACCGCTGGTCAGCGTTTGCCACGGCAGGCTGGTTTCCCTACGCCCCGACAACGTCACCGGTGCCAGGCTGTTGGGTTGATTCAGCTCGATCTGCAAGCGCTGGACGTTCAATCCCATCGGCAATTGCCAGATGTACTCACCGGCCTTCACGCTGGTGCCAGCCAACGGTTGCGACCAGACCAACGGCAGCGGCAAGGTGCGCGGGTTGGTGCTTTCCAGTTGCGCCGACGTCAGCACTGGCGCCGATTGCGGTGAACTCCACAGCAAGCGCAAGTAACGCGCCGATTGCCCCGGCAGGCCGACTTCATGCTGCTCGACCCGTTCGTCGGCAAACGTCAGGCGCGCCACCTGCCCTTCGCCCCACGACTGCCAATGCTGCAAGTCGTCGCTGGCTTCAATGCTGAAACGCTGGAAACCGTCGCGATCGCTGGTCCAATCGAGG
Source organism: Pseudomonas sp. ADAK2 TE3594 (assembly GCF_053628675.1). NCBI lineage: Bacteria > Pseudomonadati > Pseudomonadota > Gammaproteobacteria > Pseudomonadales > Pseudomonadaceae > Pseudomonas > Pseudomonas sp. ADAK2 TE3594. The sequence goes on along the minus strand of NZ_JBRJGV010000001.1, from coordinate 6,396,445 downwards.
ATCAATTGCTGTAACGGCGCCTTGATGCGGCTGGCATCGAGTAACCAGCCGCGCAGCTCTTCTTCGCCCGCCTCCAACTGGCTGGACGGCTGCACTTCGATCAATGTGCCGTTGGTGTTCGATTGCACGCGCACACTCGGCGCACGTTCGGTGGCATCCGCCGAGTTGTACAACGGGAACCACTTCACATCGTTCAGCGTGCGGTTTTCGCGGGTCTGCGCAGGTTCCCGGGCCAGGGCATAAGCCTGAGGCTCACCAGCGGCGTTGAACACGCGTAGATCGCTGAGATCGGTTTGTCGCGCCTTCAATTGCACGCTCAAGGGTAATTCCAGGCGATACCACGGGCCTTCGCCACTCACCGACAACGGCACCTGCGCGGCAAAGTCCGCCGGTTTTTCCTGCGCGCCGGCCGATAGTGTCACGCCCAGTACAACAGCACCCCACCAGCCCAGGTTCAGCTTCTGACTCAAGACGACACTCCTTCGGTTTCAGGGGCCGGTTTTTCAATATCCGGCACAGCCTCGGCACGCTTGGGTGGCAACGGAGCGAAATAGCCCACCACCAACAGCAACACGCCAACGCCGATAAACGACACGATCCGCGCCAGCCCGCCACGGTTACTCAATTCAACGAAGAACAACTTGGCGACCACCAGCGCGATCAGTGCCGCGCCGATCAGCCAGACTTCGCGCCGATGACGCAGATGCCCACCGATCATCAGACTCAGGGCCATCAGGGTCCAGACAATAGACAGGCCCGCCTGCACCAGCATTGATTCAAGCAGCAGATCCAGCGCGAACGGCACGCCACCCCAATGGTGAGCCGCGCGCATCACCAACGCGGTGAAGAAGACGAACAGCGAAACCCCGGCAATCACTTGCGTGGCGTTATCGGCGTACTCCTTGCGAATCGCCAGTTGCGTCACGGCGCTGCGAGACCAGACGTAAACGCCGAACAGGGCAAACAACAGGCCCAGCTCCAGCGGGTTAATCAGCGGCACATACGGCAGTGGCTCGGCGGTGCCGTCACTGGCGATGTTCGCCAGCCAGAACCAGCCGAGCATCAACAACGCCAATGGCGCAGCGGCATAGAGCCGGTACTCGCGGGAATACTCCGATACCGGCCATGGCCATGCACGCGGTGCAGCCATCAGCACCAGATACAGGCTCGGCAGAATCGCCCAGCCCAGCCAGCGCCAGGCGTTGTACTGCTCCGACAACAGCAGCAGACCGTAACGCAGCTCCAGGGCCAATACGCCGATCAACAACCAGCAGCCGAGCACATGGGCGGTGCTCAGGGCTGTTGCGGGCAGCGTCGGCGCCAGACGCCGCAGGGAGATGAAATGCACGACGAACACCGCAGCCCAAACCAGCCAGCCGAAGTTGGCGGCCGGGTGATAACGCGAATGCCAGGCCGCGAGCAGCACCAGACCGGCGGCCGGAATCAGCAAGGTGCAGAGCAAACCCAGCGACGACCACTTCAGGCGCAGCGCCAACAACGTCCACAGCGCGACACTCACGGCGGCGACGACCAGCAACAAGGTGGCTTGCAGATTCAACGGCGCAAAGCGCAGCACTTCGCTGACCCACCCCAGCGCCCACCAACCCGCGCCCCACACCAGCAATACTTCGGACAAGCGCTGCAGGCTCAACCCATCGAAGGCCGAGGCATGGTTGCCCAGCTGCAAACGCCAGGCCCCGACGAATGCGGCCAGCCCCAGCACCAGCGGCGTCCAGAAACCGCTGTGCGCCAGCGGCCGCAACCCTTCGCTGAGCAGCGGCCCGAGCAGGTCTGGCCCGGCGAACAGGAACGCCGCGCCGCCGATCACCTGCAACAGCAGACCAAAGACAAAACTCACGCGCTGCTTCAGGTACAGGCTCAGCCAGATGATGAACAAACCACTGGCGGCCCACACCGCGCTCGCGGTTTGCCATGGCAACACGAACAGCACCGCGAGGTTGATCAGCACCAGACCGGCCAGCAACACCACTGACAAGCCGCGCAGCAAACGCACATCACTGCGCACCATTTCGTCGCGGGCCGCCAGCAACATCCCGGCGATCAACGCCAACCCGATCAGGGACGCGCTGAGCAAACCGCTCCAACCGGCGCTGAACACCGCAGCCGACTCACCGCCCGCCCCTTGCAGCCGCAACAGGAACAACGCACCACCGAGCAGTTGTACGGCGAACGCGGTGAACAGGAAGGTTCGCGATTGCAGGCGCAGGCCGACGAACAGCGTCGCCAACCCGGCCAGCGCCCAACTGATCGCCGTGCCATGAGTGAAGAAGAACAGCGGTGCCAGCAGATAGAGGAACGTCAACCCCAGGCAGGCCAGCACCGGTAGCGCTTGGCGCTCCCACTGCGACGCCTGTTCAGGCAACGCTTTGCGTAATTGGTAGAAGCTGAACAGCAGCGCCACACCGAGCATCAACGCCCCCAATGGTGCGCCATCGAGCAGGCTGCTCTCACCGGTCCGCAGCTCACTGAGAAAGGCCAGTGCCGAGCCCAACTGCAGCAGCAAGGCAAAGGCTCGCGCCAGCGGTCGTTGTTGACGCAGGCCGAGCCAGAAAATCCCCGCGCCTTCCACCGCCCAGGCGGCTGCGGTCCAACGCGCATCGAGCCCCAGCGGAATTGCCAGGCTGGCGAAGATCACGCCAAGTGCCAGACAGGTTTCCGCCAACAACAGTGCTCGACCGCCCATCAGCAACCGGGCCAGGCCCATGTAAATCATGCCCAGTGCCAAGGCGCTGAAGGCGGCGGCAAATTCCAGATGCTCCACCAGCGCGAACTGCAAACCGAAACCCACCAGCGGTGGCGCGAACAGCATGGTGCCGTCGACGTAATCACCCTTGCGCGCCGACCAGTGCAACAGTGCATCGCGGCTGTCGTCCTCGGGCGCATCGCTCATCTCCAGCAGTTTGCGCCGGGCGAACAACAGACCGATGGCCAGGTACATCAGGAAAAACAGGATCAGGAATGGCTCGGTGCTCCACAGCAGTTCAGGCTTGTAGGAACGCAGGCCCCAGGCAAACCCGATGCCGAAGGTGCCGACAAAACCGATCAGGTTGAGCAGCCGCCAGGCCTTGAACCATGCGATGGCGAGGATGCCGGCGTTGAGCAAGGCAAAGTAGCTGAACAATGCGACGTGGTTGCCCGCGCCGGTGGAGGTCAGGATCGGCGCGGCGAAACCGCCCAGAGCAGCAGCGGCGGCCAAGCCTAATGCGTTCTGGGTAATGGCGAGAATCGCCGAGAATACTGTGACCACCACCAGCAGCCCCAGTGCAGCCGTGGGGTCGAGCAATGGATGCAGACGCATCGCGGCAAATACGGTCAGGTACAACACCGCGATCCCGGTGCCTTGCAGCATCAGCGCGTAATTGCTGTTGCGCAGACGCAACCACCAGCCCAGCGCGAGCAGGCCCAAGGCCGCCGCCGCGACACCGGCGTAACGCAACTCGACTGGCACAACCATGCCTTCGGTGGCGTAGCGCAACAGGAAGGCCAGGCCGAGGAACAACAGCACCACGCCAACTCGCAACACGGTATTACCGCCGAACAACCAGTTGCGCGCGCCGCTGATAGCGCGCTCGATGAAGTTCGGGCCGCGAGGCGCCGCCGGCTGCTGTGGTTCGCGGGCGACTGGCTCGGGTTTCCAGGGATCATCGGGTAGCGGACGGCTGGCTTCGGCCGCGGCCGCTGTGATGGGTTCGAGTTCAGGCGGCAGCTCCCAGATCAACTCCGGGGCTGCGACAGGGGCTTGCTCAAGAATGATTTCGGAGGATGGAACCGGTTCGCTAGTCGCAGGTTCACTGGCTTCAGGTGTTTTGACGCCCGACACTTCCAGCAATGCCAGTCGCTGCTCGACCGCATTCAGCGCAACCTGCGCCTGATTGAGCAAGCGTTGCTGCTCAGCGGTTTGAGTACTCAAGCGGCCGATGCGAATGGCCTGGCCAATACCCAGCCCGAGCAAAGCGCCCAACAGCGCATCGCTGAACGACTCGTCGACTAGCCAGCCCAGCAGCAGCCCAATCAGCATGAACATCCATTGCATGGTCGATATCCCTAAGCGGCCCCGCGGCGGGGCGAATCCGGGCGATACAGCGTCAGGCTCAGTCTAGTGTGAAAACCACACAAACCTGTGGGAGCGAGCCTGCTCGCGATGGGGCCATGACATTCAGTCATTGATGTTGAATGTCAGTGCGCTATCGCGAGCAGGCTCGCTCCCACAATGGAACGCCAATGCCTGCCGCCCGGTGTAACCGGCGCTTAGTATATCGGTCCGGCCCAACAACCGTCGGGCCTGACTCGCAATTATTGCTAAAAGTTACTCCAGTGCCTTCCAGATATCCGTGGCGTACTCGCGAATGGTCCGGTCGGACGAGAACCAGCCCATCCGTGCACTGCTCAATACCGCCGAGCGCCACCACTCTTTGGAGTCGTGCCAGTGGGCCTCGACGCGCATCTGAGCGTTCCAGTAGGCGTCGAAATCGGCGCAGACCAGGAAGCGGTCATAGTCCACCAGCGAATCGATCAACGTGGTGTAACGGGACGGATCGTCGGGTGAGAAGACCCCGCCGCGAATCGCTTGCAGCACATCGTTGAGTCGATGAGAGGCGGCAATGTCCGGCGCCGCGCTGAACTCATGGTTGAGCTTGCGCGCTTCCACTTGTTCAGCGCTGAGGCCGAAGATGAACATGTGTTCCGCGCCGATGCGCTCGCACATTTCCACGTTGGCCCCGTCCAGGGTGCCGATGGTCAGCGCGCCGTTGAGGCCGAACTTCATGTTGCTGGTGCCTGAGGCTTCGAAACCGGCAGTGGAGATCTGTTCCGACAAATCCGCCGCCGGAATGATGCTTTCAGCCAGGCTGACGTTGTAGTTGGGCAAGAACACCACTTTGAGCAAACCACGCACGGTCGGGTCATTGTTGACCACCCGGGCGATGTCGTTGGTCAGTTTGATGATCAGCTTGGCCTGGTGATAACTGGCTGCCGCCTTGCCGGCGAAGATTTTCACCCGCGGCACCCAGTCGATTTCCGGTTCGGCACGAATCGCCTGATACAGCGCAACGGTGTGCAGCAGGTTTAGCAACTGACGTTTGTATTCGTGGATCCGCTTGACCTGCACATCAAACATCGCCGCCGGGTTGATCGCGATCCCCAGCCGCTCATGAATCAGGTACGCCAGGGCTTTCTTGTTGTGCAGGCGCTGTTCGGCGAACTGTTTGCGGAATGCAGTCTTCTCGGCAAACGGTTCCAGCCCTATCAGGCGCTCTTCGGGGTTATCCAGCAGATCCGGGCCGAGGGCGTCGACCATCATCGAGGTCAACTCGGGGTTGGCCTGGTAGAGCCAGCGGCGGAAGGTAATGCCGTTGGTCTTGTTGTTGATCCGCTCCGGGTAGAGCTTATGCAGTTCGGAGAACACCGTGCTGCGCATCAGCTGCGTGTGCAGGCCGGACACGCCGTTGACGCTGTGAGAACCAAGGAATGCCAGGTTGCCCATGCGCACGCGACGACCGTTGTCCTCCTCGATCAACGAGACCGCACGCAACACGTCGAAATCGTGAACGCCCTTGGCCCGCAATGAGTCGATGTGCTGGGCGTTGATCAAGTAAATGATCTGCATGTGCCGAGGCAGCATCCGCTCCATCAAACCGACCGGCCAGGTTTCCAGCGCTTCCGGCAACAACGTGTGGTTGGTATACGAAAGCGTGTCGACGGTGACCTGCCACGCCGCATCCCACGCCACGTCATAAACGTCGACCAACTGACGCATCAGCTCGGCCACGGCAATCGAGGGGTGAGTGTCGTTAAGTTGAATGGCCGCGTGATCACCCAGGGTCAGCACCGAGGTGTGCATGTTGCGATGGCGGCGCAGCAAATCCTGCAGGGACGCGGCGACGAAGAAGTATTCCTGACGCAGACGCAGCTCCTGGCCGGCCTCGGTGCTGTCCGCCGGGTAGAGCACGCGGGAGATACTTTCGGCCCGGGCCACTTCTGCTACCGCGCCCAGGTGGTCGCCCGCATTGAAGCGTTCCAGGTGCAACTCTTCCATGGCCCGGGCACGCCACAGTCGTAGCGTGTTGACACTCGCGCCGCGCCAACCGACCACCGGGGTGTCATAGGCAATGGCCCGCACGGTTTCCGCCGGGGACCAGACTTGCCTGGATTTGCCGTTCTCATCGGTCACGGTTTCGACACTGCCGCCGAAGCCGATCGGGTAGGCGACCTCCGGCCGCTCGAACTCCCACGGGTTGCCGAAATCCAGCCAGTGTTCGGTCTGCTCCTGCTGCCAACCGTCGACGATGGCCTGGCGGAACAAACCGTGTTCGTAACGAATGCCGTAACCGTGGCCGGCGATGCCGAGGGTCGACATGCTTTCCATGAAGCACGCCGCCAGACGCCCGAGGCCTCCATTGCCCAGTGCCGCATCAGGCTCCAGCAGACGGATACGTTCGATGTCCACGCCAAGTTCGGTCATGGCCTCGCGGGCCACATCGAGCAGGCCGAGGTTGCTCAGGCTGTCGTAGAGCAAGCGGCCGATCAGGAATTCAAGGGAGAGGTAATAAACCCGTTTCTGGCCTTTGCGGTAGATCTGCCGGGTGTGGTCCATCCAGTGCTCGACCATGTGATCGCGCGCCGCCAGGGCGATGGCTTCGAACCAGTCGTGGTCGAAGGCGTGATCCGGGTCTTTGCCCACCGCGTAGGTAAGCTTGGTCAAGACGGCGTCGCGGAATGCGGCCACCTCTGCTTCGCGAACAAGTGGTTCTTGAGTCATCGATAGGACCTCGAGCGAGCGTGAAGTTGTCTGAGCCTAGTCGGTCTGACAGACCATTGAGACTCTGGTTCGGCAGTTTTTCCTGTTAGTGCGAGATAGGTCGACATTACGTAGTCGCGTGCCAGAAACAATGCAGGGGCCGTGCCGGACACAGGGATTATTTTGCGCCAAGCGAAAAAATCTGGCGAAAGGTTGTTCAAAAATCCACCAGTCCCGGTATGATCGCGCGCCCTGATGCACACGCTGGTAACAACCGATGATGAAGCCCAACCTGATCGCCGCCGCGGAGATCGATCGCCTCGATACCTGGGCAAAATACTCTGCCCCGATGTGCGGTTCCTGCGTGTCCAGCTGCTGCACCTTGCCGGTCGAGGTCAAGATCAAGGATCTGATCCGTATCGGCATCGTCGATGAGTTCGAGCGTGGCGATCCGCCGAAGAACATCGCCAAGCGTTTGCAAAAGGAAGGGATCGTCGAGCGCTATAACCAGAAGTCCGAGATCTTCACCCTTCAGCGCATGAGCAACAACGATTGCCTGTACCTGGATCGTAAGAGCCGTTTGTGCACTATTTATGATAAGCGCCCGGACACCTGTCGCAACCACCCGAAGATCGGACCGCGGCCGGGGTATTGCGCGTACAAGCCAAAAGAAGTGGTGCGCGAGAACAATCCGCGGACGCTGGACAAGTTCTGATCCAGAATCCCGCTGCCTGACGGGGCCTCATCGCGGGCAAGCCCGCTCCCACAGGGTTCGGCGTCGAACTCAGATTATGTAACCACCACAAATCACTGTAGGAGCGGGCTTGCCCGCGATGGGGCCCGAACTGACACCGCACAAACCCCAGACAAACAAAAACGCCCCCGACCTTGCGGTCGGGGGCGTTTTTTTAAGCGTTAACTAAGTCGAAACTCAGTTACCAGCTTTCTTGGCAGCGCGGGTACGCTCGCTTTCGCCCAGGATCTTCTTGCGAAGACGGATGGACTTAGGAGTGACTTCGCACAATTCGTCTTCTTGAACGAATTCCAGAGCCTGCTCCAGGGTGAAGCGGATAGGCGGAACCAGAGCGATGGTTTCGTCTTTACCCGAAGCACGCATGTTGTCGAGCTTCTTGCCTTTGGTTGGGTTGACGCCCAGATCGTTGTCGCGGCTGTTGATGCCGACGATTTGACCTTCGTACACGTCTTCACCGTGACCCAGGAACAGTTTGCCGCGAGCTTGCAGGGTTTCCAGCGAGTAAGTCAGAGCCTTACCGGTAGCAACCGAAACCAGCACGCCATTCTGACGGCCGGACATGTCGCCGGACTTCATCACGTCGTAACGGTCGAAGATCGAGGTCAGGATGCCTGCACCGGAGGTCAGGGTCAGGAACTCGTTACGGAAACCGATCAAGCCACGAGCCGGGATGTTGTACTCAAGGCGCACACGGCCCTTGCCATCCGGAACCATGTTGGTCAGGTCGCCTTTACGGATACCGATCTGTTCCATGATCGAACCTTGCGATTCTTCCGGCAGGTCGATGGTCACGTTTTCGTACGGTTCGTGCTTGACGCCATCAACCATGCGGATGATCACTTCAGGACGACCAACACCCATTTCGAAGCCTTCGCGACGCATGGTTTCGATCAGTACCGAGAGGTGCAGCTCACCACGGCCAGAGACTTTGAACTTGTCGGCGGTGTCGCCTTCTTCAACGCGCAGGGCAACGTTGTAGAGCAGTTCTTTGTCCAGACGTTCCTTGATGTTACGGCTGGTGACGAACTTGCCTTCTTTACCGCAGAAAGGCGAGTCGTTTACCTGGAAGGTCATGGAAACGGTTGGCTCGTCAACGGTCAGCGGCTTCATCGCTTCGACGTTCAGTGGGTCGCACAGAGTGTCGGAGATGAACAGCTGGTCGAAGCCGCTGATGCAGACGATGTCGCCGGCAGCTGCTTCTTCAACGTCGATGCGGTGCAGGCCGTGGTGACCCATCAGCTTCAGGATACGACCGTTACGCTTCTTGCCGTCGGCGTCGATAGCCACAACCGGAGTGTTCGGCTTGATGCGACCACGAGCGATACGGCCAACGCCGATAACACCCAGGAAGCTGTTGTAGTCCAGAGCGGAGATTTGCATCTGGAACGGACCGTCACGGTCGACTTTCGGCGCAGGTACGTTGTCGACGATCGACTGGTACAGCGGAGTCATGTCTTCAGCCATGTCGGTGTGTTCCAGACCGGCAATGCCGTTCAGGGCCGAGGCGTAGACGACTTTGAAGTCCAGCTGTTCTTCGGTAGCACCGAGGTTGTCGAACAGGTCGAAGATCTGGTCCAGAACCCAGTCCGGACGCGCGCCTGGACGGTCAACCTTGTTGATGACCACGATTGGACGCAGGCCGGCTTCGAAAGCCTTCTTGGTCACGAAACGGGTTTGCGGCATAGGGCCGTCTTGAGCGTCAACCAGCAGCAGAACGGAGTCGACCATCGACATTACGCGTTCTACTTCGCCGCCGAAGTCGGCGTGGCCCGGGGTGTCCACGATGTTGATGTGGTAGCCGTTCCAGTTGATGGCGGTGTTTTTCGCCAGAATGGTAATACCGCGCTCTTTCTCCTGGTCGTTGGAGTCCATCACGCGCTCGTCGTTGAGCTCGTTGCGCTCCAGGGTGCCGGATTGACGCAAGAGTTTGTCTACCAGGGTGGTTTTACCATGGTCAACGTGAGCAATGATGGCGATGTTGCGTAGATTTTCGATCACTTGTGTATCTCGATCAGAGGATTCGGTGTGCTGACAAGTCTTGGCAGCGATTTACAGTAGAGTCCGGCAAAGCCGTTACAGCTTGACGGCGGCGTCGGGGGGCCGGTGACGCAGGCCACAGGCAAACAGCCCCGGGCACTTAGCTCGGTCGATAAACGCGCACATTGGCATGCCCCTCACTGAGCAAATGGTGGGCATGCAGGCGACTCATCACGCCTTTGTCGCAATACAACAGGTACTGGCGAGTAGGGTCCAGTTCCTTGAAACGAGCGTTCAATGCATAAAACGGCATCGTCTGCACCTCAATGCCAGCGAGTTCCAGCGGCTCGTCTTCAGCGGCATCCGGGTGACGGATGTCGATGATGATCTGGCCCGCCAGTGCTTCGCTGACTTCTTCGATCTGCAAATCCTGGCCCAATTCGTCGATCACGCGATCGATCGGCACCAGTTTGGCGTTCTCGAGCGCACGCTCAAGTACCGCCATGTCGAATTCTTTCTCTTCATGCTCCACGCGTGGACGCTTGGCGTGGGTCTTTGGGTTCACCGAGATGACCCCGCAGTATTCCGGCATGTGCTTGGCGAAATCGGCAGTACCGATTTCGTTGGCCAGGTCGATGATGTCCTGCTTGTGACTGGCGATCAGCGGGCGCAAGACCAGCTTGTCGGTCACGCAGTCGATCACGGACAGGTTCGGCAACGTCTGGCTCGATACCTGGGAAATCGCTTCGCCGGTGACCAGCGCTTCGATCTCCAGCCGATCGGCAATACGGGAAGCAGCGCGCAACATCATACGCTTCAAAACTACGCCCATATGACTGTTATCGACTTTCCCGAGAATTTCTCCCAGTACTTCCTCGAAAGGCACACTGACAAATAACACGCGTTGGGAGCTGCCGTACTTCTTCCAGATGAAGTGCGCGACTTCCATGACGCCCAGTTCGTGGGCACGTCCGCCCAGATTGAAGAAGCAGAAATGGCTCATCAGCCCGCGGCGCATGATCTGGTAGGCGGCGACGGTGGAGTCGAAGCCACCGGACATCAGTACAAGCGTCTGTTCCAGGGCACCCAGCGGATAACCGCCGATGCTGTTGTGCTGGCTGTGGATCACGAACAACCGTTTGTCGCGAATTTCGATGCGGACTTCGATTTCCGGCTCTTTCAGCGAGATTCCGGCGGCGCCGCACTGACGACGCAGTTGGCTGCCAACGTATTTCTCGACGTCCATGGAGCTGAATTCGTGCTTGCCGGCACGTTTGCAACGCACCGAAAAGATCTTCCCGGCCAGGGCGTCACCAAAATGCTGTTTGCACTTGGCGACGATGTCATCGAAGTCGCCCAACGGGTATTCATCGACCTGCAGGAAATGCGCGATGCCCGGCATGCAGCTCAGGCGCTCGGTCATCTCCTTCAGGGCTTTCGGCTCACTGACGCGGGTTTCCAGCTCGAGATTGTCCCACACACCGTTCACCACCACAGCCGGGTCCAGGTCGCGGAGCACGGTACGGATGTTTTTAGCCAACTGGCGGATGAAACGCATCCGTACCGGGCGGCTCTTGATGGTGATCTCGGGGAAGACTTTTACGATTAGTTTCATGAAAACAGCGCGCGCTGGGCCAGCCGAAAAAGGGGGGCGCGGATTATAGCGGAAATTGCTCAAGGTTTAACCAGTTAATGTGCAGAAGGTTTTGCGCGCACCAAAACAGGTCATTTATGGATTTCGACGCTACATTACAGGGCGAGGTTTTGTGCTTTTTGAGGCATTGCACCTTTATAAGCGTGATATTGGGGCAAAAAACCCATGGTGGGGCACTGGCATGCAATTTGCTCCCTTGTGAGGCAGGTTGCCATGGCAGAGTATTCGCGCCGGCATCACCCACATTCTAAGGGCATCCACTACTAAGCCCGAAGCCACCCGGAGGACACTATGTCGAAGTCGGTTCAACTCATCAAAGATCATGACGTCAAGTGGATTGATCTGCGCTTCACGGACACCAAAGGCACTCAGCACCACGTGACCATGCCGGCTCGCGATGGGCTGGATGAAGCTTTCTTCGAAGAAGGCAAAATGTTCGACGGTTCCTCCATCGCTGGCTGGAAAGGCATCGAAGCTTCCGACATGATCCTGATGCCGGACGACTCCACTGCCGTTCTCGACCCGTTCACCGAAGAGCCGACCCTGATTCTGGTTTGCGACGTGATCGAGCCTTCGACCATGCAAGGCTACGACCGTGACCCACGTGCGATCGCCAAGCGTGCCGAGGAATACCTGAAGTCGACCGGTATCGGTGACACCGTATTCGTTGGTCCAGAGCCTGAGTTCTTCATCTTCGACGAAGTGAAGTTCAAGTCCGACATCTCCGGTTCGATGTTCAAAATCTTCTCCGAACAAGGTTCGTGGATGTCCGACCAGGACGTGGAAGGCGGCAACAAAGGCCACCGTCCAGGCGTCAAAGGCGGCTACTTCCCTGTTCCGCCGTTCGACCACGACCACGAAATCCGTACCTCCATGTGCAACGCCATGGAAGAAATGGGCCTGGTCATCGAAGTTCACCACCACGAAGTGGCGACTGCCGGTCAGAACGAAATCGGCGTGAAGTTCAACACCCTGGTTGCCAAGGCTGACGAAGTTCAAACCCTGAAGTACTGCGTACACAACGTTGCTGACGCATACGGCCGCACCGCGACCTTCATGCCTAAGCCTCTGTACGGCGACAACGGTTCGGGTATGCACGTTCACCTGTCCATCGCCAAAGATGGCAAGAACACCTTCGCTGGCGAAGGCTATGCCGGCCTGTCCGATACAGCTCTGTACTTCATCGGCGGCATCATCAAGCACGGTAAGGCCCTGAACGGCTTCACCAACCCGTCGACCAACTCCTACAAGCGTCTGGTCCCAGGTTTCGAAGCTCCAGTGATGCTGGCTTACTCGGCTCGCAACCGTTCGGCTTCGATCCGTATTCCTTACGTGTCCAGCCCTCGCGCTCGCCGTATCGAAGCTCGCTTCCCGGATCCGGCAGCTAACCCGTACCTGGGCTTCGCTGCACTGTTGATGGCTGGCCTGGACGGCATCCAGAACAAGATCCACCCTGGCGACGCAGCTGACAAAAACCTGTACGACCTGCCGCCTGAAGAGGCGAAAGAGATCCCACAAGTTTGCGGCAGCCTGAAAGAAGCCCTGGAAGAGCTGGACAAAGGTCGTGCGTTCCTGACCAAAGGCGGCGTTTTCAGCGACGACTTCATCGACGCTTACATCGCTCTGAAAAGCGAAGAAGAAATCAAGGTTCGTACCTTCGTACACCCACTGGAATATGAGCTGTACTACAGCTGCTGATCCGGTAGCGTCGCGCTACGCGGCGTGACAAAAGAGAGGCCTCCTTCGGGAGGCCTTTTTTATGGGCGACCGTCTGTCATCGGATGCCCGGTTGCGTGCATCATGGCCTTCATCCGATAAAGCCGAGATGCCCCCATGCGCCTACGCCCATGCCTTGCCCTGCTCACCGCCCTGCTGGCCAACAGCGCTTTTGCCAGCCCGGCACCTGCCGCCCTCGCCCCATTGCTTGGCACCATCGAAGAACGCCTGGCAATTGCCGATCAGGTTGCGCTGAGCAAATGGGACAGCGGCAAACCTGTCGAAGACCGGCAGCGCGAGCGCGAAGTCATTGCCGGTGCTGTCGCCCTGGCACCTGCCTATAAATTGAGCAACGAAGCCGTCGAACAGTTCTTCTCGGCGCAGATCGAGGCCAACAAACTGGTGCAATACGCGCACTTGTCTGACTGGCATGCCCAAGGCAAGGCACCCAACGATCCCCGCCCCGATCTCGTCGGGCAGATCCGCCCGCAACTTGACCGGTTACAAAAACGCCTGCTGCAACAACTGGCCGATTTCAGCCCTTATCGCAACGACCCGCAGTGCCCATCCTGGCTGGCCAAGGCCAATAAAGCCGGCGCCCACGCGCCATTGCGTGAGCTTGCCCAGGTACGCGCCACCGCTGAGTTGTGCAGCGCCAGCCGCTGAGCCGACCTGCCGATGTGCGCTGAAGTGCTCTATGCTCAGCGCTTAGTCGCCAAGAACGGAACAGGGCCGGACACTCGCCCAACGGCCAATGGAAGCCTGCAATGCGCTCATTGTTGTTATGCCTGCTTGCGCTGATCGCCCTGCCCGCCGCCGCGCAGATCTACAAATACACCGACGCCAACGGCAACACCGCGTACAGCAATCAACCGCCCTATGGCGTAAAGGCTCAACCCGTGGAGTTGCCACCGCTCAACAGCGTCGAGCGTCAGTCGCCGAGCGAGCCTGTAGCACCTGCGCAATCCAGTAACCGTGAACAGCCCAACAGCGCCTATCAGGTGCTGGAACTGACCGGCTTGCCCACCGAAGAAGTCCTGCGCGCCAACAACGGCACGTTCACGGTCAGCGTATTGATCCAGCCGCGCCTGCAAGGCCCTCATCGATTGAGGCTGTTGCTGGACGATCAACCCTACGGCCAACCGAGCAACGTGCCGATTCTGCAACTGGTGAACATCGACCGTGGCGAACACCGCCTCGCGGTTCAGGTGATCGATGGACAAAACGTCGTGCAGCAGAGCCCCACCGTGACCTTCACCGTACAACGGGTGCATAAGCCTTGAGGTTCTGGCTGTTGGTCGCGTGCCTGATCAGCCTGCCGGCAATGGCCGAGGTTTTTACCTACATCGACGCCCAAGGCAATCGGGTTTTCACCGATCAGCCGGGCACCCGCAATGCCAAGCGTGTGCCACTGGCGACCAGCAATCGAATGTCGGCCAACCCGAGCGGCGCCGCGCCAGTGACGGCCACGAAAGCCAAACCACTGTTTCATTACGACATGCTTCGTGTGCTGGTGCCGGACCCGGATGCCACGATCCGTAGCACAGCCGGTGAATTGATCGTCAGCGTTACCAGCGAACCCGGCCTGCAACAGGGCCATCGCTATCGTCTGCTGCTGGATGGCCAACCCACCGCCGAGCCCGGCCCGAGCCCGGTGTTCGCCCTGAGCAACATCGACCGCGGCAGCCATCACCTGTCGGTGGAAATCCTCGACGAACAGGGCCGTACCGTCGAACGCACGGCCAATCAACCCTTCCACATGCAGCGCATTTCCCTCGCGCAGAAACGTCAGGTCAAACCCTGCGTCCTCACCGACTACGGCCGACGGCCGGAATGCCCCCTCAAAGACAAACCCGAAGAAGAAAAGAGCTTCTTTTAGCGCTAACGCCGGCCAGTTAAGACATAGAACCTGTGGGAGCGTGGCTTGCCCGCGAAGAACGATGACGCGTAATACCTGAAAAACCGCGGTGCATTCTTCGCGGGCAAGCCTCGCTCCCACAGGATTCTCGTCGCTCAAAGTTGCTCGCCACAGTTCTGCACTTGGCCCGGGCTCTGCTTCTTTTTACTTAGTTCAGGTTTGCGCACTATATTGGTGCAATAGAGTGCACAGTACTCACAACACAACCCATTTTGGTTCGAAAGTACCCGCAAAAGCTGGCAGAACGCCACGCAAATGAGCGTCAAACGCCTGTTTCAGGCTCTAAACGCTTCTTTTCGGAGCCTTGGTTTGGTTTTTGCATTTTCCTCGTATCGGCGCGTTATTCATGCGCATGCCCTGCTCCAAAAGAGGTCCTGATGACCATTAGCGACGCACTACACCGCTTGCTACTCGACAACCTGACCACCGCAACCATTCTGCTCGACTCCGAACTGCGCCTTGAGTACATGAACCCGGCGGCGGAGATGCTGCTGGCCATCAGCGGCCAGCGTAGCCATGGGCAGTTCATCAGTGAGTTGTTCACCGAGTCCACCGAGGCGCTGAACTCCCTGCGCCAGGCGGTCGAGCAGGCGCACCCGTTCACCAAGCGCGAAGCGATGCTCACCGCCCTCACCGGCCAGACCCTGACCGTCGACTACGCCGTGACACCGATCCTGAGCAATGGCGATACGCTGCTGTTGCTGGAGGTTCACCCGCGTGACCGCTTGCTGCGGATCACCAAGGAAGAGGCGCAACTGTCGAAGCAAGAAACCAGCAAGATGCTGGTACGCGGTCTCGCCCACGAAATCAAAAACCCTCTCGGCGGGATTCGCGGCGCGGCTCAGTTGCTCGCCCGTGAATTGCCGGAAGAAAGCCTGCGCGACTACACCAACGTCATCATTGAAGAAGCCGATCGCCTGCGCAATCTGGTGGATCGCATGCTCGGCTCCAACAAATTGCCGTCACTGGCCATGTGCAACGTCCATGAAGTGCTGGAGCGCGTAGGTCAGTTGGTAGAGGCCGAAAGTCAGGGCTGCATCACTTTGGTGCGCGACTACGACCCAAGCATTCCGGATGTGTTGATTGATCGCGAACAGATGATTCAGGCCGTCCTGAACATTGTGCGCAACGCGATGCAGGCCATCAGCAGCCAGAACGAGCTGCGCCTTGGCCGCATCAGCTTGCGTACTCGCGCCATGCGCCAGTTCACCATCGGCCACGTGCGCCATCGCCTGGTGACCAAGATCGAAATCATCGACAACGGCCCGGGGATCCCCGCCGAGCTGCAGGAAACCATCTTCTTTCCCATGGTCAGCGGCCGCCCGGACGGTACCGGGCTGGGCCTGGCCATTACCCAGAACATCATCAGCCAGCACCAGGGCCTGATCGAATGTGACAGCCATCCAGGCCACACCACGTTCTCGATCTTTCTGCCACTGGAACAAGGAGCCACATCGACATGAGCCGTAGTGAAACCGTGTGGATCGTCGATGACGACCGTTCTATCCGTTGGGTCCTGGAAAAAGCCTTGCAGCAGGAAGGCATGACCACGCAAAGCTTCGACAGCGCCGATGGCGTGATGAGCCGCCTGGCGCGCCAGCAGCCGGACGTGATCATCTCCGACATCCGCATGCCGGGTGCCAGCGGCCTGGACCTTCTGGCGCGGATTCGCGAACAACACCCACGGCTACCAGTGATCATCATGACCGCGCACTCCGACCTGGACAGCGCTGTCGCGTCCTATCAGGGCGGCGCATTTGAATACCTGCCGAAACCGTTCGACGTTGACGAAGCGGTGTCGCTGGTCAAACGCGCGAACCAACACGCCCAGGAACAGCAAGGCCTGGAAGTCCCGGTCGCCTTGACCCGCACCCCGGAAATCATCGGTGAAGCACCGGCGATGCAGGAAGTGTTTCGCGCCATCGGGCGCTTGAGCCACTCCAACATCACTGTGCTGATCAACGGCGAATCCGGTACCGGTAAAGAGTTGGTGGCACACGCGCTGCACCGTCACAGTCCGCGTGCGGCTTCGCCGTTCATTGCGCTGAACATGGCGGCGATCCCCAAGGACCTGATGGAATCCGAACTGTTCGGCCATGAGAAAGGCGCGTTCACCGGCGCGGCCAACCTGCGTCGCGGGCGTTTTGAGCAGGCTGACGGCGGCACGCTGTTCCTCGATGAAATCGGCGATATGCCGGCAGACACTCAGACGCGCTTGCTGCGGGTATTGGCGGACGGTGAGTTCTACCGCGTCGGCGGTCATGTGCCGGTGAAGGTCGATGTGCGAATCATCGCCGCGACTCACCAGAATCTGGAAACCCTGGTGCATGCCGGAAAATTCCGTGAGGACTTGTTCCACCGCCTCAACGTGATCCGCATCCACATTCCACGGCTGTCGGACCGTCGCGAAGACATCCCGACCCTGGCCAAGCACTTCCTCAGCCGCGCCGCGCAAGAACTGGCGGTGGAACCGAAGCTGCTGAAAAGCGAAACCGAGGAATACCTGAAGAACCTGCCGTGGCCAGGCAACGTGCGTCAGCTGGAGAATACCTGCCGCTGGATCACTGTGATGGCTTCAGGTCGCGAAGTGCACATCAGCGATCTGCCGCCGGAGCTGCTGAGCCTGCCGCAGGACTCGGCGCCGGTGACCAACTGGGAGCAAGCGTTGCGTCAGTGGGCTGATCAGGCGCTGGCTCGCGGTCAGTCGAGCCTGCTTGACAGTGCCGTGCCAGCTTTTGAGCGAATCATGATCGAGACCGCCCTCAAACACACCGCCGGCCGCCGCCGTGACGCTGCCGTTTTGCTGGGCTGGGGCCGCAATACCTTGACCCGCAAGATCAAGGAATTGGGGATGAAGGTTGATGGTGGGGATGATGATGAGGGGGATGAGGGCTAGTTAGTGCTTTCAATCTTCGTCGCTCTCTAAATCCATTCGCGGGCAAGCCTCGCTCCTACAAGTCTGGTGTGAACCCCAAATGGTGGTCAACACCGAACCTGTAGGAGCGAGGCTTGCCCGCGAAGCTTTTGGCGCCACCGTGCACCGCCTGAATGCACCGTGAACCGCAATCGCGCACGACAATCGATCCAAAACCCCGCCTCCACCTGCAAGAAAAACCATATCGCAGAAACACAAAAGCCCCGAATTACGGGGCTTTCAGCGCTGCTCGACGGTTTTCTGTTGCAACTTGTTAAAAACTGGCACGCCCCCTGCAATAGTCCAATCAGTGATTCGATTCACTACCCAGTTTCGGGGACCTTGGTACAGGCAGGCCGGGGATTCCCCTCTTTACACCGGGCTCATACCGCAACTGCGACGAGCCCATCCCGTTTTGGGGCCCTTGGTACAGGCAGGCCGGGGACTCCCTCTTTACACCGGGCTCACGCCGCAATGCGCGAGCCCATCCCGTTTCGGGGACCTTGGTACAGGCAGGCCGGGGATTCCCTCTTTACACCGGGTTCACGCCGCAATGCGCGAGCCCTCCCGTTTTGGGGACCTTGGTACAGGCAGGCCGGGGATTCCCTCTTTTATTGCTCTCGGAGATGGATCTCCAGCCGCCAGCGGTCATCGACCTCGCTACCGGCCCACTCGCCCTGCAGCGGCCGGGCCGCCACCACCGTCAGCAACAATCCCCCATCACTCAACCGCGTTCGCCAGTTCACGTCCTTGCCGTTGAGCTTGAGCTGACCTTTCTGCGCCTTGCCTTCAGCCTCGAACAACAGCGCCACGCTGCCGTCGACCAGCTCGCCGTGGGTTTTGGGTTCGTTGTTGAACCACACCACCAGCCCATCGTTCGTCACCTCGACCTGCTGCAAAACGCTGGGGTCGGGCGCAGTCAGGCGACCGATCATCAGGCCCACCATCATCCCGACAATTGCCAGCGAAGCCATCACCCGCGGGAATAGTTTCGAACGAGGGTCCTTTGGCGGCGTAGAATGCCCGTCATCTTTACCTTCGGAGCCGTGCATGTTTCACGTCATCCTTTTCCAACCAGAAATTCCGCCGAATACCGGCAACGTTATCAGGCTGTGCGCCAACAGTGGCTGCCACCTGCATTTGATCGAACCGCTGGGCTTCGAGAT
Organism: Pseudomonas sp. ADAK2 TE3594; assembly: GCF_053628675.1. Lineage (NCBI taxonomy): Bacteria > Pseudomonadati > Pseudomonadota > Gammaproteobacteria > Pseudomonadales > Pseudomonadaceae > Pseudomonas > Pseudomonas sp. ADAK2 TE3594. The sequence continues at coordinate 6,377,589 of NZ_JBRJGV010000001.1, read as the reverse complement.
GGACGACAAGCGTCTGCGCCGGGCCGGCCTCGATTACCATGAGTATGCCACCCTGCAACGCCACGCAGACCTCGCCAGCTGTCTGGAAAGCCTCGGTCATCCACGGCTGTTCGCCTTTACCACCAAGGGCTCGCGACCCTTTCACGACGCCAGCTTCGCCGAGGGCGATGCCTTCCTGTTCGGCCCGGAAAGCCGTGGCTTGCCGGCCGAGGTGCTCGACGCCCTGCCCAGCGAACAACGCCTGCGTTTGCCGATGCGCGAAGGCTGTCGCAGCCTGAACCTGTCCAACACCGTGGCCGTCGCCGTGTATGAAGGCTGGCGTCAGCTGGGGTTCAAATAACCCGACGATCGTTTTCGCCTGACAGAAACAATCGCGGGCAAGCCCGCTCCCACAGGTTTTGCACAATCCTGTGGGAGCGGGCTTGCCCGCGATTTTCAGCAGCGCAGCTTACTGAACGGTTGGAGTCTCGCCAGCCGCCTGCATGCGTTGCAGCTCTTGTGCGTACAGCGCGTCGAAGTTCACCGGGGCCAGCATCAGGGCCGGGAACGAACCGCGGGTCACCAGGCTGTCCAGGGTTTCGCGAGCGTACGGGAACAGGATGTTCGGGCAGAACGCACCCAGGGTGTGGCTCATCGAAGCATCGTCCAGGTTCTTGATCAGGAAGATCCCGGCCTGTTGCACTTCAGCGATGAACGCCACTTCGTCACCGTTTTTCACGGTAACCGACAGGGTCAATACGACTTCGTGGAAGTCGCCTTCCAGAGCCTTCTGGCGAGTGTTCAGATCCAGACCGACGCTCGGCTCCCACTGCTGGCGAAAGATCGCCGGGCTTTTCGGGGCTTCGAAGGACAAGTCACGTACGTAGATGCGCTGCAAGGAGAATTGCGGTGCGGTTTCTTCTTCGCTAGCTGCAGTGTTCTGTTGGTCAGTCATCTCAGATCCTTTCTGATCTCGGGTCTTGTAGGGTTGGCTATTTCAAGTAAGGCAGTCAGGCCTTGAGCATGGCGTCGAGCTTGCCGGCGCGCTCCAGGGCAAACAAATCATCACAGCCGCCAACGTGGGTGCTGCCGATCCAGATCTGCGGCACGGACGTACGCCCGGCCTTCTGAGCCATCGCTGCACGCACCTGCGGCTTGCCATCGACCTTGATCTCTTCGAAGGCTACGCCTTTGTTCTCGAGCAGGTACTTGGCTCGCGAGCAATAAGGGCAGTAATCGCTGGAATAGACGACGACGTTGTTCATATCACTTCACCAGCGGCAGATTGTCGGCTTTCCAGCTGGAAATACCGCCGGACAGCTTGGCGGCGGTGAAGCCGGCTTTCATCAGTTCGCGGGCATGAGTGCCGGCCGTCTGGCCCATGGCATCGACCAGGATAATGGTCTTGGCCTTGTGCTTTTCCAGTTCGCCGACGCGAGCGGTCAGTTTGTCGTGAGGAATATTCAACGCACCAACAATGTGACCAGCGGTGAAATCCTTGGTCGGACGAATGTCGATTACCACGCCTGCATCTTTGTTGACCAGCCCGGTCAGTTCACCGGTGCTCAGGCTGCGGCCGCCGCCTTGCATCTGATAAGCGATCAGCAACGCCAGCAGTACGACGAAGATACCGACAAGCAAATAGTGGTTAGTGGCAAATTCAATCAGGTGAGCAACCATCGAAGGAGGTTCCAGGGCGTTAAAATGTCGGCCAGTATACACAGCCACTATGGTGGGCCAAACCCCGTCCGGCGGTGACGCCGTCGGAACTTCGCTTTAAACTCCTACTCCCTTTTCCATCGCCCTCTTTATAACTCAGCCACGAGTGGAATCCATGACTACCACGCCTAAACCTTTGGTCCTGATTATTCTCGACGGCTTCGGTCACAGCGAGAGCCCTGAATCCAACGCCATCTTTGCAGCGAAGAAGCCTGTGCTGGACCGTCTGTGGGCCACCGTGCCGAACGGCCTGATCTCGGGCAGCGGCATGGACGTCGGCTTGCCGGACGGCCAGATGGGCAACTCCGAAGTCGGCCACATGAACCTTGGCGCCGGCCGCGTGGTGTATCAGGACTTCACGCGTGTGACCAAAGCGATCCGCGACGGCGAGTTCTTCGAGAACCCGACCATCTGCGCCGCGGTGGATAAAGCCGTTGCTGCCGGCAAAGCCGTGCACTTCATGGGTCTGCTGTCCGATGGCGGCGTTCATAGCCACCAGGATCACCTGGTCGCCATGGCGGAACTGGCCTACAAGCGCGGCGCCGAAAAAATCTACCTGCACGCCTTCCTTGATGGCCGTGATACGCCACCGAAAAGCGCCCAGTCGTCGATCGAGCTGTTGGACGCGACCTTCGAAGCCCTCGGCAAAGGCCGGATCGCCAGCATCATCGGCCGCTACTACGCCATGGACCGCGATAACCGCTGGGACCGTGTGTCCCAGGCCTACAACCTGATTGTCGATGGCGCCAGCGAGTTCAACGCCGCTACCGCACAGGAAGGCCTGCAAGCCGCTTACGAACGTGGTGAGAGCGACGAATTCGTCAAAGCCACCAGCATCGGTGAGCCGGTCAAGGTTGAAGACGGCGACGCCGTGATCTTCATGAACTTTCGCGCAGACCGTGCCCGCGAGCTGACCCGCGTGTTCGTCGAAGACGATTTCAAGGAATTCGAGCGCGCTCGCCAGCCTGCACTTGCCGGTTTCGTCATGCTGACCCAATACGCCGCCAGCATCCCCGCGCCATCGGCCTTCGCCGCGAGCAGCCTGGACAACGTGCTGGGCGATTACCTGGCGAAAAACGGCAAGACGCAGCTGCGCATCGCCGAAACCGAGAAATACGCCCACGTGACTTTCTTCTTCTCTGGCGGTCGCGAAGAACCGTTCCCGGGCGAAGAACGCATCCTGATCCCGTCGCCGAAGGTCGCCACCTATGACTTGCAGCCCGAGATGAGTGCTCCGGAAGTCACCGACCGCATCGTCGATGCCATTGAAAACCAGCGTTACGACGTGATCGTGGTCAACTACGCCAACGGCGACATGGTCGGCCATAGCGGTGTATTCGACGCGGCAGTCAAAGCGGTCGAGTGCCTGGACCTGTGCGTCGGCCGTATCGTCGATGCGCTGGAAAAAGTCGGCGGCGAAGCCCTGATTACCGCCGACCATGGCAACGTCGAGCAAATGTCCGATGCATCCACTGGCCAGGCGCACACTGCGCATACCACCGAGCCGGTGCCGTTCATCTATGTCGGCAAGCGTGATCTCAAGGTGCGTGATGGCGGCGTGCTGGCGGATGTGGCGCCGACCATGCTGATGTTGCTGGGGCTTGAGAAACCTGTGGAAATGACCGGGACATCGATTCTGGTGTAACCCGCCCTATCAAACACCGCCAAAACCCTGTGGGAGCGAGCCTGCTCGCGATAGCAATCTGACAGCCAACATCTTTGTTGAATGTACTGATGCCATCGCGAGCAGGCTCGCTCCCACATTGGTTTTCGGTGTTTTTTTGTCCAGTTATCACACAACCCCAATTGGGCATTTTTTTTGCTGCGCTTGGCGGGCATACTAGGCCGTCCCTTTCCCTGGTGTCGCCCGCCTCTATGCTTCGCGTCCTGATAGCCCTTGCCCTGACTTGCCTGCTTCAACCGGCCTTTGCCGACGAGCGCACGCAAACCCAACAACAGTTGGACGCCACGCGTCAGGACATTGCCGAGCTGAAGAAACTGCTGGGTAAACTCCAGGAAGAAAAATCCGGAGTGCAGAAAGACCTCAAGGGCACCGAAACCGAGATGGGCAAGCTCGAGAAGCAGGTCGAATCCCTGCAAAAAGAGCTGAAGAAAAGCGAATCCGAGCTGCAGCGACTCGATACCGAGAAAAAAAAACTCCAGAGCGCGCGCATTGAACAGCAACGACTGATCGCCATCCAGGCCCGAGCGGCCTATCAGAATGGCCGCCAGGAGTACCTGAAGCTGCTGCTCAATCAGCAGAACCCGGAAAAATTCGCCCGCACCCTCACCTATTACGACTACCTGAGCCAGGCCCGCCTGGAGCAGCTGAAGAATTTCAACGAAACCCTGCGCCAACTGGCCAATGTCGAAAAAGACATCGGCCTGCAGCAGGCGCAATTGCTGGTTCAGAAAAGCAGCCTCGACAGCCAGCGTGATGAACTCGACAAAGTCCGCCAAGAGCGTCAGCAAGTCCTGGCCAAGCTCAATGACGACGTAAAGGCTCGCGATCAGAAACTGGCGGCACGCGAGCAGGATCAGGCGGACCTGTCTAAAGTCCTTAAAACCATCGAAGAAACCCTGGCCCGCCAGGCCCGAGAGGCAGAAGAGGCGCGGCAAAAAGCGCTGATCGCCCAGCAGGAAGCCGAAAAAAAGCGTTTACGTGAGGCTCAGGCTGAAGCAGATGCCACCGATGCCCCACGCAAAACCGTTAAATCGACACCCGGCGCACTGGTTTCAAGTTCAGGCGAAACCTTTGGCGGCCCCTTTGCTTCTACCCGAGGCAGACTTCCATGGCCGGTTGATGGTCGACTGCTCGCACGCTTCGGTGAAAGCCGTGGCGACGATGCCCGCACCAAATGGGACGGCGTGATGATCAGCGCCTCCGCTGGCAGCCAGGTGCATGCCGTTCACGGCGGCCGCGTGGTGTTTGCCGATTGGTTGCGAGGCGCCGGGTTGCTGGTGATCCTCGACCACGGCAACGGTTTTTTGAGTCTTTACGGTCACAACCAGACGCTGCTCAAGTCTGCCGGTGACGTGGTAAAAGCCGGTGAGTCCATCTCCACTGTCGGTAGCAGTGGCGGGCAGGACACACCAGCGCTGTATTTCGCTATTCGTCAGCAGGGTCACCCGAGTGATCCGGCGCAATGGTGTCGTGCGCAAGGATAAGTACGCCATCTACTTCAGGAGTTCGTTCGACATGCTGTATTTGTCCCGCCTTACCTCGCTGGCCCTGACGATTGCCCTGGTGATCGGCGCGCCGTTGGCGTTTGCTGCCCAACCGGCCCCGGCGGTCGCGCCTGCCGGCACCGCTGCGACCACCAAGGCGCCATTGCCGCTGGACGAGTTGCGCACCTTTGCCGAAGTCATGGACCGGATCAAGGCAGCCTATGTCGAACCGGTGGATGACAAGACCCTGCTGGAAAACGCCATCAAGGGCATGCTCAGCAACCTCGACCCGCACTCCGCGTACCTGGGTCCTGAAGACTTCGCTGAATTGCAGGAAAGCACCAGCGGCGAATTCGGCGGCCTTGGCATCGAAGTCGGCGCCGAAGACGGTTTCATCAAAGTGGTTTCGCCCATCGATGACACCCCGGCCTCCAAGGCCGGCATTCAGGCCGGCGACTTCATCGTCAAGATCAACGGCCAGCCGACTCGCGGCCAGAGCATGACCGAAGCCGTGGACAAGATGCGCGGCAAGATCGGCCAGAAGATCACCCTGACCCTGGTACGCGACGGCGGCGCGCCGTTCGACGTGACCCTGGTCCGCGCCATCATTCAAGTGAAGAGCGTGAAGAGCCAGCTGCTGGAGTCCGGCTACGGCTACATCCGCATCACCCAGTTCCAGGTCAAGACCGGCGAAGAGGTCTCCAAGGCCCTGGCCAAGCTGCGCAAGGACAACGGCAAGAAGCTCAGCGGCATCGTCCTCGACTTGCGTAACAACCCGGGCGGCGTGCTGCAATCGGCGGTGGAAGTGGTCGACCACTTCATCACCAAGGGCCTGATCGTCTACACCAAGGGCCGCATCGCCAACTCCGAACTGCGCTTCTCCGCCACCGGCAAGGACGAAAGCGAAGCCGTGCCAATGGTCGTGCTGATCAACGGTGGCAGCGCCTCGGCCTCGGAAATTGTCGCCGGTGCCCTGCAGGATCAGAAACGCGCAGTGGTCATGGGCACCACCAGTTTCGGCAAAGGCTCGGTCCAGACCGTGTTGCCGCTGAACAACGAACGCGCACTGAAAATCACCACGGCGCTGTACTACACGCCGAACGGTCGCTCGATTCAGGCGCAGGGCATCGTTCCGGACATCGAAGTGCGCAAGGCCAAGATCACCAGCGAGCAGGACGGCGAGTACTTCAAGGAAGCCGATCTGCAAGGTCACTTGGGCAATGGCAACGGCGGCGCCGACAAACCGACCGGTTCCGCCGGCAAAGCCAAGGCCATGCCGCAGGATGACGATTACCAGTTGGCCCAGGCCCTGAGCCTGCTCAAAGGGCTGAGCATCACCTCCGGCCGCTGAGATGCGCCTGCGGTTGCTCCTCGGTCTGCTGTGCTGTCTGGCGGGTGTTGCTCACGCGGCGCCGGCCACAACAGCGGCCACACCCCACAAGGCTTATCTGAGCCTGATCATCGATGACCTGGGGCAGAACCTGCCCCGGGATCGTCGCGTGCTGGCCCTGCCCGGCCCCGTCACCACGGCAATCATGCCCGATACACCCCACGCCAGCGAATTCGCCCGCGAAGCCCATCGTGCCGGCAAGACCGTCATCCTGCACATGCCCATGGACCCGGCCACTGGCCCGTTCGCCTGGCATCCCGAATTGCCCCTCGAAGAACTCGAGAAACGCCTGGACGCGGCGTTCAAGGCGGTGCCGTATGCCGCCGGCATCAACAACCACATGGGCAGCCGCATGACCGCTCGGCAACCGGCCATGGCCTGGCTGATGGCGGAGTTGCAGCGTCGGCACAAGTTCTTCGTCGACAGCCGCACCAGTGCGCAAACCGTGGCGGCCGCCGAGGCGCAGAAGATTGGTCTGGCGAGTGTTTCGCGGGATGTGTTCCTGGATGACGAGCCCACTGAAGCGGCGATCTTCACTCAGCTACAGACGGCAATCAGCCTGGCGCGCAAGCAGGGTTCTGCAGTGATGATCGGGCATCCGTATCCGCAGACATTGGCGGTGCTTGAACGTGAATTGCCCAAGCTCAAGGCTCAGGGCATTGACTGGATCGACATCAAATTGATGATCAGCGTGCGGGGCAATCGCGCGACGGCGGCACATGGCAAGGATGGGGTCTACCGCTAACCTGCCGCACCACAAAACCACTGTGGGAGCGAGCCTGCTCGCGATCGCGGTATGTCAGACAACAATGATGTCGACTGACACTCCCTCATCGCGAGCAGGCTCGCTCCCACATTGGTATATGCATGGCGAAAGATCGGGCATTGAACGCTACAAATACCGCGACATGATCTCGTCCACCACGCCTTCCTTGCGCAGTTGATCCAGTGCGGCTTGCAGCTTGGCGACGGTTTCGTCCGGCACGTCTTTGTTCAGTGCCAGGTACAGTTCGGCACTGTTGAAGCGCAGCACGGTCTTGAGGCCGGTCACGCCATCCTGTCGGGCGAGGTAACGCCCGGCCGGATCACCGGTGGCCCACAGGTCGATCTGGCCGTTAACCAGCTTCTTCGCGTTGTCTTGATCGCGCAGCACAACGATCGGTTTCAGTCCTTGCTTGGCCAGCGTCTCGGCAATCGCATCGCCCTTGTAGGCGCCAATCTTGTATTTGCGTGCCTGCTCCAGCGATTCGAGGGTGATCTTGCTATCGGCCTTGGCCAGCAGAATCCAGTCGTCCGGGCCGATAGGGCCGACCCACTTGAAGAGTTTCTCGCGGTCCGGCAACCGCGCCATCACGAACACGCCATAGCCAGGTTTTTCCAGGGCGAGTCTGTAGATTCGCTCCCAAGGGAAACGCAGTGTCAGGCTGTAGGTAATGTCGGCGCGCTTGAACATCTCACGGACAATGTCCACGGCAATGCCGTTGATGTTTTCGTCCTGAGCGAAATTCTTGCCATTCTTTGCCATGTTGTACGGCGGGAAGTTTTCCGTCAGCAACACCAGACCGGTGCCGGGATTTTCTTCGGCGTGAACTCCGTTGATGAACAACAGAGAAGCGCTGGCGAGGACAAGAAGAAGACGTTTAAGCATGTCGGACTACCGGAATCCATGGCGTGCCCAAGAGTGCCTTGAGCCCGCCATACTGTCCACTGGCCTGTACTGTTTAACGCATCACGATGCCGCGATGCGCCATGTAGGCCTTGGCTTCCTGCACGGTGTATTCGCCGAAGTGGAAAATACTCGCCGCCAGCACCGCGCTGGCGTGGCCTTCGAGGATGCCGTCGGCCAAGTGCTGCAGGTTGCCGACACCGCCGGACGCGATCACCGGAATCCCCAGCGCATCGCTGATGGCGCGGGTGACGCCCAGGTCGAAGCCGTTTTTCATGCCGTCCTGGTCCATGCTGGTCAGCAGGATTTCACCGGCACCGAGGCCTTCCATCTTCTTCGCCCACTCAACGGCGTCGAGGCCGGTTGGCTTGCGACCACCGTGAGTGAAGATTTCCCAGCGCGGGGTTTCGCCCGGACCGGAAACTTTCTTCGCGTCGATGGCAACGACGATGCACTGCGAGCCGAAATGCTGAGCCGCTTCGCCGACGAATTCCGGGTTGAACACCGCAGCGGTGTTGATCGAAACCTTGTCCGCGCCGGCATTGAGCAAGTTGCGAATGTCCTGCACGGTACGCACACCGCCACCCACTGTCAGCGGGATGAACACCTGGCTGGCCATGCGTTCGACGGTATGCAGCGTGGTGTCGCGACCGTCGACGCTGGCGGTGATGTCGAGAAAGGTAATCTCGTCGGCACCTTGCTCGTCGTAGCGACGGGCGATTTCCACCGGGTCGCCGGCGTCGCGAATGTTCTCGAACTTGACGCCCTTGACCACCCGGCCGTTATCCACGTCCAGGCAAGGGATGATGCGTTTGGCCAGCGCCATGGTCAGTCCTCAGCCTTTATACGAATCGCAGAAAGCTTGCGCTTCGGCGACGTCGAGGGTGCCTTCGTAGATCGCCCGGCCGGTGATGGCGCCGATGATGCCTGGCGCCTTGGCGTCGAGCAGCGACTTGATGTCACCCAGATTGTGGATACCGCCGGAAGCGATCACCGGAATCTTCGTCGCAGCGGCCAGGGCAGCGGTGTACGAAACGTTGCAGCCCTGCATCATGCCGTCTTTGGCGATGTCGGTATAAACGATCGCGGACACGCCGTCGGCTTCGAATTGCTTGGCCAGGTCAATCACCTGAATGGTGCTGATTTCAGCCCAGCCGTCAGTGGCGACAAAACCGTCTTTGGCATCCAGGCCGACGATCACTTTGCCCGGGAACGCGCGGCAGGCTTCAGCAACGAAAGCCGGATCTTTCACGGCTTTGGTGCCGATGATCACGTAGCTCACGCCCGCTTTCACGTAGTGTTCGATGGTTTCCAGGGAGCGGATACCGCCGCCGATCTGGATCGGCAGGTTCGGGTAGCGCTTGGCGATGGCGGTGACCACCTCGCCGTTGACCGGCTGGCCTTCGAAGGCACCGTTCAGGTCGACCAGATGCAGACGGCGGCAACCGCCTTCCACCCACTTGGCAGCCATGCTCACCGGGTCATCGGAGAACACTGTGGAATCTTCCATGCGGCCCTGGCGCAGACGAACACAGGCACCGTCTTTGAGATCGATAGCGGGAATAATCAGCATCTGGCAAACCTTCAAATTCGAGTATTCAGCTTCGCTCGGAAATCAGTTTTTCTCGAGCGCCCACAGGTCGCTTTCGATGCTTTCGAACCTCTCTTTGAGGTGCGTCTGCACATCGAAAATCGCCCTGTTGTAATAGTGCGGAGCAATTTCGCGGGTAAACAGCTCAAGGATTTCAGCCGCCTCGAACGAACCCAGGTCCAGTTCGAAGCGGTCTTCCATGAAGCGTTTGATCTTGTGATTGGCCTCGTTCTCCTGCTCGGGAGTGAGGGTCAGGATCGGCGGCTTCTTTTTGGCAGCCATTTACCAGCGACCATCCCACGCAGCGAAGTTCTGCAGCAATTGCAGGCCATGGGTATGGCTTTTCTCCGGGTGGAATTGCACAGCGAAACGCGAGCCATCGGCCAGCGCCGCGGCGAAATCGACCCCGTAGTGACCGCTACCCACCACCTGCCGCGCATTGCCGGCAGCGATGTAGTAGCTGTGCACGAAGTAGAAACGCGCCAGGTCCGGAATGTTGTGCCACAGCGGGTGTTCTACCGTCTGCTTCACTTCGTTCCAGCCCATGTGCGGCACTTTCAAGTGTTCGCCGTCTTCGTGCAAATCCTTGCCGAAGAACTTCACCGCGCCCGGAAACAGACCGATGCAGTCGACGCCGTCGTTCTCTTCACTGCTGTCGAGCAAGGCTTGCATGCCGACGCAGATGCCAAGGAACGGACGGTCCTGGCTGACTTCACGCACCAGCGAGTCGAAGCCCAGGCGACGGATCTCCGCCATGCAATCGCGAATCGCACCAACGCCGGGAAAAACCACCCGGTCGGCTTCGCGAATCACATCGGCATCGCTGGTGATCAGCACCTTGCCGGCACCGACGTGCTCGAGGGCCTTGGCCACCGAGTGCAGGTTGCCCATGCCGTAATCGATAACCGCGACCGTCTGCATTACAGAACGCCTTTGGTCGAAGGCATTTGCCCGGCCATGCGGTCATCCAGCTCCACAGCCATGCGCAGCGCGCGGCCGAAAGCCTTGAACACGGTTTCGATCTGGTGGTGGGTGTTGGTGCCACGCAGGTTGTCGATGTGCAGGCTGACGAGGGCGTGGTTGACGAAGCCCTGGAAGAATTCCTGGAACAGGTCAACGTCAAAGCCACCGACGGTAGCGCGGGTATAAGGAACATGCATCTGCAGGCCAGGACGGCCGGAGAAGTCAATCACCACGCGCGACAGCGCTTCATCGAGCGGCACGTAGGCGTGGCCGTAGCGACGGATGCCCTTCTTGTCGCCGATGGCTTTGGCAAAGGCCTGACCCAGGGTGATACCGACGTCTTCCACGGTGTGGTGGTCGTCGATATGCAGGTCGCCCTTACTGACAATATCCAGGTCGATCAGCCCGTGACGGGCGATCTGGTCCAGCATGTGCTCAAGAAAAGGTACACCGATATCAAATCGGGCCTTTCCGGTGCCATCCAGGTTGATCGAGGCTTTGATCTGGGTTTCCAGAGTGTCGCGCTCGACAGACGCCATACGTTCGGCCATCACCAGCTCCGCAAAAAATCATTGGGGCGAAAAAGGCAGCCATTATAGGGTCGCGGGCGCTAAACAGAAACACGAGAGGTGATATCACTGACGGACTGAGTCCCCTGCCGTCGGGGATATACTTGTAAAGACATGTAGGAGCGAGGCTTGCCCGCGAAGGCGATATACCAGACAGACCGCATTATCGTTCTTCGCGAGCAAGCTTCGCTCCTACAGGGATTGCAGCGCGCCCGGCATGTCGGGCGCGAGGTTATTAATGGAACAGCACCGCCGTTTTCTGCAGGGTCACCCACACACCCCACGCCAACGGAATACCCACCACCAGCCACGCAGCCACCGCCAATGGCTTGGTGCCCGCATCCGCTTTCCACTCCAGAACGGTGCTGGCATCAGCACCTTTGTCGTGGCCCAGCGCCTGTTCGGCCGCCAGTTCAGCGTCAGTCATGAAGTACTTGTCGGCCACCGGGCGAACCATCAGGTTGCACAGGAAACCCAGCACCAGCAGGCCCGCGAGGATGTACAGGGTGATGTCGTAAGCCGCAGCACGTTCAACGCCGATGCTCAGCTGATATTCACGCAGGTAGTTCACCAACACCGGACCCAATACGCCCGCTGCCGCCCAGGCAGTCAGCAGACGACCGTGGATCGCACCGACCATTTGCGTACCGAACAAGTCAGCCAGGTAAGCCGGCACCGTTGCAAAACCACCGCCGTACATCGACAAAATGATGCAGAACGCCGCCACGAACAGCGCAACGTTGCCCAAGTGACCGAGGTTCGGGATCAGCGCGTACAGCGCGAAACCGAGGGCGAAGAACACGAAATAAGTGTTTTTGCGACCCAGGTAGTCCGAGAACGAAGCCCAGAAGAACCGGCCACCGATGTTGAACAGGCTCAGCAAACCGGTGAAACCGGCCGCAATCGCTGCGATCGAGGCCAGTTGCCCGGCGTCCAGCTGACCAAACGTCTGGTCGGTGCCCAGCAATTTACCGGCGAAGACTTCCTGCAGCAGCGGCGAAGCCATGCCGAGGATACCGATACCCGCCGAAACGTTCAGGCACAGCACCAGCCACACCAGACGGAATTGCGGGGTCTTCCACGCCACATTCACGTGCACGTGACGGTGAGTGATCATCGCGTTCGAGGCTTTTTTCGCCGGAGCAGTCCAGCCTTCAGGCTTCCAGCCGGTTGGCGGAACGCGGTAGGACAGCGCGCCACCGATCATGAACACGAAGTAGATCGCGGCCATTACCAGGAAGCTCTGCCATACGCCCACGCTGGTTGGCGAAGCGAAGTGCCCCATCAGCGCTGCAGCCAGTGGAGCACCAACCATCGCGCCGCCACCGAAGCCCATGATCGCCATGCCTGTGGCCATGCCGCGTTTGTCCGGGAACCACTTGATCAGGGTCGAGACCGGCGAGATGTAACCCAGGCCCAGGCCAATACCGCCAATAACCCCGGAGCCGATCCACATCAGCCAGATCTGGTGGGTATAGACCCCCAGCGCCGAAATCAGCAGACCACCACACCAGCACAGTGCCGACACAACACCGGCCTTGCGAGGACCTGCGTGTTCCAGCCAGCCGCCCCAGATTGCTGCCGAACAGCCAAGGAAGATGAAGAACAGGGTGTAGATCCAGCCGAGCATCGAGATCGGCCAGTCGCATTGAGACGAAAAGACCTGAGCGATGAAGCTCATGTCCGGCGCGCAAGTCACGGCCTTGGTGACGCCCAGGGCTTTGGACAACGGCAACCAGAACACCGAAAAGCCGTAGGCCATTCCGATGCACAGGTGGATGGCCAGAGCGGCCGGTGGTACCAGCCAACGGTTAAAACCGGGCTTGGCGATGATGCGTTCCTTGGACAGGAACGCGGGCTGGTCGGCTTTGATGCCGTCCGCCGTGATACTCGTAGTCATGGTGTTTCCCCCAATTATTAGTATTGTTCGCCAGCCGTTCTTCACCCCCAGCCTTAATGCACGCAGGCATGACTGTTTTTTAGGTGAAGCTCCATTTTGGTGCGACATCACGCCGCAGAAGGGACGGACGAACGGGCAGAGGTTACCATTTGCACGTGACAGAAAAACCAAACTGATATCACCTTTTGTATGTCATCTGATCTCGTACCACTGGATGAACATGTGTCCGGGTCCGGATTAACTTTTCAAAGGAAGCGCCATGCCGATCGTTGTCGAGCCACTGAACCAAGCCTCTTATCAGGATCAGCAAGATCTGCAGAAGATCTACCGCGACGCCCCGGACTGGCTGTTTGCGCCATTCACAGGGGAGACGCAGCTGATCGAAGACTGCCTGCAAGACGGTTCGCTGATCGCCGGACGCTTCAACGATCGACTGTTGGGTGCGGCACGTTTGCAACAGCACCACGACGTCTGGCATTTGTCCCATTTATGCGTACGAAAAATCACCCGTCGCCGTGGCGTTGCCGAGCGTCTGGTGAACGAAGCGCAAAAAATGGCGTCGCAATCGGGCGCGACATTGCGGCTGTTGGCGCCTGCCGGGCACCTCGAAGCTCAAGCGCTGGCGTCTAAGCTGAAGGTGCCGCTGGATGAGCTCCCGATGTGATCGCTGACCGGTCAGCCACTTCGGAGCGCTATACTCCCCGGCTAAATTTCGAATTCGACTAATACAAGGACTCGCCCATGAAAGCGTTCGGCAAAATCCTGGGTCTGGTACTTCTCGGGCTGTTGCTGATCATTGTGGCGCTGGGCTTTGCCCTGACCCACCTCTTCGATCCCAACGACTATAAAGACGAGATTCGCCAGATTGCCCGCGACAAGGCCCACATCGAGCTGACGCTCAATGGCGATATCGGCTGGAGCCTGTTTCCCTGGCTGGGCCTGGAATTGCACGAAGCCAGTGTTGCGACCCTGGCCAAGCCTACCGAACCGTTCGCAGACTTGCAGATGCTCGGCCTGTCGGTCCGCGTGATTCCGCTGCTGCGCCGCGAAGTGCAGATGAGCGATGTGCGCGTCGAAGGCCTGAACCTGCGCCTGAACCGCGACAAGGACGGCCACGGCAACTGGGAAGACATCGGCAAGGTCCCGGCGCCTGCCACCCCGGGTACCTCGGCCACGCCGCCCGCCGCCACCGGCGAACCCGCGCCAACGACTACCGCTCAAGCAGAAAAGCCGGCCCAGCCAATCCGCCTGGACATCGACAGCCTGACCGTCAACAACGCCCGCGTTGAGTACAGCGACGAGAAAACCGGCAAGCAGTTCAGCGCCGAAAGCATCCAGCTGAGCACCGGCCCCGTGCACGACTCGACCAACATCCCGGTCAAACTCACCGCGTTCCTCGGCACCAACCAACCGGTTCTGCGGGTGCGGACCGAGCTGGCCGGCGAGTTGCGTTTCGAGCGTGCGCTGCAGCGCTACAAATTCGAAGACATGAAACTCTCTGGTGAAGTCGCTGGCGATCCGCTGCAAGGCAAGACCATGACCTTCGCCGCCCAAGGTCAGCTGCTGCTGGACAAAGCCGCCAACGTCGCCGAATGGACTGGCATCAAAATCTCCGCCAATCAGCTGCGCGCCTTGGGTGAACTGAAAGCCAACGACCTCGACAAGACCCCGCAAATCAGCGGCGGCCTGTCGATTGCCCAGTTCGATCTGGCGAAGTTCGTCGACAGCATCGGCCAGAAACTCCCGGCGATGGCCGAAGGCAGCCTGAGCAAAGTCGAACTGGCCAGCCAGGTTGCCGGCACGCCGACCAGTTTGTCCCTCGACAACCTCAACCTGAAACTCGACGACAGCACTTTCAGCGGCCGCATCGCTGTCGAGGACTTCGCCAAGCAATCGCTGCGACTGAACCTCAAGGCTGACACCTTCAACGTCGATCGTTACTTGCCGCCAAAATCCGCCGAAGCCAACAGCGCAAAGCAGGTGCGTCAGGCCGAAGTGGCCAACACCGAGAGCGAGGCCATGGCTGGCGCGGGCAGTTCACCGCTGCCACCGTCACCGACCAAAGGCCCATGGAGCACCGAGCGTCTGTTGCCGGTGGAACGCCTGAGCAAACTCGACGTGAATGCCGACCTGACCTTCGGCCAGCTGACCCTCGACAAACTGCCGATTCAGAATGCGGCCCTCAAGGCCACCGGCCTTGGCGGACTGCTGACGCTGGAGAACCTGCGCGGCGACCTGTACGACGGCAACTTCGAAGCCAAAGGTACCCTGGACGTGCGCCAGCAAGTGCCGGCGCTGAACATGCAGACGCGCATCAGCAAAGTGCCTGTAGAAAAAATCCTCGAAAGCCAGGGGAAAAATCCACCGGTCCAAGGCCTGGTTTCACTCGATAGCGCGCTGACCAGCAGCGGCAATAGCCAGAGCGTGCTGATCGATAACCTCAACGGCAATGCCAGTTTCGTCATCAACAACGGCGTGCTGCTCAATGCCAACCTTGAGCAACAACTGTGCAAAGGCATCGCCACCCTGAATCGCAAAACCCTCACGGGCGAGCCACGGGGCAAGGACACACCGTTCGAAGAGCTCAAGGGCAACCTGACCTTCCACAACGGCGTGGCCAGTAACCCGGACCTGAAAGTGCGCATCCCGGGCATGACCGTCAACGGTAACGGCGACATCGACCTGCGGGTGCTGGGCATGGATTACCGCGTCGGCGTCATCGTCGAAGGCGACAAGAGCGACATGCCGGACCCGGCCTGCCAGGTCGGCGAGCGCTACGTCGGCATCGAGTGGCCGCTGCGCTGCCGTGGCCCGCTGGAACTGGGGGCCAAGGCTTGCCGCGTCGACAACGAACGCATGGGACAAGTCGCGAGCAAACTGGCCGGCGAGCGGATCAGCGAAAAAATCGACGAGAAGCTTGGCGATAAAGTCAGCCCGGAATTGAAAAACGCGCTCAAGGGGCTGTTCAAGCGATGAGAGCCGAGCAATTTTCAACGGCGGTGCTGGATTGGTACGACCGCCACGGCCGCCACGATTTGCCTTGGCAACAGGGCATCACCCCTTACCGGGTGTGGGTCTCGGAAATCATGTTGCAGCAGACCCAGGTCAGCACTGTGCTGAACTACTTCGACCGTTTCATGGCCTCGCTGCCGACGGTCGAAGCCCTGGCCGCCGCGCCGGAAGACGAAGTGCTGCACCTGTGGACCGGCCTCGGTTACTACACCCGCGCGCGCAACTTGCAGAAAACCGCGAAGATTGTCGTTGCCGAATACGGCGGCGAGTTTCCCCGTGATGTGGAAAAGCTCACAGATCTGCCGGGTATCGGCCTGTCCACGGCCGGCGCGATTGCCAGCCTGAGCATGGGCCTGCGGGCGCCGATCCTCGATGGCAACGTCAAACGGGTGCTGGCGCGCTTTACCGCGCAAGAGGGTTATCCGGGCGAGCCCAAGGTTGCCAAACAGCTGTGGGCCAACGCTGAGCGCTTCACGCCACATGATCGGGTCAACGCCTACACCCAGGCGATGATGGATCTGGGCGCTACGCTCTGCACCCGCAGCAAACCGAGCTGTCTGCTCTGCCCGCTCGAAAAGGGCTGCGAGGCGCACATGCTTGGCCTGGAAACCCGCTACCCGATCCCCAAGCCGCGCAAAGCCGTGCCACAGAAGCGCACGCTGATGCCGATGCTCGCCAACGGCGAAGGGGCGATTCTGCTTTACCGTCGCCCTTCCACGGGCCTGTGGGGCGGTCTCTGGAGCCTGCCGGAACTCGACGACCTCGACGACCTTCAGCATCTGGCTTCGCAGCACTCGCTGGAACTGGGCAGCCAACAGGCACTGCCAAGCCTGGTACACACCTTCAGCCACTTTCAGTTATCCATCGAACCCTGGCTGGTTCAGGTCCGGGAGGCCGGCCATCACGTGGCCGAGGCCGACTGGCTCTGGTATAACCTCGCCACCCCGCCGCGCCTGGGCCTTGCCGCCCCGGTCAAAACCTTGCTCGAACGCGCGGCCGCCGTATTGAACGCAGGAGAGTCGTCATGACCCGCACCATCATGTGCCGCAAGTACAAAGAAGAATTGCCCGCCCTGGAGCGCGCCCCATTTCCGGGTGCAAAAGGCCAGGACATTTTTGACCACGTCTCCGCCAAGGCCTGGGCCGACTGGCAGAAACACCAAACCCTGCTGATCAACGAAAAACGCCTGAACATGATGAACGCCGAAGATCGCAAATATCTTCAAGGCGAGATGGACAAGTTCTTTTCCGGCGAGGAATACGCCAAGGCCGAAGGCTACGTTCCGCCAGCTGAATAACCCCGCTTTTTCGGGGGGTGGATCGTAAGCGACGGTAATAATTAAAATTTTTTTGAAAACTTTCTTGACGACCCCCTGAAAAACCAGTTTAATGCGCCCCGTTGCCCAGATAGCTCAGTCGGTAGAGCAGGGGATTGAAAATCCCCGTGTCGGCGGTTCGATTCCGTCTCTGGGCACCAAATACCGAAAACCCTGAATCGCAAGATTCAGGGTTTTTTTATGCCTGCGATTTGATCAGACATCGCGCAAGTCGTCTCTCTTCGGCTAGTTTTCAGTCCCCCAGTGGAAAACCAGATTGCGAGCGGCACCGCTGCCTACGTCCGCTGTATCACGCCGCACCTCACCCTTATGTGTCGCGACAACGGTGTACTTGCCGGCAGGCAGCTGAACGTAAACCAGCGGCCCAGCCTCACTCAGCGTCAGCACGGGTTGCCCTGCGGCTTTTTCAATGACCACATCCACATCGGGAACGTATTCATCCTTAGGCCCGGTAGAAAAGGTCATGTGCAGGTTGTAGCCCTGGGTTTGTTGAATGGCTTTAGCCTCATCCTCTCCAATCCCGCCGGACAGGTAGGTAATCCCGTTTTGCTGTTGCTGCTGGACTTGCACGCCAGAGGGATCGATCGGTTCAAGACTGGCGGCGTTAAGCACGACTGGAAACATCAGTACGCCGACGGCGGCGATGGGCAGCATGAATGAATGGACGTTCTTCATGATGGCGACTCCCGGGTTACGCAGAACCCAATCGTTACTCTTTTTAGATTTGTTACCGAATGTTCAAGTTTTAGATCGATTCGCACTTGGGCTCACTGCGAATCGGACTACGCGATGTGCTCCTCATGCATGGGCTTCCGTCGGCCCGGTCCTGCAAAGCAAATTCGCCTTTCCTTCCGATTTACCAGCAACGCCCGGCATCGCGGACTATCACTCTCTTGCCATCCTCTTGCGCCTGTTTCCTTCAGCCGCGGAAAATGTCATGAGCCCCCTCAAACCCGGTAACACTCAAGATTCACAGATCACTTCACTGCTCGGCAATCTTGGCGAGTTGATCCGTGAAGCGCGTCAGAAGGTGCTGCGAGCGGTCGATACCGTTCAGGTACAAACCTGTTGGCAGATCGGACGGCATATTGTGGAGTTCGAGCAGGAAGGCGCTCGGCGGGCGGTTTATGGCAAGCAGCTGCTATCGACGCTGGCGAAAGTACTTACGTCGGAGTTTGGGAAAGGTTTTGACGAACGCAACCTGCGATACATGCGGGACTTTTATCAGACCTTTCCAATTTGGAACGCAGTGCGTTCCGAATTGAGCTGGACCCACTACCGCAGACTGCTACGAGTCGACAACGACAATGCTCGCCACTGGTACATGAACGAATCTGCTCTGCAGAACTGGTCAAGTCGCGCCCTCGAGCGCCAGATCAATACCCTCTATTACGAACGCTTGCTGGCGAGCCGCGACCGGGCTGCCGTCAAACAGGAAGCCGCCACTAACATCCAGCAAATGAACGCCAGCCCTCGTGATTTCATCCGGGACCCAGTGCTACTGGAGTTTCTCGGCCTGCCCAATGCGGGCTTGATCCAGGAAAGCGAACTTGAACAAGCCTTGATCAATCAACTCCAGGGCTTCCTGCTCGAACTGGGCAAAGGCTTCGCCTTCATCGCTCGTCAGCAACGCATCAGTACCGAGAGCAAAGACTTCTACATCGACCTGGTGTTCTACAACTACCTGCTCAAGTGCTTTGTCATCTTCGACCTCAAGCGCGGAGTACTGACCCACCAGGATGTCGGCCAGATGGACATGTGCGTGCGCATGTACGACGACCTCAAGCGCGGACCGGAGGATGGCCCCACCGTCGGCCTCATTCTCTGCGCGCAAAAAGATGAATCGGTGGTGCGCTATTCAGTTCTGCAAGGCAACGAACAACTGTTCGCCAGCACCTACCGGCCGGTGCTGCCGAGCGAGGAGGAGCTTCGCACAGAACTGGATCGGGAATGGGCGGTGCTTGAGGAGCGGTTACGTGGCAGGGTAATCCGGTGAACGAGTTGGCGCGGCCGCCCAAGTGGCGCGCAGCACGGGAAACCAAAGCGACTATATTCGCAACCGGGCTTTCAATGATGGCTACTACAAAGATCTGATTCTCGATTATTTGAGGCAATATGGGTCAGCATCACGCCTTGAGCTAGTCGCGCTAATCCTAGATAAACTGTCGGATGCTTTAGACGAAAAACAAAAGCAGAACAAATTTCGCAACTTGCTGCACTCGATGTCGACACGCGACCAAAGCATTGAAAAATCAGGCAGTTTGCACAAAGGTCGCTGGATTCTCAGGCGTTTTACTGACGCCATACCGTAGACAAACTCTAGACAAACTTTCTCGCTCTGAATGGGCCCGGTTAGCAACGGAGCACCAATGAGACAACAAATCCTGCTCACGCAATTTCCAATGCTTCAATTCGGAAAACGCCCCTCCAGTGCCGCCGGAGAGCCGTTCAACGAACCCGCCGCCGACGGCTTCATCCTTGGCGGCTTCACCTGGCGGCATGCGAATCAAGACCCAACCCGTCCGGTGGTGATCATCAACGCCGCTACTTCAGTCCGTTGCCGACACTACTCGCGCTTCGCCGATTACCTGTTCGCCAACGGCTTCGACGTGATCACCTATGACTACCGCGGCATCGGCGAGTCGCGCCCTGCGTCGCTGAAGGGGCTTGAGGCCTCATGGTCCGACTGGGGCGCGCTGGATTTCGAGGCAATGCTGCAAAGAGCGCAACGCGAATTTCCACAGCAACCTGTCGATGTCGTCGGCCACAGCTTCGGCGGCTGTGCGGCAGGGCTGGGCGCCTCGGGGCATGTGATCCGACGCCTGGTGACAGTGGGTGCGCAGTTCGCTTACTGGCGCGACTATGCCCCCGCCCATCGTTGGCGGATGTTCGCCAAGTGGCATGTGGCAATGCCGTTGATAACGATGCTTTACGGCTACTTCCCCGGCAAGCGCCTGGGTTGGCTCGAAGATACGCCGGCCGGTGTAGTTCGCGACTGGAGCATGCCCACCGCCCGATACGAGAAACGCCCCAGCGGTCGCGTCATCCATGTCAAAAGCGGCCAGTTGCCGTTCAGGAGCGTCACCGCACAAAACCTGGCTATCAGCCTCAGCGACGATCCTTACGGCACGATTGCGGCCATCGAACGCCTGCTCGGTTACTTCACTGGCAGCACAAATACCCACCTGCGAATCGCCCCCGAAGACATCGGCGAGGAAGAAGTCGGACATTTCGCCTTTTTTCGCAGCGCATACCAAGCCACACTATGGCCCATTGCATTGTCCTGGCTGCAAACCGGCGAGCTGGCCCCCGACACACCCGGGCGGCGAGTGCCACGCAGTTGATGGATGCGCCCCCTCAATGAATTACGGAACGACGCCCATGGCCTCCGCCAACAAGCAGAACAAACGCGCCTCCCGCGCCAAAGCCAAGGCCAAGCAGAACCGCACCCAGCGGGCTGCCGCGCCGGTCGAGCTGGACCCGAACGACGATCGCATCGACTTCGAATCGGTGGACCTGACCGAACTGTTCAAGAAAATGATCGACGCTGAAAAAACCAGTCAGCAAGCGATGTGCGCAGCCTTCCTCGAAGACCCGCTGCTGGAACTGGTATACGAGCAGGAAGGCGAAGAAGGCGCGATGGACTTCATCCTCGCGGCACTGATCGAATACCGCCAATGGTCCACCGAGACAGACGAAGCCGGCGCCCTGGCGTGGATCGAGTCTGCGGTCTTCCAGGCTGACTACGTGGCGGCGTCCGACGCCATCGCGGCCCAAACCCAACAGAAACCAAACTGAGTTCCCATGGCATCCCTGAACAAACAACAGAAACGCGCCAAACGCGCAAAGATCAAAGCCAAGCAAATCAATATCCACGGCAGAAAACCCGCCGCGCTGGACGATGATCTGGGCGACATCGGTGAGCCGATCCCGGAATACACCCTGGCGATGTTCAGCAAAATGCGTGACGCCGAAGCCATCAGCCGCAACGACATGCTGCTGACCCTGCTATCGAACCTCGCCGGGATCATCAGCGATCATCCAGAACTGCTGGACATGGAAAACGCCGACAACGAAGCCATGGCCGCCACGCACCTGGCCGCCGACATGCTGATCGACTACCGCATGTGGGCTGATGGCATGGACCGCGATGCCGCCCAGGCCTGGCTGACCGACCCGCAATTCATCACCGACTTTGGCGATGCGCTGGACAGCTATCGTCAGTCGCTGGATGCCCAGGAAGAAAAGGCCGAGTAAGGCTACCCCGGAAGTAAAAACGGCCGCTTGTCATCACTGACAGCGGCCGTTTTTGTGTTACGCAGTGCGAATCAATTCAACACCACCGCTCCACGCCGTTCCAGCTTGCGACGGCGGGCCACAGACAACCCGGCAGCCACAACCAACAGGCTCAGCAAACCGGTCGCGAGGATCTCCACGCGATGGGCTTCCTGAAACAGCATGATGGTCAGGGCCGCGACGATGAATACGATCACCGCGTAGGTCAGGCCCGGGAACAACCACATGCTGAAGGCGATTTTTTCACCGCGAGCCATACGCTGCTTGCGCATACGCAGTTGGGAGATGGCGATCACCAGGTACACCAGCAGCGCGATGGCGCCGGAGCTGGCCAGCAGGAACTCGAACACGGCGGCCGGGGCCACGTAGTTGGCGAACACTGCAAGAAACGCAGCTGCGGTCGACAGCATCACGGCCCAGTAAGGTGTGCCGCTGTTGTTGGTACGTTGGGAAACGGCCGGCGCATCACCGCGTTTACCCAACGAGAACATCATGCGCGACGCGGTGTACAGCGCCGAGTTCAGGCAACTGGTCACGGCAACCAGCACCACGATATCGACGATCAGCTTGGCATTCGGGATGCCCATGCGCTCAAGGACGGTCTGGTAGGAACCGACACTGGCCAGAACCGGGTCGTTCCATGGCACCAAGGCCACGACGATGAAGATCGACACGAGGTAGAACAAGCCAATCCGCCAGATCACCGAGTTAGTGGCCTTGGAGATTTGCTGGCCTGGGTTCTTCGATTCCGCGGCCGCAATGGTCACGATCTCGGTGCCCATGAAGGAAAACATGGTGGTCAGGATGGCACCCAGCACAGCGCCCATGCCGTTTGGCAAGAAGCCTTGAGTGTCAAACAGGTGCGAAACGCCGCTGACCTGGCTGGTCGGCAGGAAGCCGAAAATCGCCAGAATGCCGAGGCCGATGAAACCGATGATCGCGATGACTTTGACCAAGGCGAACCAAAATTCGAATTCACCATAGTTCTTCACGCTGAACAGGTTGGTCACCGTCAGCAATAATGTGATAACCAGGGTGAACGCCCAGATCGCCACATTCGGGAACCAGGCATGCAGGATGGTCGCGGCGGCGTTTGCCTCCAGCGGGATGACCAAAACCCAGAACCACCAGTAGAGCCAGCCGATGGTGAAACCGGCCCAGTGACCGATCGCGCGATCGGCGTACGTCGAGAAAGAGCCGGTGTCCGGCGAAGCAACCGCCATTTCGCCAAGCATGCGCATCACCAGCACCACCAGGGCACCGGCGGCAGCGTAGGCCAACAGCACAGCTGGACCGGCAGCTGCGATGGCGTGACCCGAGCCAACGAACAGGCCGGCGCCGATCACCCCGGCGATCGACAACATAGTCACATGACGCGGTTTGAGCCCCTGTTCGAGGCCATTGGAGCTTTGGGTGCTGCTCATTGAAACTACCTTTGCAAGGAAAGCGATTCAGTCCACCCCGTCTGGCATTTTCTTTCTCGTAAAAAGAAACCAACAGGGCGTTCCTTATTCTGCACGCAATAATTGCGCCAAAATGTTTCATGCGCCCGGTTCACGGGGGCCGGGACGCTGAGCGAGCGATCATCACAAGTCATTGAGATTAATGGCATTTCGCCAAAGCGTTACGCTGCCACCCACTTCAAGAACGAATCAGCGCACCGGAAACACACCAAAAAATTCGGGCGCGCACAATAAAAGTGCAGATCAGGAACGTTTGGCCGGTTAGCGCTTCCAACACCCCGCCAAAGCTGGCAACATCGCGCCTTTTTTTACGCGACAGCCGCGCCGAAGCTTGTTCAAACGGCTGTTCGGTTGTTGATGGGGCGACAGTCTGCTGTGCCGATGCGACAACCTGCCACATGCCACCCGCTTACCGTCCGTAGCGCTGTTGGCTGCCATTCGAACGCTATGCTAGCTTGGCCGCCTCGCCAGGAAGGCCGCCAACAGCAGGAGCGCAAAACACTATGAGGAACGCACATGGCTGAGGCCACGCCCGCGCTTGAAATCCGCAACTTGCACAAACGCTACGGACAGCTTGAGGTGCTCAAAGGCATCTCGCTGACCGCCCGCGACGGCGACGTGATCTCGATCCTGGGTTCCTCCGGCTCCGGCAAGTCCACGTTCCTGCGTTGCATCAACCTGCTGGAAAACCCGCACCAGGGCCAGATCCTGGTGGCCGGCGAAGAACTCAAGCTCAAAGCCGCCAAGAACGGTGAACTGGTCGCGGCCGACGGCAAGCAGATCAATCGCCTGCGCAGCGAGATTGGTTTTGTATTTCAAAACTTTAATCTCTGGCCGCACATGAGCGTGCTCGACAACATCATCGAAGCTCCGCGCCGCGTGCTCGGCCAAAGCAAAGCTGAAGCCATCGAAGTCGCCGAAGCCTTGCTGGCCAAGGTCGGCATCGCTGACAAGCGTCACGCCTACCCGGCGCAACTCTCCGGCGGCCAGCAACAACGCGCGGCTATCGCCCGCACCCTGGCGATGCAGCCCAAGGTCATTCTGTTCGACGAACCCACCTCCGCCCTTGACCCGGAAATGGTCCAGGAAGTACTTAATGTCATCCGCGCATTGGCCGAAGAAGGCCGCACCATGCTGCTGGTGACCCATGAAATGGGCTTCGCCCGTCAGGTTTCCAGCGAAGTGGTGTTCCTCCACCAAGGCTTGGTAGAAGAGCAAGGATCGCCACAGCAGGTGTTCGAAAACCCGCTTTCGGCGCGCTGCAAACAATTCATGTCCAGCAACCGCTAACGGAGCTACCCGCATGCAGAACTACAAAAAAATCTTCCTGGCCGCTGCTGTCACCCTGGCCTTCAGTGCCGGTGCCGCCGCCGAGACCTTGAAGATGGGCATCGAAGCGGCTTACCCGCCGTTCAACAACAAAGATGCCAGTGGCAATGTCGTCGGCTTCGACAAAGATATCGGCGATGCCCTGTGCGCCAAGATGAAAGTCGAGTGCACCGTGGTTACGTCCGATTGGGACGGCATCATCCCGGCGCTGAACGCCAAGAAATTCGACTTCCTGATCTCCTCGATGTCGATCACCGACGAGCGCAAGCAAGCGGTCGACTTCACCGAACCGTACTACTCCAACAAGCTGCAGTTCATCGCGCCGAAAAACGTCGACTTCAAAACCGACAAGGCTTCGCTGCAAGGCAAGGTGATCGGCGCCCAACGCGCGACTCTGGCCGGCACCTGGCTTGAAGACAACATGGACGGCGTCGAAATCAAACTCTACGACACCCAGGAAAACGCCTACCTGGACCTGACTTCGGGTCGTCTGGACGGCATCCTGGCCGACAAGTACGTCAACTACGAGTGGCTGAAAAGCGACGCCGGCCGTGCTTACGAATTCAAGGGCGACCCGGTGCAAGAAAGCGACAAGATCGGTATCGCTGTACGTAAAGGCGACGCGATCCGCGAGAAGCTGAACACCGCGCTGAAAGAAATCGTCGCTGACGGCACCTACAAAAAGATCAACGACAAGTACTTCCCGTTCAGCATCTATTGATTCTGAGCTGCCTGACCGGCGCCGTTCTCTGACGGTGCCGGTCCTTCGCATTGCCTGCCGCGATTTGAAAAGAAATCCATGATTATCGACCTCTACGGATTCGGCCCGGCGCTCGCCGCTGGTGCGCTGATGACTGTGAAACTGGCACTCTCGGCCTTGTGCCTGGGGCTGGTGCTCGGTCTGCTCGGCGCCTTGGCCAAGACTTCCCCGTACAAGCCGCTGCAATGGCTTGGCGGCACTTATTCAACATTGGTTCGCGGCATCCCGGAATTGCTCTGGGTGCTGTTGATCTACTTCGGCACGGTCAACCTGATGCGTGCCCTGGGCGAGTTCTTCGGCAACCCCGACCTCGAACTCAACGCCTTCGCCGCCGGCGTGATTGCGCTGGGGCTGTGCTTCGGCGCCTACGCCACGGAAGTGTTTCGCGGTGCGATTCTGGCGATCCCCAAAGGTCACCGTGAAGCCGGCGTGGCTTTGGGCCTGTCGAAATTTCGCATTTTCACCAAGCTGATCATGCCGCAGATGTGGCGCATCGCCCTGCCGGGCCTGGGCAACCTGTTCATGATCCTGATGAAAGACACCGCGCTGGTATCCGTCATCGGCCTGGAAGAAATCATGCGTCACGCGCAAATTGGCGTGACCGTGTCCAAGCAACCGTTCACCTTCTATATGGTGGCCGCCTTCATGTATCTGGGCCTGACCGTTCTGGCCATGACCGGCATGCACTTTATGGAACGACGCGCCGCTCGCGGCTTCGCCAGGAGCACCCAATGAACTGGGAAGTCATCATCAAGTGGCTGCCGAAACTGGCTCAGGGCGCAACACTGACCCTGGAACTGGTGGCCATCGCCGTGATCGCCGGGTTGCTGCTGGCAATTCCGCTGGGCATCGCTCGCTCGTCGCGACTCTGGTACGTGCGGGCATTTCCCTACGGCTACATCTTCTTTTTCCGTGGCACGCCGTTGCTGGTTCAGCTGTTCCTGGTCTACTACGGCCTGGCGCAGTTCGACGCGGTGCGTAACAGCTCGATGTGGCCGTACCTGCGCGATCCGTTCTGGTGCGCCACCGCGACCATGACCCTGCACACCGCGGCCTACATCGCCGAAATCCTGCGCGGCGCGATCCAGGCGATTCCTCCGGGCGAGATCGAAGCGGCGCGGGCGCTGGGCATGTCCCGGGCCAAAGCGCTGTTCTACATCATGCTGCCGCGTGCGGCGCGCATCGGCCTGCCGGCCTACAGCAACGAAGTGATCCTGATGCTCAAGGCCAGCGCCCTGGCCAGCACCGTGACCCTGCTGGAACTGACCGGCATGGCCCGCACCATCATTGCCCGCACCTACCTGCCGGTGGAGATTTTCTTTGCCGCGGGCATGTTCTATCTGCTGATGGCTTACGTGCTGGTTCGCGGCTTCAAGCTGCTGGAGCGCTGGCTGCGCGTCGATGCCTGCCAAGGGCGTTGATTCCTGCGTGCTGACGGGCGAGGCCCTGCTCGCCCGTTTCACCGCGCTGGATGCTTTTCTGATCGAGCATCAGGTGCTGTGGAAGCCTCGACCGTTTACCCATCTGCAACTGCCTTGGGAAGCGTCCTACCCGGAGTTGGCGTTTTGGCTACGCGGGCGGTCGCTGGAGGATGCGGAAAGCAGTCATAACCAACCTTGCTTGCTCGATGCGCCGGAGCCGTTTGCTTCATTGGCGATGATGTCTGCTGAACTGAGCACGGTGGGTGAATTGCCGGCTCGTGCGCTGGAAGCGGCAGGCCATCGCTTGAATGTGGATGTGCCGGGACGCAAATGGCAACAGATTGAAGCGTTCGCCGGTCGCCTGCAGTTTGCTCAAGCACCGACGCATTGGCTGGATTGGTGTTCGGGCAAAGGCCATTTGGGGCGACGCCTGCTGCAAACCGGGCAACAACTGACTTGCCTGGAATTCGATCCGGCGCTGGTTGCCAGTGGCCAAGCACTCAGCCAGCGTCATCAATTGCATGCGTTGCATGTCGAGCAGGATGTACTCGCTCCTGGCGCAGCCTCTTTATTGAACGCCGATCACACGCCGGTCGCGCTGCACGCCTGCGGTGATCTGCATGTGCGACTGATCCAGCTCGCCAGCGCCGCCGGTTGCAAACAACTGGCCATCGCGCCGTGCTGCTACAACCGGATCAGCCTGAACACCTATCAGCCGCTTTCCTGCACGGCTGAGCGCTCCGACCTACACCTTTCCCTCGATGATCTTGCGCTGCCAATGAGCGAAACCGTCACCGCCGGCGCTCGCGTCCGACGCCAGCGCGACACCTCCATGGCCCGGCGCCTGGCGTTCGACCTGCTGCAACGGCAACTGCGCGGCGTCGATGAATACCTGCCAACCCCTTCCCTGCCCAGTGCCTGGCTGGACAAACCTTTCGCCGATTACTGCCGCGATCTGGCTGCACTCAAAGACTTATCCACAGTCGGTGCGCCAGATTGGACTACACTGCAAGCCGCCGGTTGGCAGCGATTGGCCGAAGTGCGCAACCTGGAGCTGCTGCGAGGCCTTTTCCGACGGCCGCTGGAGCTGTGGCTGGTACTTGATCGGGCACTTTTCCTCATTGAGCAGGGTTACGCCGTTCGCCTCGGCACCTTCTGTGAAACCCCGCTCACCCCGCGCAATTTCCTACTCCTGGCAGAACGCCCCTAAACAACCGCAGCCTGTGGATAACTCTGTTGATGGAATTATCGTGGATCCAATATCCACGCTGTTTTAAGCCTTAAACACTGCTGATCATTTTTTGTTCACACAAATAAAAAACCCGCAAAACAGGCATTTGCGGACAAATGAGAACCAGTCTACAAAATCGTAATGAACAGGCAATCGCCCCTAGTCCATTGTGCATAAGCATTTCATCAAAACGACATAACCGCCGAATACCGGACACCCATTAGCGGAAAATTGCGCCTTGCGACAGCCCTTGCTACGAGCGCCGAATCTCACCATGCAACCTGGCCTGGCCACAAATTCAGCCACCCCGTCACCGACACCGAAAACCACCTCACCCGCCGCCCTGCAACACGCCGAATCCGCAGAAGCCCAACTGCGCGCCCTGAAAAACAGCCGAACCTGGCGCGCCCTCCAGAAACTCAAGAACGTACCGGTTCGCGCCTGATCGAAAGCCTACGCAAAAATAGTCTGAATTCAGGGGTTTACAGAACCAACCCAATCGCTATAATCGTCGCCCAACACGCCGGTATAGCTCAGTTGGTAGAGCAACTGACTTGTAATCAGTAGGTCCCGGGTTCGACTCCTGGTGCCGGCACCATACAAAACGAAGCCCTCGTAGAAATACGAGGGCTTTGTTGTTTCTGGCCCCTCGGAGCTGCCGAAGGCCGCAATCTTTAGATCTTCAGACTTCGACCCCGACGCAGATCCAACTACCGCCCTGGAAAGCCCGCAGGCTGCTCAAAAATATCAGGCAGCCCCAGGAACATTTGTTCCCATGCCCAACGGCAGGAACGGTCGAATTTCGTCGATTTCCCCGGCGCTAAGGCGCAACTCCGAGGCAGCAATCAGCCCGTCTACTTGTGCTGGACGGCGGGCTCCAACGATGGCGCCTGTCACTACCGGTTGGCGAAGCACCCAGGCGATGGCGACTGCCGCTGCGCTCACCCCGTGTCTTTCTCCAATGCGTGCCATGACGTCAACCAATGCCAGGTTCGCACTCAAACGAGGCTCCTGGAAATCCGCACTTCGGGCCTTGCGCCAATCGTCATCGGGCAGTTGCGAGATGCGTTCACGGGTCATGCTGCCGGACAGTAGCCCCGATTGAAGTGTTGAATAGGCCAGGCCCCCCATCCCTACTTGTTCACAGAATGGCAGGACGTCCTTCTCGATGTCCCGCATCAAGGCGGAGTACGGCGGCTGGAGCGAAACGATTTCTGTCACCGCCTGCGCCCGCTTGAGTTGAGCGACATCGAAATTCGATACGCCGATAGCGCGAATTTTTCCTTGATCGCGCGCGGCGGCCAAAGCCGAAAGCGCCATTTCAATACCTTCACTGCTTGCGTCGGCAGGAAAAGCAGGCCAGTGGATCTGGTAAAGATCGATGGTATCGACTTGAAGCCGGCGCAAGCTTGCGTCGATTTCCGCGAGCAAGGATTGGGGGGCCAGGGAGTGCGAAATCTGCTTCGTGACCGGGTCCCAGACCAGGCTGCCTTTGGTGAACACTAAAGGACGTCGCGAGGCCGGCACCCGACGCAGCAATTGCCCCACTAATTGCTCAGCATGGCCCAAGCCATAAACCGCAGCGGTATCAATCCAGTTCACGCCGCGTTCGACGGCATATTCAAGTGCGCTCAGGCTGTCGTTGTCATCCTGCGCTCCCCAACTGTATTCCCAACCGGTGCCGGCGATTGCCCATGTTCCCAGGCCAATTGGCGAAATATGAAAATCCGATGATCCAAGACGATTCTTTTGCATGGCAACCTCTCCACAAATGATGTGAGAAGTATCTGGGAGAGATCTCGTGACGATAAGATAGGTAATCGTATTTGAACTACTGAACGACATTCATGAGTAATCACCCCGATCTCTCCGAACTGGATGCCTTTGCCGCCGTCGCTCGCCATCGCAGCTTTCGCAAGGCCGCGGACGAGCGTGGCGTTTCGGCTTCCGCGTTGAGTCACGCGATGCGAGCGTTGGAGGCACGCCTGGGTATCAGACTGCTGAACCGAACCACTCGCAGCGTGACCCCGACCGAGGCCGGCCAGCAGCTATTGGCGACGCTGGTCCCGACCCTGAACCAGGTTAACGAAGCATTAGCGCAGTTGACCTCGATGCAGGAAGTGCCCGCTGGCAAACTTCGCCTCAACGTGGCGCGTCCGGCGGCTCGCGTCGTGTTTGCGAAAGTGCTCGCACCCTTCGTGGCCAGGTACCCACGTATTCAATTGGACCTGATCACCGATGATGGATTGACCGATATCGTGAGTGGCGGGTTTGACGCGGGAGTCCGCTTTGGTGAAAACCTGGCCGGCGACATGATCGCAGTCCCCGTCGGCGCACCTCAATCGTTCGTGACGGTTGCTTCGGATGCCTATCTGGCCGCGAAGGGAATCGCGCACGCCCCTCGCGACCTGCTTGAACATGCGTGCATTGCCAGGCGTTTTCCCAGTGGCAAACTTTACGCTTGGGAGTATCAAGCAGACGGTCAACCGATACGGTTATCCGTCACAGGCCCACTCATTCTGGAAGACGATGCGCTGATGATTCAGGCGGCGAAAGATGGCGCCGGTATTGCCTATGTCTACGAGGAACTGGCGCGCGACGACATCCGCAACGGGCATCTCAGAGAAATACTCCAGGAATGGAAAGCACCGCCAAGCCGATTCTTTCTTTATTACTCCAGCCGGCGCCATGTGCCACCGGCCTTGAGCGCCCTCATCGAATTCATCAGAGCGGGCGACGTGCGGACCTGATTTATCTGAGTCCCGTCCGCCGCAAGCGCTACGCACTTAGCTGCTTGATCCAGTCGAGGCCCGCAACGGTAGAACCGCAAGGACGGTATTCACACCCGATCCATCCTGTGTAGCCACGCTGCTCCAGCGCCGCGAACAAAGCTGCGAAGTCGATGTTCCCGGTTCCCGGTTCGTGACGACCCGGGCAGTCGGCAATTTGCACATGGACCGTTCTGTCATAAAACCGAGCCAGAATATCTGCCGCGTCTCCAGTCAGAAGCTGGGCATGGTAAAGATCGAGAATCAGCCCGACACTCGGGAAGGTCTCCAGCACCTGTTGCGCCTTGCTGAAGTCAGACATGTAATAGCCCGGCATCTCTTGGGTACAAATGACTTCGATAAGCGGCCGCAAACCCTGATCCTCGAAGTACTTGACGGCATACTCCAGGTTACCTCCGAAGATAGGTCCTGCGTCATCCTGCGTCGTAACGCCAGACATGATGTGGACATCCGAACATGCCAGCGCCTTTGCATAGCGGGCGGCCTGGAGCAAACCGTGGCGAAACTCTTCTTCCTTGCCCTGCAAGGCAGCGATGCCTTTGGTAACGCCAGCCGGTGCGGCGAACTGAATCAACGGCAGACTGTATTGCGCCAGGTGGTCGGCCAGGAGGCTCGCGTCGAATTCATAGGGCGACGGGAACTCCACCGCCCGAAAACCCGCTGCGGCGGCTGCTTCGATGCGTTGCAGAAACGGCAATTCATTGAATTGGAAACCGAGATGAGCATTGAACTTGAGCATTGGGTAAATATTCCATCCTTGGGAAGAAACGAAATCATCGGCCTGGAGCATCCTTCGCAGCTCCAGCGCTGCATCAAAACAAAGCCCTCGCAGCAATGCGAGGGCTTTGTTGCTTCTGGGGTGTAAATCAGGTCTCAGTGACCCGCACTCTGCCCGCCATCAACATGCAGAATCTCCCCGGTGACAAAGTTGGCGCTGTCCAGATACACCACAGCCTGAGCAATGTCGCCGATCTCCCCCATTCGCCCAACCGGATGCAAACTCCCCAGCGCTTCATGGGTTTCCTCACCATGCATCGGGGTCTTGATGATGCCCGGGGAAACCGCGTTCACCCGAATCCCGCGCTTGGCGTACTCGATGGCCAAGGATTTGGTTGCAGAGTTCAGCCCCCCTTTGGTCAACGACGCCAGTACCGATGGCACACCGTCGATGGCATGGTCCACCAGGCTGGTGGTGATGTTGACGACGTGACCGCTGCCTTGTTTTTCCATCTCGGTGATGGCGAGTTGGGTGATGTAGAAGAAACCATTCAGGTTCACCGACAGCACCGCTGCGTAGTCTTCGTGGGTGTAGGCGGTGAACGGCTTGGCGACGAAGATCCCGGCGTTGTTGACCAGGGTGTCGATACGGCCAAAACGTTCGATCGCTTCACGGATGACGCGCTGGGCGACCGCCGGGTCGCCGATGTCGCCGGCCACGGTGAGAATGTCCGGGTCGGTGGACGGCTGGATCGAACGCGAGGTGGCGACAATTTTGTAATCAAGCTCACGGAAAGCCTTGACCATGCCTGCGCCGAGACCTTGGGAAGCACCAGTAATGACGATGACTTTTTTAGAATTGCTCATGATGAACCTCAACTAATAAATGATGGTTTGAAAAGTGATCAATCAGGCTTGGGCGGGTGTCTGCGCCATTTGCCTCAGCATCTGTTCGTAGTACTCGACCGATTGCGAACCGGACACCAGGTGACGACCGTTCAGCACCATGGCCGGGACCGAATTAATGCCACGCTCGCGATAAAACGTCTCAAGCTCACGCACTTCCTCGGCAAACGCTCCCGACTCCAGCACCTCACGCGCACCCACCGCCTCCAGCCCCACTTCCGCCGCCAGACGAACCAGCGTCTCGCGATCACTCAGGTTCTGGCCGTCGCTGAAATAAGCACGCAGCAAGGCTTTCTTGAGTGCGATCTGCCGCCCTTCCTGCAACGCCCACAACAACAGCCGGTGAGCATCAAAGGTGTTGTAGAAGTGGCTGCGTTTTTCCAGATCGAACTTGAAACCGATGGCCTCGCCCCGAGCGATCTGCATCGCTTTGCCGGCGGCGACTTCTTCGGCGCTGCGTCCGTACTTGCGCATCAAGTGCTCGACCGCGTTCTCGCCTTCCGCCGGCATGTCCGGGTTCAACTCGAAGGGCTTGTAGGTCAGCTCGACCGAGACTTCACCGGCCACGTTCTCGATCGCTTGCGCCAGCGCCGTGGCGCCCAAGGCGCACCACGGACACACCACGTCGGAGACGAAATCGAGGGTGACGGACGCGGTCATGACTGTTCCTTCGCCTCAGCCAGTTGTTTTCGGTACTGGGTGGTGGTAATACCGGCGTAGCCCCAGTTATCGGTGTCGACTTCTTCGATCACGATGTGGGTCAGGTCCGGGCGCTTGTTGAGGACGCGTTCCAGGGTTTCAGTGATTTCGGCGATCACCTGAGCTTTCTGCTCTGAGGTAACGCCATCGCGGGTGATGCGTACGCTGACGAAAGGCATGAGGAATCTCCAGTGACCTTCTCATCAGGATGATGGGGAGGCGTTGGAGAGGAATGTATTGGGTTGTGTCAGGGGGATAAAGGTGGGTGCTGGAACATCATTAGTTACTTGGTGTAATGAGTTAAGAGCGAGATGTTGGGCTTAGCCCAACAAAGCTTACACAGACGTGCCGCTATTTTTCAGGTTTAGCGACACAACGAGACTTTTCTACCGCCTCAGAAAAACACTGATCTGAGCGGCCTCAGGCTAGGTTCCAATCTTTATGCTAAATTATGGCTGGCCAATAATTATGGCGTATCCATAAAAAGAGGTAATGCATGAGCAGCATTTTTCAGCGCCCCGAACTAGCTGAAGAGATGGCAAATCAGCTTCTCAATCCAGGTGTTCTCGATGAAGGTTTGCGCTCAGGTCTGTTTCTGTCCGGCCAGCGCAGGACCGGTAAAACGACCTTTCTGAGAAATGACCTCATCCCTGCCCTGGAAGCAGCGGGCGCTCTGGTCATTTACGTCGACTTATGGAGCGATACGCTGGCCAATCCTGCGACGCTCGTGCATGACGCAATCCGCCTGCGTCTGGAAGAGCTCCAAACCCCTGGCTCCAGTTTGCTGGAAATGCTCAAGCGCGTTAGCGGTGCAGACGTCGCAGTAGCCGGATTCAAGTTCGGTTTCAAGCTCGACAGCGTTGGTAAGGCAGGTGGGCCTACGCTGGCACAGGCGTTAACAGAAGTCGTCGATCAAGCGAAGACAGATTTGGTGCTGATCATCGACGAAGTGCAGCACGCCATCTCCTCTGACGATGGTAATCAGCTGCTCCTCGCACTCAAAGCCGCTCGGGACGCGATCAATCCTCGCCCGAAGACGCCGGGGTACTTTTTGTTTATAGGAACGGGATCGCACCGGGCACAAGTCAGTGAACTGACAGCTAAGCGTAACCAAGCGTTTTCCGGCGCAACGTCGGCGGCTTATCCGGTATTGAAAGGTGATTACGTTGAGTACCTGCTCAACCGGCTCGCGATGACGGTGAAGAAGGAAAAGTTACCGTCGCTTGAGGTTGCCATTGAAGCGTTCAATACCTTGGGGAATCGGCCTGAGGAAATGCTCAAGGCGTTGCGGCAGTTGATGCAGCAAGAAGGTGATCCCGATCTTTTCTTGCCGGTTATTGCCAGTACTTTGCGCTCGGCGGCGGCCGGTATTGAGCTTGAGAAAGTAGATCAGTTAGGCAGCCTTGCCCACGCTATTTTCAACAAAATCGCGTCCACGGAAGGCGATGCACGAGGGATTTTCTCCACTGATGCGGCGGCTGAATATTCGAAGACTGTAGGTCGCGAGGTGCGGGTTGAAGAGATTCAACCGGTGGTGATTGCGCTGGTCGCCGAGAACATCATCATGCGGCGTGGGCATGGGATTTATGCGATTACGGATCAGTTTGTTCAGGAGATCTGGTTGGAGGAGCGAGCGTTGATTGAGGCTAGTTAGGGAATTTAGTCGTGGATGATGACGAGTACCCGTACGTTTTTCGCGCAGTTTTTTGCAGCCCGAAAAGACGCCGACGCACGGTCCAATACGCACGTTGACACCCGCCTCACAGGAGCAGAAAATTTAATCGAGAGCGCGAAACCGACTGCCTTCAGGTGGCAATAGTCGACGTAGGAACCCCGTTGATGACCTGGAAATCAACGCTTGGCAAGACCTCTCCTCCCCTGCTTGAGGGAGCACAATATCAAGCACCTTTTTCATGAAAGCAGCCTGATCAGGCTGCTTTTTTTTGCCTTGGGAAAAGGTCTCGTTGATAAACCCCGATCCTGTGTAAGCCTCCAACCATCGGACGCGGAATCATTTCGCTACTAAACTCGGGACAAGCGTGCTCTGGTGCAGGATCATAGCCAGCACGCGACCGACGCCCACCGGGGCGATCAGGTACACAACAATAGCCAGCCCACTTTAGAGGGCATTACCCAAATGGATAGCAGAACCTTACGTAACCTCATGCGCATTGTGCAGACCGGCTCATTGTCGGCGGCGGCAGAGCATTCCTGTTTGACCGTGCAGGCATTGGCCGCGCAGTTGAACAAGGTCGAAGAGCAGTTCGGTTTTCGGTTGTTTCGTCGCTCCAACAAGGGGCTGACTCTGACAACGCAGGGCACGGAGCTCACGCCCTACATGGACAAAGTGTTGGTCGCCACGCGGCAACTGGAAGAAAAAGTCGCCGCGCTCAAGGTGCCTGGGCAGCGCACGCTCAAGGTTGCACTTAACACCACGCTCTCGGCTGACTTCAACCGGCGAATGATCGGACGCCTCATTGAGGTGTTTCCTGACTATCAACTGGAATTCAGCTACGCGGAGTCGATGGAAAACCTCAGCAAGCTGAAGAATGAGGACTTTGACCTGGCCGTGCTGATCGGGCCGCAACAACCGGGGTTACCCAGCATTGCCCTGCCCGATGTGCAGGTGCAGGTGGTGGGTGCTCATTGCGGTCAGGAAAACGATCCGCTGATGCTGCTCGGCAATAAATTTCAGGTACGTCCTGCCGACGATTGTCCGTATTCCCACAGCTTCTTGCGTTTTCTCGACGCCGGCCTTGGTAATTACGAGTCAGGCAAGCGGATGATCTATTCCTGCAGCGAGACCCTGACCCTGTCATTGATCACGCAAATGGACGGCCTCGGCATGGTGTCCCGTGAGGCAGCCCTGCGTAACGGCTTGACCATTTTCCCGGGTTTCGAGGACTTCCTCGAAGTGCGGCTGGCAGTCAATAACCCCGAGTTGTCGGGCCAGGCCCTGAACGACGTGGTCGCTCTGTCGCTAAATGAACGATCCGAGCGCGATGTACGCAGCCGTTCCCACCGCTACGCTGAGAAAGAGGTTTTTGCTGAAATACGCACATAACAACGTCGGAATGGCTGCATAAAATTCCGGGCGATCGAGCTGCACCTGCTGATCCTTGATCAACAGCGGGGTGAGGCTGATGGCAGCGACGATCGCCACCGGCAGGTATTCCAGCGCCCGGGCGACCACGGGTGGCCAATGGTCAGTGTTCACCTGCAGCGGCAATGCGCGCGGCAGGAACGTCACGGCCATCATCAGCGCGACGACCAGGATCAGGAACGTTTGGTCAGGCATACACCCACTCCACAGCCCACGAATGTGGCGATGAACACGTTGAAGGGTGAGTTGCCGATCAGGCTCAGGACACCCATGCAGGCGACCGCTGCCAGTGCGGCGATCAGTTTGTTGCGGGTGTTGCACAGCGATACCAGCACGTAGAGCATCATCGCAGTCAGCGCATAGTCGAGCTGATACTTGATCAGGTGCGCCGCGTACTGCGCGCAGATTGCTCCCAGCAAACCGCCGAGCACCCACGATGTGTGGCAATACAGATTGAAGCCGATCAGGTAACGCACATTGACCGGCGAGCCCTTGCCCAGTTTGACGCTGTGGAAGGCAAACGATTCATCGGTCAGCCCGCCGGCATAACACCAGCGCTCTAGACGACTGAGCCCCATCGCCTGCAAGGCCTTGGCCATGTAGACCGACATCAGCATGTGCCGCGCATTGATCAGAAACGTGGTGAGGATGATTGTGGTCAGCGACGCGCCGCTGGAGATCAGCGCCAGGGCGGCGAACTGCGAGGCACCGGCGTAGACGAACAGGCACATCGCGACCGGCAGCCATACAGGCAATCCGGCATTGACGGCCATCAAACCGAACACAAACGACACCGTGAAATAGCCCGCAATCACCGGGCTGGCTTCAGCGAAAGTGCGCGAGGGCTGGGGCTCGACCATCAGCGGCTGGCTGCTGGACGTCTCATTCATAGGTCCCTCTCAAAGGTAGTTTCTCCGCACGGCTCGCAAAAGCCTTGGGCACTCCAAAAACGTTTGCCGGCAAGGTTAGCATCGTCAACGAACAGGAACATCCGCAGCACACCGACCCGTTTCATGTCTGCCGAAGCCGCTTCAACCAGACGTTGACCGACGCCCTGGCTGCGATACAACGGGCTCACCGCCAGGTGATTGATGGTGCCACGGCTGCCGAGCATGCCGCCCAACACTGCGCCGACCACTTCGCCATGGATATCGAGCGCGAGGAACGCGGTGGTGGTTTTCTGCACCAACACACCGCGCAGGCATTTGGCGTCCTGCCATTCACAGAACGATACTTCTTCGAATTGCCGAAAGAAGCGTTCCAGGCGTTGAGCATCCTTGGCCGTCGCGCGCCACAGCATCACCGGTGCAGGGCATTCGGCGATGTGCATCATGGGGTCGAGCTGTTCAGCGAACAATGTCGAAAGCGGTCCCGGGCCGCGAGAAGGAAATAGCCAGAATCTGCCGATAGGCCATTTCGTGAGCATGGGTGTTGCGTGCCGGTGTCACGTAGTGACGCATGTCGCGATCGAGGAAGTAGGTGGTGTCGAGGATTTCCAGATAGGTCGTCGCCGCCAGCTGTTCCTCTTGGGCCGAATACAAACGGCTCTCCGCCCCATCCACGTTGTTGCGGCCCCAGAAATGCACACCGCTGAACGGATAACCGTCGCAATGAATACCTTCAGGGGTAATTTCCAGTTGCTTGCCTGGCTTGATTTCGATGCGGATCTGATGGATCTGGCATTGCCAGATTTCGTCGTGCAACTCTGGCGGCAATACGTTTTTGTACACCTCGAAATCCGCATCGATGAGACTGCGCATCACCGGCGAATTGATGACTTCATTGGAGAAGTCCTGGAAGTGCCGCTCCAGTCCGCCGACGTAGCTGTTGTTGGCCTTCGATTGCACGTAGGCGCGGTGTTCCAGCTGCGTCAAGTCACGGGTGACCGGGTTGTATTCGAAATCGCTGTAACGACGGAAACGCATGCCTGCGTCGGCTTGGCCGTAATAACTGTCCGGCTCCATGCTTTCCCAACTTTTGGTCAATCTGACGAAGTCGGAAAAATGACCGAAGAGATTGAAGTCGGCTCCCTGGACGTTGACATATTTGTCGCGCCGTAGCGATTCGCCAACTTCTCTGTTCAAAACGATCATTACTAGGTCTCCACTGCATTTAGCGGCTTAATCTAGTAGGTGCGGGATTTGCGGCCCATGAGAAAGAATTTCAGGCATATCAAGCGCTGATTGAAACGCGCTATGAAGTTGCTTTAATTCGACTTTTTACGATCGAAAACAGCCATTTTTCGTATTTTCTAACGGTCATGAGGCGAAAAAAAACCCCGAACCAGTCGGGGTTTTTATCGAGTCTGAACAACTCAGCCGATCATCAGAAGATGTTGATCGGGTAATCCACGAATACGCGCAGTTCGTTGCCGCTGACGTTGTACTCGCTGGATTTCTGCGACACGCGCAGGATCGAGCTGCGTACCTTCACGCTCAGGTCTTTGGCCGGGCCACTTTGCACGACGTACTTGAACTGGTTGAAGATCTCGCGCTCGGTGCCGCCTTCGCTGGTGGAGGTGGTGATGTTGTCACCGCGCACGTAGGCAACGTTGTAACTCAGGCCAGGAACGCCGAATGCGCTGAAGTCCAGACCGTAGCCCAACTGCCAGCTGCGTTCGTCTTCGGCGTTGAAGTCAGACCAGTAGGAGTTGGCCAGATAGATGGTGTTGCCGCCATCACCGACGCGACCTTGACCCTTCTGGTAGCCACCGTAGGCGTAACCCAGGTTGCTGTCGCCGGTGCTGCGTTGATGAGCGAGTGTGAACGAGTGCGGGCCGGTGGCGAAGGTCGCTGCCAGGCTCCAGATCTTGTTGTCGTCGCCGGTAGCACCGCTTTCGCGGACGTAGGAATCGTCCAGCTTGGTGCGGTAGCCGTTGAAGTCCAGGGTCAAGGACTGATCCTTGTCGATCGGGAACACGTAGTTGGCGTTCACGTATTGCTTCTTCAGCACGTCTTCGACGTCGGACGCGTACAGCGCAGCCTTGAACTGTTCGGTGAACTGGTAGCTACCACCCAACACGTTGATCGACTTCAAGCCACCGCTGTCACGGCCTTCAGCACTTTTGCGCGATTCGGCGGTGAAGCGACCTGCGTTCAGCTCCAGGCCTTTGATCTCCTTGGAGGTGATCAGGGTGCCGGTGTAGCTTTCCGGCAGCAGGCGCGAGTTGTCGTAGTTCAGCACCGGCAAGGCCGGCATCTGGTCGCCATAGGTCAGCGTGGTGCTGGAGAGACGGAACTTGACTGCCGCGCCACCCTTCGACAGGTCGTCAGCTGCGTTGCCGCTATCACCCTGTTTGAAAAAGTCGATACCACCGGCGCCGCTGCGGCCCTTGCCGCCATCCAGACGCAGCGCGTACAGACCGAAGGCATCCACACCGACACCGACGGTGCCTTGGGTGAAGCCGGACGAGAAGGTACCGATGGCCGCTTGGCCCCACTCGGCTTTGTCCTGTCGGCCGTCCTTGTAGTCACGATTGATATAGGCGTTGCGCAACAGCACTTTGAGGCTGCTGTCTTCAACAAAACCCTTGGATTCGGCCTGGCCGTTAGCCATGGCCTGAGTGGCGCTCAACATCCCCAGTGCGATCAGGCTGATTCGCTTGTTCAACATGTTATTTTCCTTATTACGGGTTGATACGCGCTGTGTCGAACCACTGAAATGGCGCTATCGCGCTCTTTTTTCACCCAAAAACAAAAAGGCCCGCCCACGAAAATTCGCGGCGGGCCTTTTATTGTTTTGTGAGTCATGGCGGTTAGCCACAGGCGTGGGGCGCATCCTATCCGCGCCCTTAATAAGGTGTCAATTTCATGAATCGTCTGTAAATAGGCGAAAATCGTCTAAGAAATCACTTGTCAGCGATAGCCAATTGCACGGTGTGGCTGTCGACGAATTGTTCGAAATGCGTGACTTTGCCGTCAGCCAGGGTCCACAAGTGGGCGACCCGAGCATTCATCGGGCGGCCGGTGGCTTTGTAGATGCCGCTGTAATTGCCGTAGGCAAACACCTTGTCGCCTTGTGCGACGTAGTTCTCGACCTTGAACTGAAAATCGTCCCATTCAGTGGCCAAACGCTTGAAGACGTTTTCGACGATGGCATCGAAACCGACGTAGGTACCGGCGCATGGAAAACCCGCCGCTTCGGTCCAACGAGCGTCATCGGCCAGCGCCGCGGCGGTGTTGCGCGCATTCTCCTGGGAATTGGCGCCTTCGTAGGTGCTTTTTATCAGGCTCAGGTTATCCATGGTAACTCCAGGTGAAATTCAATGGGCGCAGCCGTCGAGGCCACAGGCTTGAAACGCGGATGAAGACTCTTTTGCCGCCAATGACTGGCTCAACCATTGAGCGAACGCTTGCGGCTTGCCGAGCCAGGGGCCGATATCGACCAGGGTGAATTGACCATCCTGTTCCAGTGCGAAAGTCGGAAAACCCTGACCGCCAACATTAGCCAAGAGTGCGCGACTGTCCTTGATATGGCGCTCGGTATCGGCTTCATTAAATGCTTGTAGGAACGCCTCAGGTTCAAGGCCTGTCTGTGTGGCGAGTTCCAGCAGAACGGCTTCGTCAGCGATGCGTCGACCCTCCATGTAATGAGCGGTCTGCAAACGCCCCAGCAAGACTAGCCCGCGCCCAGCGATCTGCTCGGCTGCCAGCACAGCGGCAATCGGCGGCGCGGAATCGAACACCGCCGTCTCATCGCGCAGCAAACCCTCAAAATACGCCTCACCAAACGGCTGGCCGGTGTACTCGGCGATGCGTCGGTCGTGAGGCATCACGTAGTTACGCAGTTGTGGCGAAACGGTCTGGCGACTTGCACCGGTCATCATGCCGCCACCGTGGGCGATGACAGGCAACACCGCTTGGGCGGCATGCACCAATGGTTTGGCGCCGTAGCACCAACCGCACAATGGGTCGTAAACGTAGTGAAGGATCATGGGAAGACTCCGGCAACAAAGTAGGAAAACTCAATGCCGGCAGATTAATCCCCAGACAGTTTCGGAAAAACGCTGGAATGGCTTTCAGTCTGTTTCATGAATCGGTCGAATGACCCCGTTGCACCTTTGTACCAATCACGACATAACTTGAAACAATCAAACAAGTGAGCCGTTCAAGAATAGTTAACGAAAGTAAATAGCAAGCATTACCATTCGCACCCTCGAATTTTTCTACCCTTCCGGATGCGCTTCAGATGCCTGCCCCCTCCCGCCTTACGCCCATCACCCTTGGGCTCTCTGCTTTCCTGTCTGCAGGTTTTACCTGCGCTGCCACGACCGTTTTACCCGAAACCTCGATCAGCGCCGAAGCGCAAGTTGACGATCCACGCGTAAAGGAAACCAGTACTGCGACTCGCACGGCTACACCGGTGCGTTACGTGCCGCAGGCCATCGATTCGGTGAAAACCGCGAACGTCGTGGATTACGGCACCAACGATCTGGGCACGGCACTGAGCGGCATCCCCAACGTCAGCAGTGGCGCCGATACCCGCTTCGACAGCCTGCGCATCCGTGGTTTCGACGCCAGCAACGACTTCTACCTCGATGGCATCCGTGATGACAGCCAGTACGTGCGCGACTTGCACAACATCGAACGCATCGAAGTCCTCAAAGGCCCGGCCGCTGTTTTGTATGGCCGTGGCAGCCAGGGCGGGATCGTCAACCGGGTCAGCAAGTTGCCGGAGTTCGGCCGCCGCTCGACCATTGAGGCCCAAGGCGGCAGCGACGATCTGCGCAGCCTGTATGCCGACCTCAGCACCGATCCAAGCGAGAACATCAGCCTGCGCCTGAACATGGGCAACATGGACCAGAACAGTTTTCGCGATAGCGTCAGTGGCAATCGCCAACTGTTCGCACCGTCGATGAGCTGGCAACTGACGCCCGACCTGAACTGGTTGGTGCAGTACGAATACAGCCGCTACAACCGTACGCCGGATCGCGGCATCCCCGGTGTCAACGGGCGCCCGGCAGACGTAGGAAGGGACACGACCTACGGCAGCGAGCACGATTTCATCGACGACAAGTCGCAATCCCTACGCTCGAAACTCAGCTATGAACTCAGCGACAACTGGCAGCTGCGCCATACCCTGGGTGTATTCAAGCTCGACAGCGATTTCGACAACACCTACCTGACGGGCTATACCCCCGCGACCAACAAGGTCACGCGCCAGCACTGGCAGCAGGACCTGACCACCCGCAACGTCTATAACAACCTCGAACTGGAAGGCGGCTTCGACACGTTCGGCCTGGAGCATCGTCTGCTGACCGGTATCGAGATCGGCAGCCAACGGCGCGATCCTACTTTATATAACGCAGCAACCTTCGGGCGTGGTAGTTCGCCGGTACCGGCGCTGGATCTGTACAACCCGAATCGCGACTTGCGCCATACCGGGCGGATGCAGGTGTCGAGCAGCACCCACACCGAAGTCGAAAGCCGTGCGGTGTACGTGCAGGATCAACTGCGCCTGAACGATCAATGGCAACTGCTAGCCGGCTTGCGTTATGACACCTTTGATATCGAATCGACCAACAAGCTGCGGGACATTTCCGAAGATCGCGACAGTCACAGCACCAGCCCGCGTGTAGGTGTGGTCTGGACGCCTCTGCACAATCACTCCTTCTACGCGTCCTGGACCAAGACTTTCTCCCCGGTCGGTGGCGGCTTGATCGGCATCACGCCAGGCGCGGCCGGCAACAGCAACGACCTGAGTCCCGAGCTGACCAAGCAGAAGGAAATCGGCGTGAAGAGCGACTGGCTCGACGATCGCCTGAGCACTACGCTGGCGATCTACGAGCTGGAACTCTCCAACCGTCGCACCAGCGACCCGAACGATCCGACCGTGACCTTGCTCACCGGCCTGCAACGCTCCCGCGGGATCGAGCTGACCGGTACCGGCAAGATCGCTGGCAACTGGTACGTGCGCGGTGGCGTGGGCGTGCAGGACGCAACGGTGGAGAAGGACAACAACGGCTTCGAAGGCAAACGCATCAGCAACGTCGCCAAGCACAACGGCAGCCTGTTCCTGACCTGGAAACCGGAAATGGGCTGGTACGCCGAAACCGGTTTGACCCTGGTGGGTCAGCGCTACGCCGACAACCTCAACACCACCGTGCTGCCAGGTTATGGCCGTTGGGATGCGTTGGCCGGGTTCCGGCACAAGGATTGGGATTTGCGGGCGGCACTGAACAACATCACCGATCGCGAGTATTACTCGTCGGCCACCAGTGCGGCGCAGATTCAGCCGGGCGCACCACGGAGCCTGGTCGTGACCGGTACGTACAGTTTCTAGCCACTGCAAAACCTTGTGGGAGCGAGCCTGCTCGCGATGAGGCCATTACATTCAACATATTCGTTGATTGTAAAATTGCCATCGCGAGCAGGCTCGCTCCCACAGTTAATTTTCAGTGATTACAAAAAACCTTCGCCCATAAAAAAGCGCCGCCTTCCCGGCAGCGCTTTTATCAATCCGTTGTTTTTCTTCTTATCCTTCCATCACATCCCACAGTGCTTCCAGTTCCGCCTCGCTGAATAAACCAGCGGGGTAGCGCTCGATCATCATCCGGCGCGGATCAGGTTCCCTGATCTGACGCGTTCCATTGGACTTCAACCACTGCGCCAAGACCTGGAGCGATTCGCTGTTAACTGCCAGGGGATGCATTGCGTGCTCGCTCACGACGTTCATTTCGGCGTTCATCTCAGCGCTCTCTCCTGGTTTGTGAGCGGCTAACTTATCCAAGGTTTATGACAGAACATCGAAGTTCTCTCCCTCCCCATGTTGCGCCAACGAAGATACAAGAGCTGTGCCAATGTTTTCGAAGTGTCGACAAGTGGATACAAAAAAGCCCGCGGTCCTGACGGGCTGCGGGCTTTGTGTGAAATAACGAGGCTAAATCGTTGCTCAATCGTTTCTTCAATCGACTCAGGCTGTTACAACCTCACTCACTCCTTGTGCGGCGCGGGTTGTTGTTGGGTAAGGCAGTGGATGTTACCGCCCCCCAGTAACAGTTCGCGACCCGGCACCATGACCACTTCGTGCTGCGGGAACAAAGCCTGCAAAATCTCTTTGGCCGGACCGTCCAGCGGATCGTCGAAGCTCGGCGCGATGATGCCGCCATTGACGATCAGGAAGTTCACGTAAGAGCCGGCCAGACGAACCGTCGGATTGCGTTCCTGAGTGCCGTCTACCGGATCCACGCCTGCACACTCGTCTTCGGTCGCGTACAGCGGCCCAGGAATCGGCATCTTGTGCACCGTGAATGGGCGCCCTTTGGCATCGGTGCTGTTTTGCAGCACGTTCATTGCCGCCTGGCAGCGCGGGTAGTTCGGGTCCTGCGGGTCATCGGTCCAGGCCAGCAGTACTTCGCCCGGACGCACGTAGCAGCAGAAGTTATCCACATGGCCGTCGGTTTCGTCGTTGAACAAACCGTCCGGCAGCCAAATGATCTTATCCACAGCCAGATTGGCGCTGAGCACCGCTTCGATTTGCGCACGGTTCATGTGCGGATTGCGATTGCGGTTGAGCAAGCATTCTTCGGTGGTGATCAGTGTGCCTTCGCCATCGACATGGATCGAGCCGCCCTCGAGCACAAAACCTTCGGTGCGGTAGCGCGGGCTGCGCTCGATTTCGAGGATCTTGCCCGCCACCTGCGAGTCACGGTTCCACGGCGAATACAGACCACCGTCGAAACCGCCCCAGGCATTGAAATCCCAATCCACACCACGGACTTCGCCGCGGTTGTTGATGACGAACGTCGGGCCAGTATCCCGAACCCAGGCGTCATCGCTGGACATCTCCACCACGCGAATATTCGGCACGTCGAGACGGGCGCGAGCATTTTCGTACTGGCCGGCGGAAACCGCCACGGTCACCGGTTCGAAACGCGCGATGGCCTTGGCCACCGCCACATGCGCGGCTTGCGCCGGTTTGCCGCCCAGGCGCCAGTTGTCCGGGCGCTCGGGCCAGACCATCCAGGTCTGGGTCTG
Source organism: Pseudomonas sp. ADAK2 TE3594 (assembly GCF_053628675.1). NCBI lineage: Bacteria > Pseudomonadati > Pseudomonadota > Gammaproteobacteria > Pseudomonadales > Pseudomonadaceae > Pseudomonas > Pseudomonas sp. ADAK2 TE3594. Next base: position 6,332,607 of record NZ_JBRJGV010000001.1, on the reverse strand, counting down.
TGGTGCCCATTCGGCGGGCATGTAAAAGCCGTCGGTGCGAGGGGTGCTGTTCAAAGTGGTCATGGTTCAGGACTCCAGGGAACCGTCGAGGGTTTTGATCGCGCCGTACAAGTTCGGACGACGGTCACGGAACGAGCCCCATGCGCTGCGGATGTGCTCCAGCTCATCGAGGTCGAAGCTGTGAACCAGAATGCCTTCTTCTGTTTCGTTCAGCTCCTGGACTTTCTCGCCAAACTGGTTGGCAATGAACGACGAGCCGTAGAAGGTAATGTCGTAACCGTCCTGCTCTTCGTTGCCGATGCGGTTGCTGGCAATCAGCGGCATCAGGTTGGCACCGGCATGGCCTTGTTGCACGCGCTGCCAATGGTCGCGGGACGAAATGGTCTTGTCGTGTGGCTCGCTGCCGATGGCGGTCGGGTAGAACAGGATTTCCGCGCCTTGCAGCGCCATGCTGCGGGCGCACTCAGGGAACCACTGATCCCAGCAGATGCCCACGCCGATTTTCGCGTAACGGGTATTCCAGACTTTGAAGCCAGTATCGCCCGGGTTGAAGTAGTACTTTTCGTGGTAGCCAGGACCATCCGGGATATGGCTTTTACGATAAATCCCGAGGTTGCTGCCGTCGGCATCGATGATCGCGATGCTATTGAAACGTGCGCGTCCGGCCAGCTCGTAGAAGCTGATTGGCAGAACAACCTGCAATTCTTTGGCGACCTTCTGGAAATGCTTGATGGCGACGTTGTCTTCGACCGTCGTGGCCAGCTGCAGGTAATCAGGGTTCGGTTTCTGACAGAAGTACGGCGCCTCGAACAACTCCTGGATCAGGATGATTTGCGCGCCTTTCGCCGCAGCCTCACGGACCCGCTTTTCAGCGGTCTCGATGTTGGCTTCAAGGTCCCAGGAACAAGCCATCTGGGTAGCGGCGACGGTAACGATACGGCTCATGAATCATCTCCTGGGCAAGTGCTGAGGGTCGAGGGTGGCATCGACCGATGACAGAAAGAGGCAGCACCGGGCGTGGTTCATCCACACCGTGGGCAGTGGCGACTTTATAGCCGATAAAAATCGGCTTTTAAAGCTATAAATATTCTTTCTGTCGAAAATAACTCACTAAAAGCCGATAACAATCGATATTTATGCATGCCTTTATGACGCTTTCGCGGGCAAGCCTCGCTCCTACGGATTCATGTCGTTCGCGGAATATGCGCACGACACGGACCTGTAGGAGCGAGGCTTGCCCGCGAAAGCGATCTCAAGTCTTACAACCCTTCGTCCAACACCTTCGACAGCATGTCGACAAAGAAATCCACGCTCTGACGCGAGGTAACCATCGGCGGTTTGATCTTGAGGATGTTCAGGTAATCACCCGTCGGCTGCATGAAGATCCCCAGCTCACGAAGGCGATCGCACAACGCCGTGGTTTCTTCAGTCGCGGGCTCCAGGGTTTCTCGATTGCGGATCAACTCCACGCCCAGATAGAAACCAGAACCATGCACCGCCCCCACCAACGGATGTCGGTCGATCAACGCTTCAAGACGTTCCTTGAAATACCCACCCACAACCTGGGCGTTTTCCCATAGCTTTTCTTCTTCCATCACATCGAGCACCGCCATGCCGATCCGGCAACTGACCGGGCTGCCACCGGCCGACGAGAAGAAGTAACCCTCGGCTTCCAGCGCTTCAGCAATTTCCCGTCGGGTAATGACTGCGCCCAACGGCTGGCCGTTACCCATGCCTTTGGCCATGGTGATGATGTCCGGCACCACGCCTTGTTCTTCGAAGCCCCAGAAGAATTTGCCCATGCGGCCGTAACCGACCTGCACTTCGTCGGCGATGCACACCCCGCCCTGAGCGCGGACCAGTGCATAAACCTGCTTCAAATAGCCCGGCGGCAACGAGATACCGCCGGCATTGCCGTACACCGGCTCGCAGATGAAACCGGCCAATTGGCGCTTTTGCCCGGCGATTTTCGCCAGGTTGTGCTCGACGCTGCGCACGTAGTCCGGTGCGCTGTCGACGCCACGAAACTCACCGCGATAGGTGTTCGGCGCGGTCACCGGATGCACCCAGTCCGGACGGCTGCTCAAGGCCTTGGGGTTGTCGGCAATCGAGGTCGAAACCGCATCCACCGCCACTGACCAGCCGTGATACGCCTCCAGCACGCTGAGCATGTCGCGACCGCCGCTATAGGCCCAAGCCAGGCGAATCGCCAGGTCATTGGCCTCGGTACCGCTGTTGACCAGAAATACGCGATCCATGTTTTCAGGTGCCAGCTTCAGCAAGCGCTCGGAAAACTCGGCAATCGCCGCGTAGTGAAAACGCGAGTTGGTGTTGAGCAACGACCACTGCCGGCTGGCGACAGCAGCCATGCGCGGATGGCCATGCCCCAGAACCGCGACGTTGTTGAGCATGTCGAGGTAAGAACGGCCCTGCATGTCGATCAGGTGATTGCGCCAGCCTCGCTCGATGCGCGGCGGGTCGACGTAATAGTGCTTCTGGGAGCGAGCGAAACTCGCGTCACGGCGGGCCAGCAATGTCTGCGGGTCGAGTTCTTCTTCTGCATCACAGGCCAGGCCCAGCAACACGGCAGGTGAAGGACACAATGCCTGCCAGGCTGCCGCGCGCGAAGGTGTGCAAAACAACGGCGCGTCGAGCTGAGCGCTTCGACACAATTGCACGATCAACGGCCCGCTGACCGAACCCAGTACCTGGCCTTTGACCAGCGCCGCGCTACTGCGTACCGATGGGGCCACACCCCACAATCGGACACTGAGCTCTGGGCCGTCCAGTTGCAGCAGGTTCTCCCCTTCGATATGGATAACCCCGGCAAACGGCGCTTCGACCGCCGTGCCGTCGGGCACTCGCAATGCAACGTGTAACGGGAAAGTATCCGGTTCGCTGGCACAGTCCGGCCGGGTGCGGGACAAACGATACTGACCATATCGACTGGCCGCCAGACCATGAGCCGCGGCAGCTTGCGTCAACAAACGCAGATCGATCCCTTGCTGCTCCCAGTTACCCGCCTCGAAATGCGGACTGAGCACGCCCAGATCGATCAACGCAAATTCACGCCCCACCAGACTCGGCAACAATGGCGCGAAGCCTTCACTGCCGATGCTCGGCAGGCTTTGACCGACCGCGGTAAGAATCGCCGCCTCCATCAACGCCAACGGCACCGATGTGGCAACACGGAAAATTTCCCACTCATGGGTCAGGTTGTCGCGACTGTACTCATTGCCCGGATCGACGCTGACCTGCTGCTCCCCACTCAGCACCAGCACCGCCGAACGCGCAACGATCAGCGGCCAGAGCGCCAGCAATTCTTCATGCTGCAACGGATTGACCGCGTGATAAGCCCGAACCGCCGGCAAAATGCAGAACGGATCGCCATCGGCATGGTGCAGCAGCGCGGCGCAGGTCACCGACAGATCGGTGATCCGCCAGGTTCGAACCAGATCGCCGAAATCGATGACGCCCTGCAACTGCCATTGCCGCTGCGAATCTCGCTGCCAGACTACGTTGTCGTCGGTGATGTCCATGTGAATCGCCTGCACCGGCAGCTTGTCCACCAAGGGCTGCAAATGGCGCTCGGCCTGTTCGGCGGCTTCAGCAATCAACGCTCGTTGCCGCTCATCCTTGATCACCGGCAGCAAATGCGCGATTAACGCGTTGGCGTGGCGGGCGTCCCATTGCAGGGTGCGCTCAAGGCCCGGATGATCGAAACCGGCCAGTGCCAGGTCCATTTCGCCGCAGAGCCGACCGAAACCGGCAACCACTGAATGGCTTAGATGATCGAGATGCGTCAGGGATTGGCCGTCGATGTAATCAAGCAGGCGCACGTGCACCGCCTGCCCCCCGACTTCCAGAGAAAGAAGGTCTGCACCGTTTTTGGCAGGGATAACTCGCGGCACCTGCACGTCGGGATGTTCCGCCAGCTGCTTGAGCCCTGCGTGCTGGGCTTGCAGCTCCAGCGCCGAATAATCGCCACGGCAGATTTTCAGGACAAAACGCCCCTGATCACTGTCGACCCGGTAGTTGAGATCCTGCTGGCTTCCAAGCGTCTGCAACCGCCCGCTCAACCCGTAATGCTCCTCCAGCAGCTCTAGTGCTTGCGTCACAGACACGTGTGGGCTGGGCAAACTGGCGCGGTGAATCAACGTGGCGAGCGGCATACAACGACCCCTGAAAATTTTATTTGGCGCTTATATCGCCACTGCTTCGGGCGATACGCAACCCCCTTCCTGGTTGGCGCGAATCAAATGCCCGCGCAACTCTCTTCACCGCCCCACTCGCACCCGCCGCCACTTTACGTAAGAATGTCGGCCATCACGCCTATTGCTGGGGAAGCACCATGAATGTAGTCACCACCGACCTGCCCGGTGTTCTGATCATCGAGCCCAAGGTATTTGGTGACGAGCGCGGTTTCTTTTATGAGAGCTTCAACGCCAAGGCTTTCGAAGAGGCAACCGGCCTGAACACCCGGTTCGTTCAGGACAACCATTCCCGCTCGCAAAAAGGCGTTCTGCGCGGCTTGCATTACCAGCTGGAGAATACTCAGGGCAAACTGGTTCGCGTCACCGCTGGTGAAGTGCTGGACGTGGCGGTGGACATTCGCCGCAGCTCGCCGCATTTCGGCAAATGGGTGGCGGTACGCCTGTCCGCCGACAACCATCGCCAACTCTGGGTGCCGGAAGGTTTTGCCCATGGTTTCGTGGTGTTGAGTGATTTCGCCGAGTTCCTCTACAAAACCACCGACTACTACACTCCGTCGGCTGAGCGCAGCATTCGCTGGGACGATCCGGACCTGGGCATCGACTGGCAGCTGGACGAAGCACCGAAACTGTCCGCCAAGGATCAGTGCGCCGCGTTCTTCAAGGACGCTGAAGTCTTTTCCTGAATTCCTGTGTGAATCTTCACCGCCAGCGCGCACTTGATCCCAGGTGCGCAGACTGCGCCCGCAAGCCTAGGCATAATGCATCTGTACCCACAGGCGCTTGATGCTCATGACACCGACTCTCCCCCGCAGACCCCGCTGGCGTAGCCTGGCGCTGCTCGCGCTGTGCCTGGCGCCCTTGTTGTGGCCGCTGGAGCATCTGGCCGAGCGTTACTACCGCAGCGAACTGGCCGGACAGAACCGTCAGACCCTCGACCTCTACGTCGCCAACCTGCTGGGCACCCTGCACAGGTATGAAGTATTGCCGCAGATTCTCGGCGAGCTGCCTGCTCTGCGTGCGACATTGGCTGCACCCGACGAGGGTGTGGTTCAAGGTAATGCCAATCGCCTGCTGAAAAACATCAGTGCCCAGACCGGCGCCGAAGTCATGTACCTGATGGACACCACGGGCAAGACCCTGGCGGCCTCCAACTGGGACAAACACGACAGCTTTGTCGGCCGCAATTTCTCCTTCCGTCCTTATTTCAGTGAAGCCATGGCCGGGCGTCTGGGGCGCTTCTTCGGCCTGGGCACCACCTCCGCCAAACGCGGTTACTTCTTCGCGGCGGCGATACGTGATCGCGAAAAAATCATCGGTGTATTGGTGGTCAAGGTCGACCTCGACCATACCGAAAGCCTCTGGGGTAAAACCCCGGAACAACTGTTGGTCACCGACCACAATGGCGTGGTCATCCTCACGTCGCGGCCCGAGTGGCGTTTCCGCTCGACCCGCCCATTGAGCGACCCGGAGCGCGAGGCCATCACCGCGATTCAACCCTACCCAACCCGCGATCCCAAGCCGTTGAATCTGGACGCCAACGCCTGGCTGACCCAAACCCGGCAGATCGAAGAAACCGGTTGGAGCGTTAGTATCCTTGCCCCGCGCACCCTGATCGACCGCCCGGTACGCACAGTCGTGGCTATCGGCGGCGCAACGCTGCTGGTATTGATGCTGCTGCTCGGCCTGATGATGCAACGCCGGCGCCATTACCTGGAGCGGATCGCCTTCGAAGGCAAGGCCCGTCACGAACTGGAGGGCCGGGTCGCCGAACGAACCAGCGACCTCGAAGGCCTCAACCGCCGACTGAAGCAGGAAGTGCTGGAGCGCGAACACGCTCAGCAGGAATTGGTGCGCGCTCAGGATGACCTGGTGCAGGCTGGCAAGCTCTCGGCGCTGGGGACGATGTCGGCGAGCATCAGCCATGAACTCAACCAACCGCTGGCGGCAATCCGCAGCTACGCGGAAAACGCTGAAGTGCTGCTCGATCATCAGCGCACCGAGGATGCTCGCGGCAACCTCAAGCTGATCAGCGAATTGACCGGGCGCATGGCCTCGATCATCGCCCACCTGCGTGCCTTCGCCCGGCGTGATCGCCACGCCCCGGAAAGTGTTGCCCTGCAACCGGCACTGGACGACGCGCTGGCGTTACTGGCCAAGCGTCGGCGCAGTATGGAGGTCGAGCTGATCCGTGACCTGCCGGCTGCCACCCTATGGGTCGAGGCCGGGGAAACCCGTCTGCGCCAGGTACTCGGCAACCTGCTGGCCAATGCCCTCGATGCCCTGACGGAAAAAGGCCCGCCGCGTAAACTCTGGTTGAGTGCCGAGTCCACCGCCGACGGCGTCAATCTGTACATTCGCGACAACGGCCCCGGGTTCTGCCTGGAAGCGCTGGGTCGTGCCGGCGAGCCCTTCTACACCACCAAGACCCGCACTCAGGGGCTTGGCTTGGGGCTGGCAATCTGCGACACCCTGATGCGCGCCTTTGGTGGTGAACTGTCGTTCTCCAACCACAAGGAAGGCGGCGCCCTGATTACCCTGAAGCTGCGCGCAGGCGCACCGGGCGTGAGCCTGCAACCGTCCGAGGACCGAAGTGCATGACCATCGACAACCGCATCCAGGTCGTGTTGATCGACGACGATCCCCACCTGCGCCAAGCCCTGAGCCAGACTCTGGACCTGGCCGGCCTGAAGATCCTGCCGCTTGCTGAAGCCAAAGGCCTGGCCGGGCAACTGGAGCGTGACTGGCCGGGCGTGGTGGTCAGTGACATCCGTATGCCGGGCATGGACGGTCTCGAACTGCTGACCGAACTCCACGCCCAGGACCCGGAGCTGCCGGTGCTGCTGATCACCGGCCACGGCGATGTGCCGCTGGCGGTACAAGCCATGCGCGCCGGGGCCTATGACTTTCTGGAAAAACCTTTCGCCAGCGACGCCCTGCTCGACAGCGTGCGTCGTGCCCTGGACCTGCGCCGGCTGGTGCTGGACAACCGCAGCCTGCGCCTGGCCCTGAGCGATCGCAACGAACTGAGCGCTCGACTGGTCGGGCAATCGGCGCCGATGCTGCGCCTGCGTGAACAGATCGGTGCCTTGGCGGCGACCAAGGCCGACGTGCTGATCCTCGGCGAAACCGGTGCGGGCAAGGAAGTGGTGGCCCGCGCGCTGCACGACCTGTCGAGTCGGCGTAACGGTCCGTTCGTGGCGATCAACGCCGGGGCCCTGGCCGAGTCGGTGGTGGAAAGCGAGCTGTTCGGTCACGAGCCTGGTGCGTTTACCGGCGCGCAGAAGCGTCGTATCGGCAAGTTCGAATTTGCCAATGGCGGCACGTTGTTCCTCGATGAAATCGAAAGCATGAGCCTGGACGTGCAGGTAAAACTGCTGCGCTTGCTGCAAGAGCGGGTCGTCGAGCGCTTGGGCGGCAACCAGCTGATTCCGCTGGACATCCGCATTATCGCTGCGACCAAGGAAGACCTGCGTCAATCCGCCGACCAGGGCCGCTTCCGTGCCGACTTGTATTACCGCCTGAACGTCGCGCCGCTGCGCATTCCGCCGCTGCGCGAGCGGGGCGAAGATGCGCTGATGCTGTTCCAGCATTTCGCTGATGAAGCCAGCGCCCGCCACGGTTTGCCACCCCACGAATTGCAACCGGGACACCGGGCGCTGCTGCTGCGCCATAGCTGGCCAGGCAACGTGCGAGAACTGCAGAACGCCGCCGAACGCTTTGCCCTGGGTCTGGAACTGGCGCTGGACAACAATACGCCGGATGGCGGCGTCGGCAGCACGATTGAAGTGGTCAGCGGCGGCCTTAGCGAGCAAGTGGAGAACTTCGAGAAGAGCCTGATTGCCGCCGAACTGGCGCGCTCGCACAGCTCCGTGCGCAGCCTCGCCGAAGCGCTCGGGATTCCGCGCAAAACCTTGCATGACAAACTGCGTAAGCATGGTCTGAACTTCGCCGATGCGGGCGCCGGCAGCCACACTGACGACCTTGATTGAGCTACCGTAAAATCATCCCCTTCAAACAAAAGGCCCGTGAATGAACCGCGACAGTCGTCACCTGGAATCGATCCTCCATTCTGACATCCCCCTCACGCGGGACATGGGCCTCAAAGTGCTCGACTGGCACGATCAACAACTGCGCCTGCACCTGCCGCTTGCGGCCAACGTCAATCACAAGAGCACCATGTTCGGTGGCAGCCTGTATTGCGGCGCAGTGCTGGCCGGCTGGGGCTGGCTGCATTTGCGTTTGCGTGAAGAAGGCATCATCGAAGACGGTCACATCGTGATTCAGGAAGGGCAGATCAGCTATCCGCTACCGGTCACTACAGATGCGACGGCGATTTGCCGGGCGCCGAGTGCGGCGGTGTGGAAGAAGTTTCTGGCGATGTATCAGCGGTACGGGCGGGCGCGGTTGACGCTGCATTCACGGATTGTGAATGCCGGGAGTGAAGAGGATGCGGTGCGGTTTACCGGGCAGTATGTCCTTCACCGATGACTGATCGTTCCCACGCTCTGCGTGGGAATGCAGCCCGTGACGCTCCGCGTCACTGGACGCGGAGCGTCCCTAGAGGCATTCCCACGCGGAGCATGGGAACGATCTTAGTTGCGAGCCAAAGCCAACAATTTCTCCCGCCAAGCCGCCTTGGCTGGCAGCGCCAGGAAAAACTCATTCAGCAGCGACTCCCGCGCCGGATAGCAGAACGGCTCACCGCTCAAATCCAACACTTCACCTCCCGCACCTTCCAGCACGCCTTGCGCGGCCGCCGTGTCCCACTGCGAAGTCGGCGCCAACCGCGGATAACAATCCGCCGCCCCTTCCGCCAGTAGGCAAAACTTCAGCGAACTGCCGATATTCGCCAGTTGCAGCTCACCCAAACTGTCACTCAACCCCGCGAGTAACCGCTCCTGCTCAGGGCTCGAATGCCGACGACTGGCAACCACCGTGAAGGCTGCGCCCGCAGTCGGAACCTCGCGAACCTGAATCGGCAATGGCTCGCCACCTTTATCGCCACGCCAGGCACCCAACCCGGCACCGCCGACATAAAAGCGCCCGTTGGTCGGCATCGACACCACACCAAACACCACCCGCCCCTGCTCGATCAGCGCAATGTTGACGGTGAACTCTTCGCTGCCGGAAATAAACTCCTTGGTCCCGTCCAACGGATCGACCAGCCACCAGCGCTGCCACCCGGCGCGCACGCTCTGGGGAATATTGGCGTCCTCTTCGGACAGCACCGGAATGCTCGGGTCCAGCGCCGTCAACCCGGCCAGAATCACATGATGAGCGGCCATGTCGGCGGCGGTGACCGGGGAATCATCGGCCTTTGCAGTCACGGCAACGTTGACGCGCCAGAACGGCAGGATCGCCTCACCAGCCTTCAAAGCCAGTTCAACGACTGGCGCCATCAACGGATGGGGAAAATTCAAGTTCACGGCAAAAACACCCCACGTTGAGTCAGTAGGTCACGGGCCAGATACAGCGCCGCCAAGGCACGGCCCTCAGTGAATCGCGGGTTTTGCGCCAGGGCTGACAATTCACGCAGGTTGATTTTGTCCACCCCCATCGGCTCAGGCTCATCACCTTCCAGGCGTTCTTCGTACAGGTCGGTGGCCAGCACCACCTGGATCTTCTGGCTCATGTAGCCGGGTGACAACGACAACTCAGTCAGATGTTCCAGCTGCCGCGCGCCATACCCGGCCTCTTCCATGAGTTCGCGCTCGGCCGCCGCCAACACGTCTTCGCCCGGCTCGATCAAACCTTTGGGCAGGGACAACTCATAGGCATCGGTGCCGCCGCAGTATTCCTCCACCAATACCGCGTGCTCCGCGTCGAGCATCGCCACGATCATCACCGCGCCATGACCAGTGCCTTTGCCGACCAGACGCTCGTAAGTACGCTCCACGCCATTGGAAAAGCGCAATTTCAGCTCTTCGACGCAGAACAAACGGCTGGTGGCGACGATCTCGCGAGCGAGTACGGTGGGTTTCTGGCGCATGAGAGGCTCCTTGGCGTAAGCGGGTTACTATACCCGGCCTATCCTGATTGTTTATCCCGGATATCTTTTTTACCGCTGGAGAAGTTTTATGTCCCTGCTGCCCTGGCATGACATCGATACCGTTTTGCTGGATATGGACGGCACGCTGCTGGATCTGTACTACGACAACCATTTCTGGATGGAGCACCTGCCCCAGCGTTATGCCGAGCTGCACGGGGTGAGCCGGGCCATGGCGGAGCTGGAGTTGCAGCCGCTGTTCGAGCGCAATGCCGGTCAGTTGCAGTGGTACTGCCTGGATTTCTGGAGCGCCGAGCTGAAGCTGTCGGTGCGCGAACTGAAACTGGAAACCGCGCACCTGATCGCCCTGCGTCCGGATGCAGACACTTTTCTAGCCGCGATCAAACGGGCCGGCAAACGCGTGGTACTGATCACCAACGCCCACCGCGACTCGCTGTCATTGAAGCTGGAGCGAATTGAACTGGCGCCGTATTTCGAGCGCTTGATCAGCTCTCACGATTACGGTTTCCCCAAGGAAAACCCACAGTTCTGGGATGCCTTGCAGGCCGACATCGGCTTCGATCCGGCGCGCAGTCTGTTTATCGACGATACGTTGCCGATTCTGCGCAGTGCGCGCAATTTTGGCGTGGCGCACCTGCTGGCCGTGAGCGAGCCAGACAGCCGCAAAGGGCCGAAGGACACGGCCGAGTTTGCGGCAGTGGGGGATTATCGGGAGCTCATCGCAGGGCTTTAGACCGAGTCGCCTGCATCGCGGGCAAGCCACGCTCCCACAGGTTTTGTGTCGTTCGCGTAGAGTGCATACGACACAAAACCTGTGGGAGCGTGGCTTGCCCGCGATAGCCATCACACGGTCTCAAGCCTTACTCAGGAATCCGCAACACCTGCCCCGGATAGATCTTGTCCGGGTGCGACAGCATTGGTTTGTTGGCCTCGAAGATTTTGTTGTACTTGTTCGCGTCGCCGTATTCGGCCTTGGAAATCGCGCTGAGGGTGTCGCCCTTTTTCACCGTAACGAAGCGAGCGGCCTTCGCCACCGGCCCGGTCACCGTGATCTGGTCATCCACGCTACCGACACCGGCAATATTGCCCACGGCCAACAGAATCTTTTCCTTCTCTTCCTGACTCGCCACTTCACCGGTGACGATGACTTTGTCGCCCTCGATTGTCGCCTGAACATTCGGATTACCCAGGCCGACCTTGCTGATGTGTTCCTTCAACTGCTCACTGGCATTCGCATTGCCAGGTGTCAGCAGATCAATAAGTTTTTCGCCTGCTTCTTTCACAAAGCTAAAAATACTCATGGTGCATTCTCCTTGGGGTTTAGGTTCCAGACGCCAAAGACTAGACCAGCCTTGCGAAGCCCGGTTCCTAGCCGACCAATGACCCAACCCCGCGCAGGCGGTAGAATCGCAAACCTTGCCCGCGCCCTGGAGCGAAGATGGACATCAAGCAGCTCAAATTCCTCATCGCTCTCGACGAAACCCGGCACTTCGGTCAGGCCGCCGCGCGTTGTCACATCACCCAACCGACCCTGTCCATGCGCCTGCGCAGCCTCGAAGAAGAACTCGAACTGCCGCTGGTCAACCGTGGCCAGCGCTTCGAAGGTTTCACCGCGCCGGGCGAGCGTGTGCTGGCGTGGGCACGTACGGTGCTGGCGGCCTACGACGGTTTGCAGGCCGAAGCGGCAGCCTGTCGCGGCAACCTCGTGGGTACGTTACGCCTGGGCGTGGTGCCGCTGTCGAGTTTCGACCCGGTACCGCTGATGCATCGCCTGCACGCCGAGCACCCGAACCTGCGCTTCGAACTCTCGGCCCTGAGTTCCGAGCAGATCCTCGAACAGCTGGCGAACAACCGTCTAGACCTCGGCGTGTCGTACCTGGAGCGTCTGGACGGTGAGCGTTTCGACTCCCTGGCCTTCAGCGAAACCCGCATGGGATTGCTTTACGATCAGCGTTTCTTCAGTTTCGGCGACGCGCCCTTAAGCTGGAAATCGTTGATTGAACTGCCGCTGGGCATGCTCACCAGCGGCATGCATTTTCGCCAGTCCATCGACCATAACTTCCACAGTCGTGGGTTGGCCCCCCAACCGTTGCTGCAAACCGATTCAGTCCACCAATTGTTACAAGCAGTACACGGCGGCCTGTGTTGCGCCGTGATGCCGCTGGATGGTGGTCTTGAAAATCTCACCGATCATTTGCGCCTCCAACCCATCGAAAGCGCCCAGACCCTCGCCCGGCTGGGGCTGATCATGCGTCGCAGTGCTCCACGTTCGGCGCTCGCAGAAGCCTGTTTCGCGATCTATCAACAATCACCGACAGACTCTTGATCGACCCCATCTATCGGCAGATCAGTAATAGCAATTAGACGCGACAAGTTGACACGCCTAGTCTTAAAGCTGACCAAACTGTTGGTGAGCCCATGAACGCCAAGCGCCCTGCCCGCGCGGCGCCTGCCGTTGAAACGCCCGCGACCGCCGCAAGCCAGACGTACAGTTACTGCAACCTTGAATACACCGAATCGGCCAGCACCGCGCTGGCCGAGGAAGTCGCGTTGGCAATTGCCTATAACGGCATCAGCCAGGCGGTCATGTTGGTGACGCCAACGGATCTTGAAGACTTCATCGTCGGCTTCAGCCTCGGCAGCGGCATCATCGAAGACGCTTCAGATATCTACGACCTGCAACTCAGTGGCACAGGTTCGGCGCAATACGCGCAAGTGACCATCGCCAATCGCGCCTTCTGGAACCTCAAGCAGCAGCGTCGGCAACTGGCTGGCACCAGCGGTTGCGGGCTCTGTGGCGTGGAAGCGGTGGAGCAAGCGCTGCCCGACCTCAAAGTATTGCCTGGCGCCCCGCTGCCCCCGGCCGAATGGCTGGACGGCCTGCGCCAACGCATCGGCGAATTCCAGCCGCTGGGCCAACATTGCGGCGCGGTGCATGCCGCAGTGTTCATGAACGGCAATGGCGAATTGCTGCTGGGCCGCGAAGATATCGGTCGACACAACGCCCTCGACAAGCTGATCGGCGGGTTGATCCGCCAGAAAATCCCGACCACTGGCGGCCTGGCGATTGTCACCAGTCGTTGCAGCCTTGAATTGATCCAGAAAGTTTTACGCGCCGGCATCCAGACCCTGGTCAGCCTGTCGTCGCCCACGAGCCTTGCCGTGCAATGGGCCCGTCGACACAACCTCAACCTCATCCACCTGCCGCAGAAAAGTGCGCCGCGGGTCTACAGCCCCGCGACGGAGAATCAAGCGTGAGTCAACATCGTCAAGCCGACCAGAAACCCGTCCCCCGCTACAAGCCCTACAAAGGCCCAGCCGGTGGCTGGGGCGCGCTGATCAGCGTCGCCCAGGCCTGGTTGACCAGCGATAACGCGCTGAAAAACCTCCGCATAATGCTCAAGACCAACCAGAACGGCGGCTTCGACTGCCCAGGTTGCGCCTGGGGCGATTCTCCGGAAAAGGGCATGGTGATGTTTTGCGAGAACGGCGCCAAAGCGGTGAATTGGGAAGCGACCAAACGCCGTGTCGACGCTGCGTTTTTCGCCAAACACAGCGTCAGCTCGCTGCTGGAGCAGAGCGACTACTGGCTTGAATATCAGGGCCGCCTGACCGAGCCGATGAGCTACGACGCCGAGACCGACCGCTACAAACCCATCAGCTGGGATGACGCCTTCGCGCTGATCGGCAAACATTTGCAGGGGCTGTCGAGCCCGGATCAAGCCGAGTTCTACACCTCGGGCCGCGCCAGCAACGAAGCGGCGTACCTCTATCAGCTGTTCGTGCGCGCCTTCGGCACCAACAATTTTCCCGACTGCTCGAACATGTGCCACGAAGCCAGCGGTGTGGCGCTGGCGCAAAGTGTCGGCGTTGGCAAAGGCACCGTGACCTTCGATGACTTCGAACACGCCGATGCGATTTTTGTCTGGGGCCAGAACCCCGGCACCAACCACCCGAGGATGCTCGAACCTCTGCGCGAAGCAGTGAAACGCGGCGCTCAGGTAGTGTGCGTCAACCCGCTGAAAGAACGCGGCCTGGAACGCTTCCAGCACCCGCAACACCCGTTGGAAATGCTCACCAACGGCGACAAGCCGACCAACACCGCCTACTTCCGCCCGGCACTGGGCGGCGACATGGCGGTGCTGCGCGGCATGGCGAAGTTCCTGCTGCAATGGGAACGCGATGCGCAGAAGACCGGCGCCCCGGCGGTGTTCGATCACGACTTCCTCAATGAACATGCGGTCAACGTGCTGGAGTACATGGGCGTCATCGACGATACCCCATGGGAGCAGATCGTCGAGCAGTCCGGTCTGACCCTGGTGGAGATCGAGCAAGCGGCGCGCATGTACGCCAAAGGCAAGAACGTGATCATGTGCTGGGCCATGGGCATTACCCAGCATCGTCATTCAGTGGCGACCATCCAGGAAATCGCCAACCTGATGCTGCTGCGCGGCAACATCGGTCGGCCGGGTGCAGGTCTGTGCCCGGTGCGCGGTCACAGCAATGTGCAGGGCGACCGAACGATGGGCATCAACGAACGTCCGCCAGTGGCGTTCCTCGATTCTCTGGAGCGTCGCTTCCAATTCAAAGTGCCGCGTGAAAACGGCCACAACGTGGTCGAGGCGATTCACGCCATGGCCGACGGCCGATCAAAAGTCTTCATCGGCCTGGGCGGCAACTTCGCCCAAGCCACCCCGGACAGCCCACGGACCTTCCAGGCCTTGAACAACTGCGACCTGACCGTGCAGATCAGCACCAAGCTCAACCGCAGCCATTTGGCCCATGGTAAAGACGCGCTGATCCTGCCGTGCCTGGGCCGTACCGACATCGATATCCAGACTGAAGGCGCTCAAGCGGTAACCGTGGAAGACTCGTTCAGCATGGTCCACGCCTCCAACGGTCAGCTGCAGCCGCTGTCGAACCAGATGCGCTCGGAGCCTGCAATCATCGCCGGCATCGCCGCCGCGACCCTGGGCAGCAAACCGGTGGACTGGAACTGGCTGGTGGCCGATTACAGCCGTATTCGCGACCTGATCGCCGACACCATTCCGGGCTTCCGGGACTTCAACGAGAAAATCCAGAACCCGGGTGGTTTCTACCTGGGCAACAGCGCTGGCGCACGTCGCTGGAATACCCCGTCGGGGCGGGCCAATTTCCGTGCGAACATTCTGCCCAAAGACCTGGTGCACGAACGCACTCGCGCCACCGGCGTACTGCCGGACCTGATCATGCAGTCGATGCGCTCCCACGATCAGTACAACACCACGATTTATGGTCTTGATGACCGTTATCGCGGGGTGAAAGGTCAGCGGAATGTAATGTTCGTCAATGAAGCCGACATCATTCGCCTGGGGTTCAAGCCAGGACAGAAGGCTGACATCGTGTCGATCTGGGATGATGGCCGTGAGCGTCGGGTGAAGGGTTTCACGTTGCTGGCGTTTGATATTCCTGCCGGGCAAGCGGCCGCTTACTATCCGGAAGTGAACCCGCTGGTGCCGCTGGAAAGCACCGGGGATGGCAGCCATACGCCGACGTCGAAGTTTGTGGCGATTCGGTTGGAGGCGGCGAGTGAGACTGGGTTGATCATGGCCAAGTCGGCTTGACGCGGCAGCAGGTCTGGCCTCTTCGCGGGCAAGCCTCGCTCCTACAGTTTTAGAGTCGGTGAACGACACAATTCTGTAGGAGCGAGGCTTGCCCGCGAAGGCGTCAGACCTGAAAACTCATAGACGAGCACTTTCCAATCGCCCACAAAAAAGACCGTTTTTGTATAAAAACGGCCTTTGCGAAGTAGTTAAAGACCGGCGAAAAACAGTTAAGTTCCACCCAAAAAACAGTAACTTATAGAATTGTGCTCAAGTCGTGTTACTCGTCGGATTTCGATTGTCACAACCATGACACAGCCTCAGGATCGCGCCGTCATCCCCTTGAGGTTCCTCTATGAAGTTCTCCTCGATTCTCTTGTTGTCCCTTGGCCTGGTCAGTGGCTTCGCTTCTGCTGGCGGCACCACCGAAGCAGGTGTGGGCGGCGCATTGGGCGGGGTTCTTGGCTCGGTCGTCGGTCAATCGCTAGGCGGCAGTACAGGTTCAACCATTGGCGCGGCCCTGGGCGGCGCGGGTGGTAGCGCAGTCGGCGCAGACAAACGCAGCCGTGGCGAAGCCGCCATTGGCGGTGCGCTGGGCGCAGCAGGCGGTAACGTGGTCGGCCGCAGCATGGGCGGCACCACCGGCAGCCTGATCGGTTCCGCAGCCGGCGGCGGCGCCGGTGGCGCGCTGGGTAACTACATGGGCAACAAGAGCGATGACGACGATGATCGTCGTTCCCATCGTCGTGGTTATGACGATGATGATCGTCGCTACTACCGTGGCCACCCGGGTCGCGGCCATGCCTATGGCCATCGCAAGCATCACCATCGCTATCGCGACTGAGGCTTGAATCGCCTCGTTTACCGGTAGATCAAAAAATCGCAGCCCTCGGGCTGCGATTTTTTTTGCCTCTCAAACCGCCAGTCGTTCCAATGCCCCGCGCAATCCGGCAGGAATCGCCACCGGTTGATTCGACGCCCGATCCACGAACACATGCACGAAGCGCCCTGCCGCACAGGCTTCATCTTCTCCAGCCTTGAACACCGCCAACTCGTATTGCACCGAGCTATTACCCAACTTGCCGACCCGCAGGCCGATCTCGATCCGGTCCGGAAAAGCGATAGAGGCAAAGTAGTCGCAAGCCGAACTCACCACAAAACCCACCACTTCGCCGTCATGGATATCCAGACCACCGACTTCGATCAGGTAGGTGTTCACCGCCGTGTCGAAGAAGCTGTAGTAGGTGACGTTGTTGACGTGACCGTAGGTGTCATTGTCGTGCCAGCGAGTGGTGATGGGCTGAAAGTGCGGGTAGTCGGTGCGTTGGGGCATAGGGTTGGACATCAGTGTTGGTTCCTGGGGTTGAACAGCGAGTCTAAAACGAAAACCGCGTTATCGTTCTTCGCGAGCAAGCCCGCTCCCACATTGGATCTCAGCCGTGCGCAAAATCTGTGTTCGCTGGAGATCGAATTGTGGGAGCAGGCTTGCTCGCGAAGGGGCCTTCACAGGCGCCCCATAAAATCACACGTCAGCGAACCCTCGCCCCTCTGCCGCCAGTTCACCAATCAACCGCGCCGGCGCCCAGTGATCGCCCTGCTTGGTCTCAAGCTGCAACAACCGCAGATGAATATCTTCCAACCCTTGCTGATCCGCCCAGGCCATCGGCCCGCCCTTCTCCGCCGGGAAGCCATAACCGTTGAGGTAGACCAGATCGATGTCCTGCGCCGACGTCGCAATACCTTCCTGAAGAATTTTCGCCCCTTCGTTGACCAGCGCCAGCAAACAACGCTCTAGAACCTCTTCAGGGCCGATCTCACGACGCTGGAACCCCAACCCTTCGCTGACTTCCAGTACCAGCGCATCGACTTGTAGATCGTGCTCAGCCTGGCGACTGCCCGGTTCGTAGTGGTAATACCCGTCGCCACTCTTCTGACCAAAACGCCCAAGCTCGCACAAGCGGTTGTCCACTTGAACTTCCGGCGCATCCTGGCCCTTGCCTGCCAGCTCCCGAGCACGCCATTCCAGATCGATGCCGACCACGTCGTACATGCGGAACGGCCCCATGGCGAAACCAAAACCTTGCAGCGCCGCATCCACCTGATAAGGCAAAGCGCCCTCCAGCAGCATCTTGCGTGCTTCTAGCACGTACGGATGCAGCATGCGGTTGCCAATGAAACCGTGGCAGTTGCCCGACACCACGCTGACCTTGCCCATGCGCTTGCCCAGCTCCAGCGCCGCTTCAAGCACCGCCGGCGCCGTCTGGGCTCCGCGCACGATCTCCAACAATTTCATGATGTGCGCCGGGCTGAAGAAATGCAGGCCCAAGACCTGTTGCGGACGGCGGGTGGCAGCGGCGATGGCGTCAATGTCCAGCGCTGAGGTATTGCTGGCCAGAATCGCTTCAGGTTTGAGCAGGCCGTCGAGTTCGCGGAAGATCTTCTGCTTCAGCTCGAGGTTTTCGTAAACCGCTTCGATGACCAGATCGACATCGCGGATCGCCGCGTAATCGGCAGCCGCCGTCACCCGTGCAATGCGCGCATCGGCCTCGGCCTGATCGATCCGTCCCTGACGCACGTTGTGAGCGTAAGTCTCAGCTACGCTGGCCAGCGCTTGCTCAAGCATCTGCGGATTGTTATCGACCCATTGCACCGGCACCCCGGCGTTGGCCAGGCACATGACAATGCCACGGCCCATGGTGCCCGCACCGATCACGGCGGCGCGCTGAATATCGAACGGTGTCTGGCTCATGTTGTTCTCTTGTTAGCGATCCAAAGACAGTTCTCACCATAGTCAGGCGCCGGGCTTTTTTGAAATTTATTCCTGTGATGAGCGACATTCAGGGGATGGATGTGCCATTCATTGCGGGAAGCCCATTCCCACAACCGCTATCTGCTCTGGGGACCCAGAACTCAGGAAGAATCACAAAGGAGTGATCCAGGCCCAAATGAGCGCTAGCCAACAACTTGAATCAGGTTAAAATTTTCTTATCTGATTTGATGATTTTAAAAAAAATCTTGGTGTGGTAAAAAAAATCTGACCCAGATAGGGGAACTGCGATGGGAAACAGAGTGGGCTACGCCCATTTGATTGATGCGCTAGATCTAAAAGCTATCGAGGTGAAACGGCCTGCGCTCATCCAGCCAGTTACCCGCCTGGAGAAAATCGGCGGTGCGTTGTCCGTTCCGCTGAGCGTTGCGCCAGCGAAAGAAGACTACCTCGCACACATCATGTTTGCGCTAAAGCATGAGGGCGTCAATCTCGCCATTCTGGCTCAGACACTCCCCCGCATTGATGGCCAAATATTGGTCGAAGCCATAACCGAGGCTCCCAGTAGCGCCTACCTGCGCAAAATTTGTTTCCTCTGGGAATTTTTCACTGACCAGCACCTGGACTATCCCGACAACCCTCGCGGCACCGCTACTTTTCTATTTGACCCGGACAACTACATCACCGGGCCATCAGTCCGAAACTCGCGCTGGCGAGTCGACTTCAATGGGCTAGGCACACTTCAATATTGCGCAACAGTCGAACGCACAGCTGAGATTCAGACCCTACTCGACTATGACATTCTTGGGCGATCAAAAGCCTTTATTGGCTCCCTTCCAAAAGAAATGATGGATCGGGCGATCAATTGGGCGTATTTGAGCGAAACCGAATACTCGTTTGCAATCGAGAAGGAAGCCCCCAGTGAGCAGAAGGCGCAACGATTTGTGCAACTGCTCCGCCAGGCACATGAGCGCCAGCCGCTTACGGAAGATTATCTCGTCGCCCTGCAGAACAGCGCGATATCCAACCCCTTTGATCGTGCAGCAGCATTCCGACACGAACAAAACCACCTGAGTAATTCATTTCGCGGCGCTGTTGGCGTGACCTACGTGCCGCCAGCCCCCGAGCTCTGCCGTGAGTTGATGGAAGAGCTGATGACCTTTGCCAACAGAGCACCAGAGCAACTCGACCCATTGGTCGCCGCAGGCATCGCGTCTTTTGGCTTCGTCTTTCTGCACCCCTTCATGGATGGCAATGGCCGTCTTTCGCGCTTCCTGATCCACCTGGCTCTGTGTCGAAGCGGTGCTCTCGAAAACGGCCTCTTGCTACCTGTTTCGGTCGCTATGAAGCGTGAAGAACAACACTATCTGGAAGCACTACAGTCTTTTTCAAAGCCAGTTCGTGAGTTTTGGGATGTTCGCTGGATCGATGCGGAAACAATGACTTTCAACTTCATCGGTGATTCCAGTATCTATCGCTATTGGGATGCCACCGAGTGCGTAGCGTTCACGATGGAAATGGCCAAACGGGCCCTCGAGATAGAGCTGAGAGAGGGAACCGATTTTCTTCAGCGCTTCGATGCTCTCGTGAAGGTTGTAAACGAAAACTACGACGTTCGAGGCAATCTTTTGTCCAGGCTAGTCATGCAGTGCCTGGATCAAAACGGCATCGTGTCCAAAGGCCGTCGCAAACAATACCAAGGATCAATTCAGGAAGAGGTCTTCGACTTTCTTGAGCAACAAGCTCAGTCGCTATTGGCCGATGCTTACGGTGAGTCTACTGAAGACGTTTGAACGGCCTCTGCAGGAGGCCGTGCTTCAGCTTGGCAGGTGCGACAGGGACCAGTCGCGCACGTCGCCATACGGATAATCCTCCAACGCCGCAAACCCCGGAATCGACCGCGCCTTGAGCTTGGTAAACAACGGCACGCTGATCCCGCACAGAAACCGCGTCACGCGCTCTGCCGATGGAGCACTCCCCGTGTGCTGCTCGTGCCTGTGGATAAAATCACCACATAGCGCCTCGAAATTTTTATCCACAAGCGCTGGCAATTCCGGCGGTGCTGGCAGCCGTGCCACGTGGCCGTGACACACGGAACAATGCCCGCACTGCTTCGGTGCGTTTTCGTCACCGAAGTATTCCGCCAGGCGATAGCCCAGGCAATGGTCGGTGGCAAACAGATCGAGCATGGCGTGAATCCGTGCGATCTCAGTGCGCTCGTGTTGGGTGAAGTAGGCGTGCAATTCAGTGCTCAGGGTTGGGGAATCAAAGTCCGCTTGCAGCAGACAGTAGACCTCGGTCATCTGCTTGCTTTCGACCTCGACCCAGCCCTTTTCCTGGAAGTAATCCAGCGCCTTGACCACCCGACTGCGCTCGGCGGAATACTGCTCATACAGCGCATCGAAATTCACCGTGGCCCAAGTCCGTGCGCGACTGGAGGTCTGGATGATCGCCGAGACGAAGTCCTTTCGCTCACCTTCAAATCGGGCAAGCAATGCTTCGGGTTCCTGCAAATACTTGAAGCGGTATTCGGCGTAATAGGCATAACGCGGTGCGATTATTGCGCGCAACTCCAGCTGTACCAGCAAGGTCTTGAGCGGTAACTGGCGAATGTTGCTCTGATCGGCCAAAGGTCCCAGCAGAAACTCCCACTGCCCCTCGGGCACAGCGGCTTGCAACTCCTCGAGCACGCAACGAATGCCATCCCGTTCCGGCGTGTCACCGTAGACGAAGTTTTCCAGCACGTTGAGGCTGTCGCGGTTGGCCAGCACCAGGCAATCGGATGGCTGCCCGTCACGCCCGGCGCGACCGATTTCCTGGCTGTAGTTTTCGATGGATTTAGGCAGGTCGAAATGCACCACGTTGCGGATATCGCTTTTATCGATGCCCATGCCAAAGGCAATGGTGGCGACGATGCAATTGGACTGCCCGCCCATGAACCGCTTTTGTATCCCTTCCCGTTGTTCATGGGGCAAACCGGCGTGATAGGCCTCGGCCTGAATACCATTGCGCCCCAGATGTTCGGCGATGTGCTCAGCGGTTTTCTGCAGGGTGACGTAGACAATACTCGGCTGGCCGGGACGCTGGCTCATCCACTCGACAAGGCGTCGTCGCTTGTCCTGTCCGCGTACCGGTTCCACCAACAGATTGAGGTTGGGTCGGTAGAAGCCAGTGGTCACCACATCCTCGGGGGCGATGGCGAATTTGGCCTCCATGTCGGCAATCACCTTGGGTGTCGCGGTGGCGGTCAGCAGCAGGGCCTGAGGAATGTTGAACTGGCGTTGGTAGTCCGGCAGCTTGAGGTAATCGGGGCGGAAGTTGTGACCCCATTCAGAGATGCAGTGAGCCTCGTCCACCACCAGCAGCGAGATCGGCACCTGCTGCAAAAAATGGCGGAAGCGCTCGTTCTTCAGGCGCTCCACGGAAATCATCAAAATCTTCAATTCGCCGGACTTTGCCCGGGCCATCACATCGCTGGCGTCATCGCGGCTCTGGGCCGAATCGATACTGCCCGCCGCAATGCCGTGGCGCTGCAAAAACGCTAACTGATCCTGCATCAACGCCAGCAACGGCGAGACCACCAGCGTCAGGTGCGGCAACAACAAGGCTGGCAATTGATAGCAAAGAGACTTGCCCGAACCGGTAGGGAAAATCGCCGCCGCCGAGCGCCCGGCCAACACAGCACTGACCGCCGCCTCCTGACCCGGCCGAAACTGTGGATAACCGAAAACCTGTTCCAGGGTGTTGTGCATAAGCTGTCACTCCATTGACCGCTGCGAAGCCCAAAGCCTAGCCGGCGAACGCAGCGAGTCGAGAAAAGGTCAGGGGCAAAAACGATACGGGATGATACAGCGGATAGAACCAGGGCACGGTAAGGCTTGAGGAAAAGGGGCGTTTGTCAGATCGCTTTCGCGAGTCAGGCTCGCTCCCACAGTCGACCGAGTTCTTGCTTGGCGACTCGGTCTAATGTGGGAGCGAGCCTGCTCGCGATGAGGCCAGCACAGTCACTCCAAAATTCATACACACACTCAGGGCACCAACACCGCCACCCGCAGTTGCTCATCCAGCGCCTGCTCATGAAACACCTGGCTCTTGCTCGCCCAAACCGCATGGGCCGGGCTGATTTCGCCAGTGAACGCCGCCGCCAACTGACGCAAATCCGCGACACTTCGTACACGGGGGCAAAAGGGTTCACCGTCACAGTTCTGACTGGCGTTGCGATAGGTAATCAGCAACCGATCCCACAACCCCTCACGCACTTGCCTGACCGACTTGAGCTTCACAGCCTGCACGCCCAGTCGCTGTTTCAGACCCTGTTCGTCCAGCGCTTCGCTGGCCAGCAGTGCCTTGCCCACCATCAACACCTCGGCGCGGGATGCGGTGTCGACATCTGCCTGAGTGGTCAGGGCATCCGGCCAACCGGTGCGGTCCATGTTGGCGAAGATCAGCGAATTACCCGCATCGGCAGCGCCGGTGAAACGGCAAACACCGGCCCACAACAACAATATCGAGGCCATACGCAGCCATTGCATACCTAATTCCCTTTAAGAGTCGACTCAGACGTTTCGAAACGTCCTACAAATTCTGGCGCGCACCCTACGGAGGTTTGATGCGTTACGCCTGACAATCCCGTAGGAATATCGACCTCTCGGAGGAAAAGCTTAAAAAATAGTCGGAGCGTGCGTAGGCAAAGGTCGACAGCGCCGGTAAACCCCCTACAAAACCTGTCCATTTACGTCTTATTGCGACGCCTCGTCGCCGCCCTCTATAGTTTCCGACGCGGCAGAAAACACTGTGTCGGCCCGCCGGCGAGCCTGCCCGACTTCCCACAGGACTGATCTCGATGAACACGTTCAACTCGCTAACCGACCGTTATCGCCCGCTCAAAACCAACTACAGCGATACCCCCGTGCTGGTCATCGATACCGAAGCCAATCCGCACGAGATTCTCGATGCCGCCCAGCAACGCATCCGCGCCGCCAGCGACCTGCTCGAAACGCTCTATTGCCTGTGCTTCAAACAGGCCGACGTGAAAGACATTCCCAATATCGTCAACGCGCTTTACTTGCTGACCCAGGATGGCTGCCAACTTCTTGAAACCGCCAAACAACTCATCAAATAATACTTTCAAACAACAATTAACACCTCGCACAAAAACAGCAACAACTAATCACTTCACTATTGAAACAATACAAACTAGCGTGCCAGCTCTTATATCAAGCAAGGGCAACACAAATGACTGTATTAACTATTTTCTTCTGCGGCACTGGCTCAACTAAATTCGACACCACTAATGAAAATTACTGGGACGGCGAACTGGTATCGACACTTGCCTCCCACCATCTTGGCAGGGAGTTCGCCGAATGGATCGTGGTCGATGGTCCCGGCAGCGGTAATCTGCAAGCCGACGATCTCTTTACCAAGTCCGAGGAGTACGGTCTCAGCGGCACACTGTTCGGCAAAGGCTGGGAGCAAAACGTCCAGCATGCGATTAACATCATCAAAGGCCAGTGTAGCTGGCAGCGCGAGCAATTGACCGAAGAGGAATACAACCGCCTCAAAGCGGCCGGCATCCCCATCGAAGACGTGAAAGTTGAAGGCTCGTGGTTCTGGCGCAAATACAACTATGGCGATCGCAGCGTGACCCAACAGGCGTTGCAAGAACAGATCATTAAAACCTTCCGCAAGGACGGTGTTATTCCCACCCAAGTAAACCTGGTGGGCTGGAGTCGCGGCGGCATTAGTTGCCACATGCTGGCCAACGCCATGTTCAAGGACACCGCACTTAAAAACATTCCGGTGAATATCTTTGCGATTGATCCGGTGCCTGGCATTAGCAACTTCCAGGACGACAAAGTCAAACTCGGTGCCAACGTCAAAGAATACGTAGGTTTCTATGCCCGGGACGAACGCTCGAAAGGCTTCTGCTGCGTCATCCCACAAACTGCCACCGGCACCAAAACCCACATTTACCCCATACCCGGCCGTCACGCCACCGTGGCAGGCAACGCCTCCCCCGACGGCGTCAGCGGCCCGAAAACCCTGGCCGAGCCAGGCCGGTTCGTCCGTCATTTTGCCGAAGTCTGCCTCCAGCGTTGGGGCGTGCAACTGGACAAGTCGTTGAACCTGACCCCTGCCGATCTGGGGAGCCTCGGCAAAGCCATGGTCGACGCCGAAGCGAAGTACCGGCTGATGCACAACTACTCCTACACCTACTTCACCGAACTGGACCAAGGCGAACGCTACGTTTCGCTGGGCAGCAAAGGGGTCAACTTCTCGGCGGTGAAAGGCACGGTCTATACACCGGCGACTGGGCTGACCACTAGCGTGCTGGATGTTGCGGCGTATCAGCATATTTGTTGATCAGGTGGGCGGCGCTGGGCGATAGCTTGCCTGCGGTGGGCGCGGGAATTCTAAAAACTATGCAGAGGTAGGTTGAATGACGGAGAAAAACCGCGACCACGGTTTTGAAGCGCAAATCGACAATGCGGCCTACGAGGCATGGTTTATCAAACAGGTGCAGGCCAGCCTCGATGATCCTCGGACGAGCATTCCGGATAAAGAAGCCAGGCGTTTGATGGCGGAAAAACGCGAAGTGTTTAAGCAGTTACCGGATAGGTAGGAACGGCCTATCAAAGCTTCATCCCGTTCCTACAACAGAAGACTCCTTGTCGCCTATCGCTGCCCTGTAGCTCAAATCTATAGTCGTGACTGTCGCTGCCAAATCAGCGGCTCGGGCTTGGTCACCCGAATGGATCATACATATGCGTCCGCTGTATGCTGCCGGCACCTCAAGTGTCTGCACGCTTTATGGTGGCTGTGTTTGGGACGCCTTCGGGCGTGCCGGCATGTGTGTGGTCTCACCGGTTGACCAACCCGAACACAGTCCACCTCCCATCGCTTGGTCACGATGGCGGTGAATCCTTCTGATGCATTTGAGACTGCACAAAATGAATTCATGGAAACCGTTCACCGATCGTTACCGCCCACTCCAAACCAACCTCACCGATTCCCCGCCCCTGATCATCGACACAGAGGCCAACCCCCAGGACATCCTTGAAGGCGCCCTCCAGCGCATCCGAGCCTCCAGCGATCTCCTCAAAACCCTGCACTGCGTTTGCTTCAAACACGGCGACATCGAAGACATTCCCCACATCACCCACGCGCTTTACCTGCTGACGCAGGACGGCTGCGACCTGCTCAAGGTTGCCCAGCAACGCATGCTGAACTGGAAAGCACCAAGCTGATACCGGGTGACGATCGTTCCCACGCTCCCGCGTGGGAATGCCTCCACGGACGCTCCGCGTTCGGCTCTTGGAACGCAGAGCGTCACCCATGGCGATGATCGAACACTCGCAACCCGAGACAACCGCGATGAGCGAATTAACGTTCAGACAAAAATCAGCTCACTACGAAAAAATGCGCCGCTCAAACTACTTGGCCAGCTTGCGGCTCGCAGGCTTCGACACGTCACCGACAGACCTCGAAAAACCGCTGCCTACTCGAGAAGAAGCACTTGCCA
Source organism: Pseudomonas sp. ADAK2 TE3594 (assembly GCF_053628675.1). Taxonomy (NCBI): domain Bacteria; kingdom Pseudomonadati; phylum Pseudomonadota; class Gammaproteobacteria; order Pseudomonadales; family Pseudomonadaceae; genus Pseudomonas; species Pseudomonas sp. ADAK2 TE3594. The sequence goes on along the minus strand of NZ_JBRJGV010000001.1, from coordinate 6,306,515 downwards.
AATACCGACAAGACAAAATCCAACGTCCGTCCTGACGAGTAAATTCCCACTTTTTCATGCGCTACAAGACAAAAAAAGAGGTAGTCAGGGCTGTCGAATTTCTTCCCGGTGAGTACCTCCAGACTGCCTATTTGCTCGTGAGATAGCTCGTACTCATAGATGGGATCGTCTGGCTCCTTCCACTCCATGAGCTCCTTGAGCTCCTTGAGCTGCTCAAAATGCTCAGAGGGAATATCAACTCGAAATGCCAGCCGCTCCGTTGTTTTATAAAACGCTCTGACTGAGTGCTTCATTTTTGTGTTCTCCTCACTGGATCTCCATCCGCCGGAGTCTGTTACCAAATCCTGCGTTAGTCCCACAGAGCCCCTCTCCCCTCAACCAGAAGAAGTTAGATAAAGATCCAGCTCTTCAGGAAAAGTCATCGAGGCCAAGCGTTCAATCTCAAGCGCCTGTGCTGTTGTGAGCCGGAAATCCACACCCACGCAGTCATTGCTGTTCGTCCATTGCATCACGGGGGTCAAGTCCTCCACCGATAAGCTAATGGTCTGCTCAAATACCAATTCATCCTTATCCGGATGAAAACCCATCACCGAAAAATTCATGGTTCTACCTCTCGCGTCTTATCCGCACTTTTTGTCTGTTCGCCTGTGACGTGATCGAACTCACCTAGATGTTTTCCACGTTTGGTGTATTTCTCCAAAGCACCATGCTGCCGGTCCCACTCATAAATGTTACCCATCCGATCAAACCAGCGTGGACGTAGACCACCTCCTCCCTGTACGGAAGTTTTTGATCGCCCGCGAACAAGATCAGGAAAAGCGGGGAGGACACCTTTAGGAGTCGGGTGATATTTGTGATCGGAAATACTCAACACGACATAAAGCGGCTGAACACCCGAATCCGCCGGGAACACCAGAATAAAATCCTGATATTCCGGCGGATAAACCGGGCTGACGATGATGCTGTCAGCCGCATCCGTCGGTGGAAAAATCCACACCTGAGGCGCTTGCGGTGCCGCTTCCAGCGCCGGGACACCCAACGTATCCGCCGGGTTTTCTGCGGGCGTCCAGATCAGCTCAACCCCGCTGCCAAAGTCAGCTACCTGCTGCGATCCACGCGTTTCAAACATCACGACAGGGACCATTTCCCAATCACGCCGGCTCTGGGTGTTGTAGCCGTAGCCCTTGAGAGTTCCGTCAGCCTGCTCCTCTACCCGCAAACGAACCCGTGTTCGAGCTTGTTTGAGTGATCTGAGTTGATCGTCGGTATACAGCGCACCATCACCCAGGCTCGATGGCGCGAGCAAAGCAACCAGCCCCACCAAAGAAGCGGCAGCAACACCAGCGGTGACAACTCCAGCGCCAGTGCCCACGACAGAGGACGTTGCCGGAGCAATTGCTGCCCCTCCCAATGCCAAAGAGCCGATACCCGCCGGCAAAACACCACTGATCTTCTTGAGCGGCAAACGGCCAAAGCCATCAGCCTGACGGCCTCCCAGCAAGGTGAACTCACCATACTCACCGACACTGTCCATCGGCACAAACCCGGATGGGCTGGTGTAGTCGATGATTGAGTCCGGCAACTTGCAAGACTTGGCAAAGACGCAACCGGCGGGCGACTGGCGCTTTTTCTGAAACGCCACTTCCCGGCTCTTTTCGAATGCGTCCTGCCTGGCGAGCATGGCTTCGTGGGCGTTTTGCCTGGCCTCCCTCTCCGCCAGTTCAGTAGCGGTCATGTCCCGTAACCGACGGTAACCGCCCCCATCATTATCGTAGTGCTGCCACACTTGCGGTGTGCCCTTGCCCATCCGTCACCCTCTCGGTCACCACTAAAACCCCGGCTCAATGCCGAGGCAGGTGAAGTTACCGAGTGTTAGAAAGTGCGGTTGTAGGGCTAATCTGAACCTACCGTGCGATCCTTCTTCATCGTCTATTGCGGATGATTCCACTCAAAACTTGCCGCAAAATCAGGCCCAAGCCGACTCATCGGCATGCCCCTAACGGAAGATGCACCATGAACCTCGCCCCCAACTTCCCCGACGACCACGCCATGCACCTGCTCATGCAGCTGCTGCACGAAGAACTCGGCCTGCCTGAACGCAAAACCATCAGCCTCACCACCTCGATCAACTTCGACCTGGGCTGTGATGGCGCTGATGCGCGGCAGCTGATGGAAGCGCTGGAGGAGCAGTTCGGGATCGACTTCGTGGACTACGATGCGTATCGCTACTTTCAGCCGGAAGGGTTTGATGTGTTTCTCAAACGTCGGGCGAAGGGGCGTGGTGACAAGGTGCCGCTGACCATTGGCATGCTCTACCGAGCGATCAAGGTGCAACGGTGGGATACGCAGGAGTTGGAAGGCATGTGCTCGAACGCGTAAGTGGCATTATTCTGGCTGTTTAACGCTTTTTCAGCTGGAATAATGGCAGTTGTATTTCTGATGGTCCGAATCGCGCCCACAAAAAAGCCGCCCTCAAGGGGCGGCTTTTTCATTCGCTAAATCCAAGCCTTACAACTTCGGCCCAGCAGCCTTGATCGCGTCGCTTACTTCAAACTTCTTGAAGTTCTCAACAAACAACCCAGCCAACGCTTTAGCAGCTTCATCGTAAGCAGCCTTGTCAGCCCAGGTGTTACGTGGGTTCAACAGGCCAGTTTCAACGCCCGGTACGGCCAATGGCACGTCGAGGTTGATGGTGTCCAGGTGCTCAGTCTTAGCACCGATCAGAGCACCGCTCTGGATTGCTGCGATCACGCCACGAGTGGTCGGGATGTTGAAGCGTTTGCCGACGCCGTAGCCGCCGCCGGTCCAGCCGGTGTTGACCAGGTAGACCTTGGAGCCGAAGCCGCGGATACGCTTGATCAGCAGTTCTGCGTATTCGCCGGCCGGGCGCGGGAAGAACGGTGCGCCGAAGCAGGTGGAGAAGGTCGACTTGATGCCGCTGCCGGAACCCATTTCGGTCGAGCCCACCAGAGCGGTGTAGCCGGACAGGAAGTGGTAGGCCGCTTGTTCTTCGCTGAGGATCGAGACTGGCGGCAATACGCCGGTCAGGTCGCAGGTCAGGAAGATCACAGCGTTCGGCTCGCCACCGAGGTTTTTCTCGGAACGCTTGGCAACGTGCTCCAGCGGATAGGCAGCGCGGCTGTTCTGGGTCAGGCTGACGTCGGCGTAGTCGGCGTGCTTGGCGTCATCGATAACGACGTTCTCCAGGACTGCGCCGTGCTTGATGGCTTTCCAGATGACCGGCTCGTTCTTCTCGGACAGGTCGATGCACTTGGCATAGCAACCGCCTTCGATGTTGAACACCACGCCCTCGCCCCAGCCGTGTTCGTCGTCACCGATCAGGTAACGGCTTTCGTCGGCGGACAGGGTGGTTTTACCGGTACCGGACAGACCGAAGAACAGGGTCACGTCGCCTGCTTCACCGATGTTGGCAGCGCAGTGCATTGGCAGCACATCAGCGGCCGGCAGCAGGAAGTTCTGCACCGAGAACATGGCTTTCTTCATTTCACCGGCGTAGCGCATGCCGGCGATCAGCACTTTCTTCTGGGCGAAGTTGAGGATCACGCAGCCATCGGAGTTGGTGCCGTCACGCTCTGGCACGCATTCGAAGTTGGCAACGTTGAGGACTTGCCACTCTTCACGACCAGCCGGGTTGTACTGGGCCGGGTTGATGAACAGGCAACGACCGAACAGGTTCTGCCAGGCAGTCTGGGTGGTCATCTTCACGGCCAGGTAATGCTCTTCGGCAGCACCTACATGCACGTGGGAAACGAAATGCTCTTGCGCGTTGTTGAAGGCCTCGACGCGAGCCCACAGGGCATCGAACTTGTCGGCCGGAAACTTGCGGTTGATCGGGCCCCAGGCGATGGCGTCCTGGGTGGTCGGCTCTTCAACGATGAAACGATCGACTGGCGAACGGCCGGTACGGTGACCGGTGCGAACAACCAGCGCGCCGGTATCGGCAAGCTCGCCTTCACCGCGCTTCAGGGCTTCTTTAACCAGATCATCAACACTCAGATCGGTGTACACGGCGTTATTGGCTTGCGTCATGAGGTTCCCCGTCGGCCAGTGGCCGAGTGCTCCAAACGTTTTGTAGTAGAAAGTCGTGCACTACTACCGCGAAAAAAGTGGGCCGGATTATGCCAGAAAAGCCCAAAAAGTGTAGGGCCCTCCCGTCAGAACGGCGTTATTCCGGCGTTAAGCAGTGAATTTACCTGCACTGAAACGTTTTAGTGACGGGTATCTGACGGCGTATCGACCCCTGCACCCGCAAACAATTGGGTGATATCGGCCGCGTCGAACAGGTAACGTTCGTTGCAAAACTGACAATCGATCTCGATGCGGCCGCCATGTTCGACGACCAGCTTCTGAGCATCTTCCAGACCCAAACTGACCAGCGCATTGCTCGAGCGTTCCCGGGAGCAACTGCAACGGAAACGTAGTTTCTGCACATCGAACAGGCGTACTTGCTCTTCATGGTAGAGACGATGGAGCACGGTTTCGTTGTCCAGGCTCAGCAATTCATCGGCCGTCAGGGTACTGGCCAGGGCGGTGATGTGCTGCCAGCTGGCGGCGCGTTCTTCTTCGTCTTTCAGACGGTCGGCAGGCAATTGCTGCAGCAACAGGCCACGGGCACGACGGCCATCGGCGTAGAGCCAGAAGCGGGTATTGGTCTGTTGAGACATGACGAAGTAATTGGTAAAGCACTCCGACAGGGTCGCGCCGTCGAGGTCGACGATGCCTTGGTAGCGTTGGCCCTGAGTCGGGTCGACGGTCAGCGCCAGCACGCCATTGGGCATCAAGTCGGCGAGGGTCGCGTCGGGGGCGATCTGGTCGGCTTCGTAACGAGCCAGGCCACGGATTTCACGCTCGCTGGAGCACTCGATCATCAGCAATGGCACCGGGCCTTCGGAACGGGCCTGAAGAATCAGCAAGCCATCGAACTTCAAGGTGCCAACCAGCAACGCTGCCGCCGCCATCAGCTCGCCCAGCAATTGCGCGACCGGCTCCGGATAGGCGTGTTTGGCGAGGACTTCGGCATAGCTACGCTCCAACCCAACCAGCTCGCCGCGGGTGTCGCTGTCATCGAAGATGAAGCGTTGGGTGTAGTCGTTATCCGATAGATTGGTCATAGGTCTGGGTATCTGAAAGGGTGACAAAAAATGAAAATCGCGTCATTTCCGCATTTTTGGGCGGAAAAAGTTCAGCCGTAAGGGCATTTTATGAACAATCCGGGGTTGTTCCAAGCAAGGTCAAACCTCGGTTTTCGACGAACGGCATTTTCACTTTGCCGCTGTCGAGTACACCCATATGGCTGCACAGGTGCGCGATTGCAAGTCTGCGCCCGACGGCGATCACTACTCGTCGTTGCTATTACCGCGAAACTTGAACAGATCCCGGCGCTGCTTCTTGCTTGGTTTGCCATCGGTGCTCACGCCCAACGCCCCGGCCTTGCGCATGGCCGCAGCCGCTTCACGTTTGGCGATGCTGGCTTCGGTTTCGGCATACAGCGCCTGAGCCTCCGGCGCGCCACGACGCACGATCGACAGCGCCTGGACCACCACCGTGCGCTCCTCGAAGCCGGTGCGAATCTGAAACTCATCGCCGACCCTCGGCTCCTTGCCTGGCTTGCAGCGCTCGCCCCGGCAATGCACCTTGCCGCTTTCAATCGCGGCCTTGGCCAAGGCACGTGTTTTATAAAAACGCGCGGCCCACAACCATTTATCGAGACGGACCTTGTCGTCCTCTTCGCTTTTTTGTGCCATTGGATGACCTCATTCTGAAATATCGATGAACTGTACTACCGTTTCTGTCGTGCCATGAATCATCACGCTGTGGATTAGAATGCAGGCATTCCCCCGCACATTGAGGGATGGAAATCCGGGCCGTAGATATCTGTCGCCTTTTACCCATTATTCTGCGTGAATACCGCGAATTCGGCCGCACGCGGCCTGAGCGGTTTTTGCCGGTTGAGCACTTTTGAAGACATTTGACCATTTGACCGTTGTCGGTCTGCGCGAGTGGGTGGCGCTCCCGGATTTGGGAGTCGCGGGCCTTCGGGCAAAAATCGACACCGGCGCCAGCACCTCCAGCCTGCACGCCACCGATATCGAGCCGTTCGAGCGCGATGGGGAACAGTGGGTGCGCTTTACCGCGCACCTGGGCACGGTGGTGCAACTGCGGCACCGGCGCTGCGAAGCCCCGCTGGTAACGAGGAAAACCATTAAAAGCTCCAATGGCCATGCGCAGATGCGCTATGTGGTCAGCACCACCCTGGCCCTCGGTGATCGGGTCTGGCGGGTCGAGTTCACCCTCGCCTGCCGCAAGTCCATGCGTTATCGCCTGTTACTCGGTTCCAAAGCCCTGATCGACGGCCAGTTGGTGGTCAATCCGGGCATTAAGTATGTACAAGACAAGCCGGTGTTCCCGGTATCTACCTTCTCCACAGGTGTTGCATGAAGATCGCTGTGCTGTCGCGGAACCCGCGTCTGTATTCCACCCGTCGTCTGGTCGAAGCCGGTATGGAGCGTGGCCATGAAATGGTGGTGATCGATACCTTGCGCGCCTACATGAACATTGCCAGCCACAAGCCGCAGATCCACTACCGTGGCAAACCGCTGGAGGGTTTCGATGCAGTGATCCCGCGGATTGGCGCTTCGGTAACGTTTTATGGCTGCGCGGTGCTGCGCCAGTTCGAAATGATGGGGGTGTTTCCGCTCAACGAATCGGTAGCCATCGCCCGTTCGCGAGACAAGCTGCGGTCGCTGCAACTGCTGTCGCGCCGGGGGATCGGTTTGCCGGTCACCGGTTTTGCCCACTCCCCGGATGACATTCCTGACTTGATCGAGATGGTCAACGGCGCACCGCTGGTGATCAAGGTGCTGGAAGGCACTCAGGGCATCGGTGTGGTGCTGTGTGAAACGGCCACGGCGGCGGAATCGGTGATCGAGGCCTTCATGGGCCTGAAGCAAAACATCATGGTTCAGGAATACATCAAGGAAGCTGGCGGCGCGGACATTCGTTGCTTCGTGGTCGGCGACAAGGTGATCGCGGCGATGAAGCGTCAGGCCAAGCCGGGGGAGTTTCGCTCCAACCTGCATCGCGGTGGCAGTGCGAGCCTGATCAAGATCACGCCGGAAGAACGCATGACCGCGTTGCGTGCGGCGAAGGTCATGGGGTTGGCGGTGGCGGGGGTGGACATCCTGCGCTCCAACCATGGGCCGCTGGTGATGGAAGTGAATTCGTCGCCGGGGCTTGAAGGGATTGAAACCACCACCGGGAAGAACGTGGCGGGGATCATCATCGAGCATCTGGAGAAGAATGGCGGGCCGAATATGACGCGGACCAAAGGCAAGGGTTAAACCCTGAAATTTATGGCGGCTGGAAGGCCGCCTTCGCGGGCAAGCCCGCTCCCACAGGGTTATTGGTTGGCCGCAAAAGTCTGGTCAACACATAACCACTGTGGGAGCGGGCTTGCCCGCGAAGGGGCCATCAGCAACACAGAAGATGCCGGCGGTTAGACGGCATCCCTCGGCAACATCAACCCCAACGGCAACCGCACCCGCGCTTCAAGCCCACCACCGGACCGATTGCGCAACTCGACATTGCCGCCATGCATCGAAGCGATCCGCTTCACGATCGCCAACCCCAACCCGGTCCCCTTCCCTCCCCGGGCCCGATCGCCACGGGTGAACGGGTTGAAGATCGCCTCCAGCTCCGACGGATCGATCCCCGCGCCACGGTCCATGACGCTCAGCACCACATACGGCGCACTGGTATCCCCGGACACATAAGCCGCCACTTCGACGCCGCTGCCAGCGTGATGCAAGGCATTGCCGATCAGGTTGTTCAGCAGCCGCTTCATCGACACCCGACGCAACGGGAACGGCTGGATCGGCTCCAGGCGCAAGTGCACTTTCTCTTCGTTCTGGTTGTACGGCGCGGCGACTTCGCGAACCAGATCGCTCAGGTCCACTTCTTCCACCGACTCGTCACGTCCGTCACGAATGAACGCCAGGAACTGGTCGAGAATCGCGTCCATGTCTTCGATGTCGCGGATCATGTCGTCCGTCAGGTCACTGTGGTCGCCCATCAGTTCGAGGGATAGCCGCAAACGGGTCAGTGGCGTGCGCAGGTCGTGAGACACCCCGGCCAGCATCAGTTCCCGTTCGCGCCCGGCCTGTTCGACGTCTTCAGCCATCTGGTTGAAGGCGCGATAAACCTCGGTCATCTCGCTCGGTGTATCACTGATCGGCAGGCGCACGCTGCGGCCCTGACCGAGTTGCCTCGCGGCATAGACCAGACGTTTGAGCGGTTGATTGAGCTGGCTGACGAAAATCCACGCCGAGGCGGTGGACAGCAGGCCAATGGCGAGGAACCAGCCGAGCACGTTCCAGATTTTCTGGCCACGCAACGGATGCGGGTACAGCGGCACTTTCAGCCAGCCATCGCCCAGGCTGGGTGCCCGAACCCACAGCGCCGGCGGTGAGTGCATGCGTAATCGCACTTCGGTGTCGGCACCCAGTTCGGCCTGCATCTGTCGCTGGTAGATCTCGCTGTAGGGCCAGTGCTGTTCGCCTTCCGGCACACCGGCACCCACCACCCGGATCAGGGTCGCGGCATCGGCGATCCTGGTGCGGTTTTCTTCGTCGGCGGCCCAATAGGCACGCAGCGTCAGAGCGACGCCGTGGCTGTATTGGCGATCCACCAGCACATCTTCGTTCATCAACAGATAAACCAGGGTCAGCGCCTTGGAGAACAGAACGACGATCAGCACCAGCCACAGGGTGCGGGAGAAGAAGCTCTGGGGGAACCAAACAGGGGTTTTCATGGGTAACCGCTACACACTTGCAGGAGCGAGCATGCTCGCATATTGCGGATCACGGGTCTGCGGGAAAGGTCATCTGACCCCTTGCCCGCAAGACCCGCGCCTACAAATCACCGATCACTTCGTGGCGGCGCCATCCGGAACGAACACGTAACCCACGCCCCAGACGGTCTGGATGTAGCGTGGTTTGGATGGATCGGGTTCGATCATCCTGCGCAGACGGGAAATCTGCACGTCAATGGAACGCTCCAGGGCATCCCACTCGCGACCACGGGCCAAATTCATCAGCTTGTCGCGGGTCAGTGGCTGACGCGCGTTCATGACCAACGCCTTGAGCACCGCGAACTCACCGGTGGTGAGCATGTGCACTTCGTCGCCACGCTTCAGTTCGCGGGTGGCCAGGGACAGTTCGTAGTCACCGAAGGTCACGCTTTCGTCTTCGCTGCCCGGTGCGCCCGGGACTGGTGCCGCCTGACGCCGCAGAACCGCTTTGACACGAGCCATCAGCTCGTCCGGGTTGAACGGCTTGGCCAGGTAATCGTCGGCGCCCAGTTCCAGGCCCTTGATGCGGCTAAGCTCATCGCCCTTGGCGGTCAGCATGATGATCGGAATCTGATTGTTCGCCGTGCGCAGGCGGCGGCAAGCGGTCAGGCCGTCTTCGCCGGGCAGCATCAGGTCGAGGACGACCAGGTTGAACACCTCACGCGCCAGCAGGCGGTCCATTTGTTCGGTATTCGGTACGGCGCGGGCACGGTAGCCCTTGCTGACGAAAAAGCGCTCCAGCAGGCTGCTCAGCCCAGGATCGTCGTCAACAATAAGAATTTTTTCGCCTTCAGCAATGTTTGCAGTGCTGCTCATTGGATGCTCCTTTGATCTCGGCGCGCATTATGGCGTAGCTGCCGTTATACGCACCGTGTGCATTGTTAGCAGATTTTTCCTTCACCGCCAGAAAACCGGGCATTGTGCCTACAACCCGCGATGCCCCCGAATGGACAGAACGCTGGTTATAATGCGCGGCCTTTTGTGTCAGGCAACGTCTGATCGTTACTGTAGGCAGCCGCTTTTTTTTCATGGCGCTGGCAGTAATTGTTCGATTTCACGGGTCAACGGGAAGCCTGTTGGCTCAGGTAGCGGCGCACGCCAGGCCGCTCAACCAGACTCGCCGAGGCCTTATCTCTGCGCCTGCGAGCCTGCTTTCACAATTTGTCAGGTGGTTTTATGGACAGCATCAACAGCCGCATCGCCGAGGAACTCGGTGTACGCCCACAACAGGTCGAAGCGGCCGTCGCGCTACTCGATGAAGGGTCTACCGTTCCCTTCATCGCCCGCTACCGGAAAGAAGTGACCGGCAGCCTCGATGACATCCAGTTGCGTCATCTGGAAGAGCGTCTGCGCTACCTGCGAGAACTCGACGAACGGCGGATCAGCATCCTCGCCAGCATTCAAGAGCAGGGCAAACTGACCCCGCAACTCGAACGCGACATCAAACTCGCCGACACCAAGACCCGTCTCGAAGACTTGTACCTGCCGTACAAGCAGAAGCGCCGCACCAAGGGCCAGATCGCCCTGGAAGCCGGCCTCGGTACGCTTGCCGACGGCCTGTTCAACGACCCGACCCTGACGCCGGACACCGAAGCCGCGCGCTTCATCGACGCCGAAAAAGGCGTGGCCGATGTGAAAGCCGCCCTTGAAGGCGCCAAGTACATCCTCATGGAGCGCTTCGCCGAAGACGCAGGCCTGCTGGACAAGTTGCGCAACTACCTCAAGCAGGAAGCCACCCTCAGTGCCCGCGTGATCGCCGGCAAGGAAGAGGAAGGCGCCAAGTTCCGCGACTACTTCGAACATGACGAACCACTGAAAAGCATGCCGTCGCACCGTGCGTTGGCGATTTTCCGTGGCCGCAACGAAGGCATTCTGAGTTCCGCGCTGAAAGTCGGCGATGAACTGCCCGGCACCATGCACCCGTGCGAAGGCATGATTGGCCAGCAATTCGGCATCCAGAACCAGAACCGTGCCGCCGACAAATGGCTGGGCGAAGTGGTGCGCTGGACCTGGAAGGTCAAGCTCTACACCCATCTGGAAACCGACCTGCTGGGCGAGTTGCGCGACGGCGCGGAAACCGAAGCGATCAACGTGTTCGCGCACAACCTGCATGACTTGCTGCTGTCGGCCCCAGCCGGCCCGCGCGCCACCTTGGGCCTCGACCCGGGCCTGCGCACCGGCTGCAAGGTCGCCGTGGTCGATGCGACCGGCAAGCTGCTGGACCACGCCACGGTTTACCCGCACGTGCCGCATAACAAGTGGGACCAGACCCTCGCCGTGCTCGCCGCCCTGTGCGCCAAGCATTCGGTGGACCTGATCGCCATCGGCAACGGCACCGCCAGCCGTGAAACCGACAAGCTCGCCGCTGAGCTGATCAAAAAATACCCAGCCATGAAGATGACCAAAGTCATGGTCTCCGAGGCCGGTGCATCGGTGTATTCGGCGTCGGAACTGGCCTCCAAGGAATTCCCGGACCTCGACGTATCGATCCGTGGCGCAGTGTCGATTGCCCGTCGCTTGCAGGATCCGTTGGCTGAGCTGGTGAAGATCGATCCGAAATCCATCGGCGTCGGCCAGTACCAGCACGACGTGTCGCAGCTGAAACTGGCACGCGGCCTGGACGCGGTGGTCGAGGACTGCGTAAACGCCGTGGGCGTCGACGTCAACACCGCTTCCGTGGCACTGCTGGCCCGTATCTCCGGCCTCAACGCGACCCTGGCGCAGAACATCGTCAGCCACCGCGACGAGCACGGCGCCTTCAAAACCCGTGCGGCATTGAAGAAAGTCGCACGCCTGGGTGAAAAAACCTTTGAACAGGCCGCAGGCTTCCTGCGTGTAATGAACGGCGACAACCCGCTGGATTCGTCCGCGGTTCACCCGGAAGCCTATCCGCTAGTGCAGCGCATTGCCGCTGAAACCGATCGCGACATTCGCTCGCTGATCGGCGACGCGAGTTTCCTCAAGCGTCTCGATCCGAAGAAGTACACCGACGAAACCTTCGGTCTGCCGACGGTCACCGACATCCTGCAAGAGCTGGAAAAACCCGGTCGCGACCCGCGCCCCGAGTTCAAGACCGCCGAGTTCCAGGAAGGCGTCGAAGACCTCAAGGACTTGCAACTGGGGATGATCCTCGAAGGCGTGGTCACCAACGTGACTAATTTCGGCGCCTTCGTCGACATCGGCGTGCATCAGGACGGTTTGGTACACATCTCCGCGCTGTCGGAGAAGTTCATCAAGGATCCGCGCGAAGCGGTGAAGGCCGGTGATGTGGTCAAGGTGAAGGTCATGGAAGTCGACATCCCGCGCAAACGCGTTGGCCTGTCGATGCGCATGAGCGATACCCCGGGCGAGAAGATCGACGGTGCCCGTGGCGCGCGTCCGGGTTCGGCACCACGCCAATCCCAGAACACCGCACCGCGCAAGGAAACCACGGCGGCAGCCCCGGCCAACAACGCCATGGCCTCGCTGTTCGCCAACGCCAAACAGTTGAAAAAACGCTGATGGAAATCCCGGCCGGCTTGACCGAAAGCGCGTTTTTCAAGCTGCTGGGGTGTCGCTTGCACAGTCTGGAAACCGGGGTGGCGCAAGTCGCCCTGGCGCTTGAGCCAGAACTGCGCAATCGCGGCGGCAAACTGCACGGCGGCGCCTTGTTCAGTCTGGTCGACATTGCCATGGGGCTGGCCTGTTCCAGCACCCACGGCTTTGACCAGCAGAGCGCGACCATCGAGTGCAAGATCAACTACATCCGCGCCGTCGCCGACGGTGAGGTGATGTGCACGGCACGGGTGATCCACCCGGGCCGTCGCACGCTGGTGGTCGAAGCCGACGTGATGCAAGGCGACAAACTCGTCGCAAAAGCACAAGGCACGTTCGCTGTCCTGTAGCTACCTAACCTCGATTTGAGTTAATTTCTGCGCATAGCAACCTGTGGGAGCGGGCTTGCCCGCGATGGCGGTGTGTCAGACGACATAAATGGTGACTGACACTCCCTCATCGCGGGCAAGCCCGCTCCCACAGGGATCGTGCAGTTCTTGAATAATCGGCATATGGCCAGTGCGGCCCAAAAACCAGGCGAAAACGCCAGTTTTAACTTCACCCTTGTAGACCGTCTTGCCCACCCCCATATTGGGGCGACTGACGCGTGAAGGAATCCAACTTGAGCGAACTTCTCAACCGCCGCCTGGCTCTGCTCGGCGAGCGCGCTAACCTCTCTCTGCTCGAACAGTGCCTTCACGGCATCGAACGTGAATGCCTGCGCGTGACGGGCGAAGGGCGCCTGGCGCAAACGCCGCACCCGGAAGAATTGGGTTCCGCGCTGACCAACGAACAAATCACCACCGACTATTCCGAGTCGCTGCTGGAGTTCATCACGCCGGCCCTGCCAGACCCGGCGGATACCCTGGCGAGCCTGGACAAGATTCACCGGTTTGCCTACAGCAAGCTCGGCAACGAGTACCTGTGGAGCCCTTCGATGCCGTGCCCGTTGCCGGCCGAGGAAGACATCCCGATCGCTTATTACGGCACCTCCAACATCGGTCAGCTCAAGTACGTCTATCGCAAGGGCCTGGCCCTGCGTTACGGCAAGACCATGCAGTGCATCGCCGGGATCCACTACAACTTTTCCCTGCCGGAAAAGCTCTGGCCGCTGCTTAAAGAAGCCGAAGGCTTTGTCGGCACCGATCGCGACTATCAGTCGTCGGCCTACATCGCGCTGATCCGCAACTTCCGTCGCTACAGCTGGCTGCTGATGTACCTGTTCGGCGCCTCGCCTGCGCTGGACGCCGGTTTCCTGCGCGGTCGCTCGCATCAGTTGGAACAGCTGGATCCAGACACGTTGTACCTGCCGTACGCCACCAGCCTGCGCATGAGTGACCTGGGTTACCAGAGTAACGCCCAGGCCGGTCTGACGCCGTGCTACAACGATCTGACCAGCTACACCGACAGCCTGCGCAAAGCGGTGGCCACGCCTTACCCCTCGTACGTCGAGATCGGTACGCACCAGGACGGTGAGTGGGTTCAGCTCAACACCAACATCCTGCAGATCGAAAACGAGTACTACTCCAACATCCGTCCGAAACGCGTGACCTACACCGGCGAACGGCCGATCCAGGCGCTGGTGGCCCGCGGCATTCAGTACGTCGAAGTGCGTTGCCTGGACATCAACCCGTTCCTGCCGATGGGCATCGACCTCACCGAGTCGCGCTTCCTCGATGCGTTCCTGCTGTATTGCGCGCTGAACGACAGCCCGCTGTTGACCAGTACCAGCTGCGGCAACGCAACCTCGAACTTCCTCAGCGTGGTCAAGGAAGGTCGTCGTCCGGGCCTGCAACTGCAACGCGACGGGCACCCGGTAGACCTGAAGGAATGGGCCGGCGAATTGCTGGAAAAGATTGCGCCACTGGCGGCATTGCTGGATCAAAGCCACGGCGGCGATGCCCACAGCAAGGCACTGGACGCACAACTGGCCAAGGTCAAGGACTCATCCCTGACGCCATCGGCCCAGGTGTTGGCGGCGATGGCCGAGCACAAGGAAAGCTTTGCTCAGTTCTCCTTGCGTCAGAGTCAGGTGCACGCAGAGTTTTTCCGTAGCGAGCCGCTTTCAAGCGAAGATCAGGCGAAATTTGAAGACCGGGCACGTTCGTCGCTGGCCGAGCAGATTGAGCTGGAACAGAACGAAGTCGGCGATTTCGATGTGTTTGTCGGGTCGTATCAGGCGAGTATTCTGGCAATCAGCAACTAATCTCTGAAGGTCCTTCGGACCTTTTCGCGGGCAAGCCTCGCTCCTACAAATATGTGTCGTGCCAAATCATGCGGCACATATAAAACCTGTAGGAGCGAGGCTTGCCCGCGAAGGCCACACCACGGTCTCCCTTAGAATTTTCCGCTCATAAGGTAATTCGAAAAAGTTATTTATTTTCGGATTCTTATATCATTTAGTCTCCTTTCCACGCCGACTCTCGGTCGCCTGACAAGGAGCTTCCCGATGAAACTGACTTCCCCTCTTCGCCTCCTGGCCGCCGCGTTCCTGGCGTCGGCGAGTTTCCTGGCTCAGGCGGCAGATGTGACCGTCGCCTACCAGACCACCGTTGACCCGGCCAAAGTCGCCCAAGCCGACGGCACCTACGAAAAAGCCACCAACGCCAAGATCGACTGGCGCAAATTCGACAACGGCGCCGACATCATTGCCGCCATCGCTTCCGGCGATGTGCAAATCGGCTACCTCGGCTCCAGCCCCCTGACGGCGGCAATCACCCGCAAAGTCCCGGTGGAAACTTTCCTCATCGCCACCCAGATCGGCGCCGCCGAAGCGCTGGTTGCGCGCGACGGTTCCGGGATCAAGACTCCGCAAGACCTGATCGGCAAGAAAATCGCCGTACCGTTCGTTTCCACCGGCCACTACAGCCTGCTGGCCGCGCTGAAACACTGGAACATCGACCCATCGAAAGTCACCGTGCTCAACCTCGCGCCGCCGGCGATCATTGCTGCGTGGAAACGCGGTGATATCGACGCCACCTACGTGTGGGACCCGGCCCTCGGTGTGGCCAAGGAAAACGGCAAAGTGCTGATCACCTCGGGCGAACTGGCCAAGTTCGGCGCGCCGACTTTCGATGCCTGGATCGTGCGTAAGGATTTCGCCGAGAAGCACCCGGAAATCGTCACCGCATTCGCCAAAGTGACTCTCGATGCCTACGCCGACTACCGCAAAGACCCGAAAGCCTGGCTCGCCAACCAAAGCAATGTCGACAAACTGGTGAAGCTCTCTGGTGCCAAGGCCAGCGACATTCCATTGCTGCTGCAAGGCAACGTCTTCCCACTCGCGGCTGATCAGGTGCTCACCCTCGGCGCGCCGACTACCAAGGCCATCACCGACACCGCCGTGTTCCTCAAGGAACAGGGCAAGGTCGAGGCCGTGCTGCCGGACTACGCGCCGTACGTCAGCGCCAAATACATCACCAATTGATCGGGAGTTAACCGCAATGGCTTTGCTACAGCTGGAGCGCATCTGCGCACAGTATCCCGGCGCAGCGGAACCTGTGCTGGCGGATATTTCCCTGAGCCTTGGGCCCCGGCAGTTGCTCGTCGCCCTAGGCCCGTCCGGCAGTGGCAAGACCTCGCTGTTGAACCTGATTGCCGGTTTCGTGGAACCCAGTGCCGGGCGCATCACCCTTGACGGTGTGCCAGTCAAAGGCCCGAGCGCCGAGCGCGGCGTGGTGTTCCAGGACGACGCCCTGCTGCCTTGGCAGGATGTGCTGGCCAACGTCGGCTTCGGTCTGGAACTGGCTGGCGTCGCCCGGGACAAACGCGAAATCCGTGCCCGGGAAATGCTCGCGCTGGTGGACCTCTCCGGTTTCGAAAATCGCCGAATCTGGCAGCTCTCGGGCGGGCAGAAACAACGTGTCGGCCTCGCTCGCGCCCTCGCAGCAGACCCTCGGGTTTTGCTGATGGACGAACCCTTCGGCGCCCTCGACGCCTTCACCCGCGAACAGATGCAAGAGCTGTTGCTGCAAGTCTGGCAACGCACCGCCAAACCGGTGTTCCTGATTACCCACGACATTGAAGAAGCGGTGTTCCTCGCCACGGATCTGATTCTGCTGGCGCCCAACCCCGGGCAAGTCGTCGAGCGTCTGAGCCTGGATTTCGGTCAGCGTTACGCCGCCGGCGAATCGGCGCGAGCGATCAAATCCGACCCGCGCTTTATCGAAACCCGCGAACACGTGCTCGCCAAAGTGTTCTCCCAACGCAGTGCCGTCCAGCGGCAGGAGCGCGCATGAGCACCTATGAAATTCCCGCTACAACGGTGAAACCGGGCTCGGCGGTAATCCCGCTGCGTCGCAGTTTGAACACGCGCTGGATCAGCATGCTGACACTGGTCGCTCTCGTTGCCATTTGGTGGGCCGTCACGGCCACAGGTTTGATCGAACCGCTGTTCCTGCCGCCACCCTTCGCCGTGTTGCAAAAAGGCTGGCTGCTGGTGACCACCGGCTACATGGATTCAACCTTGTGGCAGCACTTGGGCGCGAGCCTTGGCCGCATTGGCCTGGGCCTGGGCTTCGCGGTGCTGACCGCCGTGCCGGTGGGCATCGCCATCGGCCACAACCGCATCGCTCGCGGCATTCTTGATCCGCTGATCGAGTTCTATCGCCCGATTCCGCCGCTGGCTTATCTGCCACTGATCGTGATCTGGTGCGGCATCGGTGAGTTGTCGAAAGTCTTGTTGATCTACCTGGCGATCTTCGCCCCGATCGCGATTGCCACCGCCACTGGAGTGCGCACCGTCGACCCGGCGAAATTGCGCGCCGCACAGTCATTGGGTGCGACTCGGGCGCAGTTGATTCGGCATGTGATTCTGCCCAGTGCCTTGCCAGACATTTTGACCGGCGTGCGGATTGGTTTGGGTGTGGGTTGGTCAACGTTGGTGGCCGCCGAGTTGATCGCCGCCACCAGCGGTTTAGGCTTCATGGTGCAGTCGGCCGCGCAATTCCTGGTCACCGATGTGGTGGTGCTGGGGATTCTGGTGATCGCGCTGATCGCCTTCGCCATGGAAATGGGCCTGCGTGCCCTGCAACGCAAACTGGTGCCGTGGCACGGTCAGGCTCACTGAAAGATCATCATGTGAAAAACCCTGTGGGAGCGAGCCTGCTCGCGATGGCGGTGTATCAGCCACAGCCATGTCGCCTGACACTCCGCCATCGCGAGCAGGCTCGCTCCCACAAAAGCTCGATACCCCGAATTCGAAGAGAAATACCATGAGCAGCCTGACTATTGTCCCTTTAAGCTCAGCACTCGGCGCGCAAATCAGCGGCATCGACATCAGCCAGCCGCTGAACGTGGAACAACGCGACGCCATCGAGCAGGCGCTGCTCAAGCATCAAGTGCTGTTCTTCCGCGACCAGCCGATCGAGCCGCAACAACAAGCGCGATTCGCCGCCTATTTCGGCGACCTGCACATCCACCCGATCTACCCGAACGTGCCGGAACAACCCGAAGTGCTGATCCTCGACACCGCCGTCACCGACGTGCGAGACAACGCAATCTGGCACACCGACGTGACCTTCCTGCCGACCCCGGCCATGGGCGCGGTACTCAGCGCCAAGCTGCTGCCGGAATTTGGCGGCGACACGCTATGGGCCAGTGGTATTGCGGCGTATGAAGCGCTGTCCGCGCCGATGAAAACCTTGCTAGAAGGGCTGACCGCTACTCACGACTTCACCCGCTCGTTCCCGCTGGAGCGCTATGGCAATACACCGCAAGCCCTGGCCCAGTGGGAAGAAGCCCGGCGCAAGAACCCGCCGTTATCGCACCCGGTGATTCGCACGCACCCGGTGAGCGGGCGCCGCTCGTTGTTCGTCAATGAAGGGTTCACGTCGAAGATCAATGAGCTGTCGGAGACGGAAAGCGAAGTGATTCTGAAATTCTTGTTCGCCCACGCCACACGGCCGGATTTCACCATCCGCTGGCGCTGGCAGAAAGACGACATCGCGTTCTGGGACAATCGCGTGACCCAGCATTACGCGGTGGATGATTACCGCCCGGCACGGCGAGTGATGCAGCGGGCGACGGTGTTGGGGGATGTGCCTTTCTTCCGGTGAACCACGGAGTTCTTTATCGACTTTGAGGGCCTCTTCGCGAGCAAGCCCGCTCCCACAGTGGATCTGGTTGACCATAAGTCTTTGGTCAAACTGAAAACCCTGTGGGAGCGGGCTTGCCCGCGATGGGGGCAGAACGAACACCAGAGAGTACGGCGCCGAACACTTACTCCGCCGTCGAAGGCTTCTCCCACAAATTGATCCCACCCTCTTGGGCAAACCGATCAATCTCCGCCAGTTCTTCCACGCTAAAACTCAGATTCTTCAACGCCCCGACATTCTCGATAATCTGCTCCGGCCGGCTCGCACCGATCAGCGCCGAGGTCACCCGCGGGTCGCGCAGGGTCCAGGCCAGCGCCAACTGCGCCAGGCTCTGACCACGGCGTTTGGCGATTTCATTGAGCGCCCGCACATGGGCGATGTTGGCTTCGGACAGGTGAGACGCCTGCAACGAACCACCGCCCGGACGATTGACCCGCGCATCCGCTGGCACGCCATTGAGGTACTTGTCGGTCAACAGCCCCTGAGCCAATGGCGTGAAGGCGATCACGCCGGTACCGAGTTCATCGGTGGTGTCCAACAGGTCCTTTTCCACCCAGCGATTGAGCAGGTTGTAGGCCGGTTGGTGAATCAGCAACGGTACTTTCCACTCCTTCAGCAACCCGGCGATTTCGCGGGTTTTCACCCCGGAATAGGACGAGATGCCGATGTACAGCGCCTTGCCCTGCTGCACGGCGGTGGCCAGTGCGCTGGCGGTTTCTTCCAATGGCGTGTCCGGGTCGAAGCGGTGGGAATAGAAGATGTCCACGTAGTCGAGCCCCAAGCGTTGCAGGCTCTGGTCGAGGCTGGCCAGCACGTATTTGCGCGAACCACCGCCCTGGCCGTAGGGGCCGGCCCACATGTCCCAACCGGCCTTGCTGGAGATGATCAACTCATCGCGGTACTGCTTGAAGTCTTCACGCAGCAAACGACCGAAGTTGATCTCAGCGCTGCCATACGGCGGGCCGTAGTTGTTGGCCAGGTCGAAATGGTTGATGCCCAGATCGAATGCCGTGCGCAGCAACGAACGCTGGGTGTCGATCGGCGTGCTGTCACCGAAGTTGTGCCACAAGCCCAGGGACAGCGCCGGCAGCACCAACCCGCTGCGACCCACGC
Organism: Pseudomonas sp. ADAK2 TE3594; assembly: GCF_053628675.1. NCBI lineage: Bacteria > Pseudomonadati > Pseudomonadota > Gammaproteobacteria > Pseudomonadales > Pseudomonadaceae > Pseudomonas > Pseudomonas sp. ADAK2 TE3594. Next base: position 6,286,904 of record NZ_JBRJGV010000001.1, on the reverse strand, counting down.
GGCGGTAAGGGATGGAATCGTAGCGATTTTCGGCAGCGGTGTAGGTCATCGAGTCCTCTCTTGTCGGTCTTGAATGGGGTGTCGACTGCTTTGCAAGTTGCCCAGCATACGCCCAGACAAACGCCAGAAAACCCCGGATTCGACTAATTGCTGAAACGTTTCACAGATTTTATCTTCAGGGTCAGCCCCATCGCCAAGATCGCAGCCTTCGGCAGCTTCTACGCTCGACCGCATATCACTGTAGGAGCTGCCGAAGGCTGCGATCTTTTGATCTTCGCTTGCCTTCAAACGGCATCCGCAAACACTTCCCCCAACCAATCCACAAACACCCGCACCCGTGGCGACATGTGTCGGTTGTGCGGGTACAGCACCGAAACCGGCATCGGCGGCGGTGGTGTGTCGACCAGGACTTCCTGCACAAGCCCTTGGGAAATCAGGGTTTCCATTCGGTAATGCGGGCACTGGATCAGGCCCAATCCGGCAATCGCCGAGGCCGCGTAAATCTCTGCACCGAACACTGACAGCGCGCCTTCGATGGCCACTTCCTTGAGTTCGCCATCGACCACGAATTCAAACGGAAACAACTTGGCGGTGGTACGCGAAACGTAATTCACCGCGCGGTGGTGGCTCAGGTCATCGAGGCTTTTCGGTTCGCCATATTTGCGCAGGTAGGCGGGGCTGGCACAGGTGATCTGTCGCAGGTTGGCGACACGTTTACCGATCAGTGCCGAGTCACCCAAGGTGCCGGCGCGCAACACGCAATCAACGCCTTCGGCGATCAGGTCGACGAAGCGGTCGGCTTCGCTGATGGACAACTCGATATCCGGGTAGCGCGCCATGAATTGCGGCAACGCCGGGATCACGAAGTGTTTGGCCAACGTGCCGTGCAAATCCACTCGCAATCGGCCCTTCGGCGCCACACCGCGAAATGCCAGTTCGGCCTCTTCCAGTTCCGCCAGCAACTGCACACAACGCAAGTAATACGCCTCGCCATCCAGCGTAGGACGGACCTTGCGCGTGCTGCGCTCCAGTAAACGAGTGCCGAGCCAGGCTTCGAACTGATTCAACGTGTGGGTCAACGTCGCTCGCGGCAAATTCAGGTCATCAGCCGCCAATGTGAAGCTGCTGCGCTCGTAAATCCGCACGAACACCTTCATCGCTTTGACTTGATCCACGGGTCACTCCTGACGCTCGATTGTTGGCGATTATTGAATAGTCAAGGCAACTCTCGTGCATTTATCGGCCTGAGTAAACATGTGAAATTGGCTCCACACCCAAGCCACTCCAAGGAATCAACACCATGACTACTCAAATTTCGAAAGTTGCCATCGTGACCGGCGCCTCCCGCGGCATCGGCGCTGTGATCGCCAGGCAACTGGCCAGCGAAGGTTTCGCCGTCGCCATCAACTACGCCAGCAGCGCCACTGAAGCCTCGAAACTGGTTGTGGAACTGCGTCAGGCCGGCCACCGCGCCATAGCGATCAAGGCTGATGTGGCCAACGCCGATGATGTACACCGACTGTTCGACGAAACCGAAACCCAACTGGGCAAGGTCGACGTGCTGGTCAACAACGCCGGCATCCTCAAGGTTCTGCCACTGGCGCAACACAGCGATGAACTGTTCGACCAGAATTTCAACATCCACGCTCGCGGCACCTTCAACACCCTGCGTGAAGCGGCAACCCGCCTGAACAGCGGTGGCCGGATCATCAACTTCTCCAGCAGCACCGTTGGCATGAACCTGCCGGGCTACGCGGTGTACATCGCCAGCAAAGCGGCGGTGGAATCCCTGACCCAGGTGTTCGCCAAGGAAATGCGCGGTCGCAACATCACCGTCAACGCCGTCGCCCCCGGCCCGGTGGCTACCGACCTGTTCCTGCACGGCAAGAACGAAGAGCAGATCCAGACCTTCGCCAAGATGGCGCCGCTGGAACGCCTGGCTCAGCCAGAAGACATTTCCCGCGTCGTGTCCTTCCTGGTCGGCCCTGAATCGGGCTGGGTCAACGGGCAAATCCTGCGCGTCAACGGTGGGTTGGTTTAAGCCTCAATTTTTCCGAATATCCGAGATCAAGGTGAAGCTCATGAAAAACGTCATTCTCATCACCGGCGCCGGTACCGGTATCGGCAAACTCGCCGCAGAGTCCCTCGCCCAGGCCGGGCACATCGTTTACGCCAGCATGCGTGACGTGAACGGTCGCAACGCTGCACGGGCCGAGGACATTCGCCTCTGGGCCGTAGAGCAAAATGTTGAATTGCACCCGCTGGAACTGGACGTGTTGTCGCAAGATTCGGCAGACGCCGCGGTCGCGACCATCGTCGCGCAACAAGGTCGTCTCGACGTAGTGATGCAGAACGCTGGGCACTTGGTGATCGGCCCGACCGAGGCCTTCACCGCTGAAGAAATCATGAAAGTCTTCGACACCAACTTCTACGGCGCCCAGCGAGTCAGTCGTGCTGTGTTGCCACAGATGCGGGCCCAGGCTTCAGGATTAGTGTTGTGGATCAGCAGCACCACGACCAAGGGCGGTTTCCCACCGTTCATGGGGCCATACGCGGCGGCGAAAGCAGCGATGGATTCCCTGGCAGTGAGCATGTCCTACGAGCTGACGCGCTTCGGCATCGAAACCTCGATCGTGGTGCCCGGGGCGTTCACTCGCGGTACCGATCATTTCCCGAGTGCGGGCAAACCGGCCGACGTAGCACGTAGCGACGCCTATGCTCGATATGACGGGGTGATGGATAAAGTGGGCGAACGTTTGAGCGCGTTGACCCCGGAGGATGCCGACCCACAAGCGGTGGCCGATGACATCGTGCGGATTGTCGGCCTGGCGCAGGGTTCGCGGCCGGCACGGTCGGTGATCGACTTTGTCGGGGATGGCGCGGCACAAGTGCTGGAGGTTGCGGAGCGGGTTCGGGTGGATTTCGCCAAGCGGATTGGGATTGATGATTTGCTTGGTGTGAATCTGTAAGGATGCCTTCGCGGGCAAGCCTCGCTCCTACAGGGATTGTGTCGGACGGCAATCCCGTAATCGACACGAACCCGTGTAGGAAGCAAGGCTTGCCCGCGAAGGCGGCCTCAAGGGCAGCACACATCTAAAGGATGGAACACATCATGCACACCACGATCATCATCACCTTCGGCCTGGTCCTGCTGGCGTTGATGCTGTACATCGGCCAGAAACTCGGCTTCAGCCGCCACACGCTGACCTACAGTTTCGTGGCGTTGTGGCTGGCCTTGAGCGTCATCAACGGTGCCGTCGGCGTGGTCACCGCCAACCAGTCAGTGACCTCGGAGCTGGTGATCGGCAGTGTGGTGTTCGGCGTGCCGGTGGCGGCTCTGGTGTTGTTCATGGCGATGAGCAACGCCTGAGCGCCACCGGCGCTCGATCAACGCACCAGGTGCAGGAACTGCATGTGCCGCTCGTACTGATCGAGGATGTCGTTGATGACCTGTTCCTTGGTGTAGCCCACCAGATCGTAATCCTGACTGCCCTCGCGCAAATGCACTTCGGCGCGGTGGTAACGGCGGTTGTTGAGTTGCTTGGAACCCATGCCGCCACGGGCGAAGGACGGCGTGAAGTAACCGCGCATCTGCACCTGATAGATGAACGGATGCAGTTCGCCGTGACCAATCTCCAGGCTGACATTGTCATTGGCCGGATCGGGCTGAGTGACCACGTGCAAGCCCTTCTCGACAAACACGGAGGTCACTTCTTCAATCGCCGGGCGCACCGTCGTATCGAGGAAGCGATAGACCTCATCCCGCGACGGGAAATGCACCGCCTGACTCAAGCGTTGACGCCAACCACCGCGCCGCGAACCGGACACCGGCGCGAGGGAATGCAGTTGCGCGATCTGCTTCTGCGATTCCAGATAAAACGCCTTGTGCAGCCCCCACATCATCAGCAGCAAAATCATCGAGAACGGCAACGAGGTCAGCACCACTGCAGACTTCAATGCATCGATGCTGCCGGAGAACAACAGCGCGCTGGTCACCAGCGCCGTCATCGCGCCCCAGAACACTCGCAGCCATTTCGGCCCGTCTTCATCCGGGTTACCACCCTTGGCGGACAACGTCGACAACACCACGGTTCCGGAGTCGGCAGATGTCACGAAGAACACGAAGCTGATGAACACCGTGACCGCAATCACGGTTTTGCTCCACGGGTAGGTTTCCAGCAGCAGGTACAGGGTCATCGACGGGTTGTCGATGGCCGACATACCCAGCGTGCTCATGCCGTGGTTGAGGACCTGGTCGATGGCGCTGTTGCCGAAGATCGACATCCACGCCAGGGTGAAACCGAGCGGGATCAGCAGCACGCCGAAGACGAATTCACGGATGGTCCGACCACGGGAAATCCGTGCGATGAACAGGCCCACGAACGGCGACCATGCAATCCACCAGGCCCAGTAGAACACCGTCCAGCCACCCAGCCAGTCGCTCGGTTTGTCATAGGCGTAGAGGTCGAAACTCTTCATCGGCAAGGCGCCGAGATAATCGCCGAGGTTCTGGATCAGCGTATTGAGCAAGTGCTGGGTGGGGCCGGCGAACAACACGAACAGCAGCAGCGCACAGGCCAACAGCATGTTGATGTCGGACATCACCCGCACGCCCTTATCGACGCCGGACACCGCGACGATGATCGCCGCGCCCATCATCAGCGTGATCAGCCCGACCTGAATCCACTGGGTGTGGGCAATGCCGAACAGGTAGTCCAGGCCTGAGTTGAGGTGCAATACGCCAAAGCCCATGTCGGCACCTAGGCCGAATACCGTGGCGATGATGCCGAAGCCGTCCACCGCGTAGCCGATGGGGCCGTTGATGCGCTTGCCGATCAACGGGTACAGCGCCGAACGCAGGGCCAGCGGTAGGTTATGTCGATAGGCGAAATAGGCCAGCGCCATGCCGACGAAGGCGAACACGCCCCAACCGTGCAGGCCCCAGTGCAGAAACAGAATCTGCATTGCCTGACGCGCCGCGTCCGCCGTGCCGGCTTCACCTTGCGGCGGTTGTGCCAGGTGCGTCAGCGGTTCGGACACGCAAAAGAAAAACAGCGTGATGCTGATCCCGGCGGCGAACAGCATGCCGGCCCAGGACAGGTAGCTGAATTCGGGCTCGTCGTGGTCGGCACCGAGCTTGATCTTGCCGTAGCCAGACAAGGCGGTGACCACCACGAAGACCAGATACAGCGTCATCGCGAGCATGTAGTACCAGCCGACCGTATTGGCCGCCCAGTTTTGCGCTTCCAGAAGCCAGGCACCGGCCTGTTTGGGTATCGCCATGACCACAACGGCGAACAACAGAATGAAGGTCGCCGCGAAATAAAACACCGGCGGATTCATGCGGACCTGGCCGCTTGCGGGGGTGGACGGTGCACTCATGAAAGGTGCACCTCAAGGGGGTGAAACAGGGCAATCAATAACGGACTCGGCAAAGGCAAGCCTCCTGTTGTGAGCGGGCAGCAAACCGGCGGTTTAACTTGAATGAGCGTTCAAGTTAAACATGGATAGGGGGCTAAGGACTAATCGCAGGGCTCGGCGGTACTTTTCGTACGCTAGCTCAGGGAAGGGTATGACGCGGGGTTTGTGGGATTCGTTCAGCGGAAAATTGGCTAAATGCCATTATTTCCGCCTGGCCTGAAATCATCGCGGGCAAGCCCGCTCCCACCGGTTTCGTGTCGTTCACGGAATTAGCGTTCGACACAAAACCTGTGGGAGCGTGGCTTGCCCGCGATGGCGTCAGTAAGACATCTGGAGATTTTGGCCCCTACTTCTGCGTCCCATCATCATGCTGCAGATTCGCCTGGGTCAGGTTGCACCCCGCCGGCACGCTACGGGTCAGCCAGACGTTGCCGCCGATGGTCGAGCCTTTGCCGATGGTGATCCGTCCCAGAATCGTCGCACCGGCATAGATCACCACATCGTCCTCGACGATCGGATGCCGCGGATGACCCTTCTGCAACTGGCCGTCTTCGTCCGCCGGGAAGCGCTTGGCGCCCAGGGTCACCGCCTGATAAATCCGCACGCGCTCACCAATGATCGCGGTCTCGCCGATCACCACACCCGTCCCGTGATCGATGAAGAAACTGCGCCCGATCTGCGCCCCCGGATGGATGTCGATGCCGGTGGCCGAGTGGGCGATTTCCGCGCTGATCCGCGCCAGCAGCGGCAAGCCGGCGCGATACAAATGATGGGCCAGACGATGGTGAATCACCGCCAGAATTCCCGGATAGCAGAGCAACACTTCATCGACACTGCGAGCCGCCGGGTCGCCGTGATAGGCCGCCAGTACGTCGGTGTCCAGCAGAGTGCGCAGCCCCGGCAAAGCAAGGGCGAAATCCTGAATGATCTGGATAGTTTTGGCCTCGACTTCAGTGTCGGCCTGGGCACTGTGGCGCGCGGCGTAACGCAGTTCGAGCCGCGCCTGCGCCAGCAACGCGTTCAGTGCGACGTCGAGTGTGTGGCCGACGTAGAAGTCCTCACTCTCCTCGCGCAAATCCACTGGACCCAATCGCATCGGGAACAACGCGCCGCACAAGGCCTCGAGAATGTCCGCCATGGCCGCTCGGGACGGCAACTCGCGACCGCCCTGCTCACCGCTGGCGCGGCCGTTTTGTGCGCGCCACTGGTCGCGTGCCGTACGCAGTTGGCTGACGATGGTCTGCAATTGCCAATGGCTGGAACGCTCGCTCACGGTAAAAACTCCTCACGGGCGGCCGGACTGTCTGGCCGCGTTAACCGCGATTACTTTACGGCAACGGCTTGCAGCCGAATTAAGAACCAATAGTGCTGTGGTCAATACTTTTGGCTATAAGCGATTGGCAGTTGCCCCACTAAATACCCGTGCCTATAGTCCTGACATCTTCCTCCGCCAGTACGGACCCATGATCAAACAACAGCTTGCCCGCTTTAACCGCCTCGACCTGCTCGGTCATCCTACTCCGCTGGAAAAACTCGAACGCCTGTCAACTTGGCTGGGCCGCGATGTCTACGTCAAACGCGATGATCTGACGCCATTGGCACTGGGCGGCAATAAGCTGCGCAAACTCGAATACCTGGCCGCCGATGCCTTGGCCCAGGGCGCTGATACGTTGATCACCGCTGGCGCGATCCAGTCCAACCATGTGCGCCAGACGGCTGCCATTGCGGCCAAGCTTGGCTTGGGCTGCGTAGCGCTGCTGGAAAATCCGCTGGGCACCGACGACAGCAACTATGTCGGCAACGGTAATCGGCTGTTGCTGGACCTGTTCGATGCCAAGGTCGAACTGGTGGAAAACCTCGACAACGCCGACGAGCAATTGGAAGCGCTGGCCGGGCGTCTGCGCAGCAATGGTAAGAAGCCGTATCTGGTGCCGATTGGTGGCTCCAATGCATTGGGCGCGCTGGGTTATGTCCGTGCAGGCCTGGAACTGGCCGAACAGATCAAGGACACCGGGCTGCAATTCGCCGCGGTGGTGCTGGCGTCCGGCAGTGCCGGCACCCACAGCGGCCTGGCGCTGGCATTGAGTGAAGTACTGCCGGATTTGCCAGTGATCGGCGTGACTGTTTCCCGTAGCGATGAAGCGCAACGACCGAAAGTCCAGGGCCTCGCAGAGCGTACGGCCGAACTGCTGGGCGTGAGCCTGCCGGCGAATTTCAAAATCGAACTGTGGGACGAGTATTTCGGCCCGCGTTATGGCGAGCCGAATGCCGGGACATTGTCAGCGCTGAAGCTGCTGGCGAGTCAGGAAGGGTTGTTGCTGGATCCGGTGTACACCGGCAAAGCCATGGCCGGTTTGCTCGACGGCATTGGGCGCCAGCGCTTCAATGACGGCCCGATCATCTTCCTGCACACCGGTGGGGCGCCGGCGTTGTTTGCCTACAAAGACTTTCTGTAAATGATCGTTCCCACGCTCTGCGTGGGAATGCAGCCCGTGACGCTCCGCGTCACTGGACGCGGAGCGTCCCTAGAGGCATTCCCACGCAGGAGCGTGGGAACGATCACTTAGCCAAAAAAAGAATAACAAACTTTATATTTAGTATTTTCCTATCTAAAGGCAACATCATATAGTCGCGCCGCAGGCGAATTTGCAGCAAGACGCATAAGCTGCTTTAGGGCAGGATATCGCAGTCGTTCAAATCCCGAATTTGCCAACTTTCCTTAAGCGTCTTCCATAAGAAAACACAGGGGCTTGTCATGAATTTTTCCGCATTACGTCGAAATCTGCTGGTGGGTTCACTGGGCCTGGCGCTGAGCGCTGGCCTGCTCGGGCAGGCAGTGGCCGGTGAGCAACTGCAAAAAATCAAGGACGCAGGCGTGATTAACGTCGGTCTGGAAGGCACTTATCCACCGTTCAGCTTCGTCGACGAGGCCGGCAAACTGAGCGGCTTTGAAGTCGAGTTCTCCGAAGCCTTGGCCAAAGAGCTGGGCGTGAAGGTCAAACTGCAGCCGACCAAATGGGAAGGCATCCTCGCCGCCCTGGAATCCAAGCGTCTGGACGCGGTGATCAACCAGGTGACCATCACCGAAGAGCGCAAGAAGAAGTACGACTTCTCCACGCCTTACACCGTTTCCGGGATTCAGGCGCTGACCCTGACCAAAAACAAAGACACCATCAAGACCGCCGCCGATCTGGCCGGCAAGAAAGTCGGCGTAGGCCTGGGCACCAACTACGAGCAGTGGGTGAAAGAGAATGTGCCCAAGGCTGACGTCCGCACCTACGAAGATGATCCGAGCAAGTTCCAGGATCTGCGCGTCGGCCGCATCGACGCCATTCTGATCGACCGCCTGGCCGCGCTGGAATATGCCAGGAAGGCCAAGGACACTGCCGCCGCCGGCGAAGCGTTCTCCCGCCAGGAAGCCGGTATTGCCCTGCGCAAAGGCGAGCCTGAACTGCTGGCCGCAGTGAACAAAGCCATCGACAAGCTGCGTGCCGACGGTACGCTGAAAAAGCTGTCGGAAAAATACTTCAGCGCTGACGTCACTCAATAATGGGAGAAGCTTTCCAACTTGCGCTGGACTCCGCGCCCTTTCTGCTCAAGGGCGCGTACTACACGGTCATCCTGAGCCTGGGCGGAATGTTCTTCGGCCTGCTGATGGGCTTCGGCCTGGCATTGATGCGCCTGTCGCGCTTCAAACTGGTGAGCTGGATCGCCCGCATCTACGTGTCGTTCTTTCGCGGCACGCCGTTGCTGGTGCAACTGTTCGTGATCTATTACGGCTTGCCGCAATTGGGTATCGAACTTGATCCGCTGCCGGCTGCCCTGATCGGCTTCTCGCTGAACATGGCCGCCTACGCCTGCGAAATCCTGCGTGCCGCCATCAGCTCCATCGAGCGCGGCCAGTGGGAAGCCGCCGCCAGTATCGGCATGACCCGCGCGCAAACCCTGCGCCGGGCCATCCTGCCGCAAGCGGCGCGCACGGCCTTGCCACCTTTGGGCAACAGCTTCATCTCGTTGGTCAAGGACACGGCGCTGGCAGCCACCATTCAGGTGCCGGAGCTGTTCCGTCAGGCACAGCTGATTACCGCTCGCACCTTCGAAATTTTCACCATGTATCTTGCCGCTGCGTTGATCTACTGGGTTCTGGCGACTGTCCTGTCGCACCTGCAGAACCAGTTGGAAGCGCGGGTCAATCGGCACGACCAGGAGTCCTGACCCAATGATTGTCGTGGAAAAACTGACAAAGCAGTTCAAGGGTCAGGTGGTGCTCAACGGCATCGATCTGCAGGTGAAGGAAGGCGAGGTGGTGGCGATCATCGGCCCCAGCGGCTCGGGCAAGACCACCTTCCTGCGTTGCCTGAATTTTCTGGAAGAACCCACCAGCGGCCGGATCAAGGTCGGCGACATCGAGATCGATGGCAGCCGTCCCCTGAACCAGCAGCAGAGCCTGGTACGGCGCTTGCGCCAGCACGTGGGTTTTGTGTTCCAGAACTTCAACCTGTTCCCCCATCGCACGGCCCTGGAAAACGTCATCGAAGGCCCGTTGGTGGTGAAAAAGATCCCGCATGCCGAAGCCGTTGCCCTGGGTAAAAAGCTGTTGGCCAAGGTCGGCCTGGCGGGCAAGGAAGACGCTTACCCGCGACGCCTCTCCGGCGGTCAGCAACAGCGTGTGGCGATTGCCCGGGCGCTGGCGATGGAACCGGAAGTGATCCTGTTCGATGAACCGACTTCAGCGCTGGACCCGGAACTGGTGGGTGAAGTGTTGGCGACCATCCGCGGCCTGGCCGAGGAGAAACGCACCATGGTGATCGTTACCCACGAAATGGGCTTTGCCCGAGACGTGGCCAACCGCGTGGTGTTTTTCGACAAAGGTGTGATCGTCGAACAAGGCGAAGCCAAGGCACTGTTTGCCAATCCGAAAGAGGAAAGGACGAAGCAGTTTCTCAGTAAGTTTCTTAATAACGCTTAGTGCTACCCCACTCGAAAACTGTCAACTTCCATGGATGGAAGTGACATTAGCTCCGCTTTATAAAAGCGTATAGCAGCTTTCAACGACTCACATGAGTCGCCCCCATCCTAAATAACTTCCCGCCATCCCATGCGGTACATATATATGTCCTGCAACAGATTCATATCGCCTAAAATCTATAAAACACCTCGCTGTCCACGCTCAAAGGGTTGCTGCCTGGGAGGCATAAAAACCGCCAAATACCGGACTATGTTCGACAGAGCGATGCGGATTATTAACCACTCCGCGTAGGAGCTTTCTGAATCACGCAAGAACTAACCTTTAACCAACCAACGCTATTGACACTTATTCGAGCGCACTCTTATCTAGGCGCCAACAGGCAACAACCATCACCTTCAATTATTGTTTAAGCGCGCAAATAACGAATCGTTTTGTTGCTTGGTAATTCACGCCTTTCGATCTTTCAGAAATGGACTTCGCGGCAAAGCTTCAAGGAGAGAAACCCATGACAAGCACTTCAAACAAACCTGAACTTGCAGCCCCGACCCTGGCGCAAAGCCACAAGGCCGGTATCAACATCACCTCGGCCGCGCACCTTATGATCGACGTGCCACCTTACCCCGGCATGGACGAAGGCGATCTGATCGAGCTGTTTTGGGACAACTGCTATGTCGCCTCCAGCGTGTTGGGGTCCGACCATGACAGCAAAGCCGTGAGCCTGCGGGTGCCGGAAAGCTTCATTGCCAATGGTTCTGCCCGCGTCCATTACAAGGTCATGCAGGTCGGACAAGGGCCAGCGGTATCACCGGCGGCGCGCGTCCAGATCAAACTCGATTGCCCGGGCGGCCTGCCCTCGCCTCTTTACGATGAGGAAAACCAGAGCCTGGCGCCCGTGTTTATCCCCGAGACCATTCGCCGTCAGGGGGTCAATCCGAACCAGATAAAACGCGGCGTCCCGTTGACCATCGAACCGTACCTGAACATGGCTGTCGACGACGAAATCACCCTGCGCTGGGGCGATGTGCGCATGGACCTGCCAAAGCTCAAGGCTTGCGATGTGGGTCAGCCAATTCACGTCTGGGTGCCACCGGCGATCATTGTCGAAGCCGGTGAAGACCTTCGACTGGAAGTGACCTACTGCATCCTCGACCGGGTGGGCAACAACTCGCGCTGGGCACCGGCACGCACACTGAAGATCGGCTGTGCCAATCCCTACCTGAAAGTGCCGCAGAAAGAAGCGCTCATGGCCGCTGAATCCCGGAAGAAGTGAAGCCCCTGCTGTAAACACCGACCTCTGTGGGGAGGGGGCCTTTGTGGCGAGGGGGCTTGCCCCCGTTGGGTCGCGAAGCGGCCCCCGAAACTTGAACGCCCGACGTTGTGTCAGGCAAACCGCATAGACCGGATTTACGACTGCTTCGCAGCCGAACGGGGCGATGCGGCGTTCCGACAAGCCCCCTCGCCACGGGGTTCAGAACAGACCTTCTATGCATATTCCTAAAAGTTAGTTCATTAATTATTTATACACGTTTAGGGTATATAAACCGGACCACCGGACATTCGTGTTTTTCGTTCGCCGCAACCCATGCGGCGTTTTCATGAGATGTGAGGTAGGTATGGTCCGGAACACAATCACCCCAGTGCAAATCGCCAGGGCATTGCGTGCAGCCAAGGAGCGGCACTGATGTCCAGTCTGGCAGATGCAATCGTCCAGAGTGATCTGGACATCGCCCCATTGTTGTTGCCCGCGCAGGTCTTGCGCAACGATGCACAAGCCATCAAGGCGGCCCACGAGCTGGCGCAAGTCGCCCGCCTGCAAGCAGCCAAACGTGACCAGCAACGCAAGTTGCCGTGGTCGGAAATCGAACAGTTCACCCGCAGCGGCCTGGGCAGCATTTCCATTCCGCGTGAGTACGGCGGCCCGCAGGTTTCATTCGTCACCCTGGCCTCGGTGTTCGCGATCATTTCCGCGGCCGACCCGGCACTGGGGCAGATCCCGCAGAACCAGTTCGGGATTCTCAACCTGATACTCGGTGCCGCCACCGAGTCGCAGAAAAAGCAGCTGTTCAAAAGTGTGCTCGAAGGCTGGCGAATCGGTAACGCGGGACCAGAACGCGGGACCAAAAATACCCTGGAGCTCAAGGCGCGGATCACCGCCGATGGCGATGGCTTCGTCATCAACGGGCAGAAGTTCTATTCCACCGGCGCATTGTTCGCCCACTGGGTGGCCGTCAAAGCGCTGAACGACAACGGCAAGCAAGTGCTGGCCTTCGTCCGTCGTGGTACCCCGGGGTTGCGCATCGTTGATGACTGGTCGGGTTTCGGCCAGCGCACCACCGCCAGCGGCACCATTTTGCTCAACAACGTGCGGGTCGACGCCGAGCTGGTGGTGGATAACTGGAAAATCAACGACAGCCCGAATACCCAAGGCGCCGTGTCGCAGCTGATTCAAGCAGCCATCGACGCCGGCATCGCCCGGGGCGCCATCGATGACGCCATAGAATTCGTGCAAAAACGCGCACGGCCGTGGATCGACGCCAAGGTCGAACGGGCCAGCGACGACCTCTACGTGATCGCCGACATCGGCAAGCTGAAAATCGAATTGCACGCCGCCGAAGCACTGCTGCGCAAGGCAGGCCAAGTACTCGACCAGGTCAACGCCGCGCCGCTCACCGCCGAGTCCGCTGCACGCGCCTCGATTGCCGTGGCGGAAGCCAAAGTGCTGACCACCGAGATCTCGCTGCTGGCCAGCGAAAAGCTCTTCGAACTGGCCGGCAGCCGCGCCACCCTCGCCGAATTCAACCTCGACCGCCACTGGCGCAATGCCCGGGTGCACACGCTGCACGACCCGGTGCGCTGGAAGTATCACGCGGTTGGCGCTTACCACCTCAATGGAACCTTGCCTGCGCGGCATTCCTGGATCTGACGACCAGAACCTTTTTGACCAGATCTCTGGAGAAACACATGACTCTTTCTCACCACGTCGCGGTCATCACCAGCGATGAGCAAGCCCTGATCGTCGCCAGTGACCTGGCCGACGATTTCAAACGCGACAGCGCTCTGCGCGACCGCGAACGTCGTTTGCCATACCCGGAACTGGAAGTGTTTTCCCGTTCGGGTCTTTGGGGCATCAGCGTGCCAAAAGAATACGGCGGCGCCGGGGTTTCCAACGTCACCCTGGCCAAGGTCATCGCATTGATCGCCGAGGCCGACGGCTCCCTCGGACAAATCCCGCAGAACCATTTCTATGCCCTTGAAGTGCTGCGCGTGAACGGCACCGACGAGCAGAAAAAACGCCTGTACGCCGAAGTGTTGGCCGGCCAGCGCTTCGGCAATGCACTCGCGGAACTGGGCACAAAAACCGCCCATGATCGCGTCACCAGCCTGACTCGCGATGGCAACGGCTACCGCATCAACGGTCGCAAGTTCTACGCCACCGGCGCCATTTACGCCCAGCGCATCCCCACGTCGGTGGTGGACGAAAACGGTGTGCAGCAACTGGCGTTCGTCCCGCGCAACAGCAAAGGCCTGACGGTGATCGACGACTGGAGCGGTTTCGGCCAGCGCACCACCGGCAGCGGTTCGGTGGTGTTCGAGGATGTCTACGTCGCCGCCGAGGATGTGATCCCGTTTCAAAGCGCTTTCGAGCGCCCGACCACCGTGGGCCCGCTGGCGCAGATTCTCCACGCCGCCATCGACACTGGCATCGCCCGCGCCGCTTACGAAGATGCACTGCATTTTGTGCGCACCAAGACCCGGCCGTGGATCGACGCCACTCATGAAAAAGCCACCGAAGACCCGCTGACCATCAAGAGCTTCGGCCACTTGAGTATTCGTCTGCACGCCACCGAGGCCTTGCTGGAACGTTCCGGCGAATTCCTCGACCAGGCCCAGGCCGACACCAATGCCGAGACCGTCGCCGCCGCGTCGATTGCGGTTGCCGAAGCCCGCGCCATCAGCACCGAAATCTCCCTCGCCGCCGGCAGCACGCTGTTCGAACTGGCCGGCAGCCAGGCGACGCTGGTCGAACACGGCCTGGATCGCCACTGGCGCAACGCCCGGGTGCACACCCTGCACGACCCGGTGCGCTGGAAGTATCACGCGGTGGGCAATTACTACCTCAACGATGAAAACCCGCCATTGCGGGGGACCATCTGATGGCCGACGCCAAAAAGAAAATCCTGCTCAACGCGTTCAACATGAACTGCATCGGGCACATCAACCATGGCCTGTGGACCCATCCACGGGACACGTCGACCCAATACAAAACCATCGAATACTGGACTGAACTGGCTCAGTTGCTGGAACGCGGACTGTTCGACGGTTTGTTCATCGCCGACATCGTCGGCGTGTACGACGTCTATCAAAACTCGGTGGACGTGCCGCTCAAAGAGTCGATCCAGTTACCGGTCAATGACCCGTTGCTGCTGGTCTCGGCCATGGCCGCGGTCACCAGAAACCTCGGCTTCGGCCTGACCGCCAACCTGACCTACGAGCCGCCGTATCTGTTCGCCCGGCGCATGTCGACGCTTGATCATTTGAGCCGTGGGCGGGTCGGCTGGAACATCGTCACCGGCTATCTGGACAGCGCCGCCAAGGCCATGGGCCTGAGCGAACAGGTGGAACACGACCGCCGCTACGACCAGGCCGACGAGTACCTGCAAGTGCTCTACAAACTCTGGGAAGGCAGCTGGGAAAACGGCGCGGTGCTCAACGACCGTGAGCAACGGATCTACGCCCAGCCAGACAAAGTGCACAAGGTCGAGCACAAGGGCGAGTTCTATCAGGTCGAGGGCTATCACCTCTGCGAACCGTCGCCGCAACGCACGCCGGTGTTGTTCCAGGCCGGCAGTTCCGATCGCGGTTTGTTGTTCGCCGGGCGCCACGCCGAGTGCGTGTTCATCAGCGGTCAGAACAAACCGGCGACCCGAGTTCAAGTGGACAAGGTGCGCGCCAGCGCCGTCGAGGCCGGGCGCAATCCCTGGGACATCAAGGTGTTCATGGGCTTGAACGTGATTGTCGGTGAGACAGAAGAGCTGGCCTGGGCCAAGCATGCCGAGTACCTGAGCTACGCCAGTGCCGAGGCCGGCGTGGCGCATTTCTCGGCGTCCACCGGGATCGATTTTTCCGAGTACGAACTCGACGAACCGATCCAGTACGTGAAGAGCAACGCCATCCAGTCCGCCACCAAGAACCTGCAAAACAACGATTGGACCCGCCGCAAATTGCTGGAACAACACGCCCTCGGTGGCCGCTACATCACCGTGGTCGGCTCGCCGCAGCAGGTGGCGGATGAGCTGGAATCGTGGATCGCCGAAACCGGCCTGGACGGCTTCAACCTGACAAGGATCGTCACCCCGGAAAGCTATGTGGACTTCATTGAACTGGTGATCCCGGAGTTGCAGCGCAGAGGGTCGTACAAGACTGCTTACGACAACGGCAGCCTGCGGGAAAAGCTGTTTCACGAAGGGGCGCATTTACCTGAGCAACATACGGGCTCCGCGTTCCGGCGCTAAAAGCTTCGCGGGCAAGCCTCGCTCCTACAGGGGATCTGCGGTGCTCACAACCCCCCTGTAGGAGCGAGGCTTGCCCGCGAAGAGGCCCGCCCAAACACCAAAAATTCATGCACTGACTGGAAACCCCATCATGAAAAAGACCTACCTCTCCCACCCAGTCAAAGCACTGGCCCTGGCCCTCGGCCTCTTCAGTTCCGTCACCTTCGCCGCCGACGCACCGCTGAAGGTCGGCACTACCGCCGCCTTCGCCATTCCCCTGGAAGCGGCAGTAGAAGAAGCCAACAAACAAGGCCTGAAAGTCGAACTGGTGGAGTTCAGCGACTGGATCGCCCCCAACGTCAGCCTCGCCTCGGGCGACATCGACGTGAACTACTTCCAGCACATCCCGTTCCTGGAAAACGCCAAGGCCGCCGCCGGTTTTGACCTGGTGCCGTTCGCCCCGGGGATCATCAACAATGTCGGCCTCTATTCGAAAAAATACAAAAGCTTCGACGAGTTACCCGAAGGCGCCAGCGTGGCCATTGCCAACGACCCGATCAACAGCGGTCGCGGCCTGCAACTGCTGGCCAAGGCCGGGCTGATCACCCTCAAACCGGGTGTCGGCTACAAGGCCACCGAAGAAGACATCATCGCCAACCCGAAGAAAATCAAAATCCTTCAGGTCGAGGCCGTGCAACTGGTGCGCGCCTACGACGACGCCGATCTGGTCCAGGGCTACCCGGCCTACATCCGTCTGTCGAAGACCTTCGATGCCAGCTCCGCCCTGCTATTCGATGGCCTCGATCACAAGGAATACGTGATCCAGTTCGTGATCCAGCCGAAAAGCAAAACCGACCCGCGGCTGATCAAGTTCGTCGATATCTACCAGCATTCGCCAGCCGTTCGTGCAGCGCTGGATAAAGCCCACGGCAAGCTCTATCAAGCTGGCTGGGAAAGCTGAGTATGACGGCCGCGATCCAACGGCGACTGGAACTTCCAGAGCCACATAACGCCACACAAACCGAACTGCACCCAGACCTCAATCGAGCCCACGTGCGCTTCATCGGTCTGGGCAAAACCTACAACGGTCAGCAAGGTCCGGTGGCGGCCTTGCGCGGCATCGATCTGGCGATCCAGCGCGGTGAAGTGTTCGGCATCATCGGCCGCAGCGGCGCCGGCAAGTCGTCGCTGATCCGCACCATCAATCGCCTCGAACAGCCAAGCAGCGGGCGAGTGCTGATCGATCAGGTGGACATCGGCGAGTTCGATGAAGACCGCTTGGTGGCGCTGCGGCGGCGGATCGGCATGATCTTTCAGCACTTCAATCTGATGTCGGCCAAGACGGTTTGGCAGAACGTCGAATTGCCGCTGAAAGTCGCCGGCGTGCCCAAGGAGCAGCGCGAGCAGAAAGTTCGCGAACTGCTGGAACTGGTGGGCCTGCAAGAGAAACACAAAGCCTACCCGGCGCAGCTGTCCGGCGGGCAGAAACAGCGCGTCGGCATCGCCCGCGCGCTGGTGCATGACCCGGAAATTCTGCTGTGCGACGAGGCGACTTCGGCCCTCGATCCAGAGACCACGCAATCGATCCTCGGCCTGCTGCGCGAGATCAATCAACGGCTGGGTTTGACCATCGTGCTGATCACCCACGAGATGGCGGTGATCCGCGATATCTGTGATCGGGTCGTGGTGCTGGAACACGGGCGAATCGTCGAACAAGGGCCGGTCTGGGAAGTCTTTGGCAACCCGCAACATGAGGTCAGCAAGACCTTGCTGGCGCCATTGCAACACGGGCTACCGGAAGAACTGCAAAGCCGCTTGCGAGCGCAGCCGCAGTCTTCGGACGCCGCCGTGGTGTTGCGTTTGCAATTCACCGGTAGTGCGAGTGACGAACCAGACCTGGCGGCGCTGTTCAGCGCCCTCGGTGGCCGCGTGCGCTTGATGCAAGGGGGCGTGGAACGGATTCAGGGGCATGCGCTCGGGCAATTGCTGCTGGCGGTGACCGGCTCGTCCCTGGGCGCCGAGGAATTGCGTCAGCGCGCCGGCAACTGGGCGCAACAGGTGGAGGTGCTGGGTTATGTGGTTTGATCGGTTGCTTCAGGGTTTTATCGACACGTTTTTGATGGTCGGCGTGTCGTCATTGATTGCGCTGCTGGCGGGCATTCCGTTGGCGGTGATTCTGGTCACCAGCACCAAAGGCGGGATCTACGAAGCACCGGCGCTGAATCGCGCGTTGGGCGCGTTCGTGAACCTGTTCCGCTCGATTCCGTTTTTGATTTTGATGGTGGCGCTGATTCCGTTTACCCGGCTGATTGTCGGTACCACGTACGGTGTTTGGGCAGCCGTGGTGCCACTGACCATTGCGGCCACGCCGTTCTTTGCGCGCATTGCCGAGGTCAGTTTGCGCGAGGTCGACCATGGGTTGATTGAAGCGGCGCAGGCGATGGGCTGCCGACGCTGGCATATCGTCTGGCATGTGTTGTTGCCTGAAGCACTGCCGGGGATTGTCGGTGGATTCACGATTACGTTGGTGACCATGATCAACTCCTCGGCCATGGCCGGGGCGATTGGGGCCGGTGGGTTGGGGGACATCGCTTATCGGTATGGGTATCAGCGGTTTGATAGCCAGATCATGCTGACGGTGATTGTGCTGCTGGTGGTGTTGGTGGCGGTGATTCAGTTGGGTGGGGATCGGTTGGCTCGGGGGTTGAATAAGCGTTAAGCCGCTACCTCCCTCCGAGGGGAAACACCGACAGCAAAGTGAGCAACAGTTGGATGAAAAATGGGGTCTGCTTGACGGTGGACCCATTGAGCTTCCATTCCAAACTCCTTCAAAGCTATTTGTGTGCCTTTACCTATGGGGGTCATATTGAGAAACACATACGACATCTCCGGCGATAACGTTTGGAGTTCCGCCGTCGCTTCTAATGTTTGCTTATTCATCACGAACTGACTCTCTACAACCGAAGGTAAAACCCCATAAAACCCCATCTTTCTGGAGACCAGTTCATACTGATGACTGACTACTTGACTCGCGAAATAGTCCTTGGTCTTACTTACCTTAAAGTTAGACTGAAGCTTCCATGCTTCAGGTAAGAAAACATTCGAAAACTCGTCTACACCATTCCAGTGCTTAGAGGTGATTTTATAGGGATTCATAGGATCCTGAACGTGTTCAAACATCGTAGTAACGATTATGGGACCGGTACCGGCTTGAAGCCGTAACTTAGTAAATCGCTCATAAATTCCTGGATCATAGTAGGACCTTGTCGAAGTGGGCGCATAAAAGCCCCAAGCACGGCCTAAGTCCTGCTCCTGATCACCCCAAAGCACTCCCTGCCTGGCATCCAGTGTTTCTGTGTTGACACTAGTATTCTGATTAAATGAATTCAAATCTGGATATCCCGAATACTCATCGGCTCGAAGAATCTGATCTATATTTATATCCAGATGCAAGGCGGCTATGTGTTCACCTAACAGTCCATCCTTGTCAACATAGGTGACCGGGTTTGAATTTACGAAAGCGTAGACATTTAAACCGTCGAATACCTTCAACGGGTCTGGATTAATCCAACGCTGCAGCCACGGTGCGTAATACCGATACCCATAAAAATAAAGCCCTGTCGCATCCCGCTCTTTCCCCGAGTACCGAACCGTCTTGTACTTCGTGACCAACGCACTTTCCCCCGCCCAACACGCCGTGCCGCCAAACGGGTAATAGTGCTCCTGCGTCAGCACACCGGCCGCATCATCCAGTTCCAACGCGCTGGACCCGAGGTGGTCGCCGAAGCCGTAGCGCAGTTGATCGTGATAAGCAGCTGCGGGCCAGTGCAACGCCCGAACGCTGTCGCGCCCGGCTTCGAGGCTGATGACATGGTGTTCCTCGCCATCAGCCTGTCGGTGGATTTCCAGACCGGGGAGGTAGCGCACTTCGGTGCGCAGGGTTCGACGATGGGTCTGGCTGACATGCACCTTGCGCAGCCGATGACCGGGGCGGTCGTAGGCATAACACTCGTAGTCGTCGGGCTCGCCGTCACGCTTGACCAATGTGACGCGGCTCAACTGATTGCGAATGTCCCAGAGCACGGCTTGCCCGCGTTGCAGTTCCAATTGATTGCCGCACGCATCGAAGCCCGAAGCGGTTTCAGGCTCACCTGGTAATGAACCATCGGCCCGTTGAGCCAGGCTTCGGTTACTGCTGGCAGAGGTAAACATTGAAAACCCGGGCGCGTCGCTGTGGTGGCGGGTGATCAGATTGCCCGCCGGGTCGTAATCGAAGCGCTGGGTGTAGTTGCGTCGCTGAGTAGGGTCCAGTGGTGTGGGGAGCAATGCCGGCAACGCAGGGCCATGGCTGGGTGTGCTGACTTCCCAGCCCATGGCTTCGACCAGTTGATACAGGCTGTCATAGCGGTAGCGGTTGATCGGGTAGATGCGCTGGTTATTGAAGAAACTCACGGCCTGGGTCTGGTCTTCCAGCTCGACGATATTGCCCACCGAATCGTAGCGATAGTTCAGGTCCTGCAATGGTTTTTGACTGCCGACCGCTGCCATCAGCCTGATCAATCTACCGTCATCGGCACTGTAGTCGGCACGGCTCACCACCCCATTGCCGGCGGTTTCGCTTTCGATCTGGTCATGGGCGTTGTACTGGATGTCGCTGATCAGCCGTTGCGGTTGTTGGCCATCCCCGGCCGATTGGAGACAGGCCTCACGCAGCTTGCCTGCCACGTCGTAACCGAAACTCCGGACGTTGCCCATGGCATCGGTCTGACGCTGAAGCTCACCGGCGGGGTTGAAGGCGTGGCGGGTAATGAACGACTGCTCTTCCAGCAAGGCGTCTCTGGCGTCGATTTCGATTGGCCAGTCCGGCGTTTCAAGCGCAACGAGAAATCGCCTGGCTTCGTTCAATACCGCTCCGGCCAGCCCATAGTCGCTGACGACTTGCGTACCGGCCGGGTCATCATGGCGGATCAGTCGCCCGCACTGGTTGTGTTCGGCGAATGCCGGGGTGGAACCGCCGTAGGTCAACCGTTCCACCACGCGGGACAATTCTCCTGCCGCCTGTTCCGTGACCATGATTGGGCGTTGTTGATCGTCATAGTCGGTGTGGTACTGACTGCCTCTGCCATCCCAGAACGAACGCAGCGAGCCGGTTTGATCCAGCAAGCTCAATTGCCAACCGGCATCGACGCTCTCCGTCAGCAACGGCTGACCACTCAAGCCGTGGATCGTGGCCAGGTTCGGCCTTGGCGCCATTCCCCACAATCGTGGGTCCCATGATTCAATCATCCGCCCTGCTGCATCGTAAATCTGCCGAGTGATGCGCGACTCGATGACTGGCTTGTCCGGTTGTCGGCAGTAGCCCACGCTGCGGATCGCCAGCGAACGCGGATCCATAACCGACAAGGTCGGTGTGGCAGTGTCGTGGCGAACATTCACGGCATGACGGTCCTTCGCGATGGTCGAGGCAAGACTGAGCCTTTTTTCGCCGGATCGATACTGTAAAAAGTAACAGGTCGGCGTTAGTGATATCGCCTTTGCGGGCAAGCCTCGCTCCTACAGGGGGCGACATAAATCTTGTAGGAGCGAGGCGCCCGCGAATGGCTGCGCAGCAGCCCCCGGCGTCATGGCGTATATTCGGCTAATTCCAATTACCTGCGCAGCCAACCATGAAACAGACTCCCGACGACCTGGAGCAGATCACTTCCACCACCCTGGGTCATTACAACTCGGTGGCCGAGGACTTCCGTGAAGGCACTCGCGATCATGATGTCAGCCAGAACATCGATGCCCTGTTGCGGCATATTCAGGGTGAGGCGCCGTTCAGTATTCTCGACTTTGGCTGTGGCCCTGGCCGTGATCTGAAAACCTTCACCCGCCTGGGCCACAGCGCCGTCGGGCTCGATGGTTCTGAAAAGCTTGCACAGATGGCCCGGGAGGACAGTGGTTGCGAAGTCTGGCAGCAAGACTTTCTGAAGCTCGACCTGCCGGCCGAACGCTTCGACGGGATATTCGCCAATGCGGTGCTGTTTCACATTCCGAGCCAGGAGTTACCTCGGGTGCTGAAGGAACTGCGCGGGGCGTTGAAACCGGGCGGTGTGTTGTTCAGTTCCAATCCTCGTGGCGAGAATCAGGAAGGCTGGAACGGGCCGCGTTATGGGGCTTATTACGATCTTCAGGTGTGGCAGGAAATGCTGGCTGAGGCCGGGTTTGTGGAGCTTGAGCATTACTACCGGCCGGCGGGGCTGCCACGGGAGCAGCAACCTTGGTTGGCGAGTGTTTGGCGTAAGCCTGTGTAGCCTGTCAGGACGCCATCGCGGGCAAGCCCGCTCCCACAGTGATTTCTGGCGTTCACAAAATCCCTGTGGGAGCGGGCTTGCCCGCGATGAGCGCAAAGCGCTCGCCTCACTGCACCTCTTTCTTCGGCTCGCGAACCTTGTACCAGGCCACGTACAGCGCCGGCAAAAACAGCAACGTCAGCAAGGTGGCGATGATGATCCCGCCAATCATCGCGTAGGCCATCGGCCCCCAGAACACTTCCCGGGCAATCGGGATCATCCCCAGGCTCGCTGCCGCCGCCGTCAACAAAATCGGTCGGCGCCGATGTTCCGTGGCCTGGACCACCGCGTCCCACGGCGTGTAGCCGCTCTTCTCGAAAGAGTCGATCTGGGTGACCAGAATCACCGAGTTGCGGATGATGATGCCGATCAGCGCCAGAATCCCCAGGATCGCCACGAAGCCCATCGGCGTGCCCGTCGGAATCAGCGCCAGCACCACGCCGATCAACCCGAGCGGCGCGACGCTGGCCACCAGGAACAGCTTCTGCACGCTGTGCAACTGGATCATCAGGAAGGTCGCCATCAAAAACAGCATCAACGGTACGACCTTGGCAATCGGCCCCTGAGCCTTGCCGCTTTCCTCCACCGTACCGCCAGTAGCGACTTTGTAGCCCACCGGCAAACTGGCGGCGAATTTATCGATATCCGGTTGCAGTTGTTGCACCAGGTCGGTCGGTTGAATCTCGTCGCGCACCGCGGCCTTGATGGTGATAGTGGGTTTGCGATCACGACGCCAGACCAGCGGCTGCTCAAGTTCATAACGCACGGTGGCAAACGCCAGCAGCGGAATCGAGGTGCCGCCGGGGGTAACGATCTGCAAGTTCTGCAAGGTTTCCGGGCTGCCGCGCTCGGCATCTTCGGCGCGACCGACCACGTCGATCAGGTAGATATCGTCATCGACCTGCGTTACCGGCGAACCGACAACGATGCTGTTCATCAGGTTCGCCACATCTTCCGACGACAGCCCCAGTTGCCGCGCCTTGTCCTGGGCGATGTCGATGCGCAGGACTTTGCCCGGCTCGTTCCAGTCGTAAATGATCTCGCCGATGTGCGTGTTCTTATCCAGTTCGGTGGCCAGGGCAATCGCGTGTTTGCGCACCTGATCGATGTCCTTGCCGCTGACCCGGTACTGAATCGGCCGCCCCACCGGCGGGCCCATTTCCAGCGCCTGGACGTAACTGCCGACACCCACGAACTCTTCACGCAGGCGTTTTTGCAGTCGCGCCGTCAGGGCCGTGCGTGACTCCAGGCCTTTGCTGACGATCACCAGTTGCGCGTAATAGGGGTTTTGCAATTGCTGGTCGAGAGGCAGGTAAAAACGGATCGCCCCCTCGCCGATGTAGGTGCTCCAGCGCACGATGTCCGGATCATCCTTGAACGTCGCTTCGAGCTTATCCACAACCATGCGGGTTTCGGCGATCGAAGCGTTTTGCGGCAAGTTCAGGTCGACGAGAATTTCCGGGCGGTCCGAGGACGGGAAGAACTGGTTCTGCACGAACTGCATGGAAAACACCGAGAGCACAAACAGCGCCACGGTGATGCCGATGGCCCACCAGCGATTGCGCATGGCCCAGAGCAGGCCGCCATTGAACGCCCGACCGATGCGCCCTGGCTCTGCGTCATGAGGCTTCACCTTGGCGCTCAAAATATGCACACCGAGCACCGGGGCGAACAGCACGGCGACTATCCACGACACCAGCATGGCCACCGCGATCACCGCGAACAGCGTGAAGGTGTACTCACCAGCGGAGCTGGCGTTCAAGCCGATCGGCACGAAACCGGCGACGGTAACTAACGTGCCGGTGAGCATCGGGAATGCGGTCGAGGTGTAGGCGAAGGTCGCCGCCTGCTCCTTGGTTTCGCCCATTTCCAGGCGCGTGACCATCATCTCCACGGTGATCATCGCGTCGTCCACCAGCAGGCCGAGGGCGATGATCAGCGCACCGAGGGAAATCCGCTGCATGGTGATGCCGCTGTATTCCATGAAGAGGAAGACCATCGCCAGCACCAATGGAATCGAACACGCCACCACCAGCCCGGCGCGCACACCAAGGCTGACGAAGCTGACGATCAGCACGATCACCACGGCTTCGAACAACGCACTGGTGAAACCGCCGACGGCTTCTTCCACCACTACAGCCTGGTCGGAAACGGTGTGTACACCGACGCCCACCGGCAGGTCCGCCGTCAGCTCATCCATGCGCAGATGCAGCGCCTTGCCGAAGTCCTGAATGTTGCCGCCCTTCTTCATGGCGATCGCCAGGCCAATGGCCGGCTGGCCGTTGAAGCGAAACTCCGGGGTCGACGGATCGACGTAGCCACGGCTGATGTTGGCGATGTCGGCCAGTCGGTAGAAGCGATCATTGAGCTTCAGGTTGACGTTGGCCAGGTCTTTCTCAGAGGCAAATTGCCCCGAAGTCCGCACCGAAATCCGCTCCGGACCGGCCTCGATCACCCCGGCCGGGGTCACGGCGTTCTGTGATTGCAGGCTCTGTACCACCTGACGCTGATCGATGCCGAGCGCTGCGAGTTTGCGAGTGGAGAAGTTCAGGTAAAGGACTTCATCCTGCTCGCCGACCATCTCGACCTTGCCCAACCCCGGGACTTCACGGATTTCGGCACGCACCTGCTCCACGTAATCGCGCAACTGGCGCATCGACAAGCCGTCGGCGGTAAAGGCGTACACCGAACCGAACACGTCGCCGAACTCGTCGTTGAAACCCGGCCCTTGCAGGCCCTTCGGGAAGTCACCGCGAATGTCGTTGATCTTCTTGCGCACCTGGTACCAGATTTGCGGGATGTCCTTGGCACTGGTGGTGTCGAGCAGGTTAACGAAGACCGTTGATTCGCCGGGGCGGGTGTAGCTTTTCACGTAGTCGAGCGAGTCGAGTTCTTCGAGTTTTTTCTCGATCCGGTCGGTGACCTGCTTGAGGGTTTCTTCCTGGGTCGCGCCGGGCCAGCGGGTCTGGATCACCATGGTTTTGATGGTGAACGAAGGGTCTTCTTCGCGCCCCAGATTCAGGTACGAGAACACGCCCATCAGCAGCGCGACGAACATCAAATACCAGACAAACGACTGATGCTTGATGGCCCATTCGGATAAGTTGAAACTCCCTTTCATTGCGGGCCGCCCTCGTCGATTTTCACTTTCTGCCCCGGTTTGAGGCTGTTCACACCCGCGCTGACCACCCGCTCGCCAGTCTTCACGCCGTTGGCCAGGACCACCGTGGCATCTGTCCGGCTGATCAGGCTGACCTCCCGTGGCGAAACGGTTTGCGTCTGCGGATCAACGATCCAGATCCGCAGCTTTCCATCGACCTCCTGCAGCGCGCTCACCGGCAGTTCGAGGCGCGGCTTGATCGCGGAACTGAGGGTCACGCTGATCGCCGTACCGAGGCGAAAGCCCGGCGGTGTATCGGTCAGGCTCAGGCGGGCGCGACGGGTGCGGGTCGCACTTTGCGCCTGGGGTTCGATTTCGCGCACGATGGCGGTGCTGGTGATGCTCGGGTCCAGTTGTGAGGTGACCTGGAACACCACGTCGGCTGGCAATTGATCGACCAGGGTATCGGGCAGGTCGATCACCGCTTCCTTGATGTCCGGTTGCGCCAGGGTCACCACTTGCTGGCCGGCCGTCACCACTTGCCCGGCTTCGGCGTTCCACGCGGTGACAATGGCTTTGTGGTCGGTGCGCAGTTCGACGTAGTTGAGTTGGTCCTTCGCCTGATCGACCGCAGCCCTGGCTTGATCGAGGGACGCCTGGGTGGTTTTCAGGTCGGTCTGGGCGATGTCCAGTTGCGCCTGCGCGCCAACCCCGCGATTGAACAGTTCCTGCTGACGCCGAGCGTTGGCCTGAGCGTTGATGAGCTGCGCCTGAACGCGCGCCAGATCACCCTGAGCCGAGCGCAACTGGTTCTGCTGATCGGTGGGGTCGAGGGTGGCGAGCAAGGCGCCCTTATCGACTTCGGCACCGACATCAACGTTACGGCTGGCGATACGTCCCGGCACCCGGAAACCGATATTGCTTTCGTAACGGGCCTGAATGCTGCCGGCAAACCGGCCGAGGTCTTCTTGATTGAGCGCTTTCACTTCCACGGACAACACCGGCCGAACCGGTTCTGGCGGCGCTTCCTCCTTGGAACAGGCGACCAGTAGTGCAGCGGCGGACAACAGCAACAGGCGCTTCATGGCTGGGCTCCTGTCATTGGCGTCTTATAGGTGTTTTCGACGATCTCCACCCTCACGCCCGGATGCAGTAATTGACCGCCTGCGGTGACAACTTTTTCGCCACCGTTGAGGCCAGCGCTGACAATGACTTTGCCGGTCAGGTAACGGCCGACGGTGACCGTGTGCAGCTGCGCCTTGCCCTCGGCGTCCACCAGCCACACGGCCGGGTCACTGAGGTTTTTGGTCAGGGCCGACCAAGGCAACTCCACTGCGATTTTACCGACTGGTTTGGCGGTGGCGCTCACCACCGACCCGAGTTGCATGCCCTCGGGGAGACGGTCGAGGCTGACTTTGACTTGCACTGTGCCGGTCTGCGCCGAGACTGCCGGCGTGACTTCCCGAACGGTGCCCGTGGTCTTGATTTTCGGGTTGTCGAGCAGGCTGACCACAATCGATCTATCCGACGGCGGCTCGGCCAGCAGCGACTCATACACGTTGAACACCGCGTCACGCTCGCCGTCCCGGGCCAGGCTGAAAATCGGCACCGTGGCCTGCACCACCTGGCCAACTTCGGCCTGGCGCGCGGTAATCACCCCAGGCGCATCGGCAATCAGCGCGGTGTAGCTCAGTTGATCACGGGCGTTGGCCAATTGCGCTTGAGCGGCGCTCAGCGCGCTCTGACTGCTGCGCAAGGCGGCTTGAGCGGAGTCGTATTCGCTCTGGCTGGTGTAGCCCTTGGGCAGGAGTTTTTGTTGGCGAACGAAGGCCGCAGCGGTTTGTTTGACCCGGGCCTGTTCGGCAACCACTTGGGCCTGGGCTGAGTCGACATTGGTTTGCAGGTCCTTGGGATCGAGCTTGGCCAGCACTTGTTTGGCCGAAACCCGATCACCGACGTCGACCATACGCTGGATGATCTTGCCGCCCACGCGGAACGACAGTTCGGTTTGTACTCGCGCCTGGACGTCGCCGGTGAGTGTCACTGCGGCGGCGTAATCCGATGGCTTGACCTCTTGCACGAAGACTCGCGGGCGGTCCTTCTCGACAGGCTTTTTATCGCCACAGGCGGTCAGCAAGGCGATGAGGCTCAGGCCAACCATTAATTTCAATCCGGGACCCGCCATGCAGACTCCTTTGCGTTGTACGAACGTGCCAGTGACGATACGACTGTGAGCTTAGAACAGGGTTCAACAGGTGCACGGGGTTGCTGCACACCTTGTGGCTTGGGGCTTACCTGTGGCGAGGGGGCTTGCCCCCGTTCGGCTGCGCAGCAGACGCAAAATCTGCTATCTCGTTTTGCCTGACACGCCTCATTGAATGGCTTTGGGGCCGCTTCGCAGCCCAGCGCGAGCAAGCTCGCTCGCCACAGGGATCATTGTGTTGCCGACAATAAGGCAGAATGACGAACCATGCAGCAGGAAGCTACCCATGCTCAAAACCCTAGCGGTGGCCAATTACCGCTCGATCAATAAATTGGTGATTCCGCTTGGCCGGTTGAACCTGATCACCGGCCCCAATGGCAGCGGCAAATCCAACCTCTACCGCGCCTTGCGCCTGCTGGCGGAAACCGCTCAAGGTGGCGTGGTCAATGCGTTGGCCCGCGAGGGTGGACTGGATTCGACGTTCTGGGCCGGGCCGGAAAACATCAGCCGGCGTATGCGTAACGGCGAAGTGCCGATCGAGGCGACCGTGCGACACGGCGTCAAACGCCTGCGCCTGGGGTTTGCCGGTGAAGATTTCAGCTACTCGATCGCATTGGGCCTTCCGGAGCCGAGTCTGTCGGAGTTCTCCCTAGACCCGGAAATCAAAAAGGAATGCATCTGGTCCGGGCCGTTCTATCGCCCGGCCAGCCTGCTGGTGGATCGCGACGGCCCGATGATTCGCGCTCGGGTCGGTCGCGGCTGGGAAGTACTGGCCCAGCATACGCCGAACTTCGACAGCCTGTTCGATCAGGTCGGCAGTTTTCGCACCTCGCCGGAGGTCATGCAATTGCGTGAGTTCATCCGCCGCTGGCGCTTCTACGATCACTTTCGCAGCGACGCCGACGCACCAGTGCGCCAACCGCAACTGGGCACCCGCACGCCCGTGTTGCACCACGACGGTCGCGACCTCGCCGCAGCGTTACAGACCATCCGCGAAATCGGCGATCCTGAAGCCTTGCAGGCGGCGATCAGCGATGCATTCCCCGGCGCAACATTGAATATCGCACCGCTGCCGGGCGGACGGTTTGCGATCGAGTTTTATCAGGAAGGATTGTTGCGACCGTTATCCGCCGCCGAGTTGTCGGACGGGACGTTGCGCTATCTACTGCTGGTCGCGGCGTTGCTGACCCCTCGACCGCCGACGTTGATGGTGTTGAACGAGCCGGAAACCAGTCTGCATCCAGACCTGCTGCCGGCGTTGGCGCGGTTGATTATTCGAGCGTCCGAGCATTGTCAGGTGTGGGTGGTGTCCCATGCGCGGCGGTTGATCTCGGCGCTGCAGCAAGACCCGGAATGCAATTGCATTGTGCTGGAGAAGAATTTCGGCCAGACCGGGATGGTCGGGCAGCGGATGCTGGATGAGCCGGCGTGGTATTGGCCGGATTAGGTGGTGCCTGATAAACCGCCATCGCGGGCAAGCCCGCTCCCACAATGATCTTCAGTGGACACAAAATCTGCGTCCACACCAAAACCCTGTGGGAGCGGGCTTGCCCGCGATTACGGCCGAGAGATCACCGCATAGCTCAGAGACTCACCCCTGCCACTTCCCACCCTCGACAATCACGCTCTCAGGCTTGGTGTCATCGCTCAATTCTTTACGCACATACTGGTCATACAGCTTGAGCAAAAACTTCTCCTCACCCAACTTCGCCAACTCCACATTCACCCAATTGCGCAGTTCGATATTGCCCTTCTTCACCGCCGGTGCGATCGGTGCTTCGGCACCCAGTTTTTCCTCCAGCACACGGTAGCCGGGGTTCTGCTTGGCCCAGCTGAACAGCACCAGGTTGTCCTGCGCATAAGCGTCGCCGCGACCATTGGCCAGGGCTTGCAAAGACTCGGAGTTTTTCTCGAACTTCAGCAGTTTCCAGTCCGGATGATTCTTGGTCAGCCAGATATCCGCCGTGGTGCCCGTGGTCACGATGGTGGTGCGGGTCGCCAGGTCATCAAGGTTCTTCACCGAACTCGCCTGCGGCACCAGTGCCTGCACCGCAACCTTGAGGTTCGGGTTGGTGAAGTCCACTGCGTCCTTACGCTCCGGGGTGACGGTCATGTTGGCCAGGATCAGGTCGACCTTGTCGCTTTGCAGGAACGGAATCCGGCTCGCCGGCTCCACCGCAACGAACTCGACCTTGTTCTCATCGCCCAACAGATCCTTGGCGAATTGACGACCGATGTCGGTATCGAACCCCACGTAGCGCCCGGCCTCATCGACAAAACCGAACGGCGGTTTATCGGTGAAGACACCGACGATCAGCTTGTCCCGGGCTTTGATTTTTTCCAGATAACCAGCCGGTGCGGTGCTGACGCTGGCGGCTTTCGGCTTCGTCGGTTCTTCGGTTTTGTTGCAGCCGGCGAGCAGCGCCAGGCCGAACAGGGGGAGTAGCAGCAGAGAAGACTTGGCAGTTTTCATAACAGTTCCAGTTCCTTTGTTTGAGTCGTTTTGGGTAGTGCGGCGACGTAGGAGAACTTCTCCAGGAACTGCTGCGCTCGTGCGGTTTGCGGGTTCGTAAAGAAAATCTCGGGGGGGTGTTGCTCAAGGATGCGCCCGGCGTCCATGAACACGATGCGGTCGGCCACCGCGCGGGCGAAGGCCATTTCGTGGGTGACGATCAGCAGGGTCATGCCCTCGCGGGCCAGGCCCTGAATCACTTCGAGCACTTCCTTGACCATTTCCGGATCGAGGGCGGCGGTGACTTCGTCGAAGAGCATGACCTTGGGGTTCATGCACAGCGAACGGACGATAGCGATGCGTTGCTGCTGGCCGCCGGAGAGCTGGCGCGGGAAGGCGTCGCGCTTGTCCAAAAGACCCACACGCTCCAGCAAAGCCTCGGCCTGCGCTCGGGCTTCACGGCGCTCGCGTTTCTGCACTTTGAGCGGGCCGAGCAACAGATTGTCGAGCACGCTCATGTGCGGGAACAGGTGGTAGCTCTGGAATACCATGCCGATCTGCTGACGCACTTCGCGCCAATCGGTGCCCTTGTCCAGCAACTCGCGTCCGGCAAAATTCAAGCTGCCGCTGTGAGCGACCTCCAGGCCGTTGAGGCAGCGCAGCAAGGTGCTTTTGCCACAGCCGCTGGGGCCGAGGATGACGATCACCTCGCCCGGTTTCACTTGTAGGTCGATGCCGTTGAGCACCTGCTGCTCGCCGAAAAACTTGTTGAAACCCTTGAACTCGATCAATGCACTCATGCTTGCGTCCAGCGCCGCTCCAGCACGCGCGAGGCGGCCGACAACGGGTAGCAGATGAAAAAGAAAAACAGAAACAGCGCGCCGTAGATCAGCACTGATTCGTAGGTGCGTTCGATGATCTGTTGGCCGACCTTGATCACGTCCACCACGCCGATCAGCACCGCCAGCGAGCTGGTCTTGATGATGCGCGTGTAGACGTTGATGGTTGGCGGCGTCATGCGTTTCAGCGCCTGAGGCAGCAGCACGTAACCGTAGAGTTGCGGGGCATCCAGACCGATCGACAGCCCCGCCTCACGTTGGCCGCGTGGCAACGAATGCAACGCGCCGCGCACCACCTCACCGACTTCGCTGGCGCCCCATAGCGACAACACCAGCACCGCGCACCAGAAGCTCGGAATGCTCAGCCCAAAAAAGATCGGCAAGCCGAAGAACAGCAAATACAGCCAGACCAACACCGGGATTGCCCGGAACAGCTCCAGATAGACCCGCAGAAT
This sequence comes from Pseudomonas sp. ADAK2 TE3594, assembly GCF_053628675.1. NCBI lineage: Bacteria > Pseudomonadati > Pseudomonadota > Gammaproteobacteria > Pseudomonadales > Pseudomonadaceae > Pseudomonas > Pseudomonas sp. ADAK2 TE3594. Next base: position 6,255,638 of record NZ_JBRJGV010000001.1, on the reverse strand, counting down.
CGCGTTCAGCCATTTCGAATTCAGCGTGCGCAACACGCCATAGAGCACGCCGCCCACGGTGCTGATGACGATGCTCAGAAAAGAGATCGACAGGGTTTGCGCAGCGCCTTTGCCCAGTTGCGGCAACGACACCCAGAGCAACTCAAGACCCGAACTGGCCATGCTGGAGCCTCCTTTCCAGACGGCTGAGCAGCAACGACAACGGCAAAAACAGCAGCACGCAAATCAGCGTCAGCACGGCGAGCATTTCGTAGGTTTTGTAGTAGAGCGCGATGTAGCTTTTGGTGGTGTAGAGAATCTCCGGCACCGCCACCGCCGAGACCACGGTGGTTTCCTTGAGCAGGAAAATGAAATTGGCAAACAGCGACGGCAGGCTGAGGATGCCGGCCTGCGGCAGGATCACGTAGCGCAGCAATTGCCCGTGGGACAGGCCAATGGAGCGGCCGGACTCAAGTTGCGCCTGGGGCACCGCATCCACTCCGGCACGCAGGACTTCGGTGAGGTAGGCGCCGCCAAGGAAAGTCATGGTGATGATTGCCGCCGCGAAGCCCGAGACTTTGATGCCCAGCGCCGGCAAGGCGAAGTAGACGAAGAACAATTGGATCAGCAGTGGCGTGTTGCGCGCCAGTTCCACGTACAGCCCGACCAGGCGTTGAAGGTAGGGTGTGCGAAACACCAGAATCGTCGCGTTGATCAACGCCACCAGCAACGAAGTGCCGATGGCGATAAAGCCGACCTGCAGCGTCACACCCACGGCTTTGAGAAACGCCGGCAGGGTGCTGAGGATAAACGCGTAATCGAAAGTCATTGAACATCCTGTACGCCGCTCGGTAAGCGACGATGGCGCAGTCCATGGGCAGTGGATAACCACCCGGCAGGCACCGACTTTAAAGGTATAAAAAGCAGAATTTAAATACCGATAAAGCATATTGATATCACGCAAAAGACTATCCTGCGGATTTGCCGAGACTGGGGAAGACGACTATTTTTCTTTCAGCCGTAGGACGGATCTTTTTTTCAAAAAGCCCCTCCAAGGACGTACAGCTTTTGGCCAGACTCCCCCGGCCGAACCATCACAAGGAAGAGAAAATGGCTGACGTAAAAGTGCCGCAGCGGCTGGACCCGCAAGACATCGTGAAATTGCTGGTGGCGTTGCGCAAGGCGCTGAAGGCCAGAGTGGCCTGAACGATCCTGAGGCGAGCAGGCTCCCTGTGGCAGGAGCTTGTTGTGGCGAGGGGGCTTGCCCCCGTTGGGCGGCGAAGCGGCCCTGAAACCTGCACTCCAATTCCCTCTGACACACCTCATCGACTGATCGGCGACTGCTGCGCAGTCGAACGGGGGCAAGCCCCCTCGCCATAAAAGCCCGCTCACCAAAGGTGGAGCAATAAAAAACGCCGACGCTGTATCAGCCGTCGGCGTTTGAAACCTTGAAGGGGTTTGAGACTGCGGTCGATCAGAACGCCGGCAGTACCGCGCCGCTGTACTTCTTGGCGATGAATGCTTTCACTTCAGGACTCGTCAATGCCTTGGCCAGTTTCTGGATGGCAACGCTGTCCTTGTTGTCCGGACGAGCTACCAGGAAGTTCACGTAAGGCGAATCGGCACCTTCGATCACCAGCGCGTCTTTAGCCGGGTTCAGGCCCGCATCCAGCGCGTAGTTGGTGTTGATCATGTCCAGGTCGACCTGGTCCAGAACACGCGGCAGCATGGCCGATTCCAGCTCCCTGAACTTGAAGTTGTGCGGGTTCTTGGCGATGTCTTTCGGTGTGGCCACGGCGTTTTTCGGGTCTTTCAACTCGATCAGGCCAGCCTTCTGCAGCAGGATCAGAGCACGGCCGCTGTTGCTGCCTTCGTTCGGGATGGCGATGGTTGCGCCGTCTTTCAGCTCAGCCAGGCTTTTGACTTTCTTCGAGTAGCCGCCGAAGGGTTCGACATGCACGCCGATCACGGTCACCAGGTTAGTGCCTTTGCCTTCGTTGAAGTTTTTCAGGTACGGCAGGGTCTGGAAGTAGTTGGCGTCCAGACGCTTCTGGTCGACCTGCACGTTCGGCTGAACGTAGTCGGTGAAGACTTTGATCTCCAGGTCCACGCCTTCTTTGGCGAGGGTTGGCTTGATCAATTCAAGAATCTCGGCATGTGGAATCGGCGTCGCCGCAACCACCAGTTTCTCGCCAGCCTGGGCCAGGCCCGCGGTCAGGGCAGCCGCCAATGCGGTGAACAACAGAACCTTTTTCATGCAGTGTCCTTATCGAAAAATCACGGTCGTCATCGACGACGGCTAAACAGTCAGGTGGTTTTTGTTAAGTGCCAGTGAAGTGCTATCGCTGGCGTGACGCGGACAATACCGGGATTTTTTATTCCCGAACAATATCTTTTATTCACTTTCATATTCCATTTTGTTCATACAGATCTAACTCGCGCAAAACCCTGCAGGAGCGAGGCTTGCCCGCGAAAGCGTCCTCCCGGGCAGACCGAGTCGCCTGCTTCGCGAGCAAGCTTCGCTCCTACAGAAGGCCAGTGGCTTTGAGCAGTTGTTTCAAGGCCTCTTTCTCGGCGGCGGAACCGTTGCCGAGAATTTGTTTGAGTTGCTGCTCGATCGTCACCAGCGACACAGCCGCCTCGGGCAGATTCAAATGCTCCGGCAAAATCTCATCGCCCGTACTCACCAACAACGCAAAGTGGATGACGTTCTCCAACTCCCGTGTGTTGCCCGGCCAACTGTGCCGCTCCAGCAGATGCTGCGCAGCTTCGCTGATCAATGGCACCGGCAGATCAAGGCGCTGGCTGTAGATGCCGAGGAAGTATTCGGCCAGCGACAAAATATCGCCCACCCTTTCACGCAAGGCCGGCAGTTCGAGCTGGCCTTCGCTGAGGTAGTGATAGAGCCGCTCATGGAATTTCCCGGCAGCCACGGCCTGAGCCAGATCGATGCTGGTGGCGGCCACCAGACGTACGTCCACCGGGCTTGGCTGCTGAGCGCCGACACGAGTGACTTCGTGGTTTTCCAGGGCTGCGAGCAACTTGATCTGGATTGGCAACGGCAAGTCGCCGATCTCGTCCAGATAGAGCGTGCCGCCATTGGCCGAACCAAACCAGCCAGCGCGACTGCTGGCCGAACCGCTGTAGCTGCCGGCGGCGTAGCCGAACAGTTCAGCGTCGGCATAGGTCGGGCTGATCGCCCCGCAATTGACTGATACAAACAACCCGCCGCGGTCACTGGCACGATGGATGTGCCGGGCCAGCAGTTCTTTACCGCTGCCGGTTTCACCGCGGATCAATACCGAAATCGAACGTGGCGCCAGTTGTTCCAGCTCCTGGCGCAACTGCCGGGAACGCGGATCGACGAACACCAACGCCTTGGCGCGAATGCTCAGCGGGCTTTTTTCCGCGTCGGGAAAGGTCAGCAGCGGCTGACCGAATGTTTCATGCAAGCTCATGGCAGACTCCCGCCCAAAACCGCCGGCAGACGGGGGCGTTTTTAAAAAAATAAAGGGTTCAAGCGCGACGCAGGGCGTGTTGTTCCATGCGGTTTTGCAGACGATAGAGGTACGCAAAACCCTGCTCCCAACGCTGGTGACCGGACTTCACGTTGATGTGCCCCGCCCCCGATAAAATCCCCGCCTCGGCGCCCCAGTTACGTGCCAGTTCCAGAGCACGCGGTGCACTCACGGCACTGTCGTTGTCAGAACTCACGACCTGACTCGGGAAGGGCAGCAAATGGCTCGGGATCGGTGCGAAGTTGCGCAGGGCCGGTGCGCAGGCCGGGCGTTCGACGTCCGCTGGCGCGACCAGCAGGGCGCCGCGCACCTGACGCAGAAAATTCAGTGGGGCCGTGGCCGCCCAATGGGCAACGGTGATGCAGCCCAAGCTGTGGGCGATCAGAATCACGGGCGTGCTGTCGGCGGCAATCGCCTCGGCCAGTGCCGCGACCCAGTCTTCGCGACGAGGTGTCAGCCAGTCGGCCTGCTCCACCCGCGCGCTGTTTGGCAGGCTGTTCTGCCAATGGGTTTGCCAATGATCTTCTGGCGATCCTTGCCAGCCCGGCACAATCAGGTAGCGAATTGATTCGTTGCGCATGGGGGAGCTCTCCTGCTGCGTGTCTGTTCCTGATCGAGTATAGGGAGGAGAGTTATATTCGTTAAGGAATAAGAAGCTATTTATTAAGACCCATATCGAATATACAACACAATCCAATGTGGGAGCGGGCTTGCTCGCGAAGGCGGTCTGTCAGTAGATATTAATAGTGACTGATACGACGCCTTCGCGAGCAAGCCCGCTCCCACAGGGTTCACTGACTGGCACTTTATCCGGGATAAAAAAAGGGGCCGCACCCTGCCAAGGAGACGGCCCCGGAAACTCGAAATCTGTTAGCGCTGATCAATATCGCTGTGACGTGATAATTGGCTGAAAAGGTTATCCGATAAAGGAATATTTAATTACTTTAATAGGCCTGAATCGAATATGCGAATCACTGCTTGCGTCACACCGTATCGTCCCTTTGGGTCAAATTGATGACCAGCATTTGAGTTTCCGGTTACATCATCAAACCTGAGCGGCACGCACCTCTTGCGTCTCGGTGGTTTCCTTGCGCACAAACCGGTTCGCCCGCCCGAACGTCCCGAAATCATTGAACCGCACCCCCATCTCGCGCATCACCTTGTGCGCCACCGGGACGGTCATCTGCCGGATGTAAAACGGCTCCTTCACCACAAAATGATGGATCCCGTGGCTGCTGCCAAAGTTGAAGCAGAATGCTTGCAACGGCCACATCCACCAAGGGTTCAACACCTGGGTCTGCTGAATAACATTCCCTGGCTCCACGTCACCGTAGTAGTGCATGTTCGAGCTGACAAAGTGCAGGCAGAACGTACGCAACACGTTCGGGCCGATGATCACTACGACCGCGATGTTGATCACCTGCATCACCGCCAAAGTAGTTGCCGACCATTCGATGGGCGCCCCCAGCAGATGCGCGATGCCGTTGGCGGAGTGAAAACCGAGGAACACGTACCACGCCCCCCAATGCACCAGCGCCAGTGGTGCATAAACTTTCAGAGAACGCTTGATGATGCTGAATTTGTGCGCCCGGGTCTTGGCCCGCAGCATGCGGATGAAAGCCGACATCACGTTATCGCCGACCATCAACAGCCGCGCGATTCCCCAGGGCTCACCGTTGGTGATCGCCCGCTCTTCCATGTCGCTTTCGGTGCCAGACACCTTGTGGTGATTGAGGTGCAAATGGCGACGGATCCACGGGTTGATGGTGCTCGGTCGCGCCAGCCATACCAGGCCCATCATCAGGTTGTGCGGAACACGCTGTTTGCGGAAATACATGCTGTGGATCAGGTCATGCTCCAGCTCGTGGGTCAGCGAGGCGAAAAACGCGTTGAGCAACAGGCATACCCACCAAGCCATGTACCCGGTGATGTACAGCGCTGCGGAACCGATCATCCCGGCCAACGCGAAGGCCAGAATGCCCGCGCCCAAGGCGTCCTGATGGTTGAGAGTCGGGTAGCGCCGGCGCAATTCGACGCCTTTGGCCAATACCACCTCACGAATATGCGTTGATCGCTGTGCTGCATTCAGTCGCTGGGGACTTGCAGAAGTACCGTCCATGCTTCCATCCTCTGGTTATTGATGTTCGCATCCTGCCCTGTGATGATTTACAGAGCGGTAGCCGTGAACGCCAACCTGTTGACCGGACGCGCCAATCAACATGACTGAACCGACCTCCCTCGCCAGCTGGACCCGCGCCCTGCGCAAGCAGCTCGATGCGCTGGGGCTCGACAGCACAGCCCTGTGCCAACAGGCGGGGCTCGACCCGCAGTTGATGGACGACCCGAACGCCCGTTACCCGTTGTCCGGCACCACGCGCCTGTGGCACATCGCGGTGCAGGTCAGCGGTGACCCGGCGATTGGCTTGCGGGTGTCGCGTTTCGTCAGCCCCACCACGTTTCATGCGCTGGGTTATGCGTTGGTGGCCAGCGGCAGCCTGCGGGAAGTCTTCGAGCGCATCGTGCGTTATCACCAAGTGGTCAGCAACGCGCTGGATCTGGAGTTGATCCGCGCTGAGGATCGTTACCGCTTCCACCTGAAAATCCCCCAGGGCAACCCCGCGCCAGCCTTCGAAGCCATCGATGCCTTCGCGGCGATTTACGTGCGCACCTGTCGCAATCGCCTGGGCCGTGACTACGCCCCGCTGGCGGTTTACCTGCGCCGCCCGGAACCTGCCGACCCGCATCAATGGCACAAAGTGTTCCGCTCGCCGGTGTATTTCAACGCCGATGAAGACCGACTGGAATTCTCCCTGGTGGATTTCGACAGCCACCTGGACGACGCCAACCCGGAACTGGCCGAACACAACGAAACCGTGCTCAAACGCACCCTGGCGCAACTCAAACCCCTGACCTGGGAGCGCAAGGTTCGCGACACCATTGAAGAGCAATTACCCGAAGGTGAACCGTCGGCCGAATGCATCGCCCAAGCGCTGCACTTGAGTCTGCGCAGCCTGCAACGGCACCTGGCGGACGAGGGTTGTCGGTTCGATACGCTGCTCAACGAAAGTCGGGAAAACCTGGCGCTGCTGCACCTGCGCGACCCGCTGTGCTCGTTGGGCGAAATCAGTTATCTGCTGGGTTTCGCCGACACCAGCAGCTTCAGCCGCGCATTCAAACGCTGGACCGGGATGACGCCGGGGCAGTTTCGGGATGGGTTGCGCTGACAGATCCGAGTGGTGTTTGGAATGTTCCGGCCTCTTCGCGGGCAAGCCTCGCTCCTACGGGATTTATGTCGTTCTGACGGTCACAGATCCCCTGTAGGAGCGAGGCTTGCCCGCGAAAGCGTCAATCAATTCAGCGCATGCCATCAACGTTTACGCCGCAATACCTTGCGCACCCGCTTCACCAGGTCACTGACAGCAAACGGCTTGAGCAGGTAATCATCCTCATGCAACTCCAACCCGCGCAGTCGGTCCTCGATACCGTCCGTGGTGGTGAGGAGCAGCACCGGCGTGTCGCCAAGCTTGCGGATCTGTTGCAGCAACTGCCAGCCGTTGAGCCCCGGCAGCATCACGTCGAGGATGATCAGTTCGTACTCACCGGACTCGATAAAGCGCCGGCCGTCCATGCCATTGAGCGCCACATCCACCGCGTAACTCGCTTCGCTCAGGCCTTTGGCCAGGAGACTGGCGGTCTCGGGTTCGTCTTCCACTAGCAACACACGCATGGCACACCTCGATTGTCGTCGTCACAGGCTAGGCGCGTTCGCGGATAAAGCCCATCAATACCGTGGTGATTTCAAAAGATCGCAGCCTTCGGCAGCTCCTACAGGTGCACGTCAAATCACCGCCAACGCCCGCAACCGCTCGGCGTCCAGAATCTCGATCTCGCCATACTTGAGATTCAGAATCCCTTGCCCCTGCAAATCCTTGAGGAGCTGGTTGGTGGTCTGGCGCGACAGCGACAGCATCGATGCCAGTTGCTCCTGAGGCAGTTGCAGAACACGGCGCGGCGGGTCGATTTCACCGTAACCCTCGGCGATCATCAGCAAGCGATGAGCCAAGCGTGCCGGGGCTGGCATCAGGCTCAGCTGTTCGAGGTTGATGAAGGTCAAGCGCAGTTTGTGACTCATCAGTAACGCCAGTTGCCGCCAGTAAACCGGTTGTTGGTCGAGCAACTTCAGCAGCGTCGCCTGCGCAATGTGCAACAGGATGCACTGGCCAACGGCATAGGCATCGTGGGTTCGCGGCTGACCATCGAACAGGCAGATTTCACCGAACCAGTGCGGTGCCTCCACCAGGCTCAGCAGCGCTTCCTTGCCCTGCTCGCTCACCGCGCCAATGCGCACCGCCCCTTCAAGCACCGCATACAGCCCGCACGGCGGATCACCGCGTTTGAATAGCAGTTGCCCCGGCGACAGCCGCCGCACTCGGGCGGCGGCCAGCAGACTATCCTGAAAGGGAACCGGTAAATGACTGAACCACTGCCCCGTATCCAGGCGCGAACGCCAAACCTGCATGTCCATGAAAACTCCTGGAGATTGTCGCCTGGCTGACAGAGCGAGAGATGAAACCCGGGGCATCATCCATCACCCTACAGGAGGAATAACAATGAAAAGCCTCGTTGACCATCTCAGTCAATACGCCGCCTACCACCGTGACCCGCGCAATATTGCCAGCCACTTCGTGGGTATTCCGCTGATCGTCGTGGCGGTCGCGGTGTTGCTGTCGCGGCCGGAGTGGTCGCTGGCCGGGGCCTGGGTGTCACCGGCAGTGCTTCTGGCACTGGCTTCGGCGTGGTTTTACTTGCGCCTCGAATTGCGCCTCGGGGTACTGATGACGGGATTGCTGGGGTTGTCAGTCTGGCTGGGGCATGTGCTTGCGCAGCAGAGCACGTTCATCTGGCTGGCCAGCGGCATCGGGATGTTTGTGGTGGGGTGGGCGATTCAGTTTGTCGGACATCATTACGAAGGGCGCAAACCGGCGTTTATCGATGATGTGACGGGGTTGATTGTCGGACCGTTGTTTGTGGTGGTTGAAGCAGGCTTCCTGCTGGGGCTTCGGGGTGAGCTGAAACGAGAAATCGAAGAACGCGCCGGGCCTGTGGCCTTGCGCAACCATCACTCCGCCGCCTGAAAAAAAGAGAGCGGTAACGGATCGCTACCGTTACCGCTCCTGGCTTCACACCGTGCCGAACTCGACCCGAACCGTCAGTGCACCGACGTTGTCAGTCAAACCCGCACCGTAGAGGCCTAGCAGGTCATCATTGATACACAACTGCAGCTCGCCTTGCTGGCCGGCCGGAATCTGCGCCAGATCGCCGATCAGGAAGGGGATTCCGAAGTCACCAACACGGCCGATCAAAGCACCTTCGGCGGCCCCTGCCAGGGTGTAGCCGAACTTGGCGATGATGTCCGGATTACCCTTTCCATCCACCCAGCCACCCACCGGGCTGGCGCACCATAAGCCAAGGACACAACGAGCCAGACGTGGAACCAGACCGTTGATCTGTACACCGGTGCCCTGCCAGGGCAGATTGGCCAGAACCTCCACCGTCGCAGCCTTCAGGTCATTGGCCAGCGCATCCCCGGCCTGGAACGACAACGCGGCAATCGTCAGGCTCGGATTCGAGGTGCCGGTGCTGGGGAAGACGCCATCGCCCACCAGGAACAGGTTCTTGTGGTCCCAACTGCGCTGGTATTTGTCGACTACCGATTTGGCTGGATCATCGCCCATGCGATAGGTCCCCATCAGGTGTCCGGCGCCCTGGAAACTGTAAGGCAAATTCTCGTAGGTGAACGTCCCGGGCGAGATAGGCTTCGTCAGCTCCACCGCGCCGAGCAGATCCGTGATGATGTGAGTCGCCAACTGCTTCGCCTGCTTGAAGCCCTCCTTGGTGTATTTGGACAGGTCATAGTGAATTTCCGGCCGGGGAATGCCGAGCCGGTCCTTGTACTCGGTCGACGGCACGATGTAACAAGTGGGGTGATCGGGATCGTCCTCGACCTGTTCCACCAGGAACCCGATCCGGAACTGACGGATGAAGATATCGTTGAGTTTTTGAACCAAGGCTGTCCCGTATAGCCTTTCGGACGGCGGCTTGGGCACTTGGGTCGACGGTAGCGGGTTGGTTTGACCGACGTTCGTCCCATCGATGAAGTCAACCACGGTGGTGTAAGGGTCGGTGGCCGGCCAGTTCCAGCCCTCGTTACCGATTTCGATGCGCCACGCCGCTCGAGAGCTGCGAAAGTCACCGTCACGCAAACTTTCGATGCCCGCCGTGGACAGAGGACCGCGGTACGGAAAAACCGCCTTGCCTTCAGGCATCAGCCCCCATGCCAGGTAGATCGGATGATCGGCCAAGCTGCGTCCCACCTGCCCGCTGCTGTTAGCCACGCCTTTGGGCCAGGCCGGACTCTTGGAGTTCAGCAATAGCTTGGGTGTCTCGATGGCATGGGCGGCAATCACATAACGCTGCCCGACAGCCACGCCGGTTCCAGTGGCCGGGCCGTCGCCAAGCTGGTACTGAATGAATTCCACGCCATTGATATTGCTGTCCGCCCCGACGGTCACTTTGCTGGCCACGGTTCGGTACAAGACCCGGACCTTGCCGGTGGACAGGGCCTTGTTCATGGTGACGGTCGCGTCGTACTTGGCCTGGATCGGGCAGATCGGTGTGCAGTTGGTGTTGCCGGCACATACCCGGCGCCCCGCGTAAGGTTGGGAATTGCGTCCGGCCGGCGTCGGGCTGACCACCAGCGGCAAGCCGTTGAAAGACTGCCCCGTCACGGCCGAGACAAAGCTGCCATCGACCAGCGACAACGGAATGCTGTGCATCGGGAATGAATAACCTTCGGGAAAGGTCATGCCCAGATAGGCCTGGTCGGCGACATTGGCCGACACGCCGATTTCCGCCTCCTGGTCGGCGACATTGGCCGACACGCCGATTTCCGCCTCAGCCCGGCAGTAGGCACTTTGCAGATCGTCGTAGCCGATTGGCCAGTCCACACCGACGCCGTATTTTGACTTCAGGCGAAAATCGTTCGGCACCATGCGCAGGCACGTCCCGACCCAATGCCAGGTGGTACCGCCGCCGACCCGTTCATAGGTACTGGTGAAGGGCATCGGGCCTTTCTGCACCAGGTAGCTGATCTTCGGGTCGTCCCAGCCCAGAATCAGATCGGCAATGGTCGCGCGTGGAGCATTCTGTTCGGCTGGATCACGGGGCGTGTCCAGGCTCGACACCGGAGGGTAAGGCGATTCCGGGGTTTTCAGCGTCGAGGTGTAGAAGCGTTCCATGTATTGCGAGCGGTTGGCCGGAATCTCGGGGCCGGACTCGAGCACCAGCACATCCACCCCGGCCATGCCCAGTTGATAAGCAATGATGCTGCCGGCCAGCCCCGCGCCAACGATCACCACCTCGGCTTGTTCGGTACTCATGACAAGGCTCCTTGCTGTCCGTTGGCGGGTACGCCGGTCAAGTCCTCAAGGCTCGACGGCTCACTGTTCCAATAACCGAAGAACGATTCGCTGTAGCCCATGGGGTGGGCCTGGGCGATTTTCCAGGCCCAGCTGTAGATGTAGGCCTGATCGGACACCACCGTCGAATCACCCTTTTTGAAATTTCCTGCGTCATAAGGCTGGTACCAGACGCCCAGCAGCCACAGCTTCATGATCGTGCGCGCGGCCAACACTGTTTTCGGGATCGTCGGTGACGCGGAGATTTTCAGTACCTGCTGGGCGATCTGGTCTGGGGGCACATGGTCGGCCGCCAGGTTGGCGTACTGGGTCAATAACGCATTGAGCACATCGGGGGTGATGCGCGGGGTGACGTAATCGAGAAAGATCGGCGGCAACCCGACCGGGTCGATCTGCGGCGCCAGTCGCGTAGTGGGAATGCCGGTCAGGGCCGACGACAGGCCTACGAAATTGTCCAGGTTACTGCTCATGGTTGACTCCTTGTCCGCCAGTGGACTGCGCGCGTTCGAGCAAATAAGTGAAATCCGCGAAGCTGGTGCGTGGGGATTCGGTGACGTGGGTTGCCGCATTGCCATGGCAAGCCATGCAGCTGGAAGACGTCTGGGGCACCGTGCCCTGGATGTAAGTTTCCAGCGTCGCATTAGCCAGGAACGAAGGCGCAGGACTGCCCAGCGGGTTGGCGGCCGATATCTGGCAGTTCGGCGGTGCATCTGTCGGCCACTGGGTACTGATCAATTGATAATTCGCCCAGACACTCTGCGGATTAACCGTTCGCAACAGGGTTTGATAGGTAGCGTTAAGGTTTTTAGTGGCCTCGGTCAGTGGCACTTCGCGAATGATCTGCGATGGCGTTGCCTTGATCGCCGGGTTCCATGGCCGTGGCGGAGGCTGGTTGCTAGCACTGTTGCTGCTGGCGTTGTAGAACAGATAGGGGCCCGTCTGATCTGCAGGCGGCGTGGATTCTTCCGGTACGTTTTTTCACATGTTCAAAGGTCGACCAGACCCACTGGGGAGCACTGTTGGTCTTATGAACGATGTGCAACCCCACCAGCCCGACCGGCTCTGACGTGCACGACTCCTCGACAATCGGCCCATGGCTCGGGTCGTTGTTGCCCGGCGTATAGACCAGCGCATCGACCGTGTGGAAATCCTGCGGGCGATCATTGGGGCCCAGCACTTTCCACGACGCCTTCACCATCATCGCACCGACCTGTTTGGTGTCGGCGGAACCGCAGCTGAACGCCACGGTATTGGTCGATTTAGCAGCGAAAAACTTCTGCTGGCCTTCGATGCTATACAGCCCGTTATTAACGATCCCGTTGAACATCGATTGGTTGACCACGATTTCGTTGCGCGTATAGGTGCCGTTCTGATCCACCAGCGGGCCGCTCTCGAAGGGCTGGATAAACTCATCCAGCACATCGGGCACCTTGCCCATTTGCTGCAGCAGGCGGCCAGGCTTGAGTGACTTGCACACTTCGGGGAGGGTGGCCGGCGCATCCCAGGGCGGCGGTGTCTGTCCCCTGGGCCGGAATATCTGGTAGCTCTCTTTCCAGCTTTCCCACACCGTGGCCCCATCCTGCTTGCCGATGGGGGTGCCGGTATTGGGATCGCCGTTGTCCAGCGCCGGCCAGTTCAGGGCGACGAAGGTCTGCCACGACAAGTCATCGAAATTGGCTTGCAGGCTAACCAGTGAAACCGGTTGGGTAACCATGACATCGAAGGGTATCTGCGGCGACAGCGAGGGGGCGGCAATGGCGGACGAGCCCAGCAAAACGCTCAACAAGGCACAGCCAAACGGGCCATGCCGACTGACTTCCATTCTCATGTTCTATCTCCTTGGCATCAGGGCGCCAGGAGATAACACCGGTCCTTACCTAGACTCTTACTGCCTCCTGGCAAGTCAGAGTCTAGGTAGGGTTTGAAGCAAAAAAAAATGCGCGGGTAGAACCGATCGACGCAAGGCCAGGCGGTGTTATTACGGATTGGGCAGGGTGCTCTTTGAGATGCCATCGCGAGCAGGGGATTTGTGAACGACACAAATCACTGTGGGAGCGAGCCTGCTCGCGATGCTTTTGATTTTAAAGGTTGGCGACTTTCTGCCAGACCTTCGGCTTGAAGAACAGCGTCTCACCCTTGGCCAATCCGACCAGGCTGTCGTGATCCTTCACCACTTCTGCTTCTATCAACTCGCTCTGGCCTTCGACCTTCAGCGTCACCCGCGTAGTCGCGCCCAGTGGACGAATGTCCCGCACTTCAGCGGCGTGGTGGTCTTCCAGTTCATGACGCGACAGCGACACTTCGTGAGGACGGAACAGCACGTGCCGGTCTTCGCCCAAATGCAGACGGTTCGAGTCGCCAAGGAAGTGATAGACGAAATCGCTGGCCGGGTTTTCGTAGACGTCACCCGGTGAGCCGATCTGCTCGATCACGCCCTTGTTCATCACCACGATACGATCGGCGACTTCCATCGCCTCTTCCTGGTCGTGGGTCACAAACACCGAGGTCAGGTTGATGTCTTCGTGCAGCCGTGCGAGCCAGCGACGCAGCTCTTTACGAACCTTGGCGTCGAGGGCGCCGAAGGGTTCGTCGAGCAGCAGGACTTTCGGTTCCACCGCCAAGGCACGGGCCAACGCAATGCGTTGACGCTGGCCGCCGGAGAGTTGTTCCGGGTAGCGATCGGCCAACCAATCCAGCTGCACCATGTTCAACAGTTCGTGGACTTTCACCGCGATCTGGCTTTCGTTCGGGCGCTGGTTTTTCGGCTTCATGCGCAGGCCGAACGCGACGTTGTCGAACACCGTCATGTGGCGGAACAAGGCGTAGTGCTGGAACACGAAACCGACATTGCGATCACGCACATCGTGGCCGGAGACGTCTTCACCGTGGAACACGATGTTGCCCTGGTCCGGGGTTTCCAGGCCGGCGATGATTCGTAACAGCGTGGTCTTGCCGCAGCCGGACGGGCCGAGCAGCGCCACGAGTTCGCCGCTTTGAATGTCCAGGCTGATGTTGTCCAGCGCCTTGAACGCGTGGAAGTTCTTGCTGACGTTACGCACTTCGATCGACATGACTTATTCCTCCGCGGCGCTGGCGCGCAGGCGGTTAATACGGTTTTCGCTCCACTGCTTGAGCAGCAGGATGAAGAGCGCCAGGATCAGCAACAGGCTCGCCACGGCGAACGCGGCCACGTGGTTGTATTCGTTGTAGAGGATCTCGACGTGCAGCGGCAAGGTGTTGGTCACCCCGCGAATGTGCCCGGAAACCACCGACACCGCACCGAACTCACCCATGGCCCGGGCCGTACACAGCACCACGCCATAGATCAGGCCCCATTTGATATTGGGAACGGTGACGTGCCAGAACATCTGCCAGCCATTGGCGCCAAGCAGGCGCGCGGCCTCTTCCTCCTGAGTGCCTTGTTCCTGCATCAGCGGGATCAGCTCACGTGCCACGAACGGCACGGTGACGAAAATCGTCGCCAACACGATGCCCGGCAAGGCGAAGACGATCTGGATGTCGTGATCCTGCAACCACGGGCCGAACAGGCCCTGGGCGCCGAACATCAGCACATAGACCAGACCGGCGATCACTGGCGAAACCGAGAACGGCAGGTCGATCAGCGTGACCAGCATACTTTTGCCACGGAACGAGTACTTGCTCACGCACCATGCAGCGCTGACACCGAACACCAGGTTCAGCGGCACCGAAATCAGCACGGCAATCACAGTGAGTTTCAGGGCCGACAACGCGTCAGGTTCGAAGATCGCGGTGAAGAACGCACCGATTCCAAGCTTCAGGCCCTGAGACACCACGATCACCAGCGGCAGCAACAGGAACAGGGCGAATACCAGCCAGCCAAGACCGATCAAGATTCGCCGCGATGAAGCGCTGCCACGGCGGGCAGCGTTCGAGGAAGCAGCAGCAATAGACGATTGGGACATTTCTGCGCCTCCTTATGGGGTTTCGATGCGTCGTTGCAGCAAGTTGATCAGCAGCAACAGGACGAAGGAAACCACCAGCATCAGTACACCAATGGACGTGGCGCCGGTGTAATCGTACTGGTCAAGTTTGACCATGATCAGCAGCGGCAGGATCTCGGTTTTCATCGGCATGTTACCGGCAATGAAAATCACCGAACCGTACTCACCGACCCCGCGGGCAAAGGCCAACGCGAAACCGGTCAGCCACGCTGGCAACAGCGCGGGCACCAGAATATGGCGAAAAACCTGTAGCGGTTTTGCACCGAGGCACGCCGCCGCTTCTTCCACTTCCCGAGGGATATCGGCCAATACTGGCTGTACGGTACGTACTACGAATGGAAGTGTCACAAAAGTGAGGGCAAGGGTGATGCCGAGGGGGGTATACGCGATCTTGAAACCCAGGTTCGCTGCAAACTGACCCACCCAACCATTGGGCGCGTATAGCGCGGTCAGCGCGATACCGGCCACGGCGGTGGGCAATGCGAAGGGTAAGTCGATCATCGCATCGATGACTTTGCGTCCAGGGAAGGTATAGCGCACCAGCACCCAGGCCAGCAGCGTGCCGATGATGCCGTTGATGATCGCGGCATAGAGCGCGGTGCCGAAGCTGAGCTTCAACGCCGCCAGCACCCGTGGCGCCGAGATAATCGCCCAGAACTGGTCCCAGGTGAGTTGAGCGGCATGCACGAACATCGCCGCCAGTGGAATGAGCACAATCAGGCTGAGGTACACCAAGGTGTAGCCCAGCGTCAGCCCGAAGCCGGGTATGACGGGGGAGATACGACGCGACATAAAAGTCCTTGGTTGAGAACGCGCTAAGCCCCGACGGTGAAATCGGGGCCTGTTAGCCAATGCCAGCCACTTAAGCGCTCCCACATGGATTGCGCATTGGCTGATCTTTTCAGGTTACTGCGCCTGATAAATCTGGTCGAACACGCCACCGTCATTGAAGAATTTCGGTTGCGCGGTTTTCCAGCCGCCGAAGTCCTTGTCGATGGTCACCAGCTCCAGTGTCGGGAACTGTTTGGCGTACTTGGCGGCCACCTCTTTGTCACGTGGACGATAGAAGTTTTTCGCCGCGATTTCCTGGCCAGCCGGGCTGTACAGGTGCTTGAGATACGCTTCAGCAATGTCGGTGTTGCCCTTTTTCTCGGCGTTCTTGTCGACCACGGCCACCGGTGGTTCGGCAAGGATCGACAGCGACGGAACAACGATGTCGAACTTGTCGGCGCCACCGTCTTCTTTCAACGCCAGGAAGGCCTCGTTTTCCCAGGCCAGCAACACGTCGCCCTGACCGTTGTTGACGAAGGTGATGGTCGAGCCGCGAGCACCGGTGTCCAGCACAGGCACGTGTTTGAACAGGGTCTGCACGTACTCTTTGGCCTTGGCTTCATTACCACCGTTGGCTTTCAGGCCATAAGCCCAGGCCGCGAGAAAGTTCCAGCGTGCGCCGCCGGAGGTTTTCGGATTCGGGGTGATAACTTCCACGCCATTTTTGGTCAGGTCGCCCCAGTCCTTGATGCCTTTCGGGTTGCCCTTGCGCACCAGGAACACGATGGTCGAAGTGTAAGGTGTGCTCGCGTCCGGAAGACGCTTCTGCCAGTCGACCGGCAGGCTCTTGCCGAGCTTGGCCACTTCATCGATATCACCAGCCAAGGCCAGGGTCACCACGTCGGCCCGCAGACCGTCGATCACCGCCCGGCCCTGCTTGCCCGAACCACCGTGGGACTGCTGGATTTTCACGTTGTCGCCAGCGTGGTCTTTTTTCCAGAAGTTGATGAACTCGGCGTTGTACTCCTGGTACAGCTCACGGGTCGGGTCATACGACACGTTGAGCAGCTCGTAATCCTTGGCAACCGCGGAACCAGCAAAAAGGGCACTGGCCAGGGCGGCCAAAGCAAAATGACGAATCGACGACATGGTGAAAGCTCCTGGAATTCTTGATGTGTTGGCTTTTCTTATGGATTTCTGGAATCGGGTTGCCTGTTCAAAGATCGCAGCCTTCGGCGGCGCCCACAGGCGCGTAGGAGCTGCCGAAGGCTGTGATCTTTCAATTTTTCAATCTTTCGCTTCAGCTCGGCTTGTTGACCGGGTTCTGCAAACGGAATTTCTCTTTGCGTTCGATCTGAACCACCTGGGCGTTATGCACGGTGATTTCCACCGCGCCAAAGCGCAGATCGCGCAAGGCGCTCTGAATCTCACGCAAAATGGTGGCTTCGTCCTGCCCGTCAACACTACGTAGGGATGCGCTCATGGTGCTGCTCCTTTAATGAGATATGCCTGGCAGTGGCGGGCACTGCTTACGGCGTAGGGGCAATAGTAGATAGGCGCGGATATTCTTAAAAAGACTATTTAAGAATGTTTATATAACTAGAAGGCATTATTTGATAGAGCAAGGGGTTGCGGAGGACCAACTACTTTCAAGGGCACACAAAACCCTGTGGCGAGGGGGCTCGCCCCCGTTGGGCTGCGTAGCGGCCCCAAATTTTTGCGTCTGCTACGCAGACCAACGGGGGCAAGCCCCCTCGCCAAAAAAAGCAGATCAGCCGCTCATCCAATCACTGGCGCCCGGGCCCAATCCAATGATGCCGCCGGCACTGGCCGCCCAAACCAGTAGCCCTGCCCCAAATCGCAGTCATGCTCGAACAGGAAACTTGCCTGCTCGACCTGCTCGATCCCCTCGGCATGCACTTGCATCCCCATGCTCTGCGCCAGCGCAATGATTACCCGCGCGATCGCCGCGTCATCCTCATCACCCGGCAAGCCTGCGACAAACCCCTGATCGATCTTGAGCTTTTGCACCGGCAAACGCTTGAGCCGCAGCAACGATGAATAGCCCGTGCCGAAGTCATCGATGGCCAGCCGCACACCCAACTCGCGCAAGCGATGCATCTGCTCCAGCGCCACTTCCGGGTCTTCCATCACCGCGCTTTCGGTGACTTCCAGCTCCAGATACGCTGGATCCAGGCCGGTGTCGTGCAGCACCTGAGCCACTTGCTGATACAACTCGCGGCGGGCAAACAGGCGAGAAGAAACGTTCACCGCGACAAACGACAACACCACGCCCGCCGCTTGCCACTGGCACATCTGCTGGCAGGCCTGGCGCATGATCCAGGCATCAATCTCGGCAATCAGCCCGGTGCGTTCGGCGATGGGGATGAATTCAGCCGGCGACACCAACCCACGTTGCGGATGCTCCCAGCGCACCAAGGCCTCGACGCCGATCAGGCGACTGGTTTTGAGGTCATGCACGGGCTGGTAATAAACCCGCAATTGCTGCTGCTCCAGCGCTCGGCGCAATTGGAATGCGATCTCGACGCGCTGCTGGGCATGTGCGGTCAATTCTTCGGTGTAGAGGGCGTAGCCGTCGCGGCCAGCGCTCTTGGCCTTGAACAGCGCCGAGTCGGCGTTGCGCAACAGTTGCTCGGCACTCAAGGCATCACTTGGGAACAGGCTGATGCCGATGCTGGCGTTGATAAATAGCGGATGCCCGTCGATCTGGAACGGTTCTTTAAGGCCATCGATGACTCGCTGAGCCAGCGCCGCGGCATGCCCCGGTTGCGGGCAGTTTTCAGTCAATACCGCAAATTCGTCGCCGCTGAGCCGCGCCAGCGTATTGCCCGGGCCGAACAAGGTATTCAGGCGCTGAGCCACAGCCTTGAGCAGTTGGTCACCGACACTGTGACCGAGACTGTCGTTGATCAACTTGAAATGATCGAGGTCGATCATCAGCAACGCGCAACCGCGCTTGTGGACCTGCGCCGAGGCCACGGCCTGCCCGGCACGGTCAGTTAGCAGAAGGCGATTGGGCAGATCGGTCAACGGATCGTGATGGGCCAGGTGCGCCAATTCATGCTCGGAATTCTTGATCGCGCTGATGTCGGAAAATACCGCAACGTACTGGCTGAGCCGCCCATGATCGTCGCGAATGAGGCGGATCGTCTGCCATTGCGGGTAGATCTCGCCGTTTTTACGGCGATTCCAGATTTCTCCGCTCCACTCACCAAGGCTGTCGAGTGCCGCGAACATCACCTGGTAGAAACCCGGCGGGTGATGGCCCGACTTGAACATGTTCGGTCGCTGCCCCAGCACTTCCTCGCGCTGGTAGCCGGTGATTTCCATGAACGCCCGGTTCACATGAACGATCAACTCGTTGCTATTAGTGACCAGCACCCCTTCACAGGTGCAATCGAACACCGCTGCCGCCTGACGCAAACGCTCCCTGTCTGCATTGCGCTCACGCAATTTGGCGCCGACACCCAGGCAGCGAAACAATCGCGCCCGCGCAATGAAGATCAGCCCGGCACTGAACACCACCCAGGCATAACCGTTGATCAGCTGCCAGCGCAGCAGATCGGTGGAACTATCGAAGAACCTGTTCAATAAATAACCACTAAACTGGAACCAGGCTACGGAAAGCACCAGATAGAGCAGCGCTGCACGCAAAGCATCGCGATAGGTGGCTGGCATTAGAGCGTCCATGTCCCTACAAAAAGGCTGGAATTATAGATTAAAGAAACATCCAGCCACTCTTATCTGAAAGGGCGACTGGTTTTATCTGTGGGCTAAGTGATAATGCAACGGCTGTTTTTTTCTTTATCGAGGGTCCTATAGGCTATGTGGTACGAAGGTTTTCTTGGCTTATCGCCCTGGTCACTGGTGGCAGTCACCCTGCTGATGACCCACGTGACGATCGTCGGCGTCACGGTTTATCTGCATCGCTATTCAGCCCATCGCTCGCTTGAGCTCAATGCCGGCCTGAAACATTTTTTCCGCTTCTGGCTGTGGTTGACCACGGCACAGAACACCCGCGAGTGGACCGCCATCCACCGCAAGCATCACGCCAAATGCGAAACCGTCGATGACCCGCACAGCCCGGTCATCAAGGGTCTGTCCACCGTTCTGCGCAAAGGCGCCGAGCTGTACCGCGCCGAAGCGGAAAACCCCGAGACCCTGCGCATCTACGGCAAGAACTGCCCCGAAGACTGGATCGAACGCAACCTTTACAGCCGCTTCCCGCTGTTGGGCGTGGCGATCATGGGCGTCATCGACCTGCTGCTGTTCGGCACCATCGGCATCACCATCTGGGCCATCCAGATGATGTGGATCCCGGTGTGGGCCGCAGGCGTGGTCAATGGCCTGGGCCATGCCATCGGCTACCGCAACTTCGAATGCCGCGATGCGGCCACTAATCTGGTGCCCTGGGGCATCCTGATCGGCGGCGAAGAACTGCATAACAACCATCACACCTACCCTAACTCCGCCAAACTGTCGGTGAAGAAATGGGAGTTCGACCTCGGCTGGGCCTGGATCCAGGTCTTCAGCTTCCTGCGTCTGGCCAAGGTCCAGCGGGTTGCACCCATCGCCCACCGCGTTGAAGGCAAAGGCAGCCTGGACATGGACACCGCCATGGCGATCCTCAACAACCGCTTCCAGATCATGGCCCAGTACCGCAAGCTGGTGATCGCGCCGCTGGTCAAGCAAGAACTGGAAAAGGTCGATCACTCGGTCCGCCACCAGTTCCACCGGGCCAAGCGTTTGCTCTCGCGGGAAACCAGCCTGCTGGACGACAAACACCATATGCGCATCCAGACCATGCTCGAGCACAGCCAGGCGCTGAAGGTAATTTACGAAAAACGCCTGGCCTTGCAGCAGATCTGGGTCAAGACCAGCTCCAATGGCCACGACATGCTGGCTGCCATCAAGGATTGGGTACACGAGGCCGAGGCCAGCGGGATTCAATCCCTGCGCGACTTCGCCGACCAGTTGAAAACCTACTCCCTGCGCCCTGCCAACGCCTGATCCTCCACAGAAGAGGCTTTTCGTAGGAGCCAGGCTTGCCGGCGAAGGCGTCTTTAAGAGCGCCTTCGCCGGCAAGCCTGGCTCCTACGTATCCGATCCGCCCTTCGGGCTCGCCCGCCCCCTCCCCGCTTGTCGGCGAAGCCATCGCAAACCAGCGACGTGTTTTAACCGCCCGGCGGGAGCATGCTCTCTCGCTACCCAAGGCGGGAACTTCGCTCCAAATCCCCTATCTCAAAGACACTTCGCCATCCAGGCGGGCTTTGTTCTTGGCCGCTGTCGACATAGCGGCACGCCCTTTGAGATTTGTGCCGATGGTTAATAAAAGCCTACAAGACACATCCCTTCCACAGTGGCCCGAGGCCGCGCAAACCCTGATGGCGCTGATGCATGCCCAGGGTGAAGTGGCACGCCTGAGCGAACGCGAACAGCTGTTCAGCTCGCTGCTGGTCAGCGTCAACGCCGTGCTTTGGGCATTCAACTGGGAAACCCGTCAGGTGCTCTACGTCAGCCCGGCCTATGAGCGGATTTTCGGCCGCCCCGCCGGCTTGTTGCTGTCCGACTACAACCACTGGCGCGACAGCGTCTATCCCGACGATCTGGACTACGCCGAGCGCAGCCTGGCGCAAGTGCTGGTCAAAGGCGCCGTTGAAGACCGCGAGTACCGCATCATCGCCGCCGACGGCCAAGTGCGTTGGCTCAGCGACAAGTGCTTCATCAACCGTCAGGCCGAGTCGGGCCAACCGGTGATCATCGTCGGCATCGCCGAAGACATCACCGAAAAAAAGCAGATGCAAGCCCAGCTGCAACATCTGGCCAGCACCGACGCATTGACCCAAAGCAGCAACCGCCGGCACTTCTTCGAATGCGCCCATCGCGAATTCGAGGAGGCGCGGTTGAACGGTGCGCCAATGGCGTTCCTGCTGCTGGACATCGATGACTTCAAAGTGGTCAATGACACCTACGGTCATCAGGAAGGCGACAAGGTGCTGCAACGCATCGCCGAGAGCGGTCGCGCGGCCCTGCGGCGTGGTGATCTGTTCGGACGGATCGGCGGTGAGGAATTCGCGGCGGTGTTTCCCGGTTGCGCACCGGACATGGCCATGCAGGTGGCCGAGCGCCTGCAACGGGAAATTCAGCGGTTAAGCTTCAGCCACGACGACCAGACGTTCGGCATCACCGTCAGCCAGGGCCTGACCAGCCTCACGCCCGAGGATGAAAGCATCGACAGCCTGTTCGCCCGCGCCGATGCTGCGATGTACCAGGCCAAGCGCCAGGGCAAGAACCGCATCATTTCCGGCTGATTTTATTTTTGTAGGAGCGAGGCTTGCCCGCGAAGGGGTCACCGCGGTTTTACTGACCCACCGTGGTGACTTCTTCGCGGGCAAGCCTCGCTCCTACAGGTTTTGCGTGAAGCTTATTTTTTGCGCAAACGCATCAATTCCGGCAATCCGATCTTGAGCAACCGCGCTGTACGGCTCTTGGACAACGCTTCGATCCCCTCATGCTCGGTCAGGTGCGCCAGCTGCGCGGCCATGCTCATCACTAGCGCTTCGCGGGAGTAAACCCCGCCACCGAGCTGGTAAACCGCCGCAATCAGCTCCCGCAGCTCCAGGGGCAGACGCCAGCGGGTCCGTAGCGCCGAACCATAGGCCGCGCCGAATTCGGCCAGGGCATCGCCGACTTCCTCCCACTCATCCAGCTCACCGCCGGCCTGCTTCCACTCCTGCAAACAGCGCAGCAAGGCCAGATCGCCGAGGCGATGCAGCATGCCCGCGCAATAACAGCGCTCCTGATCCAGATCCAGCAAGCGCGCCAGCGTCCGCGCGTATTCGGCGGTGTGCAGCGACAACTCCCAATAACGCTCGGCATAGTCCGCCAGCTGCGGATCGCTGAGCCGGGCACTGCGCTTGAGGGCGAGACCCAGAATCAGGTTCATGCTTTGCCCGGTGCCAAGACGATGCAGCGCCTGGGCCAGGGTTTGCACAGCGGCGCCATGATGCTGGGCCGCGCTGTTGGCGGCGGCGATCAAGACAGCGGTGATTTGCGGATCGGTGCGAATCTCGTCTTCCAGCCGTGTCAGATCGAGGCCATTGGGATTGAGGCTACGCTTGATCGCCACCTGCACGTCAGTCATCAACGGCGCACCGTCCGCCAGCTCGCGACGCCGCTCCAGGTACACCGACAAGGTCATGCCCGGCGCCAATGACGGCGCCTCACAGGACACCTCTTCGCCGGCGTTCAGCAACAAATCCTGCAGACGCTGGGTCAGGCTTTCCATGTTCAAGGGTTTGGTCAGGTACGCCGTGGGCGCCAGGGGCAAGACTTCATGCACGCTGGTGCTGTCGTTGCGGCTGCTCATCAGAATGAAGGGCTGCGGCGGATTACGTTTGCGCTGACGGACACTGCGCAAGACGTTCAGGCCATCGACGCCAGGCAACTCCCAGTCAACGATCACCAGATCGTAAGGATTTTCCGCCAACAGGTGCAGTGTCTCCTGGCCATCGGCACACAGGTCCAGCCGCGCGTCGCAGCGCACATTCAACAACACCTGCCTGAGCAGATCGCGGGACCAAGGGTCAGCCTCGGCAATCAGCACACGCGGTACAGCGGGTAACACCACAGCAGTCATCACACACTCCAACGGCAATGCTTGCACCTTAGTCAATGATGGCTATTCGATACAGTTCAATTGCCCCTGATGTGTTTCAAGCGGCATCAAAAAACCCGCCGAAGCGGGTTTTTTGTCGATCAGCTCACAAATGAATCAGAGCACTCGGATCACAGCTCAGAGAAGCACTCTTCGATGATCGCCAAGCCTTTGTCCAGTTGCTCGTCCGGCGAGGTCAGCGGTACCAGCACGCGCAGAACGTTGCCATAGGTGCCGCACGACAGCAGGATCAGGCCCTTGTCGCGAGCCTTGGCCACAACCGATGCCACAGCAGCCGCGTTCGGCTTGTGGCTGTCGCCGTCGACGAACAGCTCGACCGCGATCATCGCGCCCAGGGCACGCACTTCGCCGATGACCGGGTACTTGGCCTGGATGGCTTTCAGGCCAGTCACCAGACGCTCGCCGACCGCTTTGCAGCGATCCAGCAGGTGCTCTTCTTCGAACACTTCCATCACGGCCAGGGCCGCGGCGCAAGCGATCGGGCTACCGGCGTAAGTACCGCCCAGGCCGCCTGGAGCGATGGCGTCCATGTATTCGGCCTTGCCGCACACACCGGCCAGCGGGAAACCGCCAGCGATGGATTTGGCGAAGGTGGTCAGGTCGGCAGCAACGCCCATCTGTTCCATGGCGAAGAAAGTGCCGGTACGGCCAGCGCCAGTCTGTACTTCGTCAGCGATCAACAGAATGCCGTGCTGGTCGCACAAAGCGCGCAGACGCTTCATGAACTCTTTAGGCGCGACGTAGAAACCACCTTCGCCCTGAACCGGCTCGATGATGATGGCAGCGATGTCACGCGGCTCGGCGTCGTTCTTGAAGATGCGCTCGATGCTGGCGATCGAATCGTCGATGCTCACACCGTGCAGTTCGTTCGGGTACAGCGCGCGGAAGATGCCGCCTGGCATCAGGCCCATGCCGGCCGAGTAAGGCACGACTTTACCGGTCAGGCCCAGGGTCATCATGGTGCGACCGTGGTAAGCGCCGGTGAACGCGATCACACCGGCACGGCCAGTGGCGGCGCGGGCGATCTTGATGGAGTTTTCCACAGCTTCGGAGCCGGTGGTCACCAACAGGGTTTTCTTGGCGAAATCACCTGGCACCTTGGCGTTGATTTTTTCGCACACTTCCACGTACGGCTCGTAAGCCAGTACCTGGAAGCAGGTGTGGGTCAGCTTGTTCAGCTGTTCGGTCACGGCGGCGATGATTTTCGGGTGCACGTGACCGGTGTTCAGCACGGCGATACCGCCGGCGAAGTCGATGAACTCGCGACCTTCAACGTCGGTCACGGTGGCGTTCTTCGCGGACTCGGCGAAGATCGGGTGAATCTGGCCAACACCGCGCGGTACAGCGGCTTCGCGGCGTTTCATCAGGGATGCGTTAGTCTTGCTCATAGTGTCCTCAGTCACCGCTCATCGGGCGGCGTGGTTCAAGGAAAATGCGGCGGGGAGGCAACTACGGCAGCATGCGATGATCGACTGCCACAGCTTTCCCGGCCACAGAGAAAATTCCGTTTGAAGCGCGCAAAGGGACAGCGCTCTCGTGCCCTTTGCGCTTGAAGCAATGCCTTGCCTTAGATGCCCAGGCAGAGGTATTTGATTTCCAGGTAATCTTCGATGCCGTACTTGGAGCCTTCACGGCCCAGGCCCGACGCCTTGATGCCGCCGAACGGCGCGACTTCGTTGGAGATCAACCCGGTGTTGACGCCGACCATGCCGTATTCCAGGGCTTCAGCCACACGGAACACACGGCCCAGGTCGCGAGCATAGAAGTACGAGGCCAAACCGAACTCGGTGTCGTTGGACATCGCGATCACGTCGGCTTCATCTTTGAAGCGGAACAGTGGCGCCAATGGACCGAAGGTTTCTTCCTTGGCCACGGCAGCGTTGTTCGGCACGTTGGTCAGGATGGTCGGCTCGAAGAAGTTGCCTTGCATGCTCTTGCCACCGGACAGCACGGTTGCGCCTTTGCTCACGGCGTCAGCAATGTGCTCTTGCACCTTGGCCACGGCTTTTTCGTCGATCAGCGGGCCAGTGGTGGTGCCTTCTTCCAGACCGTTACCGATCTTGAGCTTGGCCACGGCCACTTTCAGTTTTTCGGCGAACGCGTCGTAGACCGAATCCTGAATGTACAGACGGTTGGCGCAGACGCAGGTCTGGCCATTGTTGCGGTACTTGGAAATGATCGCGCCTTCGACGGCCTTATCCAGGTCCGCGTCGTCGAACACGATGAACGGAGCGTTGCCGCCCAGCTCCAGCGAAACTTTCTTGATGTCCTTGGCGCACTCGGTCATCAACTGACGACCGATTTCGGTCGAGCCGGTGAAGGACAGTTTGCGCACGATCGGGTTGCCGGTCAGCTCGCTGCCAATGTCGCCAGCGCTGCCGGTCACCACACTGAACACGCCGTTCGGAATACCGGCACGTTGAGCCAGTTCAGCCAGGGCGAATGCCGAGAAAGGCGTTTGCGAAGCCGGCTTGAGCACCATGGTGCAACCGGCGGCCAGGGCCGGGCCGGCTTTACGGGTGATCATCGCGGCCGGGAAGTTCCACGGAGTAATCGCAGCGGTCACACCGATCGGCTGCTTGATCACGATCAGGCGCTTGTCTGGCTGGTGGCCCGGAATCACGTCACCGTAGACACGCTTGGCTTCTTCAGCGAACCACTCGATAAAGGAAGCGGCGTAAACGATCTCGCCCTTGGCTTCAGCCAATGGCTTGCCCTGCTCCAGAGTCATCAGGCGAGCCAGGTCGTCCTGGTTCTCGATGATCAGCTCGAACCAGCGACGCAGCTTGTTCGCGCGCTCCTTGGCGGTCAGGCCACGCCAGGCCGGCAGCGCTTTATCAGCGGCTTCGATCGCACGGCGGGTTTCGGCAGCGCCCATTTTCGGCACAGTGCCCAGAATTTCGCCCGTTGCCGGGTTATTGACCTTGATCGTCTGACCGTTGTCCGCATCGACCCAAGCGCCATCGATAAAGGCTTGCTGGCGGAACAACTGGGTGTCTTTAAGCTGCATGTCGGCTTTCCTTAACAGCACCGCGGCAAACGCGGAGCGAATTATGATTGTAGAAAGGCGCCTTATAGGCTGCCGTCAGGGAAATCATTCACCGGGCTGAAGCACATAAATAGCGCACAAATCGAACTCGTGCGGTTCAGCACCCAGACAAGAGCGTTTGAAATCTCAAACGAATCCTAGGATCAAAGGGGGTAAAGGACAATAGGCTGTTCGAAAAAAAGAACGAAAACGCCGCATTTGCCTATTTTTTCGGATCAGCGTAGCAAACGCAGGTTACGCTTTTGAAAAAGGCAGACGATTCAGCAGCATGGACGCCCGCAGTGCATATGAGTATCATGGCGCCCGCATCGCACCAGTAGCTCAGCTGGATAGAGTACTGCCCTCCGAAGGCAGGGGTCGTGGGTTCGAATCCCGCCTGGTGCACCATACGCAGAAATGAAAAAGCCTCAGATCTTAAGGTCTGGGGCTTTTTTGCGTCCTGAATCCGGCAAAAATCAAAGAAGACCTTACTTGGCAAAGCCTTCTATTCGAACTGTCACTCAGTAAAAAATTTCACCTCGAATTGCTTGTATGACAATACTCGACAATCGCTCAGTCAGTGGATCCGGATTAGCCTCTCGCCTGTGCAACGTCAGTGCGATAGAGGGTAATGGCGGTAACCCCCGCTCGCCGGCAATCAATAGCTCGGTGCCAGGCTGCAAACCCAGGGCCGTTCTGATCGTGTAACCCAAGCCAGCCTCGGTCGCTGCAGACAAACCATTGAGACTGGAGCTGGTGAACGAAAGTAACCAAGGAATCCCTTCGCGGGTCAGCGCTTCGGTGGCCATCGAATGAAACGGACAGGGCGCGTCGAACGCGATGATGGGCAGCGGGGTTCCTGATTCGATGCGCCAGTCAAGGTATTGGTGAGAAGAACCGATCCATTGCATGGGCAGCTCCGCCACCCGTTCCTGATACCCGGCTCTATTTACATCTCCCCACACTACCGCGAGGTCAAGCGAGCCATTTTCGATCCGGCTCAGCAGATCCGCATTGCGTGCAATCCGGGCTTCAACTCGAACATCGGGATGAGCCCTGGCGAACCGGCCGAGCACAGTTGGCAAGAAGCTGCTCAGGTCCTCTTGAAGCCCGAGACGTACCCATCCCTTTAGCTTGAGCTCGGAAACGGCCGTGATCGTCTCATCGTTGAGGCTTAAAAGCCGT
This sequence comes from Pseudomonas sp. ADAK2 TE3594, assembly GCF_053628675.1. Lineage (NCBI taxonomy): Bacteria > Pseudomonadati > Pseudomonadota > Gammaproteobacteria > Pseudomonadales > Pseudomonadaceae > Pseudomonas > Pseudomonas sp. ADAK2 TE3594. Next base: position 6,227,997 of record NZ_JBRJGV010000001.1, on the reverse strand, counting down.
CGGGAGTAATTGAGCAGCACCTCGCCGGTGTCCGTCAGAGCGAGCCTGCGACCTGCCTTCTTAAACAATGGCGATCCCGCCTGGGCTTCCAGTTTCTTCAATTGGGCGCTGATGGCTGATGTTGAACGAGCGAGCTTTTGTGCCGCCTTGGCAAAGCTGCCCAGTTCGACCCCGGTGACGAAACTGCGCATGACATCTAAGTCGAAGTTTACTGGTCTCATGACAATCCTGTTTTTCGGGACGAACACGCAAAATTATTTGATATTCGAAACGATACTCTCATGAGAATCTTTCGACCCACAACTATTGAACTGGTGGGATTCTTATGCCTGTAGATAACGGTCACCGCTGGAAAGTGCTTGGCGTCGGCGTTGCGGCCAATGCAAGCTTTTCCAGTGTAGTGGGGGGACTACCCGCGACAGCGGTCTATATGAGAGCGACGTACCAACTTGATAACACCCAATTGGGACTTGTTTTGGGGGTTCTAGGTCTGGGCATCGCCGTCAGCGAGATCCCATGGGGGCTACTGACTGATCGCTGGGGGGATCGTCCTGTGTTGCTGACGGGGCTTCTCACTTCCGGGATCGCCTTGCTGATACTGGCGATGCTTGCCTTGTCTGCACCCACGGCGATGTTGCTGGCGATAGGCCTGTTCGTGGTGGGCTTGCTCGGAAGCAGCGTCAACGGCGCCAGTGGTCGAGCCATCATGGCCTGGTTCAAAGAGGGTGAGCGAGGCTTGGCCATGAGCATTCGGCAAACGGCTGTGCCGGGGGGGTATGCCTTGGGCGCGGTGGTGCTGCCCTATCTCGCTCACACGTACGGATTTGTTGAAGTCTTCACTGCCTCAGCCCTGTTCTGTCTCGTCGCAGGCCTGTTTGCGTGGTTCTGGTTGTATGAGCCCGATTTCTCCGGCAATGCAGCGAAAAAACAAAGCCAGGAGGCAAGCACCAGCCCGTTGAAGGACTCGAGAGTCTGGCGAATCGTTTTGGCCATTGGCCTGCTCTGCGCACCGCAATTCGCCATTCTCACTTATGCAGCCGTATTTTTTCATGACTTTGGCAACATCAATATCACGCTGATCTCCGCTACGTTGGCCGTCATACAAATTGGTGCGATCGTCAGCAGAATCTGGAGCGGGCGCTGGACCGATAAAAACAAAAATCGTCGCAGTTACCTTAAAACCTGTGCCTGGTTGAGTGCTCTGACCTTTCTGGTGCTGGGTGGTACGGTTTCGGCAGCCAGCTTCTACGGCATGAGCGAAACCCCGCTGGCGAGCGCCCTGATCATTGGTGTGATGATCATCGCCGGGATCAGCGTGTCCGCCTGGCACGGCGTTGCCTACACAGAACTTGCCACACTGGCAGGGGCCAGCCGGGCGGGCACGGCCTTGGCCATGGGCAACACCTGCGTCTTTGTAGTGCTGTTCGCGACCCCTATCGCGGCGTCCGCCCTCATGACTCATTTCTCCTGGGGCGTGGTGTGGCTGGCCGCTGCCTTTTGTGCACTGTTGACCGTGCCGCTCTTTCCCCGGGTTGAAAAAAACTATGCATTGGAACTTGGCTCGGCTTGAGATTGTTTTTCGCTAGAGCGTCACAACTACACCGCGTGCTGCACAACTTTCGTAGTAGCACGCGTCGAGCGTTGACTCACACACATTAACTACCTGAACTTTCGTTTAACTGGACTGAACTCTTTCCATTGGAGGAAACCCATGATCCCGCTATTTACCTTTGAACCCGACGAGAAGGCTCAACTGCTAAGCCTTCTTGAACAAACCCGTCTATCGCCTTATAAAAATTACGCCGACTTCTCGGAAGAAATTCGACAACTGCACCCCCTCGTCCCCTCTCGTTTTGTGAAAGTGTGTCAAGACATCAGTAATGAACGCGCCCGCCATCAGCAAAAGATTCATGTCATCCGCAACTGCCCTATGGACAGCGTTATCCCCGAGTTGGATCCAGACGATCCAGTCAGTGATAAACATTTCAAAAAAACCAGGTTTATAAGCGAAGGATTTCTTGAACTGTTTGCCCAACTCACGGGGACTCCGCTGTTGTCCTATGAAACAAGAAATCAGGGTGATTTTTTTACTGATGTCATTGCGATCAAAAAATACAGCGGGCAACTTACTGGGTTCAGCGACAGTGAGTTAGTCTTTCATAATGACCGGACAGCACATAAAGTCAGGGCTGATTACATCACCCTCCTGGGTATGCGTTGCCCGGATGACGACCTGATTTATACCGGTTATATCGACGGTACCGACATCGTAAAAAACCTTGAGCCCGAGCACATCTCCTGGTTGCGCGAGCCACACTTCTACACAGTTTTCGATGTATTCTCACGCGACATGAACAAACAACTCAGCACCTCAGAGAAACACGCGATCCTGAGTAATGTTCATTCCATTCGATTCCTCGACACGATGACCTGTGTTGCTGAAGAAGCTCCGATCGAAGCGCGAGATGCCTTCATTGCGTTCAAAAATGCAATGACTCGGTCCCACTGCAAGCGCCACCGTATTCTTACCGGCGACTTGTTGACCTTCGCCAATCAGGACGGTCTGCATAATCGGGAAAAGATCGACATTCTGAACCCTGACAATGCCGCGTCCCGCTGGCTCCTGAAGACATATGCTTTTAAAGACGCCAGCACCGCCAAAAGTTTCGAATCTTATTGGGCCACTAACCGGGCCGGCTGTGTCATCGACTGACTTCACCATTAAAGCAATAACCGCATTACCAGCATGACCATGCCAATACTTGATGTCAGGGTGATTTAAATGCGTCTACGCGCACTCTCCAAACGGGTTGAAAACCTGGAACTTTCGGAAACTTACGCCATTTTAGATATGGTGCGTAGCCTGCGAGAGCAGGGGGAAGATGTCGTCGATCTCGGCGGCGGTGAACCTGACTTCAGGACACCCGATCATGTAGTACATGCTGCCGTTGAGGCGCTATCAGACGGCGATACTCATTACACGCCCAGCCGAGGCACAAAGGCGCTGTTGGAAGCCGTCGCGCAAAAATATAAAACCGAACACGCTCTCAACCTCGTCGCCGATAAAAACATCATCATCACGCCATCAGCGAAACACGCATTGTTCATCACACTGATGACATTGCTGGATGAAGGCGATGAAATCATCATCCCGACGCCGAGTTGGGTGAGCTACAAGGCAATGGCAGCCATGGCCGGTGCGACTGTCAAGGCTGTGCCACTGGATGGCAAAAAAGGGTTCATTCTTGACCCTGGCGTCTTGGAGCAAGCGATCACTGCACGCACCAAAGCAATCCTGATCAACAACCCCAACAACCCTACCGGCCGCGTGCTGACACGCGAAGAAGTCACCGGGGTGGTACAGGTTGCGTTGAAACACGGACTGTACATTATTTCCGATGAAATCTATGAAAAGGTTATCTACGACCAGGCCCGCCATATCAGCATTGCCAGCATCGAAGGTGCCGAGGACATCACCGTGACCATCAGCGGCTTTTCCAAAGCCTACGCGATGACCGGTTGGCGACTGGGTTATGTCGTCAGTGCCGAACGTATTTCGAATGAGATGCTTAAAGTTCATCAGCATACCGTCGGCTGTGCGGGTTCTTTTATTCAACGTGGTGGCGTTGCTGCACTTAACGGTTGCCAAAATAAAATAGCCAATATGGTGACCGCCTATCAAAAACGCCGCGACAGGCTGATTGATGGCCTTGAACAAATTGCCGGCATCAAGTGCATAGCCCCTGAGGGCGCGCTTTATATATTTGCCTCCATTGCTGACCTGGGCTTTGAAAACTCCCTGTCATTTACTCGCTGGCTGCTCAGCACCGCGAAAGTTGCCGTCACGCCCGGCACGGCGTTTGGTGAAGGGGGCGAAGGTTATATCCGGCTGTCTTTTGCCGGCAGTGATGAAGCCATAGACGAGGCTGTCAGGCGTTTTCATCAAGCCTTCAATTAATCGCCCGCGCCCTTCAATCCGTCATCACATACAAACAGGAGTTAGTATGCCTCTGCGAAACGCCGCGCCTTCGTCGCCTGTGCACCGTATAGCTATCATTGGCAGCGGTCCTCGTGGTCTGTCTGTGCTGGAGCGCCTCGCCGCACTCATGCTCATGGACGCCCCCGTCAGGCAAGTCATTGTTTATCTGATCGACAGCGCCCAAATGGGCACCGGCCGAGTGTGGCGAACCGATCAGCCACGTCACTATGTGATGAACACCGTCGCCGAGGAGGTCTCTTCCTTCTCCGGGCCGCTGGATGACGGCCCCATCAGGCCTGGCGCCGGGCCTTCACTGGCACAGTGGTGGAGCGCCGTAGATCCGGCCTACCCCGGTCCGAATGCTTATGCGCCTCGCGCGGTACATGGTGAGTACATGCAATTCGTATTGGCGACCATTGAGGCCAGCTTCACGCAGAACATCTCGCTGCAGCGAGTACCTGCCGTGGTCGTCGACCTTGTTATCGATGAAAACATGCACACCCTGAAATTGGACAGCGGGTCGTGTCTGCAGGTCGACAAAGTGGTCATTGCGACCGGACATCCAACCCCCGAATTAATCGGCTGGGAAAAGGATCTTCAGGACTTCGCCCAACAAACTCCAGGACTGGAGTTCCTGCGTGGCGATTCCGCTGCGGACATGCCATTGTCCCGTATCAAACCTCACCACCATGTGGGTATCGTAGGTCTGGGGCTGGCATTTCATGACATCGTCGCCGCACTGACTGTCGGTCGCGGAGGCACGTTCAGCGTCGTGAACGGTGTCACTTCCTATACGCCATCAAACCGGGAACCCAAGCTGTTCGCCGGGTCTCGCAGCGGCATGCTGATCCCCGCCAGGGGCCGAAACCAGAAAAGCCCTAACTTTCAATACCAACCTGTCTGCATCACCCGAGCCAAAATCGACACGTTACAAAAACGCGGTCATATCGATTTTGCTGCCGAAGTTCTCCCGCTGCTGTTGGTTGAAATCAACATCGTTTACTTCGCGACGGCCATACGGGCACACGCAGGATCAGCATCCGAACTGCAATTCAAGAGTCGCGTCGCGCAACAGCAGTTGTTCTCTTTAGAGGCCCTTGCAGCCGAGGCAGGCCATTTCGGTGTGACCGATCTAACCGCCCTGGACCTGGACCGTCTGGCCAGACCATTTCGATCCAAAGCATTCAGCAGCCCTGCAGACTTTGCTCAAGCGCTCGACCAGGTACTGGAAGAAGACTTGCGCAGCGCTCGCGAGGGCAACGTCGACAATCCGATGAAAGCTGCCCTGGATACGATTCGAGATACCCGTGCATTAATCAGAAGTGTGGTGGATTTCGGAAGGCTTACACCCCGTTCTCATCAAGAGGACTTCTTGCAGTATTACGCCCCCACGAGCCTGTTCCTCACGGCAGGTCCTCCGCTTTACCGGACCGAACAAATCCGGGCACTGATCGCTGCAGGCGTATTGACCCTGGTCGGGCCTGAAACGGTCTATGGCAAAGATATCGAGCAGAAGAAGTTCACCATCGAATCCCCCAGGGTCAGCCAGTCCAGGCAGTTGATTGATGTGGTCATCGATGGGCGCATCCCTTCGCCAGATTTGCTGAGAGATCCGTCGACGCTGACCAGAAACCTGCTGCGGCGCGGGTACTGGACCAACTACGTCAATCAAGGCAAGCACGACAGTTTTGTCACTGGCGGCGTGGCCGTCACCCCCGGCCCTTATCACCCGATCGACAACACCGGCCAGCCTATCCGCGGTCTCTACGTACTGGGGCTCCCTTCCGAGCATACCCGCTGGTTCATGCAGGCCGGCAGTAGCCGACCAGGCTTTTGGACAGATTTTGCCCAGGATGCGCACTACGTGGCGTCCGATGTCTTGAAGTTGGCCTACGCCCATGCGCCTGTCGAAATCACTGAAGTTGCGTAACCGTACCCTCATTTAAAGGAATGAATGATGTCTGGAAAGAAAGCACTGCTGGTGATGGACTTCATCAATGAAATTGTCCATCCCGAAGGCGTTTATGCTCGTGAAGGCTATTACCAACAGACTCAAGAGCGTCGAGTCATGGAAAAGGCCGCATCTGCCCTGAACTACGCACGCAATAATCACCTGCCGATTATCTTTATCGTCGTTGGCTTCAATGCCGGCTACGAAGGCTTCCCTCAGCACTCCAGGGTGTTTGCACCGGCGAAAGAACATGGGGTTTTGAAGCTGAACACCTGGTCCACCCAAGTACACGAAGACCTGCGTCCACGCGAAGACGAAATCGTTATCGCCAAGAGCCGGGTCAATCCGTTTTATCAAACCAACCTTGAATTGATACTCAGAACCCAAGGTATCGAAGAGTTGGTATTGACGGGGGTTTCGACCGAACACGTGATCCTCGCCACCACGCTCGACGGGCATGACCGGGATTTCGACATTACCGTGCTCGAAGATGCCTGTGCGGCGGTTACGCAAGAGCGTCACGTGGCGGCGATAGAAAGAATATCGCGCACGGCGAACATCAGCTCGACCCTTAACTTCATTACCTCTTCCCTATAACAGGCTCTTTTCCATGAACCCGACAGTTCTCAATCTACTGAACGCTTCCACCGAGCCTGATTCGATCCAATGGGTGGCTCACCAGCAATTAGGTCGCAGCGGCGCGAGCATTCACACGCTTTTCGAGTGCAAAGAGAGCGCTCAGCGTATTGCGTTGATCCGTTGCGAAGCGGGCGCCAGTGCCGAATCCCATCATCACCTCGGCCATGAAACTTTTCTTATCCTGGACGGGGATTTTGAAGATGAAAACGGCATTTACCTCAAGGGTGATCTGGTGATTTATCCGCCGGGTAGTACCCATGCCTGGAAGTCCTCCAACGGCGCGTTGATCTATGCAACATGGGGAGGCGCCGTAACGTCGATAACCGCGGCACCTGCCCTGGCAGCCAATAGCGCTGCGTATGACAACAGCGTCTACGACGGTCGACACTTGATTTGAAACCGTCGGCTGTCTCTTTTGGGGTGAACAATCATGCGTTTCAAGCGTAACGGAAAGTTGCTGTTTCTGAGCAGCGACCCTTTGAAAATGTCACAGCAGCTGGGTGGGCAAGCACTGACGCTCGACGATGCGATGCCCTTGCGTGATGACATTTCAACGGACGAAATAACACCAATTCCTGTATTGGCCTTTTTTGACGACCGGCTGGGTTCATACCCTTATGTCGGCCTCAAAACGGGCCCGGTGCAGCCTATCGGCAAGGACGATGTGGCTTCCAGGTGTTTTGAAGTGACAGTGGCGGGCAAACGCTACGGGAAAGGTTCTTCTCGTGAGCACAGCCCACTGGCTGAAAAAAAAGCGGGAATCCGTCTGGTCATCGCCGAAAGTTTCGAGCGTATTTACCGACAAAATGCCGATAACATCGGCCTGCTAACGTCTACCGACCTGTCATTGGTCCCGCGTTTACTGGCAGGCGAAGACTTTTCGATGGAAGAACTGATCGGCAACAGAGACTCGCTATCAACGGCCATTCTGAATAGCGGTGGGCTGCTTAACTATGGCCGTGACCATTTAAGTCAAGAGCCTGCAATGCCCGCGGATCAACCGCACACTCCGCCAACCGGACCACTGACGTTTGCTGAAAAAATCATTCATCGTCATTTGATCAAGGCCCAGGGAGCAGAGCACGTCGGCCACGGCGCGGGCATTTTATTGAAAGCCGACTGGCGCTTTATTCACGAATACTACACCGGCCTTTGCGCCCATTTACTTCAGGATGCGTTCGGCGAAACTTTCCATCTGTACCAACCGGAATCGATCCTGGCCTTTGAGGACCACCTGTCCTATAAGCGCCGCAGCCCGGCGCACCTGCAACAAAGTCTTGTCGGCGAACTTGATGGTTTGTCCCGCGCCCATCGAGACTTTGTCGAAAAACATCAACTCAGCGCACACGGCTATCTATCGGAAGAAGGCAGCGAGGGTATTTCCCACGCGATGATGGCCGAGAAATATGCCCTGCCCGGGCAAGTAGTGGTCGGTACTGATTCGCATACCCCCCACAGCGGTGCGCTCGGATGCCTGGCGTTTGGCGTTGGCACCACCGACATGGCCAATGCGTTCATGACCGGGTCGGTAAGGGCGGTGTATCCGCAGGTCCTGCGTATTTCGTTGGTCGGCCGGTTATCTGTCGGCGTAACCGCCAAAGACCTGGTGCTCGCCCTTTTAGCCGATAGCCGTATTAAAGCGGGTCACGGCGTCGGCAAAATCTTCGAGTTCGGCGGCCCGGCCCTGGCGTTTCTATCGACCGATGAACGAACAACACTTACCAATATGACTGCAGAGCTGGGTGGTTTCACCGGCATTGTTGTGCCCGATCAGGAGACCGTACGCTTTCTCAAGGAAAGACGTAACGTCGACCTGGTTCTTGAGTCGTGGATGACCAGTGATCCAGAGGCGACCTACTCCGATACGATAGTGCTTGATTGCGATCAAATTCTTCCGATGATTGCCTCGCCGGGCGACCCCGGCAATGGACAGCGCCTCACCGACCTGACAGACCGGGTCAGTGTCGATATCGCCTACGGTGGCTCATGCACGGCCGGCAAGCGGGATGACTTTGATCACTATTTCGAGGTGATCAGCTGGGCACTCGAAAACGGGCGGATGCTTCATCCTGAAGTAAAGCTCTACTTGCAGTTCGGTACGGTGGATGTCCGTGATTACTGTGAGCAGAAGGGCTATCTGTCAGCCTTCGAAACCTTTGGTGCACAATTGCTTCAGCCTGCATGCGGAGCCTGTGCGAACTGCGGACCCGGTTCATCGACAAGCCAGGATCAAGTAACCGTCAGCGCAATCAACCGAAACTTCCCGGGACGCTCCGGTCCGGGTCAGGTTTGGCTCGCCAGTCCGCCGACGGTTGTCGCCAGTGCCATTGCGGGTTACATCACCTCGTTCGCCGCATTGCAGGCCCAGCACTGTTCCCACAGCATCGGAGCCTCCGAAGCCTGCCAGGCCTGACTGCTCGCACAGAAGGCCCCCACGTTCATAGAGACAAAACGCCCGAGGCATTGCATCGGGCGTCAGGGGGCAAGCGGCGCAAGCCTATTTCAGGATCAGACATACAAAAAACCGCCAAAGCGGTTTTTTCATTCTGTCGTCCAGTCAAACTCGTCGTAATCATCATCCTCTTCGTCCTCGACCACTTCATCATCAAGGACGTCGTCCTCAAGCGCTTCTTCTGCCTGCTTCGCCAGAAGAAACTCCTTACGACTCTCAGTCACTGCTCGCCGTAATTCCTCACCCTTCACCGGGCAGTTGAGCATTTGGGCGATGCGGTCGATTTTTTGTGCCACGGCATCCTCCAACGCATCGGCTATGGGTCGATAGTGCGCGCTTTCGGGTGTCGATGCCAAATTTGCCGACCGCTGTTCACTTCATTTCTTCTGCAAATCCTTGAGTCGGGCCGCAAGGTTTTCCTTGGGAAAGCGCTTGTGCAGTGTCGTCATCAGCGCCTCGGCGGCTTGGGTCTGACCGGCGTCTTGCAGGCGTATCACTTCACGTAATTGATCATCCAATGACTTGGCCGGCGCGGAGGCGCGTTTGCTGAGTTTTGCTTCGTCAGCCATTTCGCTATTGATCGACTCTCGTTGCATCGGTGTAGAAAACTCCGCCATTGGCGCAGCCGGTGCAGGCATGGACATTGCGCCGGCCGGTGCAGCCTGGGAGCGAGCAACGGGTTCATCCACTTCAGCCGCTTCCTGTTTGGAGAGCGGTGCGGACGTTTTGGGCGCGGGGGCGAAGTCATAACTCGGCAGTTGCTCCGGCGTGCGCTGCACCAGCGCAAGCATCAGGGCCACGCCAACGAGGCTGGCGAATGCCACTTGCCAACGGGGTTGCTGGCAAGCGCGAAGCCAGCGTTGCCACAGGTTCGGCTTCGGCGCGGGAGCTTCGCGATGGGCCGTGGCGAGGATGAAGGCGTCGAGATGCGCCGGTGGTTCGCCGCTGCTGTGATCGCGAAAATGCTTGAGCACTTCATCGTCGGGCGATGGCGGTGTTTGTCGGACGTCAGTCATGTCAGTACCTCCTCGGCCAGCAGCCGACGCAGTTTTTGCTGGGCGTAGCGCAAGCGGCTTTTAACGGTTTCCAGCGGTGTTTCGGTAAGGGTGGCGATCTGCGGCAGGTCGAGGTCGCCGTGGGCGCGCAGCAGGAACACTTCGCGCTGGTCGGCGGGCAGGGTTTGCAGGGCGGTTTCGAGGCGTTGACCGTCGCGGCTCAGGCTCAGCAGTTGTTCGGGGTCGGCCGCGTCATCGATCAGTGCATGGGTTTGCTCGTCATAGCTGTCGTGCAAGGGGTTGTGGATTCCGTGTTTGCGCCAGTGATCGATCAGTCGGTTGCGGGCAATCTGGTAGAGCCAGGTACGAAAGTTCGCCCGGCCTTGTGGCTGACTGGTGCTGCGGATCAGGCTCAGCCAGGTTTCCTGGTACACCTCTTCGGCCAGTTCGGGCTTGCCGCTGAGTCCGAGGAGGAATCGATAAAGGCCCTGGCGATGGCGGGCGTACAAAACTTCGAACGCCGGCCCGTCGCCCGAGCGGTAGCGCGCCAGCAGCGATTCGTCGCTGCCGGCGGCTGAGCTGATTTCAGAGTCGGACATGTCAGTGCTGGCCTCTTTCACTCTATCCGGTTGTCATTGGGCTGTTGATTCGAGGCCGTCGGGGTTCGCAGGCTCTGCGCCAACTCCACCAATTGCACGAATTCACTGCGCAGGCCGAATTGATCATCGCCTCGTGCGCCACGGGCCAGGGCTTCGGTGTCCTTGAGGCTGAAATCACCGGTGTAACGCCCGTCCTTGAGTTGTTGGGAAAAGGCAGCGACGGCGGCGGCAAAGCGCAGGTCATCGCTGGCGGCCGAGAGTTTGCCGGCCTCACCCTTCAGGATTGGCCGCTCGATCAAGCGACTATTCCCACCTTCCGGCAACTGATAGCGCACTCGCAACATCGCTAATTCCCCGGTCTTTGCGGAAACATCGGCCGCAGCATTGCCATAGCGCAACGGTTCCAGCCAGCCCTTCTCACCCTTGGGCACAATTTCATACAGCGCTGTCACCGTATGCCCTGCGCCGATTTCTCCGGCGTCGACTTTGTCGTTGCTGAAATCCTCACGCTTCAAGGCGCGATTCTCATAACCCAACAGCCGATATTCGCTGACCTGCGCCGGATTGAACTCCACCTGCAGCTTCACATTCTTCGCCACCACCGCCAAAGTCGAACCGAGCTGGTCCACCAGCACTTTGCGCGCCTCGCGCAGGTTGTCGATGTAGGCGTAGTTGCCGTCACCAGCGTCGGCCAGTTGTTCCATCAGGTGTTCATTGTAGTTATCCACACCAAAACCCAGGGTGGTCAGGGACACGCCAGTCTTGCGTTTATCCACAGCCATTTGCTTGAGGCTGTCGAAGTCGCTGATGCCGACGTTGAAGTCACCGTCGGTGGCCAGCAGGATGCGGTTGATGCCTTTGGGGATAAACGCCTGTTGCGCCATTTGATAAGCCAGTTCGATACCCGACGCGCCGGCGGTCGAGCCGCCCGCAGTCAATTGATCGATGGCGGTACGAATTTTCGCTTTTTCCCGTCCGGAAGTCGGCTCCAGCACCACGCGAGATTCTCCGGCATACACCACCAGCGAAACCCGGTCCTGCTCGCGCAGTTGATCGACCAGCAATTTCAGTGTGCTTTTGACCATGGGCAAGCCTTCGCGGCGGTCCATGGAACCGGACACGTCCACCAGAAACACCAGGTTCGCCGGGGCCAGTTCCGCCACCGCGCGATCGGATGCCTTGATGCCGATACGCAGCAAGCGGGTATGCGGGTTCCAGGGTGACGGCGCCAGCTCGGTGGTCACGCCGAACGGCGAGCCATCGGTGGGCAAGGCGTAGTCGTAGGGGAAGTAATTGACCATTTCTTCCAGGCGCACCGCCCCTTCGGGAGGCAAACGCCCCTGATTGAGCAAGCGCCGGACGTTGGCGTAAGCGCCGGTGTCGACATCGGCACTGAAGGTCGAGACTGGTGCTTCGGCCACGCTGTGGATCGGGTTATCCGCCAGCGCCTGATATTGCTCCCGCTGCTCATCCCGATAGCCCTGTGGATAAGCTTCACCGGCCGACATGGGCGCGAACGCGACCGACGGTGCCGGTCGCGCGTTGCTCTTGGCCATCGAGGTGTCCGCCATGACTGCTTCGCGATGCACCAAGGCTTCAGTTTTCGGTTCACTTTGAGCCGGAGGCACAACCGCTGCCGGGCTGTTCGTCTTAGAGTCTGGCGTGGATGAAACGCCGCAACCGGCAACGGCCAGCAACAACCCGGCGGCGAAACCCTGGGCGGCCGGGCGGAGGAAATGCAGAGGGAGGGACATGGGGGCTGACCTCAGGAGGAAATTGACTCATTCATCCTCTGAGACGGACAGCCCGATCAGTTCGGGTTAAGCCGAAGTGAAATATCTTTCAGCGGTGATAACGCCGCACCACGCTGCTGTTTTTCAGCACATGGCCTTTGATCTGTTCCAGCAGCTGCGCGCGGGTCAGGCCGGCGGGCAAGGCTTCTGGCGCCAGGTCCAGGGCGTAAAGCTGAATGATGTAGTGATGGGAGCTGTCGCCGACGGGCGGGCAAGGACCAATGTAGGTGGTGGTGCCTTTGATATTGGTGCCGCCCACGCCTTCGAGGGTGGATTTGGTGCCAACGCCGGCCGGGATCTGGCGCGTCGTGGCCTTGATGCCGTAACGAATCCAGTGATCGACACCCTGGCCTTTCTGGCCGTCGGGGTCGTGCATGACGATGGCGTAGCTGAGGGTGCCCGGGGGGCCGGCGTTCCAGCTCAGGGCCGGGGACAGGTTCTTGCCGCCGCAACCGCTGGCATCGCTGGCCTCCGCCACCGTGAACAGGCGATTGTCCGAAACACCGGGAATGCTGAGGGTGAAACGCTCCTGGGCCTGCGCCGGAAACTGCACGCAAAGGGCGACTGCAACGGCCGCCAGCCAAGGGTTCAAAGAGGTCAATCGGGTCATACCGGAGCACCTTGTGCGGGTGGGGCCGTCGTCGGCTCGCAAACTATAGCCGGACCGTTCGCGCGGTGGCAGCAGAATTGGCTGAACCTGGGAATAAGCGCCAAACTCCTAAGTGAAGCACCTGCCTGGAGAGCGATCATGGCACTGCACCGCGTCGCCCGTTTCGCCGATGTGCCCCAAGACCGTGGCCTTGAAGTCCGGATCGATAAGACAAAAATCGTCTTGCTGCGGGTCGGCGATCAATTGCGCGCCTATCAAGGCAAATGTCCCCACGCCGGGGCACCGTTGGCCAAAGGTGCGCTGTGTGAGGGACGGCTGATCTGCCCATGGCACAAGGCGGCTTACCGGCTCGAAGACGGTGCGTTGTGCGAGCCGCCGTCCCTGGACAGTCTGCGACGCTACCCGCTGGAAATCCGCGACGATGAGGTCTGGGTCGACGACCAGCCGATGCCCACCGCCAGCACACCGCCGGCTGATGATAAGCGCACCTTTGTCATCATCGGCGCCGGTGCCGCCGGTACGGCTTGTGCCGCAGCGCTACGGGAGAAAGGCTTCGGCGGCCGGGTATTGCTGATCGACCGTGAGCCCGAGGCCGGCTACGACCGTACAGTGTTGAGCAAATTCGTGATTGCAGGCGAGATGCCGCCGGACGAAGTGCCACCTCTGCGCGATGAAAATTTTTATCAAGAACAGCGCATCGAACGGATAAACAGCGATGTGATGGGCCTGGATGCATCGGATCGGACTCTGCGCCTGGCCGATGGTCAATCGTTGAGCTATGACGCCGCCGTGATTGCCACCGGCGGCATCCCCAAAACCCTGTCGCTGCCTGGCGCCGATCTGCCGCAGGTATTCGTGCTGCGCTCGAAGGCGCAGGCGCAGCGGATTCTGACGAGTGCAAAACCCGGTCAACGGGCAGTGATCGTTGGCGACAGTTTCATTGCTCTGGAATCCGCTTCATCCCTGCGTCAGTACGGCCTGGATGTCACTGTCCTGGCCCGCCATGCCATCCCGTTCGAGGCGCACTTCGGCGATGCCGTCGGCAAAGCGATTCGTGCCCTGCACGAGGCCAACGGCGTGGTGTTTCATACCGATGGCGAAGTGGCCCGGATCGAAGGCGCAGGCAAAGTCGAAGCGGTGCTGTTGGACAATGGTCAGCGCTTGCCGGCGGATCTGGTGCTGGTCGGCATTGGCGTCACCCCGGCAACGACCCCGTTTGCCGATTTGCCCAAGGAAAAGGATCTGTCGTTGAAGGTCGACGGCGGGATGCGCGTGACCGACGGGCTCTGGGCCGTCGGCGACATCGCGACCTTCCCGCTCAACGGCCAGCCCCAACGGATCGAGCATTGGCGCCTGGCCCAGCAACAGGCGCGGATTGCAGCGACGAATATGCTCGGCGGCGACGAACGCTACCTCGACGTACCGTATTTCTGGACCTGGCACTTCGGCAAAAACTACGACTACCTCGGTCACGCCCAGGCTTGGGACGAGGTTGAGTTCAAGGGTGATCCTGACCATCCACCGTTTATTGGCCTGTTCGGCAAGAACGGTGTGGTGGCGGCAGCCGTCGCCTGCGATGAAGAGCGGGCGATGGCGATGCTCGCTGAACGGATGAAACAGCCGTTGTCGGTGGATGAGGCGTGGCGCTTGGTTCGGGACATGAGTTGACGGCTGTTCCCCCGCCAATCACGTAAACCTCTGGGGCAAGGCGCAAACCTGTGGCGAGGGGGCTTGCCCCCGTTCGTCTGCGCAGCAGACGCAAAATCTCTAATTTACCAACGATCTTGTGAGTGCTACGCACTCAAACGGGGGCAAGCCCCCTCGCCACAGGGAATGCAATCTAGACGTGGCTCATTGGCTCGCGGTTGTCGTCATCTTCGGCTGACAGGCGGATCACCAGCGGATGCTCCAGCGGCGCCAAGGGCGGCGGCAGGTCAGCCGGGTCGACCGGGAAGAAGTGCGTAACGACATGGCTGACATCGCCATCCTGATCGTTATGAATGGTCATCGAGCCCGGCGTACGCAGTTTCGCCAGCCGGTCGCCGCTCAGCTTGAAGCTTTTGCTGAGCCCCTGATCATCCACCACCGGCGCCGGCAAACGGCGCTGGGCGAAGCTCTTGCTTTTGCGCTGTTGATAACGCGCCCACGAGATCAGGATCACCGCGTTCAACAACGCCACCCACAGGTAAATCTGCAGCGTGCCGAGGGCGTCGAAAAATGACGCATCGATGCGCGGGCCGTCATGGGTATCGAACAACGGCCACACACCCCGCGCCAGTAAATACAGCAGACCGACCCAGGCGAGCACGGTGAGAAAAACATCGATCACGACCAGAAAGGGCCGCTGCCGGGTTCTGATGATTTTCATTTGATGACCTCCTCTTCATCATCATTCAGCGGTTTGATGCCCCGGTCCGGACTGACCCAGCGCGCGCGCTTCTGATGTTGGCCGAACAGTACTTTGGGGAAGCTGACCAAGGTGGTGAGCAAGCTGATGAACCAGAACACCAGCGGATACCAGACCACCCAGAACATGGTCTTGCCGAGGCCCTTTTCATAACGGCGGTCGATCAGGATGCTGACCGCGAATTGCACCAGGCAGACCACTGCCAACAGCAGCCCGGTAAAGGCCGGAGGCATCAGGTGATCGACGGCAATGGCTGCCGGCATTTCAACGAATTTGCCGACGCCCCAGAAAATCACCGACAGCAGGAACGTGAAGGCCCAACCAGTGGACAGGCAATATTCGAACAACAGCGGCCAGAGGTAACGATGGCGGTATTGCCAGATGCCACGGATGTTCTTGAACAGCACCTCGGCGCCGCCCTGGGCCCAGCGCAGACGCTGCTTCCACAGGCCACCGAGGGTTTCCGGCATCAGAATCCAGCACAACGCGCGGGGCTCGTAGAAAATGCTCCAGTGATCCAGTTGCAGCTTCCAACTGATGTCGATGTCTTCGGTGATCATGTCCGGGCTCCAGTAGCCGACCCGGTTCAGCGCCGTACGGCGGAAGGCGACGATCACCCCGGAGACGGTAAAGATCCGCCCGAACACCCGTTGGGTGCGCTTGATCAGGCCGATGATCGACGAGAACTCGCCGACCTGCACGCGGCCGATCAAAGTCGAACGGGTGCGGATTCGCGGGTTGCCGGTCACGGCGCCCAGTCGCGCATTGTCGAGCATCGGCGCCACCAGATACGCCGCGGTGTTCGGCGCCAGCAGCGCGTCACCGTCGATGCACACCAGATACTCGCTGCGCGCCGCGATGGCGCCCATGCGCAGGGCCACGGCCTTGCCCTGATTCTCCGCCAGGTGCAGCACCCGCAGACGCGGATCCTGCGCCGCCAGTGCATCGAGCACCGCGGCGGTGTTGTCCTTGGAGCCGTCGTTGATCGCGATCACTTCGATGTTCGGGTAATGCTGGGCCAGCGCCGCATGGATGGTATCGGCCGCGTTGTCGCCTTCGTTGTAGCAAGGGATCAGGATCGAGATCAGCGGTTCGCCGGCCAGCGGTGGCGGCAAAGTATCGTCCTGCCACGGCCAGTGCCGCTCCCAGTGCAGCCAGAAATACAAGCCGCCGGCGATCCACAGTCCCGACATGAACAGTGGATAGAAGAACACGAAGTCCATCAGGAATTGCCCGGTGAGCAGAAAGATCAGCCCGAGGGGAACCCCAAGGACGATCGCCAGAACCAGCAGGGCTAAAAGTCTGTCCAGCATGTTATGGATTCCACTTGTTGGAGAGCGCGGGCCGCACGGTTTTCAAGTCCGGCTGGTTCTCGAGGAAGTTGTCCGGGTAGTAGCCAAAACTGGTGGCGCCCTGACGCTTGAGGCGGCCCATCCAGTCAGCCAACTGTTCGCCGTCGATGTCGGCGTCGGCGTTTTTCGTCCAGTCACGGGCCTGCAATTCGAACACCGTGCGCTCGAGTGCGCCGGGGCGCGATTTCACCGTTGCCACCAGCGTTTCGAGCCAGGGGCCGGATTGTTTGCGGCTCTGTTTTTCCATGAGTGGCATGGCCATCGGCGCCGTCCAGTCGTAGGCGCCCAGGAAGTCATCGAGGTTCTGCGCGAACCAGGCTTCGCTCTCGGGGTTGAGCATTGGCTCGGCGAAAATATTGCGCGCTGTCTGCACTTGCGGGCCGCGAATGGCACGGACCTTGGCGGTCAGTTCGTGAGTGAAATCGATCAGGTAGCGGCTCTTGAATCGCGTCCAGCGTTGCAGGGTGGCCGGATCCGCACGCAGGCTGGCAATCGAACCGGGCAGACCGTTGGCGGCATAAACCTTCAGGGCTTCAGGGCCGGCGTCTTCGAAGTCCGACAGCACAGCATCATCGTGATAGAGGATGCCGTCGACCGAGGTCAGGCGCGCCATGTCTTCGTAGATTTCACCGATAACGCGCCGCACATTCGGATCGAATGGCGACAAGCGCTTGTACTGGTCCGGATCGATCAAGGTGGCCCCGGTTTTCGGGTCCCAGCGAGTGACTCGCGGCAGCTTCGAATCCAGGGCAAAGCTCAACACCGGCATCCACGCGAAGACTTTTACGTGAGCCCGAGTGCGCAATTGCCAGGCCACGCGGTCGAAGATGTCGGCGCGCACCGGCAAATGACGGTTGGGGAAGTACAGCGAGTGCACCAGGCCATCGCCCGCAGGGTCGGCGAAGGCTTGCAGGAACACCGTGTTGGCGCCCATGTCGGCCATGCGCTGGATCAGTTTGCCGAGGTTGATTTCCTGTTGGGCCGGGTCCGCGTCGTAGACGTTGTCCAGGTCCACATGCACCACGCGCATCGGCGATTCGGTCTGCACCGAGACGATGCTGTTGGCGAAGTGTTCGCCATCCGGGTCCGAGGCCACCAAAAAGCGCGGGCTGCTCATCAGGTTGTCGAGGGCATCAAGGCCGTCTTCCAGAGTCAGGGCCATCTGATAACCCTGTTCGTTGACCACCTGCAGCGAGGTGCCGTCCGCCGCGCCGTATGGCCAGACCCAGACACGCGGTTTGTAACCGGTGACCTTGCGGATCTTCTCCGAGATGGCCGCCACGTCGGCGCGCATCCGGGCCTGGAATTGCGCTTCGGTTTCATAGCGACCGGTAGCAGCGTCATAGCGCCGGGTTGCGGCAGCCGGTTGCAGGTTGCCTTGCGGGTTGGCCAACACGCCTTTGTGGCTGGCATCGGTGTGGGCGGCGATTTCCACCAGGCCGGACCGGGAAATCTCGCGGATCTGCTCCCAGGTCAAGAAGTCCGAACGCTTGCGCGGTGTACCGGCGAAATCCACCGGCTGATTCAGCGGCGTATCGATCCACACCCCGACCGGCGCCAGCAAGGCATGCCAGTTATAGGCGCGCAGTACTGGCAACACACGGGTGTAGAAGCTCGAATAACCGTCGTCGAAACTCAGCACGATCGCCCGTGGCGGTAGCTCGGGGCCACCGTTGCGAGCGGCCATGATCTGGTCGATGGTGACCGGCTTGTAGTTGTTCTCCCGCAGCCACGCCAGTTGCTCGAGCAGACGCTCGGTGCGCACGGCCACTACCGCCTGATCGGGGTCACGGTCTTCGACATCGTGGTAAGCGATCCCGAGCACGTGGTTTTTCGGCCACGGCTTTTCATTGGCCGACACAGGGCGTTCGGACGGCGGTGCGAAGGCCGGAGCTTGCTGGGCGCAGGCGCTGATCAACAGCGCTCCCAGCAGAAGGATGAAACGCGAAATAAAAGGCATCTTCAAACTCTTCTAGAAGCGGTAAGTGAGGTCGACGAGCAGGCGAAGATCGGTTTCGCGGTCGCCGTCATAAGGCCGGTTGATCACGCTCAGCAGGCCGCCCACCTCGAATACGTCGTTCCAGCTGTAGCGCTGGCCGTAACCCAGCAGGCCGACGCCGCCGGTCCCGTGATCGCGCTGGCTATAGGTGCCCGCACCGGCCTGGAACTGCTGGCTCCAGGAAGTTTCGTAGCGGTGATAGAGCACGTGGTTGACGTTCACCGTCGGCAGCACGCTGAAGTCGGATTTGGGGTTGAAATACGGCACGTCGTCGGACTTGGAGTTATGGCTGGTGCCGACCTCCAGTCCGAGGTCTACCTGCAATCCCGGCGCGCGGTAAACACCCTCGCGACCGGTGAGCAAGGCTTCGACACGGTTGTTGCCGTCACTGAAGTGCGAGGGGCTGACCGCCAGTTTCCACTCACGGCTCTCATTGGCGCGCCAACGGATGAAGCCGCTGCCGCCGTTGGCGGTAATGTCGCTATTCAAGGCCCGCAACGGCGTTTGCGCCGACAGGTATTCGAGGCTGCCGCCGTACTGCCAGTGATCGTCGATGTCTCGGGCAATCGCCAGGCGCGCGCCCTGTTTGTCACCGAAGCCGTAGGAATGGTTGGAGATTTCCGCCTCCAGGCTCATGTCGCGGGTCCGACGTTCAAGCCCGACTCGCTGAAAACGATGGTGGCCGGTGCCTTCCTGGAAGTCGCCGGTGGCGTAACCGGCACCGGCGAACACGCGCCAGTCTTCATCGATGGGCGGGCTGTACAGCGTGGTTTCGATGCCAAAATCGCGACTGCCGTTAACCGCCCCGACATCGCCGTCGCCACCGCCATAACTCTTGCCGCCGTAGGCCTCCACCCGCAGCTCGGCCATGTCATGGACCGCACGCTGGCGCTGCAAACGCTGGACCTGACGGTTGTCAGGAAAACGCGCGACCACATCGTCGGTCAGCGCATCCATCTGCCGCCATTCCTGCAGATCCATGGCGGTGTGGCCTTGCGCAACTTCCAGGCCGATGTCCCGTGGCGCCATGCTCTCGGTTTCCTTGAGCTGATTTTCGGCGCGCCGTGGCCAGTCCCGGGCCAGGTACAAATCGGCCTGGGCCAGACGCAGACCGAGGTTGCCCGGGGCCTGATCCACCAGCGTCTGCAAACGCTGCTCGCCCGACGGCAGATCAGCGCCGTAGGTGCCGGCCTGGGCAGCGAGTTGCTGCGCGTCCATCCATTCATCGTTGGGATTGCCCACCGGCAAGCCCTTGAGCTCGATACGCGGTTTCTGAGACTTGGCCTGGTCCTCGGCGACCTGGCGCGCTTCATCGGCCTTATCGCTTTCGAGCAAGGCGTAATAAAGCGCGGTGCTGTCTTCCAGGCGGTCGCCAACATCGGCATCCGGCGCCACCAGCACCTGACGATACAAATCGGTGGCGATTTCCGGCTGACGCTGGTCCAGATAGGACGACGCCACCCAACGCAGGGCATAGGTCGGAATCTTCACACCTTCGGCGAGCAGCTTCTGGTATTCGGCGATCACATCGGCGGTGCGTGCACGGGCCTTGAGGGCGCCCATGCGATCGATTCGCCAGCGAATGACGTCATCGTGGGCCTGAGGATCCGGCGTCCAGGTCGTCAACAACTGGTCGTAATCGGCCAGAGCCCGATCAGCGATCACATAACGTTCTTTTTCGCTGCGAGTGGCCAGCTCGGCCAGGCGCACGCGTTCTGCGGCCAAGTCACCTTCGAGACGTCGCAGCGTAACCGGATCCAGCAGCCCCGGCCGCTGACGGGCCAGGCGCAAGGCCGGTTCTGGCAGGCGGGCGCGTTGCAGGGCAATCACGTATTCCCGAGCGACGTCGGGCTTGCTGCCGGCGCGGATGAAAGCCTGGTCGTATTCAAACAATGCGTCGTAGGTGGCACCGGCGCGGGTCAAGGCGTAGGCCAGGGCCAAGCGACGGGAAGGGTCATCCGGTTTCGCCGCCACCAGCGCCCTGGCGCGGGCAACCGCCTCGTCAGGCTTACCGGCGTCGGCCTGGGTCATCGCCAACCCCAGCTGCAGGTCGGGATTTTGCGGTTCAAGGGCCAAGGCCTTGTTGTACACCTGGGTCGCCGAGTCCCAACGCTTGAGGTTGCGATAGGCACGCGCGGTGGCGGTCAGGGCCTGAACCGGCAGCGCCCGATTGTGCCCCTGGGTTTCATAGACCTGGACCACTTCGGCGTCCAGACCGGCCCAGCTGGCGATCTGCAAGTGATCGCTGATCTGGCCGGTGGTGGCCTGGTTGACTGGCACCTGGCGCAATACCGTCAGCGCAGGCGTGTAGTTGCCGGCCCGTGCATCGCGAACCATTTGGTCGTAGGGGGTGTCGGCGAACGCCTGCATCGGCCACAACAACTGGCCGCACAGCGCAACGCGAAACAGGGGGCGCAACCCACGATGAATAAAGGGACCAGCAATACGCGGCATTCGTCAGCATCCTTACATGGCCAGCCGGGTCACAATGTCCCTTGCCCATTCGTAGCGGAAAGCCGGATCGAAAGACCCAGCCAAGCTTTATCGCAACAGTCTTGCATGCAAGCGTAGTCGACAATTCAGCGCACAATAATTATTCAGATTCGTGACGCTCGGGCCTTCTCTCAATGCCAGTCAGCCAAGATGCAGAACCTGTGGGAGCGGGCTTGCCCGCGATGAGGTCGTGTCAGTCGATAAAGATGTTGACTGATAGATCGCTATCGCGGGCAAGCCCGCTCCCACAGGTTCCGTGCCTTGACTGACTGGCATTGGAACCTCCTCCCCCTCTCCCCGTTTCGAAACCCCAGACAGCAAAACGCCCGGCGTCTGCGTGTTGCAGAGGCCGGGCGTTGCGTTGAAGCCTGCGGTTTTACTGGATGGTGACGTTGCCAGTGCCACCGAGTTTGCTCATCACGAAGCCGACAAATTCTTCGAGGGTCATTTTCTGGCCGTTGAAGTCCACCTGATTGTTGGCATAGTGCAGTTTGGTGACGACGTTGTTACCGTCCAGTTTCGCCAATTGTGTGCCGACCGCCATGCTGCTGAACATGTCGGCGGTTGCGCTGGCCTGATCGGCAATGAGCTTGGCATCGGTCTGGCCGTCGATTTGCGACTGCAGGGTGAGCACGTCAACCAGCATTGGCTTGGACACCAGTACGTTGAACTCCAGCAATGCGATCAACTGCTTGACCAACTGGTCTGGCGGCAGGTTCATGGATTGCGGTTTGGTCAGGTCCAGCACCAGGTTGGCGCGGCTTTCGCCGTTGCTGGTGTTGAACGACAGGTTTTCCAGGGCCACATGCGGGCCGGCGGCCAGCAGTTTCTCCAGGCCGGTCTTGACCTGCGCCTCTTCAGCCGGGGTCAGGTTCAGCTGCGGCGCCGGTTCACCGGCGGCAGCGGCTTCAGCGGCGGCCCTTTCGTAGGGTTGCAGTTTGGTCTGGTAGATCTGCATCAGCGACATCGTTGACGGGATGTCGAGGTTTTTCAGGCTCATGGCCATCTGCGCAGAACCGATAACCTTGCCGTTCAAGGACACTTCACCGACTTTGTAATCGGCACGCCCCGAAGCGTTGGTACCCGTTTCCTCGGTCTGGTTCTTCATTTCAAAGTTCTTGACGCCGAGTACCGATTGCTTGGCGCCGAAGGTGGTTTTGCTGCTGGTCAGCACGACGGTGTTTTCGCCGGTGTAATAGCCGTAGGTGCTTTTGTTCAGGTTACTGGCCACGGTCAAGCCATTGAGCTCGACCTGCACCGGAGTCTGATCTTCAGCCACGGTGGTCAGTTTCAGGCTGTCCATGTAACCGTCGGCCTTGACCTTTTGCGCCTGGGCGCTGGCGGCCACGTCGAGTTTCAACCCGGAGAATGTCAGGTTGGACTTGTCATCCAGCGCTGCTTCCAGCGGCAGAAACTCGAGGGTGCCCTTGGTGGAGTTGTCGTAGCCGATGTTGACCACGCCTTTGACCGGGGATTTGTCCTTGGCGGCGGCGAACCACTTTTCGGTCAGCGGGGTCTTTTCCAGCTCGTAGTGACTGGTGGCCAGGACCGGCAGCCACTTCAGCGATACCAGGCGCGAGAACGGCAGCGGGCCGTGTTCGATGCGGTCGGCGAACAGCAACTCGACCGGCGCTTCACCAAACATCTCGCCTTCGCCCTTGAGGCGGTAGTGCGCGGTACTGCTGAACACATGGCGGTCCAGCGACACCAGCTCCAGCGACGCCGTACCATTGGAACCTGCCAGCGCGGCTTGCAGCTCTTTGTTGGCGTCGGCGATCGAGGTGGTCAGCACCCCGTCGAGCTTGCTGCCGGTGTACCACGCACCGCCAGCGCTGATTGCACCGATGGCCACAACAATTCCTAGAAGCACGCCTGCTGATTTATTCATGAAGTATCCGTTCAATGTCCGTTGTTGAAAGTGTGGTCGTCTTCCCTGAACCCATGACGGGTTGCGGTCACGACTGCGCTGAAAGTGGGATGGAGATTAGCATTTGCGCCGCAAAGCGGCCCAACGATTAAAGGTGAAAGAGTGTCTATGGCTCGCGCATGGGGTCGAGAGTTTCAGTGGTCATGAGATCGCCTTCGCGGGCAAGCCTCGCTCCTACAGGATTTGTGTCGTGCGCAAATTTCGCAAATGACACAAATCCTGTAGGAGCGAGGCTTGCCCGCGAAGGCATCAGTCCAGCCAACATCATTTCAGGAATACTGAACCTCAATCTCATCCAATTGATGATCAAAGCTCTTGAGCCGTGCGGTCCACGTATACACCAGCACTTCAAAATCCCGATTGATCACCGCCCCGCCAGTCACTTCCGCGCGCGGGTCGCAGAAGTCCAGTTGATAACGCTCGCGGGCCATGGCGTTGGCGACATCCGACAGCTCTCGCGCATTGTTCAGCCAGTGCCACCCCTCGTCGGCCACTTGCTTGTCCAGCGCCAGGCATTGCTTTTTCAAGGTTTCGAGGCTTTTTTCCAGCGGCGTGCCGGTGAGTTCGCCCATCACTTCCTGGAAGGTGCGCCCCGGTTGCCAGTAACTGCCCCAGAAATACCGGTCGAACACCGTTTCGACGCGACGCAAAGCCACCTTGGTGTCCCAGATCAGCACCAGGGTCTTGCCTTGTTCGAGTTGTCGTTTCTTGATGCGCTGGCCCTGGAGTGAAGCCCAGGCGACCACCACGATAGCCATCACGGCGATCAACGCCGCCGCGCTGTCGAGGAATATCAGCGCCGTGTCGAGCTGGTGGGCCAGCATGACGCCGTAAAAATAGGTGGCCGACAGCAAAACCAATGCAGCAATGGCGCACCAGAAGCCGGGAGCGTAAGGGTTTTTCATTATTAGATCCCCATGACCAACGCAAGCCTTGATCGACGGGTTCGCCGCGCGCCCCCATCAAATCAAAGCATAGCAACGGCCTCAGGGTTTGCCGGGTTGTGAGCCTTGCGTTCGTCCGCTTTCCCAGCCGCCGCCCAAAGCAAGGAACAAATCGATCTGGCTCATGGCGACTTGGGTGTTGGCCGAGGCCAGTTGCGCCCGTACATCGGTGTAGGTGCGGGTGGCTTGCAGGTCCGCCAAAAACGACGCGCGACCGGCCTGGAAGAAGCGGTGGGTCTGGTCTGCCGCCAGTTGCGCCGACTGTTCGGCATCAGCCAATGCATCGCGGCGCTGAAGTTGCGCTGCATATTGCGCCAGCCCGGTCTGAGTCTCACGAATGGCGTTGAGCACCACGCCATCGAAATGCGCCAGCGCGCCTTGGGTCGCGGCTTCGGCCTCACGGATTCGCGCGCGGGAACCGTTGGATGGCACGGTCCAGCTCAGCAACGGACCGAAGCCCCAGCGATTGGTCGACGGTTTGCCGAGGTTTTCCAGAATGCCGACCGTGCCAATGCTCGCGCCGATGCTGATGTCCGGGTACAACTCGCCGGTGGCAATGCCGATCCCGGCGGTTGCGGCCGCCAATCTGCGCTCGGCCTGCCGTATGTCGGGCCGGCGCTTGAGCAAGGTTGCACCGTCACCCACCGGCAACAATTGCGTAATTTTTGGCAACTCGGCGCAGTCGCTGGTGCCCGCCGGCAATTGCTCGACCGGTTTGGCCAGCAGCATCGATAAGCGGAACAGCCCGGTCTGACGCGCGGCTTCATAACGCGGCATATCGGCGCGCAAGGATTTGAATTGGGTTTGCGAACGGGTGACCTGGGTTTCATCGCCGCGCCCGGCATCGCGCAAGCGCTGGGTCAGCGTGGTGCTCTGGGCTTGCAGATCGAGGGAATGCTGGGCGATTTCCCGCTCTTCGTTGGCCGCGCAGACTAGGGTGTAAGCCCGCACCACATCGGCCACCAAGGTGATCCGTGCGGTATCCGCCGCTGCCTGAGTCGCATCGGCATTCGCTTTGGCCGCTTCGATACCGCGCTGCAACGTGCCGAACAGGTCGAACTGATACGAGGTGGTGATGCCGATATCACCAACGTTGGCCACCGGCACTTTCTCCGGTAGCAAGAACGCTTCCCCAGATTCCTGCAAACGCTGGGCGCCGATCTTCACACCGCCACTCCAACCACCCGCCGCCTGTGCTTCGTCGACCTGGGCGCGAGCCCGCAAAAGATTCGCCGCCGCCACCCGCAAATCGGTGTTGGAGGCCATGGCCTGCTGCACCAATTGGTCCAGTCGCGGATCCTGATACAGCCGCCACCAATCGGCGGGCACCGGTGCCGAGACGACATTTTTGCCGTTCACCGCCAGATCGCCCTGAAAATCTTCACGGTGCACAGCGGCCTCATCCGGCAAATGATAATCCGGCCCGACCACCTGACAGGCCGACAGCAGCAAGCCTAATCCGGCAACCGCCAAACCCGAAGCCCTGCTCATTTCGCCGGCTCCCGGGTTTGCTCGTCAATGATCGACACCGTGGCCGTACGGCCGGCAATCATGCGGAAATCTTCCGGCACCTCATCAAAAGCGATTCGCACCGGAATTCGCTGCGCCAGCCGCACCCAACTGAACGCCGGATTGACGTTGGGCAACAGATTGCTGCCACTGCTGCGGTCGCGGTCTTCGATGCCGGCAACGATGCTTTCCACGTGCCCGCGCAAGCGAGCACGGTCGCCGACCACCCGAATGTCGACGCCTTGGCCGACATGAATGCCATCCAGTTTGGTTTCTTCGAAATAGCCGTCGATGTGGAAGGAATTACTGTCCACCACCGACAACACCGGCCGCCCGGCGGTGACGAACTCCTGGGAACGCGGCGCCCGGTCGTTGACGTAGCCATCCACCGGGCTGCGGATCACCGAACGGTCGAGGTTGAGCTGAGCGCTGTCCACCGTTACCTGCGCCTCCATTAATGCAACTTCGGCGCGGGCGACACGGGACTGGCTTTCTTCCAGTTGTTCAGCCGGTACCAGATTGCCGAGGCCACGGTTACGCTTGGCCTCGCGCTGGGCCTGGGCCAGGGTTTCCTGGCGGTCGGCGACGGCCGCTTTCGCCTGGCGCAGCGCCAGTTTGAAACGGTCCTGATCGATGCTGAACAGCACCTGGCCGCGTTTCACCCACTGGTTATCGCGCACCTCCACTTGCTGGATCAGCCCGGAGACGTCCGGGGCGATCTGCACGATGTCGGCGCGGATGTGCCCGTCTCGGGTCCAGGGCGCGAACATGTAATACATGACCATGCGCCAGACCACGACAACGGCGAAGGTCACGATCAACAGCGTCAGGACCACGCGGCCGAGGGTCAAAAAAGGTTTTTTCATGTCATCAGGTATCGACTGAGTGAGTCCACGGCGCCGAGCAGCACGGCGTAGAGGGCCACGTTGAACAATGCCCGGTGCCAGACCAGACGGTAAAAGTGCAGGTGCGTCAGCAACCCGTGCACCAACAGGTACAACACGTAGGTAATGCCCATCAGCACCAGCAGCGTGGGCAGGAATACCCCGCTGATATCCAGATCACCGATCATAAAGGCGCTCCATCGATGCCATGGGGAAGCGGTTCTTCACGTTCGCCCGTGCCGACAAATTCGACCCCCGGCAACAGCGCCAGACGCAGGCCGCTCAAGGCATGCAGCAGGTGCAGACGGGTTTGGTCATCACTTTGGCCGCCGAGGGCGCGACGGGTGCGGTCGAGGGTCATCAGCAACGGGCCGGGCGCCGGCAGACGCTCGCCCGCCTTGAGACAGGCCTTGAAGTACTCGCCGACTTCGGCCACCACCTGATGCAGCAGCACTTGCGGCACGCCGGTCACTCGCGGCGAATAGGCGAGCAGGTCCAACAGGTTCAACGCCACGCGCACTTCCCGTAGCGCGATGCCGGTGTCCTGGCCGGTCATGGCCAGCCGCGGCAAGTGCTGCATCAGGCGATCGAGGATCTGCACGCCCAATTGCCGGTGTTCGGCCAACGAAGCCGGCTCGGTGAGGCTGACAATGTCGCGCCAGCTGAAACGGGTCAGGCGTTTGGCCGCCAGTTCCGCACCGAATGGCCGGGCGATCAGGGTCCAGATGAACGCGAACAGCAAGCCCATAGGGCCGGCCAGATTGGAGTTGGCGAAGCTGAGAAAATCCGCGTCGTAGGCACCTTGAATGCTGATGAAAGACGACGTGTTGACGATGGTCAGCAGCATGCCCAGATAAAAACGCGGCTGTACCGTCAGAGTGCCGACGCAGATGAACGGGATGGCGAACGCCAGCACCAGCATTGGGAAGTCATGCAGGTTCGGCAGGATCAGAAACAGATAAAGGCTGGCGAACAGCACCGACATCGCGGTCCAGAAAAAGAACCGGTAGATCTGCGGCGCCGGGTCGTCCATCGACGCGAAGAAACTGCACGCCACCGCTGCCAGGATCACCGCGCTGCCGCCGTCAGTCCAACCGAGCAGAATCCACAGCACCGAAGCGACAATAATGGCAGTGACCGTAGACGCCGCCGAATAGAGCATCAACCCACGGTCGAGAAACGGCGACAGCCGACCGAGGCGCCAGTGCCGATACACCGCGCGCCAACTGTCCTGACTCTCGCACTGAATGGCGTATTGCAGGCTGCGGCAGTCTTGCCACACATCGATCCATTCGCCGAGGCGATACAGGGCGTTGGAGAACAACAACTGTTTGCGGTCGTCCAGCGCCTCGGCACTCGGTTGCAGCGCTTCGAGCCGGTTTTTCAGGGCCTGCCAGCGTTCGAGGTCAGCGTCTTTGTGATCGAGCCATTCGGTGGTCGCGGCCAGCAGCGGCGCGAACTTATCCACAAGCTCCGGCGTGCGCCGCTCGAGGGCGTAAAGCGCATCGTCGAGGTCGTCGATCACCGGCAGCAAATGGATCATTCGCCCGCGCAGCTCCTTGGTATTACGCACCGTTTGCGGTCGCGCGCCCTCGTGGGGCAATTGACCGATCATCAATTCCAGGCTGTTGAAGTTCGCCACCATCGATGAACGCAGGGCGCTGACTTCGTCCGGCTGCACGTTGCGACTGAGGAAGCGCAGGCTGTAGGTCGAGGCATCGGTGAACCATTTACTCACCGAATCGTTGAACACCGGCGCCAGCCGCCGTGGCCAGAACATGGCCCCGACCACTGCCGCGCAGGCGATGCCGAGGAAGATCTCTTCGGTGCGCGCCTCGGCCACGTCCCACACCGCCAGCGGGTTATCCACCACCGGCAATGCGATCAGCGGCAAGGTGTAACCGGCGAGCATCAAGGCGTAGCTGTTGGCGGTGCGCAAATGCAAGGACAGGAACAGCAAAATCCCGGTCCACAGCGCGATGACCACCACCAGCACATAAGGGCTCTGCACGAACATCGGCACGAAAAAAACCGCCGCCGCCGCACCGAGCAAAGTGCCAACGGCGCGGTACAACGCCTTGGCGCTGGTGGGGCCGACGAACGGGCTGGAAACGATATACACCGTGGCCATCGCCCAATACGGACGGGGCATTTGCATGAGCATGGCGATGTACAGCGCGATCATCGATGCCGCGAACGTGCGCACACCGTAGAACCAGTCCCGCGCCGGGGGTACGCCGGTGAAAAATCCGCTCAAGGCTGAGCCACCGCTGGATGATTGGCCGCTTCGAAGGCTCTCAATACCCGCAGCGCCGCTTCCAGATCACTCTGGTCGATCCCTTCGAGCACTTCATGACGCAAGCGCACCAACTCGATTTCGACCGCCTGCACCAGCTCGCGACCGGTCTCGGTCAGGCTCAGGCACTTGGCGCGGCGGTCATGGGCGTCTTCGGTACGGCAGACGTAACCGGCATGGCACAACTGATCCAGCAAACGCACCAGTGACGGACTCTCCATCCCCGCCGCCTGCGCGACCGTCACCTGCCGCACACCCTCGCCCAAACGCCCGATCATCAACAACGGCACGGCGCAGGCTTCGGAGATTCCATAGTTGACCAGCGTGGTCTGGCAGATCTTCCGCCAATGCCGGGCGGCCACCACCATGGAGCTGCTGATGTTCATCTGGAGAGCGGCGAGGTTCGGCACGAGGGAATACACACACTGTTAGTTTGCTAACTATCAATATTGCATTCGAGGGGAAAGTTGGTCAAGTTTTGAAACAATTTACCGCCGTCTGTCGTGACAACCACTGCTTCAATCAAAGAAAGTAGTGAAGGTGTATATACTTCGTCAGTACATATTCCGAGGATTGGACATGTCAAAACAAGCCGTTTTTACGATGAAACTCGAACCCGAATTGCGTGAACAGTTCATGGCCGAAGCAGAAGCTTCTCATCGTCCTGCCTCTCAAATCGTCAGGGAAATGATGCGTCAATTCGTTCAAACCCAACGAGAATCGCGCGAGTACGAAGCATTCCTGCAACGTAAGGTCGACAAGGCCCGAGTTTCCATGCGCGCTGGGGATGGCCTGACAAATGAGGAAGTTGAAGCAGAATTCACTGCCAGGCGAGTGCGAGCAGCCATACAAGAATGAAGATAATCTGGACGCCAACAGCAGCACAGGATCGTGCAGATATTTGGGATTACCTGCATGCCGTCAACCCGAAAGCCGCCATCGACATGGACAACCGCTTCAAAGACGCGATATCCCGCATTGCCCAATACCCTGAAATCGGCCCTGTCGGAATCATTGCAGGTACCCGCGAGTTAATTCCACATCAGAGCTATCGTGTCGTTTATGAATTGGGGCCAGATGCGATCTGGATACTCGCTCTAGCGCATACGTCCCGACAGTGGCCACCAGAAAGATGACTGTTACACCCCCCGCCCCTTCCTCAACATCACATCCAGCTGATCCACCACCTCAGCCCAGTCAGCATCATCCAGAATCTCCTCACGCAGCAGTTCTGCCTGGCTCTCGCTCCAGAAGAACGCGTCGGCCAGGTGCAGTTCGGGTTTGAGCGGTGAATGGGTGGCGATGAATTTATCGATGCTTTCGGCGTCGTCAGGCAGGCCGAGTTGTTTGAACAGGGATGGGAGGCTGTGGGTGGGGGATTCCATGTCTGGCTCCTTCGTAATCGCGTATTGGACGGGTGACTGCGGCGCGGCCATTCGCGGGCAAGCCTCGCTCCTACAGGGATGTAGAGACGAGGCTTGCCCGCGATGACGTCAGTCGGGGCGACTGTTATGCCGAAAGACTCAACTCGCACACTTCGGCATGCGGCACCATTTTCAAGAATTCCGGCACGCTCATGTGTACCAGGTTGTTGTGGTTGCCGGCTTCCAGGTAAATGTCTTTCTGCCGGGTCAGCTGTGGGTCGATGACCATATCCATCCCGTAGGATTCGCCCAATGCAGGCACGGCGCCGCGTTCGCAATCGTCGAACAGGTGCGGCAGGTTGCTTTCACGGGTGACTTGCCATTCGCTGCTGCCACGGACTTTGCTCAGGTCCAGGTGACGGCTGGCGGGTAGCACGGCCATCAAGTAATGCCCGTGGCGGTCGTCGAGGATCACCGATTTGGCGACCCGTTCGGCAGGGATGCCCGCGAGCCGAGCCGTTTCAAGGCTGCTGGCCGAGTGCGGGTGGGAAACGATGTCATATTCGCAGTGGGCCTTGTCCAGGCTGTTCTGCACGGTTTTTGCCATACGCATGATGCACCTCGGTGTCCGCAGCAACGAATCGCGGACGATGGTTAACTTTTGTCTCCCTTAAAAGTCTAGGCCCGCTGGTGGGATCCGGCGGGAAATCCGCCCGTCGGACGCTGTCGACACTGGTCAAAATTCATACAACTACAGGCTCAACTAGACTTGTACACAGAGCCACAAACGGCTCGCGGACGGATGACTCTCCCGGAGGGTCAAGTGAACACTCGTTGCTGGGCAATTGCGCTGCTGCTGGCCTTGAGCGGATCGGTTTTCGCGGCGGACACTCTCGTGGTGCTGGTTCCCGATCCCATCGGGCTCTGGCTGATCACGTTCGGTATTGCGTTTCTGATCGCCGAGGCGGCCTTGCCCAATTACGGCGTGGTCGGTCTTGGCGGTCTTGTGATGTTCGTGATTGGCGCGGTGATTCTGACCAATGCCGAAGTCCCCGTTCCCTTGATGATCGGCTTGGGGCTGATTAGCGCATTGCTGCTGACTTTCCTGCTGATCCGCGCCTTGAAAACCCGACCGCGTCGCAACGTCAGCGGCGACGACGAATTACTGGGCAGCGTGACGCCGATAACGTCGTTGCAGGCCGGTAATGCGTATATCGGCTGGGTGCACCTGCAAGGCGAGCAATGGCAAGTAATGAGCGCCACACCGTTGCAACCGGGCCAGCAGGTCCGGGTGGTGGCACGCAAAGGTTTACTGCTGGAAGTGGTCGCGGCTGACGCGGCGCCCGCATGAACAATGATGGCGGAGAATAGTCATGGGTCTGCAACTGGGTTTTGCCGCGCTCCTGTTATTGCTGATTGCACTGGCGGGGTCGACCTTCCGCATCCTGCGCGAATACGAACGCGGCGTGGTGTTCCAGCTCGGACGCTTCTGGCAGGTCAAGGGCCCTGGCCTGATCCTGTTGATTCCAGTGGTCCAGCAAATGGTTCGCGTCGACCTGCGTACCGTGGTGCTCGACGTACCGCCGCAAGACGTGATCACCCGGGACAACGTTTCGGTCAAGGTCAATGCAGTGTTGTATTTCCGCGTGCTCGATCCGCAAAGGGCGATCATTCAGGTCGAAGACTTTCTCATGGCCACCAGCCAACTGGCCCAGACCACGTTGCGAGCGGTGCTCGGTAAACATGAACTCGATGAATTGCTGGCCGAACGGGAACGGCTGAACGTCGATATCCAGCAAGTACTCGATGCGCAGACCGACGCCTGGGGCATCAAGGTGGCCAACGTCGAGATCAAGCACGTGGACCTCAACGAATCGATGATTCGCGCCATCGCCAAGCAGGCCGAGGCCGAACGGGAACGTCGGGCCAAGGTGATCCACGCCGAAGGTGAACTGCAGGCCTCGGAAAAACTCATGCAGGCCGCCGAAATGCTCGGACGCCAGCCGGGGGCCATGCAGCTGCGTTACATGCAGACGCTGAGTTCGATCGCCGGTGACAAGAGTTCGACCATCGTCTTTCCGCTGCCGATCGAATTGCTCAAGGGGATGGCGGATTTGTCGTCCAAGCCTTGAACAGATCGCAGCCTTCCTACTCGCTGGATCATTGGGAGAAGTCACAGATGCAGGCTCGGGCCAAGGTTTATCTCGGTAGATTTGTGGTGAATTGAAGATCGCTTTCGCGAGCAAGCCCGCTCCCACATTTGATCTTGGGCGTTCACAAATGCTGTGTGCACCCCAGGACTACTGTGGGAGCGGGCTTGCTCGCGAAGGGGCCATCAGCTTCAACATCAATGTTGACTGACACACCGCTTTCGCGGGCAAGCCCGCTCCCACAGTGGATTTCGGATGTTCAAGAAATACGGGGGCGCCCCCCATCCAATGTGGAAGCGGGCTTGCTCGCGATGGCGTCAGTGCCGTCGATACATGACTTGGCAACTAGCGCCTCATACGGCGCTCGCGCCCAACGCTCTACCCGCTCGAGCAACAGGGCCGTGGCCTCGCGACGCTTGCCATCGCTGTCTCCGACAAACACGTCCGACGGCTGTTTGGCATGTTGCCCCACTGCCGCGAACACTTGCTCACGCTGCAATTCATCCAACCCGAAAAACTCAGCCAACCGCCCCGCCATGGCCTGTGGCAGTTCGCTGTAGTTCACCGCCAGGCCGCCAAACGCCCGGCATTGCGCCAACCCCGACGCCAGTAACCGTCCCACCCGCCGGGCGATGTAATCCTCGCGGCTATCGAACGGCAATTCGTCGTCCAGCCCGCTCACCCCGATCATCCCCGGCACCATGTGCATGCCCGGACGACGCAGATGCGAGACGGCGATTTCCAGCGGATCGCGGTACACAAACAACCAAGGCGTTTCGGGAAAACACTCGTGTAACACAGGCAATTCAGTGATGTTCCAGGCATCGAGCTTAATGACCAGTCGTTGCTCCGAACCGAGTCGACGCTGGCCATAGGCAGACAACAACCCTTTGATGGCGGCACAGCGCTCGACGGCGGGTAAATCACTGCGCAGCAAGGCATCCAGCGGCGGTGGCTCGCTGATGACAATGTGGTTGTCGAGTTGCGCGAGCATCTGGCTGATCAGGGTCGAGCCGCAGCGCGAGGCATGAAAGATAAACGCACTCGGCGTCAGACCGGGGCTGCAAACCTGCCAGTCGGCGAGGGTCAACAATGCAGTTGTGCGGCGAAACGCCTGATTGAACGGCAGTCGCAGCGCATCCTCTACGGCGTCACGAAAAAACGGTTGATGCAGCCGCGTGTCACCGAACCAGCACCAGTCAACTTGCCATTGCCCGGCCTCTTGCCAGACACGAATCGGCAACCAGCCTTCGAGGTTCAGGCGCTCCATTGTTCATTCCATTGGCGGCGACCGTCGCGCATCGCTGCGCGTAGTTCTTCGCGGGTGAACAGCAAGCCTCGCCCAGCCGCCAGTTCCAGAGTGCGGGTGATAAAAGCTTCGGTGTCCGGCAAGCCCTGCAACGTCTTCGAAAGCTGCGAATCGCTGGCCACTAAACGCTGAAACTGTAGCAAAGCCCCATCATCGACACCGGGCGGCGGCGTGGTCGATACACCGTCGATGATCGCCTGCTCCAGCCAGGCACCGGGCCGGCAATCGAGTACCAGATGAACCCGTGCCTGGGTATCGTGATTGTCCACGCGATGCGGCCGCGACAAATCGAGATACCAGCATTCGCCTGCGGCCATCGGCATGCGTTGGCCATCCAGCAGAAAGTCCACCCGAGGTGGGCTGAGCAGCGGGATATGTACACGCAAATCAGCGTCCGGCTCGCCCAGGTCATAGTCGCGATGCTCGTGAATCCGCCCGCCGGGGCCGAGCCGCAACAGGCGCGCGCAGACGATCTGCAGCGGCAGATCCCGCAGCCCTTGCTGCCATCGAGCATCTTGCCGCCAGGGCTCACGCAAAAGAGTTTCGCCGCGACCGGGGGACAGCTCAGTCAAGGCATCGGCTGCGGAAATCAGCGCCACACCGCTCCAGTCGCCCGCGTAATAATCGCTATTGAAGTGGCTGTGCCAGTCGTCCTCGCCAATCGCCCCCAGCGCCTGCAACAGCAACGGCAAATCCACCGTTACCGGCAAGCGGGAGAAGGCCGGCCGACTCATCGTTTCGGCAGCACCGCGCACTCGCCGAGCCAGGTCAGCAAACGGTCGAGACAGGCCTCGACCGACTGCGCGCCCGTGTCGAGCACCAGCGACGCGCACGGCGGTGGTTCATACGGCGCCGAAATACCGGTAAACCCCGCCAACTCACCCCGTCGAGCACGGGCGTAATGACCTTTGGGATCGCGTTGTTCACACACCGCCAACGAGGCGCTGCACCAGACTTCGCGGTAATCCTCGCCCAACCGTTGGACGAACAATTCACGCAACTCCACCAAGGGCGCGATCATCGCGAGGATCACGATCTGCCCGTTGTCCACCAACAGCGCCGCGAGTTCGCTGGCGCGGCGGATGTTTTCCAGGCGATCGCTGTCGCTGAACCCCAGGTCGCGATTGAGCCCCACCCGCAATCCGTCGCCATCGAGCACCACACTTTGCACGCCGTGTTCGAACAACTCGGCGTGCAGTGCCTGGGCCAATGTCGACTTGCCCGCGGCCGGTAAACCGGTCAGCAGAATCGCCGCGCCACGATGGCCGTTGCGGGTCTCCCGTTGGGCGCGGCTGATGCTCGCCGTCGGCGCCAGCAGGTTATTGGACCGGGGCATGGGCCACCGGCACTGAGATGTTGCCCGCCGCCCACGCCTCTTCGCGATTGGCCAGGGCGGTGGCGATGGACTGGACTTGCGTCGACTGTACCTCGTCCGGCAGCGGATCGAGGCCGGCGCTGGCGAAGATTTGCCCATAAGCGTTGCGCAAGTCAGCATAAGACAGGTCGCGACGCAGATCGGCCTGCAACGTGTTCAGCTCGCCCTGGATCAGATCCAGTTCGCCCAGCCCGGCCGCCTGATAGCGATTGCGCAGTTGGCCGACGATTTGCCCATCGATGTCTGACAGTTGCTGATTGGTCTTGAACTGCCGCATCGCCTCGCGATAGTTGGCGTTGGCCACGTAAAGCTGCGCCAGCACGGCAATCGACATCGCCTGCCGGCGCGCCGTGGCGACTTCTTCACCAGCCTTGGCAACGTCGATCGCGGCGGGTGCGGAAATCACATTGAACAGGTTCCAGGTGACTTTCACCCCGTAATCCGCCCAGCCCTGCTCCACCAGAAACGAGTTGCTGTCGTAATGCCCACCGGCGGAAAACTCCAGCCCCGGCAGCAGGCGCAGCATGGCTTTGCGGGTTTCGGCGGCGCTGATGCGGGTCTGGTAATCCTGCTCACGCAACTCCGGCCGACTGGTCAGGGCTTCCTGTTCCAGGCTGGCGAGGTCGACTTTGAGTTCCGGAATGACGTAGTCGTCCTGGGTCGCCAGCGTCAGCTCGGTGCTCGGAGGCAGGTTGATCAG
The DNA here is from genome assembly GCF_053628675.1 of Pseudomonas sp. ADAK2 TE3594. Lineage (NCBI taxonomy): Bacteria > Pseudomonadati > Pseudomonadota > Gammaproteobacteria > Pseudomonadales > Pseudomonadaceae > Pseudomonas > Pseudomonas sp. ADAK2 TE3594. The sequence goes on along the minus strand of NZ_JBRJGV010000001.1, from coordinate 6,192,270 downwards.
GGTCGCCAGTTCGGTTTTCGCCAGCGACAGTGCGCGACGTTGCTCTTCCAGTTGCCGGGTGGCTTCGATCAGCGAGCGTTGATAACCCAACGATTGAATCGGATCGCCGATACGCTGCTCGCTCATGCTCTGGCTATTGTTGCGGGCGGTTTCGACCCGGGCCATCAGGCTGTCGATTTGCTTGAGCAAACGCTCAGCGGCCATGGCTCGCCAATAGGCGGAGCGTACGTCCTGGACGATGGTGTTGATCACCTTGCGCCGACGTTCCTGCACGATCAGCCGCTGATCGCCCTGCTGCTTGGCGCTGATGTAACTGACACCGAAGTCGAGCACGTTCCAGACCATGGTCAGGTCTGCCACTTCACGGTCGCGGTCCTGAGAGGTCGACGGTTCCAGGGACTGGGTACCGGTGAGCACGCTCTGACTGCTGGATGCGTTGACGTTGTTACGCCCCACGTAACCGGCATCCAGCGCCATGCGTGGCAACATGTCGAAACTGGCGAGGTCGAGTTGGCGCTTGGCCAAGGCCTCTTCCATGATCTTGAGCCGGCCTTCGAGGTTGTACTTCACCGCGCGGGCCATGGCTTGGTGCAGGGTCAGTGGGCCGCTGAGGGGCTCCTGACCCGTGTACATCTTTTGCAGATCGCTTTTGGCGCGCTGTTGGCTGACGCTGCGTTCGATCGGTTCACTGGTGACTGCACATCCGCTGATCGCCAGCGCCAGCAAGCTGGCGCCGAACAACTTCTGACTTCTCTTCATCCTTGGAGCCCCCGGTGCCTCACTGCTTTAATGTTTTTTTCAGGCCTGCATTTCGCTGATGCCGACCTGTTGTAACGCCGCGGCCAGGCTTTCGACCTGCCGTTGCTCGGTGTCTTTGAGTTGTTGCAATTGTTGGCCAAGAGTCGGTGCGCCAAACACGCCACGCAGCCCTTGGGAAACATCCCCCGCCCTGATTGACTGATTACCGAAGGTGTTCAGCGAATCCCCCTCGCTACTGGTGTCCTGATTGAACAGACTCGACAGAGTGCTGCTGCCGAAGACCCCGCCATCGCCCCCGCCAAAACCCAGGAAGCCTTGGCCTGAGCCATCGCCACCGCTCTCACTGCTGCTGAATACCTGCGCGATAAAACTTGGCGCCAGCGCCCCGTGGTTCATGAAAATGTCGCCCAGAGGCCGAATGCCATTGCCTATCACCCGTTGTTCAAACAGCGGGGCAAACGTCAGCGGCGAGCCAAGATCGCCAGTGGGTGGGGTGAAGATGATCGGTTGCAATGGCACGTTCGGTTGATCGACTACGACCACCGGTGTCAAAACCAAGGGCGGCGCCGGTGCGGTATCAATCGCGTAGTTATTGGATACAGCGACGCTGGCGCCCACGTTGCCCGCCAGGTCCGTCACATTGCTGGTGTCCAGCGCAATGAAGTTACTCGGATCGGTGATGTTCGCGGTGGGTGTAAAGGTCCCGGTCCAGGTCTTGCCGCCGTCGCTGCTGGCCAGGTTAGTCAGCTCGCCATTGGTAACGCTCAAGTCCGACAAATCGAAGTCGCTGACCGCCTCACTGAAGGTGAAAGTCACCAGTGTCGTCTGGCCAATGCTCAGGTTCGGGTTGGCAACCACAATGGTGACAGTTGGGCGGGTCGCATCCAGCGCGTAGTTGTTGGAGATAGCGATGCTGGCGCCGGCATTGCCCGCGGCGTCGAGCACATTGCCGGTGTCGAGTATGATCAGGTTGGTCGCATCATTAAGGCTCGCGGTCGGCGTGAGCGTGGCGGTCCAGGTCACACCGCCGTTGCTGCTGGCAAGGTTGGACAACACGCCATTGGCCACGCTGAGATCCGACAGGTCGAAACCGGACACCGCTTCGCTGAAGGTAATGGTCACCGTGGTGGTCTCGCCGATGCCCAGTTTATTGTCCGCGACCACAATGGTCGCGGTCGGGCGAGCGGTGTCGATCGCGTAGTTGTTGGAATTGGTCACGCCGACGCCGCTGTTACCCGACGCGTTGGTCACACCACTGTTGTCCAGGCTGATCAGGTTGGTGGTGTCCGTCACACTGACCGTAGGCGTGAAGGTCGCGGTCCAGGTCACGCCGCCATCGCTGGACGAAACATTACTGAGGGTGCCGTTGGCAACGGTCAGGTCGGCGTTGCTGAAACCGCTGACTGCTTCGCTGAAGGTGATAGTGACCAGCGAGGTTTCACCGGCCTTGAGGGCATTGTCGGCAACCACGATGGTGGCGGTCGGCACCTCGGTTTCCACCACATAATTGGCCGAGTTGGTGGTGCCTGCCCCGGTATTGCCGGCCAGGTCCGAGACGCCGCTGTTGTTCAGCGTGATGATGTTGCTGGCGTCGGTAATCCCGATAGTCGGGGTGAAGGTCCCGGTCCAGGTGATGCCACCGTCGCTGCTGCTGACCGCGCTTAAGGTGCCGTTGGCGATGCTCAAATCACTGTTGTCAAAACCTGTCACCGCTTCACTGAAGGTGATGGTCACCAGCGCCGTCTCCCCCGGTTTCAGGGTCGTGTCGCTCAACACGATAGTGGCGGTCGGCCGTTGGCTGTCGATTGCGTAATTATTCGAATCCGTGGTACCGGTACCCGCGTTTCCGGCCCCATCCAGGACCCCGGTGTTGTCCAGGGTAATCAGGTTGGTCGAATCGGTGATGCTCGCCGTTGGTGTCAGGGTGGCGGTCCAGGTGATGTTATCGCTGGTGCTCAGACTGCTCAGGGTACCGTTGCTCACCGTCAGGTCAGCGGTGGTAAAACCGGTCACCGCCTCGGAGAACGTGATGGTCACCACCGATGTTTGCCCTACCCCCAGCGCCGCGTCCGCGACCACGATGGTTGCCGTAGGCCGCACGGTGTCGATCGCGTAGTTGTTGGAATCGGTGGTGCCGCTGCCGGCATTGCCCGAAGCATTTTGCACCCCGCTGTTATCCAGGGTGATCAGGTTGATCGCGTCGGTAATGCTGACGGTCGGGGTGAAGGTGGCGGTCCAGGTGACGCCGCCGTCACTGCTGCTGACGGCGGTCAGGGTGCCATTGGCGATGGTCAGGTCGGCGTTGCTGAAACCGCTGACCGCTTCGCTGAAGGTAATGGTCACCAGCGACGTTTCACCGATTCTCAGCGCATTGTCGGCCACCACGATGGTGGCTGTCGGCAGCACCGTATCGATGGTGTAGTTGCCGGAACTGGTGGTACCGCTGCCGGTGTTGCCGGCGATGTCGGCCACGCCGGTATTGTTCAGGGTGATGACATTGGTGGCGTCGTTAACGCCAGTGGTGGGCGTGAAGGTCGCGGTCCAGGTAATGCCGCCGTCACTGCTGCTGACCGCGCTCAACGTACCATTGGCAATCGTCAGGTCGGCGTTGGTGAATCCGCTCACCGCCTCGGAGAACGTGATGGTCACCAGGGAGGTTTCGCCCGCTGCCAGCGTTGTATCGGCCAACACAATCGTGGCGGTCGGGCGCACCGTGTCGATCGCATAGTTGTTGGAATCGGTGGTGCCGCTGCCGGCGTTGCCCGCCAGGTCACTGAGCCCGGTGTTGTCCAGGGTGATCAGGTTGGTCGTGTCGTTGATGCTCGCGGAAGGTGTGAAGGTCGCGGTCCAGGTAATGCCGCCGTCGCTGCTGCTCACCGCGCTCAATGTGCCGTTGGCGATGGTCAGGTCGGCGTTGGTAAAACCGCTGACCGCTTCACTGAAGGTGATGGTCACCAGCGAGGTTTCGCCGATTCTCAGCGCCGTGTCCGCCACCACGATGGTTGCCGTTGGCCGCACAGTGTCGATCGCGTAGTTGTTGGAATCAGTAGTGCCGCTGCCGGCATTGCCCGAAGCATTTTGCACCCCGCTGTTATCCAGGGTGATCAGGTTGGTCGCGTCGGTAATGCTGACGGTCGGCGTGAAGGTCGCGGTCCAGGTGATGCCGCCGTCACTGCTGCTGACGGCGCTCAACGTACCATTGGCAATCGTCAGGTCGGCGTTGCTGAAACCGCTGACCGCTTCGCTGAAGGTAATGGTCACCAGCGACGTTTCACCGATGTTCAACGCATTGTCGGCGACCACGATGGTCGCGGTCGGCAGCACCGTATCGATGGTGTAGTTGCCGGAACTGGTGGTGCCGCTACCGGTATTGCCGGCGATGTCGGCCACACCGGTATTGTTAAGGGTGATGACGTTGCTCGGGTCACTCACGCCGACGGTTGGCGTGAAGGTCGCGGTCCAGGTAATGCCGCCGTCACTGCTGCTCACCGCAGTCAGGGTGCCGTTGGCGATGCTCAGGTCGGCGTTGGTGAAACCGCTGACCGCCTCGCTGAAGGTGATGGTCACCAGCGAGGTTTCGCCCGCTGTCAGTGTTGTATCGGCCAACACAATCGTGGCGGTCGGGCGCACGGTGTCGATGGCGTAGTTGTTGGAATCGGTGGTGCCACTGCCGGCGTTGCCCGACAGATCCGCGATGCCGGTGTTGTCCAGGGTGATCAGGTTGGTCGTGTCGTTGATGCTCGCGCTCGGCGTGAAGGTCGCGGTCCAGGTGATGCCGCCGTCGCTGCTGCTCACCGCGCTCAATGTGCCGTTGGCGATGGTCAGGTCGGCGTTGGTGAAACCGCTGACCGCTTCACTGAAGGTGATGGTCACCAGCGAGGTTTCGCCGATTCTCAGCGCCGTGTCCGTCACCACGATGGTTGCCGTTGGCCGCACGGTGTCGATTGCATAGTTGTTGGAATCGGTGGTGCCGCTGCCCACGTTGCCGGTGCCGGCAGCCTGCACGCCAGTGTTGTCCAGGGTGATCAGGTTGGTCGTATCGGTGATGCTCGCGCTCGGCGTGAAGGTCGCGGTCCAGGTAATGCCGCCATCGCTACTGCTGACCGCGGTCAACGTACCGTTGGCGATGGTCAGGTCGGCGTTGGTGAAACCGCTGACTGCTTCATTGAAGGTGATGGTCACCAGCGAGGTTTCGCCGATTCTCAGCGCAGTGTCGGCAACAACGATAGTGGCTGTCGGCAGCACCGTATCGAGGGTGTAGTTGCCGGAGTTGGTGGTGCCGCTGCCTGTGTTGCCGGCCAGATCGGCCACACCGGTATTGTTCAGGGTGATGACGTTGCTCGGGTCACTCACGCCGACGGTTGGCGTGAAGGTCGCGGTCCAGGTAATGCCGCCGTCACTGCTGCTCACCGCGCTCAACGTGCCGTTGGCGATGCTCAGGTCGGCATTGGTGAAACCGCTGACCGCCTCGCTGAAGGTGATGGTCACCAGCGAGGTTTCGCCCGCTGTCAGTGTTGTATCGGCCAGTACAATCGTGGCGGTCGGGCGCACGGTGTCGATCGCATAGTTGTTGGAATCGGTGGTGCCACTGCCGGCGTTACCCGCCAGATCCGCGATGCCGGTGTTGTCCAGAGTGATCAGGTTGGTCGTGTCGTTGATGCTCGCGGAAGGTGTGAAGGTCGCGGTCCAGGTGATGCCGCCGTCGCTGCTGCTCACCGCAGTCAGGGTGCCGTTGGCGATGGTCAGGTCGGCGTTGGTGAAACCGCTGACCGCTTCACTGAAGGTGATCGTCACCAGCGAGGTTTCGCCGATTCTCAGCGCCGTGTCCGCCACCACGATGGTTGCCGTTGGCCGCACGGTGTCGATCGCATAGTTGTTCGAATCGGTGGTGCCGCTGCCGGCGTTGCCCGCCAAGTCGCTGACCCCGGTGTTGTCCAGGGTGATCAGGTTGGTCGTGTCGGTGATGCTCGCGGAAGGTGTGAAGGTCGCGGTCCAGGTGATACCTCCATCGCTGCTGCTGACCGCGCTCAAGGTGCCGTTGGCGATGGTCAGGTCGGCGTTGGTGAAACCGCTGACCGCTTCACTGAAGGTGATCGTCACCAGCGAGGTTTCGCCGATTTTCAGCGCATTGTCCGTCACCACGATGGTTGCGGTCGGACGAAGCGTATCGATCGCATAGTTGTTCGAATCGGTAGTGCCGCTGCCGGCGTTGCCCGCCAGATCGCTGACCCCGGTGTTGTTCAGGGTGATCAGGTTGGTCGCGTCGTTAGTGCTCGCGGAAGGTGTGAAGGTCGCGGTCCAGGTGATGCCGCCGTCGCTGCTGCTGACCGCGCTCAAGGTGCCATTGGCGATGGTCAGGTCGGCGTTGGTGAAACCGCTGACCGCTTCGCTGAAGGTGATCGTCACCAGCGAGGTTTCGCCGATTCTCAGCGCATTGTCTGTCACCACGACGGTTGCCGTTGGCCGCACGGTATCGATGGCGTAATTGTTCGAATCGGTGGTGCCACTGCCGGCGTTGCCCGCCAGGTCGCTGACCCCGGTGTTGTCCAGGGTGATCAGGTTGGTCGTGTCGGTGATGCTCGCGCTCGGCGTGAAAGTCCCCGTCCAGGTGATGCCGCCATCGCCGCTGCTCACCGAGGTCAAGGTGCCGTTGGCAATCGTCAGGTCGGCATTGGTGAGACCGGTGACCGCTTCGTTGAAAGTGATGGTCACCAGGGAGGTTTCGCCGATTCTCAGCGCCGTGTCGGTAAACACGATGCTGGCGGTCGGGCGTACGGTGTCGACCGTGTAGTTATTGGAGTTGGTGGTGCCGACGCCAGCGGTGCCCAGAATGTTGATCACCCCGGTGTTGTCCAGGGTGATGACGTTGGTCGTATCGGAAATACTGACGGAAGGGGTAAAGGTTGCCGTCCAGGTAATGCCGCCATCAGCGCTGCTTACCGCGGTCAAGGTGCCGTTGGCGATGGTCAGATCCGCATTGGTGAGACCGGTTACCGCCTCGGAGAAGGTAATGGTCACCAGGGACGTTTCGCCGATGCGCAGTGAGGTGTCAGCGACCACAATGGTCGCGGTCGGTGGCGGTGAATACGCGGTGTTGAGTACGCCGCCGTCGTTGTATATGGTCGCGACAGAGGTCGGCGAGGTACCGGTTGTACCTCCGCCCTGCGCGGTACCGCCGGCACCACTGGCCGCGGCATTACCGGCCAGGGCCGCGAAGTTGGCGGCTGTGATCAGTAGCGTGCCTTTGTTCCAGATCGCACCGACGCCACGGCCACCAATGCCGCCATTGCTGGCATTGCTGCCTTGGCCACCACCACCGCCACCGCCGCCACCAGCGCCGATGTTGTTGCTGATGGTCGACGTGCCGACGATGGTGATGGTGCCGCTGCTGGCGTTGTAGATCCCGCCCACCGCGTTGCCGCCGGCGCCCCCCACCTTGTCCCAACCGGCCCCGCCGCCGCCACCGCCAATGGAAATCGTGCCATTGGTGGCCGTCGCACCGTTACCGCCGTTGCTGTAATAGGAAACGCCTACGCCGCCAGCCCCGCCAGTGGTGGTACCGCCGCGACCGCCCATGTGGGTGGCGTCATAACCGCCGCCGTAACCACCAACACCGCCGCCGCCCGCCTGGCCGCCCAATGTGCCGGTGCCCGGCCCTGCCGAACCGCCATGCCCGCCGCCCTGGCCGCCCAAACCGCCGCCGCCACCACCGCCACCGCCGTAAAAAGCGCCGGTGACACCGCCGCCACCACCGCCACCGGAAGCGGCGTTGGAAGTCACGCTGACGTTGTTCAGGGTCAGAATCCCTGCGTTGAAAATCCCCCCGGCCATCGAGCCCGTGGCACCGTAGCCACCGTTGCCGCCCGTGCCCGACACCAGGCCGCGGGTGATCACCAGGCCATCGAGCGTCACGATGCTGCCAGAAGACACTTCAATCACTCGGGTCCTGTACTGACCGTCGAGAATCACGTCAGCCGCACCGTCGTTGTTCAAGTCGCCATCAACGGTGATGTTCTTGTTGATCAGCAGTTCGGACGTCAGCTGCACCGTCATGCTGCCGTTGAAGGTAACGATATCGCCGTTCTGCGCCGAGGCGATCGCCGCGCGCAGCGAACCGACGCCCGTGTTGGCGTTGTTAGTGGCGGTCCAAGTAGCCAGACCCCACTGATAGTCGGTCATGGCCGTGGTCGAGAGGACATTGGCGCTTTCAATGTTGCCGGTGGCAATTTCCAGATCCCAGTCGCCACCGAGCCCGGTGCGATTGCTAGAGGCGGCCACATCGCGGCCGGTCAATTGAGCCAGCGAGTCGACAAAACTCAAGCCGCGCTCACCTTCGGCGGTGTAGCAGCCGTAGATCAGGATGTCGCCGCCAACGTTCATGTCCTTGCCGATTTCCGCCAGCACTGCGCTGCGGGCCGCGACGTTGTCGGCGGACAAGTAGCTGTTGCCCAGCCACAAATCGCCCGCGTTGCCGTGGGCAATGATCTGCACCGAGCTGACGCCCTGATGGCCGTCCAGATAATCGGCAATTTGCTGCAGGCCATCTTTGGTGGCATCCAGTTGAACCACCTGAGTGCCAGGCGCGACGCCCTGAAGCAGGCTATCGACATCCTTGACCCGCGAATCGACGAACACCACGCTTTGCCCCGGCACCGCAACGGGTGCTGGTGCTGGCGCGGCGTCGGTCTGGCCGTGGGTGTCCTTGCTGGCGACCGGTTGATCGGCAGTCGGAGCCTTGACCGTGTCGGCAGTGGTATGGCCGTCAGCCTGGGCGGTATCGGCAACCGTCGCGGCCACCGCGCCGTCGAACAGCATGCGCGGCTCCAGGGACATGATCATTGGCGAGGCCAGCGCTCGTGCGCCTTCGGTAACCCGCGACTTGCCTTTGCTCCACCACATGCTGCTCACCCGGACTCGAACTTTCTGACGCATCAATGAAAACGCCGCGATCAACTGATCGCGGCGTCGGCTTTCATACGAATGACATTGGCGGCGCTGGCTGAGCCATCGAGCCAAAAGGACAACTCGGCGTACTGCTTGAACAAGTCCGGCGGCAGGATCGTACGCCGGGATTGCAATTGGACCTTGGCCTTTACCTTGTGCAGCCCCGAGAGGCCGAGGGCCTGGTCGAATTCCGGTGCGTCGTAGGCCAAATGGTCGAAATCATGTTCGAACCAGGGTTCGCCGATAAAGTCGTAGACCAGCCGCATCACTCGCTCCGGGGCCTGGCTCAGCAGGTCGTAATCGATGATCAGCAGCGAGTCGGCATGTTCACCGTAATAGGCTTCCTTGAGGGCGGCCCAGGAAAACCCCACCAGCCGATTGCGTTGGGCCAGGGTTTCACAGCGGCTGTAGACCGTGTTGCGTTCGACCGCATCGCCGAACAGTTTGGTGTTTTCGAAAGGGTTGGCGCGGTACAGGCGCTCGATGCTGTCCATGACCCAAGCGACATTGCGCACGCAGGCAATGATTTTGGCTTGAGGGAACAGATCGCTGATCGCCGGCAGGCGCGAACTCCACAGGCGGTTCGTGTCGAACACCACCGGTTTGTCGGCCTTGTCGGCGTAGAAGGAATCGAACAAGCCACGCAACAGGCGGCGGCGCAGATCGGTATCGATCACCGCGCCGAACTCGCTGCCGGCGCTGCACTGTTCCAGAACACCGGAAAAGAGCGCACCCACGGGGCTGGTCATACCGGCATGGAAGCGCGGATTCTGCAAAAGAATCGCAGAAAGCAGGGTCGAGCCTGAGCGCGGCAAGCCGGAAATAAAGTGAAAGTGCTGCATCCATTCACCCGTCAAAAGTCCTTTTGTTTGACGAGCGTAGACCAGGAATTGCCTAACAGCTAGTGGTGTTTTGATATCAAATCGGAGCTAAATCGACTGGAAAACACGCCTGATATAACGACCTGAAAGATGAATCGTTTTAGCTCTGGATGACGGGCTACTTCAGCATATACAAGCGTGCCTCGGCGCCTCCCGCCCGGGTTTCGTTGACGCGTTGCCAGCCTGCGGGCAACGGCGCGAACTCGTCCGGCCCCTCAATGGTACCGACCAGCCATACTCGACCAGTGCCTTTGGGCAAGCCGCCGAGGTTATCCAGGTAAATGTCATTGGTCACCAGCGTGCCGAAACCATAGGCGTTCGGCCGGCTCGACCTTCCATCGGCCAGCGGTGGCGTATAGAGCATCGGTTTGGCGTCGGTCTGGTTGTAATAGACGTAACTCAGGTACCAGAGCATGTCGCTGGTGACGATCCGGTCGCCGGGGGTGAAGTGCTGGTTTACGTAGTTGACCATGACGCTGATCTGATCGTCGGTATCCACCGTGGCATTGTTCTTCAGCCCCGCCAGCTCGACGCCGACAAACAGCATCAGCACCACCAGCGCCAAGACCTTGAAGCCTGCGTACATGCGATCGATGGCCAGCGCGACAAACATCGGCAGGCCCAGGGCATAAGCGGTCAGGTAACGCTCGACGAACACCGGCGATATGAACGACACCAAAAACACCAGCAACAACGGAAGAGCGATGTAGATCACCGCCAACGCGCTGCCACGGAAAACACTGCGGTCCCGCGCCAGCGCCACACTCGCCAAGGCCAGTAATGCCAGTGGCAGCGCGATAAAAACCAGCGTCGGCAGGTTCTCGCCGTCGTCCTGGATCAGGAACGACCAGATCATCGAAGGTAATGAGCCCAGCGTGACAGGTGTCTCCCATCCCACATCACCATTGGCCTTGAGCTGATCCATGTGCTGGAGCAGATCGATCAGGTTGGGCACCCACGGCAAATACAACAGCACAATGGCCACATTGGCCAGCCACCAGCCGGAGCGCTGAATGTGCCGCAATCGATACCCTGGCTGCACGCGGATCAGTCCCAGATACAGCCAGTGGCAAAGCACGCACAGCGCCGTGAAGTAATGGGTGTAGAACGCCGCACTCATCAGCAGGGTGTAAATCACCAGATAGCGTGTGCGTTGCGGCCGTTTTATCCAGCACACCAGGGCGATCGTGGCGCCGATCAGCCACAGCCCCAGCAGCGAATACATCCGCACTTCCTGGCTGTAACGCACCGCCGTGGGCAGCAGCGCCAGCAGGACGCCGGCCAGCAACGCGGCGCGGCGGGTCGCGAGCAGGTCCACCAGCCAGATGCCGAGCCCCACCGTGGCAATCCCCGGCAACGCACTCAGGCAGCGGATCGAAAAAATGCCGTCGCCGAACAGGCCGATCCAGCCATGCAGCAACATGAAATACAGGGGTGGATGCACATCATGAGCCGCGTGCTCCCAGATGCCGGCCAGGGAATACTGGCTCAGCAACAGGCTAGACCCTTCGTCGCCCCAGATCGCCGCCGCCGTCAGGTCGTAAAAACGCGCCAGCGCGGCCAATGCCAGGATCGGCAACAGCCAGTGCTCCCGCGCCCATCGCAGCAAGCGACGGGCAGCCGCCCACGCCCCCGGCATTGCATGCGGATCCTGGGTATCGCCCAGCGGTGTTTCTCTGCGCGCCTCCATTACCTCCCCTTGCAACGGCCATGTAAAAACCGAAGCCTCTCGAGCACTGTAGGACAGGCGCGAGCCCGACGTCGATGCTGGCCTTGCGACGGACGACGTCCGGCAATCATTCCGATCAGCGTCTACGCTTTGGCGTGGCGTGACCCAGCCACGGAGATGAATGGAGTCGGCTGATCAGCGCGAACTGCCCGGATAACCGGGCCTGCAACGTGACGTATCAGACACTAACCTGAGGGATGAGGAACTATGGAAGTATTCATCGGCACTGTTCAGTCTTTCGCCTTTAACTTCGCGCCCAACGGCTGGGCCCTGTGCAACGGCCAGACGCTGAGCATCTCGCAATACAACACGGTTTTCGCACTGCTGGGAACCTACTACGGAGGCAATGGCACCACCAATTTCATGCTGCCCAACCTGCAAGGTCGCATGCCAGTCGCCATGGGCAACGGCTTGGGTCTGACGCCACGCGTCATCGGCGAATACTCGGGGACCGAGAACGTCACCGCGACCATCACCAACCTGCCCAACCACACCCACGCCTTATCCGGACTCACGGCCACCACCACCCTGCAACTGGCCAGCCCGGCGAGCAACCCGGTCACCAACCCGACCGCGACCAACTCGTACATCGGTGCCTCGGGCGGCGGTCCCGGTTCGGCGAGTATTTACTCCGATCAGCAAGGTGCCTCGGCCGTGCCGCTCAAGGGTGTAGCCACCACGGTGACGGGGGAAATCTCGTCCGCCGGCAACGGCTTGCCCATGGAGGTGATGAACCCGTTCCTGGTGCTCAACTTCAGCATCGCCCTGAACGGGCTGTTCCCTTCGCGTAACTGAGGGTCTGGCCGGGGGTTCAAATCCCCCGGCCACTTTTGCTGATGGAGTGATGCCATGCTGCAACAGGTTCAAAGCGAACACTTTCAGGCACTACTGGGTAAGACGGGGACGCTGCGGCTGCCCGATGGCCGTGAATTGCCGATCCATATCGACACCCTTAAAGAAGCGCCCCGCTCACAAATGCCAAACAGCGAGCGCATGCCGTTCAGCGTCGAGCTCAACAGCCTGCAACCTACCGATTTTGTCGATGGCTTGTGTGCGCTGGAGTTGCCGGAGCTGGGCCGGGTAGAAGATATTTTTGTTTCGCGAGTACCGACCATGGGGCGTGATCCGCAACTGGGGTATTTCTACATCGCGTTCAACTGAGAACTTTGTGGGAGCGGGCTTGTGGCGAGGGGGCTTGCCCCCGTTCGAGTGCGCAGCGCTCGCAGATCATGGGGCCGCTGCGCGACCCAACGGGGGCAAGCCCCCTCGCCACAGAAGCCCGCTCCCACAGTTGATCGACGGTGGGTTCAACCCTTCGGGTACCACACCAACCGCTCCGCCGCCGGGTTGCGCTCTTCAACCTGAAACCCCAGCGCCAGGTAATGCTGGCGCGCATGAGGATTATTGGCCCAGACCACCGTCGCCACCGGGCAGCGGATTTGTTGCGCGGCTTTTTGCACGCCTTGCAGCACCGTCCGACCGTAACCCTTGCCTCGGGCCTGTGGAATGAAGGCCAGGTACAGCACGCGAATTTCATTGGGGCCGAAGTCGGTGGTCAACGCGCCGATGGCCGTGTCGAGTTTCTCGATCACGTAATGAATGGCGTTGGGGAAATTCTCCCCCAGCCCTTGTTCCTGCACCTTGAACTGCTGGGCAACCACCTGCTCAACCACCTCCTGCTCACCGTCGATCCATTGCAGATCCGGCCGCGCCGCCTGGTAAAGGCTGTGCAGAAAAGGCCCATCGCTGGTCCGCGAAGGCCTGACCACCAGGCCGTCCGCTGCCACTGAGTTGCTGTTCGCCATCGCTGTCCTCCCTTAGAAACCGCTTTCCCTGACTCCCAGGGCCGCCATGCGTCGCCAGGCAACACCCAGCAACGACTCGCCACTGCCCTGCAACACCACAATGCCGCGCAACGGCTGCACCGGTGTCGGCGTATTTTCGAGGATGCTCAACCGCGCGCCGTACTGCGCCTGCACCGGCTCGGCGCGCTGATGCTGATCCCGGCGTACGGCAATCGGCCCATGGTGATCGGAGGTCAGTGCTTCCTGATCAACATAAGCCACACCGTTGGTATCGATTTCGCTCAATTGCACGGCGATTGCCGGGTGCATCGGGTCATCGGCGATGAACCTCCCACTGGCTCCCGGGGCGACACGCCAGAGTTCGGCTTCAGCCAGATAACCGCGCAACCGCGCGCCGTCTTCGACCACCCGTGCCAAAGGATCTTTGGTCGAAAGCCAGCGGCCGACCGTTAACTGCGGCAGCAGATCGCGCACCTTGCCTGCATGGGGGGAGCGCAATAACAGACGCTCGCGCTGAGCGGCCAGGCCCCGATATTCGGCCACGGCTTCGGCCAGGCGCTGTTCGACGATACCGGCATCGGCCGCGGTTTCGCTGCGGCCAGCCTGACGACGCATCTGTAATTGCTGGATCTGGATTTCGCGGCGGACGATGGCCTGGCGTGAGTCCAGATCCGGGGATTCCAGCTCGATCAGCACCTCACCTTGAGCGACGATCTGGCCGTCGTGCACATTCACCGTTTTGACCCGCGCCGCCACCGGCGCGTGCAGGGCGCTGGCGCGTCCGGCCTCAAGCATCGTCGGCAACTCCACCGCGCTACGCCAAGGCAACGCCAGCAGCAACAACAACCCAAGCAACGCCAGACCGCTGAGCAGTACCCGTGGCGCATGCGCCTGCTCGCGACGGCTCCACCATTGCCGCCACTCGCTCAGGATCGGCAGGAAGATGAACCACACCAACTCCACCAGCATCAGGAAAATCCCCAACACCTTGAAGAACAGGTGATAGACCGCCAGCGCAATCCCGAAAAACAACGCCGCGCGCCACAGCCACGCGCCATACCCCCAGATCAACAAACGCCGCTGCATCTTCGGCGACCACGGCTCCGGCGCCGGGGCTGCATAGCCGAACAAAAACTCGCGCAGCCGCCAGCGGCACAAAGCAAAGGCCCGCCCTTGAAGGTTGTCCACTTCCCAGAAATCACTGAGCAAGAAGTAGCCATCGAAACGCATGAACGGGTTGAGGTTGATCACCAGCGTGGTGATCCAGGTTGCGCTGGCGAGCATGAACGCCGCCGTGCGCCCGGGGCCGTCAGGCAGCAGTGACCAAGCGAGCAGCGCGATACACGCCAACACCAGTTCCGCCAACACCCCGCCGGCACCGATCAGCAACCGCGCCCGTCGATCATTGACGCGCCAGGCATCGCTGACGTCTGTGTAAAACATCGGCAGCAGCACCATGAACGCCACGCCCATGCTCTGCACCCGACAACCGGCGCGCTTGGCCATGAAAGCGTGGCCGAACTCGTGGCACAGCTTGGCGAAAAACAGCGCCACAGCAAACGCCAGCGCACCACCGAGGCTGAACAGATGCGGAAAGGTCGCGATAAACCGCTGCCAGTCCCGCGAGACCAGAAACACCCCGAGCCCCAGCGTCGCGGGCAATCCGTAGCGCAATGCACGCGGGCCGAAACGCTCCAGCCACGGCCAGGCTCGATTGAGGAAAGCGTCCGGGCGCCACAGCGGAATCCGGAAAAACAGGTATTGATGCAGCAGGATTTGCCACAGGCTCTGGCGCTGGGCCGCGGCCTTCAGGCTGTAACTGGCACGCTGCGACGGGTCAAGGGCGCTGATCAGGTCGTGGCCGCGCAAAAACTCCAGCAATTGCTCAAGCGCCGCGCCATCCAGCGGCAGCCCCGGCTCGCGGTTGGCAGCACGCAGCACTTGCTCGGGATCGCCCAACGACCAATGGCGCAGCAGGCGCATCGCCGCCGCACCGAGTTTGAAATAACGCCCACGCACCGGGTCGGCCAGGGTCCAGCACGGCGCCCCGTCGAGGGCCGGGGCCGCCGCCGACAATTGCAGGTCTGCCCGCAGGCTCGGCAGGCTCATCTAAAGGCCCACGCTCTGACGCAACCCGGCCAGCGGTCGACGCAACAGATACAACGCCAGCGGCGCACGGTCGCCGAAGACTTTCGCGGTGCCACGCAGACCGATGCGCGGTGGCGCGGCGTCGAACGTCGCATCCAGTCGATAAGCCAATTGCCCGCCAGCAGTGGGCTGTGCCTCGTAGGCCGAACGTTCGAGTTTGGCCAAGTGCCGCTGCAGCGGATCGCTGTCGAGAAACAGCGCGACCTGCGCGCCCGGTTCCAGGGCAATCGCATCGCCCACAGCCAATTCGATGCGCAATTCGGCCTGGTTCGGGTCGGCGATTTCCATTAACCGTTCGCCGGTTTGCACCGGTTTGCCGGTCCAGCGCTCGGCGTCGGCGAACACCGCGATACCGTCCCGCTCGGCGCGTACCTCGCTGCGTTTGAGCAGCTCCCGGGCGTAATCCCGTTCAGCGCGCTTCTGTTCCACTCGCGCCGCCAGCAGATCGATTTTCGAACTGGATTCGGCATCAGCGAAGGAGCGTTGGGAATTGGCCTTGAGTTCCGCTTCGGCAACGCCCAGGGCGCGCTCGGCCACATCGGCCTGAGCCTTGAGCGTGGTGCTTTCGAAGCGCAGCAGCAGGTCGCCGGTTTTCACCGCCTGATTGGGTTTGACCAGAAACTCGGCGATCACCCCGTCCAGCGGCGCGGCGACCACCCGACCGCCCAACGGGACGACTTCGGCCGGGGCCAGCACCGATTGGCGCACCGGGATCAGCAACCCGAGCAACAACACGGCGACCAGCGCCACCTGACGCTTGCGCGTCCAGCGCAATCGCCAGGGTTTGCGCGGTTGCTGTGCGAGCCATGCATGGCTGTAGGTGTCGCCCAGTTGCGACAGCAGCACTTGTTCGGAAGGGTTCCACGGCACATCCCGCGCCAGCCACAGACCGCCGAACACCTCGCCCTGATGATCGATCAGCGGCAGCCAGAACACCTGAGCGGCTGACAGACTTTGCCAGTCGGCCAGAATCGATTCGCTAAGGAGATCAGGCGCAATCACCCGCGCCTGTTTCAGCACCTCAAGCTTGAACAACTGCGCGACTGCTTGCTCGACAAACGCCACGAACGGCGCATTCGGTTCCACGGCACTGACACCGGTGACCGCCTGCACCTTGCCGGCGATCAACAGCGCGGCATGGCGGAAACCGAACAGCGCCTGACCGTCATTGACCAGGCTGTAAGCCAGTTGCGAAGGCGTGCGCGCGGCGCGGGTCTGGCGTTCGAGGTCGAGAAACCTGGCGAACACCTGCTCGGCGGCGCCCGTCACCGGGGCGTTCACTTGAGCTCCGCGAAACGTGCCGTTCCGCTCATGCCGGCCAACAGACCGCTGGCGTTGGGCAGCGTCGCCACCAGCAGCAAGGTCTGGCTGCCTTCGTCGATCCGCGCACCGAGGCGTTTGACCGTGGCATCCAGCGGCTGACCGGTTTCATCGGGGACAAAACTGAACGTCTGGCCGGGTTTGAGTCTGGCCATCCACCGCGACGGCACCAACAGGTGAATTTCCAGGGTGCGGTTATCGACCACGTCCAGCAACGGCGTACCGGCGGCAACACTTTCGTAGCGCTTGACCTTGCGTTCGACGACCTGACCATCAAACGGCGCAACCACGCTGCAACGTTTGACCTGAACCTGATAGACCTGAGACTGCGCCTGAATCTCGCTGACCTTGGCCTCGGCCCGCGCCACTTCAAAGCGCCCGACTGAATTCAACGCCGCCAGTTGTTTGTTGTGCGCCAGCTCCTCACCTGCACCACGGCTGGCGGCCTGAGCCGCATTGAGCTGAGCCTGATAAGCCGAACAGTCAAACCGCGCCAGGGTGTCGCCCTTTTTGAACGACTCGCCCTCACTGAACGGCAACTCGACAATCCGCCCGGACAACTCGCTGGCCAGCACCGCCTGATCCCGAGCCCGCAGCACACCACGGGCTTCACTGCTGGCTGATGCATTACCGCCGACCGCGCTATTTTCCAGCAGCGGATCGTCTGGCGCAGGCGTTTGCGCCTGTACTACGCACGTTACAAAGGTTAATCCTGCAACCCAAACACGAAAACGCCGCATAACCGTAACTCCCTGACGGATGAGCGGAGTCTAAGACAGCGGGAGAGAGCGTCAAGCGGATGGGTATCATTGGTTGGTCAGGGAGTATGTAATACCTTACAAATTATCAGGACGCGTCCTACGCCATTCCCCATCAATCAGCCATTGCAGCCTTCGACATGCGACTTTAATCTCTCTGCACCACTGAACCCTACACGCAGCGATTAGATTCGCTGGCAGTCAGGGTGAAGAAACCGGCTCCGGCCGGTTTTTTCGTTTTTCTGCACGCAGATCAGCGCTGCGCCGTCTCCGCCACCGGATACACCGACTCCCATCCCCCACCCAGCGCCTTGTACAAACCAACCATCGCCAACGACACCCCGGTCGAGCTCTCGACCCACTGTTGCTGGGTCGCCAGCAATTCGCCTTGCACGGTGAGGACGTTGACGAAATCCACCACCCCTTCGACGTACTGCTGTTGCGCGGTGCGCAGGGCGATCTGGTTCTGGCGCACGGCTTCGGCGAGGCTGTCGCGGCGCAGTTGGCTGGCGTTGTAGGCGGTGAGCTGATCGTCGATTTCATGCCAGGCCCGCAACACGGCTTGCTGGTAGGCCAGCGCCGCTTCCTGTTGCTGGGCTTCGCGCAGGTGCAACATGCCGCGCAGGCGACCGCCGTCGAACAGCGGCAGGCTGAACTGCGGGCCGACGCCGAACGAGCGCGAGCCCCAAGAGCCGAAATCGCTCAGTTGCAGGGCTTGCGAACCGATGTTGCCCGACAGGGTGATCCGCGGATAAAAGTCGCCCTTGGCCACACCGATGCTGGCGGTCGCGGCATGCAGACGGGCTTCGGCCTGACGGATATCGGGACGGCGCTCGGCCAATTGCGACGGTAAGCCGATGGCGACCTGACGCGGGGTTTGCGGCACGGGAGCGTCGGTGGATAACTCGGCGGACAGCGCTTGCGGCGGTTCGCCCATCAACAGGCTCAGGGCGTTGATCAGTTGCGACTGACGCTGCTCCAGCGCCGGCAAACGTGATTCGATGGCCGCCACTTGCGCAGCGGCTTCGGCGACGTCCAGATCCGTCGCCACGCCATCGGCCAGGCGCAGTTGCGAGAGTTTCAAACTGTGCCGGGCGACGTCGAGGTTCTGCTCGGTGACGGCCCGCGTGCTTTGCACACCGCGCAGTTGAATGTAGTCCTGAGCGGTTTCGGCAAGCACCGACAGCAGCACGCCGCGACGATCGTTTTCCGCCACTTCCAGCGTGGCATCGGCCGCTTCGGTTTCACGGCGCACACGGCCCCAGAAATCCAGCTCCCAGGAGGCGGAAAAGCCTGCATCCCACAGGTTGAACGCCGAGTCGCCGTTGTTGCCCGACGGATCGTTCAGGCCTTCACCACTGTTGCGTTTACGCCCGTAGCTGCCGGTGGCGGCGGTATTGGGATAGCGGTCGGCGGTGATCACCTGTCGCGCGGCTCGGCTTTGCTGCAAGCGGCTGCTGGCGAGTTTCAAGTCGAGGTTGTCGGTCAGGGCGCGTTGGGTCAGGGCTGAGAGTTTCGGGTCGTGGAATACCTCCCACCAGCGTTCGTCCATTTCGGCGGGAGTGGCCTGACTGGCGGCGGCTTTGGCCGGTTTTGACCATTCGGCCACTTGTTGCGGCTGAGGTTTTCGGAAGTCCGGGCCGACGGTGCAGGCACTCAAAGAAAACAGACTCAACACAAAAACCACTGAATGAATACTGACCCTGTGGCGAGGGAGCTTGCTCCCGTTCGAGTGCGCAGCGCTCGCAAATTTTGGGTCCGCTGCGCGGCCCAACGGGGGCAAGCCCCCTCGCCACAGGGGTGTGCGATTAACAAAGTTCATCGTTGCGCGACCTCATGCTCGCTGGCGCTTGCAGTATCAATCCTCGCCTCCACCGACATCCCCACCCGCAACCGCTCGGCCAATGGCTGGCCCGGCTCCAGAATGATTTTCACCGCAATCCGTTGCACAACCTTGGTGAAGTTGCCGGTGGCGTTGTCCGGTTTGACCGAGGCGAAGGTCACGCCGGTGGCCGGTGCGATGCTCTCAACGCGACCGCGCAGGGCTTCGCCGCCGAGGCTGTCGACGTGCACTTGCACGCTCTGCCCGGGCTGTACGTCGGTCAGTTGGGTTTCTTGAAAATTGGCGACCACATAAGCCCGCTCCAACGGCACCACGGCCAGAATCTTGCTGCCCGGTGTGACATAGGCGCCGACCCGCACCGCGCGCTCACCGACCATGCCGTCCTGAGGCGCAACGATGCGCGTATAGGACAGCTCATAGCTGGCCATTTCCAGCGCCGCTTGCTCTCGTTTCAGCCCACCTTCGGCCGCATCACGCTGTGCGGTCAGGATCTCCACTTGCTTGCGTTCCGCCGCCAGCACCGCTGTGGCATTGGCCAAACGGGCGGAGGCCTGATCGATGCGTGTGCGTGCTTGCTGAGCATTCTGCACCGTGCCAGCGCCTACCCCGGCCAGATGGTTGTAGCGGTTCAGTTCATGCTCGGCGAAGGCCATTTCAGCCTTCGCCGAAACCACCGTGGCCTGGGCCTGAGCGATCACCGATGTCTGACGCTCAAGGGTGGCCCGAGCGTTCTGCAACTGCGCCCTGGCCACCAGGGTTTCAGCGTCAGCGGCCTCAGCGGCAGCGCGCAGATCGCGGTCGTCGATCAACGCCAGCAACTGCCCGGCCTTGACCAGCTGGTTGTCCTCCACCAGCACGTCCTTGATGAACCCCGCCACGCGCGGCGCCACCCGTGTGAAGTCCGCCGAGACGAAAGCATCGTTGGTGCTCTGCTGTGTACGCTTGCCGAACAAGCCCGGCGCCAGCAGGTAAATCAACACGCCGACTGCGATCACTGCGGCAATGCCGACAGCGACTTTTTGCTTTGTTTGAGTCGTCATAAAAACCTTCTGTTTCAGTGAAGCATTCAAGTCGGCGCGCGCGGAGGATAGATCCGCGTCGGCAGCCAGAAAATCAGCAGGATCAGCGTCACGGCGACGCCGGCCATGCATAGATAAAGATCGGAGGAAGTCAGCACCACGGCCTGCTGATGCAGTCGATGAGCCAGGCCCGCGCTGTCGCTGTCGCTGTCGACCAGGGGCGAATTGCCGAGGTTGTCCACCAGCATGGTCGAGTGGAAATGCAGCCTTGCGGTGGTCAGTGCCTCGATCACTCCGGTGGCAATCACCGCTGCCAGGCCTTTGACGGTATTGAACCAGGCCGAGGCGAACGGCCCTTCCATCGGAGTGATGCTGCCGGTGGAGAGCATCAACAGCGGCAGCACGGCCATGGGCTGACCGAAAATCTGCAGCCATTGCAGGACGTAGAAGTCATCGCGAATCCATGCCGACGTCAGCTGCGAGCCGCCGAGGCAAGACAACGCCAGCATGCTCAAACCGATCCCCAGCACCCAGCGGCAATCAACCCAACGCAGGTTGCACAGCGCCGCCACCAACGGCAGCGCGATCAACTGAGGCAGCGCCGCCAGCAGCATGATCGGCGCAGTCTGTACCGGCCGATAACCCTGGACCTGAGCCAGGTAACTGGAAGGAACGATGACCACCGCGAGCAACACCACCAGCACCCCGGCCAAGGTCAGCAGCGCGAATGACAGGTTGCGGATACCGAGCATCTGTAACTTGAAGAACGGAATCGGTTGCGACCACTCATTGATCAGGAACAACACCAGCAACAGCAACCCACCGCCGAGCAGTCCGCAAATCAGATTCGACTCGAACCAGTCCAGCCGATTGCCTTGCAGAATGCCGATCACCAACATGCAGATCGCCGGAAACCCCAGCAGCAAGCCACGCCAGTTGAATGACTTGAAGCGTTCCAGACGCAGCGGATCCTGGGGCAAACCGTAGGCCACCGCCGCCATGGCAAACAGGCACGGCACGACGATTTGCCAGAAGGTCCATTGCCAGCCGACGTACTCGGTCCACAACCCGGCCAGCGGTGTACCGAGACCGGGGCCGAAGGTCGCTGTCAGGGCATAACCGGCCAAGCCATAGAGTTTCACATTGGCCGGCAGGAACCGCAGGGCAACGGTCATCAGCATCGGCGGCAGCGCGCCGCCGGCAAGACCTTGCAAGGTGCGCATGACCAGCAGGCTTTGGTAATTCGGGGCGAACGGGCACAACACACCCAACAGGGTGAACACACTGATCGCGCACAGAGTGAAGCGCCGCAACGAAAACGTCACCGCACACCAAGGGGCAAACGCCATGGCGGCCACCGAGGTCGCGGTGTAGCTGGCGACCAGCCAGGTACCCTCGTCGTAACCGATGGCCAACGCGCCACGGATATCGGCCAGGGCGACCTTGGTCACCATCTCGTTCAGGCCCGACACCAGCACCGCCAGTAACACACCCACCAGGCCGATGATGATGCGCGGGCCGAAGACCGGTGGTGCGATGGCGGCCGCTGGTTTGGCCGCAGCGAGAGGCGCCGTGACCGTGAGGGAAGTCATTACTGCAAGCTCCGGAAGGGGAATACCGAAGCATTTTAGGGAGGGTGGAAGCTTACGAAAATTGACTTATTGGCAGCTTATAAGTGTGTTTTATGCAGCAATACAAAACCCTGTGGGAGCGAGCCTGCTCGCGATAGGGCCAACACATTCAACATCAATGTTGACTGATCCACCGCTATCGCAAGCAGGCTCGCTCCCACAGGGATTGGGGGATCAACTTTAGGTTGGCTGTGCCGCCAACCACGTCTCATCGCAACAGGTCTTGAGGGTTTCACGCATCCAGCGATGGGCCGGGTCCTTGTCGAAACGCGGGTGCCAGGCCTGGGTCAGCATCAGGGTTGGTAACGGGATCGGCAGGGTGAACGAGCGCAGCTTCAAACCCAGGCGTCGCACGCTCAGCAATGCCTCCTTGGGCACCGGCAGAATCAGATCGGAATCCGGCAAGGCGAACATCGCCGCATGGAAACTCGGCGCAATCACCGCCACCCGCCGCTCCAGCCCCAAGGCGTTGAGTGCCGTGTCGATCGGCCCGCGGGCGATCCCCCGGCGCGACATGCTGATATGGGAAAACCCGGCGTACCGTTCGGCGGTGATCTCTTCATCGAACAATGGGTGATCTTCACGCACCAGCCCGACAAAGTGAGTGGAAAACAGGTTCTGCACTTTGACTTCCGGCATCAGCGGCCGATTGTTGCTGACGCTCAGATCGATGCGTCCTTCGCGCAACGCTTCGTCATCCCCATCGCCCTCAGGGACAAAGCGCAACTCGCAATGCGGGGCCTGGCGTTCCATCGTGTCGAACAACTTGCCGCCGTAGACGCCAACAAAGAAATCATTGGCGCGAATGCTGAACCGTCGGCGCAAACTGCCCAGATCCACCTCATCGGCGGAGCGGAACAGCAAAGCGGCCTGCTCCACCAGGTCTCGCACTTGCTCGCGCAACTCCAGCGCCTTGGGCGTCGGCACCAGGCCACGGCCGGCGCGCACCAGAATCGGATCGCCAATGGCCTCGCGAATCCGCGTCAGCGTCCGGCTCATGGCCGCCGGGCTGAGGTTCATCCGCCGCGCAGCGCCCACCACACTGCCCTCATCGAGCAAGGCGTCTAGGGCGACCAACAGGTTCATGTCCGGGAGTTGCATGCTGAGCACTCGTGGCTGATCTGGATTGATTCAGACGCAATGCTAGCAAACATCCTCCTGACTGATGTATTGGCAGGTCTGCCGCCATCGCGGGCAAGCCCGCTCCCACAAGGATCTTCGGTGGATGCAGATTTTCTGTACGACCAATAACCTGTGGGAGCGGGCTTGCCCGCGATAGGGCCAGACCAGACACCATAGAACTTTAGCGCTGCATCCCCCAACGCTTAACAGTCACCCGCTCCAACGTATCAAACACCAGATTCTCCACCAGCAACCCAATCAGGATCACCACCGCCAACCCGGCGAATACCTTATCGGTGTACAGCTCATTGCGATTCTGGAAGATGTACCAACCCAAACCACCCTTGCCGCTGGTAGCGCCAAACACCAATTCAGCAGCGATGAGCGTACGCCAGGCGAAGGCCCAGCCGATTTTCAGCCCGGCAAGAATCGACGGCAGCGCAGCCGGGATCAGGATGAACAACACGAAACGCATGCCCTTGAGGCCGTAATTACGCCCGGCCATGCGCAAGGTTTCCGAGACACCGAGAAACCCGGCATAGGTGTTCAAGGCCAACGCCCAGAGCACCGAATGCACCAGTACAAAAATCAGGCTGTTCTGCCCCAAGCCAAACCACAGCAGCGCCAAGGGCAACAACGCAATCGCGGGCAATGGGTTGAACATCGAGGTCAGCGTACTCAGCAGATCGCGACCGAACCGGGTCGACACCGCCAGCGTCGTCAGGACAAACGCCAGAACGATGCCGATCAGGTAACCCTTGAGCAAAACAACCAACGAAATCCACACCTTGCCCAGCAGTTCGCCGCTGAGCAGGCCGTCCTGCAGCGCGCTGGCGGTTTGCAAAAAGCTCGGCAGCAGCAGGTCGTTGTTCTGATAGCGGGCGACAGCCTCCCAAAGCACCGCGAGCAAAATCAGGATCAGGCTTTTACGCAGCCAGCCTTGCTGCCAGAGACGCTGGCCGAGCGGCAATTCACGCTCCAGCGGTACGCTGGTCAGCGGCTGCAAAACAGTTTCGTACTCTTTACGCGCAGATGATGAATGGCTCATCGGGCAATCCTCCAATGGCTCAATAAGCGATGCGAATGTCGGCGAAATCCAGCGCACGCTCGGTTTCCGGAGACTGACCTTCATCGAACAACAGCCGATGAATCCGCCGCGCCGATTCCTGGAACGCCACGCCACCCAAGCTGTGCAAGTCGTATTGATGGCTGTGGACTTCCGCCCGCACCCGACCCGGATGGGGCGACAGCAGCAAGATCCGGTTACCTACCACCAACGCTTCTTCAATGGAGTGAGTGACAAACAGCAACGTGAAACGCACCTCTTCCCAGAGCAGCAGCAACTCTTCCTGCATCTTGCGCCGGGTCAGCGCGTCGAGGGCGGCGAAGGGCTCGTCCATCAACAGGATCTTCGGCTGCATCGCCAAGGCGCGAGCAATGGCCACGCGAGCTTTCATGCCGCCAGACAAAGTATGCGGATAGGCATCGGCAAACGCCGCCAGACCGACCTTGTCCAGATAGTGCAGCGCCCGCTCTTCAGCCTCTTTGCGCTTGAGAGTTTTAGAAGCGAGCAGCGGAAACATCACGTTCTGCTTGACGGTTTTCCACGGCGGCAGCTGATCGAACTCCTGGAACACCACGATCCGGTCCGGTCCCGGCGCATCGACCCGCTGGCCTTGCAGGCGAATCTCACCCTCACAGGGCTGAATGAACCCGGCAACGGCTTTGAGCAACGTCGACTTGCCGCAGCCGGAAGGACCGAGCAGCACAAAGCGGTCCGACGGATCGATCTCGAAACTGACCTGATGCGTCGCTCGAACCACACGCGCAGGCGTGCGGTATTCCAGGCTGACCTGGTCGACCGACAGCAGCGCTTGAGCTGCCGCGATCGGTTTGCTGACCGTGTGGCCTTGCAAAGGGGCGTTCATGTCGGTCAGCTCCCTTGCAGCGGCTTGGTGTCTTGGAAGAAGTAGTCCTTCCACGAATCCGGTTTGTTTTTGATCGCGCCGACGCGGTAGAGGAACTCGGCCAGCGGGTAGGTATTTTTCGGTGTGATGCTGAATTCGAATTGCGGGTTGTCGATGATTTTCAGCAACGCCGCGCGGTCGATTTTGGCCTTGGTGACGCGGATGTAAGTATCGGCCGCCGCACCTTTATCGTTCTGCGCAAACTCGGCGGCTTCAGTCAGTGCGGCGATGAAGGCTTTGTAGGTTTTCGGGTTCTCGTTGCGGAACTTCTCGGTGGCGAACAGCACGGTCGGCGAGTTCGGACCAAGCAAGTCATAGGTGTTCAGCACCACATGCACGTTAGGGTTTTGCAGCGCCTGATCCTGGAACGGCGGGTTGGAGAAGTGCCCGCTCAACTCGGTGCCACCGGCAATCAGTGCCGCGGTGGCATCCGGGTGCGGAACGGCGATGGTGTACTTGTCGAGGCGATTGAATTCCTTGTCGCCCCATTGCTTGGCCGCCGCGTATTGCAAGAAGCGCGACTGCACCGAGACCCCAACCGCCGGCACCGCAATGCGGTCTTTCTCGGTGAAGTCGGCGATGGTTTTGACCTTGGGATTATTGCTCACCAGGTAGTAAGGAAAGTTGCCCAGGGACGCCACGGCTTTGACATTCTGCTTACCGTGGGTGCGATCCCAGATGGTCAGCAGCGGGCCGACGCCGGCACCGGCAATGTCAATGGAACCGGAGAGCAACGCATCATTGACCGCCGAACCGCCGGAGAGCTGGGTCCAGTCGACCTTGATGTCGATGCCTTCCTGCTTGCCGTACTTCTCGATCAGGTTCTGATCGCGCACCACGTTGAGCAGCAGATAAACGATGCCGAACTGTTCGGCGATACGGATTTCACCTTCGGCGTGAGCCACAGTCGGCGCTACCAGGCTACCGGCGAGCAGGCTGAAACCCAGGCCAATGGCCGCAGCCAAGGGTGCAAATGGAACACGTTTGGACATGGGAGTTCTCCGAAATCAGAAAGGCGCGTCGCCCTGGATGGTGGTGCGATACAACTTGCGGCGCAGATGGCTGGGGCATCCGGCGGCGAGGTGAATCAGCGAACGGTTGTCCCAGAACACCAGGTCGTGGGCCTGCCATTGATGGCGGTAAATGTTTTGCGGCTGCACGCTGTGGGCGTAGAGCTCGTCGAGCAATTGTTTGCTCTCGTCTTCCGGCAAACCGACGATGCGGGTGGTGAAGCCCTCGCTGACGAACAACGCCTTGCGGCCGTTTTCCGGGTGGGTGCGGACGATGGGGTGAACCACTTCGGCAACCTGAGCGAGTTGCTCCGGCGTCAGGGTCGGGCGCCAGTTGCCTTCGAATTTGCTCTCGCTGTAACGCGCGGTATAGGAATGCGCGGCCGAGCGACCTTTGACCGCTTTGCGCAGTGCTTCGGGCAGGCTGTCCCAGGCTTTGTGCATGTCGGCGAACAGCGTGTCGCCGCCTTCGGACGGCAACTCCTGGGCATGCAGCATCGAGCCCAGGCTCGGCAGCTCTTTATAAGACAGGTCCGAATGCCAGAACTTGCCGGCATCACCGAGGCCGATGGATTGACCGTTTTCGATGATGTTGGAAACGATGAGGATTTCCGGATGCCCGGCCAACAGGAACTGCTTGAGCACGTGGATCTGCAACACACCGAAACGGCGACTGAAGGCGATCTGCTGATCGGGAGTAATGCGCTGGTCGCGGAACACCACCACGTGATGATCCAGGTGCGCGCGATGGACGCGGGCGAAGTCCCGGTTGTTGATCGGGCGGGACAGGTCCAGGCCGATGATTTCGGCACCGACAGCGCCGCTAAATGGCCGGACTTCGAAGGCTTGCGACGCGATGGCGGCGACGCTGGTTGACACAGGCTTTGGAGAAAAAGAGACAACTGACATAAAAATCACTCCCACGCACGGCACGCTCAAAGGCGCGCGTCGATCAGAAACTCACGGAGGTCCCGTGTTGGTTCGTGTCGTGCGGCGCGCCGATTGGTCGGCAGGTACGCAGGGGAGTGACTTTATAGGTATAAGAATTGAAATTTAAATACCGTTAGTGAATAACGATATGGCTTTTGAATTGTGGTGGCTTTGAGGACGCTTTCGCGGGCAAGCCTCGCTCCTACAGAAGCCCCGCGTCCCTGTAGGAGCGAGGCTTGCCCGCGAAGAGGCCATCAGCCCCAACCGAGAATCACCGCTCGTGCAACGCCTCGGCCCGAGCCCGAATAATCGGTTTGAGCAGATAACTGAGCACGGTCTTCTTGCCGGTAATGATGTCCACCGACGCCACCATCCCCGGGATGATCAGTAACGGTTTTTCATCCGTCCCCAGGTGGCTGCGATCGGTGCGCAGTTTGATGATGTAGTACGTGGTCTTCTTGTCTTCGTCGGTGATGGTGTCGGCGCCGATCTGCTCCAGCTTGGCCTTCAGCCCACCGTAGATGGTGTAGTCGTATGCAGTGAATTTCACCGTCGCTTCTTGCCCCGGGTGCAGGAAGGCGATGTCTTGCGGACGAATTTTGGCTTCCACCAGCAAGGTGTCATCCAGTGGCACGATCTCCACCAGATCGCTGCCCGGCTGGATCACACCGCCGATGGTGTTGACCAGCAACTTGTTGACGATGCCGCGCACCGGCGATGTCACCAGCGTCCGGCTAACCCGGTCTTCCAGGGCCTTGCCAGTGGCCTGGGCCTTGTTCAGATCGGTGCGCGCTTCGTTGAGTTGAGTCAGGGCTTCGCTGCGGAATTTGCCGCGAGTCTCGTCGACTTTGCGCTGCACTTCCTTGATCGCCGATTCGGCGCGAGGGATCGCCAAGGTAGTGGCGTCCAGTTGGCCGCGGGTTTCGACCTCGGCACGCTTGAGTCGCAACACTTCCACCGGAGACACCGCGCCCTGAGCCACCAACGGCTCGGACATGTTGATTTCCTGACGTTGCAGCGACAATGCGTTGCGATACTGAGACTGTTTGGAGGTGAACTCGCGCAGCTCTTGCTGACGCTGGATCAATTGCTCCTGCAAGCCACCGATTTCATCGTGCAGTTGCTGACGACGGCTGATGTACAGCGACTCTTCGCTGGCGGCCTGGGTGGGAACAGCCTTGAGCACGTCGGCGGGGAAGTTCAGCGGACGATCATCGACCTCGGCGCTCAAGCGTTCCACACGCAGCAGCATCGACAGCCGATCGGCCTCGGTCTCACCGACGTTGGAGGCAAACCGCGTGTCGTCCAGACGAATCAGCGGCGCGCCGGCCTCGACGATTTGCCCCTCGGTGACGAACAACTCGGAGACGATACCGCCCTCGAGGTTCTGGATTTTCTGGATCTTCGACGATGGAATCGCCTTGCCGTCGCCCTTGGTGACTTCATCGATTACCGCGAAGTTGGCCCAGAGCATCAGGAACACGAAGAAGCCGATGATCGCCCAGATCGTCAATCGCACCACGCGTGGGGCGTCTTCGATCAGCGCTTTGTTGACCTCGGGAAGAGGCTGGCCTTGCAGCGACGCGGAGCCTTTGAAATAGCGGCGGATGGAATCTTTGACCCCGGACTTAAGCAACACTGATCTGCCCCTTCTTCAACGCTTCCATCACGGCGGCTTTCGGGCCATCGGCGAGAATCTGCCCGCGATCAATTACCAGCAGACGATCCACCAGCGACAACAGCGAAGCCCGGTGCGTCACCAGCACCACGGTCTTGTTTTCCACCACGGCAGCGAGGCGTTGCTTGAGGCGCTCTTCGCCGGTGTTATCCATGGCGCTGGTCGGTTCGTCCAGCAACAGGATCGGCGGGTTGAGCAACAGCGCTCGGGCCAGGGCGACGTTCTGGCGCTGACCGCCGGACAGGTTCTGCCCGCGCTCACCGACTTGCAGCTCATAACCTTGCGGGTGCAGACGGGCGAATTCGTGGACGCCGGCCAGTTCCGCGGCTT
This sequence comes from Pseudomonas sp. ADAK2 TE3594, assembly GCF_053628675.1. NCBI lineage: Bacteria > Pseudomonadati > Pseudomonadota > Gammaproteobacteria > Pseudomonadales > Pseudomonadaceae > Pseudomonas > Pseudomonas sp. ADAK2 TE3594. The sequence continues at coordinate 6,163,396 of NZ_JBRJGV010000001.1, read as the reverse complement.
GCAGCACCAATTCGTCTTCGACATAGCGCGCGCCCGAGACCAAATTGTCGCGCAGGGTACCGGCGAGCAACTGGATGTCCTGGGGCACGTAGCCGATGTTGTGGCGCAATTCGCTGACGTCGATCTGACGGATATCCACACCATCCACCAGCAACGCGCCGTCGTCCGGTTGATAGAGGCCCACCAGCAATTTGGCCAGAGAGCTTTTGCCCGAGCCGCTGCGGCCGATGATGCCGATCTTCTCGCCGGGCTTGATGATCAGGTTGATACCCTTCAGCGCGGGGTTCTGCTGATCCGGGTAAGTGAAGCTCAACTGACGGCATTCAATGGCGCCTTGCAGCACTTTGCGGCTCAGCGGGCGCTCGTCGAAATTGCGCTCCTGCGGCAGCTCCATCATCTGATCGACCGAGGTCATGGTCACACGGGCTTGCTGGTAGCGGGTCAGCAGGCCGGACAGCGAGGCCAATGGGCTGAGGGCACGACCGCTGAGCATGTAGCAAGCGATCAAGCCGCCCATGCTCAGGTGGCCGTCGATGATCTGGTACACGCCGAAGACGATCATGATCACCCCGGCCAGTTGCTGAATCAGCAAGGTGATGTTCATCGCCAGACCGGACAGCATTTTCACCCGCAGCTCGAGGCGGCTGAGGGTGCCGATCGTTTGTTCCCACTGATACTGGCGTTCGCTTTCGGCGTTATTGACCTTCACCGCATCGAGGCCGGCGAGGGTTTCGATCAGGCTCGACTGACGCTCGGCGCCCAGGGCCATGGTTCGTTCCATGGTCGCCACCAGCGGCTTCTGCAAGGCATAACCGATCAGCAAGGCAATCGGGAACGCCAGCACCGGAATCCACACCAGATGCCCGCCCAGGATCGCGATGACCATGAAGATCAGCAGCGTAAACGGCAGGTCGATCAGGCTGGTGAGGGTCAGCGACGCGAGGAAGTCCCGCAGGCTCTGAAACTCATGGATGTTCTGGGCGAAGCTGCCGACCCGCGCCGGGCGGTACTTCATGGCCATGCCAACGATGCGCTCGAACAGCGTTGCGGAGATGATCAGGTCGGTTTTCTTGCCGGCCAGGTCCAGGCACAAGCTGCGCAGGCTCTTGAGGATCAGGTCGAACACATAAGCGCCCGTGATGCCGATGGCCAGGACCCAAAGGGTCGACTCGGCCTGGTTCGGCACCACGCGGTCGTAGACATTCATCACGAACAGTGGCGCGGCCATTGCAATGATGTTGATCAGAAAACTGGCAGCGATGGCGTCGACGTACAGCCAGCGCGAACGCTTGAGCGTGTCGCGAAACCACGAACGCGCGCGCGGGATCAGCGTGCCGTGGTTGACGTCGAATTTGTGTTGAGGCTGGGCGAAGAAGACCTTGCCGATGTAGTCGTCGGCGAGCAGTGCACGGTTGACGCAGACCTCACCACCATCACTTTCGCTGAGCAGCAAGCGGGCCTGGTCTTCACCTTGCCAGCCGAGCAGCACCGCGCTGCGACCGTCCTTGAGCAGTAACAGCGCCGGCATGGCAATCGCCGGAATCTGCTCCAGCTTGCGTTGCAACACCCGCCCTTGCAGCCCGGCGCGAGCGGCCGCTCGGGGCAGCAGTTCGACGCTCAGGCGTTGTTTGGGTAACGGCAGGCCGGTGGTCAGCATCGCGGCGCTGGCCGGTTTCTGGTGCAAAGTGCAAAGGGCTAGCAGGCCGTCCAGTAACGGATCGTCATGCAGCGCGCGCGGATCATGAATGAGTTGAACTCGACTGACTTCTGATTCCACGCTCGACACTCTTGGCTAACGATTGAAATGGGGCAGGACTCAATTCATCCCGGGCAGCTGAACCTTGGGCTTCACGTCGTTTTGCACAACGGATGCCAATGGTGCGACCACGCCCTGACTTTTGAGCAATTCGCCCATGGTCGCCTTGATTCGGTACTGAGTAAATAACTGAATGTTTTTGATCTCGGCCAGCCGACGGGAAGCGCTGAACAGCTCGTTTTCACTGTCGAGCAGATCAAGCAAGGTGCGTTCGCCGAGGCTGAACTGCTTCTGATAAGCACTGCGTACACTGGCGCTGCGATCGACATACTGCTGGGCGATCGGCACTTGGGCATTGGCGTTGTTCAAGGCATTCCAGGCCAGGCCCAGTTCTTCATTCAGTACGCGCAGGGCGTTGTTGCGAATATCCAGCGCCTGGTTCGACAAATAGGACTTGGATTCCAGATCAGCCTTGTTGCTGCCACCAGCGAACAAATTGAAGCGCATGCGCAGCATGGCCTGCCATTCGTTGTTGTGACCGTTCTGACCATCGAGATCGTTATCGGCGGTGCGACCCAGTTCGGCATCGAAGCGCGGGTAGAAGCTCGACTTGGCGGCTTCATACTGCTTCTCGGCGGCAGCGATATCGGATTCGGCGGAGCGCAGGATCGGGCTGTTTTCCAGCATCTGCGCCCGGGCTTCATTCAGATTGGCCGGCAACAGCGCCATGAAATCGGCAGGCCGCTCCAGTTGATCGGGCATCTGGCCGACGGCGCTGAGGAAGTTGGTTTCGGCATCCGCCAGGTTGGTCTGTTCAGTGATCAGGTTGTTGCGGGCCTGGGCCATACGCGCGTCAGCCTGATCAAGGTCGGCGCCGCTGCCCACGCCGCGCTGGGTGCGCAACTTGATCTGGTCAAGAATCCGTTCGTGGTTCTTCAGGTTGTCTTCGGCCAGGCGCACGAATTCGCGGCGGGTCAATACATCGAGATAGACCTGAGCGACGGTCAGCCCGGTACGTTCCGAAGTACCCAGCAAGGAATAAGCGCGGGAATTAACGGTGGCTTGTTGACGCCCCACTTCGCTGGACGTCGCAAAACCGTCAAACACCATCTGCGACAGACGTAAACTTGACTCGCTACGATTCAGCGTTTCCCAGTGATTGTTGTTGCCGGCGGCGCGGGTGGTGACGCTGTCGGTGCCTTCACGACCATAACCGCCCAGCAGATCGACCCTCGGCAGGTATCCCCCTTTGGCGGCCTTTAACTGATAATCCGCGGCCAATCGGCTGTTAACCCCTGCCTGAATTTCCGGATGGACGTCCAGCGCCTGCTGCATGGCCTGCGGAAGGCTTTGCGCCTGAACAAAGCTGGCGGCAAGGGCGAAGGGTAGAACCTTGAACAGGTGCAAACGCATAGTTGGATTTTCCCGGGACTTCTTGTCTTGAATCACTGCAGAACGTGGCGCTGCATCGGATGATGGCAACCGGAATGACCGTATGTCGGAAAGTTCAAAATCGGAACTGGGTCACACACTGTAGGACAGGTCGCCGCTTAAATATCAATGTGACATTACTTGGACGATTGTTTAGGATGGCTTCCATAAGGTCAATAGTTTGGCATAAAGTTAATTTCGAAAAAATATAGCCAAATTATTGACGATTACGCGTCAAAGTTATGCACCGAATATTTTGAAAGTACGTCCAGCCCCGATCGGCGAACACGCTGACCGGTTCATGGAGGTCAACTGAACGTGACACCCGGAGAGTCTTCAATGAGCAGTGTTGTTGCCATCGTCAAAAGCATTGTTGGTCAGGTTTTCGCGGTGTCGCCAGAAGGCATCCGCCGCGTACTCGTTGAAGGCGACCGGTTGTTGGTCGGCGATCAGGTAGACACTGGTGCCGCCGGCGCCATTACGCTCGAACTGGCTGATGGCCCCACCCTGGACCTGGGCCGCGACACTCAGTGGAGCGGCAGCGAACCGGATTCCAGCACCAACCTTGCGCAAGCCACTGCACAAGCCGCGCCATCGGTTGACGAATTGCAACAAGCCATCGCCGCCGGCGTCGACCCGACCACCGCTCTTGAAGCCACCGCGGCCGGCCCTACGGCTGCGAGCGGGGGCGGCTCTGCCGGTGGTGGCCACAGCTTCGTGGCCCTGGAGGCAACCGCTGCCCGGGTCGACCCAACCATTGGCTTCCCGACAGAGGGTCTCGCCACTGCCGCGCTGGCAACACAAGACACCACCGGCGGTCAGACTGCCGATACCAGCACCAATGCCCTGCGCCAATCGACCCTGAGCCTGAGCGCCACGCCGACCATCACCGAGGCCGGTGGCGTGCTGGTTTACACCGCTACCCTGACCCAGGCGCCGCTGACCGACCTGACCATTACCCTGTCCAACGGCTCGGTGATCGTGATTGCAGCCGGTCAAACCACCGGCACCGTCAACGTTCCGCTGGCACCGAACGACACTGTTTATAACGATCCGACCCAGATCAACGTGACCGTCACCGGCACCACCGGCGGCAGCGGTATAGTGGTCACCCCGCCGACTACTCCGGCCGTGACCCAGGTCACCGACACCGTCGACACCACCACCGTCACACTGTCAGCGGGTTCGACCGTCACCGAAGGCGGGCAGATCACCTACACCGCGACGTTGACCAACCCGGCGCAGACGCCGGTCACCGTCACTCTGTCCAACGGTTCGACCATCACCATCGCCGCTGGCAACACCACCGGCAGCGTCAACGTTCCGACGCCGGCCAACGACGTCTACAACAACGGCAGTACCGTCAGCACCACCATTACCGGCGCGACTGGCGGCAACTTCGAAAATCTAGTGCCGAATCCAACCCCGGTCGTCACCACCATTACCGATTCCGCCGACACCACCACCGTCACGCTGACGGCGGGCTCGACCGTCACCGAAGGCGGTCAGATTACTTACACCGCGACCCTGACCAACCCGGCGCAGACACCCGTCACCGTCACCCTGTCCAACGGTTCGACCATCACCATCGATGCCGGCCAGACCACCGGCAGCGTGAACGTTGCGACGCCGGCCAATGACGTCTACAACAATGGCAGCACCGTCAGCACCACGATCACTGGCGCTACCGGCGGCAACTTCGAGAACCTGGTACCGAACCCGACTCCGGCTGTCACCACCATTACCGATTCGGTCGACGACACTGGCCTGACCCTGTCCGCCACCGGCAGTGTCACTGAAGGTGGCCAGATCACCTACACCGCAACCCTGACCAACCCGGCGCAAACGCCGGTCACCGTGACCCTGTCCAACGGTTCGACCATCACCATCGAAGCCGGTAAAACCACCGGTTCCGTGAACGTCGACACCCCGGCCAATGACGTCTACAACAACGGCAGCACCGTCAGCACTACGATCACTGGCGCTACCGGCGGCAACTTCGAGAACCTGGTACCGAGCACCACGCCTGCCGTCACCACCATCACCGACTCGATCGACAACACCGGCCTGAGCCTCAGTGCCACCGGCACCGTCGTCGAAGGCGGCCAGATCACCTACACCGCCACCCTGACCAACCCGGCCGGCACGCCGATGACTGTGACCTTGAGCAACGGCTCGGTCATTACCATCGAAGCGGGCAAGACCACCGGCAGCGTGACTGTCGATACCTCTGCGAACGACGTCTACAACAATGGCAGCACCGTCAGCACTACGATCACCGGCACCACCGGCGGCAATTTCGAGCAACTGACCCCGAGCAGCGAGCCCGCGCTCACCACCATTACCGACTCGAAAGACGACACCGGCCTGAGCCTGTCGGCGTCCACCGAAGTGGCCGAAGGTGGTCAGATTCTGTACACCGCGACGCTGACCAATCCGGCCGGTACGCCGGTCACTGTGACCTTGAGCAACGGCGCGGTGATCACCATCGCCGCTGGCGCGACCACCGGCAGCGTGAGCGTCGATGCGCCTGCCGATGATGTTTATAAAGATGCCGGCAAGGTCGAAGTCACCATCGCGGACGCCGCCGGTGGCAACTTTGAGAACCTGGTGACGGACCCGGCGGCAGCGGTCACCGAGGTGACTGACACCCTCGACACTTCAACCGTGAATCTGACCGCGACGTCTACTGTCGCTGAAGGCGGGACCGTGGTTTACACCGCGTCCGTCAACGCACCGGTCACCGGTTCGCCAGTAGTTGTCACTCTGTCCAATGGCCAGACCATCACCATCCCGGTCGGCTCAAGCAGCGCCAGCGTCAACTTCACTGCGCCGAACGATGCGCTGGCTGGCGGCGGTTCCCTGAGCGTCAAGATTAATGACGCCAAAGGTGGTAACTACGAGAAGCTGGAAGTCGACGGCAAGTCGGCGGACACCTCGGTTACCGATACCGCGGACACCACCAACCTGTCGCTGACCGCGACCGGTGCCGTGGATGAAGGCGGACAGATCACCTACACGGCAACTCTGACCAATGCGGCCGGTACACCAGTGACCGTGACCCTGTCGAACGGCGCCGTGATCACCATCGAAGCGGGTAAAACTACCGGCTCCGTGACCGTCGATGCGCCAAAAGACGACGTCTACAAAGACGCCGGTACCGTCCAAGCAACCATCAAAGACGCGACTGGTGGCGGTTTCGAAAACCTGGTCGCCAGCGATGCACCGGCGGTCACCACCGTTAACGACACCATCGATACCAGCACCGTTTCGCTGAGTGCCACTTCGAGCGTCGCCGAAGGCGGCACCGTGGTTTACACCGCGTCCGTGACTTCTCCAGTGACCGGTTCGCCGGTGGTTGTGACCCTGTCTAACGGCCAGACCATCACAATTGCGGTCGGCTCGAGCAGCGGTTCTGTCGACTTCGTTACGCCAAACGATGCGCTGGCCGGTGGCAGCTCGCTGAGCGTGAAGATCGACGATGCGAAGGGTGGCAACTACGAGAAGCTGGAGGTCGACGGCAAGTCGGCCGACACCTCAGTGACTGATACTCCGGACACCACCAACCTGTCGCTGACCGCCAGCGGTTCGGTGGATGAAGGTGGCCAGATCACCTACACCGCGACTCTGACCAACGCGGCCGGCACACCGGTCACCGTGACCCTGAGCAACGGCGCCGTGATCACCATCGAAGCGGGCAAAACCACCGGTTCCGTGACCGTCGATGCGCCAAAGGACGACGTCTACAAAGACGTCGGCACTGTCGAAGCAACCATCAAAGACGCGACCGGTGGCAACTTCGAGAACCTGGTCGCCAGCGATACCCCGGCGGTCACCACCGTTAACGACACCATCGACACCAGCACTGTTTCGCTGACTGCCACCGCGAACGTCGCCGAAGGCGAAACCGTGGTCTACACCGCGACGGTTAATGCACCTGTCACCGGTTCGCCGGTGGTTGTGACCCTGTCCAACGGTCAGATCATCACCATCCCGATCGGTGAAACCACCGGCAGCGTGAACTTCGTCGCGCCAAACAGCCCCCTGGCAGGTGGCAGCTCCCTGAGCGTCAAGATTGACGGCGCTACCGGCGGCAATTACGAAAAACTGGAAGTCGACGGCAAGTCGGCGGATACCTCGGTGACCGACACCGCGGACACCACTACCCTCAGCCTGAGCGCTACCGATTCGGTCGCCGAAGGTGGTTCCATCGTCTACACCGCGACCTTGACCAACGCCGCCGGCACGCCGGTCACCGTGACCTTGTCGAACGGCGCGATCATCACCATCGCGGCCGGTGCGAATACCGGCTCCGTGACCGTCGATGCACCGAAGGACGACGTCTACAAAGACGCTGGTACCGTCGAAGCGACCATCAAAGACACGACCGGCGGCAATTTCGAGAACCTGGTCGCCAGCGATACACCGGCGGTCACCACCGTCAACGACACCATCGACACCAGCACTGTTTCGCTGACTGCCACCGCGAACGTCGCCGAAGGCGAAACCGTGGTCTACACCGCGTCCGTCAGCGCACCGGTCACCGGTTCGCCAGTCGTTGTGACCCTGTCCAACGGTCAGATCATCACCATCCCGATCGGTGAAACCACCGGCAGCGTGAACTTTGTCGCGCCAAACAGCCCCCTGGCAGGTGGCAGCTCCCTGAGCGTCAAGATTGACGGCGCTACCGGCGGCAATTACGAGAAGCTGGAAGTCGACGGCAAGTCGGCAGATACCTCGGTTACCGACACCGCGGACACCACGACCCTCAGCCTGAGCGCTACAGATTCGGTCGCCGAAGGTGGTTCCATCGTCTACACCGCGACCTTGACCAACGCCGCCGGCACGCCGGTCACCGTGACCTTGTCGAACGGCGCGATCATCACCATCGCGGCCGGTGCGAATACCGGTTCCGTAACCGTTGATGCGCCAAAAGACGACGTCTACAAAGACGCCGGCCAAGTTGAAGTGACCATCAAAGACGCCGCGGGCGGCAACTTCGAAAACCTGGCGACCAACCCGGCGACTGCGGTTACCGAGGTGACCGATACCCTCGACACCTCAACCGTGAACCTGACCGCGACGTCCACCGTCGCCGAAGGCGGCACTGTGGTTTACACCGCCTCCGTCAGCGCACCGGTCACCGGTTCGCCAGTGGTTGTGACCCTGTCGAACGGCCAGACCATCACCATCCCGGTCGGCTCGAGCAGCGCCAGCGTCAACTTCACCGCACCAAACGATGCGTTGGCTGGCGGCACCTCCCTGAGCGTCAAGATCGACGATGCGAAGGGCGGCAACTACGAGAAGCTGGAAGTCGACGGCAAATCGGCGGACACCTCGGTGACCGATACGGCAGACACCACAACCCTCAGCTTGAGCGCTACTGACTCGGTCGCTGAAGGCGGCTCCATCGTTTACACCGCGACCTTGACCAACGCCGCAGGCACGCCAGTAACCGTCACCCTGAGCAACGGTGCCGTGATCACCATCGCCGCCGGCGCCACCAGCGGTTCCGTAACCGTCGATGCGCCAAAAGACGACGTCTACAAAGACGCCGGCACCGTCGAAGTCACCATCAAGGACGCCGCAGGCGGCAACTTTGAAAACCTGGCCACAAGCCCAGCGGCGGCGGTCACCGATGTGACCGATACCCTCGACACCTCGACCGTGAACCTGACCGCGACGTCTACCGTCGCCGAAGGCGGCACCGTGGTTTACACCGCGTCCGTGTCGGCGCCGGTGACCGGCTCGCCGGTGGTTGTCACCCTGTCCAACGGCCAGACCATCACCATCCCGGTCGGCTCGAGCAGCGCCAGCGTCAACTTCACTGCGCCGAACGATGCCCTGGCTGGCGGCGGCTCCCTGAGCGTGAAGATCGACGATGCCAAAGGTGGCAACTACGAGAAACTGGAAGTCGACGGCAAGTCGGCGGATACCTCGATCACCGATACCCAGGACACCACTACCCTCAGCCTGTCGGCGACTGACGCGGTCGCAGAAGGCGGTTCCATCGTTTACACCGCGAGCCTGACCAACGCCGCCGGCACACCGGTCATCGTGACCTTGTCGAACGGTGCCGTCATCACCATCGCCGCCGGCGCGACTACGGGCAGCGTGACCGTCGATGCGCCAAAAGACGACGTCTACAAAGACGCTGGCCAAGTCGAAGTCACGATCAAGGACGCCGCAGGCGGCAACTTTGAAAACCTGGCCACCAATCCGGCGGCTGCGGTTACCGACATCACTGACACCATCGACACCTCGACGGTCAACCTGACCGCGACTTCGAGTGTGGCCGAAGGCGGGACCGTTGTTTACACCGCCTCCGTCTCGGCACCAGTTACCGGTTCGCCCGTGGTTGTCACCCTGTCCAACGGCCAGGTCATCACCATTGCGGTCGGCTCAAGCAGCGGTTCCGTCAACTTCGTTGCGCCAAATGATGCACTGGCCGGTGGCGGCTCGCTGAGCGTCAAGATCGACGATGCGAAGGGCGGTAATTACGAGAAACTGGAAATCGACGGCAAGTCGGCGGACACCTCGGTGACCGATACTCCAGAAACCACGACCCTCAGCTTGAGCGCGACGGACTCCGTGGCTGAAGGCGGTTCCATCGTTTACACCGCGACCCTGACCAATGCCGCCGGCACTCCGGTCACCGTCACGTTGAGCAACGGTGCAATCATCACCATCGCGGCCGGTGCGACTACCGGCTCCGTGACCGTCGACGCACCAAAGGACGATGTCTACAAAGACGCCGGCAAAGTCGAAGTGACTATCAAGGATGCTGCAGGCGGCAACTTCGAGAATCTGGCCACCAGCCCAGCGGCGGCGGTCACCGATGTGACCGATACCATCGACACTACGACGGTCAACCTGACCGCGACGTCCACCGTCGCCGAAGGCGGCACCGTGGTTTACACCGCGTCTGTCAGCGCACCGGTCACCGGTTCGCCAGTGGTTGTCACCCTGTCCAACGGCCAGACCATTACCATCCCGGTCGGCTCGAGCAGCGCCAGCGTGAACTTCACCGCGCCAAACGATGCGTTGGCCGGTGGCGGTTCGCTAAGCGTCAAGATCGACGACGCCAAGGGCGGCAACTACGAAAAACTGGAGATCGACGGCAAGTCGGCGGACACCTCGGTGACCGATACTCCAGAAACCACGACCCTCAGCTTGAGCGCGACGGACTCCGTGGCTGAAGGCGGTTCCATTGTTTACACCGCCACCCTGACCAACGCCGCCGGCACACCCGTGACCGTCACGCTAAGCAACGGCGCGATCATCACCATCGCCGCCGGTGCGACTACCGGCTCCGTGACCGTCGATGCACCAAAAGACGACGTTTACAAAGATGCCGGCAAGGTCGAAGTCACCATCAAGGACGCCGCAGGCGGCAACTTTGAAAACCTGGCGACCAATCCGGCAGCAGCGGTCACTGACGTGACTGACACCATCGATACTTCGACGGTGAACCTCACTGCGACCAGCGCTGTGGCTGAAGGCGGTACGGTGGTTTACACCGCGTCCGTCAGCGCACCAGTCACCGGTTCGCCAGTCGTTGTGACCCTATCCAACGGCCAGACCATCACCATCCCGGTCGGCTCAAGAAGCGCCAGCGTGAACTTCACCGCGCCGAACGATGCGTTGGCCGGTGGCGGTTCCCTGAGCGTCAAGATCGACGACGCCAAGGGCGGCAACTACGAAAAACTGGAGATCGACGGCAAGTCGGCGGACACCTCGGTGACCGATACTCCAGAAACCACGACCCTCAGCTTGAGCGCGACGGACTCCGTGGCTGAAGGCGGTTCCATTGTTTACACCGCCACCCTGACCAACGCCGCCGGCACACCCGTGACCGTCACGCTAAGCAACGGCGCGATCATCACCATCGCCGCCGGTGCGACTACCGGCTCCGTGACCGTCGATGCACCAAAAGACGACGTTTACAAAGATGCCGGCAAGGTCGAAGTCACCATCAAGGACGCCGCAGGCGGCAACTTTGAAAACCTGGCGACCAATCCGGCAGCAGCGGTCACTGACGTGACTGACACCATCGATACTTCGACGGTGAACCTCACTGCGACCAGCGCTGTGGCTGAAGGCGGTACGGTGGTTTACACCGCGTCCGTCAGCGCACCAGTCACCGGTTCGCCAGTCGTTGTGACCCTATCCAACGGCCAGACCATCACCATCCCGGTCGGCTCAAGCAGCGCCAGCGTGAACTTCACCGCGCCGAACGATGCGTTGGCCGGTGGCGGTTCCCTGAGCGTCAAGATCGACGACGCCAAGGGCGGCAACTACGAAAAACTGGAGATCGACGGCAAGTCGGCGGACACCTCGGTGACCGATACTCCAGAAACCACGACCCTCAGCTTGAGCGCGACGGACTCCGTGGCTGAAGGCGGCTCCATCGTTTACACCGCCACCCTGACCAACACCGCCGGCACTCCGGTCACCGTCACGTTGAGCAACGGTGCAATCATCACCATCGCCGCCGGTGCGACCAGCGGTTCCGTGACCGTCGATGCGCCAAAGGACGATGTCTACAAAGACGCCGGCAAAGTCGAAGTGACTATCAAGGATGCTGCAGGCGGCAACTTCGAAAATCTGGCCACCAGCCCAGCGGCGGCGGTCACCGATGTGACCGATACCATCGACACTACGACGGTCAACCTGACCGCGACGTCCACCGTCGCCGAAGGCGGCACCGTGGTTTACACCGCGTCTGTCAGCGCACCGGTCACCGGTTCGCCAGTGGTTGTCACCCTGTCCAACGGCCAGACCATTACCATCCCGGTCGGCTCGAGCAGCGCCAGCGTGAACTTCACCGCGCCAAACGATGCATTGGCCGGCGGCGGCTCCCTGAGCGTGAAGATCGACGATGCCAAGGGCGGCAACTACGAAAAGCTGGAAGTCGACGGCAAGTCGGCCGACACCTCGGTGGCCGATACCGCGGACACCACCAACCTGTCGCTGACCGCGACCGGCACCGTGGATGAAGGCGGCCAGATCACCTACACCGCGACCCTGACCAATGCCGCCGGCACACCGGTCACCGTCACCCTGAGCAACGGCGCCGTCATCACCATCGAAGCAGGTAAAACCACCGGCTCCGTGACCGTCGATGCACCGAAGGACGACGTCTACAAAGACGCCGGCACTGTCCAGGCAACCATCTCTACCGCCACCGGTGGCAACTTCGAGAACCTGGTGCCAAGCACTGCTCCAGCAGTAACCAGCATCACCGATACCATCGACACCTCGACCGTCACCCTGAACGCCACCGCTTCGGCAACTGAAGGCGGCACCGTCACTTACACCGCGACTGTCGGTGCGCCCGTGACGGGCAGCCCGGTCACCGTGTCCTTGGCCAACGGTCAGACGATCACCATCGAAGTCGGTAAAACCACCGGTACCGTGACCACCACCACACCGAACGATGCCTTGGCTGGCCATGCTCCGCTGACCAACTCGATCACCAGCGTCAGCGGCGGTAACTACGAGAACCTGGTGGCGGATAAAACGCCGGTCAGCACCACCGTGACCGACACCGTCGACACCACCAACCTCAGCCTGAGCGCGACCAACTCGGTCGCCGAAGGTAGCCAGATCATTTACACCGCGACCCTGACCAACGCCGCCGGCACTCCAGTGACCGTGACGTTGAGCAATGGCGCCGTGATCACCATCGACGCCGGCAAAACCACTGGCACCGTGACTGTCGATGCGCCGAAGGACGACGTCTACAAAGACGCCGGCACTGTCCAGGCAACCATCACTGGCACCACCGGCGGCAACTTCGAGAACCTGGTCACCAGCAATACCGCTGCGGTCACGACTGTCACCGACACGATCGACAAAACCGAAGTCAGCATCAACGGCAACACCTCGGTCACCGAAGGCCAGACCGCCAGCTACACCGTCAGCCTGACCCACCCGGCGCAGACCGAAGTAACCCTGAAAATCGTCTACAGCGGCACCGCCGCCGACGGTTCGGACTTCACCGGCGTGTACACCGTGAAAATCCCGGCGGGCGCCAGCAGCGCGAGCTTCAACGTCGCGACGCTGGACGACAAGCTCACCGAAGGCACCGAGAACTTCGTGGTCAAGATCGACTCGGCCACCGGCGGCAACTTCGAAAACCTCGCGGTCAGCGCTTCCAACGGCAGCGTCAACACCTCGATCACCGACAACGACGCCGCGCCGGTCCTCGACCTGGACGCCAACAACTCCAGCGGCGCCACCGGGGCCAACTACAACGTGACCTTCACCGAAGGCACTACCGGCCAGGGCGTCTCGATTGGCGACACCGACCTGAAAATCACCGACCCGGACAGCACGATGCTGACCGGCGCGACCATCGTGCTGACCAACCGTCAGCCGGGTGACGCGCTGAACCTGGGCAATAGCGTCAATGGCATCAGCATCAACGCCAACAGCCAGGACGGCACGGTCACCCTGACCCTGTCGGGCAACGCGACGCTGGCCGATTACATGCAGCAGATCAAAAACATCAGCTTCACCAACAGCAGTGAAGATCCGAGCACCGTGCCGCGGATCATCACGGTGACGGTGACCGATGGCAGCAACTACTCCAACACCGCAACCACCACTGTCAACGTGGTGGCTGTGAACGACGCGCCAACCGCCGCACCGGTTAACGTCACCGGCACCGAAGACACCCCGCTGATTCTCGGCTGGTCGACCTTCGGCGTCAGCGATGTCGACAGCCCTGCTGCCAACCTGGGGGTGAAAATCACTCAGCTGCCGGGCGACGGCAAGTTGCAGTACCTGGACGGTGCGACCTGGAAAGACGTGGCGACCAACCAGACCGTCAGCAAGGCCGACATCGACGCCGGCAAGTTGCGCTTCACGCCAGATGCCAACGAATCGGGCGTCGATGGCTACGGCGGCACCGGCGTGGGCAACAAACAGGCGGACTACGCGCAGATCAAGTTCCAGCCAACCGACGGTCAACTGCTGGGCAACACCGGCACGGTGAAAATCGACATCACACCGGTTGCCGACGCGCCATCCCTGAGCGTCGCGGACAACAGCGTCAAGTCCACCGGCCTGATCAAGGAAGTCTGGACCGGTCTGTCGGGCCTCGGCACCAATGGCAGCGGCGCGGCTACCGATACACTGAAATCGGTCATCGACGCCGCAGGCACCCCAAACTCCAGCAGCACTGTGACCAATGTACAGTCCAACGGCAGCGTCACCGCTGGCACTGCCTCGAAAACGTCCGGGCTGATTTACCTCGAAGCCGGCAAGACATACACCTTCAGCGGTACCGGTGACGACAGCCTGTTGGTGACCATCGGCGGTAAAAACGTGGCCGCCACCACGTGGGGCGCAGGCGGCAGTCTGAACGGTTCGTACACCCCGACCACCAGCGGTTACTACACCCTGGACATTTACCACCACAACCAGAGTGGCCCGGGCAGCTATGACGTCAACCTGTCGGTCAACGGCGGCGCGGCGGTCGACCTGAGCAGTGCCGACGTACCGCTGTACACTGGCGTGTCGGATCTGGCCGCTTCTGGCGTGACAGTGTCCGACCTGCACGGCACCAATGGCGAAGGCTACTACGACGGCTACAAACTCAACGAAGGCGCCGAAGGCACCAGCGTTCACCTGTCCGCGATCAAAACGGCACTGACCGACACCGACGGCTCCGAAAGCCTGAGCGTGAAGATCAGCGGCATGCCGTCGGGTTCGGTGCTCAGCGATGGCGCGGGCCACACCTTCACCACCACCAACGGTGAAGCCAACGTCACCGGCTGGAACCTCGGCACGCTGACCGTTACTCCGCCGCCGTACTACAACGGTCAGTTCACCCTGACCGTGACATCGACGTCCACCGAAGCCCAAGGCGGTTCGGCACTGAGTACCGCGCAGATCCCGGTCACGGTGTACCCGGCGGTTTACAACGCCACCACCGCCACAGCGGCCGACGACACCATCACCGGCACCGATGGCAACGACATCATGGTCGCGGACATCGGCGGGCTGACCGTGGTGCCGGGCACCAACTACAACATCGCATTCATGGTCGACAGCTCGGGCAGCATGAGCACTTCTTCGATCAGCGCCGCCAAGGATTCGCTAACCGCGGTATTCAACACCCTCAAGCAAAGCATGGGCGGTAACTCCGGGACGGTGAAAATCTTCCTGGTGGACTTCGATACCCAGGTCAACAAGTCGGTGTCGGTGAACCTGAATGACCCGAACGCACTGACCTTGCTCAAGTCGGTACTGGACTCGATGTCGTCCGGCGGCGGCACCAACTACGAGGACGTGTTCAAAACCACGGCCAACTGGTTCCAGAGTGCCGACGCGCTGGCCAACACCGGCGCGAAGAACCTCACGTACTTCATCACCGACGGCAAGCCGACCTACTACCAGAACGGTGAGCAGACCAACCCGACCTTGTACGGCAATGTGAAGCTCGATGACGTCATCACCACCACCAATTACAAGTTGGGGCAGACTTATTCCGGCTACCTGGACAGCACTCACTACCTGACCATCGACAGCGCCGGCAACGTCACGCTGCAGACTCAGAAAAACTCGGGGCACTGGAACAGTTCTGAACTGGGCACCCTTCATGCCGAGGGTAACGGCACCTACGAGCTGTCCTATCGCGATGGCAACGGCAGTAGCACCGGCTCCAACGCCATCGACAACTCCACTGACAGTTTTGCACTGCTGAACAACGTGTCGACAGTAGAAGCGATCGGCCTGAACAAGGACGTTACCCTCGGCGACCTCAAGCCGTACGACTCGGATCAAACGCCACAAACCAACATCGACCCGAAAGACCTGGCCAACTCGATCATCGGCCATACCGAAGCGACGATGCCAGGTGCCGACACGGTCAGCGGCGGCGACGGCAACGACCTGCTGTTCGGCGATCTGGTGAGCTTCAACGGCGTTGCCGGTGAGGGTTATCAGGCCATGCAGGCGTTCGTGGCCCAGCAGACCGGCGTCGACGTCAGCAAAGTCACCACCAGCAACGTGCACCAGTACATCACCGAGCACTACACCGAGTTCGACGTATCTGGCGCCCACGATGGTAACGACACGCTGCTGGGTGGCGCGGGCAACGACATTCTATTCGGCCAGGGTGGCAACGACCTGCTCGACGGCGGCAAGGGCAATGACATCCTGCTCGGCGGCAGCGGCAATGACTCGTTGATCGGTGGTCAAGGCAACGACATTCTGATTGGCGGTTCGGGTGCCGACACCTTCATCTGGAAGGCTGGCGATACCGGCAGCGACGTGATCAAGGACTTCAAGGCCAGCGAAGGCGACCGCATCGACCTGCGTGATCTGTTGCAGGGCGAAAGCGGCAGCACCATCGACAACTTCCTGAAGATCACCACCTTGGATGGCGTGTCGTCCCTGCAAGTCAGCTCCGCCGGCAAGTTCAACGGCGCCGACGCTGCAGCGGCCACCCCGGACGTGACGATCAAACTGGAAGGTAACAATTGGTCCAGCGCCAGCATCAACTCGTTGATCGCCGGCAGTGATCCGACCATCAAGATCGACCACAACAACAGCTGATCCGCGAACTGACGGCCGCCCAGACCGGGCGGCCGTCACGTTTGCGTCCACCTCACGGGTGACGATTTCGTCGTCACACCGCATACTCGCCGACGTTGGCCTATGCTGCTGACAGCACGACGCTGGTCCATTTCCGAGGGATGCTCAATGTTTTACGTGCAACGCGATGCGCAAGGTCAGTTGGTGCGCGTGGAAGCCACGGCCTACGCCGAGGCCACGGAAACGCTGCCGGCCGATCACCATGAAATCCAGGCCTGGTATGCCCACGAAGTGGTTGAAACCAGCCTCAAGCAGCTCAAGCAGAGCGACCTGGAAATGATCCGGGTACTCGACGACTTGATTCAGGTATTGACCCAAAAAGGCGTGATCCGCGTCACCGACCTGCCGGCCGCCGCGCAAGCCAAGCTGATGGACCGGACCCAGGCCCGTGAAGCATTGGGCGGGTTGAGCCAGTTGATCGATGATGATGAGACCGGGTTGATCTAACACCCGACGCCGATCGTTCCCACGCTCTGCGTGGGAATGCCTCATGGGACGCTCCGCGTTCCAGCCCCACCGCCGACGTTGCGCCAGGCACCATTGTGACGCGGAGCGTCACGGGCTGCATTCCCACGCAGAGCGTGGGAACGATCATCTGTGCTACCTCACGCTAAACCTCGGCCCGAGCCTGCATCTGCGGCGATTCAAGGTGATCCAGCGCCCGCTCCGTTGGAGCCGTCACCGTTCGCTTGCACGCGAATAGGGTGGCGGCCGTGCGCAGGTGTGCAAGACCGGGACTGTTTAGGACACCCAGCAGATCCGAGGATCTCCTGCGCGCAGCCGCCATAAAGCAGTGAACATCGAAATGCTCATTGAGAGGAATGGCAGCACGCTACCTAAACAGTTTGGTCGGACTTGCACGTCCGTGTCACCGATTATTCAGTGACAAGGCCAGACTAGCCTTGGATTCCAGCCGGAACAAGTTCACCAACACCGCTACAACTTGAAGGAAATCTCCTAGGATCTTGCTATCGGATTTTTCTGGCGCCTGTGCTGACGCCTTCGCGGGCAAGCCTCGCTCCTACGGGGGTTGTGTTGGTTCATGCGATGGTGCGTTGTCATCCGCCCTGTAGGAGCGAGGCTTGCCCGCGAAGACGGATTCACTGACGACTTAACTCAAAAGCCTCACTGCCAAGGCTTAGGCTCACCAAACAACTGCCCCTGAACCCCATACAACCCCATCTCACGAATCACCGACAACTCCCCTTCGGTCTCGACCCGCTCGGCAATCAACGGCAAATCAATGCTGTGCGCTGCCCGCTGAATCGCCTCGATGAACAGGCGCTTGTCGCTCTCCTGATCAATCGCCCGGATGTAACTGCCGTCAATCTTCAGATACGCCAACCCCAGCCGCGCCAGGTTGCCGATCATGCTGAAGCGCCCACCAAATCGTTGCAGACTCAGCGAGAACCCAAGTTCGCGCAAACGCCGCGTCAGCTGTTCCAGCACCGCCTGCTCGGGCAATTGCTCTTCGCCGATTTCCAGGGTCAATCGTTCCCCGAGATTTGAATGCTGACGCAGTATCTCGAACACCGCGTTCAGCGCCTGCGGATCCGCCAGCGTTGCCGAAGACAGGTTCAGCGCCAGTGACTCTTCATGCTCGGCCATCTGCTCAAGCACCAGTTCCAGCATCAAACGGTCCAGCCGCGCGGTCCAGCCAAAACGCTCGAGCCACGGCAGGAAACGCCCGGCGGGAATGGTCTGGTCCTGCTCATCGAGCAGGCGCGACAGCACTTTGTAATGCAGCACCACCTGCGTGTCGTGGCTGGCCACCACCGGCTGGAAGTACAGCTCGAAACGCTGCTGATTCAGCGCCTGATCCAGCAAGGTGTGCCAGGCATGGTGGTCATCGCCAACCCGGGCCGATGCACTGTGATCGAGGCACGCCCAGCTTGGTTCACCCTGACTTTCCGCCTGGGCCAACGCCTGATCCGCCAACCCGATCACTGCTTGCGGCGAGTCGCCATGGGCAAACGGCGCCAGCCCGATCGAAGCCACCGACGCCACGTCCGTGGCGCCCGTCGCATGCAGGCTCGCCAAGGCGCTGTCGAGGTTACTCGCCAGTTGCAGCGCTTCTTCGCGCACCAGCCCCGGCGCCAGCACGGCGAACTCACCGCCACGAACGCGCGTGACGAGGTTCTGGGTTTCCGGGTACTTGGCGCACTCCCGGGACAACTGCTCGCCCACCGCTTTCAACAATTCATCGGTGCGCTGACCACCCAGCCGCTGGTTCAAACCAGCCAGATCCTTGACCCGCAGCAGCAGCAAATAACCGGAACTGGCCTGCTCGGCATTGCTCACTCGCGCGTTCAATTGCATTTCGAAATAGCGCCGGTTGGCCAGGCCGGTCAGGTTGTCCTGATAGGATTCGGCCCGAAGTTTTTCACTGCGTTCGGCCTGCTCCTGAAACAGCGCCTTGAGCTTCTCGACCATCTGGTTCATCGCCTGCACCACCCGGCGCAGTTCCGGAGTACGTGGCAGTTCCGGCAGGCTGAGGAATTCGCGGCGAGCAATGGCGTGGGATTGCTTGACCATGTAATCCAGCGGCTTCAGTTGCCGGCGTAGCAACAGCGCGCCCAGCACCGCACTCACCGCACCGCAGATCAGCAACCAACCAAGGCTGCCCAACGCGCTCTGCCACAACTTGGCCAACGCGAACATCGGATGGCTGACCACCTCGACCCGCGCGGCCTGCTCCCAGCCTCGGCTGACAAGGGCGTCGCCACCGGCCGGTTCCAGGCCGATCAGTTTGACGAACCAGTCCGGCACGTTGGTGACCGCCGGGATGCCGCTGCGCTCGACAATCGTCTTGTCGTTGGCCAGATCGACCACACGGATGCTCGCGTAATAACCGCTGTCGAAGATCGAACTGACCAGCAACTCGACCATCGCCGGGTCGTCGATGTTCGGCGTCAGGGACAGCGCCAATGCCGTCGCGGCGTCCTGGGCGTGGGAGCGCAACTGGTTGACGTACTGGGTACGCGAGCTTTCCAGACTGACCATGAAGCTGCCGGTGAAGGCGACCACCAGGAACAGACAGATAGCGATCAACAGCTGTTTGAACAAAGACATCTGAGCGCGTGCTCCTAGTTAGTCGTCTCGACCGGAAAACCTTCGGCCTGCATTTTCTTCAACACATCCTGCCAGCGGGACAGGCGTTTGGTGTCTCCGACCTTTTTGTTGCCCTTGGCACCCGGCAGCCACAGCCCTTCGGCATTGAAAGAGTAGACCGGCAGCAAATCGGTTCGCTGGTTGGCGGGCTTGATCGCGTCGATCAGGCTGTCGAGCACCAAAGGCATGGCCTCGGGGCTCGAATAGTAGGTCAGGACCATGTGCGCGCGGTTCAGGCGCAAAGCCTTGACGTAGGTGATGCGCAGCTTGTCACTGGAGACACCGAGATGGCGCAGGCTGAAATACTTGGCGATAGCGTAGTCTTCGCAGTCGCCGGCGCCTTTCCACAAGGCTTCGATCGGCGTTTCCCAATAATCGACCTCGTGCCACAGGTCGATGTCTTCTTCGTAGCGCATCTGCTTGTTGAAGAACCGGTTGACCACGTTGAGCTGTTCCAGCTCGCCGACCTGCTTTTGCGTGGCCAGCAACTGCTGCCAGGCATCGATGCGCTGCCGCCCTTCACCCAATGGCCCGTACAACGCCTGCGCGCGACGGCTGATCAGCGAAAAATCCCAATCGGCATGCAGCCCGCCCAGCATGACGCCGGCCAGCAGCAGTGCGCAGCCTAGCCAGCGCAAAGTCCGAGGGATCGCGAAACGTACCGCCAATGCGAGGCATCCAGATCAGGCAGGTGGAAAGCGCTTGATGGTGAAGGTTAGCCTGCTAAAAGACAATGGCACGGTGAGATCACTGGCGACACGCTAAACTTTATAGAGCGGGTGCAATAGAAAGAGATCGCAGCCGTCGGCAGCTCCTGCGCCGAAATCCGAGCTGGCGAAGACTGCTCTATTTTGACCGTTTGACAACCCGTCAGGCAGTCACTAGTGTCCATTTGGATCCAGATTTTTCAGCCAGTCGGGGTGCGTTTGTTGTGACAAAAAAGCCCAACCCTCTCAGCAGCATCAAGGTCAACGGGCCAATTCCCGCTCATCTGGCACGCTCGGTGATCGAAGAAACCCTGCGCGCGGCCATTCTCGACGGTCGCCTGCCTTGGGGCACCGCTCTGCGCCAGCAGGAATTGGCTGACCTGTTTGGCGTGAGCCGCATGCCGGTGCGCGAGGCATTGCGCCAACTGGAGGCACAATCACTGCTCAATGTGGTCCAGCACAAGGGCGCTGTGGTGGCCCCGCTGATCAACAACGATGCGGTCGAGACCTACGCCTTGCGCTCGGTCCTGGAGTCTTTCGCTTTGCGCTTGTCCATTCCGCTGCTCGATGCCAGCGACCTGGCGCTGTCGGCCCAGTACATCGAGCAACTGGAAGCGCAAACCGATTACTCTGAAATCGGCAAGCTCAATCGGCTGTTTCACATGTCGCTTTACCACAAGGCGCCTAACCGCAAGCTCCTGGACCTGATCGAGCGGGAGCTCAATGAAGAAGAGCGCTTCCTGCGCTTTCATCTGTCGTCCATGGGGCTGGGTAAACTCACCCAAGACGACCATCGCGCACTGCTCGAGGCCGCGAGGGCCAAAGACATCGATAAAGCGACTGCCTTGCTGGAGCGTCACCTGGAAAAGGCCTCCGCCACCATGCGTCGGTATCTGGAACAACAGCCGAACCGTTGACCGCTCGCCGGTGACCTGACCGGCGTATCACTTTCTTACACATTCTCCCTCCCCATCTCCGCTCTTGCCTGGCGCGGCGAAGCCGTGTCCGCGCCCGTCGCTGCCATCAGTTCAATGGCACTGCCATTGATTTAGGCTCACTCTTGCATTTGTCGATTCAAACAGACCAAAAGAAGTCAGCGCCTGACTGTAAACCAGGCGAGTCGAAGCCATTACGCAAGGAGCGTCGCCCAGCAGGCGGGATGATCGGAGGTCCGACCGACATCCCTCCCATAAAACATCAACTTCTTAATTTCCCGTTCCCTGAAGTGCTCCGAGTGAGGCATTCACTCAACCTATTAAATTCTGATAAATACAATCGGAAGGAGCCTCTTCGCCCAAATAAAACTTACATCAGAAGTTTTAATAAACTTCCTCGCGCCCAATAAATACCCAACTTTAAATAAATAAAAAAATGCTTGCCGCCTACTTGTTTCGTGTATTAGTTTTTTATTCGCCGAACCGTTATCGATCGTTTCTGATTGCTTAAAAGGCTTAACGAGCAAGGCTTACAGAGCGACACAACGCATTCAAAGCGAACACTTAAGTAACTTAGGTATTACATGGACTTCGGTTCAGGCACCCGCTCACCTTTATAAAAAAAGCGGGGATCCTAGCCGAGAAAATCATTGATGAGGACGTTCCAATGCAACCAACCAGCGAACAACTTTTTCTGAAAAAACGCGAACTTGGCCAACACCCGGTTTTTTCCGAAATAACATCAATCAATCTATTGCGCCGTTTTATGGAAAGCCATGTTTTCGCGGTGTGGGACTTCATGTCGCTGACCAAACGCCTGCAACGGGAGTTGACCTGTGTGCACCTGCCTTGGCTACCGCCGGCGGACCCGCAGGCTGCACGCCTGATCAACGAAATCGTGCTGGGCGAGGAGTCGGATGACCGCCCCGGGGCAGGGTTTTGCAGTCACTTCGAATTGTATCTGGATGCCATGCAGGAGGTCGGCGCGGACACCCGGGCCATCAAGCGATTCATCACGCTGCAGCAGGAAGGCGTAAGCCCCCAGACCGCGCTGGACAGTGTCGAGGTCGAACCGGCGGCGGCACAGTTCGTCCGCCAGACCCTGCACACCGCCCTGCACGCCCCGGCGCACAGTGTGGCTGCCGCGTTCGTGCATGGTCGCGAGAGCGTCATTCCGCAGATGTTCCAGCGCATGCTGGATGCCTGGGGTATTGGCCTGGATCAAGCCCCGACGTTTCGTTACTACCTGCAACGGCATATTGAAGTCGATTCCGAAGACCACGGCCCGGCGGCGGAAAAACTGCTGGCGCGTCTGATCAATGGCGATCCGCAACGCGAAACCGATGTCCTCGCCGCCGCTCTCGCCGCCGTCGACAGCCGTATCGCGCTGTGGGACGGCTTGCGTCAGAGCATGGCCCAACCGGTTGCGCAGGTGACGCCATGAACGCCGTCCACTACCAATCCTTCGCTGACGCCTGGGAAAGCCGCGCCACGATCCGCACCCGACCACGGCGCCGGGTCGAAGACGATGACAAGCTGATCTTTCCCATGAGCCGCCAGCCCCTGGTGCACAGCCAGACCTTTCTCAGTCACTGTCCGCAGTTGCGCGATTTCGTGCTGGTGCAGAGCCTTTACAAGTTCATCAACGACGTCGTGATTTTCGAGACTGAGCTGGTGGACAACACCGCCCGCCGCATCGCCAAGAACAGCTTCGGCATTGAGTTCCCGTTCGCCTGCCGCTACGACGCGATGACGGTCGTGGTGGACGAGGATTACCACGCACTGGTGGCAATGGATTTCATGCAGCAGACCATCGATATGACCGGCATCGCACCGATCCCGCTGCCAATGCAGATCGAACTCAGCCGCGCGATACCGGCGACGCTGGCCCAGGCACCGGAACACCTGCTCAGCGCCGTAGAGCTGATCTGCATCGCCATTGCCGAAAACACCGTGACCCATGAAGTGGCTGCCTTCGCCCGGGACGATTCGGTCAAGGCTTCGATCAAGGGTTTGATGGCCGACCACCTTATGGACGAGGGGCGTCACGCCGGTTTCTGGACGCGGCTGGTGCAGATTTACTGGAGCACCGCCGCCGAAGAGGACCGCCATGCAATTGCGCGATTGATGCCGGGGTTCATCGCCCAGTACTTGGCGAGCGATCTGCAGCGGGCGTTCGATTTCGAGCTGATCGCCCACCTGTCCGTCGACGAATCGGTGCGCCAGTCACTGCGCGAAGACGCCAGTGCGCTGACTTATCCCATCAATCGATTTCATCCGCTGGTGGGCAATATCACGCGCTTCTTTCGCAGCAGCTCGATGCTCGCGTCCCCCTGCGTGCGCGACGCCCTGGCCGATTACCTGACTCCTTGAGGACCCGCCCATGAGACGCCTTGAAATTGCAGTGTCTGGCAGCAGCCAGGCAATGGCTGATCTGACCCTTGAACTTGAACTGCACGGCCATGCTGTCGTGCGTCTTGAATCGCCGGCCAGTCACGGTCCAGTGGATTTGTTAATCGACGACGGGACGGCGCCTTGCGCCCTCCAGGCTCGATCTCGCCTGGAGGTACGCGTGGCACTTGATGCCCTGCCAGATGAGGTGTTGCCGCAGCCGGTGGTGGTTTTTCGCGACGGTGCGCAGCGACTGTTATTGCGGCAGGTTATCGCTCCTGAGAGCTGCGGCAACGGCCAGTCCCTGCGCCTGCGCACACTGGCAGCGGTAGTCGAAAGCGGCGCACGGCTGGTCAGCCAGCTCTCTCGGGACGAGACCTGTTTCGATCACTGGCCCACGGTGGAGGTCGGCGCTGCCGACCCACTATTGCATGGGCTAGATGCACTGGAGATGCTGGCCTTCGAGCACCGCCTCAATGCGCCTGTGGTGCCGTGGCTGCTGGCCGCCGCCCAAGTGCCGGTGATGCATGGCATTGAGCAGCGCATGCTCGATGACGCGACGCAACCGGCCCTGTGGGTCGATGGTTTGCTCGTCGATTACAAGTCCTTACGCAGCCTGGCGCTGAGCTTGCAACAACCGATGCTGGAGGTGCTGCGCCATCGCGGCGCAACCGACCGCCCGGTGGTAATCGGCGTGAGCCTGCCCAAGTCGCCGCAACTGTACGCGGCGATTCTGGCGGTGCTCGGTTGCGGTGCGGTGTACCTGCCGCTGGACCCGCAGCATCCGGCGCAACGTCGGCGCTTCATCCTGGAGAGCGCCAACGCGGACCTGCTGTTGCATGACGGCGACAGCGATCTGGGCGACGTGTCGTTGCCGACGCTGGACGTCCGCCGGCTGCCTTTGCTCAAGCCCGGCCTCCCGGCCTCACTGATCCGCCGCACGGTGAACATCGACGAACCCGCCGTGGCGATCTACACCTCCGGCACCACCGGCCAGCCCAAAGGCGTGTTGCTCAGCCATCGCAACCTCAGCCATTTCTGTGCCTGGTACGCCGACCACGTGGGATTGCAGCACAGCAGTCGGGCTTTGCAGTTTTCCACGATCAATTTCGACGCGTCGCTGCTGGATATCCTGCCGGCTTTTATCCAAGGCGCGCGACTGGTGGTGCCCAGCGACGACCAGCGCCGCGATCCACAGCAATTGGTCGAGTTGATTCGCGGGCAGCAAGTGACCCACGCCTTCCTGCCGCCGGCGCTGCTGAGCGTCATGCCGCTGGAAACACCGCTGGGCCTTGAGCACTTGATTACCGGCGGCGATGTCTGCGAGCCGTTCGTGATTGAACAGCTCGCACCACAATGTCGATTCCACAATATTTATGGCCCGACCGAAACCACAGTGTTAGCCACAACACGGCAATTTTGCGTCGGTGACAGCAATCGCAACCTCGGTGTCCCCATCGCCAATGCCCAGCTGCTGATCCTGGATGAGCAACTGCAACCAGTGCCCCAAGGCACACCCGGCGAGCTGTATATCGCCGGGCCGGGCGTCGGCGTGGGTTATCTGAACGATCCGGCGTTGACCGCGGCGCGCTACCTCAACCTGACGCTGCCCGACGGGCAAAGGCTGCGAGTTTATCGCACTGGTGATATCGGCCAGTGGACCGACGGGGGGATCGAACTGAGTGGCCGTCGTGATAACCAGGTGAAGATCCGAGGCTTTCGGGTCGAGCCCGAGGAAATCGAGCAGTGCCTGCGCGAAAGCCATCTGTTTCGTCAGGTGGCGGTGGTGATCGATGAACGGCGGCGGATCCTGGCGTACCTGGTTCACCCCAGGGAGGACCGGCCCGGTACCGCCCTGCAGGCCTTGCGCGAGCATGTGCAAAACGCGCTGCCCGGCTACATGCACCCCGGCGCCTACATTGAACTGCCGCACCTGCCCTTCACCAGCAACGGCAAGGTCGATCGCCGGGCTCTGCTCGCGACATCAATACAGGCCCAAGTCGCTAGCCAGCGGCGCCAGCCGCAGACCCCGCTGCAGATGCAGTTGCGCCAGCTGTGGTCCGAGTTGCTTGAGCTGCCGGTCGAGGACATTGCCACCGACGAGAGCTTCTTCAACCTGGGCGGGCATTCGATCCTGCTGTCACAGCTGCTGCTGAGCATCCGCCAGGCGTTCGGCCGCAGTCTGTCGATCAATCGCTTCATCGAAGCGCCCACGCTGCTCACCCTTGCGAAACTGCTCGAGGGGCCCGAGCAAAGCGATGCATCGCCCCTCAGCCCCAAAGCCTTCATCGATGCCGCAGCCGAACTCAACCTCGATCCGCTGCCGATCAGCCAGTGCGGTGACGTGCATAAGGTGCTGGTGACCGGTGCCAACAGTTTTCTCGGGGTACATATCGTCGAGGCTTTGCTGGCCTGGGGCGCCACCGAGGTCGCGTGCCTGGTGCGCGAATCCGGCGGACAAAGCGCGGCCGAACGTTTCGCCCAGGCCCTGCGGGATAACCGTCTCACCCACCTGGACCTGAGCCGGGTCAGCGTTTACGCCGCCGACATCACCCAACCGCAATTGGGTTTGCCGGACGACGTTTACGCGCACATTGACCGCACCTTCGGCGCGCTGGTGCACAACGCTGCCAACGTCAATCATGTCCTCGATTACGAGTCGTTGGCGCGGGATAACGTCGAGCCGATTTTCGAGTGCCTGCGCCTGTGTGAAGGGCGCAGCAAGAAGATCTTCAACTTCGTCTCGACACTCTCGGCTTCCAGCACGATCTCCGACGATGGCCGGGTTCTGGAATTGCCCGCCGCGCAGACACCGCCGATCTACATTAAGAATGGCTACAACCTGTCCAAATGGGTCGGCGAGCGGATCCTCGAGCGGGCGCGGGAGCGTGGGGTGCGGGTCAATCTTTTTCGGCCCGGCAACATCAGTTTCAACAGCCTCACTGGCGTCTGCCAGCCCCACAAGAATCGCTTGATGTTGATGCTCAAGGGTTCGATTCAGCTCGGTCAGGTGCCGGAGTTCGCGCTGAACTTTGACCTGATGCCGGTGGATTTTCTTGCCCGTTTCATCGCCTTCCACGCCAGCCGTTACCAGGCCGAAAAAGCGGTGTTCAACCTGCACAACCCCGAGCCGCTGAGCTGGGATTGCTACGTGGCGTCATTTCGCGAGGCCGGCCGGGAGTTCGCCATGGTCAGCGTCGCTGACTGGCAGCAGCAACTGGGCCGCGTCGATAGCGATAACGCGCTATTTGGCGTGCTGGGTTTCTACCTCAACGGCTTCGAAGAAGACATCGGCGACATCTCGATGATCGGCCACGACAACGCCCAAGCGGGCGTACGGCAGATGGGCGCGCATTACCCGGAAAAATCCCCGGCGCTGCTGCGGCGCGGCTGCGACTACCTCAAAGAAATCAACTTCATCTGATTCACCCTAACCCTGCACGGAGCAAAACCATGAATACTCTGCAACCCGATACCCTGATCAAAAATCCTCACGGCTGCCACGTTGTGTCTTCGGTGGACGTACCGGCCGATGCGGCACAGGTCTGGGCGGTGGTCGGTAACTTTGCCGGCTTCGATCGGTTCATTCCGGCGCTGTCGCACATCGAGATGACGGGCGAAGGCGTGTCGTCGCTGCGCAAGAAATTCTTCAAGGACGACAACCACCTGGTGGTCGAGCAGCTCAACTCTCGGGACGACCAGGCACTGAACATGACCTGGACCCTCATCTACAACACCTTGGGCATCGGCAATTTGTGGGCGGCGATGAGGGTGGAATCCATCGGCGCAGACAAGTCGCGGGCAATCTGGACCATCATCGCCGAACCGGCTCAGGGCGGTGAGCAAGCCCTGCCGGGGTTCAAGGATTTCCTTCAGGGGTTTACCGATGATGCGATGGGGAATGTGTTGAAGCTATTTGCTTAAGGCTTCGTTCTAGCGGTGACTGATCTACCGCTATCGCGGGCAAGCCCGCTCCCACAGGGGATGTGTGTACGACACAAACCATGTGGGAGCGGGCTTGCCCGCGATTGAACGATAACGCGGTTCAACTGAACTCAATCAGATCTTGAAACTATCAACCAACTGCTTCAACCGATTGGCCTGCTGAGACAACGCATCGCAATCCTTCAATGTTTCATTGAGGTTGGCCACGCTCTGCTGGTTCAGCAGGTTGATCTGGTTGACGTCGACGTTGAGGGTTTCCACCACGGCGGTCTGCTCTTCGGTCGCTGCGGCCACCGACTGGTTCATGCCGTCGATTTCGCCGATGCGCTGGGTCACGCTGACCAGACGCAGGCCGGCCTGGTTCGCCACTTCGACACTCTGCTCGCTGGATGCCTGACTGGCATTCATCGTGGTCACCGCTTCGCGAGAACCGATCTGCAGCGAGCTGATCATCTTGTGGATCTCTTCCGCCGATTCCTGGGTGCGATGAGCAAGGTTACGCACCTCGTCCGCCACCACCGCAAAACCACGACCGGCCTCACCGGCACGGGCCGCTTCGATGGCCGCGTTGAGCGCCAGCAAATTGGTCTGCTGGGAGATGCCTTTGATCACATCGAGAATGTGCCCGATGTTGTCGGTGCTCGCGTTCAGGGTTTCGATCTGCGTGCAGGACAGGCTGATTTTCTGCGACAGCTCGGTCATGGCCAGGATGGTTTTTTCCACCACCTGACGACCGTCATCGGCCTGCTCACTCGCACCGCTGGCGTGTTGCGAAGCATCGGCGGCGTTGCGGGCGATTTCCTGGGTGGCGGCGCCCAATTGGTTGATCGCCGCGGCCACGCTGTTGGTGCGGGCGCTTTGTTCGTCGGAGCCGATGATCGAAGCGTTGGACGATGCCATCACCCGTTGCGACAGGTCATGAACCTGACGGGTCGCCGAGGACACTTCGCAAATCGACGCGTGAATACGCTCCACGAACTGGTTGAAGGAGCCGCCCAACTCGCCGAACTCATCTTTGCTTTCTACGACCAGACGACGGGTCAGGTCGCCCTCGCCCTGGGCGATGTCCTGCATCGCACGACCCATCGTGGTCAGCGGACGCATCAGCACGTTAATCAGCAGACTCAGCAGTACTGCAATGGCGGTCACAGCGATGAACATCGCGATCAGCGCCGAGGTGCGGAACTGGCTCAGTGGTGCGTAGGCCTTGGCCTTGTCGATCGACAGACCGATGTACCACTCGGCATTTGGCAAACCACTCACCGGCGTGAACGAGAGGATGCGGTCCTGCTTGTTCAGTTCTACTTCCTGATTGCCTTTCCCGATACGGACACTGGAACCCGGATAGATGTCTTTCAGGTTCTTCATCACCTGATCCTTGTCCGGGCTGACGATTACCTGACCGTCGGCGCTGACGAGGAACGCGTGACCGATACCACCGAAGTCCACCGAGTTGATGATCTTCACCAGGGTTTCCAGACTCAGGTCACCGCCAACAACGCCCAGCAGTTCGCCTTGCTTTTTCACCGGCATGGCGATGGTCACCACCAACCCGCCGACCGCTGCCATGTAAGGCGGGGTCAGCATGGTCTTGTCGGCGACCACAGCTTGCTTGTACCAAGGCCGCTGACGCGGATCGTAGCCGTCCGGCATCTTCGCGTCAGGGCGCTGGGTGAACACACCATTGGCCTGCCCGACGTAGGTGAACTGGAAGTTAGAGGTGAGGGCGGGTTGATCGACCAGTCCCGGCAGATCGGCATTGGCGCCTTGATGAGCGACGTTCTGCGCGAGGTTTTCCAGGACCAGCACGCGGCCGCTCATCCAATTCTGCACGCTGCTGGCGGTCAGCTCGCCGGCTTGCTCAACAGATGACTCGAGGTTTTGTCGGATGGTGTTTCGCTGCAGATAGTCGTTGTACAAAGTGAACAACGCAAAAGCCAGCACCACGACGCCTGAAGCGGCCAGCAGGATTTTATGGCTGAACTTGAGATTCATTTCATGGGACTTCTTATGCAAAAAGTGGGGATGCGTTCCGGGTTGCAACATTCCATGTAACCGCGCAGACGGCATTCTGGGGCCGCTCTACTTTGGTGCACGCATGTCTCACCAGTCTTGTCGGCACGAGTGGGAGAAATCTTAGGGGTTTGTACGAAACCCGTCGGATAACCGCCGAACGGCGTACTAGAGGGTCCGCGCCGCAGTGTTTAGTGAGGGGCGCATGAACGGCAGTTGCAAATTTCCCGACCCTTGATGACAATGCGACTAATTATCATTTGTGACGTTCGGGCTGTTGCGTTCATGTCCTCACCTGAGTTTGCAGTACAGGCGCTTTACAGCAGCCATCACGGTTGGCTCAACACGTGGTTGCGCGCTCGGTTGGGCAATGCGGCCGATGCGGCGGATCTGGCTCAGGACACGTTCGTCCGGCTGCTGCAAAGAACCGAACGCCTGGAGCTCAAAGCTCCCCGCGCCTTTCTGCGAACCATCGCCCGCGGCCTGGTGATCGACCACTGGCGCCGTGAGGAAATCGAGCGCGCGTACCTGGAAACCATCGCCCATTTGCCCGAGGCCGAAACCCCGAGCGCCGAGGCACGGGCATTGGTGCTCGAATTGCTGGAAAGCATCGCTCGCATGCTTGAAGGCCTGAAGCCGAAAGTGCGTCAGGCATTTCTGCTGGCCCAGTGCGAAGGACTTACCCACAAGCAGATCGCCGAACACATGGGATTATCCCTACGATCAGTGGAACGCTATGTGGCCGACGCGCTGTATCACTGTTACGTGCTGCGGTATGAAGCGTGATGCCTGTGGATAACTCAGCGCTGAATCGCCGCGGCGAGCCTCATCAGCAGGTGGTTAAACAAGCCATCCATTGGTTGCTGCGCCTGCGTAACAACGCGGCCAACTCCAGACTGCGCCAGCAATGCGACGTCTGGCGAGCAGAACACCATGAACACGAACTGGCCTGGCAACGGGTGCAGTCCCTGCAAGCCGAGTTGAGCAGTAATTTGCGCGCGGTGCCCGGGGCTCAAGTCGCTTTCAACACTTTGGAAAACAGCGCGCAGGGATTGGGTCGGCGCCAGGCATTGAAGCTGCTGTCGGGCGCGTTGCTGATGGGTTCGGCGGCGTGGCTGGGCAAGGATGCGATCGGCTGGCAACAGTGGACCGCCGACTTCGCCACCGCCACGGGCGAGCGACGCGGTTTCCAGTTACCAGATGGCACGCGCCTGGAGCTCAATACCGCCAGCGCGGTGGACCTGGACTACACCGCGCAGCAGCGCCTGATCAAACTGACTCGCGGCGAGATCGTCGTGACGTGCGGCGTGGCAAGTGAAGGGGTTTCTCTTGGTCGACCGTTGCGAGTGCAAAACCGTCACGGTGTGTTCGAAAGTGTGGCGGCGCGCTTCATCGTTCGTCAGGACGCCGGCTGCACGCGGCTCAGCGTCACCAGCGGCGTGGTCGCAATCCATTCGCCACGGGCCGCCGATGGCCTGCCGATTCAGGTGCAGGCCGGGCAGAGTTATCTGATCGATCGAAGTCACGCACAGTTGGCACCGCCTCAAGACATGGATGCCGGCGCCTGGGTCGACGGCCTGATCGTCACCCGCAACATGCGTCTCGGGGATTTCATTAATGAAGTCGGGCGTTACCGTCCCGGCTATCTGACCTGCACGGCCGACATTGCCAACTTGCGGCTGTCCGGGGTTTTCCGTCTTGAAGACACCGACAAATTGCTGGCCATCCTGCCGCAAACCCTGCCGGTGCAACTGCGCTATCGCACGCGCTGGTGGGTGACGCTGGAGCGACAGGCCTGAATTATTTTTGGCGGGTTTTCTGAACAAGTCCGGCTTAGTCAGTAAGCACTTCAACTCTGCCTTCAGCGACTTCCTACGGAAACCTACAATGACTGTGCGCGCCATCAGTAAGAACCCTCTCCATTTCGCCGCGGAATCAGGCGTCTTGCGCCACGCCATCCGCGCGGCGCTGTTCTCGACCGCATTGGGTGTCGGCCTGCTGCCGACACTTGGTGTTGCAGCCCAAGGCAGCGAAGCCAGTAGCCACCGCTACAACATCGCCGCCGGCCCCTTGAGCGATGTGCTCAACCAATTCGCGCGTCAGGCGGGCATCACGCTGTCGACGACTCCGGCGCAAACTCAGGGCCTTCAATCGCCGGGACTACAAGGCGACTATTCGGCGGATCGGGCGTTGAGTCATTTGCTCAATGGCACAGGGCTTGTGGCCGTCAGTCAGGATGGCAGCAGCTATGTGCTGCGGCCCGTTGCTGAAACCGAAGCCCTGGCGCTGCCTACCACCGACATCAAAGGCTTCGCCCTGGGCAATGCGCTGGGCAGCATGGATGGCTACAACGCAACGCACAGCCAGATCGCCACCAAGACCAGTACCGCACTGCTGGAAACCTCGCAAAGCGTGTCCGTGGTGACCCGCGATCAAATGGACGACCAAGGCTCGCAAACCGTGTCCCAGGCGATGCGCTACACACCGGGCGTGCTGACCAATCCTTACGGCGCGACCCACCGTTATGACTACGTGGCGATGCGCGGTTTCAACGACGGCTCGGTGGATAATATTTATCTCGACGGCCTCAAATCCATGGGCGACAGCGGCACCTACAGCACCATGCAGGTGGACCCGTATTTCCTGGAACGAGTCGATATCCTCAAAGGGCCGTCATCGGTGCTCTATGGTCGCAGCTCGCCGGGCGGGCTGGTGGCGTTGACCAGCAAGAAACCGTTGTATGAGCCCTATCATCAGGTTCAGGCCACGGTGGGCACTCAAGGCCAACGCGGCATGGGTTTCGACTTTAGCGGGCCGAAGGATGATGACAAGCGCATTGCCTATCGCCTGACAGGGTTGGCGGATCAGTCCGACACACAGTTCGACCACAATAAGGAAAAGCGCTTCGCCCTGGCGCCGACGGTGAGCATCGATTTCACCGAAGATACCTCGCTGACGCTACAGGCTTATCTGCAACACGATCCCGACGGCGGCTATC
The DNA here is from genome assembly GCF_053628675.1 of Pseudomonas sp. ADAK2 TE3594. Lineage (NCBI taxonomy): Bacteria > Pseudomonadati > Pseudomonadota > Gammaproteobacteria > Pseudomonadales > Pseudomonadaceae > Pseudomonas > Pseudomonas sp. ADAK2 TE3594. The sequence goes on along the minus strand of NZ_JBRJGV010000001.1, from coordinate 6,130,501 downwards.
ACGGCGGCGTCCCGGCCGATGGCACGATCCATCAGCGCAATGGCAATCGGATCTCCCCCAACTTCTTCGAGGGCGAGCCGGGCATTGATGGTTTCCAGCGTGATCAACAGTCCTTCGGTTATCAGTTCGAACACCGCTTCAACGACGTCTTCACCGCGCGGCAGAACTTTCGTTATCTCGACTCCAAGGTGAAGATCGATCAGGTTTACGCCTATGGCTGGACCACACCCACCAGTAACGAGTTGAACCGCTATTACACCGGCGGCGACGAAAAGCTCCACGCCTTTATCGTCGATAACATGCTGCAGGCCGAGTTCTTCACCGGCGCAACCAAACACACCGTGCTGATGGGCGCGGACTACCAGCGGCGCAAGACGGTGGTCGACTGGACCAGTGGCGGTCTTGCGCCGATCGATGCGTTCAATCCGGTGTACGGCAATTCGGCCATCGACTTCTATAGCCCAACCAGCTATCTGCGCCGCCTGGAACAGACCGGCGTCTACCTGCAAGACCTGATCGAGATGGATAAATGGCGCTTCTCTTTGGGCCTGCGTCAGGACTGGGTCGAAACCTCCGATGAAAATCGGCTGGCTGAAGCGGGACGCCCTGGGGGCACGGAAATCAGTGACAAACGCACCAAGCTGACCGGCCGAGCCGGGGCGTTGTATCTGTTCGATAACGGTATTGCGCCGTACATCAGCTACTCCGAGTCGTTCAACCCGAATTCCTATGCCGACAGCGCCGGCAATCCTCTGGCACCGACCGATGGCACCCAATGGGAAATGGGACTGAAGTACCAGCCGCCGGGCACCGACAACTTGTTTACGGCGTCGCTGTTCCGCATCGATCAGGAAAACCTGGCGACCAAACTGCCGCAGGAAAACTTCTATCGCGCTGTAGGCGCCGTCCGCTCCCAAGGTCTGGAACTGGAAGCGCACATGCAGCTGACCGATAACCTGAAAGTGCTCGGCAGCTACACCTTCACCGACATCGAGTATTCGAAGTCGATGATCAGTACGTTGAGCACCGCAACCGACGTAATCGAGAACAAGGGCAACTCGCCGACTCAGGCGCCACGTCATATGGCCTCGGTGTGGGCGGACTACACGTTCGACAGCGCAGCGCTTGATGGTCTGCGTCTGGGTGGCGGCGTGCGTTACGTCGGTTACAGCTGGGCCGATGCGGAAAACACCTTGAAGGTGCCGCCCTACACATTGTTCGATGCTTCTGTCGGCTATGACCTGGGCAAGGTAGGTTTGAAGGGCGTGGACGTACGTCTGAATGCGAACAACCTGACCAACGAGTCCTACGTGACCTCCTGTGCCAGCCTGAACTTCTGCTACATGGGTGAAGAGCGCAACGTCGCCGCTACCGTGAGCTACCAGTTCTAACGACTTGTTATCCAAAAAAAAAGCCAGCCCCTGAATCCAGGGGCTGGCTTTGTCGTCTCTGCAGGAAAATTCCATGCGTGCATTTCTGGTTTTACTTCATCGCTACATCGGTTTGGCGACCGCGTTGTTTCTGCTGATGGCAGGGCTTACCGGCAGCATTCTGGCGTTCAATCATGAGCTGGATGAATGGCTCAATCCGGGGTTCTATGCAGCGTCTGCCGACGGTCAGCGTTTGCCACCTGGAGCCTTGGTCGACAAGCTGCAAGCGGAGCATCCGAGACTACAAGTCTGGTACATGGAGTACCCGTCAGAACAGGGTCATACCGCATTGCTGGCTGCTGTACCGCGCAATGATCCTGCGACCGGAAAACCTTTTGCCGAGCCCAATCAGGTGTTCTATCTGGACCCGGTCAATGGCGAGCAGAAAGGGCAGCGGTTCTGGGGAGAATGCTGCTTTCAGCGGGAGAACTTCATCCCGTTCATTCTTGAGTTCCACTACAACCTGGTTCTGCCGAATAACTGGGGATTGTTGTTAATGGGACTGGTCGCAATCGCCTGGGTTGTCGATTGTTTCATCGCGCTTTGGCTGACGCTTCCACGAGGGAAACCATTCTGGAAGAAGTGGACGACGGCCTGGAAGATCAAAGGCGGGCATGCCTATCGGCTGAACTTCGACCTGCATCGGGCAGGTGGTTTGTGGCTGTGGTTATTGCTGCTGCCGATTGCGGTCAGCAGTGTCGCCATGAACCTGCCGAGCCAGGTGTTCAAGCCTGCCGTTTCACTGTTTTCGCCGGTTGAGCCGAGCGTTTACGAGGCCCGTGGACGAATGCCTGCCGAGGAGCTGGGGGTTATGCGGCTGAGTTATCAACAGGCTTATGAACGTGCGCTGCAGGAAGGGCAAAGGCTGGGGCTAACAGCTGCGATCGGGGAGTTGTATTACAGCTTTGAGTACAACTTTTATGGGGCAGGCTTTGGGCAACATGATACCGAGGCCCATGGAAAGTCCTGGCTGTTCTTTCATGGCACGGACGGGCGTTTACTGGGACAGGAAATCGCAGGCCAAGGCACCTTGGGGGAGCGTTTTTATCGGCTGCAATTGCCGATACACGGAGGGCGGATCATTGGGCTCACCGGGCAAGTGATGATCGCGTTGTTGGGGGTATTGATTGCGGTACTGTCGGTGACGGGAATCTATATCTGGTGGCGCAAGTTGCTGGCTCGAAGGAGTAGCAAGGCACGCAGGACCTGGATCTGACCCGTTCCGGATTGAAGTCTCTATAGCCCAGAAAGACAAAACCCCTGTCTGCATAAGCAGACAGGGGTTTCGGAATTCAATCTTGACGATGACCTACTCTCACATGGGGAAACCCCACACTACCATCGGCGATGCATCGTTTCACTGCTGAGTTCGGGATGGGATCAGGTGGTTCCAATGCTCTATGGTCGTCAAGAAATTCTGTGACCAGCCCGTTACAACGGTAACGTGCCAGCAAAATCGGTGACTTCTACTAAAACAAAACCCCTACCTGCATACGCAGATAGGGGTTTCGGAATTTAATCTTGACGATGACCTACTCTCACATGGGGAAACCCCACACTACCATCGGCGATGCATCGTTTCACTGCTGAGTTCGGGATGGGATCAGGTGGTTCCAATGCTCTATGGTCGTCAAGAAATTCGGTAGCCAGGTCGTTCTCCTTACGGATCACGCTCCAGCGAATGGGTATGCGATAGTTTGTGTGTTTGTTCTCGAACTTTCGGTTCGTTTCGTCTTCACACACCGCAATCTGGCCTCTTTCGAGTTCACAAATTGCTTGGGTGTTATATGGTCAAGCCTCACGGGCAATTAGTATTGGTTAGCTCAACGCCTCACAGCGCTTACACACCCAACCTATCAACGTCGTAGTCTTCGACGGCCCTTCAGGGGACTCAAGGTCCCAGTGAGATCTCATCTTGAGGCTAGTTTCCCGCTTAGATGCTTTCAGCGGTTATCTATTCCGAACATAGCTACCCGGCAATGCCACTGGCGTGACAACCGGAACACCAGAGGTTCGTCCACTCCGGTCCTCTCGTACTAGGAGCAGCCCCTCTCAAATCTCAAACGTCCACGGCAGATAGGGACCGAACTGTCTCACGACGTTCTAAACCCAGCTCGCGTACCACTTTAAATGGCGAACAGCCATACCCTTGGGACCGGCTTCAGCCCCAGGATGTGATGAGCCGACATCGAGGTGCCAAACACCGCCGTCGATATGAACTCTTGGGCGGTATCAGCCTGTTATCCCCGGAGTACCTTTTATCCGTTGAGCGATGGCCCTTCCATACAGAACCACCGGATCACTAAGACCTACTTTCGTACCTGCTCGACGTGTCTGTCTCGCAGTCAAGCGCGCTTTTGCCTTTATACTCTACGACCGATTTCCGACCGGTCTGAGCGCACCTTCGTACTCCTCCGTTACTCTTTAGGAGGAGACCGCCCCAGTCAAACTACCCACCATACACTGTCCTCGATCCGGATAACGGACCTGAGTTAGAACCTCAAAGTTGCCAGGGTGGTATTTCAAGGTTGGCTCCACGCGAACTGGCGTCCACGCTTCAAAGCCTCCCACCTATCCTACACAAGCAAATTCAAAGTCCAGTGCAAAGCTATAGTAAAGGTTCACGGGGTCTTTCCGTCTAGCCGCGGATACACTGCATCTTCACAGCGATTTCAATTTCACTGAGTCTCGGGTGGAGACAGCGCCGCCATCGTTACGCCATTCGTGCAGGTCGGAACTTACCCGACAAGGAATTTCGCTACCTTAGGACCGTTATAGTTACGGCCGCCGTTTACCGGGGCTTCGATCAAGAGCTTCGCGTTAGCTAACCCCATCAATTAACCTTCCGGCACCGGGCAGGCGTCACACCCTATACGTCCACTTTCGTGTTTGCAGAGTGCTGTGTTTTTAATAAACAGTCGCAGCGGCCTGGTATCTTCGACCGGCGTGGGCTTACGCAGTAAATGCTTCACCCTCACCGGCGCACCTTCTCCCGAAGTTACGGTGCCATTTTGCCTAGTTCCTTCACCCGAGTTCTCTCAAGCGCCTTGGTATTCTCTACCCAACCACCTGTGTCGGTTTGGGGTACGGTTCCTGGTTACCTGAAGCTTAGAAGCTTTTCTTGGAAGCATGGCATCAACCACTTCGTCACCCAGAGGGTAACTCGTCATCAGCTCTCGGCCTTAGAATCCCGGATTTACCTAAGATTCCAGCCTACCACCTTAAACTTGGACAACCAACGCCAAGCTGGCCTAGCCTTCTCCGTCCCTCCATCGCAATAACCAGAAGTACAGGAATATTAACCTGTTTTCCATCGACTACGCTTTTCAGCCTCGCCTTAGGGACCGACTAACCCTGCGTCGATTAACGTTGCGCAGGAAACCTTGGTCTTTCGGCGTGGGTGTTTTTCACACCCATTGTCGTTACTCATGTCAGCATTCGCACTTCTGATACCTCCAGCAAGCTTCTCAACTCACCTTCACAGGCTTACAGAACGCTCCTCTACCGCATCACCTAAGTGATACCCGTAGCTTCGGTGTATGGTTTGAGCCCCGTTACATCTTCCGCGCAGGCCGACTCGACTAGTGAGCTATTACGCTTTCTTTAAAGGGTGGCTGCTTCTAAGCCAACCTCCTAGCTGTCTAAGCCTTCCCACATCGTTTCCCACTTAACCATAACTTTGGGACCTTAGCTGACGGTCTGGGTTGTTTCCCTTTTCACGACGGACGTTAGCACCCGCCGTGTGTCTCCCATGCTCGGCACTTGTAGGTATTCGGAGTTTGCATCGGTTTGGTAAGTCGGGATGACCCCCTAGCCGAAACAGTGCTCTACCCCCTACAGTGATACATGAGGCGCTACCTAAATAGCTTTCGAGGAGAACCAGCTATCTCCGAGCTTGATTAGCCTTTCACTCCGATCCACAGGTCATCCGCTAACTTTTCAACGGTAGTCGGTTCGGTCCTCCAGTTAGTGTTACCCAACCTTCAACCTGCCCATGGATAGATCGCCCGGTTTCGGGTCTATTCCCAGCGACTAGACGCCCTATTAAGACTCGCTTTCGCTACGCCTCCCCTATTCGGTTAAGCTCGCCACTGAAAATAAGTCGCTGACCCATTATACAAAAGGTACGCAGTCACCCAACAAAGTGGGCTCCCACTGCTTGTACGCATACGGTTTCAGGATCTATTTCACTCCCCTCTCCGGGGTTCTTTTCGCCTTTCCCTCACGGTACTAGTTCACTATCGGTCAGTCAGTAGTATTTAGCCTTGGAGGATGGTCCCCCCATATTCAGACAAAGTTTCTCGTGCTCCGTCCTACTCGATTTCATGACCAAGAGATTTTCGCGTACAGGGCTATCACCCACTATGGCCGCACTTTCCAGAGCGTTCCGCTAATCTCAAAGTCACTTAAGGGCTAGTCCCCGTTCGCTCGCCACTACTAAGGGAATCTCGGTTGATTTCTTTTCCTCAGGGTACTTAGATGTTTCAGTTCCCCTGGTTCGCTTCTTAAGCCTATGTATTCAGCTTAAGATACCTAACTTATGTTAGGTGGGTTCCCCCATTCAGACATCTCCGGATCAAAGTCTGTTTGCCGACTCCCCGAAGCTTTTCGCAGGCTACCACGTCTTTCATCGCCTCTGACTGCCAAGGCATCCACCGTATGCGCTTCTTCACTTGACCATATAACCCCAAGCAATCTGGTTATACTGTGAAGACGACATTCGCCGAAAATTCGCGATTAAACTCACAAATTTTACCTTAGCCTGAACAACACCAGTGAAAGTGTTATCCAGTCTATCTTTCTATCACATACCCAAATTTTTAAAGAACGATCTAATCAAAGACTAGAAATCAACATTCACCATCGTCACGATGGAATGCTCATTTCTAAGCTTTCAACAAACAGAAGCAGTAGTGGTGGAGCCAAACGGGATCGAACCGTTGACCTCCTGCGTGCAAGGCAGGCGCTCTCCCAGCTGAGCTATGGCCCCGTATTTCTACAGGCGTTTCCCACACAAAATTGGTGGGTCTGGGCAGATTCGAACTGCCGACCTCACCCTTATCAGGGGTGCGCTCTAACCAACTGAGCTACAGACCCAATTTCGAGCTTTAAGGCCGACCTCACCCTGCTCTTTACCGCAAAACATGGGGTGCGCTCTAACCAACTAAGCTACAACCTGTTAGGGCTGCTTCTTATCGTCTTCTTCAATGAATCAAGCAATTCGTGTGGGAACTTATGGAGCAGCTGATGTCGTCGATTAAGGAGGTGATCCAGCCGCAGGTTCCCCTACGGCTACCTTGTTACGACTTCACCCCAGTCATGAATCACACCGTGGTAACCGTCCTCCCGAAGGTTAGACTAGCTACTTCTGGTGCAACCCACTCCCATGGTGTGACGGGCGGTGTGTACAAGGCCCGGGAACGTATTCACCGCGACATTCTGATTCGCGATTACTAGCGATTCCGACTTCACGCAGTCGAGTTGCAGACTGCGATCCGGACTACGATCGGTTTTATGGGATTAGCTCCACCTCGCGGCTTGGCAACCCTCTGTACCGACCATTGTAGCACGTGTGTAGCCCAGGCCGTAAGGGCCATGATGACTTGACGTCATCCCCACCTTCCTCCGGTTTGTCACCGGCAGTCTCCTTAGAGTGCCCACCATGACGTGCTGGTAACTAAGGACAAGGGTTGCGCTCGTTACGGGACTTAACCCAACATCTCACGACACGAGCTGACGACAGCCATGCAGCACCTGTCTCAATGTTCCCGAAGGCACCAATCCATCTCTGGAAAGTTCATTGGATGTCAAGGCCTGGTAAGGTTCTTCGCGTTGCTTCGAATTAAACCACATGCTCCACCGCTTGTGCGGGCCCCCGTCAATTCATTTGAGTTTTAACCTTGCGGCCGTACTCCCCAGGCGGTCAACTTAATGCGTTAGCTGCGCCACTAAGAGCTCAAGGCTCCCAACGGCTAGTTGACATCGTTTACGGCGTGGACTACCAGGGTATCTAATCCTGTTTGCTCCCCACGCTTTCGCACCTCAGTGTCAGTATCAGTCCAGGTGGTCGCCTTCGCCACTGGTGTTCCTTCCTATATCTACGCATTTCACCGCTACACAGGAAATTCCACCACCCTCTACCATACTCTAGCTCGTCAGTTTTGAATGCAGTTCCCAGGTTGAGCCCGGGGATTTCACATCCAACTTAACGAACCACCTACGCGCGCTTTACGCCCAGTAATTCCGATTAACGCTTGCACCCTCTGTATTACCGCGGCTGCTGGCACAGAGTTAGCCGGTGCTTATTCTGTCGGTAACGTCAAAACAATTACGTATTAGGTAACTGCCCTTCCTCCCAACTTAAAGTGCTTTACAATCCGAAGACCTTCTTCACACACGCGGCATGGCTGGATCAGGCTTTCGCCCATTGTCCAATATTCCCCACTGCTGCCTCCCGTAGGAGTCTGGACCGTGTCTCAGTTCCAGTGTGACTGATCATCCTCTCAGACCAGTTACGGATCGTCGCCTTGGTGAGCCATTACCTCACCAACTAGCTAATCCGACCTAGGCTCATCTGATAGCGCAAGGCCCGAAGGTCCCCTGCTTTCTCCCGTAGGACGTATGCGGTATTAGCGTCCGTTTCCGAGCGTTATCCCCCACTACCAGGCAGATTCCTAGGCATTACTCACCCGTCCGCCGCTCGCCACCAGGTACAAGTACCCGTGCTGCCGCTCGACTTGCATGTGTTAGGCCTGCCGCCAGCGTTCAATCTGAGCCATGATCAAACTCTTCAGTTCAAACATCTTTGGGTTTTTAAGAAACCCTAAACTTGGCTCAGCAATCGTTGGTTACATCTTTGATTTCTCGCGGAGTAACTTGTGATGCTGATAATCTTGTTGACTATCAGTCTGACTCCACAAGCACCCACACGAATTGCTTGATTCAGTTGTTAAAGAGCGGTTGGTTAAGATCTTTCGTCTCAACCGAGGCGCGCATTCTACAGCAGCCTCTGTTGCTGTCAAGCGGTTATTTTCAGAAGTTTTCAAAGTTTCCTCTGCAACTTCAACCACTTGCGCTTCCGATCTCTCGTTAGCGGGAGGCGAATTCTACAGCATTACTCGCTGCTGTCAACACCTCTTTTTCTCCGCTTTCGACCGAGATGATCGAACCGTCAATAAGGCGAAAACACACTGCCCTACCAACTCCTTCTGGCTTCGATGAACTGAAGCGTAACCGCTGCCGAAAACTGCGTAACTCTTTGTTTACCAAGGAGTTTTCCGTTTCGACTGCGCCGGAAGTGGGGCGAATTATAGACTTCCAGAATCTGCCGTCAACCTCTAATTACGCTTTTCTATCAATAACTTGCAGAACGCCGGAAAACTGCGCATTCCCCTCTATATAGGAGAGCAAAACCAGCCCTTCTATATAGAAGGAATGCTCAGAGCACTCCAGACGCCTTGAACCCAGCAACGACGCCGGCATCCAGACCCAATACCCGCTGCAGAACCTCCAGCGTGTGCTCACCCAACAAAGGAGGCGCACTGCGGTACTCCACCGGAGTCTCGGACAGGCGTATCGGGCTCGCAACCTGCGGCACCATCCCGGCCAAAGCATGAGGCAGCTCAATGGCCAACCCCCGCGCCTGAACCTGAGGATCGGCAAACATCTGAGCCAGATCATTGATCGGTCCGCATGGCACGCCTGCCTGCTCCAGCTGCGCCACCCACTCAGCAGTAGTCTTGAACACTGTCGCCTGGCGAATCAGCGGAATCAATACTGCTCGGTTAGCCACCCGCAATTTGTTGGTCGCAAAACGTGGATCATCCGCCCACTGCGGTTGACCAGCCACCTGCGCAAACTTGCGGAACTGCCCATCGTTACCCACGGTGAGGATGAAGTCGCCATCGGCTGTAGGAAAGTCCTGATAAGGCACGATATTCGGGTGAGCGTTGCCCAGGCGCTTAGGCGCAACGCCTGTAGTCAGGTAGTTCATCGCCTGATTGGCCAGACAAGCCACCTGAACATCCAGCAATGCCATGTCTATATGCTGACCGCCTCCGCCCTGATCCCGATGAGCCAAGGCCGCCAGGATCGCCACCGTTGAATAGAGCCCGGTCAAAATGTCTGTCAGCGCCACACCGACTTTCACCGGGCCTGCACCCTCATCTCCTTCGGGACGGCCAGTCAAACTCATCAGGCCGCCCAAGCCCTGGATCATGAAGTCATAGCCCGCACGCTTGGCATACGGACCAGTCTGACCGAAGCCGGTGATCGAGCAATAGATCAGCTTCGGATTAATCGCCTTGAGCGACTCATAGTCCAGTCCATAAGCTGCCAGACCACCGACCTTGAAGTTCTCAATGAGGATGTCCGACTTCGCCGCCAGCTCACGCACGAGCTGCTGCCCCTCTGGCCGCGTGAAGTCGATGGTCACTGATTGCTTGTTGCGGTTGGCGGACAAGTAATAGGCCGCCTCGCTGGTGTTCTCGCCATAGGCGTCTTTAAGGAACGGAGGCCCCCAGGCGCGCGTGTCATCGCCATTGCCCGGGCGCTCGACCTTGATGACTTCGGCGCCAAGGTCCGCCAGGATCTGCCCGGCCCAAGGCCCGGCAAGCACCCGCGATAAATCCAGTACCCGTAGATGCGAAAGCGCGCCCATGACCGTTCTCCTATTAATAGAACGCCTGGATGCCGGTCTGCGCGCGACCGAGGATCAGCGCATGGACGTCATGCGTACCTTCATAGGTATTCACCACTTCCAGGTTGACCAGGTGCCGAGCGACACCGAACTCATCGGAGATGCCGTTGCCACCCAGCATGTCGCGCGCCATGCGGGCGATATCGAGGGATTTGCCACAGGAGTTGCGCTTCATCATCGAAGTAATCTCGACGGCAGCAGTGCCTTCATCCTTCATACGACCCAGACGCAGGCAGCCTTGCAGCGCCATGGTGATTTCGGTCTGCATGTCAGCCAGCTTCTTCTGGATCAACTGTGTAGCCGCCAATGGACGACCAAACTGCTTACGATCCAGGGTGTACTGGCGAGCGGTGTGCCAGCAGAACTCGGCAGCGCCCAGTGCGCCCCAGGAAATGCCGTAACGCGCCGAGTTAAGGCAGGTAAAAGGACCTTTCAAGCCCCGGACATCCGGAAAGATGTTCTCTTCAGGGACAAACACGTTGTCCATGACGATTTCTCCGGTGATGGATGCACGCAGGCCGACCTTGCCGTGAATCGCCGGAGCACTCAGGCCTTTCCAGCCCTTCTCCAGAACAAAGCCACGAATGTCGCCCGCGTCGTCCTTGCCCCAAACCACGAACACATCAGCGATCGGGCTGTTGGTGATCCACATTTTGCTGCCGGTGAGGCTGTAGCCGCCTTCCACTTTGCGTGCACGAGTAATCATCGCGCCCGGGTCGGAACCGTGGTCAGGCTCGGTCAGACCGAAGCAACCGATCCATTCACCCGAGGCCAGCTTCGGCAGGTATTTCTGCTTCTGTGCTTCGGTACCGAATTCGTTGATCGGCACCATGACCAGCGACGACTGCACGCTCATCATCGAGCGATAGCCGGAGTCGACACGCTCGACCTCACGGGCAATCAGACCGTAGCTGACGTAGTTAAGGCCGCTGCCACCGTATTGCTCAGGAATGGTCGCACCCAACAGACCCACTTCACCCATCTCGCGGAAGATCGCCGGGTCGGTCTTCTCATGACGGAAAGCTTCGAGAACGCGCGGCGCGAGTTTCTGCTGAGCGAATTGCTGAGCCGTGTCGCGAATCATGCGTTCTTCTTCAGTGAGCTGTTGATCCAGCAGCAGGGGATCGATCCAGTTGAAGCTAGCTTTACCGCCCATGAGTGAGTCCTCTCGAATCGGGTCAAATAACGTGGATCGATCCTAGGCCGGGTTTGGCTTCACGACAAACGAGGATTTTGCATACTGTTGTGCTAATTTCTCACTCCGTAGCGTCGCAAAAATAGCCTATATGCGATGTATTAGTGAGGTTGACGTACATGCGCAGGAAGATCCCCAGTACAACCGCCCTGATCAGTTTTGAAGCTGCAGCGCGCCACGAGAGCTTTACCAAGGCCGCCCAGGAACTTTCCCTCACGCAGGGAGCGATTTGCCGACAGATCGCCAGCCTTGAGGAGTTCCTCAGCGTCGAACTGTTCCGACGCTCGCGGCGCGGAGTGAAGCTGACGGAGGCCGGGCTTTCCTACAGCCGCCGAGTGGCTACCCAACTCGACGCGGTTGAACGCGACACTTTGTCAGTGATGGGCCAGCAAGGCGCCAACATGATCGAACTGGCGGTGGTGCCAACCTTCGGCACTCAATGGCTGCTGCCGCGACTCAAGGATTTTCAGCACAAACACCCGGAAGTGACGGTCAACCTCACCAATCGCACGCGCCCCTTCCTGTTTGCCGACACCGACTTCGACGCCGCGATCTATTTCGGCGACGCCGATTGGCCGGGTACCGAATCCCACAGGCTAATGGGCGAAAATCCGATGCCGGTGTGCAGCCCTGCGTTACTGGGCAAAAAAACCAACCTGAGCCCCAGTGAAATCGCCAAACTGCCCCTGCTACAGCAGACCACACGCCCTTATGCCTGGCGCCAGTGGTTCAACTCTCAAAACCTGAATATCCCGCGAGACATGACAGGGCCGCGTTACGAGCTATTCTCCATGCTTGCTCAAGCTGCAATGCACGATATGGGGATCGCGCTGATTCCACCGTTCTTGATTCAGCGCGAATTGACAGAGAAGCGTCTGGTGATCGCCAACGCCCAGGCACTATCGAGCATTAAGGCCTACTACCTGATGATTCCCGAGCGAAAGGTCGAATCTGCCTCTTTGAGGGCATTTCGTGATTGGCTGGTGAATCAGGCACAAAGCTACAGCCTAGAAGGATAAAGGCTCAACCTTATTAACTGACCTCGTAGTCAGAAAAACAAAAGCACTACAGATATAAGTATTTGTCGCATATTGGCAGACTGTACCGAGGAGTAGCACAAACGTCCTACAACGGCCTGAATACGTGGCCTTGAGCCTCTATTGGCAGGCAATGACGCCTCATTCACCGTGCCGATGTGTAAATTCTTGAATTTTGGACAGAATCCTCACAAGCCACGGCCTGCAAGGGATTGCACCGATCAGTGCGACATTCGGTCACGGGGTGACTTGTAGTTAATTTTCCGTCACCCGTCATAATCCCTTGAAGGGCACAAAGTTCGCCTGCAAAATGCCGCGCCCCGCCCTGATTCGGCGGGATCGTGCTGATCGGCCGCCCCAGTCGCACCATCCGAAGTGCCTGGGTTTACTCAATAAGATCACGCAGGAGATTTGACGTGCACATTGGTGTTCCTCTCGAAACCCAGACGGGTGAAACACGGGTTGCTGCAACCCCGGAAACCATCAAGAAGCTGATCGGCCAGGGTCATAAAGTCACTGTGCAAAGCGGCGCCGGCATTAATGCCAGCGTTGTCGACAGTGCTTATGAAGCGGCAGGCGCAACCATTGGCAGCGCCAATGATGCATTTGGCGCCGAGCTGATTCTCAAGGTGGTCGCCCCCAGCGACAGCGAACTGACGCTGATAAAAAGCGGCACCGTTGTGGTGGGCATGCTCAATCCGTTCAGCAATGAAACCATTGCCAAGATGGCTGAGTGCGGCATTACCGCTTTCGCACTGGAGGCCGCGCCGCGCACCTCCCGCGCTCAGAGCCTGGATGTGTTGTCCTCCCAGGCGAACATCGCCGGTTATAAATCCGTGTTGTTGGCCGCCCACTACTATCCACGCTTCATGCCGATGCTGATGACCGCTGCGGGCACCGTGAAAGCGGCGCGCGTGCTGATTCTTGGCGCTGGCGTAGCCGGTTTGCAGGCGATTGCCACGGCGAAACGTCTGGGTGCAGTCATCGAAGCGTCCGACGTGCGTCCTGCCGTGAAGGAACAGATCGAATCCCTGGGTGCGAAATTCGTCGATGTGCCGTACGAAACCGATGAAGAGCGCGAATGCGCCGTCGGTGTCGGCGGTTACGCCCGCCCCATGCCGGCCAGCTGGATGCAGCGTCAGGCCCTGGCCGTGCACGAACGCGCCAAGCAGGCTGACATTGTCATCACCACCGCACTGATCCCGGGCCGCAAGGCGCCAACACTGTTGAGCGCCGAAACCGTGGCACAGATGAAGCCCGGCTCGGTGGTCATCGACCTCGCGGCAGCCCAGGGCGGCAACTGCCCGCTGACCGTGGCCGATCAGGTGGTCGTCGAGAATGGCGTGACCATTTGCGGCCCGACCAACCTGGCCGGCGCCGTCGCGGCCGATGCTTCGGCGCTGTACGCGCGCAATCTGCTGGACTTCCTGAAGCTGGTCTTCAACAAAGAAGGCCAGTTTGAAGTGAACCTCGAAGACGACATCGTCGCCGCGTGCCTGATGTGCCGCGACGGCCAAGTCATCCGCAAAAACGCCTAAGCAGGGATTCAGACGATGGAAGAGCTTATCTCCCCCGGTATCTACAACCTGATCATCTTCGTGCTGGCGATTTATGTCGGTTATCACGTGGTGTGGAACGTTACACCTGCACTTCACACGCCGTTGATGGCGGTGACCAACGCCATTTCGGCGATTGTGATCGTCGGCGCCATGCTGGCAGCAGCTTTGACCGTGACCCCACTGGGCAAGACCATGGGCACCCTGGCGGTGGCTCTGGCGGCAGTGAACGTGTTCGGTGGTTTCCTGGTAACGCGTCGCATGCTTGAGATGTTCAAGAAAAAAGCCCCGAAAGCCGTAAAAGAAGAGGCGCCCAAGTAATGAGCATGAATCTGGTAACGACGCTCTACCTGATTGCGTCGATCTGCTTCATCCAGGCCCTCAAAGGCCTGTCGCACCCAACCACGTCGCGGCGCGGCAATGTCTACGGCATGCTCGGCATGGCGTTGGCGATCCTCACTACTATCGGCCTCATCTATAAGCTGGCCGCGCTCTCTTTTGAGCAAGGCAGTGCTACTGCCGGCATCGGTTACGTCATCGTGGGTCTGCTGGTTGGCGGCACTGCCGGCTCGATCATGGCCAAACGCGTTGAAATGACCAAGATGCCGGAACTGGTCGCCTTCATGCACAGCATGATCGGTATGGCCGCAGTGTTCATCGCTATCGCGGCGGTGGTCGAGCCGCAATCCCTGGGCATCGTCAAGCAACTGGGTGATTCCATTCCTGCCGGTAACCGCCTGGAACTGTTCCTCGGCGCAGCCATCGGTGCAATCACCTTCTCCGGTTCGGTGATCGCGTTCGGCAAGCTCTCGGGCAAGTACAAGTTCCGCCTGTTCCAAGGCGCACCGGTACAGTTCAGCGGTCAACACAAGCTGAACCTGCTGCTGGGTATGGCGACGCTGGCACTGGGCGTCACCTTCATGCTGACCGGCAATCTAAGCGCGTTTGCTCTGATGCTGGCCCTGGCCTTCGTGATGGGCGTGCTGATCATCATCCCGATCGGCGGCGCAGACATGCCCGTCGTGGTGTCGATGCTCAACAGTTACTCCGGCTGGGCAGCAGCGGGTATCGGCTTCTCGCTGAACAACTCGATGCTGATCATTGCCGGCTCCCTGGTGGGCTCAAGCGGTGCGATTCTCTCCTACATTATGTGCAAGGCGATGAACCGTTCGTTCTTCAACGTACTGCTCGGCGGTTTCGGCAACACAGCAGATGCCGCTGGCCCGGCAGGCTCGAAAGAAGCGCGCCCGGTGAAATCCGGTTCGGCTGACGACGCTACCTTCCTGCTGACCAACGCCGACACCGTGATCATCGTTCCGGGCTATGGCCTGGCGGTGGCACGGGCGCAGCACGCATTGAAAGAGCTGACCGAGAAGCTGACCCACCGTGGTGTGACCGTGAAGTATGCGATTCACCCGGTTGCGGGCCGGATGCCTGGCCACATGAACGTATTGCTGGCCGAGGCCGAAGTGCCTTACGACCAGGTGTTCGAGATGGAAGACATCAACTCCGAGTTCGGTCAGGCCGACGTGGTGCTGGTGCTCGGCGCCAACGACGTGGTCAACCCGGCGGCCAAGAACGATCCGAAATCGCCAATTGCCGGCATGCCGATTCTCGAAGCGTTCAAAGCCAAGACCATCATCGTCAACAAGCGCTCGATGGCCAGCGGCTATGCCGGTCTGGACAACGAACTGTTCTACCTGGACAAGACCATGATGGTCTTTGGTGATGCCAAGAAGGTCATCGAAGACATGGTCAAAGCCGTCGAGTAACACTCTTCGGCAACCTGAAACGCCCCGACTCGTCGGGGCGTTTTTGTTTGTGGTTGTTACTGATCCTGTAACGGTGTTTTGTCTGAAAAGCCCAGAATAGACGCCTCGAATGCGACCTTGGTAGCGGGACGGGTACCCATAAAATTAACTAGACTGCGCCCCTTGCTTCCGTTGCCCGAGATAACAATCATGTACCGTGACCGTATTCGCTTGCCTTCATTGTTGGACAAGGTGATGAGCGCCGCCGACGCTGCCGCTCTGATTCAGGACGGCATGACCGTCGGCATGAGCGGCTTTACCCGAGCCGGCGAAGCCAAGGCCGTGCCTCATGCACTGGCCGAGCGCGCCAAGGTCACGCCGCTGAAAATCACCCTGATGACCGGTGCCAGCCTGGGCAACGACCTCGACAAACAACTGACTGAAGCCGGCGTACTGTCGCGACGCATGCCGTTCCAGGTGGACAGCACCCTGCGCAAGGCGATCAATGCCGGCGAAGTCATGTTCATCGACCAGCACCTGTCGGAAACCGTAGAGCTACTGCGTAACCAACAACTCAAGCTACCGGACATCGCGGTGATCGAAGCCGTGGCAATCACCGAGCAGGGCCATATCGTGCCGACCACCTCGGTAGGTAACTCGGCCAGCTTCGCGATTTTCGCCAAACACGTGATCGTCGAGATCAACCTGGCGCACAACCCGAATCTCGAAGGCCTGCACGACATCTATATCCCGACCTACCGGCCGACCCGCACGCCTATTCCGCTGGTGAAGGTCGACGACCGCATCGGCAGTACCGCCATCCCGATACCGCCAGAAAAAATCGTCGCGATCGTGATCACTAACCAGTCCGACTCGCCGTCCACTGTCTTACCGCCGGACAGCGACACACAGGCCATCGCTGACCACCTGATCGATTTCTTCAAACAAGAAGTGGCTGCCGGTCGCATGACCAACAAGCTCGGCCCGCTGCAAGCCGGTATCGGCACTATCGCCAATTCAGTGATGTGCGGCTTGATCGACTCGCCGTTTGAAGACCTGACCATGTACTCCGAAGTGCTGCAGGATTCGACTTTCGACCTGATCGACGCCGGCAAGCTGAGCTTTGCTTCCGGCAGTTCGATCACCCTGTCGAGCCGGCGAAATGCCGATGTGTTCGGGAATCTGGAGCACTATAAGGACAAGCTGGTGCTGCGCCCTCAGGAAATCTCTAACCATCCCGAAGTGGTACGGCGCCTGGGCATCATCGGCATCAACACTGCCCTGGAGTTCGACCTGTACGGCAACGTCAATTCCACCCACGTCTGCGGCACGCGGATGATGAACGGCATCGGCGGCTCCGGTGATTTCGCGCGCAATGCGCACCTGGCGATCTTTGTCACCAAGTCGATTGCCAAGGGTGGCGCGATTTCCAGCGTGGTCCCCATGGTCAGCCACGTCGACCACACAGAACATGACGTCGACATTCTCGTGACCGAAGTAGGTTTGGCCGACTTGCGTGGCCTGGCACCGCGTGAGCGCGCCCGGGTCATCATCGACAACTGCGTTCACCCGGACTATCGACCAGCCTTGAATGACTACTTCACTGCCGCTTGCGCAGTCGGCGGGCATACCCCGCACATCCTTCGCGATGCCCTGAGTTGGCACATAAACCTGGAAGAAACCGGGCGCATGCTGGCGGTGTAATTGATACAGATTGCAGCTGACGCAAACACAGTTTCGTCAGCTCGCGGTGATAACACCCAACACCGTCAAAAACTGTACTGCTGTACCGGTCTTTTCCTACGGTATTTTCCTACCCTTTGCGTTGAATGGAGCAAAAAGGCACCGTATTGGTGCGCATAGGTACAGTTGCCTCAATTTAGACCAGTACACTGCCTTTTAACAGTTAACTGGTCTCTCACAATACAGGTGAACTGTATCTACAGAGACTGGCCAAACGAGAGGATCATTGGCATCAGTTAAACCACTACCTAATCCCGCCATAAGCGGAAGGATGTCAACCATGGAACGTACACTCAGTTCCGAACTGTTCTTCGAAGATACTGCTGCAAAAACCCAGGCTTCCATGCCTCTGCGCGTTATCGCCAACCTGATGCTGTGGCAGCGCCGCATCTCCAGCCGCCATCAACTGGCTCGTCTGGATTCGCGTCTGCTGGCTGACGCCGGGATTAGCGAAGCACAACGCTACGAAGAGCTGAGCAAGCCGTTCTGGCGCTAAGTTAGCGTCGCTGGCTCTGATCCTCCGGATCCACCGCCAGCAACCCGAATTGAACAAACAAAACCCGTCGTGGGAAACCACGACGGGTTTTGTCGTTTTGGAGCGTTCACATTGGGTCGTACAGAAGAGATAGCCTCAATAGGTACAGTTTATATATTCAACAAATTTAACCAGTACAATTTCATCGGGGTGTGTCTGTGGCCGCAGGCGTAGGGGGGTCACCATTGAATCCCGACAAGCTGGCAAAAGGACCGCGCCCATGAATAACTTACTAAATGTTTCCATCGTCACACCGCAAGCTAAGCCCCGCTTGACCAAGCTTCGAGGATTACTGAGAGCGTTCGCCGACAGCCTGGAAAGGGCTCGCACCCGACGGTTACTGGGCCAACTCAATGATCAACAGCTCTCGGATCTGGGCATCAGTCATGCCGACCGCCTCAACGAAGTGGACAAACCGTTCTGGTGCTAGCTTTGTCCATTAACAGACGGGACTGTTCTAACCGAGGTGCACAGGCCTAATATCCAGATAGAACGTGGCGAACGCTTTACGACAGGCGTCTGATCCTGAGCCACCTCTAAATCGGTCTATCCAAAGGAGCTACCCCATGTCCCGTCTACGTCTGCTCAGCGCTGCCGCCCTGCTTGCCGTTGCTGCCAATTCCCACGCCACCAGCTTTATCGTGACCACCGATTCCATTGTGGGTGGACTGAAGGCGTCCTCTGACGCAACGTCGGATGTCTCGTCGTCCTTTCGCGACGACAAAATCGTCCGTGCCGCTCGTGACGATGCCGCCAGCTTCGTCGCCAGTGAAGGCGCCATTCGTGGTGTGAAACTGGAAAGCGCGCTCGACCACATCCGTCAACAGACTCCACAACTGAATGCGACCGACGCACAGCTGGCCCAGGCCATCCTGACGATCTAAGCGACAGCTCTGACGCGGGACACGCCCTGACGCTGTTCAGTTAAACGCAATCCATGTGGGAGTAGGCTTGCTCGCGAAGGCGTCAGCACATCCAATATTGATGTCGCCTGACACACTGCTTTCGCGAGCAAGCCCGCTCCCACAGGTGTCCCAATGTTTCGGCGCTGGCTCTAGCCCGGGCATTGCGCTAGCCTTGGGACTCGCTTTCAGCTATCGAGCCTCATGCGTTTTCTTTCCAATCTGTCGATCACTGCGGTTTTTCTGGCGGCTTGCTGGTCGGGTTCGGCCCATGCCTTCGATGCTTTCAACCTCTCTACGCAAGGCACCGTGGCCAGCGGTTACGCCTCCAGCATGGTGACCTCCGCCCCCTTCGACCATAAACTGCTGATCGCCGCCCGGGATGACGCTGCCGCGTTCATTGCCAGTGACGGTCAACTGCGAGGATCGCAACTGGAGTCCGCCTTGATTTACCTGCGCCAGACCCAGCCAAAACTTCATGCCAGCGACCTTGAACTGGCAGAGGCAATTCTCGTCCAATAGTTATCCCTTGTTCCTCCGGAGTCGTTCCATGCGTAGCCCGCTGATTGCTGCCACCCTTGGCCTGCTGTTGTTGGCCGACGTGGCCCAGGCGCACACCCTGGTAGCCACCAGTAACATCATCATTCGTGCCTCCCAGCGCACACTTGATTTCACGTCCGATACCACCACGTCCATCCGTGATTCGAAGATCGTCCGTGAAGCCCACGACGATGCGGCCAGTTTCGTCGCCAGCGACGGTGAAATCCGCGGCGCGCACCTGGAAGCGGCCTTCGACACCTTGCGCACCCGCGTACCGGAAGCCCGAGACGCCAGTGATCAGGTTCTCGCCGAAGCCATCCTCGCACTGTGAAGTCGCTAGGCGCCTGGCTGCTGGCCGGGGTTGTGTTGCTGCTTGGCAACACGGCTCAGGCCGGCCTGCAATTACGGCTCAAGACCGACGGTCTGAGCCCCGCGCAACAGCAGGCCAGTCAGGCGTTGCTCGATGAAGCCATGCAGGCGTTACCGCCGCGCTTCATCGAGCAACTGGACCGGCGCATTGATGTCGGCTGGACCGACGAAATGCCGAGCGATGCTTACGGTCAGGCATCGCTGGTGTCCGAGCTGGACCTGAATCGCAATCTGCTCGCCAGCCTCACCAACGGCAGCGCCGCGACCCAAAAAACGTATCGTCCCCACGGTACCGTGCGCCGGGAAATGCTCGCCACGGTGTTGCACGAACTCACCCACATTTATGATCGCGCGCGCCTGTGGCCAGCCGCCGAGCGCAGGCTGATCCAGCGTTGCACGCAACGTAACAGTAGCTCCGGGCTGATCGGCATCCCCGATCAATGCCGTGGGCAGACGGAGCGACGCTGGACCCTCAGCGATGATCCTCGTCTGCTGGATTTGGCCGGCTGGCCGCAATACGTCGGTCGACGCGGTGAGCGCGAACAGCACAACCGGCAGATTGCCCGCAGCCCGGACATCTACGAGACGAGCAGCCCGAAGGAGTTCGTCGCGGTCAATATGGAGTACTTCCTCCTCGACCCAAGCTATGCCTGCCGTCGTCCTGCGCTGTATCGCTACTACAAAGAACATTTCGGTTGGGCGCCCGCCGCCAAAGACACATGCGCCCAATCATTCGCCTTCCTCAATGCGGGTAACGACTTCGCCAAGCAGCCCTTGGGTCAGGTCGATCCGGAGCGGGTTTACGCTGTTGACTATCTACTGGCAGAAGCCAACCAGAACTGGGTCAGCCGCTGGGGCCACAGCATGCTGCGACTGGTGATCTGTGCACCGGGTCGGCCTCGCGGGCCGGATTGTCGACTGGATCTGGATCAGCATCTGGTGTTGTCCTACCGCGCCTTCGTCGGTGACCTACAGTTGTCGAGCTGGGATGGCCTGGTGGGTAAATATCCGTCACGCCTGTTTGTCTTGCCGCTGGCCCAGGTGATCGACGAATACACCAAGACCGAACTGCGCAGCCTGGCATCGGTGCCGCTGAACCTGTCGCACAGCGAGATCGAAGACGTGGTGGAACACGCCGCGGAGATGCACTGGAGTTACGACGGCAACTATTTTTTCCTGTCCAACAACTGCGCGGTAGAAGGCCTGAAATTACTGCGCAGCAGCACCAACAATGCGCAACTGGTCGGCCTCGACAGCATCATGCCCAACGGTTTGCTGGAAGTGCTCAAGGGCCGTGGATTGGCAAACACCAGCGTGCTGGATGATCCCCGCGAAGCACTGCGCCTGGGCTATCGCTTCGACTCCTTCCGCGAGCGTTATCAAGCGATGTTCGAAGTGCTGAAAAAGCATTTGCCGATCAAGCAGGACAAGGTCGAGGACTGGCTGTCCTTGAAAGCTGAAGAGCGCCGCAAATGGATTGATCAGGCTGACTTACGCACCAGCGCGGCATTGCTACTGCTGGAGCAGGCCAGTTTCCGTCAGCAGATGGTGCTGGCCCAGGACGAAGTGAAGCAACGTTATCTGGGTGCTCGGGAACTGAAGAATGGCGGCATGGATAAGGCCAATGCGACCTTGCAGGAGATTCTCGCCAACAGCGGCTTCCTCAGTCGTCCGGCCGAACTGCTCGGCACCGGTGGTTATGGTTTGCCGCAACCGAACGAGTGGACGCGTCTGGAGTCGGAAAGCAATCTGCGCCAGAAGCAGCTGCAAGCGCTGACCGGGGATCTCGACAAGGAAGTGAGAGCACTGCTCGAACCGAGTCGAGCCGCCGAGATGGCCGCCAATGAAGCCAACCTGAAGCAGGTTGGCGAACATTTGCGCAAGCTGCACAAGGCTGCGGGTGGGTTGGAGTTGCCCTGAAAGCAAAAGATCGCAGCCTTCGGCAGCTCCTACAGAGGTATCGCATTCCCCTGTAGGAGCCGCCGAAGGCTGCGATCTTTTTGTATTCAACCGCGAGCGGTCAGTAGAGCACTCCATCCAGAATCTCATAAACAATCCCGGTGCCTACGGCGATCAGCACAATATCGCCGCCCGCTCGACGCCACTCGTAACCCGGGTAATACGGCAGTCGGCCCAACGCGCGGTTATCCAGACGTTCGCCGTAATAACCGTGAGGCAACGGCCGGCCACGGACCAGATGAACACCTGGAGGTGGCGGCGCACCGCGTACGAAATAACCATGGTTATCGTGGATAGTCTGACGCACCGGGCCGAAATCCCGTGGTGGACCGCCGCGACGATTGTCCTGCGAGCCACGGTGATCGTCGCCACGATTGTCACCGCGGTTATCGTAATGACCCTGCTGCGGCCCGCCTCGGCCGTTATCGTCGCGCTGATCGGCGCTGGCGTGCAGTAATGGAGTCGCACTGAGCATCAGCACGCCCAGGCTGGCAATCAGACGTTTCGGCATTTTCATCAGGTCTTTCCTCACAGCCTTACAGCAAAAAGGGCTTCAGAACGTAGTCCTGAAGCCCTCGGTCTTGCTGTTTAGTCTGTGCTGAGAAGCTCTAATTCCTCTGTATCAGGAACTTTACCTTCAGCTGACCCGCGCTTTACGTACGCCATCAGACAAGGCCGCGCACAGGCTGAGTACACCCTCCACAGCCTGATCCGGCGTTGAGGCATTGGCGATGTGGTCGATCAGTGCCGACCCCACCACCACACCGTCGGCCAGACGCGCGATGGACGCCGCTTGCTCCGGTGTGCGGATACCAAATCCGATGCTGATCGGCAGATCGGTATGGCGACGCAGACGGGTGACGGCTTCTTCGACATGTTCCAGAGTCGCCGCACCCGCACCGGTCACACCCGCCACCGATACGTAGTAAACAAAGCCGGAACTGCCGTTCAATACAGTCGGCAAGCGCACATCATCAGTCGTCGGAGTGGTCAGACGGATGAAGTCCAGGCCCGCCGCCTGTGCCGGGTCGCACAGCTCGCCATTATGCTCGGGCGGCATGTCGACCACGATCAGGCCATCGACACCGGCCTCTTTGGCTTCAGCGATGAAACGCGGCACGCCGTACATGTGAATCGGGTTGAAGTAACCCATCAGCACCAGCGGAGTCTCGTTATTGCCTTCGCGGAACTCGCGAACCATTTGCAGGGTTTTCGCCAGGTTCTGTTTGGCGCCCAAGGCACGAATGTTGGCCAGTTGAATCGCCGGGCCATCGGCCATCGGATCGGTGAAGGGCATGCCCAACTCGATCACATCGGCACCCGCTCCCGGCAAGCCTTTGAGAATCGCGAGCGACGTGTCGTAGCTCGGATCGCCAGCGGTCACGAAGGTCACCAGGGCGGCGCGGTTCTGTTCCTTGAGTTCGGCAAAACGCGTTTGCAGGCGGCTCATCAGTGTTTCTCCTGCTTGGATTGCTCTTGTTGAGAGTGTTCCATGTGGTGCATCACGGTCTGCATGTCTTTGTCGCCACGACCGGACAAGTTGACCACCATCAGGTGATCTTTCGGCAGGGTCGGTGCGCGTTTGAACACTTCGGCCAAGGCATGGGCGCTTTCCAGTGCAGGAATAATCCCTTCCAGGCGGCAGCATTTGTGGAATGCGTCGAGGGCTTCGTCGTCGGTCACCGAGGTGTACTGGACGCGGCCGATGTCATGCAACCAGGCGTGTTCCGGGCCAATGCCTGGATAGTCGAGGCCGGCAGAGATCGAGTGAGCGTCGATGATCTGGCCATCGTCGTCCTGCAACAGGAAAGTACGGTTGCCGTGCAGCACACCCGGTACGCCGCCGTTCAAGCTGGCCGCGTGCTTGCCGGTTTCGATGCCGTAACCGGCGGCTTCGACGCCGATGATCTCAACGCTCTTGTCATCGAGGAACGGGTGGAACAGGCCCATGGCGTTGGAACCACCGCCAATGCACGCCACCAGGCTGTCGGGCAGACGGCCTTCCTGGGCTTGCAACTGCTCGCGGGTTTCCTTGCCGATCACAGCCTGGAAGTCACGAACCATGGCCGGGTACGGGTGCGGACCGGCCACGGTGCCGATCAGGTAGAAGGTGCTGTCGACGTTGGTGACCCAGTCACGCAGGGCTTCGTTCATCGCATCTTTAAGGGTGCCGGTGCCAGCGACCACCGGGATCACTTCGGCGCCCAGCAGCTTCATGCGAAACACGTTGGCTTGCTGACGTTCGATGTCAGTGGTGCCCATGTAGATCACGCAATCGAGGCCGAAACGCGCGGCCACGGTGGCGGTCGCCACACCGTGCATGCCGGCGCCGGTTTCAGCGATGATGCGCTTCTTGCCCATGCGCCGCGCCAGCAGGATCTGGCCGATGCAGTTGTTGATCTTGTGCGCGCCGGTGTGGTTCAGCTCTTCGCGCTTGAGGTAAATCTTCGCGCCGCCACAGAACTCTGTCAGACGCTCGGCGAAATACAGTGGGCTTGGACGTCCGACGTAATCTCGCTGGAAGTAGGCCAATTCTTCTTTGAACGCCGGATCTTCCTTGGCCGCTTCGTATTCGCGGGCCAGATCGAGGATCAACGGCATCAGGGTTTCGGCGACGTAGCGGCCGCCGAACGCGCCAAACAGGCCGTTGGCATCGGGGCCGTTGCGCAGATTAGTCTGGGTCATGGGTCGCTCCAGTTGTATTCGAGAGGTGACGATGGGGTTCACTCTACCCCTGACGTCCCGCACTGAAAACCGATAAGATCGCCACAACCTGTCAGGAAAACTCACAGATACCATGAGCCACGACCTTCCTCCGCTGAACGCCCTTCGCGCCTTCGAAGCCACTGCCCGCCTGAACAGCGTCAGCCAGGCCGCCGAACAGCTGCACGTCACTCATGGTGCGGTCAGCCGACAACTCAAGGCGCTGGAAGAACACCTCGGGGTTAGTCTGTTCATCAAGGATGGACGCGGCCTGAAACTCACAGATGCCGGTGTCCGTTTGCGCGATGTCAGCGGTGAAGCCTTCGAGCGATTGCGCAGCGTTTGCGCCGAATTGACCCAAAGCACTGCCGATGCGCCGTTCGTGCTCGGCTGCTCGGGCAGCCTGCTGGCGCGCTGGTTCATTCCGCGTTTGGGGCGGCTCAATGCGGATCTGCCGGATCTGCGTTTGCACCTGTCGGCTGGCGAAGGCGATCTTGATCCACGGCGGCCCGGCCTGGATGCTCTGTTGGTATTTGCCGAGCCGCCATGGCCGGCGGACATGCAGGTCTACGAATTGGCCAGCGAACGCATCGGCCCGGTCATGAGCCCACGATTCGTCGGCTGCGAAAGGCTGCAGAATGCACCGGCTCATGCGCTGCTGACCGAGCCCTTGCTGCACACCACCTCACGTCCGCAAGCCTGGCCGAGTTGGGCACAGCAAAGCGGCCTCGACGGCAAGGCACTGAAGTACGGTCAGGGTTTCGAGCATTTGTATTATTTGCTGGAGGCAGCAGTCGCCGGATTGGGTGTAGCCATCGCTCCCGAACCGCTGGTGGCCGAGGATTTGAAAGCCGGTCGCCTGGTTGCGCCATGGGGTTTCTGTGAAACCCCGGCACAACTGGCGTTGTGGCTACCCAAGCGCGCTGCGGACGGGCGCGCTCGGCAGCTCGCGCAGTGGCTTAAAAACGAACTGCGCCAGGCACCTTAGTTACCACGTCTGCACAATAAATAGGCCGCGAGCAGGCCCAGCGCACCAACGGCGACACCGGCTGTAGTCCAAGGGTGTTCCTGGGCGTAGTCACGTGTCGCGATCCCGGTTTCACGGGTTTTGACCTTGACCTCTTCATAGGCATCGGAGAGCAGATGACGCGAATGCTTCAGCGCGTTCTCGGCGTTGATTTTCAGCGTTTTAAGGGTTTTACGCGACTCGTCCGAGGCGTCGTCCTTCAGGCTTTCCAACGATTTCAGCAGACTCTCGATTTCGGCTTCCATGCTTTGCAATGAGGCTTTGCGTAACGAGGTATTGGCCATGGTGGCTCTCCTGCATTGTTTGAGTTGCGTGTGTTGGTTGGGACTTCAGGGGTTGGAGAAAGTGCAGTAAATCTGAACTTCCATCCGGATTGGTCGACAGAAGAAATAAGAAAAATCACTGCTAGGCTGTATTTCACACCCTTAGGAGAACGCCATGACTGACCATCACACCTACAAGAAAGTCGAACTGGTTGGCTCATCCACCACCAGCATTGAAGACGCCATCAACAATGCCCTGGCCGAAGCCAACAAAAGCCTCAAGTACATGGAATGGTTTGAAGTGACCGAAACCCGCGGACACATCAAGGACGGCAAAGCAGCACACTTCCAGGTGACGCTCAAAGTCGGATTCCGGATTGCCAGTAGCTGAGTTTGAGCTAGTCTTCTGAACTTGCGCGCTGGCCGAATGCCATAGGGAATGGCAGAGCGCTACGCGGTGAGCGCATCCAGCCGATAGCTGGATGCTCTCCCCTATTGATCCGACCAGAGAGTGCAACCCATGAAGAAGTTTATTTTGGCGGTAGGCTTGTTGAGCCTTGCGGGAACAGCCTTTGCCCAAGGCAAGTCGTGCGACGAGCTGAAAGCCGAAATCGCAGCGAAACTGGATGCCAAGGGCATTTCCAATTACACACTGGAGATCGTCGACAAAGGCGCTGCTGCTGACGGAAAAGTCGTCGGCACCTGTGAAAAAGGCTCCAGGCAAATCGTCTACAAGCAGGGCTGACCTGCCCTCGATAATGAAAAAGCCGACGCAATGGCGTCGGCTTTTTTGTGGGTGCTGCTGCGCTTCAGCCCTTCATGACCTGCGCCAGCAACTCATAGGAGTGAATACGATCAGCATGTTCGTACAGGTCGCAGGTGAAAATCAGCTCATCCGCCTGAGTCTGCTCGATCAGCACTTCAAGCTTGGCGCGAATTTTCTGCGGGCTGCCGACCATGGCAAGGCCAAGGAAATCACCGACCGCCTCTCTCTCATGAGGCAGCCACAGGCCGTCCATGGTCTTCACTGGCGGGCGTTGCACCAGGCTCTGGCCACGCATCAACGCGAGAATCCGCTGGTAGACCGAAGTGGCCAGATAGTCGGCTTGCTCATCAGTGTCTGCAGCCACCAGTGGCACGCCAAGCATCACGTAAGGCTTATCCAAAACCGCTGAAGGCTTGAAGTGGTTGCGGTAAACGCGAATCGCCTCATGCATGAAGCGCGGTGCGAAATGTGAAGCGAAGGCGTAGGGCAAACCGCGCTCACCCGCCAACTGCGCACTGAACAGGCTCGAACCCAGCAACCAGACCGGGACATTGGTGCCGGTACCTGGCATGGCAATGATCCGCTGATCCGGCGTGCGTGGGCCGAGGTAGCGCATCAGTTCAGTCACGTCTTGCGGGAAGTCGTCGGCACTGCCGGAGCGCTCACGACGCAAGGCGCGAGCGGTCATTTGATCGGATCCAGGCGCGCGACCCAGGCCCAGGTCGATCCGTCCCGGGTACAGACTTTCAAGGGTACCGAACTGCTCGGCGATCACCAGTGGCGCGTGGTTGGGCAGCATCACGCCACCCGAACCGACACGAATACTCGAAGTGCCGCCAGCCAAGTACCCCAGCAGAACCGAGGTCGCCGAACTGGCAATCCCGTCCATGTTGTGGTGTTCGGCGACCCAGAAGCGGTTGTAGCCGAATTTTTCGACGTGTTGCGCCAGGTCCAGGGAATTGCGCAGAGACTGGGCCGCACTGCCGTTCTCCCGCACAGGCACCAGATCGAGGGTCGAAAACTTGATATCGGATAGTCGTTTCATGAACCTGCTTCTCCAATGGGTAAGCAGGTTTTTTCACGAACGAAAACCTGCCGAGTCTATAAGCGTGTTCTATGCAATGAGGGCATATACCCGAGTTTCAATAGGAGAGACAAAATTCCTGCGCGATTAGAGGACCGATCAGATGAGGTGAACTTTGCCTGACGGTCTATCCTCAGAACCCTGGTAACCGAAAACCACGAAGGCGCGACGTTTCGCGCCGGATCTTGAGGAGGCAGACATGGCTATCACAAAGAAAGCATCGGCTCATTGGGAAGGTGATCTGAAAACCGGTATCGGCTCGATTTCCACGGAAACTGGCGTCCTCAGAGACGCGCCCTACGGCTTCAAGGCCCGTTTCGAAGGGGGTAAAGGCACCAATCCGGAAGAGCTGATCGGCGCGGCTCACGCGGGCTGTTTTTCCATGGCGTTTTCAATGATTCTCGGCGAGGCCAACCTTAAGGCCGACAGTATCGACACCAATGCCGAAGTTACCCTGGACCAGGTTGACGGTGGCTTTGCAATCACAGCGGTAAAACTGATTCTCAAGGCGAAAATCCCCGGGGCGACCCAAGCGCAATTCGAGGAACTGAGCAACAAGGCCAAAGAAGGCTGCCCGGTGTCCAAAGTGTTGAATGCGAAAATCAGCCTGGATGCGACGTTGGTCAGCTGATAATGGGTTGATACGCTAGCTGGTAAGAGATCGCAGCCTTCGCGGGCTCCCTTGCGCAGGTTGCGGTCTTTTTTTGTCCTGAAACATAACCTGACTGACAAAACTGTGGTCGAATAAATGACAGCAGCTTCAGCGCATCACCATGCGCGCTGCCTTAAGGGAGCTTCAACCATGAAACGTTTTGCCTTGGCGGTTATCTGTTGCACGCTGGCCACATCGGCTCTCGCGGCACCGAAATCCTGTGAGGAACTCAAGGCCGAGATCGAAGCCAAGATCCAGTCCAATAACGTCTCGTCCTACACGCTGGAAATCGTCACCAACGACGAAGTCCACGATCAGAACATGGTCGTCGGCTCATGCGAAGGCGGCACCAAGAAAATCATCTACCAAAAAAATGACCGTTGATTCGTCTCACATGACGCAGTTGGTCAGTCGATCCTCGGCAACAATCTCCCGCTTGGCGTTATAGAGCCGGGCGCTGGGGGTGAACGCCAGAGAACGTGCTTCCAGCAGGTAACGCTGGCCGGCCTCGAAATGGTCGTAGTTAATGGTCAGGTAGCACAGCCGCTCCAGCGGAGCATTCATCAAGCCCGAGCCACCGCCATACACTTCAAAGTCGAAACGTACCCTCAGTTCATGGCTACCCGGGGTGACCTGGAAGTAACGCCCGTCGCTCAGCCGCTGGTTGTCCAGCCGTTCGGCCATCAGCAGTTTCCCGCCGGGGCTCGGCGTAGCGAAGTCGACCCAGGCCATCTGCGGATCGACCGCCGGCAACGGACTCGTGCAACCGACAAAGGCGCCTGCAGCGAGCAACAGCAACAACCTGCGCATGATGAATTTCCCAAGGACTGATCATTCAGCATAGCGTCGATCAAGTACGTTGGCAGCCTGCAGGTGTGCCCTGTCCAATCACTTTTCGCTGTTGATCATAGAGCTTCGCCCACGGCCTAAAGCCGATATACCCCGCTTGCAGCTGATACCGCTGACCAGCGTTGAAGTCTTTGAATTTCACATTCAACTGGCAGTCGCGCCACAGCGGCTCGGCGTCGGGGCCAATATTGGTCGGCTGGACTGCGAATAAGTAGCGAACCGTCAGTTCATGGCTACCCGGCTGCACCTCGAAGTAGCGCTTATCGATGGAAGCCTTGTCATCGACTTCCACCGCTTGCAGCGCGGTGTCTTCCTGCCGTGAATCCAGATCGATCCATGCCTGCGAAGGATCAGGGGTGGGCAGTCCAGCACAACCGGCCAGCATCAGCAGGCCTCCCGTCAGCATCAACTTGCGCATAGCGGAGCTCCAATAGGCGGGATAGTCTTGCGGGCAGACTTTCCAGGGATGATTCATTTTGATCAGGCCGCGTCCAAGCCTTGGGTTACTTGATCGCGTTTTACGCATTTTGTTTCCGGGGATGCTTCTTTTGTTATTTAACGGCTGCGCCAGCATCAGCTATTACGGCCAATTGGCCAGTGGTCAGCTGCACTTGCTGCGGGCACGGGAGCCGGTTTCCAGTGTGATTGCCGATCCCGGTCGCGATCAGCAATTGCGCGCGCATCTGGCCCAATCACAAAAGGCCCGGACATTCGCCAGCCAGCGCTTGCACCTGCCGGACAACCAGAGCTACCGCCTGTACGCCGACATCGGCCGACCGTTTGTAGTCTGGAACGTCTTTGCCACGCCGGAGTTTTCGCTGAAGCCGCAGAACCATTGCTTCCCCATCGCCGGCTGCGTCGCCTATCGCGGGTATTACAGCCAGAGCGCTGCCCGCGGTGAGGCCGCGTTGCAACGATTGCAAGGTATGGACGTGTCGATTGGCGGCGTCGAGGCCTATTCGACGCTCGGTTGGTTCAACGACCCGATCATGAGCTCGATGATGGGTTGGGGCGACGAACGGTTGGCCACGCTGATTTTCCACGAACTCGCCCATCAACGTTTTTATGTGAAAGACGACACCGAGTTCAACGAGTCCTTCGCCACCTTCGTCGAGCAGGAGGGCACTCGCCAATGGCGCGCATTCCGAGGCATGCCACCAGATAATGGAGCTTTGGTGCGGCAACGCGATCAGTTCATCCAGTTGGTTCTGGACACCCGCAAGAGGCTGGAGCGGCTATACGCCCTGCCACTGCCTGCCGAGCACATGCGCGAGCGCAAAGCGGCAGAGTTCGAACAATTGCGCCGTGAATACCGGACGCTACGCGACAGCCAATGGGCCGGGAACAAACGCTACGATGCCTGGATCAACACCCCGATGAACAATGCCCGACTGTTGCCGTTTGGTTTGTATGACCAATGGGTACCGGCGTTTGCCGCGTTGTTCGGGCAAGTCGATGAGGATTGGCTGAGGTTTTATGCGGCGGTGGAGAAATTGGGCGCATTGCCGGTCGGGGAGCGTAAGGCGGCGTTGAAAGTGTTGGCCGGATCAGCGAGCTCCGGTGGCTGAGCGGGCCTCTTCGCGGGCAAGCCTCGCTCCTACGGAATTTACGCGTCTTCCTGTAGGAGCGAGGCTTGCCCGCGAAGGCGTCTTTGAATGTCACAACCAAATTGCATCCCACAACGGATAGTCCCCAATCTTCTCCACCAGCCCCGCTCGCAACGGATTGGCGACGATGTATCGAGCAACTGCCTGCAAGTCTTCTTCCTTGCGAATGGCGCGATCATGATAGCCGTGCTGCCAAACCGGACCTTGACGGCGAATCGAGCGATTGACCGTCACTGCAATCCGGGATTTGGTACGGGCCATCAATGTAGGTAGCTGAGTATTTTTTAACTCAATCAGCCAATGAAAATGATCGGGCATCACAACCCAGGCTAACGTTGTCGCAAACTCTTCTCGCTCAGCCGTCCTTAAAGCATCAACCACTCTTGAAGTTGCGAAACAACGGTTCTCGATTCAAAACCACCGCGGTCAGTAGGTAAATCTGTCCGGACTCCGAATATCGCCCGGAGCGCAATCGATGAGCATGTTTGAGTTCTGGCAATGATGATCCTCCTTGATCGTGGCCGGAGTGTTAAGGCTAGGACGATTAGAAGGGATTGGAGTGAGAACAGTTGCTCAGGATGTGTCTGGGGGGACGCCTTCGCGGGCAAGCCTCGCTCCTACAGGGGCCTTCGATCATCTGTAGGAGCGAGGCTTGCCCGCGAAGGCAATTCAACTAACGCTGCAAAAACGCCTGATGCATCTCCTCCAGCGTCTCGAAGTGATACGCCGGTGCTTCGGCGCTCAACTCTTCCCGGCTGCCAAACCCATAACCCACCGCTGCCGCGTCCAGTCCATTGCTGCGAGCGCCGATCAGATCGTGTTTACGGTCGCCAATCATCAGCGTATTACCCGGGTCCAGGCCTTCTTCGCTCATCAAGTGGGCAATCAGCTCGACCTTGTTGGTCCGCGTGCCATCCAGCTCGCTGCCGTAAATCACTTTGAAATGCTTGGCGAAGTCGAAGTGCCGGGCGATTTCCCGGGCGAAAATCCATGGTTTGGAGGTCGCGATGTACAGCTGTCGCCCTTGCCCAACCAGGCTTTCCAGCAGTGGCGTGACGCCGTCGAACACGCGGTTTTCATACAGACCGGTGACCTTGAAGCGCTCGCGATAGAAGTTCACCGCTTCCCAGGCCTTGGGCTCGTCGAAGTCGTAGAACTGCATGAACGCCTGCAACAACGGCGGACCGATGAAGTGCTCGAGCCTGGTCAGGTCCGGCTCATCGATCCCCAGTTTGCCCAAGGCGAACTGGATGGAGCGGGTAATGCCTTCGCGCGGGTCGGTCAGCGTGCCATCAAGGTCGAACAGTACGGTTTGGTAATGCATGAAAATTCCTGAGCAATAGCGAGACACTTTCCGTTATTAAAAGGCTTGGAGCTGGTCGTAGCCTTCGGTCAGGTGCAGATCCTTGAGCTTCACGTAGTTCGCCGCGCTGTAGGTGAAAAAGGCTTTTTCCTTGTCAGTCAGCGGTCGGATCTGTTTCACCGGGCTACCGACATAGAGAAACCCGCTTTCCAGGCGCTTGCCCGGGGGTACCAGGCTGCCGGCGCCGATGATCACATCGTCCTCGACGACCGCACCGTCCATGACGATGCTGCCCATGCCGATCAGAATCCGGTTACCCACGGCGCAGCCATGAAGCATGACTTTATGCGCGATGGTCACATCGTCACCGATCAGCAGCGGGAAGCCATCGGGGTTGAATGGTCCGGCGTGGGTAATGTGCAACACGCAGCCGTCCTGCACGCTGGTGCGTGCACCGATTCGGATGCGGTGCATGTCGCCGCGGATCACTGTCAGCGGCCAGACGGAGCTGTCTTCGCCGATTTCAACGTCGCCGATCACCACTGCCGAGCCGTCGACAAAGGCGCCTTTACCCAGCAGCGGCGTGTGGTTCTGATACTTGCGAAGGGTCACGATAGGCTCTCTCTCTTTTGCTGATAGCTGCGGTGAGCGTCGATTGTAATTAAGATGGGGCCATGTTTCTTCCCGCATGTTTTCCAGCCAAGGTGCCAACCGTGAGCGTGAACAACCCTCTTCTGCAGTCCTACGACCTGCCGCCGTTCTCGGCGATCCGTGCCGAACACGTGCAACCGGCCATTGAAAAGATCCTGGCTGACAACCGTGCTGCCGTCGTCGACATCCTCAAAACCCAGGGCCAACAACCGACCTGGGCTGGCCTGGTGCTGGCGATGGATGAACTCAACGATCGTCTGGGCGCCGCCTGGAGCCCGGTCAGCCATCTCAACGCCGTGTGCAACAGCGCTGAGTTGCGCGAAGCCTATGAGTCCTGCCTGCCGGCCCTGAGCGCCTACGCCACCGAGCTGGGCCAGAACCGTGAACTGTTTCAGGCCTATGAAGCGCTGGCCAACAGCCCGGAGGCCGCCGGTTTCGACGTGGCGCAGAAAACGATCCTGGAACACGCCCTGCGTGACTTCCGTCTGTCGGGGATCGACCTGCCTGAAGCCGAACAAAAGCGTTACGCCGACGTGCAGAGCAAACTGTCGGAACTGGGCAGCCGCTTCTCCAACCAGTTGCTCGACGCCACTCAGGCCTGGACCAAGCACGTCATCGACGAAGCCGCCCTCGCCGGCCTGACCGAGTCGGCCAAGGCGCAAATGGCCGCCGCCGCGCAAGCCAAAGAGCTGGATGGCTGGTTGATCACCCTGGAATTCCCGAGTTACTACGCGGTGATGACCTACGCCCAGGACCGCGCCTTGCGTGAGGAAGTCTACGCCGCCTACTGCACCCGTGCGTCGGACCAAGGCCCGAATGCTGGTCAGAATGACAACGGCCCGGTCATGGAGGAAATCCTCGACCTGCGTCAGGAGCTGGCAAAACTATTGGGCTTCACCAGTTTCTCGGAACTGAGCCTGGCCACCAAAATGGCCGAATCCAATGATCAGGTGCTGAGTTTCTTGCGCGACCTGGCCAAACGCAGCAAGCCGTTCGCCGCCCAGGATCTGCAACAGCTCAAAGCCTACGCCGCCGAACAGGGTTGCCCGGACCTGCAAAGCTGGGACAGCGGTTTCTACGGGGAAAAACTTCGCGAACAGCGCTATAGCGTCGCCCAGGAAACCCTTCGCGCGTACTTCCCGATCGACAAGGTTCTGGGTGGTTTGTTCAGCATCGTCCAGCGCCTGTACGGCATCGAGATCGCCGAGCTGAAAGGCTTCGATACCTGGCACCCGGACGTTCGCCTGTTCGAAATCAAGGAAAACGGCCAGCACGTCGGTCGTTTCTTCTTCGACCTGTATGCCCGCGCCAACAAACGCGGCGGGGCCTGGATGGACGGCGCCCGCGATCATCGCCGCACAATCAACGGCGTGCTGCAAAGCCCGGTGGCGAATCTGGTATGCAACTTCACCCCGGCCGACAGCGGTAAACCGGCCCTGCTGACCCACGACGAAGTCACCACCCTGTTCCACGAATTCGGTCACGGCCTGCATCACCTGCTGACCCGCGTCGAGCACGCTGGCGTGTCCGGCATCAATGGCGTGGCTTGGGATGCGGTCGAGCTGCCAAGCCAGTTCATGGAAAACTGGTGCTGGGAGCCGGAAGGTCTGGCGCTGATTTCCGGTCACTACGAAACCGGCGAGCCGTTGCCTCAGGATCTGCTGGAGAAAATGCTCGCGGCGAAGAACTTCCAGTCCGGCCTGATGATGGTCCGCCAACTGGAGTTTTCGCTGTTCGACTTCGAATTGCACGCCACCCACGGCGACGGCCGCAGCGTGCTGCAAGTGCTCGAAGGCGTGCGCGACGAAGTCTCGGTCATGCGTCCGCCGGCCTACAACCGCTTCCCCAACAGCTTCGCCCACATCTTTGCCGGTGGTTACGCGGCGGGTTACTACAGCTATAAGTGGGCTGAAGTATTGTCGGCCGATGCCTTCTCGAAATTCGAAGAAGACGGAGTGCTCAATGCCGAGACCGGTCGCGCGTTCCGTGAAGCGATCCTGGCGCGTGGTGGTTCCCAAGAGCCAATGGTGCTGTTCGTCGACTTCCGTGGCCGTGCGCCATCGATTGACGCACTCTTGCGCCACAGCGGCCTGAGTGAGGACGCGGCAGCATGAGTGAGGGACCTGTGATTACCAAAAAACGCTTTATCGCCGGGGCGGTCTGCCCGGCCTGCAGCAAGCCGGACAAGTTGATGATGTGGAGCGAGGACACAGTTCCGCATCGCGAGTGCGTGGCCTGCGGTTATTCCGATACGCTGAATGAACAAGGTCTGTCGGTGCCCAAGGAGTTGGGCACGCGGGTCAATACCTCGGCGCTCAAGGTGCCGGACGCCAAGGTTCAGGCCGTGCAGTTTTTCCCGAACCCGAAGTTGAAGAAGAAGCCAGACGAGCAACACTGAGTGCCGGAAACCACCTTCCACTGCGCCACGCAGTGGAAGGTATTACTTACTCGACATGGGCCGATTTGAACCAGTTCTTCATCGAGCAACTGGCAAATGGACTCGTGCTGCAATCACCATTGGCCAGCGCCGTACGAAGTTTGTCGACATCGGCCTGCATCATGTAACGCACACCGTCCTTGAAATGGGTGCTGTCACCAAAGCCGCCCTGGGTCATTTCGTTCAGGGCATCCTCTTTGCTCCAGCCTTGCACCACCACCCGGTACATCGCGGCCATCAGGCCGGTACGATCCGAACCGTGTTTACAGTGCATAAGCACAGGGCCTTTGGCCTCGGCGGTCTGAATTGTGCGAAGGGCCTTGAGTACATCCGCATCATCCACGTGATTGGTGCGATAAGGCAGCTGTACCTGCGCGATACCTGGCGTGGATAACCAGCGTGAATCCGATTCGGGCAAGAAGTTGATAACGGTTGCGACCTTGAGCCTTTCCAGTAACGGCACCGCTCCCTGATCCGGCAATGCGCTGCGATAGAGCGTCGGGGACATTTGATAGAGGTTGTATTGCACTTCGACCGATTGGGCCCATTCCGCCGGGCGGGGGGACGCGATGTCGTCCGCATGGGCCAATGTCAGATTGAAAAATGCGGCCAGTGACAATAGAAATGTCGCAGGCAAGAGGTGCAGTCGGGACATGCTCGGACAACCGTATTGAATAGTGCTGCATAGCTTCAGCCGCGAGCAGTCAAAGGCCTGTGAGCCTGCCGTCAAAGAATCGTGAATTGAACGGCTCATGCGGATTTCTTCGCAACCCCTATGAACTTCTCTAATAAAAACGACACGGAGAAGTTCCGTATCGTTTAGGAGCAATCACTGAGCCATAAACTTATCAATATTCATGGATAGCTGAAGCCAAGTTGCAATCAAGGGTTAATGATTTTTGAATAGGCTTTCGCCAAGGCAACCAACACAACTTTATCTTGCGCGTCGATTCCACCATTTCCGTTGACATCGGGTGCTCCACCCATGGTAAAGGTCACACCGCCATCATTCGACACCGCCTCGCGGGTACTGGAGTCCAGCAGCGAATACGTAAGTGCTTGGTTTTCAGGATCATAACCTTCTTCCTTCAGCGCAAACTGCATGGAAACCCGAACTTCTTTTGGACTAACGATTGAAGGAGCCAGTAATTGTAAAAACACGCCACGCTGATTGTATACAGACATCTATTAAATCCTTTTAATATTGAGAACACGACAACTTCGTGTGAAGTGAAGAATACTAACAACACAGATAAAAGTGCCACGCGCTTTATGTTTCGCATAATGACGAAGCTTAAAATTGTCAGGCGCCGAACGGCACTGGTCGACTCCGTCACGCCCGTATACTGTATGCACATACAGCACTCAGGATCTCCTCCCATGCATACGCCATTGCCCCCTCGCGGCCGCGGCACCGCCACCAACCCGCACAACCGCTTCGCGCCTAACCGTTCAGTGGCCGAGGATGACGGCTGGTATCAGGAAGCGCCAATCACCCAAGGCACCGAGGTGCGCATTGAAACGGCAAAATCCATCATTACCCGCAACAACTCGCCGGATTTACCCTTCGACCGCTCGATCAATCCCTATCGTGGTTGCGAACACGGATGCATCTATTGCTACGCGCGCCCCAGTCACGCCTATTGGGACCTGTCACCGGGGCTGGATTTCGAAACCAAACTGATCGCCAAGACCAACGCCGCCGATGTCCTGGAGGAGCAACTGTCCAAACGCGGCTATCAATGCGCGCCGATCAACCTGGGCTCCAACACCGACCCTTATCAGCCGATCGAACGTGAACACAGAATCACCCGCAAGACTCTCGAAGTGCTGCTGCGTTACCGCCATCCAGTGACCATTATCACCAAGGGTTCGCTGATTCTTCGCGATCTGGACTTGCTGGCCGAACTCGCCGAACAAAGGCTGGTGGCGGTGATGATCAGCCTGACCACGCTGGATGATGAACTCAAACGCATCCTCGAACCTCGCGCCGCGGCACCCAAGGCGCGGCTACGGGCAATTCGGGTGATGCGCGAGGCCGGTATTCCTGTGGGGGTCTTGTGTTCACCCATGATTCCGATGATCAACGACAGCGAACTCGAAAGCCTGCTGACCGAAGCCCATGCGGCCGGCGCGCAAAGTGCGGCCTACATGATGTTGCGCCTGCCGCTGGAAGTGGCGCCGCTGTTCGAAGAGTGGCTGGCCGCCCACTATCCTCAGCGTGCAGCTCATGTGTTGAGCCTGATCCGCCAAAGCCGTGGTGGCGAGCTCTACGACAGCCGGTTCGGTGCCAGAATGCGCGGTGAAGGGCCGTTTGCCGACCTGTTGGCGCAACGCTTCGCCAAAACCATCAAGCGTCTGGGGCTCAATAATCGGGAAGGTTTCAATCTGGATTGCGAAGCCTTTTGTCCGCCGGGTCGCCAAATGTCGTTGATTTAAGGACAATTAGCCCTATGGTTGAGTAGTGAAAACGATACGCCGCGTTTAGGCTGGTCACGTTTTTTGTGACCTGGAACACTCGTTCTAGAGCGTTTTATTCAGTTTGAGTTAAGTTTCAACGGCTACCTTGTTCATCGAGTGACTGACGGGTCTGGCTCTTCGACCTGGATGTTTTTTAAACAGCCACTGGGCTTCATACCGGACAAAACGGGAAAATTCCCTGACTCCGCCAAAGAGGATGAATCATGAGTGACAAGGATAAACAGCCGTTGGCTGCGTCGGCTTCAGCCCAACCCGAGGCGGAAACCGCCGATGCAGCGCTGCAGCATATCGTTGACGGCTTTTTGCACTTTCATCACGAGATCTTTCCGCAGCAGGAAGAACTCTTCAAAAAACTCGCCACGGCCCAGCGGCCTCGGGCGATGTTCATCGCGTGTGCCGATTCACGCATCGTTCCCGAACTGATTACCCAAAGCGCCCCCGGCGACTTGTTCGTGACCCGCAACGTCGGCAACGTCGTGCCGCCCTATGGGCAAATGAACGGCGGTGTTTCCACGGCCATCGAATACGCAGTGCTGGCCCTCGGCGTGCAGCACATCATTATCTGCGGGCACTCTGACTGTGGCGCCATGCGCGCCGTGCTCAACCCGCAGAGCCTGGAAAAGATGCCGACGGTAAAGGCCTGGCTGCGTCATGCGGAAGTGGCGAAAACCATGGTTCAGGACAACTGCCATTGCGTTGACGAGAACGAGAGCATGCACATCCTCACCGAGGAGAATGTGATCGCTCAGTTGCAGCATTTGCGCACGCATCCATCGGTGGCCTCGCGCATGGCCAACGGTCAGCTGTTTATCCATGGTTGGGTCTACAACATCGAAACCAGCGAAATCCAGGCTTACGACGCGGATCAGGGTTGTTTCCTGCCGCTCGATGGCAGCCATCCGATTCCGGTGGCGACGCCCAAAGCGCGCTTCTAAATCCTCCTAAGTATGGTTTAGCCGAGGCTGCCGATCAGGCGGCACGGCTTTGCCACGCCTGAAAAAAACTCCGGGAGAGTCACCATGCGTGCCGCTCAATTAAAAGCTGTTCTGCCACGGGAGCTGCTGGCTTCGGTGGTTGTGTTTCTGGTCGCCCTGCCCTTGTGCATGGGCATCGCCATCGCCTCAGGGCTGCCGCCAGCCAAAGGCCTGATCACCGGCATCATCGGTGGTCTGGTGGTCGGCTGGCTTGCCGGATCGCCGCTGCAAGTCAGCGGCCCGGCGGCGGGCCTGGCGGTATTGGTGTTCGAACTGGTGCGCCAGCATGGTATCGCCATGCTCGGGCCGATCCTGCTGCTGGCGGGTTTTCTGCAATTGGTGGCCGGGCGTTTGAAACTGGGTTGCTGGTTTCGGGTCACG
Organism: Pseudomonas sp. ADAK2 TE3594; assembly: GCF_053628675.1. Lineage (NCBI taxonomy): Bacteria > Pseudomonadati > Pseudomonadota > Gammaproteobacteria > Pseudomonadales > Pseudomonadaceae > Pseudomonas > Pseudomonas sp. ADAK2 TE3594. The sequence goes on along the minus strand of NZ_JBRJGV010000001.1, from coordinate 6,091,608 downwards.
GCGCCGGCTGTGGTGTATGGCATGTTGGCCGGGATTGGAGTGCTGATCGTGCTGTCACAGGTGCATGTGATGCTCGACGCTGTGCCCAAGCCATCGGGGCTGGATAATCTGGCGGCCTTCCCCGCTGCAGTGATTCAGGCTTTGCCGTCGTTTGGTTGGCAAGCGGGTTTGCTCGGACTGTCGACCATTGCCGTAATGTGGCTGTGGGAAAAGTTTCGCCCGCACTCTCTGCGTTTCGTTCCTGGAGCCTTACTGGGGGTCGGTCTGGCAACGATTGCCAGCCTGATGCTCGCATTACAGGTCAAACGCGTGGAAGTCCCGGCCAACCTGGCGCAAGCCATCGATTGGCTGCGCCCGGCGGACCTGCTCAACCTGGCAGACCCGGCCTTGCTGATCGCTGCCTTCGCCGTGGCCTTTATCGCCAGCGCCGAAACTCTGCTTTCGGCCGCCGCTGTGGACCGCATGCACAGCGGCCAGCGCTCGGACTTCGACCGTGAATTGTCGGCGCAAGGTGTGGGCAACATGCTGTGTGGTCTGCTCGGTGCACTGCCAATGACCGGGGTAATCGTGCGCAGTTCGGCCAACGTCCAGGCCGGCGCCACCACCCGACTGTCGACGGTGTTTCATGGCCTGTGGTTGTTGGCTTTCGTGCTGCTGCTGTCGAGCGTGCTGCAAAGCATTCCGGTGGCGAGTCTGGCGGGGGTTCTGGTTTACACCGGCTTCAAACTGGTGGATCTCAAGGCCTTTCGCGGTCTGGGCCGTTATGGCCGGATGCCGATGTTCACCTATGCGGCGACCGCTTTGGCAATCATCTTCACCGACCTGCTGACCGGCGTGCTGATCGGCTTCGGCCTGACGCTGGCCAAACTGGCCTGGAAGGCTTCGCGCCTGAAAATCAGCCTGATCGATCTGCCGGCAGACGGCGAGATGGAACTGCGACTGGTGGGGGCGGCGACTTTCCTCAAGGTACCGGCGCTGACCCAAGTGCTGGGGAGCATTCCGGCAGGTGCAACGGTGCATGTACCGCTCAACAATCTGAGCTATATCGATCACTCGTGTCTGGAGTTGCTTGAGGAGTGGGGCCGGGCCAATGCGGCCAAGGGCTCGAAGCTGTTAATTGAAGCGCGGGGGTTGAAGCGCAGGCTTGAAGGACGGTTGCGTACCACCGCTGGCGTTGGCTCAACGGCGGGTTGAGGCAACCCCCTGTAGGAGCGAGGCTTGCCCGCGAAGGCGTCCTCGAGTACGCCAAAAGCTTCGCGGGCAAGCCTCGCTCCTACAAGGGCAAGTCTCGTTCGTGCAAGGGTTACACAGGCAGTTACGCCGCTGGCTGATCCAGCTCAAGGCCCACGCCCAATTGGCGCGACAGGCACGGCCAGCGCTTCCAGGCGGCGCCGGTGTCCGGGCTGTTGAGTTTCTCGCGGTAGGCCTCTACCGACTCCAGCGCGAAACTTTCATCGTTAAGCATCTCGTCCACAGCGTGATGCACCGCCTCATCCAGTTGATTGGCAAATTCCTCGCCGATCAGTTGGTGGGCAATCAGGTTGGCAACAGTCATGTCCAAGGGGATCAGTGGCTGGCCAAAATGCTTGATGTACAGGTCGTTGACCTCTTCGACCAACCGATGCGCCAGATAGGCTTCGTCCAGCAGGCTGTCCAGGCCGACGTGACCGGCCATGATCGCCGGTGGCTGGAGGAAGAACTGCTCGGCGATTTTCAGTACCGGCTTGATCTGCGATTCGATGCCCGCTTCCCTGGCGACTTCATTGGCCGCATCCAGAAGGTCCGGCACTTGTTCTATATACGCGGCCACAAAACGCGTCATCACGCCGTTGGCATCGACATCCGGCAATTGGATGGCGGAGTGAAGGTGCGGCAGTTGGGTTTCCAGCTGACGAGTCAGCAGGCCGGTCTCGGCCTCATGTTGTTGGGCTTTTTGGATCTGCTCGCGCAATGCGGCGGTGTTCATGAAAACTCCAGGAAACAAAGGCAATGAAATAGGGAAGACATAACTTAGCTGGCTTACGAAAAATGCTAAGACGTATTTGTCATAATTATTTCATCCTTGAGACGCCTACGTTATATCGATTTGCCACCACTCGTCTGCATCCTTCTCCAATCGTGACCTGGAACGCAAGTGCAAGCTGTTTCAGACGATTTACGCCATCGCGTTGCGAGGTGGCAGTCGCTGTCTATACTCGGTTCTGAATGGAGTTAGCTGATGACGCCCGACTGCATATGCAGCAAGGCTCGGCGATTCAAGTTCGTAGTCTGAAAAAGCCGCTCCCTTGCCGCAGGTGAAAGCCGGCGGGATAAAAAGAACTATAAGGGGAACCCGCAATGATGCGACATCCACATGTCTGGATGGGCCTCCTGTTGTGGTCGATTTTCAGTCAGGCGCAAGCGGCCTGGACTGTGAATATGGCGCCTGGAGCGACTGAAATCAGTCACGCAGTATTCGACCTGCACATGACCATTTTCTGGATCTGTGTAGTGATCGGCATCATCGTCTTCGGCGCCATGTTCTGGTCGATGATGATCCACCGCCGCTCGACCGGGCAGGTGGCCGCTAAATTTCATGAAAGCACCACCGTCGAAATTCTCTGGACCATCGTGCCCCTGCTTATTCTGGTGGCCATGGCGGTCCCCGCAACCGCCACCCTGATCAAGATGTACGACAACACTGAGCCGGATATCGATATCCAGGTCACCGGTTATCAGTGGAAGTGGCACTACAAATACCTGGGTCAGGACGTCGAGTTTTTCAGCAACCTGACCACTCCCGCCGATCAGATCCACAACAAGGAAACCAAGGGCGAGCATTACCTGCTGGAGGTCGACAAGCCGCTGGTGTTGCCGATCGGTGCCAAGGTGCGCTTTCTGGTGACCTCCGCCGACGTCATCCACTCCTGGTGGGTGCCGGCCTTTGCGGTCAAGCGCGATGCGATTCCGGGCTTCGTCAATGAATCCTGGACCCGTGTCGAAAAACCCGGCATCTACCGTGGCCAGTGCGCCGAGCTGTGCGGCAAGGATCACGGCTTCATGCCGATCGTGGTCGAGGTCAAGGAAAAGGCCGACTACGAAACCTGGCTGGGCGAACGCAAGGCGGAAGCTGCGCAACTCAAAGAGCTGACCAGCAAGGAATGGACCCTCGACGAACTCAAGGAGCGCGGCGACAAGGTCTATCACACCACTTGCGTGGCCTGTCACCAGGCTGAGGGCCAGGGCCTGCCGCCGATGTTCCCGGCGCTCAAGGGCTCAAAAATCGCCACCGGCCCCATCAAGGATCACCTGAGCATTGTCTTCCACGGCAAGCCCGGCACCGCCATGGCGGCGTTCGGCAAGCAACTCTCGGAAGTCGATATCGCAGCGGTCGTGACCTACGAACGTAACGCCTGGGGCAACAACAAAGGCGACATGGTCACCCCTAAAGAAGTGCTGGAGCTGAAACAGGCGGAAAGCAAATGACCCGGTTAATTGCGCATGTAAGGAACCGCTCGGGGCATGACGCCCCGGCCCGCCCAGCCCATCCGTTTGCAGGAGACAGGACATGACTGCTGTAGTCGATGACCATGTTCATACCGGCACCGCCCACGCCCACGGCCCCGCCAAAGGCCTGATGCGCTGGGTACTGACCACCAACCACAAGGATATCGGCACGCTGTACCTGTGGTTTGCGTTCTCCATGTTCCTGCTGGGCGGCTCGTTCGCCATGGTGATCCGTGCCGAGCTATTCCAGCCGGGACTGCAAATCGTCCAGCCGGAATTCTTCAACCAGATGACTACCATGCACGGCCTGGTGATGGTGTTCGGTGCGGTGATGCCGGCCTTCGTCGGCCTCGCCAACTGGATGATCCCGTTGATGATCGGCGCGCCGGACATGGCCCTGCCGCGGATGAACAACTTCAGCTTCTGGCTGCTGCCGGCGGCGTTCATCCTGCTGGTATCGACCCTGTTCACCCCCGGCGGCGGGCCGAACTTCGGCTGGACCTTCTATGCACCGCTGTCGACGACCTACGCGCCGGAAAGCGTGACGTTCTTCATCTTCGCCATCCACTTGATGGGGATCAGTTCGATCATGGGGGCGATCAACGTGATCGCGACTATCCTCAACCTGCGCGCCCCCGGCATGACGTTGATGAAAATGCCGCTGTTCGTCTGGACCTGGCTGATCACCGCGTTCCTGCTGATCGCGGTGATGCCGGTATTGGCCGGCTGCGTGACCATGATGCTGATGGACATCCACTTCGGCACCAGTTTCTTCAGTGCCGCCGGTGGCGGGGATCCGGTGCTGTTCCAGCATGTGTTCTGGTTCTTCGGCCACCCCGAGGTGTACATCATGATCCTGCCGGCCTTCGGTGCCGTCAGCTCGATCATCCCGGCCTTCTCGCGCAAGCCGCTGTTTGGCTACACCTCGATGGTCTACGCCACGGCGAGTATTGCGTTCCTGTCGTTCATCGTCTGGGCGCACCACATGTTCGTGGTCGGCATTCCGCTGGTGGGCGAGTTGTTCTTCATGTACGCCACGCTGCTGATCGCGGTGCCCACCGGAGTCAAGGTGTTCAACTGGGCCAGCACCATGTGGCAAGGCTCGCTGACCTTCGAGACGCCGATGCTGTTCGCCGTGGCGTTCGTCATTCTGTTCTCCATTGGCGGCTTCTCCGGGCTGATGCTGGCCATCGCCCCGGCGGATTTCCAGTACCAGGACACCTACTTCGTGGTCGCGCACTTCCACTACGTGCTGGTGCCGGGGGCGATCTTCGGGATCTTCGCCTCGGCCTACTACTGGATGCCGAAATGGACCGGCCACATGTACGACGAAACCCTCGGCAAGCTGCACTTCTGGCTCTCGTTCATCGGCATGAACATGGCGTTCTTCCCGATGCACTTCGTGGGGCTGGCGGGCATGCCGCGGCGAATTCCGGACTACAACCTGCAATTCGCCGACTTCAACATGGTGTCGTCGATCGGCGCGTTCATGTTTGGCGCCACACAGATCTTCTTCCTGTTCATCGTGATCAAGACCATTCGTGGCGGCGAGCCTGCACCGGCCAAACCATGGGATGGAGCAGAAGGCCTGGAGTGGAGCATTCCGTCGCCGGCGCCGTATCACACCTTCACCACACCGCCGGAAGTGAAATGAAACGCCTCGGCCTTGTAGGAATTCTTGTGGGAGCTGGCTTGCCTGCGATGCATGCGGCGCGGTGTGTCAGACATATCGCTATCGCGGGCAAGCCCGCTCCCACAGAGTTCTCGGTGGAGGTTGAGCATCATGGCTGATTCGATCTCGATGAAGAAACTGGTCACCCGCCTGTTGCTGGTGGTGGTAGCGATGTTTGTCTTCGGCTTTGCCCTGGTGCCGATCTACGACGTGATGTGCAAGGCGTTCGGCATCAATGGCAAAACCTCCGGGCAGTATGAAGGCGAGCAAACGGTCGACGCCTCGCGGCAGGTTCGCGTGCAGTTTCTGTCAACCAACTCCGCCGACATGACCTGGGATTTCTATCCCAAGAGTGATGAGCTGACCGCTCACCCGGGGGCGGTGAACGAGATGATTTTTATCGCCCACAACCCCACCGATCGCCCGATGAGTGCCCAGGCGGTGCCGAGCATCGCGCCCAGCGCAGCTGCGGCGTACTTCCACAAGACCGAATGTTTCTGCTTCACCCAGCAGGTGCTGCAGCCCGGCCAACGAATCGAGATGCCGGTACGGTTCATTGTTGACCGCGACATGCCCAAGGATGTGAAGCACCTGACGCTGTCCTACACGCTGTTCGATATCACCGCACGTCATCCGCCCGTGGCTGTTGCAGCAAGCACCGGCGGTTAGGCGTTAAAGCGTGCCCGATAAGGAGAACAATAAATGGCAACTCATGAACATTATTACGTTCCAGCCCAGAGCAAATGGCCGATTATCGCCACGGTCGGCATGTTCGTCACGGTGTTCGGCCTGGGCACCTGGTTCAACGACCTGAAGGCTGCGCGGCCGGAATCCCACGGCCCGCTGATCTTTTTCGTCGGCGGATTGCTGCTGGCCTACATGCTGTTCGGCTGGTTCGGTACGGTGATCAAGGAAAGTCGCCAAGGGTTGTACAGCGCACAGATGGACCGCTCGTTCCGCTGGGGCATGAGCTGGTTCATTTTCTCCGAGGTGATGTTCTTCATCGCCTTTTTCGGTGCGTTGTTTTATGTGCGCAACATCGCGGGGCCGGCGCTGGGCGGTGAAGGCACCAAAGGCATCGCTCACATGCTGTGGCCGGCGTTTGAATTCACCTGGCCGCTGCTGAACAACCCGGACTCGAAACTCTTTCCTCCCCCCAAGGAAGTCATCAGCCCTTGGGGCCTGCCGCTGCTCAATACCGTGCTGCTGGTGAGCTCCAGCGTCACCGTGACCATTGCTCACCACGCCTTGAAGAAGGGCCATCGCGGCGCGCTGAAAATCTGGCTGGCGCTGACCGTGTTGCTCGGTTGCGCGTTCCTCGGTTTCCAGGCCGAAGAATACCTGCACGCCTACCACGAACTGGGCCTGACCCTGGGTTCAGGCATCTATGGCGCAACGTTCTTCATGCTCACCGGTTTCCACGGCGCCCACGTGACCATCGGCACCATCATTCTGTTCGTCATGCTGATGCGGATCATGCGCGGGCACTTCGATGCCGACCATCAATTCGCCTTCGAGGCGGCGAGCTGGTACTGGCACTTCGTGGACGTGGTGTGGATCGGCCTGTTCGTTTTCGTCTACGTGCTCTGAGCCTTGACTCTCTGCCTACCAAGGCACGTGAGATACCAACTGGCCGCTGAAAAAACCCCAGGCGATCAAGCCGACAGTGGCGGCGGCCAGCGCAACACGAACACTCAAGGCGATGACCAGGCGATTCGAGTGGCTGTCGTCCTTGACCAGAAAAAACAGGCCGCTGAACAGGCTGACAACCGTGGCAATCAGCATCAGGACGATGGCTGCTTTGAGCATGGTGACACTCCGGGGGACAGGCGATGCATTTGAGTATAGCTATCGCGACTACCGACTTTCTGGCGACGCCATGAAACGCTTCCGGCCGGGCCTCGTGCCGACCCTGGTGGTCGCGGTGCTGCTGCCTTTGCTGGTGTCACTCGGGTTCTGGCAGTTGAGCCGGGGCGCGGAGAAAAGCGCGCTGCTGCAAAGCTACGCCGAGCGCCGGGTGGCCGAACCGATGGCCAGCACTGAACTGCAACACACCGAAGATCCGGCCTTCCGCCGGGTTCGCCTGCATGGCCAATTCGACGCCGAACACAGCCTGCTGCTGGACAACCGTCAGCGCGACGGCAAGGTCGGGGTCGAGTTGCTGCAACCGTTCCAGGACCGGGCAACCGGGCTCTGGCTGCTGGTCAATCGCGGCTGGTTGCCGTGGCCGGATCGGCGCACACCGCCGTCATTCACCACACCGACTCAGGCATTGAGCCTCGACGCCTGGGTCTACGTCTCCCCCGGCGCAACGTTCCAATTGCACGCCGACCCAGACGCCACGACCTGGCCACAACTGGTCACCGCCATTGAACCTGCCAGGCTCTGGGCAGCGCTTGAGCGTGACGGTTTCGCCTACGAATTACGCGCGCAAAGCGGTCCCGCGACCTACCAGGCCGATTGGCCGGTGGTGGCCATGGGGCCGGAAAAACACTTGGCTTATGCCGTGCAGTGGTTCGCCCTGTCGATAGCCCTGCTCGGCCTTTACCTCTATCTCGGTTGGCACAACGCAAAGGAGAAAAATAATGGGAGCGGCCATGAATCCACTCGGCATGTCTGAGGCGAAAACGCCGGTAAATCGTCGGCGCGGGCGCTTGCAGTTGTTGCTGATCCTGTTGGGAGTGGTGGGTCCGATGATCCTCGCCACCGGCATGTACAAATTGCAGTTCTGGGTGCCGGAGGGCCGCAGTTATCACGGCGAACTGATCGGCAATGGCCAGACCCGCGCCGACATCGGCGTACCGGCGCAAGAAGACCGCTGGCAGTTGCTGGTGACCGCGCCCAAGGACTGTTCGGTGGACTGCCAGCAGCTGGTTTATCTGGCGCGCCAGATCCAGATCGGCCTCGGTCGCGATGCCTCCCGCGCCAGCCATGCGCTAGCCATCGCGCAGCCACTGAACAGCGATTACGAGACTAAACTTCAACGCGAGTACCCGCAGTTGCAACGCTACTCACTGGACTTGCCGACCTATATTAAAGGCGCGCAGAGCAATGACACGCCGCACCTGTGGATCATCGACCCTCACGGCAATCTGGTGCTGCGCTACGACCCGACGGTGAAGGGCAAGGACCTGCTCAACGACCTGCGCCATTTGCTGAAACTGTCGAACATCGGATAAGGGCATCGTCATGGCCAAACCTGGATTTCGCCTCGCGCTGTTTGCCACCTTGCTGGCACTGATTGTGGTGTTGCTCGGCGCCTACACACGCCTGACCCACGCAGGCCTCGGCTGTCCGGACTGGCCCGGTTGCTACGGCTTTATCAGCGTGCCGCAAAGTGAAGCCCAACTGGCCCATGCCGAACTGCATTTTCCCGACGCGCCGGTAGAAGCCCACAAAGGCTGGAACGAGATGCTCCATCGCTACTTCGCCGGCACGCTGGGGCTATTGATCGCAGTACTGGCGGGCCGCGCCTGGGTCCATCGTCATCATCCGGGGCAGCCGGTCAAGTTACCGCTTTTCCTGTTGACGGTGGTGATCGGCCAAGCGGCGTTCGGCATGTGGACGGTGACACTCAAGCTGTGGCCGCAAGTGGTCACCGGGCATTTGCTCGGTGGCTTTGCGACCTTGAGCCTGTTGTTTCTACTGACCTTGCGTCTGTCCGGTGTATTGCCGGCGCTGACCGTGCCACGGCGTTTGCAGTACTGGGCAACCGCCGGCTTGCTGCTGGTGATCCTGCAAATTGCCCTTGGTGGCTGGGTCAGTTCCAATTACGCGGCGGTGGCCTGCATCGACTTTCCGATGTGCCACGGACAATGGCTGCCACCGACTGATTTCGCCAACGGCTTTCACCTGACCCAACACATCGGCCCCAATTACCTGGGCGGGCAACTGGACAGCGATGCCCGCACCGCAATTCACCTGACTCACCGTATTGGCGCGCTACTGGTCACCCTCGTTCTGCTCGGTCTGGCCTGGCAACTGAAGGTCGTCGGCATGACGCGCCTGGCCGCCATGGTGCTAATCGCCCTTGCCGCACAAATCACCTTGGGCATCAGCAACGTGGTGTTTCACTTGCCGCTGCCGGTGGCCGTCGCCCACAACGCCGGTGGCGCAGCGCTGCTACTGACAATGGTGCTGGTCAATTATCACGCGCGAACCAGCCTGGTTCGGGTCAAGCATCAGCCCCCGGTACGCTGGCGCCTCAGCCTGCGTAAACACTCGGCCGGGCCTATAACAATAAAAGGAGAAATGCCATGGCGACCCTGATCGGCGAACGTCACAGTCAGGCAATCTGGCGCGATTACCTGGAGCTGACCAAGCCGAAAGTGGTGGTGCTGATGCTCATCACCTCGCTGGTCGGCATGTTTCTCGCGACACGCGCCGGGGTGCCGTGGACGGTGTTGGTGTTCGGCAATCTGGGGATCGCCTTGTGTGCCGGCGGTGCGGCGGCGGTCAACCATGTGGTGGACCGACGCATCGACGCTGTCATGGCCCGGACCCACAAGCGGCCCTTGGCCGAAGGTCGGGTATCTCCGAGCGCTGCGCTGACTTTCGCTCTGGTGCTGGCGCTGCTCGGCCAGGCCTTGCTGCTGGCCTTCACCAACCCGTTGACGGCATGGCTGACCCTCGCGTCGTTGCTCGGTTATGCCGTGGTCTACACCGGGTTCCTGAAACGTGCGACGCCGCAGAACATCGTCATCGGCGGCCTCGCTGGTGCAGCCCCGCCGCTGCTCGGCTGGACCGCCGCCACCGGTCATGTCAGTGCCGAACCGTTGCTGCTGGTGCTGATCATCTTCGCCTGGACCCCGCCGCACTTCTGGGCACTGGCGATTCACCGCAAGGAGGAATACGCCAAGGCTGACATTCCGATGCTGCCGGTGACCCATGGCGAGCACTACACCAAAGTCCACATCCTGCTTTATACCTTTGCACTACTGGCCGTCAGCCTGATGCCCTACGTGATCCACATGAGCGGCGTGCTCTACCTGATTTGTGCCCTCGTATTGGGCGCGAGGTTTCTGCAATGGGCCGTGGTGCTGTACCGTGGCACTCGGCCGCACGCGGCGATCAACACGTTCAAGTACTCTATTTACTACTTGTTCCTGCTGTTTATCGCGCTGCTCGTAGACCACTACTTACTGTTGAACCTATGACTCGAACCCAGAAAACCGTCTTCATTCTCGTCGCCTTGATCGCGCTGATCCTGGGCCTGACCATCAATAAAGTACTGACCGGAAAAAACCAGGGCGACCCGACGGCACTGATCGATGCGGGGATCATCCTGTTGCCCCAAAGCCGTAACCTGCCGGACGTGAAGATGACCGATCAGGACGGTAAGCCGGTGGCGGTCAACGAGCTGAAAGGCAAGTGGAGTTTGCTGTTCTTCGGCTACACCTTCTGCCCGGACATCTGCCCGACCACCCTCGCCCAGCTGCGGCAGATCAAGAGCGAACTGCCGGCGGACTCGGTGGACAAGTTGCAGATCGTTTTGGTCAGCGTCGACCCGAATCGCGACACGCCCAAGCAACTCAAGCAGTACCTGGGCTACTTCGATCCACAGTTCATCGGGCTGACTGCGTCCTCGGTCGAAGACATTCAGAAACTGGCCAATGCGGTGAGTATTCCGTTCATTCCGGCGGACACCAGCAAGCCTAACTACACCGTCGACCACAGCGGCAACCTGGCGGTGCTCGGCCCGGACGGAACGCAGCGTGGGTTCATTCGTGCACCGTTGAACAACCAGAAACTGGTGGCGCAGTTGCCGGTAATGCTCAAGCGCGAATAACCAACACAGAACCGCAGGAGCCAGGCTTGCCGGCGAAAGCGATCTCACGGGCGCCTTCGCCGGCAAGCCTGGCTCCTACAGGGGTGGTATTTCAGGCATAAAAAACGGGGACGCAATCAATGCGTCCCCGTTTTTGATCGTTCCCACGCTCCGCGTGGGAATGCAGCCAGGGACGCTCTGCGTCCCCTTCAACATCAGAACGCCGGCAATACCGCGCCTTTGTACTTCTCGAGAATGAAGGCTTTCACTTCCGGGCTGTGCAGGGCAGCAACCAGTTTTTGCATCGCCGCGCTGTCCTTGTCGTCCGGACGGGCAACGAGGATGTTCACGTACGGCGAGTCGCTGCCTTCGATGACCAGCGCATCCTTGGACGGATCGAGCTTGGCTTCCAGCGCGTAGTTGGTGTTGATCAGCGCCAGATCGACCTGAGTCAGCACGCGCGGGATGGTCGCGGCTTCCAGTTCGCGGAATTTCAGGTCCTTGGTGTTCTCGGTGATGTCCTTGACGGTCGAGAGGATGTTGTTCGAATCCTTCAACTTGATCAGGCCAGCCTTCGCCAGCAGCAACAGCGCACGACCGCCGTTGGTGGCGTCGTTCGGGATCACCACGTTGGCGCCGCCCGGCAGCTCGGTCAGCGCTTTGTACTTGCTGGAGTAAGCGCCCAGCGGCTCCAGGTGCACACCGGCAACGTTGACAAGGTTAGTGCCCTTGGCCTTGTTGAACTCATCCAGGTACGGCTGGTGCTGGAAGAAGTTGGCGTCCAGACGCTTCTCGGCCACCTGCACGTTCGGCTGGATGTAGTCGGTGAAGACTTTGACCTTCAGGTCCACGCCTTCTTTGGCCAGGGCCGGTTTAACGAACTCGAGGATTTCCGCGTGAGGCACCGGAGTGGCTGCGACGGTCAGGGTGTCGGCAGCGTGTGCGGAAAAGGCTGCAACGGCAGCGAATGCGACGAGTAGTTTTTTCATTCAGCTAACTCCTTGTGAGACGCCCGTATGGCGCCTGCCAGCGAATGGCCGGCTCATGACTTATTTACGTGAGAAATGGACAACCAATTTGTCGCCAACGGTTTGCAGCACTTGAACCAGCATCAGCAGCAACACCACCGTCACAACCATCACATCCGTCTGGAAACGCTGGTAACCGAAACGGATCGCCAGGTCGCCCAGACCGCCAGCGCCGACCACACCGGCCATTGCCGTGTAGGACACCAGTGTAATCGCTGTCACCGTAATCGCCGCGAAGATGCCGGGACGGGCTTCCGGCAACAAGGCATTGGTGATGATCTGACGTGTCGTCGCGCCCATGGCCTGGGTCGCCTCGATGATGCCGCGATCCACTTCACGCAAGGCGGTTTCCACCAGTCGTGCAAAAAACGGAGTTGCGCCCACCACCAGCGGTGGAATCGCACCGGCAACACCCAGGGAGGTACCTGTGATCAACACGGTGAACGGAATCATCACGATCAGCAAAATGATGAACGGCAGCGAACGCAGAATGTTCACCACCAGCGACAGCATCGCGTAGACGCCTTTGGCTTCCAGCAACTGGCGCGGGCTGCACAGGAACAACAGCACGCCCAAGGGCAAGCCCAGCAGCACCGTGAACAACAGCGAACCGCCGAGCATCAGCAGGGTGTCGCCGGTGGCCAGCCAGATTTCGTACCAATCGATGTTGGAAAAGAAACTCATCAGGACTTCCATCAGCGCAGCACCTCCATGTGGACGTCAGCTGCGGTGAAGCGGGCAAACGCCGCTTCCATGTCGCCACCAGTAACGGCCAGGGTCAATTGCCCGTAAGGGACGTCTTTGATGCGATCGATACGACCGGCCAGGATGCTGTAGTCCACGCCCGTTTCCCGGGCGACGGTACCCAGCAATGGCGCGTAGGTCGCTTCGCCCTGGAAGGTCAGACGCACGATGCGCCCCGGTACGTGAGCGAAGTCGTCGCGCTGTTCGCTTTCGTCGATTTGCTCGTCTTCCTGCACGAAGCGCTTGGTGGTCGGATGCTTGGGATGCAGGAATACCTCGGCCACCGAACCTTGCTCGACGATCTTGCCGGCATCCATCACCGCGACCTGATCGCAGACCCGACGGATCACATCCATTTCGTGGGTGATCAGGACGATGGTCAGTTTCAGTTCGCGGTTGATCTCGGCCAGCAGTTGCAGGACCGACGCCGTGGTTTGCGGGTCCAGGGCACTGGTAGCTTCATCGCACAACAGGATTTTCGGTTTGGTTGCCAAGGCGCGGGCGATGCCGACACGCTGCTTCTGACCACCGGACAATTGCGCCGGGTACTTTTTCGCATGGTCAGACAGGCCGACCCGCGCCAGCAACTCCGCCACACGCCGGTCGATTTCGCTACGGGACAGTTCACCGGCGAGGGTCAGCGGCAGCGCGACGTTGTCGGCAACGGTCTTGGACGCCAGCAGGTTGAAGTGCTGGAAAATCATCCCGACCTGCTGACGGAAGCGCCGCAGGCTATTGGTATCCAGCGCCGTGACCTCTTCGCCATCGACGATGATCTTGCCGCCACTGGCGTTCTCCAGGCGGTTGATCAGACGCAGCAGGGTACTTTTTCCCGCGCCGGAATGGCCGATCAGACCAAAAACCTGACCATTCTCAATCGTCAGACTGGTCGGGTGCAGGGCGGGAATATCCTTACCGGCGACGCGGTAAGTTTTGTGGACGTTTTGAAACTCGATCACGTAGCGAACCTTGTGGGGCGCGTTGGAAAAGGATCAGCGGTTAGCCGGGCGCGTATTTTAGCCTGTCCGTATAGAGGTTATTAGCATTTATTCCGCATTCAACCAACGATTTGGCAATAACGCGATCAAAGGTCAGAAAAAGGGAACGGCGCCAACGCGCCATCGGTCACTGATTAAGCAACTCGAGAATGCCTGGATGCCTTGTCTGCGCAATGGCTCATAAGCCTTGGCCACGACGGGAATCGCAACGAGGAGTTTACGTCTGATGAGTACTAAAAAGCCTGCCGCCCCCAAAAGCGCACTGGCCGGGACCGCCACCCTGGACCGCAGCAACACCAATGCCAAGCTCGACAGCCTGGAAAAATTTCGCTCCGATGCCACCGACCAGGCCTTGCGCACCAACCAGGGTGTGAAGGTCGCGGACAATCAGAACACGTTAAAGGCCGGCGCTCGCGGGCCGTCATTGCTGGAAGACTTCATCATGCGTGAAAAGATCACGCACTTTGACCATGAACGCATTCCTGAACGCATCGTCCATGCCCGTGGCACCGGTGCCCACGGTTACTTCCAGCCATACGAAACCCATTCCTCACTGACCAAGGCCGGTTTCCTACAAGACCCAAACCAAAAAACGCCGGTGTTTGTGCGCTTTTCCACGGTGCAAGGTCCGCGTGGATCAGGCGATACCGTGCGGGACGTACGAGGTTTCGCGGTGAAGTTTTTTACCGACGAAGGCAACTTCGATCTGGTGGGCAACAACATGCCGGTGTTCTTCATTCAGGATGCGATCAAGTTTCCTGACTTCGTACATGCTGTAAAACCCGAACCCCACAACGATATTCCTACCGGTGGTTCGACCCACGATACGTTCTGGGACTTTGTTTCTCTGGTACCGGAATCCGCGCACATGGTGATGTGGACCATGTCCGACCGGGCGATCCCCAAAAGCCTGCGCACCATGCAGGGCTTCGGCGTGCACACGTTTCGCATGATCAACGCCGAAGGCAAGGCGCGCTTCGTAAAATTCCACTGGCGCCCCGCCGCCGGCACCTGCTCGCTGGTGTGGGATGAGGCGCAGAAGCTCGCCGGCAAAGACACCGACTTCCACCGTCGCGATCTCTGGGAGTCCATCGAGATAGGGGACTACCCGGAATGGGAATTGGGCGTACAGGTCGTCGAGGAAGAAAGCGAACATGCCTTTGATTTCGACCTGCTTGATCCGACCAAAATCATTCCCGAAGAAGTCGTCCCTATCACTCCGCTGGGCAAGATGGTGCTCAACCGCAACCCGGACAACTTCTTCGCCGAGACCGAGCAGGTTGCCTTCTGCCCTGGGCATATCGTGCCGGGGATCGACTTCTCCAATGACCCGTTGCTGCAAGGCCGGTTGTTTTCCTACACCGATACGCAGATCAGCCGACTGGGTGGGCCGAATTTTCATGAGATCCCGATCAACCGCCCGGTGTCACCGTTCCATAACGGTCAACGAGATGCGCAGCACCGAACCACCATCGACAAAGGACGCGCTTCCTACGAGCCAAACTCCATCGACAGCGGCTGGCCGAAAGAAACCCCACCGGCAGCGCAGGACGGCGGCTTCGAGACTTATCCAGAGCGCATCGACG
The DNA here is from genome assembly GCF_053628675.1 of Pseudomonas sp. ADAK2 TE3594. Lineage (NCBI taxonomy): Bacteria > Pseudomonadati > Pseudomonadota > Gammaproteobacteria > Pseudomonadales > Pseudomonadaceae > Pseudomonas > Pseudomonas sp. ADAK2 TE3594. The sequence continues at coordinate 6,076,327 of NZ_JBRJGV010000001.1, read as the reverse complement.
CTGCGAAAATCCGTCAGCGCAGTGAGTCGTTCAGCGACCACTTCTCTCAGGCGCGGCTGTTCTTTCACAGCATGAGCAAGCATGAGCAGGAACACATCATCGCGGCCTACAGCTTCGAGCTGGGCAAGGTCGAACGCGAATTTATTCGTACCCGGCAGGTGAATGAGATCCTGGCCAATATCGATCTGGAACTGGCCAAACGCGTGGCGCAGAACCTGGGCTTGCCGGTACCGAAGGCCGGAACGGTCGAGGTGCGTAAAACGTCACTCGACCATTCCCCTGCCCTGAGCCAGGCCAACCTGCTGTCGGGGGACATCAAAACCCGAAAAGTAGCCATTCTGGCGGCCAACGGGGTGGACGGCGCGGCGATTGATGCGATGAAGAGGGCTCTGATGACCGAAGGCGCGCACGCCAAACTGCTCGGCCCGACCTCGGCCCCCGTGACAACCGCCGATGGCAAAGCGCTGCCGGTGGATGCGTCTATGGAAGGGCTGCCTTCTGTAGCGTTCGACGCAGTGTTCGTGCCAGGTGGCGCGGCGTCGATCAAGGCACTGAGTACCGATGGCGTGGCGCTGCATTACCTGCTGGAGGCTTATAAGCACTTGAAAGCGATTGCGCTGCATAGCGAGGCCAGGCAGTTGTTGGATGTGTTGAAGCTGGAAGTGGATGCGGGGGTAATCGTGGGTAACGATGCCAAGCTGTTCGAGGCGTTTTTTGCCGCGATCGGACAGCATCGGGTTTGGGATAGGGAGCCAAAGGCCAAGGCGATTCCGGCTTGAGGATCTTTATCGAACAGGAGGACGCCTTCGCGGGCAAGCCTCGCTCCTACCGGGTTTACGCTGCACCTGTAGGAGCGAGGCTTGCCCGCGAAGCTTTTAAGGCTTGCGCGGACTCAAAACCATCTGCGCCGGAATGTTGCGCAGAATCTGCTTCTCCAGCTTCAGATCAAACTCCGAATCCAGCTTCTTCACCCGCTTGGTCAGCAGCGTGGCCAGCCAAGGGTAATCCTGAGTGCGTGGCGCCTGAATGCTCACGTCGCACTGATAATTCACCACATCGGCGGCAATGGCATCCAGTTGACGACGAAGCTTGCTCATATCGGTGAGATTCAACGCCACCGTAGTGCTTTCAGCCGTCGGGTCGATGACTTTGGCCTGAGGTTTGGCCTCGGCAGCCTTGAGAGCCGCTTCGGCTTTATCCAGTTCTGCCTTGCGGGCATGGACAATGGCGCTGTTGACACCACCGGTCAGCGCCGGGGCCTTGGGCATCAATACCCGGGCACGGCTGAGGGCGGTGGCGGCTGCATTCACATCACCTTTTTGCAACACGATCTGGCTACGCAGCAAATAAGCTTCAGCCAATTGCCGCTGGTACTGCTCGAGGGATTGATCGTTGGGCGACTCGGCCTGCAAGGCCGCCAATTGTCCTTCGGCGGTGGCCAGCTCGCTGCTGGCCAGGCTTTGTTCCAGCTGTGCGATAGCCGTGGCCCGTGCATCGGGGGCCTCGGTGGCTGCCGGTGGCGTGCTCTGGCAAGCGCCCAGCAGCAGCGAAAATGCGACAAGGAGCAGATAACGGGAGGCGAACAGCTTCATTCCTGCGACTCTCTATTTGCGCAAAAAACGAGCAAGTCTACACCCCTCGACGGGGCAGGACAAAACTCAGCAGAAACAGCGCGGCGGCCGTCACCACAATCGACGGGCCGGCCGGGGTGTCCTTGAACCAGGACAACGCCAGCCCGCCACACACCGCGAGCATGCCCAGCAGGCTCGCGCCCAGTGCCATCTGCTCCGGCGAGCGGGCGTGACGCTGTGCCGCAGCCGCTGGAATAATCAGTAACGAAGTAATCAGCAACACGCCGACGATTTTCATCGCCACCGCAATCACCACAGCGATCAGCAACATCAGCGCCAGGCGCAACCCCGCCACTGGCAAACCTTCCACCTTGGCCAGTTCTTCATGCACCGTGATCGCCAGCAAAGGTCGCCACAGCGTGACCAGCAATGCCAGCACCGCCGCGCTACCGCCGAGAATCCAGGCCAGATCGGTCGGGCTGATCGCCAACAAATCGCCGAACAGATAAGCCATCAGGTCGATCCGCACTTCATGCATGAAGCTTAGTACCACCAGGCCAAGCGAGAGCGTGCTCGGTGCGAGAATTCCCAACAGCGTGTCGGACGCCAGTGGTTGCCGTTGTTGCAACGTCACCAGCAATACCGCCAGCAATAAGCAGCCTACCGTGACGGCAACGGTCGGGCTGACATCCAGCAGAAAACCCAATGCCACGCCGAGCAATGCGGCATGGGACAGCGTGTCGCCGAAATAGGCCATGCGTCGCCAGACCACGAACGAACCCAGCGGGCCCGCGACCAGCGCCAGGGCCAGACCTGCAAGCAGGGCAAAGAGCAGAAAATCAGCCATGCTTGCAGCTATCTCCATGAACGTGGGTAGGGGCCGACGGGGCCGCGCTGACCACCGAGCCATGCAGGTCGTGAGCGTGGTCGTGATGGTGGTGATAAATCGCCAGGCTTTGTGCGTTCTTTCCGAACAGTTCGACGAACGCCGGATCGCCACTGACCTGCTCGGGATGCCCGGAGCAGCAGACGTGGCGGTTCAGGCACACCACCTGGTCGGTGGTGCTCATCACCAGATGCAGATCGTGAGAGACCATCAAAACGCCGCAACCATGACGGTCGCGCAAGCGTGTAATCAGGCTGTAGAGCTCGGCTTGACCGGCCACATCAACACCTTGCACCGGCTCATCGAGCACCAGCAATTCCGGCTCGCGCAGCAACGCCCGCGCCAGTAGCACCCGCTGCATTTCGCCACCGGAAACACTTTGCACCGGGCTGTCGATGACCTGTTCGGCACCGACTTCCTTAAGAGCGGCCAACGCCCGAGCGCGGTCCACGCCCGGGACCAGACGCAAGAAGCGCAGCACCGACAGCGGCAGGGTCGGATCAACATGGAGTTTTTGCGGCATGTAACCGACGCGCAACTTCGGCTTGCGCCAGACGCTGCCGCTGTCCGGTTTCAGCAAACCGAGCACGGCGCGCACCAGCGTGGTTTTGCCGGCACCATTGGGGCCGATCAAGGTGACGATCTGCCCCGGTTCGACGCTCAGCTCGATGTTGTCCAGCACGTTTTGCCCGGCAAAGGTGACAGCCACCTGCTCGAGGCGAATCAGCGCGTTGCTCATCAAGCCCCCTGGCAACCCGAGCAGAGACCGATCACTTCAACGGTCTGGGCCTCGACGATGAATCCGACATCTTTGGCGCTATTGATGATCGCGTCGCTGATGGATTTCTGTTCGAGTTCGATGGCGGCGTGGCATTCGCGGCAGATCAGGAACTGGCCTTGGTGGGCGTGTTCCGGGTGATTGCAGCCGACAAAGGCGTTCAGCGAGGAGATGCGGTGCACCAAACCGTTTTCCAGCAGGAAATCCAGTGCGCGGTACACGGTAGGAGGCGCGGCGCGGCGGCCGTCCTGCTCGCTGAGCACCGCCAGAATGTCATAGGCACCCAACGGTTTGTGGCTTTGCCATACCAGTTCCAGCACCCGCCGGCGCAAAGCGGTCAGGCGCAGCCCCTGACGTGCGCACAAGGCATCGGCCTCAGACAGTGCGCTATGAACGCAATGAGAGTGGTCGTGGGGACGGCTGGCAATCGGTGTTTTAGGCATGAGCGGCGACGAGTTTTGTGAGAGACGTTATTATGTTACCCGTTCTCGCCTCTTCGAGTGGTCATCGTGTCCCGAGTTTTTTCTATCTTTGTCGCATTTGTCGCAACTTTTCTGCTGATTGGCTCAGCTCAAGCCGAGGTCAAAGTCCTCACCAGCGTCAAGCCCCTGCAGCTGATCGCCGCTGCGGTACAGGACGGTGTAGCAGTTCCGGAAGTCTTGCTGCCGCCTGGCGCCTCGCCCCATAACTATGCCCTGCGCCCTTCCGACGTACGGAAAGTGCAATCGGTGGATCTGGTGTACTGGATCGGCCCGGACATGGAAGGTTTCCTGCCTCGCGTGCTGAAAGGTCGTACGCTGCCCAGCGTCGCGGTGCAGGACTTGCCTGGCCTGAAACTGCGACATTTCGCCGAAGATAACCATTCCCACGCCGAAGAAGCCGACGAGCATGATCACGATCACCGCCCCGGCAGCCTGGATGCACACTTGTGGTTGTCACCAATCAACGCCCGAGTGATCGCCACCAAAATGGCCGCCGATCTGAGCGCCGCCGACCCGGCCAACGCGGCGCGCTACCAGAGCAACCTCAAGGCATTCGATGAGCGCCTGGATGCTTTAGACCTGCGCCTGAAGGCCCGTCTGGCGGGTATCGCGGGCAAACCATATTTCGTGTTCCACGAAGCCTTTGACTACTTCGAAGACGCTTACGGCCTCAAGCACACCGGCGTGTTCAGTGTCGCTGCCGAAGTGCAGCCCGGCGCCCAACACGTGGCAGCGATGCGCACGCGGTTGCAGGAAGTCGGCAAGACCTGCGTGTTCAGCGAGCCTCCGCTGCGCCCACGCCTGGCAGAAACCCTGGTGGCCGGGCTGCCGGTGAAACTGGCGGAACTGGATGCACTGGGCGGGTACACGCCAGCGACCGCTCAGGGGTATGAGCAGGTGTTGGAAAAGCTGGGGAATGATTTGGCGGGGTGTTTGGAGTCGTTGTAGTTCCGAAAATTGTGTCGCCCCCAATCGCGGGCAAGCCACGCTCCCACAGGGTTTGTGTCGTTCGCCAATATTATGAACGACACAAACCCTGTGGGAGCGTGGCTTGCCCGCGATGCTTTAGAGGGCGAAAGGTAGCGGCGTGCTGACCTTCTGCCGCTGCGCCAAGCGCAGCTGAAACTCCATCGGATCGTGAATCAACACGTCCTGCCCGGCGAAAGACTCCGCGGCGATCAACCGCGATAACCAGAACCGTACGCATGCCACGCGCAGCATGGTCGGCCATAGCTCGGCTTCGGCAGCGGTAAACGGTCGAAGCGCGGCATAAGCCCCCAGCAATGCCCGCGCCCGAGCGCCATCAAGCTGCCCTTGTTCGTCCGAACACCAATCGTTCAAGGCAATCGCCACGTCATAGAGCATCGGCCCCGAACAGGCGTTGTAGAAGTCGATCAACCCGGTCAGGTGCGTGCCTTCGAACATTGCGTTATCGCGGAACAGGTCCGCATGGATGTTGGCTCGCGGCAGCGCCAGAATTTTCGTCTTCTGCTGAGTGATTTCATCCAGCGCCCGTTGCAGCAAATCGCTTTGCTCGGCATTCAGATGCGAAAGCAACTGCGTGCCCTCCTCCAGCATCCAGTCCAGGCCGCGATCGGTTTTGCGTTTGATCATGTTGGCCTGGGTCGCCAAGTGCAGATGAGCCAGCAGCTCGCCGACCTGGGCGCAATGCTGCGCGTTGGCGTCCTTGATGTGCTTGCCCGCCAGACGAGGTTGCAGCAGCGCAGGTTTACCGGCCAGTTCGCGCAACGCAACGCCGTCGGTGGTGCGCAGAGCATAAGGCACCGGCAGGTCGGCGTCGTGCAGCACGTCGAGCAGTTCGATGAAGAAGGGCATCTCCTGCACCGGACCGCGCTCGACCAGGGTCAGGACAAATTCGCCCTGCTCCAGGCTGATAAAGAAATTAGTGTTTTCACTACCGGCGGCGATCCCCTGGAAATCAAGCAGGCGGCCGAGCCCGTAAGGGGCGAGAAAGGTTTCCAGCTCGGGCCGAGCCAGGGGGGTGAACACAGACATGGTTAAAACTGCCAGTACGGGCGCCGCGACTGCCGGCGCCGATTTAAGTTAGGAGCGGTTTACCACTCAAATATTTTCCACGACGGAATCAGCATATCCGGCTGGTCCGAGCGAATGAAGTTACCGTCCGAGCCATCAGCGCGCACCAGGAAATACGGTTTACCGACTTTCGGGGTCACCTTGATGGCGTACAAAAAGCCATTTTGCCGATATTCCTGAATGGTTTTGTCACCTTCCGTGCGGATTGTTACATCCGGGTCCGCCGAGGGCGCGTCGTCCGCCGCCATGACAGCCAATGGGGTGATTGCAAACAAGCCAGCCAGCAACAAGCGATTTAGTGTGCGCATGATAACCTTGTCCCTTTGTCGTCAACGGTCCCGCTATTCTAGCGCCGGACCCGCCGAAAAGGTTGATCCTGCTCATGAGCCAAGCCCCCCTCGTCCTGGTGGACGGTTCTTCTTATCTGTACCGCGCCTTTCACGCGCTGCCACCGCTGACTACGTCCAAAGGCCTGCCGACCGGCGCGGTCAAGGGCGTACTGAACATGCTCAAAAGTCTGCGCAAGCAGTACCCGGACAGCCCGTTCGCTGTGGTATTCGACGCCAAGGGCGGGACGTTCCGCGACGAGATGTTCGCCGAATACAAGGCCAATCGCCCAAGCATGCCCGACGACATGCGGGTCCAGATCGAGCCGCTGCACGCCAGCGTCAAGGCCCTGGGCTTTCCATTGCTGTGCGTGGACAACGTCGAAGCCGATGACGTGATCGGCACCCTGGCCCGCAGCAGCGCGGCGGCCGACCGTCCGGTGGTGATCTCCACCGGCGACAAGGACATGGCGCAACTGGTCGACGGGCACATTACCTTGGTCAATACGATGACCGGTAGCGCGCTGGACGTGGAGGGCGTGAAGGAGAAATTCGGCGTCGCTCCCGAGCAGATCATCGATTATCTGGCACTGATGGGCGATTCGTCCGACAACATCCCGGGCGTTCCGGGTATCGGCCCCAAGACCGCTTCCGGCCTGCTGGTCGGCGTGAATGGCGGCCTTACCGAGCTCTATGCGCAGCTCGACATCGTCCCGTCCCTGCCGATTCGCGGCGCAAAAACCCTGCCGGCCAAGCTCGAAGAACATAAGGAAATGGCCTTTCTTTCTTATCGCTTGGCCACCATCAAGATCGACGTGCCGCTGGACGTCGGTCTCGATGACCTGCAGATGGGCCAGCCGGATCACGACAAGCTCGCCGAGCTCTACACCCTGCTGGAATTCAAAAGCTGGTTCGAAGAGAACCAGCGTGACGCCAAGCGCTCGGGGCAGGACATTGTCGAGGTTGCCCAGGAACAGCCGGACGCTGCCGAAGCGAAGTACGAAACCATCCTCGACCAGAAGCATTTCGAGGCTTGGCTGGACAAGCTCGACAAGGCGCCGTTGATCGCCTTCGTCACCGAAACCAACGGCAGCGATGCACAACATGCACAACTGGTGGGTCTGTCGTTTTCCGTCGCGGCCAACGAAGCGGCCTACATTCCGCTGACCCATTCCTACATGGGCGTGCCGGAGCAACTGGATCGCGACACGGTGCTGTTGGCGTTGAAACCGCTGCTGGAAAACCCGAACAAACTGAAAGTCGGCCAACACGCCAAGTTCGAAACCAATATCCTCGCCAACTGCGCCATCGGTGGCGATCAGAGCAACGGGATTATTGTCCAGGGCATTGCCTACGACACCATGCTCGAGTCTTACGTCCTGGACTCGACGGCCACCCGCCACGACATGGACAGCCTGGCGCTCAAGTACCTGGGCCAAAGCAAGACCGACATTCAAGGGATCGCGGGCAAAGGCGTCAAACAGCTGAGTTTCGACCAGATCTCTCTTGAGCTGGCAGGCCCCTATGCTGCCGAAGATGCCGATGTCACCTTCCAGTTGCACCTGGCTTTGCAGGAAAAACTGGCAGCAACGCCAAGCCTGGGCAAAGTGCTCAACGAGATTGAAATGCCGCTGATGCCGGTTCTGGCCCGAATCGAACGCCAAGGCGCGCTCGTGGATGCCAACCTGCTGGGCATCCAGAGCGTCGAACTGGGCGAGAAACTGGTCGCCCTTGAGCGCGAGGCCTTTGCCATTGCCGGTGAGGAATTCAACCTGGGTTCGCCGAAGCAACTGGGCGTGATCCTCTACGAAAAGCTCGGCTTGCCCGTACTCAGCAAAACCGCCAAGGGCCAGGCCTCGACTGCCGAAGCGGTGTTGGCCGAATTGGCCGAACAGGACTACCCGCTGCCCAAGGTGCTGATGCAATACCGCTCGCTGAGCAAGCTCAAAAGCACCTACACCGACCGTTTGCCAGAGCAGATCAACGCTCGCACCGGGCGCATTCATACGTCTTACCAGCAAGCCGTCGCCGCCACCGGGCGCTTATCGTCCATCGACCCGAACCTGCAGAACATTCCGATCCGTACCGCCGAAGGTCGTCGGATTCGTCAGGCGTTCGTCGCGCCGAAAGGCTACAAGCTACTGGCCGCGGACTACTCGCAAATCGAACTGCGGATCATGGCGCATCTAGCCAAGGACGAAGGCTTGCTGCACGCCTTCCGCAACAACCTCGATGTACACCGGGCCACGGCCGCAGAGGTGTTTGGCGTCGAGCTGGACGCGGTCACCAACGATCAGCGTCGCAGCGCGAAAGCCATCAACTTCGGTTTGATCTACGGCATGAGCGCGTTTGGCCTGGCCAAGCAGATCGGCGTAGACCGCAAACAGTCCCAGGCCTACATCGATCGCTACTTCGCCCGCTATCCCGGCGTACTGGAATACATGGAGCGCACGCGCGCGCAGGCCGCCGAGCAAGGTTTCGTCGAAACCATCTTTGGTCGTCGCTTGTACCTGCCGGAAATCAACGCGAAAAACCAAGCCCTGCGCAAAGCTGCGGAGCGCACAGCGATTAACGCCCCGATGCAAGGCACCGCGGCGGACATCATCAAGAAAGCCATGGTAGCGGTGGATAACTGGCTGACATCGTCAGGCCTGGACGCCAAAGTCATCCTGCAGGTACACGATGAATTGGTGCTTGAGGTGCGTGAGGACCTGATCGACCAGGTGCGTGAGGACATTCGCGTACACATGAGTAGCGCAGCACAGCTGGATGTACCACTTTTGGTCGAGGTAGGCGTAGGCAACAACTGGGATGAGGCGCACTGATCGGCCTGAAAGACGCCGGTGCTGCGGCCTTATGCCGCAGCACAAAATAACGAAGGGCTATAGTGCGGAAAATGACATCGATTATTTCCAATGGTTTTTGAAAATAGTCTGAACTAAATCCGTGAACCGCCACTCAGAGATACTGAATGGCTGGTGAAGCCCTTCGATGCTCCTATGTTGTGTTAAGTGTTGGCAGATATCTGGACCCCGCCCTAGCGGTCCGGAGCTTGAACCCCGGAACTTCTCCCTCCCCATATGAAGTCCGGGGTTTTTTTTGCCTGGCTTTTCACCTGTAAAGCCTTACTCGGCAGCCTCGCTGCCCTTGTCCGCCAACTCCATCCAGCCCGCCAATACAGTGTAGGCGTCTTCCAGACCCAAGCGTTTGGGTGCCGAAAACAGCTGGATAGTGATCGTATCGCCCCAGCCCTTGCGGATTTCCGACTGAACCTTGAGCAGCACGTTTTTCGCTGCACCGTAGGTCAGCTTGTCTGCCTTGGTCAGCAAAATATGCATCGGCATGCCGCTGGCGACAGCCCAATCGAGCATCAGCAGGTCGAAATCGGTCATTGGATGACGGATGTCCATCATCAGAATCAAACCTTTCAAACTCTCACGACCGCCCAGATAGGCTTCGAGGTGACGCTGCCAGTGCATCTTCAACGGGATTGGTACTTTCGCATAACCGTAACCCGGCAGGTCGACCAGACGGCGTTCATCGTCTAGCTTGAAGAAGTTCAACAGCTGCGTGCGACCCGGTGTTTTCGAGGTCCGCGCCAGGCTGGCGTGTGTCAGGGTGTTCAACGCGCTGGACTTGCCGGCGTTGGAACGCCCGGCGAAGGCCACTTCAAAGCCTTCGTCGTCGGGGCATTGGTCGACTTTGGCAGCGCTGAGCATGAAGGTGGACTGTTGGCACAGACCGAGGATGGGGTTCTTGAGTTGCATGGGATTTCCGATGTGGGCGGCGCCGGGAATGGACGCGGCAAGCAGTGTCGTTTCCGTTTCAGTGACGCCAGTATATAATGCCGCAGATTTTGTGTGCGCTTTGTCCCAGCGTAGGATGAAGTTCACGAGAGCGATTGACCTTGATTGCGCACTAGAACGCAGCACGCTCTCAACCCTGAAAAGGTCGTTTTATGACGAAATGGCTGCTAGCTGCCGGTGTCTTGATGCCGCTTTACAGCGCTCAGGCTACACAGGATCCGGAAGCTGTGTACAACCGTGTTTGTGGTGCCTGTCATTCCGGCCAACTACCCATGGCGCCCCGCAAGGGCGATCAGGAAGCTTGGACGCCGAGGTTGGCGAAAGGTATGGAGACGCTGGTGCAACACGTGACCCAGGGTTTCAAGGCGATGCCGCCGCGTGGTTTGTGCATGGACTGCAGTGCCGAGGATTACCGAGCCATCATCCAGTGGATGAGCGAGTAAACCCGGCCCATAACTCTTTAACCCTTAGCCGTAGTTGGATTAGCTGATGAACAAATTGATCGTGAGTCTGCTGTTGACCGTGGGGATCTCCGGCATTGCCCATGCTGCAGGTGATGCGACTGCTGGTCAGGCGAAAGCCGCAGTATGTGGCGCCTGTCATGGCCCGGATGGCAATAGCATGGCGCCTAACTTTCCGAAGCTGGCAGGTCAGGGCGAGCGTTATCTGAACAAGCAGCTACACGACATCAAGTCCGGCAAACGCACGGTACTGGAAATGACCGGCCTGCTGACCAACCTGAGCGATCAGGACCTGGCTGATATCTCCGCCTACTTCGCCAGCCAGAAAGGCAGCGTTGGCGCCGCCGACCCGAAAGTCGTGGCTCGCGGTGAAGCACTGTTCCGTGGCGGTGATCTGGCCAAGGGCCTGCCCGCCTGCACTGGCTGCCACTCGCCGAATGGTACCGGTAACGCCGCTGCAGGCTTCCCGCATCTGGGTGGCCAGCATGCCCAGTACGTCGGCAAGCAACTGACCGACTTCCGCAAGGAAGAAGGTGGCCGCACCAACGACGGCGATACCAAACCGATGCAGAGCATCGCTAAAAAGCTGAGCGACGAAGATATCGCCGCAGTCTCCAGCTATATTCAAGGCTTGCACTGAGACTGATCGAACAAGCGTTGCTGGAGATGTACATCTCTTGCAACGTTAACACTCGATTAATCCGTCGATGCAAACATAAAAAGGGTGGCTTTGGCTGCCCTTTTTTGTGGCCGCTGCCGTTACACTACAAACTCAAGCCCGCCAGGATCTGTCTGAAAACAGGTCGCGCGAGGCGACCCAATTTGTCCAGGAGTAAAGCATGCGTAATCTGATCATCAGCGCCGCACTCGTCGCTGCCAGCCTGTTCGGCATGACTGCCCAAGCCGCCGAAAAACCTGAAGCGCCCTATGTCGAACTGAGCAATCCGGTCCCGGTGGCCGCGCCTGGCAAAATCGAAGTCGTGGAGCTGTTCTGGTACGGCTGCCCGCATTGCTATGCCTTCGAACCCGTCATTAACCCATGGGTTGAAAAACTGCCTTCCGACGTGAACTTCGTGCGCATTCCGGCCATGTTTGGCGGCCCTTGGGACGCACACGGCCAGATGTTCCTGACCCTTGAAGCCATGGGCGTCGAAAGCAAGGTTCACGCGGCAGTTTTCGAAGCGATTCAGAAAGAACACAAGAAACTGACCGACAAAGAAGACATGGCGGACTTCCTGGCGACCCAAGGCGTAGACAAGGACAAGTTCCTGGCCACCTTCGACTCCTTCGCCATCAAGGGCCAGATCAACAAAGCCAAAGAACTTGCAAAGAAATATGAAATCACCGGCGTGCCTACCATGATCGTCAACGGCAAGTATCGCTTCGACATCGGCTCTGCCGGCGGTGCCGAACAAGCGCTGAAACTGGCCGACCAACTGGTTGCCAAAGAGCGAGCGGCAACCAAGGCCGTCGCCAACTAAGCGCGGCACCTGCCATGCGCCGCTGGGGAACTGAACGCATCGTTGGCCTGCATCATCCGCGGGTCAACGAGCATCACCTGGAATCGACGGGGTTGCCCGTGGACAGCCGTCTGCGTTTGCTCAGTTTCAATATCCAGGTCGGCATCAGTACCGAGCGCTATCGGCACTATCTGACCCGCGGCTGGCAGCATCTGTTGCCACACACCGGGCGCGCCGACAACCTGCAAAAAATCGGTAATCTGCTGGGCGACTTCGATCTGGTCGCCTTGCAGGAAGCCGATGGCGGCAGCCTGCGATCAGGCTACGTCAATCAGGTCGAACACCTGGCGCAACTCGGTGCCTTCCCCTACTGGTATCAACAACTCAATCGCAATCTCGGTCATCTCGGTCAGCACAGCAATGGCGTGCTCAGCCGCCTGCGCCCGTGGGCGATTGAAGATCATCCACTGCCGGGGCCCAAGGGTCGCGGGGCCATTCTGGTGCGCTTCGGCGAAGGTCCGGAGGCGCTCGTGGTGGTGATGATGCACCTGGCGCTGGGCGCTCGCGCCCGTAGCCTGCAACTGGCCTACATCCGCGAGTTGATCGGCGGTTATAAACACCAGGTGTTGATGGGCGACATGAACACCCATGCCAGTGACTTGCTGCAAAACTCCCCGTTGCGTGATCTGGGCCTGCTCGCGCCGCAACTGGAAGCGACCTTCCCCAGCTGGCGCCCGCAGCGTTGCCTGGACCATATTCTGCTCAGCCCCACTCTGACCCTTGAAAAGGTCGAAGTGCTGGCACAGCCCATTTCCGATCACCTGCCGGTCGCGGTAGAGATTCGTCTGCCGGGTTCGCTCACGGCCGATGCATTGCCCGCGTTGAGTCCTGCCTGAATGAGCGACGAAACACAGCGCTGGAAAGAGAAATACCTCAAAAGCATCGAACAACAAGAAAAGCTGGAACGTCGATGGGACGCCCGGCTCGACTTGCTGCGTCGCGGGCTGGTGCGCAGTACCCTCGCCGCGGAAGGTACCGATCGCGCCGTTGACCAATGCATGAAGGAAATGCGCGAAGTCGTACGCACCGATGACATGGACGCCGGCCTGGCAGCCTTGCTGCCGCGCCTGGAAAAAGCCGTGCTCGACTCCGAGCAACGCCGGGAAACCCGGGTCAATCAAGTCAGTGCAGCCCTGACGGCGCTGGTCTCTCAGTTGCAAGCGTTGCCGCTGCCCCGGGAAGTAAGCCGACCGCTGAAAAAATTCGCCAAACAGCTGGACGGACGCGTAGGCCAGGCTCGCGAAATCCCGTTGCTGCTCAGCGAGCTGAGTGGCTTGCAAGGCAAAGCCTTGAACCTGCTGGAGAACCCTGCCGAACCTGATCGTCCGGGCTTCCTGCAGCGGTTGTTCGGTAGGGAAACGGAAGAGACCGCGCCACAGCTCGCCGCCTCCGAATCGCAAATGCCTGCCCCGCAACCTGTCGAGCCGGTTGCGGTACCGGCCGAGCCTCCACAAGCGATGGCCAATCTCTCGCCAGCCGCCGATAAACCGCAACAAGTGGTGTTGCCAACCGTAGAAGCCGCCCTACCCGCCGCTGCACGCCCTGAGCCACCGCAACTTCAGGCGCCAACAGCAATGGCACCTGCGGCTGAAGTCGTGGCGTTTGTCCCGCCTGTCCTTGAGCCAGAAGCTACAAACAGCCAGGTCCCGGAATTACAAATCCGACCGAATATCGAGCAACCACAAGAACCGGTTCAAGCGGTTACCCTATCGGCCACTCAGGCTCAGTCGGCAATCAATCCCGATGAACTGACTCCGATGGCCATCGATCCAGAGCAGCCCGAGCACGATATTCTGTATGCCCTGCCGGACTCGCCGGAGCCGTCCTACAGCTCTGTCGCCAAGCATATCGAAGATACGCTGCTGGGCCTTCTCGATGACCTGACGCTGCCCGAGCGTCATCGTCCGCAAGCCGAGGCGATGCGCGATCGCCTTCAAAATGGCTTGAACTGGTACGAATTGCTACCGATCCTCGATGACCTGGCAACCTTGATGCTGGCGATCACCGACAGCGGCCAGCACGAATTCGAAGCCTATCTGCAGCAACTCAACGAACGCCTCGAGTCATTTCAGAGCAACCTGCAAGCCGCGAGCGACGGCCACGCCGACAACCGCTCGGCCGCGCGGGAAATGGACACGCAGATTCGCGAGCAAGTCGACGGCTTGCAAAGCAGCATGCAGGAAGCGGCAGACCTTGATGATCTCAAGCATGTGCTGGAAAACCATCTCGAAGGCCTGCTCGGCACCATGGACCAACACCAGAAGCAGCGGGACGAGCGCGAGCAGGAAGTAGCAGCCCGCCTGCAAAGCCTGGCCGAAAGGGTTGCCCACATGGAGCAGGAAGCCCTGGGCTACCGCGAGCATCTCGAAGAACAGCGCCAGAAGGCGTTGATCGATCCATTGACCAGCCTGCCGAATCGAGCAGCCTGGAGCGAACGCCTGGAGCACGAGATAGGCCAATGGCAACAACATGGCAATACCCTGTTGCTGGCAATGCTCGACCTCGACCATTTCAAACGCATCAATGACAACTATGGCCACCTGGCGGGTGACAAGGTACTGAAAATCATCGCCAGCGTGCTACGCAAGCGTCTGCGCGGGACAGATTTCATTGCCAGGTTCGGCGGTGAGGAGTTTGTACTGTTGATGCCTGCCACGGTGCCGGCGGTGGGCGCGAAGCTGCTGGAAACCTTGCGCGCATCGATCGAAGCCTGCCCGTTTCACTTCAAGGGCGAGCGAGTCACCGTCACTATTTCCATGGGACTGACCGCCTTCAGATCGGGCGAACATAGCGATCTTGTGCTTAAAAGAGCTGATCAGGCGCTATATCGTGCGAAAAATAATGGCCGGAATCGAATAGAACTGGGCTGATAGCTAATTGTTCCATTTTGTTTAAAACAGCACTTTTTGCCCTCTGCGCACAAGGCAATACCGTTACACTGTTGCATTATTGTCTTGCGTGTACTGCCTCCCGCCATGAAATGTCTTGTTCTTATTGCGTCGCTGCTTCTATTAGCCGGGTGTGCCAGCGGCCCCCGAATCGATACCAGCCACCCTTCAGCCAATCACGACAGTCGCATTCAGTTCGTGGTGATGCATTACACCTCCGCATCCCTGGAGACCTCGCTGCAATTGCTGACCCATGGCGAGGTCAGCAGCCACTACCTGATTAGCGACGACAAGCGCGCCACCATTTATAAGCTGATGGATGAAAATTTCCGGGCCTGGCACGCTGGCGAAAGCGAATGGCAAGGCCGGACCTGGCTGAACTCCAGTTCCATTGGTATCGAGATCGTTAACCAGGGCTTTGAGGACACCCCCACCGGGCGTCTCTGGTATCCCTATAGCGAAGCCCAGATTCAGTCGATGATCTTTCTGCTCAAGGACATCAGCAAGCGCCAGGGCATCAGCCCCCGCCATATCATTGGCCATAGCGACATCGCACCGATGCGCAAGCTCGACCCCGGCCCGCTGTTCCCCTGGAAGCGCCTGGCTGCCGAAGGCCTGGGGATCTGGCCGAACGAGCAGGCCGTGGCGCGGCAGCAAGCGCAGTTCGCCGTGCAACTGCCAAGCATCAGTTGGTTTCAGGGACAGCTTGCCCGCTTCGGCTATGCCACGCCGCAAACCGGCGAACTGGATGTAGAAACACGCAATGTACTGGCCGCCTTTCAGCTGCATTTTCGCCCTTCCCGTTTCGACGGTACACCGGACGCACAAACCGCGGCGATTCTTCAGGTGTTGAATCAGACAAAATAATGACGCCCGCCCGACGGTCAGCGCTTTTTCCAAATCAGCAGCTATAACTCATTGGTAATTCTTCGGATATTCCATGATGCCTGCTGCTCGGGAGAGACTGCATAGCTGGTTCTATCGCCCTTTGTTTTTGGCGATGCTGGCTACTGCCTTGAGCGCAACGCTTCTAACAGTTGGCAGTTTGTTCGTGGCGATGAATCAAGTCGAGCACAACGAAAGCCAGGAAATGAATGCCCAGGGAGAACGCTTTCTGGTCCGCCTGGAGCAGTTGTTCGGGCAGTTGCGCGAAAGCCTCGATGACCTGGAAGCCCAACCGCTGCGAGGTTGCGATGACGAAATGATCGCCACCCTGCAGCAGGTCAGCTTCAATTACCGCTTCGTTTATGAAGCAGCTTATATGGACACTTCGCGAACCTGCTCCAACCGCCCCCGCCAGGAAGGGGTATCGCTGATCCGACCGCCGGACATCAAGGGCCCCACCTACAGCTATTGGCTGAACACCACCACCGAACCCGATGAGAACCGCGCCGCACTGATGCTTGGGCGTGGCAATTTCCGGGTGGCGACGTCCCGCGGGCATTTGACCGACATGGTCGATCTGTCTCCGGGGAGCAGCCTGTTGGTGGTGCTCGACCACGGCACCCGGGCGATTCCGGTACTCGGTGTCGCGCAGGCCTGGCCCCCCGCGGAACCCTGGCCTCCGAAAAGCCGCGATGCGCTGCAAGTCACCCATACCCGCCTGATTTACCGAATGCCCACTAACACCCCCGAATACCAACTGGTACTGATCACCCCACGCACCGGAATACATGTGCCGGCGGTATGGTGGTGGCTACTGCCGGCCAGCCTGGCGCTGAGTGCCTGTGTAGGCATTCTGGTGTTTTTGCTGGTACGCCAGCGTCAGTCGCTGGATGCCGAACTGCAAGGCGCCATACGGCGAGGCGAGCTACAAGTGTTGTATCAACCAATCTTCGACCTCGACAGCCGCAACTGCGTCGGTGCCGAAGCCCTGCTGCGCTGGCGAAGGCCGGACGGTACGCTGACCAGTCCCGACCTGTTCATTCCGATGGCGGAGAATACCGGCCAGATTCGCCAGATGACCGACTTCGTATTACAGCGCCTGCTGGAACAGCTCGGGCAACTGTTGCGGTCCAATCCACAGCTGTACATTTCGGTCAACCTGGCGGCCTGCGATGTCATGGTGCCGCGTATCGGTCAGGTGATGGCGCGCTTGCTGAGCGTGCACCGAGTGGCAGCCAGGCAGATTGCCTTTGAGGTAACCGAGCGCGGATTGGTGGATGTGGTGGTGGCCAGAGAAAACCTGCAAGCCCTGCGGGATGTCGGGCATCAGGTGTTGATCGACGACTTTGGCACCGGCTATTGCAGCCTCGCCTACCTGCAAACCCTACCGGTGGACTGCCTGAAAATCGACAAGGCGTTTATCGACGCGCTGGGCCATGATGCCGCCAGCAGCGGCGTGGCACCGCACATCATCCGCATGGCTCAGGCCCTGCAACTCAAGGTGATTGCAGAAGGCATCGAACATGAAGCCCAAGCGGTGTTTTTGAGTAGCGAAGGGGTGAAGTTCGGCCAGGGTTGGTTGTTCGCCCACGCACTGAGCGCCGTGCAGTTCATCGAACTGATTACCCGTGGCCGCCGACTGACCACCCGACGTCTGGATGACGAAGCCTGAGAGGGGCTCCGGTTTATATCGCCAGTGCCATGTAGAACTGCGTCCCCTGCCCCGGCCGCGAGTAGACCCCCATCCGCCCGCCATGCAGCTGCACGATTTCCTTGCACAGCGCCAGACCGAGCCCGGCACCGCCCTTTTTGCGGCCGACCTGAACAAAGGGCTCGAAGATCCGCCCTTGCTGGCCGTAAGCAATGCCTTCGCCGTTGTCCTCGACGCTGATAATCATCCGCTCTCCATGGCGCCGGGCCTGCAAGCGTATCAGTCCATCAGGGGAGGTATGGCGCAAGGCGTTGTCGATCAGGTTGTCGAGCACCCGCTCCAGTTGCGCCTGATCGGCTTGCAGCCGCGGCAACGGTCCCTGCACTTCCACCAGCAGCTCAATGCCTTTCTCCTGTGCCGGGCCGGCAAAACGTATCTGGGCCTGATCCAGCAAGTCTTCGATGGAGCACGGTGCCAGCGTGAGTTTTTGCAGGCCGTTTTGATAGCGAGAGAAATTCAGCAGGTCGTTGATCAACTGCATGAGGCGCTGCATTTCTTCGTTGACGGTGTCCAGCAGGTCAGCTTCGCGGGAGTCGTCAGCAAAATGCGTCCGTTCGCGGAAAAGGCCGAATGCCATGTGCATCCCGGTAACCGGTGTGCGCAACTCATGGGAAGCGCGCAAGACGAACTCGCTGCGTACCCGTTCGAAGGCACGCTGTTCGGTGACGTCATGCAACACCATCACGGCGCCGAGAATATGACCCTGGGTATGGCTGACCGGCGTCAGGCTATACGTCAGCAATCGCGACTCCCCATCGACCTCGATGCCCAGGTCTTCCGGCGCTCGTTCCAGAGAGCCGCCGCGCAACACCAACTGCAGTTGTTCATCCAGTTCGGGACGCTCAAGCGCCGTACCCAGCCCTTGGCCGAGACGATCGGTGTCCCAGCCTAGCTGGCGCTGAGCCACCGGGTTGAGGTGCTCGAGATGACCTTGACGATCGATAATCAGCAAACCGTCGTCGATGCTGTCGAGCACCGCTTGCAAACGTTGTTGGCCGGCGAGCAGTTCGTCGATATTGGTAGCCTGGTGCTCACGCAATGCCTCGGCCATGATTCCGAAACGCCGGGTCAACTGGTTCAGTTCCACCGCGGAGGAAATCGGCAGGGTCACTTCGAAATTGCCTTGGCCGATATTGTCAGCTGCCTGCACCAGAGCCTCGATCGGAGCCCCGAAACGCCGGGCGATCGCATGGGCGGTAATGAACCCGATGAACAACACCGCCACGCCGACCAACCCAAGCAGGCCGGCAATCAACAGTGCCCGCTCCCGGGCCTTGTGCTCGATCTCAGTGATGTTTTCCAGTGCGCGCTTCTGTTCAGCGATCAAACCATTACGCAACGCGTTGAATTTTTCCGTGAGATCCCCGTCATCACTGACTACCTGCACCGGAGCGCGGGAAAGATCAAAGGCCTGCAGCAAGCTCTGATAATCGGCCTTGGCCTTTCTGAAACCATATTGGGCACCCTCGCTGGACGGCTCGCGAGCAATGCCTTCGTCAAACAATTCAAGGGCGTGCTGCCTGGATGCCTCGAACGCCGCAGGGTCAGGGTTCTCGCCAAGCACGATGATCAGTTGATCACCCAGGGTCTGACGCAGCTTCAATCCCAGATCCAGTGTGACGAAGTTGTCACGGATGAGGGCTTCCTGAGTCCCCGCCATCTGCATCACGCTGACCAGCCCGAGCAAGAGCCCAAGCAGCGCCACAGTAATCAGTGCGGAAATACTCAGAAACAGCCGGGTGCGCAACGTCATCGCCAGTTTCATCGGTTACGACTCACAGGTTGTACTGCTTGCGTTTGCGGTACAGGGTCGAAGCATCGATACCCAGAGTCTTGGCCGCCTGATCCAGCGTGTCGGCCGTGGCGAGGACCGCGCCAATGTGAGCTTTCTCCAACTCATCCAGGCTCAACGCAGCGCCGATGCGCGGCGTGTGGTTGGTCGGGGTCTCGGCCATGCCCAAGTGGCTGAGCTCGACCCGCTCCTGCGGACAAATAATGCTCGCGCGCTCCACCACGTTGCGCAGTTCGCGAATGTTACCCGGCCAGCGGTAGCTGAGCAGCGCTTCGCGGGCCTCGTCGCTGAAACACCGGGCCGGACGCGAGTATTCTTTGACGAAGCGCGCCAGGAAGCGGTCTGCCAGGTTCAGAATATCTTCCCTGCGCTCACGAAGCGGCGGCAGGTGCAAGGTGATGACGTTCAGGCGATAGAGCAGGTCTTCACGAAAACGACCATCGCGAACCATGTCTTCCAGGTTGAGGTTTGTTGCTGCGAGGATTCGCACGTCGGCGCGACGGGTCACCGGGTCGCCCACGCGTTCGTATTCCTTGTCCTGAATGAAACGCAGCAATTTTGGCTGTAAAGTCAGAGGAAAATCGCCGATCTCGTCGAGAAACAACGTTCCGCCGTCGGCCTGGTTGACACGCCCCAAGGTACTTTCGCTGGCACCGGTGAATGCGCCCCGGCTGTGGCCGAAAAGCTCACTGTCCATCAACTCTGCAGTCAGGGATGGGCAGTTGATGGTGATGCAGGATTTCTTCTGGCGTTTGCTCCAGCCGTGAATGGCCTGTGACAGTTCACCTTTACCGGTGCCGGATTCGCCGAGAATAAGGATGTTGGCGTCAGTACTGGCGACCTGGCGTGCAGTTTCCAGCACCACTTTCATGGCCGGACTGTGGGAATCCAGGCCCTCTTTGGGTTTTCGCACTTCACCTTCGAGGGCTTCCAGGCGTGCCGAAAGTTGCCGTACTTCCAGCTGTTTGGCGGTGGCCAAACGCAACTGATCGGGGCTACAGGGTTTGACCAAATAGTCGGCGGCACCGGCCTGAATCGCATCCACGGCAGTGTCGACGGCCGAGTGAGCAGTGACGATCACCACCCGCATCCAGGGCGCCTGGATGCGCATTTGGGCCAGTACATCGAGCCCATTGTCTTCACCCAGGCGCAAATCGAGGAAACACAGATCGAAAACCTGGCGCTGCAACAAGGCTTCGGCCTGAGCAGCGCTGGTCGCGGTGGCCACGCTGTAGCCTTCGTCTTCAAGGCAATAGCGAAAGGTTCGAAGGATGGCGGACTCGTCGTCCACCAGCAGAATGCGGCCTTGATGCTCAGTGGCTGATTCCATGTTCCTGCGCTCCTTTACATGGTTGATTTTGGTTAGGCCCAGAGAAATCGGGCAAGTTGCATGATTGATTGTGGCCGATTTCAGTCAAATCAGCGGAGCTATCTACTTAGTAACAAGGTAACTCACTGATTTAGTTAATTTTTTATTAACGAACCGTTCTTCGGCGATTGCCTGCGTCCCTTTCTGACATCTGCGCCCTTCCCTCAATTCCAAAAATATTGAAAGTTTTCATGAGTTCATCGTGCATTACGCACGACTTCAGTGGCGCCATCGTGCAGGATGCGTCCAAAACGGTTCTTACAAACAATATAAATTATTGATTTTTAAAGAATTAATTCAGATAAAAAGATGGCATGCAGGCTGCAAGAGTCTGGGTAACAGGGCATCTAATGAACCAGCGCCCGCCAAAGATCACTACCCCAGCGTGGGAGGAACTTCAGGATGAATCGCCAAGGTGCCGCCCAATTGCGTATCTCGCCATTGCTTGTCCAGCAAGGCTTGTTTGCCCTGCTGGCGCTATTGATCACCTTGATTGGCGGCCAACAGTACTTGCGTTGGGAACAGAGCCAACAGCCAGAGACGCCGCACCTGTCGATTCCACACACGCCTCAAACCCACTTCAGCGCCGTCAGCAGCAGCCTGGCTGATAGCGACTCGATGCGAATGATGGACGTCGACCAGGCCCAGCCTGTGGATGAGACGCCTCAGGAACGTTGGGTGTTTTAAGCAAATGAACTTGGCGCACTCGACGCGCCGGGAAAAGCACCACAAGCAACACCTTTAAACAGAAAGCGTAAGGAGAATCACCATGTTGAGCTGGGCAATTACATTCTTGATCATTGCCATCATCGCTGCAGTACTGGGCTTCGGTGGTATCGCGGGCACCGCCACGGGTATCGCCAAGATTCTCTTTGTCGTGTTCCTGGTGATGTTCATTGCTTCCTTCTTCTTTGGCCGTCGCGGCCGAGGGTGAACATGAGCCATTTCGTTAAAGACAGTGGCAGCCGCCCTGCTTCTGGGCGGCAGTGCCATGACGATGCCGGCCAATGATGGCCAGATGCGCCAATAAATTGCTCAATTGATGGAACAATTAAAAAAGATCCAGACTGGTATTGAGTTTCGAAACACGAAAGAGGCCACAGCGCTTCTTTCCACTGCGCTGCCCGAGGACGGTAGACGCATGACCAAGGGGTCGGGACGTTCTGACTGCTTCAGGTCGGAGTGACCTACGGGTACAGGGAGTACCTGCGCAAGGGCCGGGTCAGGCACAGCTGCGACGCAAGTTCGCCGGGGCCCTGAGCGGCTCGACGAACTTGCGGAGAGCTTCAACGTGCAAAACGTTGATCTAGAGCACTCAGCTCATCTGTTTCTGCTGCATATTCCCCGCAAAACAGTTTCGCGGTATTTCTTCGTGACCGTATATCGAGAAAGCCCCGACTTTCACGAGAAGAAAATTCGCCGTCAAACGTAGGCATTTTCCCAAATTTTTACTTATTCAAAAAACATGAACCTGCGCTGAAATGGCCGGCTCACGGCACTTATGCCCGCCAAAATGTCGTATTCGAACCGGCTGGGACGCGGGTTTCGAATGAAAAATCTCATGCCGATTCGGCATAGGGTAGGCGTTTACGGCATTAGACGGCGCTTGCCAGCATCGGAATAGTTGCGCCTTTTTCGCTGCCTGAGAGCTGTAAATGCTCGCTCGCGGGGACCTTATACGGGGGTCGATGCAAGACTTGTTCGCCATTGTGCGTTTCAGTTCGTGCATCAGCCTGAGTCAAACGCAAGTAAGGGTAAAGATATGAAGAAGGCAAAGCTTAGCCTCGCCTGGCAGATCCTCATCGGTCTGGTTCTGGGGATAGCAATTGGTGCACTGCTTAACCATTTCAGTGCCGAAAAGGCCTGGTGGATCAGCAACGTTCTGCAACCGGCAGGCGATATCTTTATCCGTCTGATCAAGATGATCGTGATCCCGATCGTGGTGTCCTCGCTGGTCGTCGGCATCGCTGGCGTAGGGGATGCGAAAAAACTCGGGCGTATCGGTCTCAAGACCATCATTTACTTCGAGATCGTCACCACCATCGCCATTCTGGTCGGTCTGGTGCTGGCCAACGTGGTCCATCCGGGCAGCGGCATCGACATGAGCACCCTGGGTACGGTGGATATTTCCAAGTACCAGGCCACTGCCGCCGAGGTGCAGCATGAACACGCGTTCATCCAGACCATCCTCAACCTGATCCCGTCGAACATCTTTGCGGCCATGGCCCGCGGCGAGATGCTGCCGATCATCTTCTTCTCCGTGTTGTTCGGTCTCGGTCTGTCGAGCCTGCAATCGGACCTGCGCGAACCGCTGGTGAAGATGTTCCAGGGCGTGTCGGAAAGCATGTTCAAGGTCACCCACATGATCATGAACTACGCCCCAATCGGCGTGTTCGCACTGATCGCGGTGACCGTCGCCAACTTCGGTTTCGCCTCTCTGCTGCCGCTGGCCAAACTGGTCGTCCTGGTTTACTTCGCCGTCGCCTTCTTCGCCTTCGTGGTGCTGGGCCTGATCGCTCGCCTGTTCGGTTTCTCGGTGATCAAGCTGATGCGCATCTTCAAGGATGAGCTGGTACTGGCCTACTCCACCGCCAGTTCCGAAACCGTGCTGCCGCGCGTGATCGAGAAGATGGAAGCCTACGGCGCGCCGAAAGCCATTTGCAGTTTCGTGGTGCCGACCGGCTACTCGTTCAACCTCGACGGTTCGACCCTGTACCAGAGCATCGCGGCAATCTTCATTGCCCAGCTCTACGGCATCGACCTGTCGATCAGCCAACAGTTGCTGCTGGTGCTGACACTGATGGTCACCTCCAAAGGCATCGCCGGCGTACCGGGCGTGTCCTTCGTGGTGCTGCTGGCCACCTTGGGCAGCGTCGGTATTCCTCTGGAAGGCCTGGCGTTCATCGCCGGTGTCGACCGCATCATGGACATGGCCCGTACCGCGCTGAACGTGATCGGCAACGCCCTCGCCGTGCTGGTCATCGCACGTTGGGAAGGCATGTACGACGACGCCAAGGGCCAGCGCTACTGGAACTCCCTGCCGCACTGGCGCAGCAAGGAAAAGCTGCCGGTTGGCGAAATTTCCAGCAACTGACACAAAAACCTGTAGGAGCATGGCTTGCCAGCGAAGAACGATAACGCCGTGTAACTGAAACACCGCAGCGTCCCATTCGCGGGCAAGCCTCGCTCCTACAGTACGAGGTAGCATGCACATTACGTGTATGACGCAATCTCGCAAGCAAACCCCGGAGAAATCCGGGGTTTGTCGTTTCTGTCTACCCCGCTATCATTCGCCGCATCTTCCGGGGGATTTGACTGATGCTTAATGGCCTGTGGCTTGGCTTCTTCATCGTGGCTGCCGTTTCGGCGCTGGCGCAATGGCTGATCGGCGGCAACGCCGGGATCTTCGCGGCGATGGTGGAAAGCATTTTCGCCATGGCCAAATTGTCGGTCGAGGTCATGGTCCTGTTGTTCGGCACCCTCACTCTCTGGCTGGGCTTTCTGCGAATTGCCGAGAAGGCCGGCATCGTCGAATGGCTGGCCAAGGCGCTGGGCCCGCTATTCCTGCGCCTTATGCCGGAAGTGCCGGCCGGTCACCCGGCCATCGGCCTGATCACGCTGAACTTCGCCGCCAACGGCCTGGGGCTGGACAACGCCGCCACGCCGATCGGCCTCAAGGCAATGAAAGCACTGCAAGAGCTCAATCCCAGCGACACCATCGCCAGCAACGCGCAGATCCTCTTCCTGGTACTCAACGCCTCATCCCTGACCCTGCTGCCGGTGACCATCTTCATGTACCGCGCCCAGCAAGGTGCGCCCGATCCGACCCTGGTGTTCCTGCCGATCCTGCTCGCCACCAGTTGCTCGACCATTGTCGGCTTCCTGGCCGTAGCGTTCATGCAGCGCCTGCGCGTCTGGGACCCGGTGGTGCTGGCGTATCTGATTCCCGGTGCCCTCGCCCTCGGTGGCTTCATGGCGTTGCTGGCGACGCTCTCAGCGACCGCTCTGGCGGGCTTGTCATCGATTCTCGGCAACGTGACGCTGTTCGGGCTGATCATGCTGTTTCTGGTAATCGGTGCGTTACGCAAAGTGAAGGTCTACGAAGCGTTCGTCGAAGGCGCGAAGGAAGGCTTCGACGTCGCCAAGAACCTGCTGCCGTATCTGGTGGCGATGCTTTGCGCCGTGGGCGTACTGCGGGCGTCCGGAGCGCTGGATTTCGGTCTGGACGGGATTCGTCATCTGGTGGAGTGGGCCGGTTGGGACACGCGCTTCGTCGATGCGCTGCCGACAGCCATGGTCAAACCCTTCTCCGGCAGCGCCGCGCGGGCGATGCTGATTGAAACCATGAAAACCTCCGGGGTAGACAGCTTCCCGGCGCTGGTGGCGGCGACGATTCAGGGCAGTACCGAAACGACCTTCTATGTACTGGCGGTGTACTTCGGTGCGGTGGGCATTCAGCGGGCACGGCATGCGGTGGGGTGTGCGTTGCTGGCGGAACTGGCGGGTGTTCTTGGCGCGATCGGGGTGTGCTACTGGTTCTTTGGTTGACCGAAAATCCTGTGGGAGCGGGCTTGCCCGCGATGGCGGTCTAACCGTTAACAGAAATGTTGAATGCTCCGGCCTCATCGCGGGCAAGCCCGCTCCCACAGGGGTTCAGCGGTGGCCTCAAGGCCTCAGCGGCGGCGCAACTTTCTGACCTTGCTCCACCGTCCAAGCCACCACCTGCGCCGTCAACTGGTCGCTGGCCAAGCCAAAACCGGTCACCACCGCCGGCACCTTCACATCGCTTAACGGCTGACGCACTTCAAAGCGTCGGCTGGCAAGGATTCGCTGGTCATACCCACGCACCAACAACGCATCCAGGCGCACGACCACGCTCGCCGCCGTGCCTTGGTACTCGGTCTGGAACGCTTGCAGGTTGCCACCCAGTTCCAGGTCCGCCTGGAAATTACTGTCATCGGTGCTGAGCAACGGTACGCGACCGTCACGCTGGAAACCATCGAGCAGACGATTGCGCAACAGCACCGGTGCCGGATCGCTCCAGCGTGAAGCCTTGTAACTGCTGATCAGATCCCCCTGAGGGATTACGGCGATTTTCGGGTTGTTCAAGGCTTCGCTGGTTTGAGGCTTGGCCAGCCGCAACGACCAGCGCTGCGGCGTGCCGTGTTGGGCCGATGTGTCGCGCTGTACCGACGGCAGTCGATAGACATCGGACGGATCGGTCTTGGGGAAAATCGAACAGGAAGCAACCAACGCAAAACCGGCGAGGAGGGCGAGATGAGCCAGCTTCATGGCGTGAACTCCTTGTTCTTGTCATTGCCCAGCAGGTAACCGCTGGGGTTGGCCTCAAGCCGCTGGGAAATGGTTCGTAGCGAGCTCAACGTATCGCGCAACTCGCGCACCGCCGGTGCCAGGCCATTGAGGCCCTGCATGCCGCTGTTGAGGGAATCCTGATTGGCGGAGAGCAATGTGTTGATGGTCGCGCTGCTTTGTTCCAGGGACTTCATCGCTTGCTCGGCACTGCCGAACATCTGCTTGCCCTGATCGTTGAGCAGGCCGTTGGCGTTGCGCATCAACGCGGTGGTCTGTTCCAGTGTGGCGCTGGCCTGCTTGCCAACCGAAGCCAGTTGCTGCATCGCCTGACGAATATCGCCGCGCTGATCGGCAATGGTGCCGGTGGTTTGCTCCAGGTTCTCCAGGGTGCTGCTGATACGCGCGACATTCTCCGAGGAAAACAACTGATTGGCGTTGTGCATCAACACGTTCACGCCCGCCATCAGATCGTTGCTGTCATTCATCAACCGGGCAATGGGCGAGGGTGATGCAACGATTGTCGGCAAATTGCCGTCCTTGCCCTTGAGCGTCGGACTTTGTGGCGTGCCGCCGCTGAGCTGGATGATCGAGGTCCCGGTGATCCCGGTCAGCGCCAGCTTGGCCTGAGTGTCTTCTTTGATCGGAGTGTCTCCGCCCAGGCGAATCCGCGCCAACACCCGGCGCGGATCGTTCGGGTCCAGGCGCAGCATCACCACGTCGCCGACCTTGATCCCGCTGTACTGCACGGCGCTGCCCTTGGACAGGCCGCTGACCGCCTCGTTGAAGACGATTTCGTAATCCTTGAATTCGGTATCGACACTGGACTTGGCCAGCCACAGACCGAAGAGCAGGGCGCCTGCCACCACTATGACGGTGAACAGGCCGATCAATACATGATGAGCTCGGGTTTCCATGTCAGACCTCGTTGAGCTGGTTAGCGGCCGTCAGCGCCGCGCGGCCGCGAGGGCCATGGAAGTATTCGTGAATCCACGCATCATCGGTTTCCGACACCTTGTCGATGGCGTCCGCCACCAGCACTTTTTTCTGCGCCAGCACCGCCACCCGGTCGGTGATGGTGTAGAGCGTGTCGAGGTCGTGGGTCACCAGAAACACGCTCAGGCCCAAGGCATCGCGCAGGGTCAGGATCAGTTGATCGAAACTCGCGGCGCCAATCGGGTCTAGACCAGCGGTGGGTTCGTCGAGAAACAGGATGTCCGGGTCCAGCGCCAGTGCTCGGGCCAGGGCCGCGCGCTTGATCATGCCGCCGGACAGTGAAGCAGGATATTTGTCGGCCGCCGACAATGGCAGCCCGGCCAACGCCATTTTCACTGCCGCCAGATGCTCGGCGTCGGCACGACTCAGGCCGGCGTGTTCAATCAGGGGCAGGGCGACGTTCTCGGTCACGGTGAGCGAAGAGAACAAGGCGCCTTTCTGGAACAACACACCGAACCGCCGTTCGACCAGCGAGCGCTCGTGTTCCGACAGGCTCGGCAAGTTCTTGCCGAAGACCTTCACCAGCCCTTCGCTGGGCTGACGCAGGCCGACAATACTGCGCAGCAGCACCGATTTGCCGCTGCCGGAACCGCCGACCACCGCCAGAATCTCGCCCTTGTACAAATCCAGGTCGAGGTTTTCGTGCACGCTCTGGCGGCCGAAGCGATTGCACAGCCCACGGACTTCGATCACCGCCTCTGAAGGCGCTCGGGGTAAACGACTCACCAGTCCATCTCCATGAAAAACAACGCAGCCACGGCGTCGAGCACGATCACCACGAAAATCGACTGCACCACACTGGACGTGGTGTGCGCGCCGACGGACTCGGCGCTGCCGCTGACCTTGAAGCCCTCGAGGCAGCCGATGGCGGCAATCAGGAACGCAAAAATCGGCGCTTTGACGATCCCCACCAGAAAGTGCTGAACGCCGATGTCCGATTGCAGCAGTGACAGGAACATCGCCGGCGAGATATCCAGCGACAGCGCACAGACTACGCCACCGCCGACAATCCCTGACAACATCGCCAGAAAGGTCAACATCGGCAGCGCCACCAGCAACGCCAGGACGCGGGGGACTACCAGCAACTCCATCGGGTCGAGGCCGAGGGTGCGGATCGCGTCGATTTCTTCGTTGGCCTTCATCGAACCGATCTGCGCGGTGAACGCACTGGCGGTGCGGCCGGCCATCAGGATCGCCGTAAGCAACACGCCGAACTCCCGCAGAAAAGAGAACGCCACCAGGTCCACGGTGAAAATACTCGCACCGAAACTCGCCAGCACCGTCGCCCCGAGAAACGCCACCACAGCCCCCACCAAAAACGTCAGCAAGGCGACGATGGGGGCGGCGTCGAGGCCGGTCTGTTCGATGTGGGCGACCATCGGCGTGAGGCGCCAGCGCTTTGGACGAAACAGCCCGCGAGCGATGGTTTCCAGGATCAGGCCGACGAAACCCAACAGTTGCAACGTGTCCTGCCAGACCGCGTCGACCGCACGGCCGATGCGGGTCAGCAGTTGAATGCCGACGCTGATTTCCGGTTCTTTGATCGGCACGCAGAAATCGGTCAGCGAGCAGTACACCGTCTGCAACAAGGCGCGATCAGCGGAGGAAAGGGTGCAATCGGGGTGTTCGGCAGATTTGCCCAGACGCTCGGCTCCCAGCAACTCCACCAGCAATGACGCACCCGCCGTATCGAGCGCGCCGAGGCCATTGAGATCGATGTGGGTGTTGTTGTCGTATTGGCCGCGAAGCTTTTCGCTCAGGCGGCTGAGATCGGCGTAATGGGCGAGCGTCCAGTCACCCGTGACCCGCAACAGGGCAGGGCTGTGCGAGGTGTCCAGTCGGGCACTGCCGGGCATTGTGCTGCTAGTCATAAGCTCCGTGCTTGTTCGGCTATTACGCAGATCTGACTAATAGCACGAACCGCGTTACTTTTCTTTGATGGGTGTGCTGTCCATGACTTTGAAACGCAGCACGCCAATCAACTGACCGTCCTCTGTCAGCACCCGGACCTGCCATTTGCCTGCGGGGTTGCCGGGGAAGTTCTGCTTATGGGTCCAGGCGCGATAGCCTTCCTTGCGCCCCCCGTTGATGTCCAGCGGGATACGGTCGACTTCTTTACCGTTGAACATCCAGACGTGATAAATCCGCTCGGCCAGACCTCGCGGAGCATTGATCGCGGTGTACGCGTACAGCCCACCTCCGCGAATCTGCTCGGCGCTGACTTCTTCCAGGCTCTTGCCGGGGGTGCGGTCCTGCATTTGGGTGCTGATCGCCACATCGGTCATCCACAGGGTCGCCGGTGGAACCCAGGAGCGCAGCACCCAACCGGCGGCACCGATGCCGACGGTGATGCTGAGGATCGCCAACGCATTGCGCACGGTGCGAATCGGGAAGATCGAGGCCAGGCTCGGGAACGACAGCACCATGGCAATGCCCAGCGCCAGCTTGAAGCTCTGGGCGGTAGTCAGGTGCAAAATGACGGGCAGGGCGGTCAGCAGGGCCGCGAACAGGGTTAGGGTGTGCAGCGCCAGGAATGCCCAGCGGCGCGGTGCAAGCCATTTGTAGTAGAGCGGGTCGATGATCGAAATCAGCGCTGCCATGCTCAGTAATCCAGTGAAGAACAACTGGCCGCTGTTCCAGGTGGTGGTGATTAAGAAGAATGG
The DNA here is from genome assembly GCF_053628675.1 of Pseudomonas sp. ADAK2 TE3594. Lineage (NCBI taxonomy): Bacteria > Pseudomonadati > Pseudomonadota > Gammaproteobacteria > Pseudomonadales > Pseudomonadaceae > Pseudomonas > Pseudomonas sp. ADAK2 TE3594. Next base: position 6,046,828 of record NZ_JBRJGV010000001.1, on the reverse strand, counting down.
CAGGACGAAGAACAGGCTTTCCTGATGGATCATCTGCGTCGCATAACGCAGCAGTGGCTGGGGTATTTCGCGCTTGAACACCCTGGTGAACAGCTTGGTGAGGCTGTTCTCCAGCATCAGCCAGACCCAGCTGACCAGCATGATGGTGGTGATCCAGGTCGCCAGACCCTGTTGGCGATCCACCAGCATGAAGCTGCCGACCCCTGAAATGAAACCGCCGAGCGCAATGACCCCGGGATAGCGCTTCATCAATTCCAGGATGCGCTGTACGTACAGGGTCAGATTCGGCATTCGGCGGTTCACAATAGTCGTGGGGAAAATCCCCGACAGGGTACCGCCAGAGGGGCCCCGTGGCGAGACTTGCGGTCACTTTGATCAAACCCAAAACCCTGTGGCGAGGGAGCTTGCTCCCTCGCCACACAGCTCCCTCGCCACAGGGAAATCATTTCTTTCTGCGGTGAACGCGCCAACCCAATATTCCAAGCACCATCAGTCCAAATCCCCCGACAATCCCCCACATCACCTGGTCATAACTCATCAGCGGCTTCTCGATCCGCAGATACCCCGGCTGCAGCAGCAACTCGCGCATTGCCTTGTTCGCCTCGGCCAGTGTCACGTCTTGCAGCGCCTTGGCCGGGTTGACGAAATGGCCGTCCTCGTAGTCGCCAAGGGCGCTCCAGTAATAGTCCGCCAGGGCGCTGTTGCCTTGCACGGCCCAGGCCTGGCGAGCGATGGCGGCTTGCTTGAGACGGGCGAAGGTGGCGGCGTCGAGGCCGTTCTTGAGCAGATCGGCTTTAAGCTCATCCAGCACCTGTTCCGCTGCCAGCACGTCGCCGCGATCAAGGTCGGCGTTCAGGCTCATGAAACCCACCCCGCCAAACACCTCGCGCTCGGCCGAAGGCCCGTAAGACAATCCATGAACCAGGCGCAACTGGCGATAGAGCGCCCAATCCAGATAGTCCTTGAGCAGGTCGAAGGTTTCGTCATGCTGGTCTTCCAGCACCGGTTCCGGCACCAGCCAATGCAATTTGGCACCGCCACCGACGAAACCTTTACTCAAATTACGCTCATGGGCCGCGCTGGCCTGAATGTCTGGCAGCGGCAGGTGAGCGCTAGGCTCAACCGCTTCGAGCGCGCCATAGGCCCGTTCCAGATAGGCCGGCAGCAAGCGGTCGAGGTCACCGACCACGATCAGGGTCATGTTGTTGGGCGCATACCAGTCCTTGCGCACCTTCTCCAATTGCTCGCGGGTCAGGTGATCGACTTGCGCGCGCTCGGGGCATTTGAGGCCCAGTTCCACCGCCAACTGATTACTGGCGGTGTGTCCCAGATCCTGGCGATCCAGCCAGCGTTGCAGGTGCGAGTAATGACCACCGTCTTCGCGCTCGACCACTTGCTTGGCGACGTTGATCGCATTGTCGTCGATCCGGGTCTGGGTCAGCAGCGCCAACAACAGATCGAGGACCTTGCGCTGGTTTTTCGCCGGGGCTTCGATGACGAAGGTCGTGTCGGCATTGCTGGTGTAGGCATTCCATTCACCGCCCAGGGCCTGCATGCGTTCTTCCAGGCCACCTTCGCCGGTGGCGTCGATACCGCTGAACAGCAAATGCTCGAGCAGATGCGGCAGTTCCTTGTCGGCGCAGCTGAAATCGTCCAGGCCCACGCCAACCACCAACCGGATCGCCACATGCCCGCGCTCGGTGCCCGGTTTGAGGACCAATTGCAGGCCGTTGCGCAACGTGTAGCCCTCGACCTGAAAGCGATCCAGGGCAATTGAAGGCAGTGAACCGAGCAGCAGACAAGCGAACAGCAGACAGCGCATAACGAGTTTCCGTACGACCAGCGTAAGTTCAACAGACTTCAGGCAACTGTGGACGTTCAGGGTGAATGAGTGATGTCAGTCAAATCGTCGACCGCCAGAGCACCGGTGTCCGAAGTGCCCAACACCGCATAGGCGCTGCTGCAAAACAGTGAATTCAAGCGTCTCATGTCAGCAATCAGCTCCAGGTGCAGCGAACTGGTCTCGATACTTTGTACGATCTTACGGTTTAAACGGCTGACATGAGCGTGGGCCAGGCGGCGTTCCTGTGCGCGAAAGCGACGTTTCTCACGCAGTAACTGGCGAGCACTTTCCGGGTCGGCACTAAGGAACACTGACAACCCCAGACGCAGGTTGGCAATCAGCTGACTGTGCAACCCCGCCAGCTCCTCCAGGCCCACCTCGGAAAAAGACCGGCGTTGCGAGGTTTTTTGCTGCTGAACCTTGCGCAGCATGCGTTCGATCAGGTCGCTGGAGAGTTTCAGGTTGATCGCCAGCTCGATGGTTTCCGCCCAGCGCCGGCTGTCCTGTTCGCTGAGGTCTTCGCGGGGCATTTGCGCCAGATAGAGTTTGATGGCGCTGTAGAGCGCTTCGACATCATCGGTCAGGCGGCGAATTTCCTGGGTGACGGCGGTCTGTTTGCCCCGCAGCACGTCGAGCATGGCTTCGAGCATGCTGTCGACCAGATCGCCGATGCGCAGGGTTTCTCGGGCAGCGTTGGCCAGCGCCAGACTCGGGGTGACCAACGCGGTCGGGTCGAGATGCCGCGGTTTGGCCGTGCCATTGATGTCCGGCCGCTCTGGCAGCAACCACGCACAGAGCTTGGCCATCGGCCCGACGCTGGGCAACAGGATCAGGCAACGCACGGTGTTGTAGAGCAGGTGGAAGCCGATGACCATTTCCTGAGGGCTGAAGTCGAGGCTGTCCATCCAGTGCACCAACGGGTCGAGCACCGGAATGATCAGCAGCAGGCCGATCAGTTTGTACAACAGGCTGCCAAGCGCCACCTGACGGCCGGCCGCGTTCTGCATGCTGGTACTGAGGAAAGCAAGAATGCCGCTGCCGATGTTGGCACCGATCACCAGGCCGATGGCCACTGGCAGACTGATCACGCTGGCACCGGCGAGGGTCGCGGTCAGCAAAACGGCGGCCAGGCTGGAGTAGGAAATCATCGCGAACAGCGCGCCGACCAAGGCATCGAGCAGAATGTCGCCGGTCAGCGAGGCGAAGATGACCTTCACCCCTTGCGCCTGAGTGATCGGCGCGGCGGCCTCGACGATCAGTTGCAGCGCCAGAATAATCAGCCCCAGACCGATACCGACCCGGCCCATCTGTCCGACCCGGGTTTGCTTGCGCGACAGAAAGAAAATCACCCCGAGGAAAATCAGCAGCGGCGACAGCCACGATAGATCGAGGGTCAGTACCCGCGCCATCAGTGCGGTACCCACGTCGGCGCCGAGCATGGTCGCCAGCGCCGGGGTCAGCGCCATCAGGCCCTGACCGACAAACGAGGTCACGAGCATGGCAGTGGCATTGCTGCTCTGGACCATGGCGGTCACCATGATCCCGGCGACAAACGCCAGCCAGCGCCTGGACATGTTATGGGCAATCACGTGGCGCAAGTTGGAGCCATAAACCCGCAGGATGCCGGTTCGGACGATGTGCGTGCCCCAGATCAAAAGGGCCACGGCCGATAACAAATTGAGCAGGGTGAGCATACAGGCCCCCTGTGGTGGTAGCGCCCCAGTGGGGCAAGTCTATGGTGCCGCGCGTTTTTCTACGTTCTGTACCAGGGGGCGGTCTCAATTAGTTTCCCTGCCGCGCCGGGTCTGCTGTTGTGCAGGGCAAGGCGCGAGAAGCGTGGTTTGGTCATTCCAAATAAGCTTCGAGCAACGCAGCCCTGCACAACAGCAGGCCCGGCCCTTCGGGTTGTGCCTTAAAGCGGGCCAGGCTGCGTTGCAGGCCTTGGAAAGGGAACAACCATTCCCAGCGGCCTGCGCCTTGCCTGGCCCGCTTTAAGGCGACAACGCGGCAGGGAAATTAATTGAGACCGCCCCCTAAGCTGTAGTTGGCTAACGGTCTGGGCGCCAGCATCGCATAGCTAAAGAGGCGATTGAAACAAAACTGTCATGAAAACAGTTTGCTGTAGAGGAGAGAAAGGGGGCGTACAGATAGCACATTGAGCAAACAAATGTGGGAGCGAAGCTGCCTGTAGGAGCGAGGCTTGCCCGCGAAGGCGGTGTGTCAGTTAACAACAATGTCGACTGACACACCGCCTTCGCGGGCAAGCCTCGCTCCTACAGGGCAGGCTAGCTCCCACACAGAGTCGGGTTACTGACCCGGAACATCCTTGCGCAGTTTCACCGGCTCCTGCTGCTTCCTCTTTTTCATCATCGCGGTGCGCATCTTGATGTTGATCGCTTCCACCGCCAGCGAGAACGCCATCGCGAAGTAGACGTAGCCTTTTGGCAAGTGCACGTCGAGCGATTCGGCAATCAGCACGGTACCCACCAGCAACAGGAACGACAGCGCCAGCATCTTCAGCGACGGGTGCTTGTCGATGAACTCGCTGATGGTGCCAGAAGCCCACATCATCACTAGTACCGCAACGACAATCGCCGCGACCATGACCGGTACGTGGGACACCATGCCCACCGCGGTGATCACCGAGTCCAGCGAGAACACGATGTCGATGATCGCGATCTGGATGATGGTGTACAGGAAATTGCCGCCCTTGCCTGAAGGCTCGTCGCCGCCTTCATCTTCACCTTCCAGCGCGTGGTACATCTCTTGCGAGCTCTTCCACAGCAGGAACAGACCACCGAAGAACAGGATCAGGTCTCGCCCGGAAATACCCTGACCGAACACTTCGAACAGGTCGGCGGTGAGACGCATGACCCAGGTGATCGACAGCAGCAACAGGATCCGCGTGATCATGGCCAGCGCCAGGCCGAAAATCCGGGTGCGCGCCTGCATGTGCTTGGGCATGCGGCTGACCAGGATCGAAATCATGATGATGTTGTCGATGCCCAGGACGATCTCCAGGGCAGTCAGGGTGAAGAAGGCAACCCAGATTTCAGGGTTGGTCAGCCATTCCATGTGTATTCCTTTGAGCGAGTGTTTAAACCACAAAGGGCCCAGGCTTCAAACAACAAAGCCTGGACCCGTCATGGTGAGTCTTGGGCTTATAGAGTGCTGAACAGCGGAAAAATCCCCATCAGCAACGCAGCGACCAGTATGCACAGGCAAACCAGCACTGCCCACTTCAGGGTGAACCGCTGATGATCACCGAATTCGATACCGGCCAGCGCCACCAACAGATAAGTCGATGGTACCAGCGGGCTCAGCAAGTGGACGGGCTGACCGACGATCGAGGCACGTGCCATTTCCACTGCGGTTATACCGTAATGACTGGCGGCTTCGGCAAGTACCGGCAACACGCCGTAATAAAAAGCATCGTTCGACATGAAGAACGTGAACGGCATGCTCACCAGCGCGGTGATCACGGCCAGGTACGGCCCGAGGAAATCCGGGATGACCGCCAGCAGGCTTTTCGACATGGCGTCGACCATGCCGGTGCCCGTCAGGATACCGGTGAAGATACCCGCGGCAAAGATCAACCCGACCACCGCCAGTACGCTACCGGCGTGGGCCGCAACGCGGTCCTTCTGCTGTTGCAGGCACGGGTAGTTGACGATCATCGCAATACTGAACGCCACCATGAACAGTACCGGCAGCGGCAACAGGCCGGCAATCAAGGTGCCCATCAGCGCCAGGGTCAGTGCGCCGTTGAACCAGATCAACTTCGGACGACGGGCATCCGGGAACTGCGAAACACTGATTTCGCTGTGATCGATTTCATCGCCCACCAAGTGCAATTCACCCAGACGCGCACGCTCGCGTTTACCGTAGAAGTAGGCAATCGCCAGAATCGCCACCACGCCGGCCAGCATCGCCGGAATCATTGGCACAAAGATGTCGGACGGGTCGACATGCAACGCACTGGCCGCACGGGCAGTCGGGCCACCCCACGGGGTCATGTTCATCACGCCACCGGCGAGGATGATCAGACCGGCCATGATCCGCGGGCTCATGCCGATGCGGCTGTAGAGCGGCAGCATGGCGGCCACGCAGATCATGTAAGTGGTCGCGCCATCACCGTCCATGGACACGATCAGCGCCAGTACGGCGGTACCAACCGAAACTTTCAACGGGTCGCCCTTGACCAGTTTGAGGATCTTGCGCACGGCCGGGTCGAACAGGCCGGAGTCGATCATCAGGGCGAAGTAGAGAATGGCGAACATCAGCATCACGCCGGTCGGCGCGAGCTTGGTGATGCCTTCAAGCATCATCGGACCGATCTTCGGCGAGAAACCGCCGAACAGGGCGAAGATAATCGGGATGATGATCAGAGCGATCAGCGCGGACAGGCGCTTGGTCATGATCAGGTACATGAACGTGATGACCATGGCGAAGCCAAGGAAAGTCAGCATAGGAATACTCCAGGCGTAGCGCGGCTAGGGAATGGCGAACCGGATGGGGTCAGCGCAGAACGGGAAGCACGAGACGTACGGGCGGAGTGACAGCGAAGAGGCGGGTAGTAGCGGACATCAGAATCACCATTGTTGTTGTTTAATGGACCGGGCGGGCGATAAAACACTCGCATTGGCCAACCGGTCTGTTGCCGGCAGTGAGGGCGATCCTAATCGCGGAAGCTTTCAGCCAGCTTTCGCTGGTGAAAGCATTGACCGAATGTGCAACCGGTCGTCGGCCGGGTTGAGAGTCCGTAAACACGGGGTCAGGAGAAAAAACATGGGCGAACTTCACACTGGCGGCTGCCACTGCGGACAAATGCGCTATCAATTCAGCGGCCCATTGCACGATATCGCTCACTGCCATTGCTCGATTTGCCGGCGGGTCAGTGGCGGGATCGTGACCACCTGGATCACCGTGCCCGCCTCAGCATTTGAATGGACGGCGGGTACGCCGTCCCGGTACGAGTCTTCGTCCACCTGCGTGCGGTATTTCTGCCGCAATTGTGGAGCGCAACTGGCGCTGGTGACGAAGCTCAGCCCCGAGAGCATCGACGTGACCATCGCCACCCTTGACCATCCCGAGCAAGCACCGGCCGAACGGCATATCTGGACCGACAGTCGTTTGCCATGGCTGCATCTGGACGAGCATTTGCCCGGAGAGGCCCAAGAAAAACTCTGATCAGAAAATAGACAGGTTCAGCGGCCGGATCGCGCCCATCCAGATCGCATGTTCGGTGTGGTCGAGCAGATCGTCGCCCGTGTCCGGGTGCAGGAACACCACCAAACCCTTGCGGTTGAGCGCCAGCCACGGCAACACCTCGCCAATGTATTGCGGCTCGAAAGCCAATTGGCAGCTCCAGTCCGGGTGCGGGCCGACCGGGCGTTCGTGCACGCGCCCCATCTTTAGTGGAAACAATTGCGCTGCCTGCTCACACAAGGCCCGAGCCTGTGGCAGGGTGCTGGCATCGAAGTAGACATGGGCGTGGTAACCCTTGATCTGTTGCATCTCAACCCCCCTCTAAAACTACTTGTCGAACCCACCCCGCTTCCCGCAGGTCACACGCTATATAGGCAGCTAGTACGGAGCACATCCATGAAAAATGCCGAAACCCCAGTGGTGAAGGTGGTGCTTTATGGTGCCATGAGTAGCCTGGGCAGTGCGCTGATGGCTGAAATGCTGCGGCGCCAGCATGAAGTGATCGCGATTCTCGATGACCTGAACGCGCTCGCACCGCGCCCGGGTTTACGCACCAAGGCTGGTGACCTGTTCGATGCCAAGCGGGTCAAGCAGAGCGTGGCCGGCTGTTCGGCGGTGATCTGCCTGCTCGATGCGCCAGGGTTGCCAATGAACAGTGAACACATCGAAAAATCCATCGTGCCCGGCCCGGTCGAGGAGGTGCTGGCGGTGGATGCACTGATCGACGGCATGCAGGCCGCAGGCATTTCCCGGCTGTTTGTGGTGGGCGATTTCGAGGTGCTGGACGACCCGGAAATCGAAGACCCGTTGCAACGCCACGCCGCCGAAGAAATTCGCGAGGCTCTGCAAAGCAGCTCGTTGCACTGGACCTTGGTGAATGCACCACGCCGCGTGCCCGGGCTGACCATCGAGCATTTCAGTCACGTCAGCAGTAGCCTGGAACCTGGCCTGGCCGCAGCGCTGGAACGGCTGAACAGGGTAGCCACAGGGATTGCCGATGAGCTGCACCTGAACCTGCATGTGGGTGAGCATGTGAGTTTTATTGCGACGTCGGAATAGTAAAAGATCGCAGCCTTCGGCAGCGCCCACAGGCGCGTAGGAGCTGCCGAAGGCTGCGATCTTTTCGCTTTACACCGCAATCGAAGGCAAAGGAAGACCATTGAGCGATTGCGCACTGCTGGCCTGTTCCACCATCAACCAATCCACAAACAGCTGAATCAACGCCCCACGCCGTTTGCGTTGGGGCAGGACCACGTAATACCCCAGCCTGGAAATCACCGTGTCGGCAATCGGGCGACACAACAGGCCTTGCGCCAACAAGTTATCCACAAGGTGCCGCCAACCGATCGCAACGCCCTGGCCGCCAATCGCCGCCTGAATCAGCAAGGTGTAATTGTCGAAGCGCAGTTGTCCCGGGGCCGGGGCCGAGGTGATTCCCAGCTCGCGAAATACGCCGCTCCAGTCGAACCAGTTGCTGCTGTGTTCGCCTCGCAGGTGCAACAACGGAAACTCCAGCAATGACTGGGCTGGCAAGGGCAGGGCGCGGTCCTTCAATAGCAGCGGGCTGCACACCGGAAACACCTCTTCGCTGAACAGCCAATGACTCTCGCCTTGCTTGAACCGGCCATCGCCGAACAGCACCGCCACATCGATATCGGTACGCAGCATGTTGTGGCTGCGTTCGCTGGTGACCAGGCTGACGTCCACTTGAGGGTTAGCGGTATGGAAGCGATGCAGACGCGGCATCAGCCAGTATGCGGCGAAGGCGAAGTCGGTGGCCACTTGCAATACTTCGTGTTGCTGCTGTGCGCTGATCGCGCTCAATCCTGCATCGATATTCTGCAAACCGAGCTGAACTTGCTCGAACAGAATAGTCCCGGCCTCAGTCAGTTCAATGCCGCGATAGATACGGTCGAACAACCGTGTCGCGAGCTGTTCTTCCAATCGCTTGATCTGCTGACTGATGGCCGGTTGCGTGGTGCCGAGTTCGACTGCGGCGGCGGTGAAGCTGCGCTGCCGGGCCGCGGCTTCAAAGGCACGCAGCAGGTCCAGAGACAAATCACCAAGGGCGTCATACATAAGCTGTGCTTATCCTAGTCATTGCCTGGCATGGGCTTTACCGCAAGATTGATGGACTCCATGCTCGATCACAGCACTTTCGCATAAATATCCACTATGGAATGCCGCGATCACATGAAGCGCAAAAATATTCTTTTCATCATGGCCGATCAAATGGCCGCGCCAATGTTACCGTTCTACGGCCCTTCGCCGATCAAACTGCCGAATCTCAGCCGCCTCGCCGCCGAAGGCGTGGTGTTCGACGCCGCGTACTGCAACAGCCCACTCTGCGCGCCATCGCGTTTCACCCTGGTCAGTGGCCAGTTGCCGAGCAAGATCGGCGCCTACGACAACGCGGCCGATTTCCCCGCCGATGTTCCGACCTATGCCCATTACCTGCGGCGCCTCGGTTACCGCACCGCGCTGTCGGGCAAGATGCATTTCTGCGGCCCGGACCAGTTGCACGGCTATGAAGAACGCCTGACCAGCGACATCTATCCGGCCGACTATGGTTGGGCAGTGAACTGGGACGAGCCGGACGTGCGTCTAACCTGGTATCACAACATGTCGTCGGTGCTGCAAGCCGGGCCATGCGTGCGCACCAATCAGCTGGATTTCGACGAAGAGGTGGTGTTCAAGGCCCAGCAATACCTGTTCGATCACATCCGCGAGGATGGCGATCGGCCGTTTTGCCTGACCGTGTCGATGACTCACCCACACGACCCGTACACGATTCCCAAGGCTTTTTGGGATTTGTACGACGACGCCGACATCCCTTTGCCCGAAACACCTGCACAGGATCAACTTGATCCTCACTCCCAGCGTCTGCTCAAAGTCTATGACCTGTGGAACAAGCCGCTGCCTGTGGATAAGATTCGCGACGCGCGTCGTGCCTACTTCGGTGCGTGCAGCTATATCGACAGCAACGTCGGCAAACTTCTGCAAACACTCGAGGAAACCGGGCTGATCGACGACACCATCATCGTATTTTCCGGTGATCACGGCGACATGCTCGGCGAGCGCGGCCTCTGGTACAAAATGCACTGGTACGAAATGGCTGCCCGTGTACCGCTGTTGATCAGTGCACCAGGGCAATTCGGGGCGGGGCGGGTCAGCGCGGCGGTGTCCACTGCCGACCTGCTGCCGACGTTTGTCGAACTGGCCGGCGGCTCACTGGAGCCGGGTCTGCCGCTGGACGGCCGCTCGCTGGTTGCGCACCTGCAAGGGCAGGGCGGTCACGACGAAGTGTTCGGTGAGTACATGGCCGAAGGCACCATCAGCCCGTTGATGATGATTCGCCGTGGCGCCTACAAATTCATCTACAGCGAAGACGACCCTTGCCTGCTCTTCGACGTATACAACGACCCGCGCGAACAGGAAGAACTCAGCCATTCGCCGCAACATCGTCAGCTTTTCGAGGATTTTCTCGCCGAAGCGCGAGCCAAATGGGATATCCCGGCTATCCATCAACAGGTGCTCGCCAGTCAGCGACGCCGGCGTTTCGTCGCCGACGCCCTGACGATCGGCAAGCTGAAGAGCTGGGATCACCAGCCTCTGGTAGACGCCAGTCAGCAATACATGCGTAACCACATCGACCTCGACGATCTGGAACGTAAAGCACGTTATCCACAACCCTGCCAAAACCAATAATGTTAAGGGGAAGTCCATGCAAAGGTTATCCACAGTACTGACGGTCGGGCTTCTGGCTCTGGGCAGTGCCTCGGCCTATGCCGAGCAAAGCTGCGAGACGGTGAAAATGGCCGACCCTGGCTGGAGCGACATCGCTGCAACCAACGCCATCACCGGGTTTCTGCTGGACGGCATGGGCTACAAGGCCAAGGTCGACACGCTGGCGGTGCCAATCACCTTTGGCGGCCTGAAGGATGGCCAGGTGGATGTGTTCCTGGGTAACTGGATGCCGGCGCAGCAGGGCTTCTACGACAAGTTCGTGGCCAATGGCGACGTTACGCAACTGGCGAAGAACCTCGACGGCACCGAGTTCACGCTGGCGGTCCCGGATTACGTTTGGGACGCGGGTGTGCATAACTTTAATGACTTGAACAAGTACGCCGAGCTGCACCCAAAAGAAGTCGACAAGAAGATCTATGGCATCGGCTCAGGCGCCCCGGCGAACATTTCGCTGCAGGAGATCATCAAGAAGAACGACTTCGATATGGGTCAGTGGAAACTGGTGGAATCCAGCGAGCAGGCGATGCTGGCCGAAGTGTCTCGCGCCGTGAAGAAACAGAAGTTCGTGACCTTCCTCGGCTGGACGCCACACCCCATGAACGTTCAGCTGAAAATGCATTACCTGAAGGGCGGCGAGAAGTACTTCGGCGACACCGGCAGCGTTTATACACTGACCCGCAAAGGTTATACACAGGCCTGCCCGAACGTCGGCAAGCTGCTCACCAACCTGAGTTTTACCCAGGAAATGGAAAACAGCATCATGGCCGAGGTGGTGAACAAAAAGGTCAGCAACGCCGAGGCGGCCAAGGCGTGGATCAAGACCAACCCGGCGGTGCTGGATAAGTGGCTGGACGGTGTGAAGACCGTGGACGGGAAGGACGCGTTGCCGGCCGTGAAAGCCAAACTCTAACCCGCCCCTGTAGGAGCGAGGCTTGCCCGCGAAGAACGATAACGCGGTTCTTCAGAAAAACCGCGTCGAGACCTTCGCGGGCAAGTCGGATCGCCGCACCGCTCGCTCCTACAGAAGTCCTGATACCCTTGCGTAAAACCCCGCCCGAGAGGACCCATGGCCTTCCCCAGCCGCCATTCACTCTTTCCCTTCCTGACCTGGATGCCCCGGCAAACCCGCGCCAGCGTCGGCCGTGACCTGATCGTCGGCCTGAGCGGCGCGATTCTCGCGTTGCCACAATCGATTGCCTACGCGCTGATCGCCGGTCTCCCACCGGAATACGGCTTGTACGCCGCCATCATCCCGGTGCTGATCGCCTGCCTCTGGGGTTCGTCGTGGCATTTGATCTGCGGCCCTACGGCGGCCATTTCCATCGTCCTGTATGCCAGCGTCAGTCCTCTGGCCGTGCCCGCGTCGCAGGACTACGTCACGCTGATTCTGCTTCTGACACTCCTGGCGGGCATTTTCCAGTGGCTGCTGGGTTTGCTGCGTTTCGGCGCCTTGGTGAATTTCGTCTCTCACTCGGTGGTGCTGGGCTTCACCCTCGGCGCAGCGGTGGTGATTGCCATTGGGCAACTGCCAAACCTGCTGGGGCTGGATGTGCCCAACCAGGCCACGGCGCTGAACAGCCTAGTGCTGCTGTTCAGTCATCTCAGCGAAGTGGACAAACCCTCACTGGTACTAGGCCTGGCCACGGTCGTGGTGGGCATTGTGCTGAAACTGCTGTTGCCGCGCTGGCCAACGCTGTTGATCGCTCTGGCCCTGAGCGGGTTGCTGGTGTGGCTGTGGCCAGCGATGTTCGGCCATGTGCAGTTGGTCAGCGCCTTTGTCGGGCGGCTACCGCCCTTCAGCCCGTTGCCGCTGGATCTGGACCTGGTGTTGCGTCTGCTGCCTAGCGCGGTGGCGGTCGGCATGCTCGGGTTGGTGACGAGCCTGTCGATTGCCCGCTCTTTGTCGGCGCGCTCGCAGCAGTTGCTCGATGCCAATCAAGAAGTCCGCGCCCAGGGTTTCTCGAACATGGTCGGTGCGTTTTTTTCCGGCTCGCTGTCAGCCGGTTCCTTCACCCGCTCGGCCCTGAGCTACGACGCCGGTGCCTGTTCACCGCTGGCGGGGGTTTTTTCTGCGGTGTGGGTGGCGCTGTTCGCTATCTTCGGCGCGGTATTGATCGCGCACATTCCGATCCCGGCCATGGCCGGCAGCATTTTGTTGATCGCCTGGGGATTGGTCGACCATCGCGGCATTCGCGCCTTGCTGCGGGTCAGCCGTGCCGAGTTTCTGGTCATGGCACTGACCTGTGTCGCGACGCTGTTGCTGGAGTTGCAAACAGCGATCTACGCCGGCGTGCTGGCCTCGCTGTTCTTCTACCTCAAACGCACCTCGCAACCACGGGTGCAGCATTGGCGTGAGGGCGACGAGGACATTCTGCGAGTCGGTGGCTCAATCTTTTTCGGCGCCAGCCATTACCTGCAAGTGCGTTTGCAACGGATGCACGGCGCGCGGGTGGTGATCGAGGCGCAGCAGATCAACTTCATCGACTATTCGGGCGTGGAAATGCTGCACCAGGAAGCGCGACGGCTGCTACGCCAGGATCGCAGCCTGACCCTGCGGCGAGCGCGACCGCAGGTGGTGGAGGAGTTGAGGAAGCTCGAAGGCGCGGAGAAATGCCCGATTCGCTTCGAAGATTGAAACACAGCCCCCTGTAGGAGCGAGGCTTGCCCGCGAAGGGAGCGCCGCGGTGATTCAGGCATACCGCATCATCGTTCTTCGCGGGCAAGCCTCGCTCCTACAGGGGTTACGCGGCGAGCTGGCGTCGGAGTTCGGCCAGCACTGGCGCTGTATCCGGGCGCACACCGCGCCACAGGTAAAACGCTTCCGCCGCCTGCTCGGCCAACATTCCCAAGCCATCCATCGCCACCGCCGCGCCGTGCTGCTCGGCCAACATTCCCAAGCCATCCATCGCCACCGCCGCGCCGTGCTCACTGGCCCAGCGGCAGAAGGAGGTCGGGTCCTTGCCGTACATCATGTCGTAGCAAACCGTCTTGCCCGACTCGATCAAGCTGCTGGCAATCGGCGGTACATCGCCTGACAGGCTCGCCGACGTAGCGTTGATGATCAGGTCCACTGGCTCCTGCAACCAATCGAAACCACTGGCCGATACCGGCCCCAGATCCGCGAACAATTCGGCCAGCAATTCGGCCTTCTCCACCGTGCGGTTGGCGATGATCACTGACGCTGGTTGCTCCGCCAGCAACGGCTCCAGCGCCCCGCGCACCGCACCGCCGGCCCCGAGCAGCAGGATGCGTTTGCCCTTGAGACTGAAACCGGCATTGACCGTCAGGTCCCGTACCAGCCCGGCACCATCGGTGTTGTCGCCCAGCAGGCTGCCATCGGCCAGTTTGCTCAGGGTATTCACCGCGCCGGCCCGCTGCGCTCGCTTGGTCAAGCTGTTCGCCAAACGATAGGCATCTTCCTTGAACGGCACCGTCACATTCGCCCCACGCCCTTCATGGAAAAATGCCTGGGCACAGCCGGAAAAATCGTCGAGGGGCGCCAGCAAGGTGCTGTAGTCCAGTTTTTGCCCCGTCTGCTCAGCGAACAGACGGTGGATCAGCGGCGACTTGCTGTGGCCAATCGGATTACCGAATACGACGTAACGATCCATCTACATTCCTCAACCGTAGGAGCTGCCGAAGGCTGCGATCTTGACTGCAGCCCCGACGATGCAAAAACTCAAACCCTGGAATCAGGCCTTGGCCAACCAATCGCGGTCTTGCAGGAAGTACTCGGTCAGGCGCGCTTCTTCACTGCCCGGCTCGGCTTTCCAGTCGTAGGCCCAGCGCACTTGCGGTGGCAGCGACATCAGGATCGACTCGGTACGCCCGCCCGATTGCAGACCGAACAGCGTGCCGCGGTCATAGACCAGGTTGAACTCGACATAACGACCACGGCGAAACTCCTGGAATTCACGCTGTTTGGCCGTGTACGCATCGTTCTTGCGGCGCTGCACGATTGGCAGGTAAGCGTCGATAAACGCATCGCCGATGGCGCGCATGAAGGCGAAGCTGGTGTCGAAGTCCCACTCGTTCAAGTCATCAAAAAACAGGCCGCCGATGCCACGCGGCTCATGGCGATGCTTGATGTGGAAGTAACTGTCGCACCAGGCCTTGTAGCGCGGGTAGACGTCTGGCCCGAACGGCGCGCAGGCCTGTTCGGCGACGCGGTGCCAGTGCACGCAATCTTCTTCATTACCGTAATAAGGGGTCAGGTCGAAGCCGCCACCGAACCACCAGACTGGCTCTTCACCTTCTTTTTCAGCGATGAAAAAGCGCACGTTGGCGTGGGATGTCGGTACATGAGGGTTGTGCGGGTGAATCACCAAAGACACGCCCAAGGCTTCGAAGCCTCGGCCGGCCAGTTCTGGCCGATGAGCGCTGGCGGAGGGTGGGAGTCCGCTGCCAAAGACGTGGGAAAAGTTGACGCCGCCCTTTTCGATGACCGCGCCGTTTTCGATCACCCGGGTGCGACCGCCGCCACCGGCAGGCCGGGTCCAGGCGTCTTCAACGAAACGCGCGCCACCGTCTTCAGCTTCCAGGGCAGCGCATATGCGGTCTTGCAGGTCGAGCAGGTAGGCTTTTACGGCCTCGGTGCGGGTAGTCATGGCATCACCTTGAATCGGGCAAAGCTACGCGGCGCTGATACAGGCCGGCGGCAAATTGCTGCGTAGGATAACACTGCACCTTGTGCCGCCGCAGTTGACGAAGATCAAGCTTGGGAGTTCGATAGGGCGCTTGACGCTACAACTCTAGAAGCCAAGACCTAAGGAGAGTGCAGATGGCAAAGCGTATCCAGTTCCGCGCCCATGGCGGCCCCGAAGTGCTCGAATACGTGGATTACCAACCCGCCGAGCCCGGCCCGCAACAGGTGCGCGTGACCAACAAGGCCATCGGCCTGAACTTCATCGACACTTATTACCGCAGCGGCCTTTATGCGCCACCCACCCTGCCATCAGGCCTGGGCGCTGAAGGCGCGGGTGTGGTCGAAGCAGTCGGCAGCGAAGTCACCCGTTTCAAGATTGGCGATCGCGTGGCTTACGGCAGTGGCCCGTTGGGTGCCTACAGCGACGTTCATGTATTGCCGGAAGCCAATCTGGTGCATCTGCCAGATGCCATCAGCTTCGAACAGGCCGCCGGCGTGATGCTCAAAGGCCTGACCGTGCAGTACCTGCTGCGTCAGACGTATGAACTCAAGGGTGGCGAAACCATCCTGTTCCACGCAGCGGCGGGGGGCGTCGGTTCCCTGGCCTGCCAATGGGCCAAGGCCTTGGGCGTGAAGCTGATTGGCACGGTCAGTTCAGCAGAGAAAGCCGCCCTGGCGAAAGCCAATGGTGCCTGGGCAACCATCGATTACAGCCATGAAAACGTCGCACAACGCGTGCTGGAATTGACTGACGGTAAAAAAGTGCCGGTGGTGTACGACGGTGTAGGGAAAGACACCTGGCTGACGTCGCTCGACAGCGTCGCGCCTCGGGGGCTGGTGGTGAGTTTCGGTAATGCTTCTGGCGCAGTAGACGGAGTGAACCTGGGGATTCTCGCGGCAAAGGGTTCGCTGTACGTGACCCGGCCGACCCTGGCGACCTACGCCAACAACGCTGAAAACCTGCAAAGCATGGCCGATGAGCTGTTCGAGATGATCATCAGCGGCAAGCTTACGGTGGACATCAGCCAGCGCTATCCATTGGCTGAAGCGGCGAAAGCACAGACCGAATTATCGGCGCGGCGCACGACTGGCTCGACGATTCTATTGCCTTGAGGACGCCATCGCGGGCAAGCCCGCTCCCACAGGATTTCGGTCGTGCACATTATTCGTATACGACTCGGATCTGTGGGAGCGAGGCTTGCCCGCGATGAACGATGACGCGGACTCAATCCGGGCGCACAACGTGGCCGGTCGCCAGATCACGAATCACGCTCGGATTCTTGCGCCCGCCCAGATTACCACCCAGCACCCAATCAACCTGCCCGCGGAAATACTGCTCCACGCGAATCCGCGTCCGCGCCGCCGGCCGCCCCTGAGGGTTGGCCGAGGTTGAAACCAACGGCCCGACCAACGCACACAAATCCCGCACCAGTGGGTGATCGCTAACCCGCAACGCCACCGTTTCATGCACACCGGTAATCCACTGGGGCAACATATTCTGATGCGGCACCAGCCAGGTGTTCGGGCCCGGCCAAGTGCTGGCCATGCGGTCCATCCACAATTCAGGGAAGTCTTCGAAAAGGAAGTCGAACTGGCGAATATTGTCGGCCACCAGAATCAACCCTTTTTCCACCGACCGACCCTTGATCGCCAGCAGACGATAGACCGCCTCTTCGTCCCATGGGTCGCAACCCAGGCCCCAGACCGCTTCGGTTGGGTAGGCAATCACCGCGCCTGCGCGAATGGCTCGTGCGGCTTGTTGCACACGCCAACTGTTGACCATGAAAGATTCTCCGGAATAAGGCTCTGCGCAGTTTACCGATCTTGCTTATAAAACCTAGTTTACCCGCGCAAACCATCGGCCGCTTTCGCAGACCGCACGGCCATCCATTTCCAGTTCCGTCAGCGCTGCCAGCACTTTGGACAACGCCCAGCCACTGGTGACCGCCAAGGCTTCACTGGTGTGGGGCGCTGCATGGAGCAATATGAGCAGCGGGTGAGTTTCCGTCGGTGTTTCTGTGGATAACGGCAACCGTTGCCAGCCGCGCAAGGCTTCGAGGATGTGTTCTATGGTCTCCACCAGCACCGCACCGTCGCGGATCAGTTGATGGCAACCCTTTGCCCCAGGGTGATGGATCGATCCTGGAATCGCATACACCTCACGCCCCTGTTCCGCCGCCAGCCTCGCGGTGATCAACGAACCACTGGCAACACTCGCCTCGACCACCAGCACGCCGAGGGACAAACCGCTGATGATTCGATTGCGCCGGGGGAAATTGCTGGGGGAAGGGCCGGCGTCCAGCGGGAACTCCGAAAGGACCGCGCTTCCCGAGGCGATCATAGCGTCTGCCAGTCGCCGATTTCGCTGTGGATAAAAATTTTCAAGCCCCGTGCCAAGTACGCCGACCGTTTGCCCGCCAACGTCCAGAGCCGCCTGATGCGCCGCAGCATCGATGCCCAGGGCCAGACCGCTGGTGATGACAAAACCGGCGCCGGCCAGCGTGCGGGAAAACGCGGCGGCGGTGTCCATGCCCGGTCGCGAAGCACGACGGCTGCCAACCATCGCCAGCTGTGGTTTCTCCAGAATTCCCGGATCGCCTGCGGCGAATAACAGCGGCGGCGCATCACTGATTTGCGCCAGCAACGCGGGGTAGTCAGGTTGGTCCCACATCAGTAAATGCTGGCCCGGGCGCTCTAACCAGGTCAATGCGTGACTGGCGCCGTCACGTATTTCACTGGAGCGCCGGGCCTGCGCGCAGGCAAGTGGCAGGCCCAATGCACGCCAGGCACTGGCCGGTGCGCTGATGGCTTTGGAGGCAGAGCCGAAGGCCTCAAGCAACTTCTTGAAACGCGCAGGGCCGAGTTCCGGTAAACGATGCAGGCGTAAACGGGCTTCCAGTTCCGAAGGGGAAACGGACGTACAGGCAGACAGCGACATGGATCATCCTTGATCGTTATATAGTCCCGTCGAATCGGGAATAAGCTGTGGATAACTCTGTTGGTAACTTGTGAGCAGGCTTAAGGGTTTCGCACCTTGTCCATCACCGCCAGGGAGCGCGATGCGTTAAGGACAAGCCCGTAGCTGAGCTTGTCGTAGGTGCGGAATACCATCAGCAAACCGGCCCGCTCGTCGGGAATTTTCAATGGCTGACCGGTAATCCGGTCACGCACGGTTTCACCGGTTTTCATCACCACCAGCACATTGCCTTCGGCCAGGCCATCGCGCTGCCCTTTGTTCAGCGTGACGACATCCAGCGCGCCGATCTGGGTGACCCCACGCGGCACATCAATGATCAAGCCGTTGATGTCGGTTGCCGGCGCACTGGGCATGAAGGTCGAGTTGATCGAGCGCTCTTCACCGCCGAACAGCCGGTCGCCGAGTCGCACTTCCTGAGTGGTGCGTTGCAGGGCCAGGGTGGCGACGTCGCCTTCAGTGGCAATGATCTCGCCGCCACCGATGTCGTCGGCGTTGATCCCCAGAAATTCCTTGCTCTGGGGATCGGTGTAGACCTTGCCCTGACGGAAGATGCCGTACACCGGTTGTGCCGGGTCGAAATGGCCACGCGCGAATATTCGATCACCGGTGCCACTGAGCACCCGTTCGGCATCGCCGGCGACGATGTAGGGCGCCTTGTCGAAATCCTCTGCCTTGTCGACGATGCGATTGCTCAGCAAAAAGCTGTTGATCGATTTCAGCGGAATGCTCGGAATGGCATCGGCCACCGGCGAGCTGCGGATTCGTGGCGAAAGCTTGATGGTGCCCCGGGAAGCGCCGCGATTGAGGGTCAGGCGTGGCTGACCGTTGACGTAGACCAGCGACAGCGTATCGCCCGGATAGATGAGATTGGGGTTTTCGATCTGTGGATTGGCCTGCCAAAGCTGCGGCCACTCCCACGGTTCACGCAGGTATTTGGCGGAAATGTCCCAGAGTGTGTCCCCTGCAACCACGGTGTATTGCTGTGGAAAACCTTCCCTGAGTTGCACTTGCCCGTGCGCAAAACCGACCGAGGCCAGAAGGAGCAAGGCGAGTAGTGATTTCCTCATGCGGTGAATCCCTTTATTATGTACGTTCGCGTGAAACGCCAGAGCCCTCGTGGCTCGCTACCGGCTCCTTATTGAAAAGCCGGAAGCTACGTTCACAACGGTAGCCTGCATCCTCGGACTCGCCAGGCCATCGACCCGACTTTACCTCACACGTGCAGCAATTGAGCTTATGGCCATTTTAGACATCCTCGAATTCCCCGACTCGCGCCTGCGCACTATCGCCAAACCAGTGGCTGTAGTGGACGACGAAGTGCGTCAGTTGGTCGATGACATGTTTGAAACAATGTATGAAGCGCCAGGCATCGGCCTCGCCGCGACCCAGGTCAACGTGCATAAACGTATCGTCGTGATGGACCTCTCTGAAGACCGCAGCGAACCACGGGTGTTCATCAACCCCGAGTTCGAAGTCCTGACCGACGAGGTGGACCAGTACCAGGAAGGCTGCCTTTCGGTGCCGGGTTTCTACGAAAACGTCGACCGCCCGCAAAAGGTCAAGATCAAGGCCCTGGACCGCGACGGCCAGCCGTACGAACTGATCGCCGAAGGCCTGCTCGCGGTATGCATCCAGCATGAATGCGACCACCTCAACGGCAAATTGTTCGTTGATTACCTGTCCACGCTCAAACGCGACCGGATCAAGAAGAAACTGGAAAAGCTCCATCGCCAGAACGCTTGATGCCCTTCTTTCAAAGGCTTGCTGCGGCAAGCCTTTTTCTTTTGCGACTGCTTTGTAATTGAGAGCTTCCCATGACTGAGCCACTGCGCATTGTCTTTGCCGGTACCCCGGAATTCGCCGCCGAACACCTCAAGGCCCTGCTCGACAGTCCTTACGAGATCGTTGCGGTCTACACCCAACCGGACCGTCCGGCAGGCCGTGGGCAGAAGCTGATGCCGAGCCCGGTCAAGCAGTTGGCTCTGGAACACAACATCCAGGTGTTGCAACCTCCAACCCTGCGCAACGAAGACGCTCAGGCTGAACTGGCTGCACTGAAACCGGATTTGCTCGTGGTGGTCGCCTATGGCCTGATCCTGCCGCAAGTGGTACTGGATATTCCGCGCCTGGGTTGCATCAACAGCCACGCATCCTTGCTGCCACGCTGGCGCGGTGCGGCGCCAATCCAGCGCGCCGTTGAGGCGGGCGACAGCGAAAGCGGCGTGACCGTGATGCGCATGGAGCTGGGCCTCGACACCGGGCCGATGCTGCTCAAGGTCACAACGCCGATCAGCGCCGAAGACACTGGTGGCAGCCTCCATGATCGCCTCGCAGAGATGGGCCCACCGGCCGTGGTGCAGGCGATTGCCGGCCTGGCCGCTGGCACTCTGCAAGGCGAAGTGCAGGACGACAGCCTCGCCACCTACGCGCACAAATTGAACAAGGACGAAGCGCGCATCGACTGGAGCCGCCCGGCGGTTGAGCTGGAGCGTCTGGTTCGCGCCTTCAATCCTTGGCCGATCACCCACAGCACGCTGAACGGCGAAGCGCTGAAAGTGTTGGCCGCAAGCCTGGCCGAAGGGCAGGGCGCACCGGGTGAAATCCTCAGTGCCAGCAAGGACGGCTTGGTCGTCGCCTGCGGTGAACAGGCACTGTGCCTGACCCGTCTGCAATTGCCCGGCGGCAAGGCGCTGAACTTCAGCGACTTGTTCAACAGCCGTCGTGAGAAATTCGCCGTCGGCACCGTTCTCGGTCAAGCGGCGGACGCTCAATGAATCCACGTCTGGCCGCCGCCAAGGCACTGGCCGCTGTTCTTAACGGAAAAGCCTCACTCAACAGTTCTCTGCCAACGCAAATGGACAAGGTCGAAGACCGTGATCGCGGCTTCACCCAGGACCTGGCATTCGGCACGGCTCGCTGGCAGCCACGTTTGTCGGCGCTGGCGGCCAAGTTGCTGCAAAAGCCGTTCAAAGCGGCTGATGCCGATGTCGAGGCGCTGTTGCTGGTCGGCCTCTACCAACTGCTCTACACCCGGGTTCCGCCCCACGCTGCCATCGGCGAAACCGTCGGTTGCGCCGACAAACTGAAAAAGCCGTGGGCCAAAGCCTTGCTCAACGCCGTGCTGCGCCGTGCCCAACGGGAAAGCGAAGCGCTGCTGGCCGAGCTGGAACACGACCCGGTGGTGCGCACCGCTCACCCACGCTGGCTGCAAAAATCCCTCAAAGCCTTCTGGCCTGAGCAGTGGGAAGCCATTTGCGCGGCGAACAACGCTCACCCGCCGATGATTTTGCGGGTCAACCGTCGCCATCACACTCGCGATGCCTACCTCGGTTTGCTGACTGAAGCGGGTATCGCTGC
The DNA here is from genome assembly GCF_053628675.1 of Pseudomonas sp. ADAK2 TE3594. NCBI lineage: Bacteria > Pseudomonadati > Pseudomonadota > Gammaproteobacteria > Pseudomonadales > Pseudomonadaceae > Pseudomonas > Pseudomonas sp. ADAK2 TE3594. Next base: position 6,025,051 of record NZ_JBRJGV010000001.1, on the reverse strand, counting down.
CACGCCATGCGTTTACAGTCAGGACGGCATCATCCTCGACGCAGCGGCCGACGTGCGCAGCCTCCCGGGTTTCGCCGAAGGCTGGATCAGCGTGCAGGACGAAGCCGCGCAACTGGCCGCCGACCTGCTGGACCTGGCGCCAGGCCAACGGGTGCTGGACGCCTGCTGCGCACCGGGCGGCAAAACCTGCCACATCCTTGAAGCCGAGTCCAAACTGGCCGGCGTGGTTGCTGTGGATCTGGAAGCCAAGCGTCTGGTGCGGGTGCGGGAAAACCTCGCACGCCTGGGCCTGAGCGCCGAACTGATCGCCGCCGACGGCCGCGACACCGCGACCTGGTGGGACGGCAAACCGTTCCAGCGCATTTTGCTGGACGCGCCGTGCTCGGCTACCGGTGTGATTCGTCGTCACCCGGACATCAAACTGACTCGCCAACCCGACGACATTGCCGCCTTGGCGGTGCTTCAGGGCGAATTGCTCGACGCTATGTGGATAACGTTGGAAGTGGGCGGCATTCTGCTTTACGCCACTTGCTCCATGCTGCCGACCGAGAACACCGAAGTCATCGAAGCCTTCCTCGCTCGCACGCCGGGCGCCCGTGAACTGGACCTCGCGACTCAAGCCGGTATCAAGCAACCTCACGGTCGCCAATTATTGGCCCAGGAAGGCGGCCACGACGGGTTCTACTACGCCAAGCTGATCAAGATTGCCGCCGCGCGCGGTTAACCGGTTTTAAGGGAGTGACTGGATGAAAATCATCATCCTCGGCGCAGGGCAGGTCGGCGGTTCGCTGGCGGAACACTTGGCCAGCGAGGCTAACGACATCACCGTGGTCGACACCGATGGCGAACGCCTGCGTGACCTCGGCGATCGGCTGGACATCCGCACCGTGCAGGGTCGCGGTTCGCTGCCGACCATCCTGCGTCAGGCCGGGGCCGACGACGCCGACATGTTGGTTGCAGTGACCAACAGTGACGAAACCAACATGGTGGCCTGTCAGGTCGCTCACACTCTGTTTCACACACCGACCAAGATCGCCCGGGTCCGCGAAGCCGCGTACCTGACCCGCGCCGAATTGTTCGATAACGAAGCGATTCCGGTCGACGTGCTGATCAGTCCGGAGCAAGTCGTCACCAACTACATCAAACGCCTGATCCAGCATCCGGGGGCGTTGCAGGTAATCGATTTCGCCGAAGGCAAGGCGCAACTGGTGGCAGTGAAAGCCTATTACGGCGGTCCGCTGGTGGGTCAGCAACTGCGACAGCTGCGCGAACACATGCCGAATGTCGAAACGCGCGTTGCGGCGATTTTCCGTCGTGACCGACCGATCCTGCCCCAGGGCGATACGGTGATCGAGGCCGACGACGAAGTATTTTTCATCGCCGCCAAAGCGAATATTCGCGCGGTAATGAGTGAAATGCGCCGCCTCGACGAGAGCTATAAACGCATCGTCATTGCTGGCGGCGGGCAGATTGGCGAGCGTTTGGCCGAGGCCATCGAAAGCCGCTATCAGGTGAAGATCATCGAGATGAACCCGGCCCGCTGCCGCCATCTCTCGGACACCCTCGACAGCACCGTGGTGTTGCAGGGCAGTGCCTCCGACCGCGACTTGCTGATGGAAGAGAACATCGCCGACGCCGACATCTTCCTGGCGCTGACCAACGACGACGAAGCCAACATCATGTCGTCGCTGCTGGCCAAACGCCTGGGCGCGAAGAAGGTGATGACGATCATCAACAACCCGGCCTACGTCGACCTGATCCAGGGCGGCGACATCGACATCGCCATCAGCCCGCAATTGGCGACCATCGGCACGTTGCTGGCCCACGTGCGGCGCGGCGATATCGTCAGCGTGCACTCATTGCGTCGAGGTGCGGCGGAAGCCATCGAGGCCATCGCCCACGGTGATGCGAAATCGAGCAAGGTGATCGGCAAGGCCATCGAAAACATCGGCCTGCCGCCGGGGACCACCATTGGCGCGATCATCCGCGACGAAGAAGTGATCATCGCCCACGACGACACCGTGATCGAAGCCGGCGACCATGTGATTCTGTTCCTTGTGGATAAAAAGCATATTCGGGATGTGGAAAAGCTGTTCCATGTGGGGTTGAGCTTCTTCTGATCCGGCATTTGCAGTGGCTGGACGGGCCTCTTCGCGGGCAAGCCCGCTCCCACAGTGTTTTGCAGTGAACACATATCTTGTGTACGACCGAGATTCCTGTGGGAGCGGGCTTGCCCGCGAAAGCAATCTCAAGAACAAACAGGCATCCCTGAATAACCTCAATAAGGAATCCACCATGATCGAATCCCTGGAAAAAATGCTCGCCAAGGGTGTGGATAACTCGCTGCTGCGCTTCGGCCTGGGCAAGGGTTATCTGGATCTTGGTGAAAATGCCAAAGCCGCAGAGCATTTCCAGCGCTGCGTCGAGTTCGATCCGAAGTATTCGGCGGCCTGGAAGCTACTGGGCAAGGCCCATCTGGCGCTGGCGGATTACGCGGCGGCGCGTCAGGCCTGGGAACAGGGTCTGGAAGCTGCCCGCAATCATGGCGACAAGCAGGCGGAGAAGGAAATGACGGTGTTTCTGAAAAAGCTTGAGCGTCAGGCGCACTGATCAGAAGTAACGCAGGCTAATCGCAAGATCAAAAGATCAAAAGATCGCAGGCTTCGGCAGCTCCTACGGGGTGTACGCCGCGCCTTTTGTAGGAGCAGGCGAAGCCTGCGATCTTTTGATTTTACCGGGAGTTATCCACAGCAGCATCAGTACCAGCGTTCTTCGCCCGGCGGACGCTTCTTGAAGCGCTTCATGCTCCACATGTACTGGCTCGGATAAGCCCGCACATAGCGCTCGACCACCTGGCTCATGGCTGCGCAGGAGGTTTCGGTATCGGTGCTGTACATGGCCTCGGGGGCGGCTTCGAGGATCACTTTGTAACCCGAACCGTCCGGCAGACGCAGGGCATGCAGGAACACGCCGACCGCTTTGCCGCCGGCCAGCATGTTCGGGACAAATTTACTGGTCAGGGCCTGAGTGGCGAAGAACGGCACGAAGATCCCGGCGGATTCGGCCGGTTCCGGGTCAGCCGGAATGCCCACGGCACCACCTTTGCGCACTTCCTTGATCACGCTGAGGATGCCTTCCTTGGTGGAAGCGGCTACTCGGTTACCCAATTGCACCCGCTGCTTGCGCAGCAACTCATCCACCGCCTTGAGCTTGGGCGGACGGTAGAAAATAATCGGTTTGCACTGGTTGCAATAGAAGTGGTTCAGCACTTCCCAGTTGCCCAGGTGGCTGGTGATGCCGACCACGCCTTTGCCGGAGGCGAGGGCATCCTTGAGCACATCGAGACCTTCGACTTCACGCACCAGGTCGATGGAACGCTGAGCCGGCCAGATCCATGCGCAGGCGCTCTCGGTCAGGGACTTGCCGATGTCTTTCAGGCTCTGTCCGACTAAACGCTCGCGTTCGGCCGGGTCCATTTGCGGAAAGCACTTGGCGAGGTTGATCCGCACCACGTCGCGGGAACGGTTGGGGGTTTTCCACATGGTCCAGCCAATCGCCGAACCCACCGCCTGCACGGCCCGCCAAGGAAGCAGGGCAAACAGACGCAGAGCGCCTACCAGCAAGGCGCCTTTCAACTTATCCACAGGTCACTCCTGATCTTGTGCTGTGCGCGAGGCGGCTATTCTAACCGCCGTTCGCCAAGGTGGCGTAGCGATCGCAATCGCGAGTGTGGTCCATGACCATGCCCGAAGCCTGCATCAACGCATAACAAATGGTCGGGCCGACGAACGTGAAACCGGCTTTTTTCAGGCCTTTGCTCATCTCGACGGCGACCGGTGTCACCGCCGGCACTTCACTGCGATCCTTGAAATGATTGATCACCGGCATTCCGCCGACGAACGACCAGAGAAACGCCACCGGGTCCTCCAGCGCCAGCCAGGCTTGGGCATTGCGCCGGGCGGCATTAAGTTTGAGGCGATTGCGGATGATCCCCGGATCGAGCATCAATTCATCGATTTCCGCGTCGCTCATCTGTGCCACGCGTTGCACGTCGAAGCCAAACAGCACCTCGCGATAACGCTCTCGTTTGCGCAACACAGTGATCCAGGAAAGCCCGGCCTGGAACCCTTCGAGCAAAAGCAACTCGAACAAACCCTGCGCATCGCGTAGCGGCGTGCCCCACTCCTGATCGTGATAAGCCATGTACAGCGGATCTTCGGTACACCAAAAGCAGCGTGGCATAAGGCTCCAGGGGGCGTGCGCAGGACCGAATCGGGTATACTCCCGCTCTTTAAATCGCAGCCCAAGAAACAGGTGAATTTCGTGAGCCAGCCTACGCCAGCCGTGCGTACCTTCCAAGACTTGATCCTCGCCCTCCAGCAATACTGGGCCGAGCAAGGTTGTGTGGTACTTCAGCCCTACGATATGGAAGTAGGCGCCGGCACTTTCCACACTGCCACGTTCCTGCGCGCCATTGGCCCGGAAACCTGGAACGCCGCTTATGTGCAGCCCAGTCGTCGCCCGACTGACGGCCGCTACGGCGAAAACCCGAACCGTCTGCAGCACTACTACCAGTTCCAGGTAGTCCTGAAGCCGAACCCGGACAACTTCCAGGAACTGTACCTGGGCTCCCTCAAGCACGTGGGCCTCGACCCGCTGGTGCACGACATCCGTTTCGTCGAAGACAACTGGGAGTCGCCAACGCTGGGCGCCTGGGGTCTGGGCTGGGAAGTCTGGCTCAACGGCATGGAAGTGACGCAGTTCACTTACTTCCAGCAAGCGGGCGGCATCGAGTGCTACCCGGTGACCGGCGAGATCACTTACGGTCTGGAGCGCCTGGCCATGTACCTGCAAGGCGTGGACTCGGTCTACGACCTGGTCTGGGCTGACGGTCCGTTCGGCAAGGTGACCTACGGCGACGTGTTCCACCAGAACGAAGTGGAACAGTCGACCTACAACTTCGAACACGCCAACGTCGAGAAGCTGTTCGAGTTGTTCGATTTCTATGAAAGCGAAGCCAAGCGCCTGATCGAACTTGATCAGCCCTTGCCGTTGCCGAGCTACGAAATGGTGTTGAAGGCTTCCCACACCTTCAACCTGCTGGATGCGCGCCGGGCGATCTCGGTGACCGCGCGTCAGCAATACATCCTGCGTGTACGCACCCTGGCGCGTTCCGTTGCGCAAGCCTACCTGCTGGCTCGCGCCAAGCTGGGCTTCCCGATGGCGACCCCGGACCTGCGTGATGAAGTACTGGCCAAGCTGGAGGCTGCACAATGAGTGCTCAAGATTTTCTGGTTGAATTGGGCACCGAAGAACTGCCACCCAAAGCCCTGAACACCCTGGCCGAAGCATTTATGGCCGGTATCGACAAAGGCCTGCAAGCTGCCGGCCTGAACTACGAAACCAAAACCGTCTACGCCGCGCCACGTCGTCTGGCCGTGCTGATTACCGCGCTGGCGACCCAGCAGCCGGATCGCAGCATCAACCTCGACGGCCCGCCGCGTCAGGCCGCGTTCGATGCCGAAGGCAACCCGACTCAAGCAGCCCTGGGCTTCGCCAAGAAGTGCGGCGTCGACCTGAGCGAAATCGATCAGAGTGGTCCGAAACTGCGCTACAGCCAAAGCATCGCCGGCAAGCCAACCGCGAGCTTGATGCCGACCATCGTCGAAGACTCCCTGAACGACCTGCCTATCCCCAAGCGCATGCGCTGGGGTGCTCGCAAAGAAGAATTCGTTCGCCCGACCCAATGGTTGGTGATGCTGCTCGGTGACCACGTCATCGACTGCACCATCCTCGCGCAAAAGGCCGGCCGCGATTCCCGTGGTCACCGCTTCCACCATCCTGAAAGCGTGCGCATCACCTCGCCGGCCAACTACCTGAATGACCTGCGTGCAGCCTATGTGCTGGCCGACGCCAACGAGCGTCGCGAGCTGATCAGCAAGCGCACCGAAGAACTGGCGACGCTGCAGGAAGGTACGGCCATCGTGCCGCAAAGCCTGCTCGACGAAGTGACCGCGCTGGTTGAATGGCCGGTGCCGCTGGTGTGCTCGTTCGAAGAACGTTTCCTCGACGTGCCGCAAGAAGCACTGATCACCACCATGCAGGACAACCAGAAGTATTTCTGCCTGCTGGATGCCGACGGCAAGTTGCTGCCTCGTTTCATTACCGTGGCCAACATCGAAAGCAAAGACCCGCAGCAGATCATCGCCGGTAACGAGAAAGTGGTTCGCCCACGCCTGACCGACGCCGAGTTTTTCTTCAAGCAAGACAAGAAGCAAAAACTCGAAGACTTCAACCTGCGTCTGCAGAACGTGGTGTTCCAGGAAAAACTCGGCAGCGTCTACGACAAGGCCGAGCGCGTTTCCAAGCTCGCCGCGTTCATCGCTCAACGCATTGGTGGCAACCCGGCCTGGGCTTCCCGTGCCGGCCTGATGTCCAAGTGCGACCTGGCGACCGAGATGGTCGGTGAGTTCCCGGAGATGCAAGGTGTCGCCGGTTACTACTACGCCCTCAACGACGGCGAGCCGGAAGAAGTCGCCTTGGCGCTGAACGAGCAGTACATGCCGCGCGGTGCCGGTGCTGAACTGCCGACCACCCTGACCGGTGCGGCCGTGGCCATCGCCGACAAGCTCGACACGCTGGTGGGCATTTTCGGTATCGGCATGCTGCCAACCGGGAGCAAAGACCCGTACGCCTTGCGCCGCGCTGCGCTGGGTGTATTGCGCATCCTGATCGACAAGAAGCTCGACCTCGACCTGAATGACGCCGTGGCGTTTGCCGTGAATGCGTTCGGTACCAAGGTGAAGGCTGCCGGCCTGAATGACTCGGTGCTGGAGTTCATCTTCGACCGTCTGCGTGCCCGTTATGAAGACGAAGGCGTTGATGTCGGGACTTACCTGTCGGTCCGTGCCCTGAAGCCGGGCTCGGCGCTGGACTTCGATCAGCGTGTACAAGCGGTAGAAGCGTTCCGTAAATTGCCGGAAGCCGCAGCCCTGGCCGCTGTGAACAAGCGCGTTTCGAACTTGCTGAGCAAGGTCGAAGGCACCGTTCCTTCGGTCGTTGAAGCCAAGTACTTCGACAACGCCAACGAGTTTTCCCTGTATTCGGCGATCCAGCAGGCTGACCAGGCTGTTCAGCCAATGGCCGCTGCGCGTCAGTACAGCGAATCGCTGGCACGTCTGGCCGCCTTGCGCGAGCCGGTGGATGCGTTCTTCGAAGCGGTGATGGTCAACGCCGAAGATGCCAAGGTGCGAGCCAACCGCTATGCGCTGCTGGCGCGTCTGCGTGGCTTGTTCCTCGGCGTTGCCGACATTTCGCTGCTGGGCTAAGGGGCTGCTGTTGAAACTGCTGATTCTCGATCGGGACGGAGTGATCAATTACGACTCCGACGCGTACATCAAGTCGGTGGAGGAGTGGATTCCGCTCCCCGGTTCGATCGAAGCGATCGCGCAGTTGAACAAGGCCGGCTGGACGGTGGCGGTCGCTACCAACCAGTCGGGCATCGCTCGCGGCTATTACGACATCGCCACCCTGGATGCCATGCACGCTCGCTTGCGCGAGCTGGTGGCGGAGCAGGGTGGCGAAGTCGGGCTGATCGTCTATTGCCCGCACGGGCCAGACGATGGCTGCGATTGCCGCAAGCCAAAACCTGGGATGTTGAAAACCATCGCCGCGCATTACAACGTTTCGCTGACGAATCTATGGTTCGTCGGCGATACTCTCGGTGACCTGGAAGCCGCCAGAGCCGTCGACTCTCAGCCAGTTTTGGTAAAGACCGGGAAAGGCGAAAAGACTCTGGGGAAGACCCTACCGGCGGGCACCTTGATTTTTGACGATCTGGCGGCGATTGCCGCGGAACTTATCCACAACTAAGGCTCTTCTGACATCCTGGCCAAGGACTGATCGGGAGTGCGCTTGAATAGGCGGGCAATGCCCGCAACGGTAAATGTCGCCATGTCGATACTGCAGGCCATCAGAACTTTCCTCTTTTACCTGCTGCTGGGCACCAGCTCTTTGCTCTGGTGCACCCTGAGCTTTTTTATCGCGCCGTTTCTGCCATTCAAGGCGCGCTATCGCTTTATCAACGTGTACTGGTGCCGCTGCGCCTTATGGCTGAGCAAAGTCTTTCTGGGTATCCGTTATGAAGTGAAGGGTGCCGAGAACGTGCCTGACCAGCCCTGCGTGATTCAGTCGAACCACCAGAGCACTTGGGAGACATTCTTTCTCTCGGCGTATTTCGAGCCTCTGAGCCAGGTGCTCAAACGCGAACTGCTCTACGTTCCGTTCTTCGGCTGGGCCATGGCCATGCTGCGACCGATTGCCATCGACCGTGGCAACCCAAAGGCCGCGCTCAAACATGTGGCGAAGAAGGGCGATGAGCTGCTCAAGGACAATGTCTGGGTACTGATCTTCCCTGAAGGGACTCGCGTCCCTTACGGCACTATCGGCAAGTTCTCCCGCGGTGGCACCGCGTTGGCGGTCAATGCGTCATTACCGGTACTGCCGATTGCGCACAATGCCGGCAAGTTCTGGCCAAAAACCGGTTGGGCGAAACAGCAAGGCGTGATCACTGTCATCATTGGCGCGCCGATGTACGCCGAGGGTAACGGGCCGCGAGCCATTGCCGACCTGAATGATCGAGTGCAGGCCTGGAACGAACAGATGCAGCGCGAGATGGGCTCGCTGCCAGCAGCCCCGGCGGCACCCAACGCTACCGATCAAGTGACTGTCTGAGATTCTGTGGATAACCTGTGTACCGTTTTGTTGAAAAACGTCGTTTTTAGTTTTTAAGCTTATGATTTACATACATATTTCTTAAGCAAATAAAACGTCGGAAAAGGTGCATAAGTATATTTTGGACGTAAAAAAACCGGCTGATATAGCCGGTTTTTTTATGCCCGTTGAAAGCGTCTGGATCACTCGCTCAATAGCGGTAACTGGACGCTGAACGTCGTGCCTTGCCCCACCACGCTATGGCAGGAAATCCTCCCGCCATGACGGTCAACCACTGCCTTGACCATGGACAAACCCAGCCCCAGGCCGTCGCTGCCGTGAGCCGAGGTAAAACGCCGATACTGACTGAACAACTCGGGAAGTTCATCGACAGCAATCCCTCGCCCCTGATCGGCGATCTCGCACAGTAGCCAACCCTCGGCACAACTCACCCGCACTGAGATCCGCGAGCCCGCCGGACTGTACTTGATGGCGTTTTCCAGCAGGTTGAACAGTGCCCGTGTCAGTAGCGATTGATCGGCCAGGACCAGCGCTTCAGCGTCTTCGTCGAGGTCATGCAGTAATTGAATGTTCTTCAGATGAGCAATGCTCGAGGCCTGGTCGAAGGTATCGAGCAACAACATCGCGAACATGCTCGGCTGAAACTGATAGGCCTCGGACTCGGCTTTTGCCAACTGCACAAAAGCCTCGGTCAGGTTCAGCGCCTTGCGCACTTGTAACTCGATCTGACTGAACACTTGAGTGTCGCCGGATACCTGATGCCGCTGAACATCGAGCAAGGCCAGTATCGCCGAATGGGGAGCCCTGAGGTCATGGGACAAAAAGCGCAGCAACACGGCTCGTTGTTCTTCGGCGTCGCGCTCGACGCTCAAGTCAGTGAGGCTCAGTAGCCAGCCAATCACGGCGTCACCCTCGGCTGGCAACAGCGGTGCCAGGTCCAGACGCAGGCTGCGTGCCTGGGAGTCACGAAACTCCAGCGGCTCCAGGGTCGACAACGCAGATGGCATTCCATTGGACGGCACCGGGTAACCCAAGTCGCTCAGTTGCTCGAGCATGTCCTCGCCCACCAGGCCACGACAAAACACTTCTCGAGCCTTGCGGTTGGCCAGCAGAATACGTCCGTTCGGATCGCTGATCAGTGTCGCCACCGGCAGGTATTCAAGTCCATCGGCAATGAAACGTCGGGTGTCGCGGGTCCGACTCATGGCCTGCTCCAGCGCGACGATTTGCCCTTGCAGCACATCACCGGCCGGGGCCTGGGTGCGACGACGTTCGGGAAAGACTTTCGGCTCGCTGTCCAGGCGCGCCAGCTCCCAGCCGAAATAGGCGAGCACCGCGTTCAGCCTTCGCCAATTCCAGATCAGGTATCCCAGCATCATCCCTAGCAGGCTCGCCGCCGGTGACCACCACCAACCAAGCCGCAACAGTACACCCGAACCCAGTAGAGCGGCCGCCATTGCACCCAGTGTCAGCCATAGGGCGCGACGCGGACGTACCAGCAACAGGCCGAGCAACTCACCGACAATCATCACCGATAGCAAGGCCGCCAAACGCTGATCGAGAACCACAATGTTGCGCTGTTGCAGCAGCCCGTTGAGGATATTCGCCTGGATCTCGATGCCCGGTGTGGTGCCGATGCTGGCCGATTGCGGTGTCACGTAGCGGTCGCCCAGGCCTGGGGCGGTCGAGCCGATCAGGATCAAGCGATCACGCAACAACTCGGGCGGGACTTCGCCGCGCAATACGCTGACGTAGGGCACAGTGGGAAAGCCCGCGTCGGAATGGATGAAAGGAATCCGTATTTCGTGGGCTCGCTGCCAGCCTTGCGCCGATGGCAGGGCCGGGGTACCAGGCATCGGTACATTTCCCTTATCGGTAAGGGATTCTTCGTACAGCAGCCAGGCCAGTTGAGGGCGTGCTTTTTGCGCCGGTCCTTCGCTTAAATACACACTGCGCACAATTCCGTCGGCATCCGCTTCAGCATTGATGTGCCCGACACCTTTGGCGCAATGGCTCAGCGCAGCCACCGGTTCGATTTCCCCCAAGGGCTGCCCATAACGTGCGACGCCTTCGCGCAACAGCGGCACGAAAACATTCCCGGTCCGACAGACCGCCTGGGCCAAAAGCTGATCGTTGCCGGGATGGCTATCGGGCTCGCTGAAGATAACGTCGAATAGAACGCCTTTAACGTTCGCGGCGCTGAGCCGATCCAATAGTTGCGCGTGCATGGCCCGCGACCACGGCCATTGGCCAAGCTGCTGCAAGCTGTAGTCATCGATCGTGACGATGAGTATTCGCGGGTCCACCGGCAGCGGACTCAGCCGGCGCAGGTTGTCATACAGCAGATTGCTCAGGGCCAGCCCCTGATTCATCGACAGCATCGCCGTCAGCGGCAACAGGATCAGACAGACCCACAGCCACTCGCGCACCATCCGCTGAAACAACCGCTGAGCCTGGGTCGGCTCGCGGTCATCCTTCCTTGGCCGTCTCTTCATCGGTCGTCGGCCAAGGCGCTATTGGACACGTGTGGTCCTGGGGTAATAGAAAATGTCATACACCCCGGTCTCTCCCTCTAACCCCTGAGCGTCATAGGCCGACAGGCGAACATGGTAGAAAAATGCTTTGAGCCCGCTGAATTTGACCTCTGGCGTGCTGGAAAACTGCTCTTGCTTGATGTCCAGAAAGGCTGCGTCGGTAGCCACTTGCGCCCGATAACGCGTGGCCCCTTCGATGGGTTTCATGATCAATTGCCACACAGGCACATTACCCGTCTGACCGCCTTGCCCCAACAAACGTGGGGCAGGTAGCAAGTCGATTGGCGTCAATGTGCCTTGTTTCTGAATACGCAAACCCTGACGGGCCATGACCTGGACCTCGTCAGCGTCAGGGCTCTGAGTCCGTTTGGCAGCCGACCGGGCAGGGCGGGAGCCCGACGTTTCCTCATCACGGTTGACCGCCACGTGTCCGTTCAGAACCTCCAGCAGCGCCTCGCCACCGTCATCGTTGCGCACCCGAAAGTGCGTACCCCGTACGCCCAGTACACCGACCGGCGTGACGATCTGAAAGCGATCATGGTCGCTGGGACGTTTGATCACATACGACTCAACCTGCCCCTGCTCAAGAATGACCTGAGGGATCGAATGTTCTTCATTGAGATGCAGGGTGATATGGGAACTGGAGGGCAACACCACCCGCGAGCCATCACCCAGGGACAGGCTGACAAACGCTGAGGGCGAGGTTTTGACTCCTTCCTGCTCGTCGATCGACATACCTTCCTGCAGCGGCGTCTGCTTGCCTTTGGCGTCCAGCTTCCAGGCTTCACCGGTCAGATGCTCGACAGTCGCCGGCAGCGGTTGACCACGGCATTGTTGGTTTTCATCGATATAAGGCAAGCGTTTTGCCGAGGAGACTGCCGCCGATGCACTCTGGGTGAGCAATCCCATCAAGCCGGCAACCAGTAAAAGACAGACGCCAGAACGGCGTGAGAGCAATAAGGTCATGGGGTTCATGGATTGGCTTTTATGCTCTTATGGAAATCATGCCGGGAAACGCACGCGCTTGACGCACGATACCTGACCGGATGCTCTGGCAGATAGCCATGGAAGCAAAGGAAATGGGATGACACATCCCTGTGTCGGAGCCGAGCAGGCACTCCCTGTATTTCCCCCTGAACGTGCGGACCACCGAAAACCGGCAATCGACGGTCCTGCCAGGTTGGCTTGACGCTCCCTGCGTCGGAGCACATCCCAATGCCCCTGTGCCGCTCAGCGCCAACGAATTTACCGACATGGAAGCCATGTGAGGCAATTATCAATATTTGTTCAGAATTGGCCGAGCGCGTCTAAAACACCCAACGTTGATGTGTTGGGTCAGGTTGTACGGCGTCTATCTGTGGGGAGTGCATCGGGGCAAAGCCGGGCGAATCCCCCATAACCGTGTTTGTTTCTGTTGGGCCGAAGTAACGCGGTACAGCCTCCTGGTCGACGACTGGAATCGACTGGACCGTGGTGCATCCCAGTCCAAGGCCAGCCACTAACATCAATGCTGCCAGGCTTGTGAAACCATTAGAGAGAATCTTTAGGTGCATCTTTCCCACAGTACCTCTTGAGCATTCTGCCGATAGTTCATCGCCTACCGGCGAAGTGACATCAGCGTAACCATGCTTGGGAAGTTCGCAGCAATTCGCCACAATTGTTCAGATTCAATCAATCAGCCTAAACTCCCGCAGGTAATTTCTTAAACTTTGCACTTACGAGATGAAGGAAACACTCGGCATGCGTGTCGCAATACTGGATGACGAACCCGCCGAACTTCGCCGGGTGGAACAGACACTGCGACAGATCCCCGTAGCGGGAGAGCAGGGGTGGACGTTGCACAGCTTCGAGCGGGGAGAGGACTTGCTACGGCAACTTCGGCGGGAGACCTTCGACTTGCTGATCCTCGACTGGCAACTGCCCGATATCAGCGGCCTGGCGTTGTTGCGCTGGACCCGTGAACACATGGACGTGCCACCGGCCGCGATCATGCTCACCAGTCGCGATACCGAAAGCGATATCGTCCAGGCGTTGAACGCCGGGGCCGACGATTACGTGAGCAAACCGTTTCGTCCCAACGAACTGATGGCTCGAGTCAGCGCGGTGCTCCGTCGGCATGGGCTGCAACGCGCGGCAGCCACCGAAATACTGACCTTCAATGACCTCGAATTCGACGACGCCGAACTCACCGTCACCCGCGCCACCACCCCCATCAGCCTGACCGAACGGGAATACCGTCTCGCTCGCTGCCTGTTCGCCAATCTGGGCCGACCGTTGTCCCGTGAATACTTGTATGAACGTTTTTGGACCCATGAAGAAATAGCGTCCTCCCGCCCGCTAGATACTCATATTTATCGCCTGCGCAACAAGCTGGGCCTGACGGCCGATCGCGGTTGGCAACTGCTGACGATTTACGGGTATGGGTATCGGCTCGAGAGCGTGGCCACTGCTAGCGAATGACGACGTTTCGACGATCAATAAAAAAGGCCAACGCTAAGCGTTGGCAGTGTCCATTACGGCAGTTCTACGCGGGGAATCAATACCCATGTAGATTTCAATCGATCAATGTTCTGGCACGACCGCCTTAGTCCGAGCGTAACCCGGCTCTGGGGGCGGCATGGATGGTGCCAGGGGACTTACGATATAGGCCGACTGCCAATCCCATAATGATGATCGCAATTGAAATCAAGTTCGGTGTCGAGATGTGTTCGCCGATAATCAGCATCGAACTGCCGATGCCGAATACCGGAATTAACAACGACAGCGGTGCCACTGTTGATACGGGATAAAGTTTCAACAGCGAATTCCATCCCCAATAGGCAAAGTGTGTGGCCAGGTAAACCTGGAAAACGATCGATAGTACAGCCGTGAAGTCGAGACTGCTTTGCAGGTTCTCAAAGGGCGCGGCACCCTGCATGAGCCAAGTGATGAAGAAGAGCGGGATGGGTGGAAACAGACTGGCCCAGACCATGAATGAAAAAATCTCTTTGACACCCGATTTCTTGATAATCACGTTGCCGACGCTCCAAGCGACTGCACTCAGCACAATCAGCAGTACTCCAAGTATTGCGTGCTCCCCTTGCTGGGTGGAAATGATGCCCGCTAGCCCGACCAATGCCAGCAGTGCCCCGATAAGCTGGGCACCGCGAAGCTTTTCTTTAAATAGTAACGCCCCCCAACCCATGGTGAAGAACACACTGAGCTGAATGATCAGCGAAGCAATACCGGGGCTGACACCGATCTGAATGCCATAATTGATCACCCCCCACATCCCCAACCCGAAAATGAAGCCGTAAGCGGCGACATAGCTGAACTTGATGGCGGGGCGCTTGATGAAGAGCACCAAAGGTATAGCAGCGAGCGCAAAGCGTATTCCGGTTAACACAAAGGGATCGATCGAGCGTAAACCAAGTTTGGTGATTGGAAAGTTCACTCCCCACACTAAGGTGACGAGTATCGCCAGAACCAAATGTTTTTTCTGCATGTCCCTAGCCTCACATTAAGCGGCACACCGCATTCCAATCAGTTCAATGCGAACCGTTTTTGCATCAGGCAAAGCCCTGTAATTTTCAGCAGACGACCTTCCAGGCTGCCAGCCATTTCCATTCGATCACCCAGGGAGGTCAATACCACGTTGGGCGGACTGGATTTGAAACTCCGGCCGCGAGCAAGGCCTTCAACTTCAGAGGCGAAATACCAAGCCCCCTCATGCTCGGTGTAATACAGCGGTTTGACCCCGACGCGATCGCGCACGGCAATTAGCATCTTGCGCAGTCGATCGAATATCAGAATGGTAAATTCGCCGCGCAATTGCTCAAGCCCGCGCACGCCCTTCGAATTGTCCCATTTTGGAGATGCGATTCTATGGTCCAAAATATTGGCCCGCTTGCTAAAGCGGGTCTATTTTCGTCAAAATCGGGCCATGTCGATCAATCAAATATTGGATTTCCACGAGCACGGGAGCCCCGACGTTGTGGTGAGCCTGCGCAAGTATTCCTCGGGTACTGTTTTTGCGCGGCACACGCACAGTCGTGGCCAATTTGCGTACGCCTCGACAGGCGCATTAAAGATGTTCACCGAACAGGGGAATTGGGTTGTCCCGCCTCAAAGAGCGCTTTGGGTTCCTGCGTGCGTATCGCACGAAATGCATATGCGCGGCGACGTGACCATGATCAATACTTACCTCGATGAGGCAGCCTCCATCCGCGCCGACTTGCCGGAGCATTGCCAGGTCTACAATGTTTCGCCGCTGCTCAGGCACCTGTTGGAAGCGGCGTTGGCCATTGATCCGGATCAACCGCCCAATATCCGGAGCCAATCCGTGCAGACTCTACTGGTGGATGAAATCGGCGCCATGTCGGAGCTTCCATTGAGCGCACCTTTGCCCTCAGAACCTCGACTAGCTCTTTCGTGCCATCGATTCCTTGATGCACCCACGCAGAATATTTCCATCAGTGAAATGGCCAGTTGGTCGAACATGAGCCGTAGAACGTTCACGCGAAGTTTTCGGGAAGCGACCGGCATGAGTTTTGTGTTCTGGCGGCAACAAGTCTGTTTGCTGGAAGCAACATCCAGACTGAGCAATGGTTCATCTATCACCGAAGTGGCGATTGATCTGGGTTACAGCAGCCCAAGCGCATTTACCTCGGTATTTCGGCGTAACCTGGGGGATTCACCGGGGCGCTATTTGGCCAAGTCCAAAGGCGCATCAATGTTCTGAGCGATTGATCGAGAAGGGAAAAGGCAATGCCTTAGATGCTGCGGATGGCCTTCCATTTACGGTAAAGGACCTCATCGATGTGGCTGGCAGCCTTACCACCGCGGGATCCGCTATCCGCAACGAATTGGCGTCGGCGACACAGGATGCACCGGTTATTGCTCGGCTGCGCAACGCAGGCATGATCCCGCTCGGCAAAACCAACCTCACTGAAATGAAATCGCTTACTCGGGTTTAGGCCTGAACCTGCATTAGGCACGCCCACGGCGGATTTCAAACAGGCAGACCACCTCTCTCTGAAATACAAAACGCCCGATGCGGTGCATCGGGCGTTGGGTGAAACAGGTGTAAACCTATTTCAGGACTAGACAGCGTCCTGATGCCGGATCAGAAGTCCAGGTTGGAAACCGCCAAGGCATTACTTTCGATGAAGTCACGGCGAGGTTCGACTGCATCACCCATCAGGGTGTTGAAGATCTGGTCCGCGCCAATGGCGTCTTCGATGGTCACTTTGAGCATCCGGCGCTGGCTTGGGTCCATGGTGGTTTCCCACAGCTGATCCGGGTTCATTTCGCCCAGACCTTTGTATCGCTGGATCGTGTGACGCTTGGTGCTTTCAGCCATCAGCCATTCAAGGGCTTCCTTGAACTCGGTGACCGGCTTCTTGCGCTCGCCGCGCTGGATATACGCGCCGTCGTCCAGCAAGGTGCTCAATTGAGCGCCCAACGACACAACAGTCTTGTAATCATTACTGCCGAAGAAATCGCGGTTGAAGGTGATGTAGTTCGACAGGCCGTGGGAGATCAGCTCGACCTCTGGCAGCCAGACGTTACGTTCACGGTCTTCACGCAGGCTGGCTTTGTAAACCAGGCCGGATTTCTCGACGGTGCGCAGGCGAACTTCGAACTGAGCCATCCAATCCTGCATCGCTGCGTGATCGGACAGTTGCTCCATGCTCACCGCTGGCAGGTAGATGAAGTGCTCGGTCAGTTCCTGCGGGTACAGGCGCGACAGACGCTTGAGGGTCTTCATCACCAGGCGGAAGTCATTCACCAGACGCTCAAGCGCTTCACCGGAGATACCCGGGGCTTCTTCGTTCAGGTGCAGGCTCGCGTCTTCCAGGGCCGACTGCGTCATGTACTCTTCCATGGCGTCGTCGTCTTTGATGTACTGCTCTTGCTTGCCTTTCTTGACCTTGTACAGCGGCGGCTGAGCGATGTAGATGTAACCGCGCTCAATCAACTCCGGCAACTGACGGAAGAAGAAGGTCAGCAGCAGGGTACGGATGTGCGAACCGTCGACGTCAGCATCGGTCATGATGATGATGTTGTGATAACGCAGCTTGTCGATGTTGTACTCGTCGCGGCCAATGCCGCAGCCCAGCGCGGTGATCAAGGTGCCCACTTCTTGCGAAGAGATCATTTTGTCGAAGCGTGCCTTCTCCACGTTCAGGATCTTGCCCTTGAGCGGCAGGATGGCCTGGGTGCGACGGTTGCGTCCCTGCTTGGCGGAGCCGCCAGCAGAGTCACCTTCCACGAGGTACAGTTCGGAAAGGGCAGGGTCTTTTTCCTGGCAGTCAGCCAGTTTGCCCGGCAGGCCGGCGATGTCCAGCGCGCCTTTGCGGCGGGTCATCTCACGGGCCTTACGCGCTGCTTCACGCGCACGCGCCGCGTCGATCATCTTGCCGACGACCAGCTTGGCTTCGTTCGGGTTCTCTAGCAGGAAGTCAGAGAAGTACTTGCCCATTTCCTGTTCAACCGCGGTCTTCACTTCGGAAGACACCAGCTTGTCTTTGGTCTGGGAGCTGAACTTCGGATCCGGCACTTTTACCGAAATGATCGCTGTCAGGCCTTCGCGGGCGTCGTCACCGGTGGTGGCAACTTTGTGCTTCTTCGCCAGACCTTCAGCTTCGATGTAGGTGTTCAGGTTACGCGTCAGTGCGGAACGGAAACCCACCAAGTGAGTACCGCCATCGCGCTGTGGAATGTTGTTGGTGAAGCACAACAGGTTCTCGTTGAAGCTGTCGTTCCACTGCAGGGCGATTTCCACGCCGATGCCGTCTTCACGCTGGATGTTGAAGTGGAACACCTGGTTGACCGCAGTCTTGTTGGTGTTCAGGTATTCAACGAACGCACGCAGACCACCTTCATACTTGAACAACTCTTCCTTGCCGCTGCGCTCGTCCTTGAGGACGATGCCGACACCGGAGTTGAGGAAGGACAGTTCGCGAATCCGCTTGGCCAGGATGTCCCAGCTGAAGTGGATGTTCTTGAAGGTTTCAGCCGAAGGCTTGAAGTGGATCTGGGTGCCAGTGGTTTCGCTTTCGCCAACGATTTTCATCGGCTCTTGCGGAACACCGTGGACATAAGTCTGTTCCCAGATTTTTCCGCTGCGGCGAACGGTCAGGATCAGTTCTTTGGACAGTGCGTTCACCACCGACACACCTACACCGTGCAGACCGCCGGATACCTTGTAGGAGTTATCGTCGAACTTACCGCCGGCGTGCAGCACGGTCATGATGACCTCGGCCGCCGAGACGCCTTCTTCTTTGTGCACGTCTACCGGGATGCCACGACCGTTGTCGCGAACGGTGATGGACTCGTCCGGGTGGATGATAATGCTGATGTCGTCGCAATGGCCTGCCAAAGCTTCGTCGATCGAGTTATCGACCACCTCGAACACCATGTGGTGCAGACCACTGCCATCGTCAGTGTCACCAATGTACATACCGGGACGTTTGCGTACGGCATCCAGGCCTTTCAGCACTTTAATGCTCGTTGAGTCGTACGTATTTTCTTCGCTCAATGCCTTCACTCCCGATGGTCGTGGGTCTGGGTGATACGGCCCTGTTCCACGTGGAACAGAGCGACTGGCGTTTCCGTCTGCCAGCCTTCCCTCAATAATTCGTGATCTACACAGGTGATAAAGACCTGGCAGCGTAAGTCTTCCAGCAAGCGGCAAAGCGCGCGACGGTGGTGCTCGTCCAGTTCGGACGGCAGGTCATCCACCAGATAAATACACTGGCCGCGACGGGCCTGGCTAACCAAGTGCCCTTGGGCGATCCGCAATGCACAGACCACCAACTTCTGCTGGCCACGAGACAAGATGTCCGCGGCGTTATGTGCGCCCAATCTAAGACGCAAATCAGCCCGTTGTGGTCCGGCTTGGGTATGACCCATTTGCTGATCCCGCTGAAGGGACCCGGCGAGCACTGCACTCAACTCACGGTCTTTGTCCCAGCCTCGGTAATAGCTGAGCGTTAAGCCCTCAAGCTCAACCAGTTCGCTCAAGGTCTGTTCAAAGACTGGTTTCAAGGCTTTGATGTAAGCGCGGCGGTATTCATCTATTTCAGCGCTGGCCTGGCACAGTTCCCTGTCCCAAACCGCTTGCGAAACGGCGTCAAGTGTACCATGTCGCAGCCAAGAGTTTCTCTGGCGCAAGGCCTTCTGCAAGCGCTGCCACGTGGACATGAATCGGGGTTCCACGTGGAACACACCCCAGTCGAGAAACTGTCGGCGAATCTTCGGCGCACCTTCCAGCAGGCGGAAGCTGTCCGGGTTGATCAATTGCAACGGCAGGATCTCTGCCAGTTGCGCAGCACTTCGGGCGTTCTGCCCATCGATGCGAATCTGGAACTCACCCTGGCGGTCGCGAGATATCCCCAACGCACTGTGTCCACCCTCAGCCAATTCGACCTGGCCAAACACCGTACACGCCAATTGCTCGTATTGAATGACGGGTAACAGACGGCTGCTACGAAACGAACGGGCAAGCCCCAGCAGATGAATGGCTTCCAGAACACTGGTTTTGCCGCTGCCGTTGGCGCCGTAAAGAATGTTTATTCGGGGGGAGGGGGAGAAGGTCACCGGGTGCAGATTGCGCACCGCGGTGACCGAGACGCGACTTAAGGACATCTAGGTTCTGCTGAGCATGATTACAGACGCATCGGCATGACAACGTAAGCCGAGTCGTCGTTGTCGGACTCTTGTACCAGCGCACTGCTGTTGGAGTCGGACAGGATCAAGCGAACCTGCTCGGTGGTCATCACGCCCAGCACGTCGAGCAGATAGCTCACGTTGAAGCCGATTTCCAGAGAGCCGCCGTTGTACTCAACGCCCACTTCTTCTTCCGCTTCTTCCTGCTCCGGGTTGTTCGCCTGGATCTTCAGCTGACCATTGGCCAGTTGCAGACGGATGCCACGGTACTTCTCGTTGGACAGAATCGCGGTACGGCTGAACGCTTCACGCAATGCCTGACGATCGCCGAGTACCAGCTTGTCGCCGCCTTTAGGCAGAACACGCTCGTAGTCAGGGAATTTACCGTCGACCAGTTTCGAGGTGAAGGTGAACTCGCCGGTGGTGGCGCGGATGTGGTGCTGGCCCAGCACGATGCTGACGTTGCCGTCCGCGTTCGGTCAGCAGACGTGCCAGCTCCAGAATACCTTTACGCGGTACGATCACCTGATGACGATCCGGCTGACCGATATCGGCCTGCATCGAACACATGGCCAGACGGTGACCGTCAGTCGCCACGGCGCGGATGATCCCGGCCGAGACTTCCAGCAGCATGCCGTTGAGGTAGTAACGCACGTCCTGCTGCGCCATCGCGAAGCTGGTGCGTTCAATCAGACGACGCAGTTTGCTTTGCTCAAGGCTGCAGGTCAGCGAGCCTGGGCCTTCTTCCACCGTCGGGAAGTCATTGGCTGGCAGGGTCGACAGGGTGAAGCGGCTACGGCCGGCCTTCACCACGAGCTTCTGCTCATCGACCTTGATGTCGATCAGCGCATCGTTCGGCAAGCTCTTGCAGATGTCCATCAGCTTGCGCGCAGGCACAGTGATGGAACCCGGGTCCGCAGGCTCTTCGAGTTGCACACGACCGACCAGCTCGACTTCCAGGTCGGTACCGGTCAGCGACAGTTGCTGGCCTTCGACAACCAGCAGCACGTTGGAGAGCACCGGCAAGGTCTGTCGGCGCTCGACGACGCCTGCGACCAGTTGCAGGGGTTTCAACAGGGCTTCGCGTTGAATGGTGAAATGCATGGTCTAGTCCCTTGCCTTAATAAGCTGCGCTGGTGTTCATCAAGTAGTCAGTGTACGCAGCAGGTTCTTATAGTCCTCGCGGATGTCCGCGTCGGATTCCTTAAGCTCGTTGATCTTGCGGCAGGCGTGCAAAACAGTCGTGTGATCGCGGCCGCCAAACACATCGCCGATTTCCGGCAGGCTGTGGTTGGTCAGTTCCTTTGACAACGCCATGGCGACCTGACGCGGACGTGCTACCGAGCGTGAACGACGCTTGGACAGCAAGTCGGAGATCTTGATCTTGTAATACTCGGCGACGGTGCGCTGAATGTTATCCACAGACACCAGTTTGTCTTGCAGCGCCAACAAGTCTTTCAGGGATTCGCGAATCAGCTCGATGGTGATATCGCGGCCCATGAAGTGCGAGTGGGCGATCACGCGTTTGAGCGCGCCTTCCAGTTCACGGACGTTGGAGCGAATACGCTGGGCAATGAAGAACGCCGCGTCGTGTGGCAGATCGACTTTGGCCTGGTCGGCCTTTTTCATCAGGATCGCCACGCGGGTTTCCAGCTCCGGCGGCTCGACGGCAACCGTCAGGCCCCAGCCGAAACGTGACTTCAGGCGCTCTTCAAGACCTTCGATTTCTTTCGGATAGCGGTCACTGGTAAGAATGACCTGCTGGCCACCTTCAAGCAGGGCGTTGAAGGTGTGGAAAAACTCTTCCTGGGAGCGTTCCTTGCGGGCGAAGAACTGAATGTCATCGATCAGCAACGCATCCACCGAGCGGTAGAAGCGCTTGAACTCGTTGATCGCATTCAGCTGCAAGGCCTTGACCATGTCTGCAACGAAACGCTCGGAATGCAGGTACACAACCTTGGCATTCGGATTCTTCTTTAATAGGTGGTTACCCACTGCGTGCATCAAGTGGGTTTTACCCAAGCCGACACCGCCATAAAGGAAGAGCGGGTTGTAGCCGTGCTTGGGGTTGTCCGCCACCTGCCAAGCCGCAGCCCGGGCGAGTTGGTTGGACTTGCCTTCGACGAAGTTCTCGAAGGTAAAGGTGCGGTTCAGGTAGCTGGTGTGCTTGAGCGCGCCTTCGACCTGCACCGTACGCTGTTCGGAGCGAACCGGGGCCTGCTGCGAACTGGCGCCGGCCATTGGATCGAAGCTGTCGCGGGACGGCTCTTCACTGACCTCGGCTACTTTTTGTGTCGCACGTTTGGTCGAGGCTGCTGCCGGGGCTGGCGCCGGAGCGCTGACAGGCGCTTGAGCGGCCTGGGCCTGGGACGCCGCAGCGGCCAACGGGGCATTGGGTGCCGCACGCGGCGCCGAACTGCGTTTGCTGCCTATTAATAAGGAAAGCGCCGGCGCCAGGCCATTGCCATGCTCATCCAGCAGTTCAAGGACGCGGCCCAAGTACTTTTCATTGACCCAGTCGAGAACAAAACGATTCGGCGCGTAGACACGCAGCTCGTCGCCTTCGGCTTCGACCTGTAGTGGACGGATCCAAGTGTTGAATTGTTGGGCAGGCAGCTCATCGCGCAAAAGCTCAACGCACTGCTGCCAAAGTTCCACTGACACGGATATCCCCTAAGTTGAAAGCCGGTGAGGCAAAAACAAGCGGTCATTGTAGCGACCAGACGTCCACTTATCCACATGCAGGTTGCGCACAGGGCATGATTTATCAATGCGTTAACCCTCGAAAAGAAGACCAACGGTATGTGCATAAGCTCTGTGGATAACCGCCCATGAGGGCACTGGACAAGTGGGGGCGAAACTCGGTGGATAACCTGCCTGTGGATAACTAGCCTTTCCACACACAGCTTATCCGACAGCGCAGCACAGGCTGACCACCGTTTTCCACCGTAGTTGTCATTCTCTGTACATCACGGTTTAGAAGGTCTGAAGGTAGTTATCCACAGATGAACGTGGCCCTAGCTTTTATAAGCTTTACAGAAAAGCTTTAAATAATTCCCTTCTTTATTTCTATATCTAGCGAACGACCTTCGGCGAGCAAATCGTCTGGAGATCTATTTATAAGGAAACGCTGGTTGGAAATTGACCTAGAGGCTTGCTTTCTCTAGAATCCCCGGTCTCTTAAAACGGGGGCCATTCCGGCCCGTTGTGGACGAACCAGGTAACACGACAATGAAACGTACTTTCCAACCAAGCACTATCAAACGCGCTCGTACCCACGGTTTCCGTGCTCGCATGGCTACCAAGAACGGTCGTGCCGTTCTGTCGCGTCGTCGCGCCAAAGGTCGTGCGCGTCTGGCAGTTTGATAAGCCGGCACTGGAGGTGAGTCAGGACTTCAGTCGGGAAAAGCGTCTGCTTACTCCCCGGCATTTCAAGGCAGTCTTTGACTCCCCTACCGGCAAGGTTCCGGGGAAAAAATCTCCTGCTCCTTGCGCGCAACAACGATCTTGATCACCCCCGTCTCGGGCTGGTTATCGGGAAAAAGAGCGTAAAGCTCTCCGTCGAGCGCAATCGCCTCAAACGTCTGATGCGCGAATCGTTTCGCCTGAACCAGGATTTACTGGTCGGTTGGGACATTGTTATCGTCGCGCGCAAAGGTTTGGGTGACGTAGAAAGCCCCGAATTGATTCAGCATTTCGACAAACTCTGGAAGCGTCTGGCACGCAGCAAGCCGGTACCAGCAGTCAAAACCGAAACTGTAGGGGTAGACAGTACCGATGCGTAAACTGGCACTCGTTCCGATCCAGTTTTATCGCTATGCCATCAGTCCCCTGATGGCCAGTCACTGTCGTTTCTACCCCAGTTGTTCCTGCTACGCGTATGAAGCCATAGAAAATCATGGCCTTCTGCGCGGTGGCTGGCTGACCTTTCGTCGTTTAGGTCGCTGTCATCCGTGGAATCCCGGTGGTTATGACCCGGTTCCATCTATCCCTACCTCCCGTTCTTCTTCGATGGCCGAGTAATCATGGATATCAAACGCACGATCCTGATCGTCGCCCTGGCAATCGTGTCCTACGTTATGGTCCTTAAATGGAACCAGGACTATGGCCAGGCTGCCCTGCCGACTCAGAATGTTGCTTCCAGTACTACCGCACCGGGCCTACCGGACACGGCGACTGGCAATAATGCTTCTGTCAGTGACGACATTCCACGCGCCGCAAGCGATACCAGTGCGACTGCACCTGCTGAAACACCAGTAGCTGCAAGCAAAGACCTCATCCAGATCAAAACGGATGTGCTCAACCTGGCTATCGATCCACAAGGTGGTGATGTTGCCCAGTTGACGCTGCCGCTGTATCCACGTCGCCAGGACCATCCGGAAATTCCATTCCAGCTGTTCGATAACGGCAACGAACGGACTTATCTGGCCCAGAGCGGCCTGATCGGCACCAACGGTCCGGACGCAAGTCCTGCCGGTCGTCCGGTTTACTCCTCCGAGAAGAAGATTTATCAACTGGCTGACGGTCAAGACCAATTGGTCGCGGACCTGAAGTTCAGCAAGGACGGCGTCAACTACATCAAGCGTTTCACGCTGAAACGTGGCTTGTATGACGTAACCGTTTCCTACCTGATCGACAACCAGAGCGCTCAGCCCTGGTCCGGTGCAATGTTCGCGCAACTGAAGCGTGATGCCAGCTCCGATCCTTCTTCCAGCACCGCCACCGGCACCGCGACTTACCTGGGCGCCGCCCTGTGGACAAGTAACGAGCCGTACAAGAAAGTGTCGATGAAGGACATGGACAAGGCTCAGCTGAAAGAAACCGTCACCGGTGGTTGGGTTGCCTGGTTGCAGCACTACTTCGTGACCGCGTGGATTCCGGTCAAGGGCGAAAACAACGTCGTCCAGACCCGTAAAGACAGCAAAGGCAACTACATCATCGGCTACACCGCCCCGGCAATGACTGTTGCGCCAGGTGCGAAAGCTGAAACCAGCGCCGTTCTGTACGCCGGTCCGAAAAGCCAGGCTGTGCTGAAAGAGTTGTCCCCAGGTCTGGAATTGACCGTCGACTACGGCATTCTGTGGTTCATTGCCCAGCCAATCTTCTGGCTGCTGCAACATATCCACGCGCTGGTCGGTAACTGGGGCTGGTCAATCATCTTCCTGACCATGCTGATCAAGGGGATCTTCTTCCCGCTGTCGGCTGCCAGCTACAAATCCATGGCGCGCATGCGTGCAGTGGCACCGAAACTGGCCGCGCTGAAAGAGCAACATGGCGACGACCGGCAGAAAATGTCGCAAGCCATGATGGAGCTGTACAAGAAAGAGAAGATCAATCCGCTGGGTGGTTGCTTGCCAATCCTCGTGCAGATGCCGGTTTTCCTTTCGCTGTACTGGGTTCTGCTGGAAAGCGTGGAAATGCGCCAGGCGCCATTCATGCTGTGGATTACTGACCTGTCGATCAAGGATCCGTTCTTCATTCTGCCGATCATCATGGGCGCAACCATGTTCATCCAGCAGCAGTTGAACCCGACTCCTCCAGATCCGATGCAGGCGAAGGTCATGAAAATGATGCCAATCATCTTCACCTTCTTCTTCCTGTGGTTCCCGGCGGGTCTGGTGCTGTACTGGGTAGTGAACAACTGCCTGTCCATCGCCCAACAGTGGTACATCACGCGTAAAATCGAAGCGGCTACCAAAGCGGCTGCCTGATTTACACTGTGGATAACCACTCAAAACGCCCCCTAGTGGGGCGTTTTGCTATCTGTCACTTTTGTCTGGATACCGGTTTATGAGCGTTCCTCGTGAAACCATTGCCGCCGTCGCCACCGCTCAAGGTCGCGGCGGTGTGGGCATCGTCCGTATTTCCGGGCCGCTGGCGAGTGTGGCGGCCAAAGCCATCAGCGGTCGCGAACTGAAACCGCGGTTTGCCCATTACGGCCCGTTCCTCAGTGCAAACGAAGAGGTGCTGGATGAAGGCATCGCGCTTTATTTCCCGGGACCGAACTCGTTCACCGGCGAAGATGTGCTTGAGCTGCAGGGCCACGGCGGCCCGATCGTCCTGGATATGCTGCTCAAGCGTTGCCTGGAGCTGGGCTGTCGTCTGGCCCGGCCGGGTGAATTCAGCGAACGCGCCTTCCTCAACGACAAGCTCGATCTGGCTCAGGCCGAAGCCATTGCCGACTTGATCGAGGCAAGTTCTGCACAGGCGGCACGAAATGCCCTGCGATCGTTGCAGGGGGCGTTTTCCCTGCGTGTGCATAACCTCACCGAGCAACTGATAGCCCTGCGCATTTACGTCGAAGCAGCCATCGACTTCCCCGAAGAAGAAATCGACTTCCTCGCCGATGGCCATGTCCTGAGCATGCTCGACAAAGTGCGCGACGAATTATCCACAGTGCTGCGTGAAGCCGGGCAAGGGGCATTGCTGCGCGACGGCATGACCGTGGTCATCGCCGGACGGCCGAATGCCGGCAAATCCAGCCTTCTGAATGCCTTGGCCGGACGTGAAGCTGCGATCGTGACCGAGATTGCCGGCACTACCCGGGACATTCTTCGCGAACATATCCACATCAATGGCATGCCGTTGCACGTGGTCGACACTGCCGGCCTGCGCGATACCGATGATCAGGTGGAAAAAATTGGCGTCGAACGGGCATTGAAAGCCATCGGCGAGGCAGATCGGGTGTTGCTGGTGGTCGATGCCACAGCTCCCGAGGCCCTTGATCCCTTTGCCTTGTGGCCTGAATTCCTCGAAACCCGCCCGGATCCGGCGAAAGTTACGCTGATCCGCAACAAGGCTGACCTGACGGGGGAAGCGATTGTCCTGGAAGTCAGCAACGATGGCCACGTTACGATCAGCCTCAGTGCGAGGTCTGCCGGCGAAGGCCTGGAGTTGCTGCGCGAGCACCTCAAGGCCTGCATGGGTTACGAGCAGACGTCCGAAAGCAGCTTCAGTGCTCGCAGACGTCACCTGGAGGCGCTGCGTCATGCGAGTGCATCCCTCGAGCATGGCCGTGCGCAGCTGACATTAGCGGGGGCCGGTGAGTTGCTGGCCGAAGATTTGCGGCAGGCGCAGCAGTCTTTGGGCGAAATCACCGGCGCATTCAGCTCTGATGATCTGCTGGGAAGGATCTTTTCCAGCTTCTGTATCGGTAAATAGTCCCTTCAGATGTTCACGGACAGGCCATTCGGGCCTGTCTGTTCTCTCCTTTCCTGAAATTTTTCCCCAGTGCCGAGCAGATTCTTCGCTTGAGCGGATTTCCCTTGCCCGGGATTTGCTCATTCAGCGGCTTTTCTGTGGATTAAGCCCTGTGAATAAGTGCCGCTAAGGGCAGTTGATAACAAGGCCTGAAAACTGAAGATAACCGCCTCTGTGGATAACCACCCCTTTCATCCACAGGCTTAAAGCGGTTATCCAAGGGCCTCCTTGGCACATGACCACAGGGTTTTGAATCTCTGTACACATTGAAAATAAAGGGCTATATCAATCTATCCACAGAAAGGTGGCTCAGTAGAAATAAACATAAAAACAAAGATTTAATAAATTTCTCTCTTTTTAATTTCTATAACCCCGACTTCTCCACAGCTGGTTAAATTTTGTGCAAAGGGTTCTTTAGGAAGGGCGAAGTCCCTATACTTGCCGACCAGGTCCAAAAACCTGAGCTCAAACTATTTCCGGATTACCTGACTGAAGCAGGCACGAGGTGCGTGGTGGATTTCCCTTCCCGTTTTGAAGTGATCGTCATCGGCGGCGGTCATGCCGGTACCGAGGCAGCACTGGCGTCAGCACGTATGGGGGCAAAAACCCTGTTGCTGACGCATAACGTGGAAACCCTCGGTGCCATGAGTTGCAACCCAGCCATTGGCGGGATCGGCAAAAGCCATTTGGTTAAAGAAATCGATGCCCTAGGCGGCGCGATGGCCATGGCTACCGATAAAGGCGGTATTCAGTTTCGCGTATTGAACAGCCGCAAAGGCCCAGCCGTGCGTGCAACCCGCGCTCAGGCAGATCGGGTTCTGTACAAGGCCGCTGTCCGCGAAGCTTTGGAAAACCAGCCGAACCTGTGGATATTTCAACAGGCTGCTGACGACCTGATCGTCGAGCAGGAACAGGTGCGCGGTGTTGTCACCCAAATGGGTCTGCGTTTCTTCGCCGATTCCGTGGTGCTGACCACTGGCACCTTCCTTGGTGGACTTATCCACATCGGCATGCAGAATTATTCCGGCGGTCGTGCCGGTGATCCGCCGTCGATTGCGCTGGCTCATCGTCTGCGCGAACTGCCATTGCGTGTCGGTCGCCTGAAAACCGGTACACCGCCGCGTATCGACGGTCGCACTGTGGATTTCTCGGTGATGACCGAGCAGGCAGGGGATACGCCGATTCCGGTGATGTCGTTCATGGGCTCCAAAGAGCAGCATCCGAAACAGGTCAGCTGCTGGATTACCCACACCAACGCCCGTACCCACGAAATCATTGCTTCGAACCTTGATCGTTCGCCGATGTATTCCGGCGTGATCGAAGGGATCGGTCCACGTTACTGCCCATCGATCGAAGACAAGATCCACCGCTTTGCCGACAAGGAAAGCCACCAGGTCTTCATCGAGCCGGAAGGTTTGACCACCCACGAGCTGTACCCGAACGGAATATCCACTTCCCTGCCGTTCGACGTGCAACTGCAGATCGTGCAATCGATCCGCGGCATGGAAAACGCGCACATCGTTCGCCCTGGCTACGCCATTGAGTACGACTACTTCGACCCGCGTGACCTGAAGTACAGTCTGGAAACCAAAGTGATCGGCGGTCTGTTCTTCGCCGGGCAAATCAACGGCACCACCGGTTACGAAGAAGCCGGCGCCCAGGGTTTGCTGGCCGGAGCCAACGCCGCGCTGCGCGCCCAGGGCAAAGATGCCTGGTGCCCGCGTCGCGACGAGGCGTACATCGGCGTTTTGGTCGACGACCTGATTACCCTGGGTACCCAGGAACCGTATCGGATGTTCACGTCCCGCGCCGAGTACCGTTTGATCCTTCGCGAAGACAACGCCGACCTGCGCTTGACCGAAAAAGGTCGCGAATTGGGTCTGGTGGATGACGTGCGTTGGTCGGCGTTCTGCAAGAAGCGCGAAAGCATCGATCTGGAAGAGCAACGCCTGAAAAGTACTTGGGTTCGCCCGGGCACCGAGCAGGGCGATGCGATTTCCGAGAAGTTCGGTACGCCGCTGACCCACGAATACAATTTGCTCAACCTGCTGAGCCGTCCGGAAATCGACTACGCTGGTCTGATCGCCGTGACCGGTGGGGGCGCAGAAGATCCACAGGTCGCCGAACAGGTCGAAATCAAGACCAAATACGCCGGTTACATCGATCGTCAACAGGATGAAATCGCGCGTCTGCGGGCCAGCGAAGACACCAAACTGCCTGTGGATATCGATTACACGAACATCTCCGGTCTCTCAAAAGAGATCCAGAGCAAGCTCGGCGCGACCCGTCCAGAGACCCTGGGCCAGGCGTCGCGTATTCCGGGCGTGACCCCGGCAGCGATTTCGCTGTTGATGATTCATTTGAAAAAACGCGGCGCGGGCCGTCAGTTGGAGCAAAGCGCTTGAGTTCGTTGGTCACCTCGCAACACGCCGAAGAGTTATCCACAGGTGCTCGCCAGCTCGGTGTCAACCTGACGGACGCCCAGCATGCACAGCTGCTGGGTTATCTGGCCCTGTTGATAAAATGGAACAAGGCCTACAACCTCACGGCCGTGCGTGATCCCGACGAAATGGTTTCACGGCATTTGCTCGACAGCCTGAGCGTGATGTCCTTCATCGAAAACGGCCGTTGGCTGGATGTAGGCAGTGGCGGCGGCATGCCAGGGATTCCCCTGGCGATCCTGTTTCCCGAGTCGCAAGTGACCTGCCTGGACAGCAACGGCAAGAAAACCCGCTTCCTGACCCAGGTCAAACTCGAACTCAAACTGGATAACCTGCAAGTTATCCACAGTCGCGTCGAAGCCTTCCAGCCTGAACTGCCATTCAACGGGATCATTTCCCGTGCGTTCAGCAGCATGGAGAACTTCAGTAACTGGACTCGCCATTTGGGCGACGCCGAAACACGTTGGCTGGCAATGAAGGGCGTTCATCCCGCCGATGAGCTGGTAGCATTGCCGGCAGACTTCCACCTCGATAGCGAACACGCCCTGGCCGTACCCGGTTGCCAAGGCCAACGCCATCTGCTGATACTGCGCCGCACGGCATGATTGGGAACACAAGCAAGAATGGCTAAGGTATTCGCGATAGCGAACCAAAAGGGTGGTGTGGGCAAGACCACCACCTGCATCAACCTCGCAGCTTCCCTGGTCGCTACCAAGCGTCGGGTGCTGTTGATCGATCTCGATCCACAGGGCAACGCCACCATGGGTAGCGGTGTGGATAAACACGGCCTGGAAAACTCGGTCTACGACCTGCTGATCGGCGAATGCGATCTGGCCCAGGCCATGCACTATTCCGAGCATGGCGGTTATCAATTGCTGCCGGCCAACCGCGACCTGACCGCGGCCGAAGTCGTTCTGCTGGAAATGCAGATGAAGGAAAGCCGTCTGCGCAGTGCGTTGGCGCCGATCCGTGAAAACTACGATTACATTTTGATCGACTGCCCGCCATCGCTGTCGATGTTGACGCTCAATGCACTGGTTGCCGCCGACGGGGTGATTATCCCCATGCAGTGCGAGTACTTCGCGCTCGAAGGGTTGAGCGACCTTGTGGATAACATCAAGCGCATTGCCGAACTGCTGAACCCTAACCTGAAGGTCGAAGGCCTGTTGCGGACCATGTACGACCCGCGCCTGAGCCTGATGAACGACGTATCGGCGCAGCTCAAGGA
This sequence comes from Pseudomonas sp. ADAK2 TE3594, assembly GCF_053628675.1. Lineage (NCBI taxonomy): Bacteria > Pseudomonadati > Pseudomonadota > Gammaproteobacteria > Pseudomonadales > Pseudomonadaceae > Pseudomonas > Pseudomonas sp. ADAK2 TE3594. The sequence goes on along the minus strand of NZ_JBRJGV010000001.1, from coordinate 5,994,263 downwards.
ACACTTCGGCGATCAGCTCTACGACACCGTGATTCCGCGCAACATCCGCCTGGCCGAAGCGCCAAGCTATGGCATGCCGGCGCTGGCGTACGACAAATCATCGCGGGGCGCGATTGCCTATCTGGCATTGGCTGGCGAGATGGTTCGCCGTCAGCGCAAAAACTCACGCATCGCCGCTGCTCAGGCAACTTAAGGAATCCCCATGGCCGTCAAGAAACGAGGTCTCGGACGTGGACTGGATGCACTGCTGAGTGGTCCGACTGTCAGCTCGCTGGAAGAGCAAGCGGTACAAGCCGATCAGCGTGAGTTGCAGCACCTGCCCCTGGACCTGATCCAGCGTGGCAAGTACCAGCCGCGTCGGGACATGGATCCTCAGGCGCTGGAAGAGCTGGCGCAGTCGATCAGGGCCCAGGGCGTGATGCAGCCGATCGTGGTGCGCCCGATCGGCAGCGGCCGCTTCGAAATCATCGCCGGCGAACGCCGCTGGCGTGCCAGCCAGCAGGCTGGCCAGGAAACCATCCCGGCGATGGTTCGCGATGTGCCGGATGAAACCGCCATCGCCATGGCGCTGATCGAGAACATCCAGCGTGAAGACCTCAATCCGATCGAAGAAGCAGTGGCCTTACAGCGTTTGCAGCAGGAATTCCAGCTGACTCAGCAACAAGTGGCCGAGGCTGTGGGCAAGTCCCGCGTCACCGTCGCCAACCTGTTGCGTCTGATTGCGCTGCCGGAAGTCATCAAAACCATGCTGTCTCACGGCGACCTGGAAATGGGTCATGCCCGTGCCTTGCTCGGTTTGCCGGAAAATCAACAAGTTGAAGGGGCGCGACATGTTGTCGCACGGGGGCTGACTGTGCGCCAGACCGAAGCACTGGTTCGCCAGTGGTTGAGTGGCAAACCGGAGCCTGTGGAACCTGCAAAACCGGACCCGGACATCGCCCGACTCGAGCAGCGTCTGGCCGAGCGCCTAGGCTCTGCGGTGCAGATCCGCCACGGAAAGAAGGGTAAGGGGCAGCTGGTGATCGGCTACAACTCTCTTGATGAGCTTCAAGGTGTGCTTGCACACATCCGCTGAAACAATTCCTCATGTAGCGTGAAGTCGGAAATCACTACCTGACAGTTGAATAGGGGCAGAACCGCCCCTATACTCTGCGCGCATTTTGTCGGCACAAATTATGCCAGGTTATTGAGTTCTGGCAGCCGACCATTGGGGAGCAAAAGAGATGGAAAACCGCACGCCAGACCGCTTGCCGTTCCATCGCCTGGCAGTTTTTCCGGTGTTAATGGCTCAATTTGTCGTTTTGCTGATTGCCGCTTTGGCGCTCTGGCAATGGCATGGAGTCGTTGCCGGGTACTCAGGACTCTGCGGAGGCCTGATAGCCTTGCTTCCCAATATTTATTTCGCTCACAGGGCATTTCGGTTTTCCGGCGCCCGAGCAGCCCAAGCCATCGTCCGGTCTTTTTATGCCGGCGAGGCGGGCAAACTGATTTTGACGGCAGTGCTGTTTGCATTGACGTTTGCAGGTGTGAAGCCATTGGCGCCGTTAGCAGTATTCGGCGTCTTCGTGCTGACCCAACTGGTTAGCTGGTTCGCTCCCCTGCTAATGAGAACAAGACTTTCGAGACCTTAGGGCGTTTGAGGCAACCATGGCAGAGACAACCGCTTCGGGCTATATCCAGCACCACTTGCAGAACCTGACCTTCGGTCAGCACCCAACTGGCGGGTGGGGTTTTGCCCATACCGCAGCAGAAGCCAAAGAAATGGGCTTCTGGGCTTTCCACGTCGATACTCTCGGCTGGTCGGTCGCGTTGGGTCTGATTTTCGTTCTTCTTTTCCGCATGGCGGCAAAGAAGGCGACTTCCGGTCAGCCTGGTGCTTTGCAGAACTTCGTTGAAGTATTGGTCGAATTCGTCGATGGCAGCGTGAAAGACAGCTTCCATGGCCGTAGCCCGGTGATTGCACCGCTGGCGCTGACCATCTTCGTCTGGGTCTTCCTGATGAACGCCGTCGACCTGATTCCGGTTGACTGGATTCCTCAAGTAGCCATGTGGATCTCCGGCGACGCGCACATTCCGTTCCGCGCCGTATCGACCACTGACCCGAACGCTACCCTGGGCATGGCCCTGTCGGTATTCGCGTTGATCATTTTCTACAGCATCAAGGTCAAGGGTATCGGCGGTTTCATCGGCGAGCTGACCCTGCACCCGTTCGGCAGCAAGAACATCTTCGTTCAAGCCCTGCTGATTCCGGTGAACTTCCTGCTTGAGTTCGTGACCCTGATTGCCAAGCCAATCTCGTTGGCACTGCGTCTGTTCGGCAACATGTATGCCGGCGAACTGGTCTTCATTCTGATTGCTGTGATGTTCGGCAGCGGTCTGCTCTGGCTTAGCGGCCTGGGCGTAGTTCTGCAGTGGGCGTGGGCTGTGTTCCACATCCTGATCATCACCCTGCAGGCGTTTATCTTCATGATGCTGACCATCGTTTACCTGTCGATGGCGCACGAAGAGAACCATTAAGACCAGTCTCGACTAGTCTGATGTCCCATCCGGTAACACGGGTGGGTGCCCGAACAGGGCTATGAAACGATTTGTTTTACCGCTTTAAAATCTAAAAAACCTAAACCATACGACGTAAAAGTCGGGAGGAAAGATGGAAACTGTAGTTGGTCTAACCGCTATCGCTGTTGCACTGTTGATCGGCCTGGGCGCACTGGGTACCGCAATTGGTTTCGGCCTGTTGGGCGGCAAGTTCCTGGAAGGCGCCGCGCGTCAGCCAGAAATGGTTCCAATGCTGCAAGTTAAAATGTTCATCGTTGCCGGTCTGCTCGACGCCGTGACCATGATCGGTGTTGGTATCGCTCTGTTCTTCACCTTCGCGAACCCATTCGTTGGTCAACTCGCTGGCTAATCACTCGAATCGTCGAGTGATTAGTGTGTTGTGCAACGAACGAGCGAGGTGTTGGCGTGAACATTAATGCAACCCTGATTGGCCAGTCCGTTGCGTTCTTAATTTTTGTACTTTTTTGCATGAAGTTCGTATGGCCTCCGGTCATCGCGGCTTTGCACGAACGTCAGAAGAAGATCGCGGATGGACTGGACGCTGCCGCCCGAGCAGCTCGCGACCTGGAGTTGGCCCAAGATAAAGCGGGTCAACAACTGCGCGAAGCGAAAGCTCAGGCAGCCGAAATCATTGAGCAAGCCAAGAAACGCGGTAACCAGATCGTTGAAGAGGCTGTTGAAAAAGCCCGTATCGACGCTGACCGTGTGAAGGTTCAGGCTCAGGCCGAGATCGAGCAGGAACTGAACAGTGTCAAAGACGCGCTGCGTGCCCAACTGGGTGCACTGGCTGTCGGCGGCGCCGAGAAGATCCTGGGTGCCACAATCGATCAAAACGCGCACGCGGAGCTGGTAAACAAACTGGCTGCTGAAATTTAAGCGAGGGCGATCATGGCAGAATTGACCACGTTGGCCCGACCTTACGCTAAGGCAGCCTTCGAGCACGCCCAGGCCCACCAGCAACTGGCCTCTTGGTCAGCCATGCTCGGCCTGGCTGCAGCAGTGTCGCAAGACGACACCATGCAGCGCGTGCTCAAGGCCCCGCGACTGACGAGCGCAAACAAGGCCGCCACGTTTATCGACGTGTGCGGCGACAAGTTTGATGCCAAGGCACAGAACTTCATTAACGTCGTTGCCGAAAACGACCGTCTCCCGCTTTTGCCGGAGATATCCGCTCTGTTCGACCTGTACAAGGCTGAACAAGAGAAGTCGGTAGACGTTGAAGTGACCAGTGCTTTTGCATTGAACCAAGAACAGCAAGACAAACTCGCCAAGGTTCTCAGTGCACGACTCAACCGGGAAGTGCGCCTGCAAGTCGAGGAAGACAAATCCCTGATTGGGGGCATTGTCATCCGCGCCGGCGACCTGGTTATCGATGGCTCGGTTCGCGGCAAACTCGCGAACCTTGCCGAAGCATTGAAATCTTGAGTTTGAAGGGGCAGCAGAGCAATGCAGCAACTCAATCCTTCCGAAATAAGTGAAATTATCAAGGGCCGCATCGACAAGCTCGATGTGACCTCCCAAGCCCGTAACGAAGGCACTGTCGTCAGCGTATCTGACGGTATCGTGCGGATTCACGGTCTGGCCGACGTCATGTACGGCGAGATGATCGAGTTTCCGGGCGGCGTCTTCGGTATGGCTCTCAACCTTGAGCAAGACTCTGTAGGTGCCGTTGTATTGGGCTCCTACCAGTCTCTGGCTGAAGGCATGAGCGCCAAGTGCACCGGCCGCATCCTCGAAGTTCCGGTTGGTAAGGAACTGCTGGGTCGCGTAGTCGACGCACTGGGTAACCCAGTTGACGGCAAAGGTCCGCTGAACAACACCGAGACCGATGCGGTCGAGAAAGTTGCTCCAGGCGTGATCTGGCGTAAGTCGGTAGACCAGCCTGTACAGACTGGCTACAAGGCTGTCGATGCCATGATCCCTGTCGGCCGTGGCCAGCGTGAGCTGATCATCGGTGACCGTCAGATCGGTAAAACCGCTCTGGCGATCGACGCGATCATCAACCAGAAAGACAGCGGCATTTTCTGCGTCTACGTAGCCATCGGTCAGAAGCAATCGACCATCGCCAACGTGGTTCGCAAGCTGGAAGAAAACGGCGCACTGGCTAACACCATCGTCGTGGCGGCGAGCGCTTCGGAATCTGCAGCACTGCAGTTCCTGGCTCCGTACTCCGGTTGCACCATGGGTGAATTCTTCCGCGACCGCGGTGAAGACGCGCTGATCGTTTATGACGATCTGTCCAAGCAAGCAGTGGCTTACCGCCAGATTTCCCTGCTGCTGCGCCGTCCACCAGGCCGTGAAGCTTACCCAGGCGACGTGTTCTATCTCCACTCCCGTCTGCTGGAGCGCGCATCCCGCGTTTCGGAAGAATACGTAGAGAAGTTCACCAACGGCGCAGTGACCGGCAAAACCGGTTCCCTGACCGCACTGCCGATCATCGAAACCCAGGCTGGCGACGTTTCCGCGTTCGTTCCGACCAACGTGATTTCCATCACCGACGGTCAGATCTTCCTGGAATCGGCCATGTTCAACTCCGGGATCCGTCCTGCAGTGAACGCCGGTGTTTCGGTATCCCGTGTGGGTGGTGCCGCTCAGACCAAGATCATCAAGAAGCTGTCCGGTGGTATCCGTACCGCTCTGGCTCAGTACCGTGAACTGGCGGCATTCGCCCAGTTCGCTTCTGACCTGGACGAAGCGACCCGTAAGCAACTTGAGCATGGTCAGCGCGTTACCGAGCTGATGAAGCAGAAGCAATACGCACCAATGTCGATCGCTGACATGGCGCTGTCGCTGTATGCCGCTGAGCGTGGGTTCCTGACTGACGTCGAAATCGCCAAGATCGGCAGCTTTGAACAAGCGCTGATTGCTTTCTTCAACCGCGATCACGCCGATTTGATGGCGAAGATCAACGTGAAGGGTGACTTCAATGACGAAATCGACGCTGGCATGAAAGCCGGTATCGAGAAGTTCAAGGCCACCCAAACCTGGTAAGCCGCAGCGGGAGCCGCAAGGCTCCCGCTTGCTAACCTGATAGGTGTTACATGGCAGGCGCAAAAGAGATTCGCAGTAAGATTGCGAGCATCAAAAGCACGCAAAAGATTACCAGCGCCATGGAAAAAGTGGCGGTCAGTAAAATGCGCAAGGCACAAATGCGCATGGCTGCTAGCCGTCCTTATGCGGAGCGCATCCGCCAGGTTATTGGCCATCTGGCCAACGCCAACCCGGAATATCGCCACCCATTCATGATCGACCGTGAAGTAAAGCGCGTCGGTTACGTTGTGGTGAGCAGTGACCGTGGTCTGTGTGGTGGCTTGAACACCAACCTGTTCAAGGCCCTGGTCAAGGACATGGCGGTAAACCGCGAAAACGGCGTCGAGATTGATCTGTGTGTAGTGGGTAGCAAGGGTGCGGCTTTCTTCCGCAACTTCGGCGGTAACGTCGTTGCAGCTATCAGCCACCTGGGTGAAGAGCCGTCGATCAATGACTTGATCGGCAGCGTCAAGGTGATGCTGGATGCCTACCTGGACGGCCGTATTGACCGCCTGTCCGTGGTGTCCAACAAGTTCATCAACACCATGACGCAATCGCCTACCGTGGAGCAGTTGATTCCACTGGTGGCAACCCCGGATCAAGAACTCAAGCACCACTGGGATTATCTGTACGAACCGGACGCCAAAGAGCTGCTTGACGGCTTGATGGTCCGTTACGTGGAGTCGCAGGTCTACCAGGCGGTGGTCGAGAACAACGCGGCTGAACAAGCTGCGCGGATGATCGCGATGAAGAACGCTACCGACAACGCCGGTGATTTGATCAGCGATTTGCAGCTGGTCTACAACAAGGCGCGTCAGGCTGCGATCACCCAAGAGATCTCGGAAATCGTCGGCGGCGCTGCCGCGGTTTAACGGTTCAAATATTCAGAGGATCCAGCTATGAGTAGCGGACGTATCGTTCAAATCATCGGCGCCGTTATCGACGTGGAATTTCCACGCGACAGCGTACCGAGCATCTACAACGCGCTGAAAGTAGTGAGCGCGGCCGAAACCACCCTGGAAGTTCAGCAGCAGCTGGGCGACGGCGTGGTTCGTACCATTGCGATGGGTTCCACCGAGGGCTTGAAGCGCGGTCTGGAAGTCAATGACTCTGGCGCAGCCATCTCCGTACCAGTCGGTAAAGCGACCCTGGGCCGGATCATGGACGTTCTGGGTAACCCGATCGACGAAGCTGGCCCGATCGACACCGAAGAGCGCTGGGGCATTCACCGTCCTGCGCCAACCTTCGCTGAACAAGCGGGCGGCAACGACCTGCTGGAAACCGGCATCAAGGTTATCGACCTGGTTTGCCCGTTCGCCAAGGGTGGTAAAGTCGGTCTGTTCGGTGGTGCCGGTGTAGGCAAAACCGTAAACATGATGGAACTGATCCGTAACATCGCCATCGAGCACAGCGGTTATTCCGTGTTCGCCGGTGTGGGTGAGCGTACTCGTGAGGGTAACGACTTCTACCACGAGATGAAGGATTCCAACGTTCTGGACAAAGTGGCACTGGTTTACGGTCAGATGAACGAGCCGCCGGGTAACCGTCTGCGCGTAGCACTGACCGGCCTGACCATGGCCGAGAAGTTCCGTGACGAAGGTAACGACGTTCTGCTGTTCGTCGACAACATCTATCGTTACACCCTGGCCGGTACTGAAGTATCCGCACTGCTGGGCCGTATGCCTTCTGCAGTAGGTTACCAGCCGACCCTGGCCGAAGAGATGGGTACTCTGCAAGAGCGTATCACTTCGACCAAAAACGGTTCGATCACCTCGATCCAAGCGGTATACGTACCTGCGGATGACTTGACTGACCCGTCGCCAGCGACCACTTTCGCCCACTTGGACGCCACCGTCGTTCTGTCCCGTGACATCGCTTCCCTGGGTATCTACCCAGCGGTCGATCCACTCGACTCGACTTCGCGCCAGCTGGACCCGAACGTAATCGGCCAGGACCACTACGACACCGCTCGCGGCGTACAGTATGTTCTGCAGCGTTACAAAGAACTGAAGGACATCATTGCGATCCTGGGTATGGACGAGCTGTCGGAAGCCGACAAGCAGTTGGTAAACCGTGCTCGTAAGATCCAGCGTTTCTTGTCGCAGCCGTTCTTCGTGGCTGAAGTCTTCACCGGTGCTTCGGGTAAATACGTTTCCCTGAAAGACACCATTGCTGGCTTCAAAGGCATCCTCAACGGTGACTACGACCACCTGCCAGAACAAGCGTTCTACATGGTCGGCGGCATCGAAGAAGCGATCGAGAAAGCCAAGAAACTGTAATCCCGGCGCCCGGCAACGGGCGCTAATTTAGGTTGAGGCAATCAGATGGCTATGACAGTCCATTGCGATATCGTCAGCGCGGAAGGGGAAATCTTTTCCGGTCTGGTCGAGATGGTGATTGCGCACGGTGCACTGGGTGATCTTGGTATCGCTCTGGGTCACGCGCCGTTGATCACTAATCTCAAGCCGGGCCCGATCCGCCTGGTCAAGCAGGGCGGGGAAGAGGAGGTGTATTACATCTCCGGTGGTTTCCTCGAGGTTCAGCCGAACATGGTCAAGGTTCTTGCCGACACCGTGCAACGTGCTGCCGACCTGGACGAAGCCTCCGCTCAGGAAGCCGTTAAGGCTGCCGAGAAGGCCTTGCATGAGCGGGGCGCGGAATTCGACTACGGTTCTGCTGCCGCACGCCTGGCCGAGGCTGCAGCTCAGCTGCGCACCGTCCAGCAGATCCGCAAGAAGTTCGGCCACTAACAGGCCATCGACTTATTGCGCGATTGATTAAAAAGGGTAGCCTCGGCTACCCTTTTTTCTTTTCCGACTTTCATCACCCGGTCGCAGCCGCTGACCCCCAGGATTAGTAGCCTGTCATGTCTCTTGAAATCGTTATCCTCGCTGCCGGCCAAGGCACGCGCATGCGTTCGGCCTTGCCGAAAGTCCTGCATCCTGTTGCCGGTAACTCAATGCTTGGCCATGTTATCCACACGGCCCGGCAACTGGATCCACAACGCATCCATGTGGTGATCGGCCATGGTGCCGAAGCGGTGCGCGAACGTCTGGCGGCCGATGACCTGAATTTCGTCCTGCAGGATCAACAGCTCGGTACCGGACATGCGGTGGCCCAGGCTGTGCCGTTCATCAAGTCCGACACCGTGCTGATTCTGTACGGCGACGTACCCTTGATCGAGGTCGAAACCCTGCAACGGTTGCTCAAGCTGGTTGCACCGCAGCAACTGGGCTTGTTGACCGTTGAGCTGGATGACCCGACGGGTTACGGCCGCATCGTCCGCGATGCCGCCGGCAAAGTTACCGCCATCGTCGAGCATAAAGACACCAACGACGTCGAGCGTGCGATCACTGAGGGCAATACCGGCATTCTGGCGCTACCTTTCGGACGTCTGGGCGATTGGGTGAGTCGTCTCTCCAATAACAATTCCCAAGGCGAGTACTACCTGACCGACGTGATCGCCATGGCGGTCAGCGATGGTCTGGTGGTGGCTACCGAACACCCCCATGACACCATGGAAGTGCAGGGCGCCAATGATCGCAAGCAACTGGCCGAGCTTGAGCGTCACTATCAGCTGCGCGCTGCTCGTCGTCTGATGGCTCAGGGCGTGACCCTGCGCGACCCGGCACGTTTCGATGTGCGGGGTGAGGTCACCGTTGGTCGGGATGTACTGATCGACATCAACGTGATCCTCGAAGGCAAAGTGGTCATCGAGGACGACGTGGTGATCGGCCCGAACTGCGTGATCAAGGACAGCACCCTGCGCAAAGGCGTGCAGATCAAAGCCAACAGCCATATCGAAGGCGCGATACTCGGTGAAGGCAGCGATGCCGGCCCGTTTGCTCGTTTGCGTCCGGGTACGGTGCTGGAAGCTCGCGCGCATGTGGGTAACTTCGTTGAACTGAAGAACGCCCATATGGGCGAGGGCGCCAAGGCCGGGCACTTGACGTATCTGGGCGACGCCGAGATCGGTGCGCGTACCAACATCGGCGCAGGCACCATCACCTGTAACTACGATGGCGCCAACAAGTGGAAAACCGTGTTGGGCGAAGATGTATTCATCGGTTCCAACAACTCGTTGGTGGCGCCTGTGGATATCTCAGCGGGTGCGACGACGGCGGCCGGTTCGACCATTACCCAGAATGTGGGTAAGGCCCAGTTGGCTGTGGGTCGGGCTCGGCAGAAGAACATCGATGGCTGGAAGCGGCCGGAGAAGATCAAGAAGAGCTGAGTTATCCACAGTTCACGATGTGATGGCCATGAGATTGCTTTCGCGGGCAAGCCTCGCTCCTACGGAATATCACCGTCCGTAGGAGCGAGGCTTTCCCGCGAAGCTTTTTATCCACAGATCATTTTTATCGTGCCCCGCTTGACGAAGTTTCGACAATAGGCTTTTATTGCTTACGTTATCTTTCGAATCGAAACTTACCAGCCATGTCGAAGCGCAATACACCCCAACGCCGCCACAACATCCTCGCCTTGCTCAATGAGCAGGGGGAAGTCAGCGTGGATGAGTTGGCCAAGCGCTTCGAAACCTCGGAAGTTACGATTCGCAAGGACTTGGCGGCGCTCGAAAGCAACGGTCTGTTGCTGCGTCGTTATGGCGGGGCGGTCACCATGCCTCAGGAGTTGGTCGCCGATCTTGGCCAACCGGTTTCCAAATACAAGCAGGCCATTGCCCGTGCCGCCGTCACGCGGATCCGCGAGCATGCGCGAATCATCATCGACAGCGGCAGCACCACCGCCGCGATGATCCCGGAACTCGGCCAGCAACCGGGTCTGGTGGTGATGACTAACTCCCTGTATGTCGCCAACGCTTTGAGCGAACTCGAGCACGAGCCAGTGCTGTTGATGACCGGGGGGACCTGGGACCCGCATTCCGAGTCCTTCCAGGGTCAGGTGGCCGAGCAAGTACTACGCTCATATGACTTTGATCAGCTATTTATCGGTGCCGATGGCATCGATCTGGTGCGCGGGACCACCACCTTCAACGAATTGCTGGGCTTGAGCCGTGTCATGGCCGAGGTTGCCCGCGAAGTGATCGTGATGGTCGAGGCCGACAAGATCGGCCGCAAAATTCCCAATCTGGAGCTGCCATGGAGCAGCGTCCATACCCTCATCACCGATGATCGCCTGCCACTTGCGGCACGCGATCAGATTCAGGCCCGCGGCATTAATTTGATTTGCGCCGCCGTCAGTCAGGAGAACTAGCATGTGTGGAATTGTCGGTGCAGTCGCAGAACGTAACGTTACTGCCATCCTGCTCGAAGGCCTCAAGCGTTTGGAATACCGTGGTTATGACAGCGCCGGTGTGGCGGTGTACACCAACGATGAAAAACTCTTGCGCACGCGTCGTCCGGGCAAGGTCAGCGAACTGGAACAGGCGCTGATCGAAGAACCTCTGGTCGGCCGTCTGGGCATTGCCCACACCCGTTGGGCGACTCATGGCGCGCCGTGTGAACGCAATGCTCACCCACATTTCTCAGGCGGTTTGGCGGTGGTGCATAACGGCATCATCGAGAACCATGAAGCCCTGCGCGAGCAACTCCAGGCGTTGGGCCACGTGTTCACGTCGGACACCGACACTGAAGTCATCGCGCATTTGCTGCACGAAAAACTCAAGGTGCAACCCGACCTGACGGTAGCCCTGAAAGCGACCGTGCAAGAGTTGCACGGTGCTTACGGTCTGGCGGTGATCAGCGCCCTTCAACCGGATCGCCTGGTGGCGGCCCGCAGTGGCAGTCCATTGGTGATCGGGCTGGGTATGGGGGAGAACTTCCTGGCTTCCGACCAACTGGCGCTACGTCAGGTGACCGACCGTTTCATGTACCTGGAAGAAGGTGACATCGCCGAAATCCGCCGCGACAGCGTGCAGATCTGGGATATCACCGGCGCACTCGTCGAGCGTGAAAGCGTTCAGTACCGTGACGGTGCCGAAGCGGCTGACAAGGGCGAATTCCGCCATTACATGCTCAAGGAAATTCACGAGCAACCGGTCGTAGTACAGCGCACTCTCGAAGGTCGCCTGAGCCATAACCAGGTACTGGTCGAGGCATTCGGTCCCCAAGCGGCCGAGCTGTTCGCCAAGGTGCGCAATGTACAGATCGTCGCCTGCGGCACCAGCTATCACGCCGGCATGGTTGCCCGTTACTGGCTCGAAGAACTGGCTGGCATCCCATGTCAGGTCGAAGTCGCCAGCGAATTCCGCTATCGCAAGGTAGTGGTGCAGCCGGACACCCTGTTCGTGAGCATCTCCCAGTCAGGTGAAACCGCAGACACTTTGGCCGCCCTGCGCAATGCCAAGGAACTGGGTTTCCTCTCCAGCCTGGCGATTTGCAACGTCGGCATCAGCTCCCTGGTGCGTGAATCGGACCTGACGCTGCTGACTCAGGCCGGTCGCGAAATCGGCGTGGCCTCGACCAAAGCCTTCACCACTCAACTGGTTGGCCTGCTGTTGCTGACCCTGTCTCTGGGGCAGGTTCGCGGTACGTTGGCCGAAGGTGTCGAAGCCACGCTGGTCGAAGAACTGCGTCGCCTGCCGACCCGTTTGGGTGAAGCCTTGGCCATGGACAGCATCGTGGAGAAAATCGCCGAGCTGTTCGCCGAGAAGAACCACACACTGTTCCTCGGTCGCGGCGCGCAATTCCCGGTGGCGATGGAAGGGGCCCTCAAGCTCAAGGAAATCTCTTACATCCACGCAGAAGCCTACCCGGCGGGCGAACTGAAACATGGCCCGTTGGCGCTTGTGGATAACGATATGCCCGTCGTCACCGTGGCGCCGAACAACGAGTTGCTGGAGAAGTTGAAATCCAATCTCCAGGAAGTCCGCGCCCGTGGTGGTGAGCTGATCGTCTTCGCCGACGAGCAGGCCGGCATGACCAATGGCGAAGGCACTCATGTCGTCCAGATGCCGCACATCCACGACATCCTGTCGCCGATCCTCTACACCATCCCGCTGCAGCTGCTCTCGTACTACGTCGCTGTATTGAAAGGCACTGACGTTGACCAGCCGCGTAACCTGGCGAAGTCGGTGACTGTGGAATAAGTTATCCACAAGCAATGAAATGAAAAGACCGCAGCTTTGGCTGCGGTCTTTTTTTGTTTAAAAAAGGTCAGCTATTTCAAGTCCACCAATACCGCACAAGATGAAAGAAGATCGGTGCCGCAAAACACACTGAATCCAGTCGATCCAGCATCCCGCCGTGACCTTCGATCATGTGCCCCCAATCCTTCACGCCGCGATCCCGCTTGATTGCCGACATTACAATGCCGCCGGCAAAGCCCAGCAGGTTGATCAGCAGCGCAATGAAGAACGACTGCCACGGGCTGAACGGCGTAGTCCACCACAAGGCTGCGCCAATCAGCGAGGACAACAGAACGCCGCCGACAAAGCCTTCAACGGTTTTCGACGGCGACAGAGTGGGTGCGATTTTGCGTTTGCCGAACAACTTGCCGCATACATATTGCAGCACGTCCGACAGCTGCACCACGATCACCAGATACGCGATCAGCAGCAGGTTGCGGCCTTCATAACCGACGATGTCCAGTGTCAGCAGGGCGGGGACGAACGACACGCAGAACACCGCGATCATCAAGCCCCATTGCACTTTCGACGCTCGCTCGAGGAAGTGCGTGCTGTCGCCGCCGAGAGACGCAAGAATCGGCAGCAGCAAAAACACGTACACCGGAATAAATATCGAGAACAGTCCGTACCAGTCGGAATAGATCAGCAGATATTGCAGCGGCAATGCCAGGTAAAACGCTGCCACCAGCGCCGGGTAGTCGCTGCGTCGGGTGGGCATGAGGGTGAGGAATTCGCGTAGCGCATAGAACGATACCGCGTAAAACAACAGGATCACAGCGCCGGTGCCCAGCCAAAAGGCGATGCCGATCACCACCACCATCACCCACCAGGCATTGATGCGGGCGTTGAGGTTTTCGATGACTGCATTGGGCGTGCCCCGGGTGCGCAGTTTGAGGATCAGGCCAATCAGTGAGGCCAGCACCAGGATCATGCCGATCCCGCCGAATAGCATCAGGGTTTGTCTATCCATGTCAGGAATGCTCCGGGGCGAGGGCCAGCAGTGCGTCGCGACTGCGTGAAAGAAACTGCTCTTTGCTCTCGTCTTCAGTCAGTTGCAGGGGTGCGCCGAAACTGGTGGTACACAGCAGCGGCAGTGGCAGCACTCGGCCCTTGGGCATGACCCGGTTGAGGTTGGCGATCCATACCGGAATCACCTGGGCCTGTGGGTAACTTTTTGCCAAGTGGTACAGGCCGCTTTTGAACGGCAGCAAACCCTCTTCCAGATTGCGCGTGCCTTCGGGAAAGATGATTAACGAATCACCCTTCTCCAGGGCGTCGAGCATGGGCTGCAACGGGTTATCCACAGGGTCCTTACGCTCGCGGTCGATCAGCACGCCGTTGAACACCCGGCTGATGATGTAACGGCGTAAGGCGCTCTTGTTCCAGTAGTCGCTACCGGCCACCGGTCGCGTAAGTTTGCGCAGGGTGGAAGGGAGCGAGGCCCAGAGCAGCACGAAGTCGCCGTGGCTGCTGTGATTGGCAAAATAGATGCGCTGCACGGGTTCCGGCGCGCAACCCATCCACAGGCTGCGGGCGCCAGTAACGGTTCGGGCCATGGAGGTGATGAGGGTGGCGACCACAGGTTCGAACATTAACGATTTCCTTATCCAGCGAAGGGCAGCCAAGGGCTGGCCAGAATGACAGCCAATGGTGGCAGCACTTGGGCGACCAGCAGGACAGCCTGTTTGCGCAGCAGTTTAAGCCCCCCACGCTGACGTTCGGTCCAGGGCCGGCCGGCACGGTTGGCCGGTTGCAGGCCGAGGTTTTGCAGGGCCTGATCGAGGGCTTGAGTGCGGTCTGACAAAGCGTCAGCGTCGCGGGCCATCAGGGTAAACAGGTCAGCGTCGAAGGCCACCCGCAGCGCCCAGTATTTTTGCCATAGCCCAAGGATGATCAGCCAGGCGCTGAGGATCAAGAACGGCGCCGTCGGGGTGATCAGCAGCAGTTGCAGCAGGCCGAACAACACACCCAGCAAGGTCAGCCCTGTGGATAACTGGTCGAGGGTGCGACCCCGGCGCAGCAGGCTGGCGACCACGTGCAGTTCCATATCAACCGGCATAGGCGTTCTCCAGGGCTTGGCGATGGGCCGGATGCAGCACCACTTGCGGGCGTGCGGCCTGGATCATTGCCACGGCGGCATCGACAGTGGCCGCTCGACCGCTGTGCAGCAACCAGGCCGCGATAGCGGTGGCGCTGCGTGAATAACCCAAAGCGCAGCAGACCAGCAATGGACCTTGCTGACGCAGGTGTTCAATGGCCTGGGCGGCGGCGAGGCATTGCTCAGCGCTGGGCGCGGTCAGGTCGAGTATCGGAACGCTTTGATAGGCGCGGCCTCTCGGGTTGAGCGGCAGCTCGGCGCATAGATCAACCACAGCGTTGAACGGCGCCAACTGATCAGCGTCGGGAAGCCTGCCGAGCCAAACGTTATCCACAACCTCATTGGGCTGCGGATGCTTGCGGGTCCAAAGCCGTGAGTTGATCCACGCCGCTGCCACGTAGGGCGCAAATAACCAACGGGCGGCCGGGCTAAGGCGGCCGTCAGCGCGTTTCTGAAAACCGGCGGCGTCCAGCAGCGTGTAGTTGAGCGCCACCAGCAGCAGCGCCACGGCGGGCCAGATCAGCCACAGCCATCCGCCGCCCAGGCCAAAGGCTGGAAGGGCGAACATCGCCGCACCGATGCCATAACGCAGGGCCAGGCGCCAGCGTTTCGGGTCCTTGGCCAACCGCAGGCTACTCAAGGGGCTGGGCCGATCCAGTGGCCACAACCATACGCACAGCCAGCCGGCGAGGGCGCCTGTGGGTAAGTCGATAAAGTGATGTTGATAAGTGGTCAGCACCGAAATCCCGATCAATGCGAACCAGCCGTGCACCAGCCAGCGCCACAACCCTTGAGAGTGCCGTTGGTACATCACCCACAAAATCACCAGCAGGGCGATGTGCAGCGACGGCGCCTGATTGAACGGCTTGTCGAACCCGGCCAGCACCGCGAACAGCCAGCCGAACACTCCATCCAGTTCAGGCCGTTCGAAGGTGAAGCGCAGCGGCCATAACAGGAAACAACTGACTGAGATCACTTGAGCACTCAGCAGGCGCAAGGCGTGGCGCTTGAGTTCATGGCGACTATCGGGCAGCAGCAGCGAAAAACCGTACAGCAGATCTATCGTCCAGTAGGGGACGATGGTCCAGGCCCAGAAGGGCATGGCGGTTTCCCAATCGAAAACGAAGGTGCCGACATCGCTGCGCTGCGCCGTGACCCACGTGGCAAAGCCGTAACTGGCGAAAAACAGCGGTGCCAGTACCAGCAACCAGAGCACAGCGGGTTTCAGCAAACCCGGCTCCCTCGGGGCAGCCCCCATCATTGCACCCGTTGCGCGAGGGACACGGTGAAGATCCCCCATTCATCCACTCTCTGGGTGATTTTACGAAAACCCGCTGCTTCCACCAGTTGATCCATTTCCGCCTGGCTGCGCCGACGCATCACCCACGCCTGGCCTTGACGGTGACTGGTGAGGGCGCGGGCGATCAGTTCCAGCTGCGGGTGCCAGGGCTGACCGGTGTAGACCAGATAGCCACCGGGCTCCACGGCCTCGGCCAGGCCCGCCAGAGAGCCGCCGACCAGTGCATTGTCGGCAAACAGTTCATACAACCCGGACACCACCGCCAGTGTCGGCTTTGGGTCCAGTGCCGCCAGGTCGGTGCGGTCGAACGCGTCGCCTTTCACGAACTGCGCGATGTCTCCAAGGCCCTTATCGCGAATCAGCGCACCACCGTCACGTACATTGATGTCGCTGTAATCGCGCAACAGTATCGATTCCGGTAGCGGGCTGACGCCTTGCAAGGCTTCAAGAATGTAGCGGCCGTGACCGGCGGCGATGTCGACGATGCGCACCGCTCGGCCTTCTTCGCGCAGCTTGGCCATGGTCAGGCGCAGCAACTCTTCGACATTGAGTTTGCGCTGGCGAATGCCGCGCCAGCCGATGGAATTCAGGTAATTCTGATCAATCATCCGCCCGAGCCCACCCTTGCCGGTGGGCTGGTTGCGGTACACGTAGTCCAGGGTACTGCCGGAGTCGAAACCGGTGTCGAAGCCCAGCTTCACCCCGTCGGACAACCGGCTGCCCAGGCGCATGCTGGCGCGGGTCATGCGCCAGTACAGGTCACGCAACGAGTTGTGCGGCAGCGGGGCGGCGAGGGATTCGGATTCGGCGCAGGTCAGGCCGATCTTGTCGGCATCGAGCAACGAGGCCCGGTCCAGCGGGTATTCAAAGTTTTGCAGGATAAAGCGTTTGGCGCTGGCGACGGCCACGGCGCGATCACGTTCCCCAAGCGTGTCGTGGAAGAAGCCCGGGAGGATGTGTTTTTCCTTTTTCAGGCTGCCCAGACGTTCGAAAAACTGTTCCTGGGGTTTGCGGTGGACCACAAAATCCGAGCCGGAAATCAGCAGCTGGGTCGGCACTTGAATCGCCTGCGCATCGGCCACCACACGGTCGGCGGCTTCATACAAGCCGAGCAGTACATTCACCGAAATCGCCTTGGTGATCAGCGGATCGCTGTCGTAGGAGGCGACGCGTTCCGGGTCATGACTGAGGAACTTGGCCTTGACGTAGCTGTTGACGAAAAAGTTGCCGCGAAATTTGCGCATCAGCGCCAGGCCCGGACGGGCGAAAGGGACGTAGAGCTTGACCTTGAATGCGGGCGACGCAAGCACCAACGAGCGGATGCGCGGTGCATAGTCGTGGACCCAGGTCGAGGCAATCACCGCGCCGACGCTCTGGGCGATCACGGCCATGTTCTCTTCGTCGATCTGGTGGGTCGCGTTCAGGTGATCGCAAAAGGTCTGCACGTCACGCACGCTGGTGGCGAAACTCGGGCTGTCGCCGCGAGCGCCCGGCGACTGACCATGGCCGCGCGCGTCCCAGGCAAAGAAGTCGAACGCTGGCAGGTCCAGTTCATCCACCAGATGGGCGATACGCCCCGAGTGTTCATGGCCGCGATGAAACAGCAGCACAGCCTTGCGCGGTTCACCCGGGTTACGGGCCGTCGCCGGCCAATGGCGGTAAAACAGCTCGACGCCGTCGTGGGTAGTGAAGGTCTGATTCTGAGTTTCACGCATTGCACTTTCCTTATGCTTGGGGAGCCTTACGCTGAGGCCTTATGCCGAGGGGGCGTTTTCCTGCACTTCTTTCAGGCCCAGACGGACCCGGTTGACCAAGGTGTAAGCCAGCAGGACGGCGACCACCGCAAACACAACGTTAATCCACAACGCGTTGATCCAGCCGATCGCAATGCCGGTGGCCAAGACGCCCAGTACAAACGCGCGATCGCTCTTGCCCATCGGGCCGTCATAACGCCGCGACGCGCCTATCATCGGCCCGAGGACGCCACTGTACTCGCTGAACAATGCCAACAGCGTGACCAACAGCACAATCAACACACTCACGTCGGGAATCAGGGCAAAAGGCAGGATCAGCGCGCTGTCGGCAACGATATCGCACAGTTCATTCAGGTAGGCGCCGAGGCGCGACTGCTGGCCGAATTCCCGGGCCAGCATGCCGTCGATGGCGTTCAGCGCCATCCGCAGGATCATCCACACGGGAATCAGCAGAAATACCCACAGGTGATTGGCGAAACAGGCAATCGCGACGCCCGTCACGACCGAAATGACGCCGGCCAGCACGGTGATTTGATTGGCGGTGGTGCCGTTATCGAACAATCGCTGAACCAGCGGTCGCAACAGATTCTGGAAGGCAGGTTTAAGTTGGTAGATGGAGGGCATCTGGATACGGTCTCAGCAATTGAAAGCGTGAACGTTCAGGGTTATACGTCACAATAATCAGAATGCCAGTAAAACTGCACGGCTCATCCTCTTCCAGCGATATCCAGGTCCAATCGGGAACTGTCGGCCTCGCGTTTTTCAGTGCTCAGGAGTTAATCCATGGACCGCTTCCAGGAAATGCAAGTCTTCGCCACTGTCGCCCAGGAACAAGGCTTCTCGGCGGCGGCGCGGCGGTTGGGGATGTCGGCGGCCAGCGTGACCCGAGCCGTGGCAGCGCTGGAGAAACGCATTGGCACCCAATTGCTGACACGTACCACCCGCAGCGTGCATTTGAGCGAGGCGGGTCAGCGTTATCTGGAGGATTGTCGGAGAATTCTCACCGAGGTGCAGGAAGCGGAGGATTCGGCAGCCGGGAGCCACGCCCAACCCCGTGGGCAAATGACGATCACGGCGCCGGTATTGTTCGGTGAGTTATTCGTCACGCCGGTCATGGTCGGTTACCTGACTCAATTCCCTGAAGTGAGCATCAACGCTCTACTGGTCGACCGGGTGGTGAGCATGGTCGAGGAGGGCATCGATGTGGCTGTGCGCATCGGTGAGTTGCCTGACAGCAATCAACATGCAATTCGCGTGGGCGAAGTGCGGCGGGTGATCTGTGCTTCCCCTGGATTCCTGACCAACCATGGTCGGCCTCGACATCCTGCAGATTTGAGCGCAGCCCCGATCATCGCCACCTCGTCCATCGGCCAGCACAGAAGCTGGCCGTTTCTTGACGCGGGAGAGCCGATCAGCGTTCGTCCGGAACCGCGTCTGGTGGTCACCGCCAATCAGGCGGCTATCACTGCCGCCGCCATGGGGCTGGGACTGACCCGAGTGCTGTCGTATCAAGTGGCGAGCAAGGTCGCCGCCGGTGAGCTGGAAATCGTTCTGGCTGACTTCGAACTGCCGCCATTGCCCATTCATGTGGTCTACCAGGGCGGGCGTAAGGCTCCGGTGCGGGTCCGTAGTTTTGTGGACTTCGCGGTGAAGGTACTGCGCGAACACCCCGCCCTGCACGGATGAAGGGTTATTGCACTGGGTGAAATAATGGATTGCGTTTGCTGGTTATTCTGTTGTTTTGGTTGCGGATGGAAGATAGCCCCCTATCGGCGCTGATCTTTCCTGAACGGCGCCACCACCCAGCGGAGCCGACCATGCAAGCCATCAAACTCTACAACTTCCCACGTTCTGGCCATGCTCACCGTGTGGAGCTGATGCTGTCGCTGCTGCAACTGCCGACCGAGCTGATCTTCGTCGATTTGGCCAAAGGCGCGCACAAGCAAGCGGATTTTCTTGCGCTCAACCCGTTTGGTCAGGTTCCGGTGATTGATGATCAAGGCGTGGTGCTGGCCGACTCCAACGCGATCCTGGTCTACCTTGCGCTGAAATACGGCAACGGCCACTGGCTGCCAACCGATCCGGTCGGTGCGGCCAAGGTTCAGCGCTGGTTGTCGGTTGCCGCCGGGCCGATTGCCTTTGGCCCTGGCAGGGCAAGGCTGATCACTGTGTTTGGTGCGCCTTACAACGCGCAAGAGGTGATCGCTTATGCCCACACCTGGCTCAAAGTGATCGATCAGGAACTGGACGCAACGACATATCTGGTCGGTAGCGAGCCGACCATCGCTGACATCGCCGCGTACAGCTACATCGCCCATGCACCCGAAGGCAATGTGTCGCTGGACGACTACACCAACATCCGCGCCTGGCTGGCGCGGATTGAAGCCTTGCCAGGGTTTGTCGGCATGCCGCGCACCGTCGCCGGTTTGCAAAAAACTGCCTGATGCTCACGGCCCGATTCAGTCGGGCCGCTCACATTGCGCGAGGAGCGCAGGGGAGAAGCCGTTATGGAACGTTCACCTTGGCACGCAGGCGAGAAACAGTTGCAGGCTCACGTGGGTGTCGCCGAGAAAATGGACACATTAGGTCGTAGGGTGATTCGCAGCGAGATGCCGGATCAACACCGCGCGTTCTATCAGCAACTGCCGTTCATGCTGTACGGCGCGGTGGATGCTGACGGCAACCCTTGGGCCAGCATTCTTGAAGGAGCGCCGGGCTTTGCGAAGTCTCCCGAGCCTACGCTGTTGCAGTTCAGCAGCCTGCCTGGCAGTGACGACCCAGCGCAATTGCAAGATGGAGCGGCAATCGGTCTGCTCGGTATCGAGCTGCACACCCGCCGTCGCAACCGTCTCAATGGTCGAGTTGGCGCTGTGACGGCGAGTGGCTTCGAGGTGAAGGTGGAGCAATCTTTCGGCAATTGCCCGCAATACATTCAATTGCGCCAGTTTCGCTCAGTGCCATTGGCGGATCCGGCGACGCGTATTGCGCAGCACCTCAATGGTCTGGATGACGCGGCCAAAGCCATGATCGCCGGCGCCGATACCTTCTTTGTCGCCAGCTATGTGGACGTCGATGGCCAACGCTCGGTGGACGTTTCTCACCGGGGTGGCCAGGCGGGCTTCGTCCAGGTAGAGGGCAATCGCCTGACCATCCCGGACTTCGCCGGCAACCTGTTCTTCAACACCCTGGGCAACCTGCTGATCAATCCTCGAGCCGGTTTGCTGTTCATCGATTTCGATACGGGCGACCTGCTGCACCTCAGCGGTCGCACCCAAGTCATCCTCGAAGGCCCTCAGGTCGAAGCCTTTCAAGGGGCCGAGCGGCTGTGGACATTCGAGGTGGAGCGCGTGGTGCGTCGGCCCGCGGCGCTGGCCTTGCGTTGGCGCTTTGACGGCGTGTCACCCAAAAGTTTGCTGACTGGCACCTGGGCGCAGGCGAATGCGCGCCTGCAAGCCCAAGCCGGACCTGTAACCCATGTGGGAAACACAGAAAATCCACTGTAGGAGCGAGGCTTGCCCGCGAAGGCTTTCTCACATTCAACATTGAGGTCGCCTGACACGCCGCCATCGCGAGCAGGCTCGCTCCCATTTTTGATCGTTGTCGTCCTACAGACCGAGTGATTTTTGGGAATGTTTCCGACAAGTTTTGACGGTTGTCGGTCGGAAATGGGGTGGATAGGCTTTGGGGGGGGCTGCAAATTCAGTGATCGGGTTTGGTTGGCGCACTTTTGTGCTTGCTTCATGGCGAGCTGTGCGTGGGAGGGCTTAGGCCCTGCCGGGTTCCATTCCCTGGTCGACCAACCCGCGTACGGTTCGCCACCCTTCTGCTTGGTCGCAGTGTTGGCGAACTCCAGTCCTCGAATGGAGTTTCACCATGTTCAAAGGGCCGCACCGGCACACGGCGATGGCGATTCAACAGATCGTCATGCTGGCTGAACTGGCGGTGAACCGGATGCTGGATAACGTTGCCATACCAAAACCTGCGCCACACAGCTAATCCCCCTGTAGGAGCGAGGCTTGCCCGCGAAGACGGCCTGACATTCAACATTTATGTTGGCTGATACACCGCCTTCGCGGGCAAGCCTCGCTCCTACAGGGATTTTTCTCGAAAAATCAGGTGATCATTTCCTGCAAGCCTGAAGCGGAAGTCGCTGTATCCTTTGCAGCAATTGGGGTCAAGGATCGGATTCGCTCAAGGGGTTTCATGTATTTTCTCGCTCGTCTATCGGCCTTGCTTGTCGCTTTGCTGTTGCTCAACGGTTGCGAGCGACCGGACGCGCCGCCGCTCGATCAGCAACTCTATGTCTGGCAACGGCAATGGACGCCGGCCCATGACGCCGCGCTGCGCGACAGCCGCGCCGATTTCTCGACCTTGCGCGTACTGGCCTTGCAGGCGTTTCCGCAGGTCGGCTGGAGCCGGGCGCGGATCGATCCGGCGCTGCTCAAGCGTGACGGTCGACCGCTGATTGCGGTGGTTCGTCTGGATGGCCAACTCAAGGGTCTGGATCAGGACGAGGTCACGGCGCAAATCCTGCAGGTGCTCAGCGATTGGCAAGGGCAGGGGCTGATCCTCTCCGGCGTGGAAATCGACCACGATGCAGGTAACGCCCGGCTACCGGCTTACCGCGAATTTCTCACGCATTTACGCGCGGTTCTGCCGGCCTCCTTGCCACTGAGCATCACCGCGTTGCCGGCCTGGCTCGACAGTCCCGAATTGCCGGCGCTGCTGGCGACGGTCGACAGCAGCGTATTGCAGGTGCACGCGGTGAGCGATCCACGGCGTGGGCTGTTCGACCCGGATCAGGCCCGGCAATGGGCCAAGGCCTGGAGCCGTATCACCTCGAAACCATTTTATCTGGCGCTGCCGGCTTATGGCGTGGCGTTGTTGCCAGGGGCCAGTGGCGCGCCGGTCGTGGAAAGTGAAGTGCCCATCGAGCGGGGCGGCAAACGCCGGGAGTTACTGGCGGATCCGCTGCAACTGAGCAAACTCGGCGCCGAGTTGCGCGCCGATCCACCGGCTCATCTGGCCGGGCTGATCTGGTTTCGCCTGCCGCTGGCCAATGATCGCAGGGCCTGGAGCCTGACGACACTAATCGCTGTGGCGCATGGCGATACGCTCGACAGCCGCGTGGGGCTGAAGCTCTCGACGCAGGACGGCCTCTACGACATCAGCGTCAGCAACCAAGGAAATCTCGACAGCGCCTGGCCCGAACGCCTGACATTGGCGGTGCAGGGTTGCGATGGCGCCGATGCATTGGCCGGTTATGCATTGCAACAGCGCCCGGATCTGCTTACCTTCACCCGCCTGCGCGAGGGTCGAATACCCGCCGGCGGGCAGCGCGCCATCGGTTGGGCACGCTGCGCAACTATTGATCAAGGAGGTTCGAATGTTCACCCGTAACTGGCCCCGCCATGTGCTTTGCCTGAGCCTCAGCCTGCCGTTGGGTTCGGCGTTGGCCTGCGGGCCGGACTTCCCCATGCGACTGCTGGACAACCGTGGCCAGTCGCTGGCGGAACTGCCGGAAGGCAACTTCAACGTTGAGATCAACCGCCTCGGGCATGCCATCGCGGGACTGAAAAATGTCACCGCAGCCACCAACATTCCGGGGGACGGTTACGGCGATGCGCCGGATTACGCGGGTCAGCGGAACACCGCCGAACAGGCCGGTCTGACGCCAGAGCAGCAAGCGCTGGTGCAACAGCTGCGCAGCCTGACCGATGCCCGTCAGGTTGAAGAGCAAGGCGCGAGCCTGCCGGCCGAGCACATGTTCTATCTGGCGGGCGCTGTGGCGTTCAACGCCGGTGACCATGGTTTGGCCACCGAGTATTTTCAGAAAGTGCTGGCACTGCCGGCGGACCAACGCGCGTTGCGCAGTACATGGGCAGCGTACTCGTTGGGGCGAGCACTGTTTGCCATGAGTTCAGAGGCGGATGCCGGCCCGGACCTGTTGGCTCAGTCGCGCAAAGCGTTCGAGCAGACTCGTCAATTGAGTATCGACGGCTTCAGCGACCCGTTGGAGCTGGGTGTTGCCAGCCTCGGCGAAGAAGCGCGGGTGGCCCGCACCGCTGGTGATTGGGATAGCGCCATCGAATTTTATGCGACGCAGAACCTCCACGGTTCGGCGGTGGGCTACACCTCGCTGAAGCTGTTGATGGCCGATCTGGCTGCGCTGCCCGACGATCAACTGGCCGTGTTGCTCAAGGGCAAAGCGGTGCAGCAACTGGTGACGGCGTCGTTGATCAGTCGACTGGGCTGGTCATTCGGTGATCAACCGCCGAACGAACAAAAACTGATCAAGCTGCTGCAAAACAGCACTCGCGGCAGCCTGGATAATGCGGATCGCTTGGCAGCGATGAACTATCAGCAGGGCGATTACGCCAGTGCCAAAGCCTTTCTCGAACAGGCCGGTGACGGCGGTCTCGCTTGGTGGCTGCGGGCGAAACTCGCGTTGCGTGATGGCGACAAAGGCGCTGCCGCCGCGGCCTATGCCAAGGCAGCCCAGGCCTTCCCGCAAAATGAATCCTGGGGTGAACGACGGACCCCGGACTGGGATTACGAAACGGTGCAGCCCAAGTGCCGGGTCGACGGCGAAAGCGCAATCCTGGCCCTGCAACGCGGCGATTATCTGCAAGCCTTTGACCAGCTCTATCGCAGCCAAAGCATTTACTGGTACGACGCGGCCACCGTTGCCGAGCGGGTGCTGACCCTCGATGAACTCAAGCAGTACGTCGACACTCAAGTGCCCGCACCGCCGCCACTCAGCCAGCAGGATCGCGATAGTTATGTGCCGTTGCCGGTAGCCGCGAACCTGCGCAATTTGCTCGGGCGGCGTTTGTTGCGCGAAGGGCGTTACGACGAAGCGCCGGAGTATTTTGATAACTCAGATTTGCAGGCCAAAGCCAGGTGGTATGGGCAGCTGCGCGAGGAGGCTGAATCCAAATGGTGGCCGACCAAACGGGCATTCGCTTACTACTACGCCGCGACAGTGGCCCGCTACGATGGGATGGAGTTATTGGGCTACGAAATGTCCCCGGATTACGCGACCTTCGGCGGTAATTACAGTCTGGAGGCTCCCGATCTCAAGGTCGGGCCGCTGATAGCCGAGGGTGAGGTGCAGCGCCGGCAAGCCACGGTGGCGCAACCGGATGAACGTTTCCATTACCGTTATATCGCCACAGCCTTGGCGAGTAAGGCCGCTGATCACCTTCCCCATACCAGTCAGGCGTTTGCTTCAGTGCTGTGCAAGGCTTCAACGTGGGGTACCAGCCTGCAAGAGCAAAGCGCGTTCTACCGCCGTTATGTAGAGGAGGGACCGTATGTGATCTGGGCCGGTGATTTCGGTCATCAATGCCAGGATCCAGACTTCCAGAGCGCTGATAAGCGTTATGTGACTCAAGTCACCGATGCTGCGCGATCTGTGCTGCGGCCCTACAAAAAACCATTGCAGATCGGCGGTGTGTTAGCGATTACGGCAGCGGCGCTGTTATTGATCAGTCGCCGCCGTCGTAGAGCGCAATAACCCTCAAGCCTGCTGCACAAAGGTCAGCCGTACCGCAAATCCGATCAACAGGCTGCCGAACAACCACTGCTGCACCCTCTGGGCCGATGGACTGCGTTGCAGCCAGCGGCCCAGAGCGGCGCCGGCCAGCGCGTAGGCGCTGTCGAACAACAACCCCACACCGACCAGCATCACGCCCAGCGTCGCAAATTGCGCGAGCACCGGCCCGGCGTGCGGCTCAATGAACTGCGGTAACAGCACCGAGCAGAACAGCAGCGCCTTGGGGTTGAGCAGGTTGGTCAGCAAACCGCGTTGGATCGCCTCGCGCCAATGCGGTTTTTCGGTCGTTGCGTCTGTACCGTTCAAGCTCGGCAGCATCGTGGTGCGCAGGCACTGAATGCCGATCCACAGCAGGTACGCGGCCCCGACCAGGCGTACCACGTCGAAGGTCCAGGGTGCCGTCTTGAATAGCGCCGCCAAACCCAACGCAGCCAAGGCCACATGACAACCACGCGCTATGCCCAGCCCCAACGCCGTGGCCAGCGCCGCTCCTTTGCCCTGACGCGCGCCGGTCTGCAACAGCAGAATCATGTCCGGGCCGGGCAACAAGTACACCACCGCCAGAGCCATGAAAAACAGCCAGAGTCCTGCCATGTTGCACCCCATTCGTTGTCGATTTGGTGAGGTCAGTCTATGGCTGAAGAGCAGGGCAGGTGGTTGCGTAGTCAGCTTCTAAAGCTTCGATATTTGGCATAACCTGCCATTTTGTGATGATTGAACCATCGGGATCTGCCAAACCATGAAACTGGACGCCTACGACCGCAAGATTCTCGCGGCGCTGCAACGGGACGGTCGCCTGAGCAACGTGCAATTGGCCGACGAGATTGGCCTGTCCGCCTCGCCTTGTTTGCGTCGGGTACGGATGCTGGAAGAAGCGGGAGTGATTCGCGGCTATCAGGCCAATCTGGATCGAGATGAAGTGGGCCTTGGGCTGACGGTGTTTGTCGGGGTCAAAGTCGAACGACACAACGATGAACAGGCCGAAGCGTTTCGCCTGGCCGTGACGGCATTACCTGAGGTGATTTCGGCGTTTCTGGTGTCAGGGGAATCGGATTTTCTGCTGCAAGTGGTGGTGCCGGATTTACGCGCCTATGACCGTTTTCTCACCGAGCGACTGCTGAAATTGCCGGGTGTGAGCGACATTCGCAGCAACTTTGCGATTCACACGGTGAAGACCCCGGGGGCGTTGCCGCTGGGGCATTTACCACTTTAGATCGAGTCAGCCCATTCGCGAGCAAGCCCGCTCTCACCCTCAGTCTAATTCCTGCTCAAGACACAAGCGGGCTTGCTCGCGAAAGCGCCAGTTCAGTCACCGCCAAATCATCGGCCCTACATCTGCGTCGCCATCCCCTCCACATCCATTGCCGCCTGACGCAATGCCTCGGAGCGGGTCGGGTGTGGGTGACAAGTCAGGGCGATGTCTTCGGCCGAGGCACTGAATTCCATGGCCACGCAATATTCGCCAATCATTTCACTGACGCTCGGGCCCACAAGGTGCACGCCGAGGACTTCGTCGGTGCGCTCATCGGCCAATACTTTGGCGAAGCCTTCAGTCTCGTGGTTGATCTTCGCCCGGCTGTTGGCGGTGAAGGGGAATTTTCCGACCTTATAGGCGCGACCTTCGGCTTTCAGCTGTTCTTCGGTCTTGCCGACGCTGGCCAGCTCCGGTCTGGTGTAGATCACGTTGGGGATCAGGTCGTAATTGACCTCGCCGGCCTTGCCGACGATCTGCTCGATGCAGGCCATGGCTTCGTCTTCGGCCTTGTGGGCGAGCATCGGTCCTGAGGTGACGTCACCGATCACCCAGACGCCTGCGGCTTCGGTGCGATGGCCCTTGTTGGCGAGCTGGCCGCGTTTGTCCGTGGCGAGGCCGACGTTCTCCAGCCCCAGGCCTTGGGTGTAAGGACGACGACCAATAGCCACCAGCACATAGTCGGCTTCAAGCAACTCGGCGGTACCACCTGCAGCCGGTTCGACGCTGAGCTGAACACCGCCCGCCGAGGGGGTGGCGCGGGTAACTTTCGAACTCAACTTGAAATTGATGCCTTGTTTGCTCAATGAACGCTGAAGGGTCTTGCCTGCCTCGCCATCCACACCGGGGCAGATCCGGTCGAGAAATTCGACCACCGTCACCTGGGCGCCCAAGCGCCGCCATACCGAGCCCAACTCCAGACCGATCACCCCGGCGCCGATCACCACCAAGTGCTTCGGCACTTCGGCCAGCGACAGTGCGCCGGTGGAGTCGAGAATACGTTTGTTGTCGATGTCTACACCCGGCAGGGGAGTGGGCTCGGAACCGGTGGCGATGACGATGTCCTTGGCCGTCAGCTGGGTCTTGCCACCCTGGCTGTCGGTCACCGTGACGCTGCCCGGCCCGTCGATGTGTCCCCAGCCCTTGATCCAGTCGACCTTGTTTTTGCGAAACAGAAACTCGATGCCCTTGGTCAGCCCGGTAACGCTTTCATCCTTTTGTTTCATCATCTGGGCCAGATTGAGCACCGGTTTGACCTCAATCCCAAGGTTGGCGAATTCCGCCCCCATGGCTGCGTCATAGAGTTCGGAGGCATGCAGCAGCGCCTTGGACGGCATGCAGCCGACGTTCAGGCAGGTTCCACCGAGGGTAGCGCGGCCTTCCACGCATGCCGCTTTCAAACCCAACTGGCCAGCGCGGATCGCTGCGTTATAGCCGCCGGGGCCTGCGCCCAGAATCACGACGTCATAGGTGCTCATGTGGGACTCCTGGATTGAAAGGACGGGATCGATAAAAGTAGTCTTCAACAAAAATTACGAACGTAATATGTGCGTTTCGGAGCATTTCGGTCAAGGCTTCAGCCTAGCGACAGGTTTAGCGCTTTTAGATAGAACGATTTAGAACGAAAATTTCACGATTTTCGTTATATCGTAACGAATGGTGAAGTGAGCAATGACTGGGGTGGTATGCAAGTCGATCTCGATGGCGATGGGGCACAGATAGCAGGGCTGCCGCGCTTTCAGCAGGCGGTCGTTCAAGGACGTCGATTGCGGCAATTCGCGATCGGTTTGGGTGCCTTGACGGCGATTGGGCTGGTGCTGGCGTTTTTTGTCGGGCTGTTTGCGCCGCAATCGCTCTGGCCTGCGTTGCTGGTCAATCAGAGCGCTGGTTTGCTGGTGCTGGTCGCTGGCCTGCAATCGGCCTGGTGGGTAACGCAGTGGCGCGCGCGGGCGATGAATCCGGCCGTGTTGGTGCCGGTGGTTGTCGCTGAGGAAGTCGTTGTCGCCGAAGGCTGGTATGAGCGTTTGCTGGACCGGATCAGTCAGCGTTGGTTGCGCTTGCTGGGGCAGATCGGTAAACCGACGCTATGGTTGGGTGGCTGGGCGTTGTTGACGTTGTACAGCATCGAGCAAGTCTGGAACCTTACCTTGCCGCCCGCTGCGTTGGGGGTGTCGGCCAGTGTCGGCGCCGCGCTGTCGTTGCTGCTGGCTTTCGGTTTGCTGGTGCTGGAGCGGCAACTGGCGCAGGAAAACATCGCCCAGTGGCCCGAAGCAGGACCGTTGGCGCAGCTGACGCGGGTCGCGATTATTTGCCTGGTGCTCAGCGCCCTGTGTTTGTTGTTCGGCAGTGAAACATCGGTCTGGCCGGTGCGTCTGGCGGTGCTGATCGGCTTGCTGCCGGGACTGGTCGCCGTCGAATTGCTGCTGCGGGCCGTGTTGTCGCTGTTCAGTCCTCGTCGTGAGCAGCTGGAACCGGCGTTGCTGGCGCGAAGCTTTGTCGCCGACATGCTGCGTTGGCCGCCGCAACCTTTGCTCGCATTGCAGCACGAGTTGCACAACCGCTTCGGTATCGACCTGCGACAAATCTGGGCTTTCACCTACATGCGCCGGGCGTTTTTGCCGGTGCTGGCAGTGGTGGTCATCGTGGGTTGGTCGCTCACCGGTATTCACGAAATACCACTGCAAGGGCGAGGCATCTACGAGCGTTTCGGCAAACCGGTGGAAGTGTTCGGCCCTGGTTTGCACGCCGGTTTGCCGTGGCCGTTGGGCCGCGTGCTGAGTGTCGAAAACGGCGTGGTCCATGAGTTGGCCACCAGCGTGGGTGAAACGTCGGCCCCAGTCGCGGCCGAACCGGCCGAAGGTCCGGCACCGGCGATTGCCAATCGATTGTGGGACGCCAGCCATGTGAATGATAAATCCCAGGTCATCGCCAGCAGCCGCGCTGACAAACAGAGCTTCCAGATCGTCAATATGGACGTGCGCTTCGTCTATCGCATCGGCCTGAGCGATCAGGCGGCGCTGGCAGCAACGTACAACAGCGCCGATGTGCCAACGCTAATCCGCAGCACCGCCAGCCGGATTCTGGTTCATGATTTTGCCTCACGAACCCTCGATGGTTTGCTCGGCGAGGACAGGGCAGGGCTGGCCGAAGAGATCGGTCGCGCCGTGCAGGTTGATCTGCAAAAACTCGATAGCGGCGTGGAAATTCTCGCCACGGTGGTCGAGGCCATCCACCCGCCAGCGGGGGCGGCCAACGCTTATCACGGCGTGCAAGCGGCGCAGATTGCTGCTCAGGCGTTGATCTCCCGCGAGCGCGGTGCCGCGGCGGAGGCGACCAACCAGGCGCAATTGCAAGCCAGCATCGCTCACGATCAAGCCACGGCCAGTGCTCATGAAATCAACTCGACCGCTCAGGCCGCCGACCTGAAATTTGCTGCCGAGCGAAAGGCTTATTCCAGCGCCGGCCAGGCCTTTGTGCTGGAGCAATACCTCAGTCAACTGACCCAAGGTTTGGCCAACGCCAAGCTGCTGGTTCTCGATCATCGTCTGGGCGGCAGCAGCAATGCGCCGACCATCGACCTACGTACATTCACGCTGCCGGCTGACGCTGCGCCGCCGCGTAATACCGTTCAGCCAGGAGCCATCCATTGAGCCAGCCGACGCCTACACACAATCGCGATCACGATGATCACGATGATCACGATGATCACGCTGGCCACGATCACGGCCATGGCGGGCATCACCACGGCCATCACCATCATCACCACGGTGAACCACACGAAGCGGGTCCTTTCCCGTGGCGGCGAATGGGTTGGGCGGCGCTGCTGGTGGCGTTTGCCATCGCGGCGGCGAGCCTGGTGCAAGTGCGTTCGGGAGAGGCCACCGTCATCACTCGCTTTGGCAATCCATCGCGAGTATTGCTGGAACCGGGTCTTGGCTGGCGCTGGCCGGCACCGTTCGAGGCGGCGATCCCGGTGGATCTGCGGCTGCGTACCACCTCCAGCGGTTTGCAGGATGTGGGCACGCGCGATGGTTTGCGCATCATCGTGCAAGCCTACGTGGCCTGGCAGGTGCAGGGTGATCCAGACAACGTGCAACGTTTTATGCGCGCCGTACAGAACCAGCCGGACGAAGCCGCGCGGCAGATCCGCACCTTTGTCGGCTCGGCGCTGGAAACCACCGCCAGCAGTTTCGATCTGGCCAACCTGGTGAACACCGACGCCAACCAGGTGCGCATCGCCGATTTTGAAGCGCAACTGCGTCAGCAGATCGATCAGCAGTTGCTCACCACCTATGGCGTGCGAGTGCTGCAAGTGGGTATCGAACGTCTGACGTTGCCGTCGGTGACGTTGACCGCCACCGTCGATCGTATGCGCGCCGAGCGTGAAACAATCGCCACTGAACGCACGGCCATCGGCAAGCGTGAAGCTGCGCAAATTCGCTCGGCGGCCGAGCGTGATGCGCGAATCGTGCAAGCTGATGCGACAGTGAAAGCCGCGGACATCGAAGCCCAATCCCGCGTCGAAGCCGCGCAAATTTACGGTCGTGCCTACGCCGGTTCGCCGCAGCTCTACAACTTGCTGCGCTCTCTCGACACCTTGGGCACCATCGTCACGCCGGGTACCAAACTGATTTTGCGTACCGATGCGGCGCCGTTCCGCGTGTTGGTTGACGGTCCGCCGACACTCGATAACAAGCCCGGGTCGCAGCCATGAGTTTAGTTCCACGTGGAACACATGAGTTAAGCAGCCCCTGGATTCAGGCCGGGCGCTTGGCTTTTTTGGCTCTGTACGCCGTGACTGTGCTGGCTGCTTTGGCATGGGCATTCTCCAATGTGCGGCAAATCGACCCGCAAAATCGTGCCGTGGTGCTGCACTTCGGCGCACTGGATCGCATTCAAAATGCCGGTTTGCTGTTGGCATGGCCACGCCCGTTTCAGCAGGTGATCTTGTTGCCGGCAGCGGATCGGGTGATCGAACGTCGGGTGGAAAATATGCTGCGCACCGATGCTGCATTGCAGGCGGATCGAGTCGCGAGTTTCGCCACGCCGATCAGCGATGCGCTTGCCGGCTCTGGTTACTTGTTGACCGGTGATGCGGGCGTGGTGCAACTGGATGTGCGGGTGTTCTACAAAGTCACCGAACCCTATGCCTTCGTTCTCCAAGGTGAACATGTGCTGCCGGCACTGGACCGGCTGGTGACGCGCAGTGCTGTGGCGCTCACCGCTGCGCGAGACCTGGACACCATTCTGGTAGCTCGACCGGAACTGATCGGCGCCGACAATCAGGCCGCCGAACGTCGCGAACGTCTACGCGGTGATCTGGTGCGGGGCATCAATCAGCGCTTGGCCGAACTGACCGCGACCGGGCAGGGGTTGGGCATTGAAGTGGCGCGGGTCGATGTGCAATCGAGTCTGCCCGGCCCGGCGGTGAACGCGTTCAACGCGGTGTTAACCGCCAGCCAGCAGGCCGACAAAGCCGTGGCCAACGCGCGCACTGAAGCCGAGAAGCTGACTCAGAGCGCCAACGAACAAGCCGACCGCACGCTGCAAGTGGCTCACGCCCAAGCCAGCGAGCGCCTGGCAAAAGCCTCCGCCGACACCGCCACGGTGCTGAGTTTGGCCAAGGCGCAACAGCAGGGCACCGACCCGCAAATGCTGCTGCGTATTTACCGTGAACGGATGCCGAAGATTCTCGGGCAGGCCGGCTCGGTAACTACGGTTGATCCGAAAGACGATTCCCGCCTGATCATTCAGGGAGCTGCGCAATGACCGCCCAAACCGCCGACGCGCCGAGCATGTTGTCCTCGGCTGAACAACGCAGCGCCGCGCGCCAGTTGACCCTGGCCATGCTTGCGCTTGGGTTGCTTGCGCTGGGGCTGATCTGGCGCTGGTTGTCGCCGGAGCAGACCGGTGTAAGCCAATTGCTATTGGGTTTTGCTTCCTTGCTGGTAGCCGTGCCGGTCATGCGTTCGGCGTGGTACAGCCTGCGTTATCCGAGCCTGCACGGGATCACCGATCAACTGATCGCCCTGGCCATGCTCGGCGCCTGGGCCACAGGCGATCTGCTCACGGCGGCGTTGCTGCCGATCATCATGATCTTCGGCCACGTGCTGGAAGAGCGCAGCGTAATCGGTTCCCAGGAAGCGATTCATGCCCTCGGCAAACTGACTCGCAGCCACGCGCGCAAGATTCAGGCTGACGGTTCCGTCGTTGAAGTCGACAACGGCACCCTCAAGGCCGGTGACCTTGTGGAGGTGCGTGCCGGTGATCGCGTGCCGGCGGATGGCCGGGTGTTGTCCGGTCAGGCAAGCCTCGACACCGCCTCGATCACCGGTGAGTCGGTGCCAATAGAAGCCGGCGTGGGCATGGCGGTGTTCGGCGGGGCGATCAATCTCGATGGCCTGCTGCGCATTGAAGTGACCCGCACCGGTAACGAATCGACGCTGGGTAAAGTCATCGCGCTGATGCAAAGCGCCGAACGTTCCAAGCCGCCGATCACCCGTTTGCTCGAACGCTATGCCGGCAGCTACATGGTGTTGGTGTTGTTGCTGGCGGCTGTGACCTGGTTCGTTACCAATGATGCCCAAGCGATGCTCGCAGTGTTGGTCGCGGCTTGCCCTTGCGCGTTGGTGTTGTCGGCACCGGCCACGGCCATTGCCGGGGTGGCGGTGGCGGCTCGGCACGGGATTCTGATTCGCAGCTCGGCGTTCCTTGAAGAGTTGGCTGACCTGACGTCGTTGGTGGTCGACAAGACCGGAACCCTGACGTTCGGCACCTTGCGCCTGCAATCCATCGACAGTCCGCTGGAAGATCGCAGTCACGTACTGAAACTCGCCGCCAGCCTCGGTTCCGCCAGCAGTCACCCGGTCAGCCGCGCCTTGGCCGGGCTGGTCACTCAGGAACACTTTCTGCTGCTCTCTGACATTCATGAGCGTCAGGGGCTGGGTGTCGTGGCGATGACCGAGCAGGGCGAAGCGGCCCTCGGTCGTCCGGAGCTGTTCGCACAATTGGGCATCGCCACATCAGCTGTGCCCGAACACGACGGCCCGATTGCCGGGCTGGCACTCAACGGTGAATTTCTCGCCTGGCTGTTGCTCGCTGACAGTGTCAAACCCGAGGCGCGGTTTGCCCTGAGCGAATTGCGTGAACTGGGTTTGGGTCGTCAGTTGTTGCTCACCGGGGATCGGCAGAGTGTTGCGCACACGCTGGCCCGGGATGTGGGCATCAGTGATGTCGAAGCCCAGGCCTTGCCCGAGGACAAACTCAATCGTGTACTGAAAGAAATTGGCAGCGGTTTCCGGCCAATGGTGGTGGGAGACGGTATCAACGATTCCCTGGCGCTCAAGGCCGGTGTGGTCGGTGTGGCCATGGGCGCAGGCGGTGCGGACATCGCGTTGGCTTCGGCCGATATCGTACTGATCGGCAGCGACCTGCGCCGGCTCGGAACCTGTGTGCGCTTGAGTCGCCAATGTCGGCAGACCTTGCAGGTCAACGTGATTATCGGGTTGGGCTGGACCTTGGCCATCGTCGCGTTCGCCGCATTCGGCTGGCTCGGCGCGGCAGGGGCGATGATTGCCGCGCTGTTGCACAACTTGAGCACGTTATTAGTGCTCGGTAATGCCGGACGTTTGCTACGCTTTCAGGAACCCCTACTCAAGCTTAAGGATGAGGTGTGAGCGTCTACAACTTTTCAGAACTGTGTGCCGGATTTGTAGTCATCTAGGGTAAGGCGATCATTTTCAACGATCGCCCGTTGGATGGTTTCAGTGTTGCAGGCAACACCGGGAATAGAAAAAGGCTATTAATTCGATAGTCTGCTATTTTTCAAGGATGGTCTACCCTCAGATTTGACGTCTGAAACAAGGGGGACTTTTCATGCTCGCGCAACTTCCACCGGCCTTACAGAACCTGCAATTACCGCTTCGATTGCGACTCTGGGACGGCCATGAGTTCGATCTGGGGCCGACGCCCAGCGTCACCATTGTGGTCAAGGACCCCCACATGGTTACCCAGTTCACCCATCCCAGCCTCGATGCGTTGGGGGCGGCGTTTGTCGAAGGCAAGCTAGAGCTGGAAGGCTCCATCAGCGACGTGATTCGTGTCTGCGATGAATGGAGTCAGGCGCTGATCAACGAAGACGAAGATGAGCAACCGGTGCGCTCGGTTCACGACAAGGAAACCGATGCCAAAGCCATCTCCTACCATTACGACCTTTCCAACGCGTTTTACCAACTGTGGCTCGACAGCGACATGGCGTATTCCTGCGCCTATTTCGAAACCGGCAGTGAAACCCTCGAACAAGCTCAACAAGCCAAGTTTCGTCACCTGTGCCGCAAGCTGCGGTTGCAACCAGGCGAGTATCTGCTGGATGTCGGTTGCGGGTGGGGCGGGTTGGCGCGGTATGCGGCTCGTGAGTTCGGCGCGAAGGTGTTCGGGATCACGCTCAGTAAGGAGCAATTGGAACTGGCTCGCGAACGGGTGAAAGCCGAAGGCCTGGAGGATCAGATCGAACTGCAACTGCTCGACTACCGCGATTTGCCTCAGGACGGACGCTTCGACAAGGTGGTCAGTGTCGGCATGTTCGAACACGTTGGCCATGCGAATCTTGCCGAGTACTGCAAAACCTTGTTCGGCGCGGTGAAAGAGGGTGGCTTGGTGATGAACCACGGGATCACCGCCAAACACATCGACGGTCGTCCGGTCGGGCGCGGTGCCGGTGAGTTCATCGAGAAGTACGTGTTCCCCAACGGCGAGCTGCCGCACCTGTCGATGATCTCGGCCGAGATCAGTGACGCGGGGTTGGAGATCGTCGATGTCGAGAGCCTGCGCCTGCATTACGCGCGGACCCTGGACCACTGGAGCGAACGCCTGGAGGACAATCTGGAAGCTGCCGGCAAACTGGTGCCAGAACAGGCTTTACGGATCTGGCGGTTGTACCTGGCGGGATGCGCCTATGCCTTCGCCAGAGGCTGGATCAACCTGCATCAAATCCTCGCGGTGAAAGCCCATCCCGATGGCAGCCATGAACTGCCATGGACCCGCGACGACATTTACAACCCTTAAAGAATCGGTGAAATAAGCCGGGCGATCCGCATGCCGACCTGTTGCAGGCGGCGGGTCTCCCGGCCTTCTTCTTTGGCGATCTCGTGAGCCTGGGCGAAGTCATCGTTGAGCATCTGTTCCACTTCGGCGGCAAATACGCTGTCGACCGTCAGTAACATCACTTCGAAATTCAGCCGGAACGAACGGTTGTCCATGTTGGCGCTGCCAATGGCGCTGATTTCGCTGTCGATCAGCACTACTTTCTGATGCATGAACCCCGGCTGGTAACGGAACACGCGCACCCCGGCGCGTACTGCTTCGAAGGCATAAAGGCTGGAAGCGGCGTAGACGATCCGGTGATCGGGCCGCGACGGCAACAAAATCCGTACATCCACACCGCGCAACACCGCCAGTCGCAACGCGGCGAATACCGCTTCGTCGGGGATGAAGTAAGGGCTGGTGATCCATACCCGTTCCGTCGCCGCATGGATGGCTTCGACGAAGAACAGCGAACAGGTTTCGTAGGAATCCGCCGGGCCGCTGGCCAGCAATTGGCAGAGCACGCCGTCGTCCGGATAAACCTCCGGCAGGATCAGCGGCGGTAACGAACGGGCCGCCCAGAACCAGTCTTCGGCAAAGGATTCCTGCATGCAGGCCACCACCGGCCCGCGCACTTGCACGTGGGTGTCGCGCCAGGGTGCCAGGGGTGGTTTCTCGCCCATGTATTCGTCGCCGACGTTGAGCCCGCCGACAAAACCGACAATCCCGTCGACCACGACGATCTTGCGGTGGTTACGAAAATTGACCTGAAAGCGGTTGAGCCAGCCGCTGCGGGTAGCGAAGGCTTTGACCTCGATACCGGCATCGCGCAACGGTTGCACGTAACTGTGGGGCAGGGAGTGGCTGCCGATGCGGTCGTAGAGCAAGTAAATCGCCACGCCCTCTGCAGCTTTCTTGGTCAGCAAGGTGTGCAGGCGTTGGCCGAGGCGGTCATCGTGGATGATGAAAAACTGGATCAGCACCGCTTGCCGGGCGTTGCTGATGGCGTCGAAAATCGCATCGAAGGTGGCTTGGCCATCGATCAGCAAGCGCACTTCGTTATTTGCCAGGCACGGCATGCGTCCCAGTTTCGGCATGGCCCTCAAAGACGCGTAGGCGCTGGAGGCACGAGCAGCCAGTGCCTCTTCTACCCAGGGGCGCCAGTTCAGCTCGGAGATGGCCTTGCGCATTTCCTCGTTGGCTTGCCGCCGGGCCTTGATATAGCCATCGAAGGTGCTGCGGCCGAAGACCAGATAAGGGATAAGCGTGAGGTAGGGAATGAACAGCAGTGACAGAGCCCAGGCGATCGAGCCCTGAGCGGTCCGAACGGTCAATACGGCATGGATGGCGGCAATCGAACCCAGCGTGTGCAGCATTGCGATCAGATAACCGAAAACATGCGGTCCAAAATAATCCATGGGGCAGCCTTGCTCCTGAAGATTCAATGCTTAACAGACCATGTTCCGGGCAGAATGTCGCTATTTAATTGGCCCATGAACCGAAGCCCGTGGCTGACGTCTAACGGCCACTAATGATCAGGAGTTACTCGATGAACGTTCGTCTGCTGGGTTTGGCCATTGCGTTTGGTTTGACACTTCCTGTGGCTGCTCAGGCGCAGATGTTGCAACCGGGTTTGTGGGAAATGACTTCAAGCAACATGAAGGTCGATGACCAGAACCTGCCCGACCTGCAATTGATCCTCGGCCAGATACAGAGTCAGATGACCCCTGAACAGCGCGCGCAGCTGGAGAAGCAGGGCATCACAATGGGCGGTAAAGGGATTCGGGCTTGCCTGACTCCTGAGCAGGTGAAGACCGACAACATTCCACTGACGGACCCGCAATCGGGCTGCAAGCAGCAAATTACCGAACGCACCGGCAATCAGTGGAAATTCCGTTTCAGCTGTCCGAAAGCGCAAGGTGCGGGTGTCGCCACATTCCTCAGCGATCGAGAGTTCACGACCAAGGTCAACGGCACTTTCAACGCCACCGGCATTCAGCAGAAGGGTAGCCTTGATACTCGCGCTGTGTGGTTGGGACAGGATTGCGGTACAGTGAAGCCAAGAGCCTAAAAGCATCGCGGGCAAGCCCGCCCCCACAAGGTCATACGCGATCCCTGTGGGAGCGGGCTTGCCCGCGATGACGTCCGTTTAGTCACCTTGAATCTTGGGCGGATTCAACAATTCACACACCGCCTCAATTCCTTTCTCTCCGAAGTTCTCTCCGTTGCCGCTGCGCATACTGACAAACCCGCCGTCCTTTTCCTTCTCTCCCACTACCAACAGATACGGCACTTTCTGGCTGTGCTGGCGAATCTTGTGGCTGATTTTCTCGTTACGCAGATCCGAGTTGGCCCGCAGTTCGCGGCGGCGCAGTGCCTGGGTCACTGAGTGCGCATAAGCGGTCTGACGTTCATCGATGTTCACGACCATCACCTGCGGCGGCGCTCGCCAGGTGTCCAGCTCCTGTTGGCTGGACCAGCACGTGCCGTAGATCCGTTGCTGAGACGTGCCGCTGATATGGTCCAGAGTGAACGCTTGCAATACCTTGGTGGTGGGAACATGCGGGCCAGCGGCGAAACTTTCAAAATCCCCCAAGCGATACAGCGATAACCGTTCGGTTGACGTCGCCTGGGGAGCTGGTTCCCGGCGGATCGAATGGTTGGTCGTCGCCAGTGCATGCATGCGCGCTTCGATAACTGGCAGCTCGGCCAGAGTTAAAGAGCGCTGGAAAGCAAACTCATAAAAGAAACCATCACCCAGCGACGATCCGGCTCGCAACTGCGCATTCGGATGGAGCTGTTTGACGGCCATGGCCAGCATCAGCGCGCAGGAACGGCGAAGGATCTCCAAGCCATCGGGTTCCTGGGGCGTGACGATACTGACCCGGGCATCGCCCTCGATCAGGAACCCACAGTCCACCAACACGCCGTCGACGCGACCGGCCACCGCCGCGTTGGCCAACCCGAGACTGATAGTTGCAGCGACTTCATACACAGTCAGCGGCTGATCGTACTCACGCAATGAACCATCGGGCAGGGTGATGTGGATCATGATCGTGTTCTCGAAAGTTTTCGATAACGCGCGCTAGCGCATAAACCGTAGGGCTAAACCCTGGCAGCTGTCATTAAGACGTTGGTCGTGCCAGGCAATTTGCCCCGACACCACCGTGGTTCTGACGCTGTGGCGAAAACGACGGTGGATGAAAGGCGTCCAGCCGCATTGAGAGAGGATCGGTTGCCGGGAAACGACAAGGCCATCGGGCTCGGGTTTGATCAATACCAGGTCGGCCCAGTAGCCTTCGCGCAGGTAGCCGCGGTCGGGGATGGCAAACAGATCGGCGACCCGGTGACTGGTCTTGGTCACGAGGGTGGTGATCGGCAATATCTCATCGGACACCAGCTCCAGCAACGCGGGCAGGGCGTGTTGCACCAACGGCAAACCGGACGGAGCCTGACAGTAGGGCTGCTGCTTTTCGGCCCAGGTATGAGGCGCGTGATCACTGCCGATCACATCCAGTCGATTGCTCAACAATGCTTTGCGCAAGGCATCGCGGTCGGTCTGAGTCTTGATCGCCGGGTTGCACTTGATCAGGTTGCCAAGGCTCGGGTAGTCGCGATCATCGAACAGCAAGTGATGCAGACAGACTTCGGCGGTGATGCGTTTCTGTGCCAGCGGCTGGTCTTCGAACAGCGCCAGTTCGCGGGCCGTGCTCAAGTGTAAAACGTGAAGTCGGGTGCCGTGTTGCCTGGCCAGATCAACGGCCATTGAGGAGGAGCGAAAGCACGCTTCGGCGTTGCGGATCAGCGGGTGAGCGGCGGGCGGAAGGTGCTCGCCGAACAGCTCTCGCAGGTTCGCGGCATTGGCTTGGATGCTGGGTGTGTGTTCGCAGTGAGCCAACAAAATGGTCGGCACCTCGGCGAAGAGCCGCTCAAGAATCCGTGGATCGTCCACCAGCATGTTGCCGGTGGAGGCGCCCATGAACACTTTGACTCCGGCCACCTCACAAGGATTGAGCCCGGCGACGGTATCGAGATTGTCGTTGCTCACACCGAAATGAAAACCGTAATTGGCCACTGAACTCGTCGCCGCTCGACGCTTCTTGTCGGCCAGCGCGGCGAGGGTCAGGGTGGCCGGGGAGGTGTTGGGCATGTCCATGAAACTGGTGATACCGCCAGCCACTGCAGCCCTGGATTCGGTATGGAAGCTGCCCTTGTCCGGCGCTCCGGGATCGCGGAAATGCACTTGGTCATCGATCATGCCCGGCAGCAGCCATTGGCCGTTGGCGTCGATTTCCACGGCGGCCGTTTCACCTTCGATACTGCTGGCGATCTTGACGATGCGACCGTGGCTTACCAGCAAATCACCGTCGAATTCACGACCTTCATTGACCAGCCGGGCGTTGCGAATCAACACGCTGCTCATGGTCAGAATTCGTTTTGCAGGGCTTTGTAGCCCCGCACCAAATCGACGTTGGTACGCGCCACGTCCTCGGAAAACTCCGAGGCGCTGACGCTCACCGGTGGAAACTGCGACAGGTCAGTGTTGGGGCCGATGCGCGTGGTGGAGGGCACGTAGAAGTCTTCAGGCAAGTCACGACCGTCGACCACCGAGTTGTGCCGCACCACGCAACCGTCGCCCACCGCGCAGTTGAACAGCACGCTGTTGAACCCGATGAATACGCGATTACCGACGGTGCAGGGGCCATGCACGATGGAGCGGTGGGCAATGGAGCTGAACTCGCCAATGTTTACCGCGGCCCCCGACTTGGAGTGGATCACCACGCCGTCCTGGATGTTCGAATTGGCGCCGATGGTGATCGCTTCCATCTCGCCCGAGTCGTCCACTTCGTCGGCGCGAATCACCGCGTAGGGACCGACGAACACGTTCTCGCCGATCACCACTTTGCCGCAGATGATGGCGGTTTTATCCACGTACGCCGACTCTGCAATCAACGGAAGATCACCCGAAGGATTCTTGCGGATCATGGCTTGCTCAACGCCTCATACAAGGTGTTGAGGTTGTATTCGAACAACCCGGCGAATGTGCTGGCCGGGCCGGTCGCCGCGAGGGCATCGGAGTACAGAGTGCCGCCGATGTGCGCGCCGCTTTCATCGGCGATTTGCTTGAGCAGGCGTGCGTCCTTGATGTTTTCCATGAACACCGCTTTGACCTTGGCCTGACGGATCTGCGTGATCAGCGCAGCGACTTCGGCGGCCGACGGTTCACGTTCGGTGGACAGCCCTTGAGGCGCCATGAAGTCGATGCCGTACGCCTGACCGAGATAGCTGAAGGCGTCATGGGAGGTCACGATTTTGCGATTACCCGGCGGCAGCGAACCGAGCTTGGCTTTGGCCTCGGCGAGCAAGGCATAGATTTTTTTCAGGTAGGCCTGGCTGTTGTGTTCGTAGTCGATTTTGTTAGCTGGGTCGGCGGCGATCAGCGCTTTGCTGATGTTGCTGATGTACAGCTCGGTGTTCGCCAGGTTGTGCCAGGCGTGCGGGTCCGGGATGGTTTCGCCATCTTCATCCAGCGAGCGTGGAATGACACCGTGGCTGGCGCTGATGACCGCGGCTTTGGTCTCGGTGCTGGTCACCAGACGGTCAAGCCATGGCTCGAAACCTAGCCCGTTCTTGATGATCAATCTGGCCTTGAGCAATGCC
This sequence comes from Pseudomonas sp. ADAK2 TE3594, assembly GCF_053628675.1. NCBI lineage: Bacteria > Pseudomonadati > Pseudomonadota > Gammaproteobacteria > Pseudomonadales > Pseudomonadaceae > Pseudomonas > Pseudomonas sp. ADAK2 TE3594. The sequence continues at coordinate 5,952,883 of NZ_JBRJGV010000001.1, read as the reverse complement.
TTTGCATCGTCCGGGGTCGGCTCGTAGGTATGGGCATCGGCGTCCGGCCCGACCATGTTGGTGATCTGGATATGGTCGCCGCCGACCTGATGGGTCATGTCGGCGAGGATGCTGAAGCTGGTGACTACCTGGAGTTTTTCCGCGGCAGACAGTGACATCGACAGCATCAGACTGAACAGCACGAGTAAAGCGCGCATCGGGTTACACCTCATTGGGATGTGAGCAAAGGCGGGCGGCGCAGCAAACCGTGCACCGGACCGAACACCACGGACAGCAAATACAAAGCGCCAGCCACCAGCACGATCGCCGGGCCGCTGGGTAGCGAGTAGTAAAACGACAACAACAAGCCGAGCCAGACCGAGAGGCAACCGAGCAGTGCGGCGATGACCATCAGTACCGGCAAGCGACGACTCCAGAAGCGAGAAGCAGCGGCCGGCAACATCATCAGACCGACCACCATCAGGGCGCCGATGGCCTGGAAACCGATCACCAGGTTCAGCACTACCAGGGTCAGAAATACCCCGTGAGCCAATGGCCCGAGGCGGCTGACGGTTTGCAGAAAGAGCGGGTCGAGGGTGTCCAGCAACAGAGGTTTGTAGATGAGGGCCATGGCGATCAGGCTGAAGCCCGAGACCCAAATCATGCCGGTCAAAGTCGGCCCATCGACCGCGAGCGCCGAGCCGAACAACAGGTGCAACAGGTCCAGTCGCTTACCGGCAATGCCGAGGATCAGCACGCCGCTGGCCAGCGATATCGGGTAGATCGCGGCTAGGCTCGCGTCTTCCCGCAGGCCGGTGCGGCGGGTGATCCAGGCGGCCAGTCCGGCCATGCTCAGGCCCGCGCCGAGGCCACCAATGGTCAACGCGGGCAGACTCAACCCGGCGAACCAGAAGCCCAATGCGGCGCCGGGCAAGATGCCATGAGCCACCGCGTCACCGATCAGGCTCATGCGCCGTAGAATCAAAAACACCCCAAGCGGTGCCGTGCTGCACGCCAGAACGAGACCACCAAGCAACGCCCGGCGCATGAATACGAATTCGTGGAACGGTTGCCAAAGCTGAGCGGCAGCGATCATCAAGCCACCTGCGTCTGGGGTTGTTGGCGAATCAGATCGGTACTGAGACCGAGGACGCAGCCGCTGCTTTTGATCAATAGGGCTTGGGGGATGTGTTGACGCACGGCGGCCAGGTCATGACACACAACGACCAGGGTTCGGCCTTCGGCATGCCAGGCGTGGATGTGTTTCCAGAGCAGCGCCTGACCGAGTTCGTCGAGCGCGGCGTGGGGTTCGTCGAGCAGCAGCAAGGGAGCTTCGGCGAGACTCAAGCGGGCGAGCAGGGCACGTTGCAATTCGCCCCCGGAGAGGGCCATCAATGGGCGATGTTCCAGGCCGGTCAGACACCAGTCTTCCAGCGCAGACTTGAGGCGCTGGCTGCGAATCTCCGGAGTTTGCTTGCTGCCCCAAAAACCGGCCGCCACTAACTCTTGCAGGCTGATGGGGAATTGCCGGTCCAGATGTTGCTGCTGAGGCAGGAACGAAAGGCCGCCTTTGCGTGGAACATCAATGATGACTTTTCCTGCCAGTGGCTTTTGCAGACCGGCGATGACTTTTAGCAGGCTGCTTTTACCCGAGCCATTGGCACCGATGACAGCGGTCAGACTTCCTTTGGGCAACTGAAAATCCACCGATGGAGTGAGCGGTTGACCGGGTGCGCCCCAGCGCAAGGCTTGGCATTGGATCATGCGGCCTCCCAATTCCAGCGACTTTCAGCGACAGCATCGTGGGCATGAAGACTTTCGGCGTGAACGACTCGCACGTGAAAGGCGTTGATTCCGGCGGAGCGTTTCAAGGCCAGGTTCAAGCGTCGGGCAGCGTCTTCGCAGAACATCAGGTTCTGTCCATTGGCGAGGGCGAAGGCTTGTTCATCGGCGCGTTTTACGGCGGTTTGCACTGCGGTGCCGAGGGCTGCTTCCGCATCGTTGATCGCGGCGATCAACGGCAGGTCATCCAGATAGTCGTCCAGACGAAGCTGCAATTGCGCATTGCTGCGTTGGCTATGCGGCGTGGCGACGATGCCTTTCGTGGAGCCGAGCCAAGCCAGAACGTCAGCGTGTTGCAGCGCCTTGTTGGCAAAGTCATCAACGAATTGTTGCTGAATCAACTGCCGCGAAAGTGCTGCTGAGCACGGACAGGTTGAGGAATAAGGCACATCGATTTTTAGTTCCACGTGGAACATCGCGCTTTTCAAACTGGCTTCGATGCTCACCGGATAAGTTTTCCAACCGGCCAGTGGACTGACGAGCGCAGGTCTTTTGAGCAATAGTTCGGTGTGAATTTTTAGGTAAGCGTTGTGGGAAAGCCCTTCATGGGTTTCGAGAAAATTCTGCAAGACTCGCCGCAATAACGCGGGCGAAAGGTTTTCCTGCTCAAGCATTTCCAACGCCAGATACAGCCGCGACATATGGATGCCACGCGCCTCTCCATCGTCGAGGCTAACGCCAGCGTCGGCCTTTGCGCTCAGTCGCTGGCCATCGAATAAAACAGGAAGAGCAATGCCGCACATGCCCACCCAATCAAGTGGCAGGGCTTGGCGTGAGGCCTGCGCGGCGATATCCGGCAGAGTCAGCGCATTCATGAGCAGGTCCATCGTGGGAGTTGATTTGGCATGTTATATTATAACAATAAAATCGACGATGCCTTTTTCGTGAGCGGGCCTTCACCATGCACAGACGTCACTTGCTCAACCTGATTCTGGCCAGCGCGGCCTTCGCTTTTCCCTTTAGTGCGTCGGCCACGCAAATTCGCAATGCACGACTGTGGCGTTCGGACGACAAGCTGCGATTGGTGTTCGATCTGAGCGGGCCGGTGCAATACAAGACGTTTTCCTTGAGCGCTCCGCAGCGGCTGATCATCGATCTGAGTGGCGCCAATCTCAGTGGCGACCTCAGTCAATTGGCACTCAGCAACACGGTGATCCGCTCTATTCGCTCCGGACATTTCGGCCAGGGTGATACGCGGATCGTCCTCGACCTCAGCGGCCCGGTGCAGCTCAACAGTTTCCTGCTGGCACCACAGGACGGGCAGGGGCACCGATTGGTGCTCGATCTGAAGAGCGCTGCGCCGCTACAGATCGCGGCGCCGCCGCTGGATAAGCGTGAACCCGTCACCGACAAGGCCCACCCCAAGCGCGACATCATCGTGGTGGTCGACCCGGGTCATGGCGGCAAAGACCCAGGCGCGGTCGGTGCCAAAGGTGAGCGGGAAAAAGACGTGGTGCTGTCGATCGCCCAATTGCTGGCCAAGCGGCTGAAGCGCGAGAAGGGCTTCGACGTGAAACTGGTGCGCAACGACGACTTCTTCGTCCCGCTGCGTAAACGCGTGGAGATCGCCCGCAAGCACAATGCCGACATGTTCATCTCGGTTCACGCGGACGCGGCGCCGCGTCTCACCGCTTCAGGTGCGTCGGTGTACTGCCTGTCCGAAGGCGGCGCGACCTCGGCCACGGCGCGCTTCATGGCACAACGGGAGAACGGTGCAGACCTGCTGGGCGCCACCAGCCTGCTCAATCTCAAGGATAAGGATCCGATGCTTGCCGGGGTGATTCTCGACATGTCGATGAATGCCACCATCGCCGCCAGTTTGCAGTTGGGCAGCACGGTGCTTGGCAGTCTGGCAGGCATCACCACGCTGCATCAGAAGCGCGTGGAACAAGCGGGATTCGCCGTGTTGAAGTCGCCGGATGTGCCGTCGATTCTGGTGGAAACCGGCTTCATCTCAAACGCCCGCGACAGTCAGCGACTGGTGACTGCCCGCCATCAGCAAGCCGTGGCGGATGGTTTGTTCGAAGGTTTACAGCGCTATTTCCAGAAGAACCCACCGATGAACAGCTATATCGCCTGGCAGCAGGAACAGAAAAAGACCCAGGCCTAGCAGCCAGTCATCCGGCTACACGTGAACTTGCCGCTACTGCCGCCGGAACTGGAAAAACGATTGATGGTTGTCCAGCCAACCCGGCGGTTGTAGCCGACCCAGGCTTCGCCATCGGACGCGATGCCCGTGAAGAATGTCAGTTGCCCGTAGCGGCTGTTGGTTTGCGCCCATTGGCGTTTGCCGGCTACTTCGAAGCCGCGCAGATAGATCGTGCTACCGACGGTATTAACGCTATAGGCATTGCCGTCGACATCCACGCAAGCCAGCAGATTGGCGCTGCGGGTGCAGTTGGCCAGGCTAGGGATTTGTCCCCAGGCATCGACCGCGATCAGCAGCGAAAAGCTCAACAGCGAGAATTTCAGAGCGTTTCCCATGGCATTTCTCAAAGGGGCGAACGAGCTAAAGCATCGTGCCCTTTGTCGTGAGGAACAAGAGGGGAGTGGCTTATTTGTGTTGTTATACTATAACATAAAAATACACCCGCTCTGATGATCCACCGCCATGACTGAACAAGAACTCCTCGCTCAACCCGCCGCCGATTACATGAATGACGCCCAGCAAGGCTTCTTTCGCGACCTGCTACTGGCTCAGCGCAGCGAGCTGCAGGAGCGCATTAGCGGCGAGTTCGACGCGTTGCGCGAGCAGGAACCCCACAGCGATCCCGCTGACATCGGCAGCGCCGAAGAACAGCGCCAGTGGCAACTGCGCCTGCTGGAGCGGGAAAAGAAGCTCCTGGACAAGATTGACGAAGCCCTCGAACACCTGGCTCGCGGTGAGTACGGCTGGTGTCGCGAAACCGGTGAGCCGATCGGCCTCAAACGCCTGCTGCTGCGACCCACCGCCACTCTGTGTATTGAAGCCAAAGAACGTGAAGAGCTGCGCGAACGCCATCAACGGGCGATTTGACCGGCCACATCCGATGAGGAATACCTGATGCCCAATCGTCTCCCCGTGACCGTCCTGTCGGGCTTTCTCGGCGCCGGAAAAAGTACACTGCTTAATTACGTACTACGTAATCGCGAAAATTTGCGAGTCGCGGTGATCGTCAATGACATGAGTGAGATCAACATCGATGGCAGCGAAGTTCAACGTGATGTGAGCCTGAACCGTGCCGAAGAAAAACTCGTGGAAATGAGCAACGGCTGTATTTGCTGCACCTTGCGCGAAGATTTGCTCGAAGAGGTCAGCAAACTCGCCAAGGACGGTCGTTTCGATTACCTGTTGATCGAGTCCACGGGCATTTCCGAGCCTCTGCCCGTAGCGGAAACCTTCACGTTTCGCGATGAAGAAGGGCAGAGCCTGGCCGACATCGCGCGGCTGGACACCATGGTTACCGTGGTCGACGGCATGAATTTCCTGCTCGACTATCAGGCTGCCGAAAGCCTCGCATCCCGTGGCGAAACGCTGGGGGAGGAAGACGAACGCTCGATCACCGACCTGTTGATCGAGCAGATCGAATTCGCCGACGTGATCCTGATCAGCAAGATCGATTTGATCAGCAGTAGCGAGCGCCAGGAGTTGATCGCGATCCTCGAACGGCTCAACTCCCAGGCGGAAATCATTCCGATGGTCATGGGCGAAGTGCCGCTCAAGAAAATCCTCAATACCGGGCGCTTCGACTTCGAAAAGGCCGCTCAGGCACCGGGATGGTTGCAGGAACTGCGCGGTGAACACGTACCGGAAACCGAGGAATACGGTATCGCCTCCACGGCTTATCGGGCACGGCGACCGTTTCATCCACAGCGCTTCTTCAGCTTCATCGACCGCCCGTGGGTGAACGGCAAATTGCTGCGTTCCAAAGGCTATTTCTGGCTGGCCAGCAAACACAGGGACGCTGGTAGCTGGTCCCAGGCCGGCGGTTTGATGCGCCACGGTTTTGCCGGGCGTTGGTGGCGCTTCGTGCCAAAAAACCAGTGGCCGCAAGACGAAGAAAGTACCGCCGGGATCATGGAAAACTGGACGACGGCTACCGGTGATTGCCGCCAGGAACTGGTGTTTATCGGCCAGAACATCGACTTCGCGCAACTCACCGTCGAACTCGATATCTGCCTGCTGACGGACGATGAAATGGCCTTGGGCGTCGAGGGGTGGCAGTTACTGCCCGATCCGTTCGGTCCTTGGCACGAAGAGGCGGCCGCCTGATGTTGGCGCCCAGTCTTAAGCTGCGACCGGTCATTCGCCAGGTTCAAGGTGATACGCCAAAAGCGCTGACCGGGATTCTGGACGACGGCGTGAACCTCGCCCTCTGGCAACGCCAACTCCCGGCGCACATTGCCGATTTCGGTCGTTTGTTGTTGTCCCTGAACGAGCCGCTGGCCGAGTCGCTGTCCCTGGAAATGCCCAGCGATGACGCCGAACCCAATCTCCACGGTTTAGCCTCAGGCTTCAGCGATCTGGAAGGCTACGAAGGCTTTATCGCCGATGTTTCATGGCTGGTCAGCGCCTTCGCCTGCCTGTTGGGCGCCCAGCGTATCGGCCTGCGCCTGCGGGTTCTGGACACAGCCATGTGCCCGCGTTTCCACGTCGATCACGTGCCGGTGCGGTTGATCACCACCTACGCAGGTATCGGCAGCCAGTGGCTGAAAGAAGGGGCGATCGATCGCCGACAATTAGGCAAACCTGACGCCGAACCGCAGGACGAGTCGCTGATCCAGCAAATCACCAGTGGCGAAGTGGCGTTGCTTAAAGGGGAGAAGTGGCACGGCAACGAAGGCTTCGGTTTGATCCATCGTTCGCCGCAACCGGCGCCGGGCGAGCGTCGTTTGATCCTGACCCTCGACTGGCTGAGTTAACGCTTAAGGTTTGAGCCAGGTTCCCTGGCTCTGGGCTTCGCAAAACGGCTTCAAATACGCCGCATCGGTGGCCACGCCGTAATAGTGAATATCCTGCCGGTAAGGCATATTGGCAACTTGAGCGTTGCTGCACACCCCGAACGCGCCGGTAGGGCATTGGTCGACGTACTGCACCTCGACTTTCTGCCCGGGCAGATTCGGCTGGCAGAAACCATCGGCGAACAGTTTTTCCGGGATGTTGCGGTTTTGCTGGCAAACCTTCACGTCGAGCCGCTCAGCCGTGCTGTGCACCACGCAGGCCTGGGCCAGCGCTTCGCCCGATGTGAGCGCCAGAAGCAACGACCATCCCATCAACCGCATCCTTTACCTCCTCAGAAAACCTCGACCATGTTGCAGAACATTCCCACCCACGTCATTGCCGGCCCGTTGGGGGCCGGCAAGACCAGCCTGATCAAGCACCTGCTGGCACAGCGGCCCGCGGGTGAGCGCTGGGCGGTGTTGATCAACGAGTTCGGCCAGATCGGTCTGGATGCCGCGCTGTTGACCCAGGACGCCGATGGTATCGCACTGGGGGAAGTGGCCGGGGGCTGTTTGTGTTGCGTCAATGGTGCGCCGTTTCAGATCGGCCTCGGGCGGTTGCTGCGCAAGGCACGACCGGATCGACTGTTCATCGAACCCTCTGGGCTGGGACATCCGGCGCAGTTACTCCGGCAATTGAGGGAGGCGCCGTGGCAAGGCGTCCTGGCGGTGCAGCCGTGCGTGCTGGTGCTGGATGCCCAGGCGCTCGCGGCTGGAAAACCGCTACCTGCGGCACAGCAGCAAGCGTTGGACAGTGCCGGGTTGCTGTTGCTGAACAAGGCAGAAGGCCTCGACGACAGTGATCGCCAACGAATCGCCGCGCGGTTGCCGACGCGTCCTTTGTACTGGACGCAGCAAGCGGTTTTGCCATTGAGTGAGTTGCCGGGGCTCGGGGCTCAGGCTGTCGGGGGTGTGGATAACTTCGTCGTGCCCAAGGGATTGGCGCAGATGCCGGCCATCTGGACCGACCCCACACTGCCAATTTGCTTGAGTCAGGCGCAAGAGGGCGGCTGGAGTGTTGGATGGCGGTGGCATCCAAGTCAGATATTCGACTCCGTATTGATCGGGGAGTGGCTTGAGCGCCTTGAATGGCGGCGGGCGAAGCTGGTTATCCACAGCGTAGAGGGTTGGGTGTCGGCGAATGCGCTGGATAACTCGTTATTGGATTGGCAACCCAGCGAATGGCGTCGGGATTCGCGTATTGAGCTGATTTTCAGTGAGCAGCAGGCTGTCCCAGAACTGCAGGAAGGTTTGGCGGGGTGCCGCACTTAGGCAAATTAGCGAGTTTTTGTGCCGTTTTTGAAGGCCTCATCGCGGGCAAGCCCGCTCCCACAGGTACAGTGTGAACCTTGTGGGAGCGGGCTTGCCCGCGATTGGTTTTAACTGACTGACATCTGACTCACGGACGCCACTTGGTGTGTTCTTGCCGCCACTGGCTCAGTTCAATCACCTCGGCTCTGGGCCTCGCGATATCGACCACCGGCGGAGTGTCGTCGAACGGCATCGGGTAGGGCGCGAGCTCGATCTGTGCGCTATGGGCGCCGAACTGAGTGATGGTGCCAGTGTGGCGGGTTTCGCCGGTCACGGTGAATTCGAAGTTATACACACGGGCCAGGCGCCGACGGCCGTTGGCGTCTTTAATGAAAGCGATCTTCTTCAAGGCTACGTTGCCGTCCAGCAGCTCGATCCGCAGCTTGGCGCAATGCTGCATGGCCCGCTCCAGCGCGCGTTCGCGCAAGCCGTGGTTGTGCCACAACCACGCGCCACCGGTGGCGAGCAGCATCAGCACGAAGATATTTCCGAGGGTCAGCATCAACAGGGTGCTCCAACAAGATAGTGCCAGCTTAACTGCGTCGCCGGTCTGTCGTACAGGCTGTGTTTAGTCGCATACTGCGCGGCTCCAATTTCAATCGTTTGACGGAAAACTCACCGAATGAAGCGTACGCCCCATCTGCTCGCCATCCAGTCCCACGTGGTGTTCGGCCACGCTGGCAACAGCGCCGCGGTTTTCCCGATGCAGCGGGTCGGGGTGAATGTCTGGCCGCTCAATACCGTGCAGTTCTCCAATCACACGCAATATGGCCAGTGGGCGGGTGAAGTGCTGGCCCCGCATCAGATTCCGGAATTGGTGGAAGGCATCGCCGCGATTGGCGAGCTGGGCAATTGCGATGCCGTGTTGTCTGGCTACCTCGGTAGTGCGGCCCAGGGCCGAGCGATTCTCGCGGGCGTGGAACGAATCAAATCGATCAATCCAAAAGCGGTGTACCTCTGTGACCCGGTGATGGGGCATCCGGAGAAGGGCTGCACCGTTCCAGCCGAGGTCAGCGATTTTCTGCTGGAAGAGGCGGCAGCGGTGGCCGACTTCATGTGCCCGAACCAGTTGGAGCTGAACAGCTTCTCGGGGCGCAAGGCGCAGTCATTGTTCGATTGCCTGGCCATGGCGCGAGCGCTGCTGGCGCGCGGTCCGAAGGCGGTGCTGGTCAAGCATCTGGACTATCCCGGCAAATTGGCGGATGGCTTCGAGATGTTGCTGGTGACCGCTGAAGGCAGCTGGCACCTGCGTCGGCCGCTGCTGGCGTTTCCGCGTCAGCCGGTGGGCGTTGGCGATCTGACTGCCGGGCTGTTCCTGGCGCGCGTGCTGCTGGGTGACAGTCTGGTGAGTGCCTTCGAATTCACCGCGGCGGCGGTGCATGAAGTGATGCTGGAAACCCAGGCCTGCGCCAGCTATGAGCTGGAACTGGTGCGGGCGCAGGACCGGATTGCCCATCCGCGGGTGCGGTTCGAAGCGACGGCGATCAGCCTTTAAAAGCTTCGCGGGCAAGCCTTGCTCCTACACAGGGATGGCGCATTACCCGTAGGAGCGAGGCTTGCCCGCGAAAGCGATCTAAAGACCGAACACGTCAGGCGTCGCCCTTGATGTCCTGATAACGCTTTTCCAGTTCCTGACGAATCTGCCGACGCTGCTGGGCCTGCATGTACCGACGCTTGTCTTCACTGTTCTGCGGTTGCAGCGGCGGGACCGCGGCCGGTTTGCGCTGGTCATCCACCGCGACCATGGTGAAGAAGCAGCTGTTGGTGTGGCGCACCGAGCGCTCGCGGATGTTCTCGGTCACGACCTTGATGCCCACCTCCATCGAGGTGTTGCCGGTGTAGTTGACCGAGGCCAGAAAAGTCACCAGTTCGCCGACGTGAATCGGCTCGCGGAAGATCACCTGATCCACCGACAAGGTCACCACATAGCGGCCGGCATAGCGGCTGGCGCAGGCGTAGGCCACTTCATCGAGGTATTTGAGCAGGGTGCCGCCGTGGACATTGCCAGAGAAGTTGGCCATGTCGGGGGTCATCAATACCGTCATCGACAGCTGGGCGTTTCCGGGTTCCATAACGTACTCACGGGTTCAAGGCAGGATTCGGGGTTACACCTCTGTGGGTGCTTGGTTTTTCAAACCAACAGTTATCGGGACGCCGGGCGGATGTTCGCCGTCACGCCCGGATCGATCTGTTTCCATATATTGCACCGCCTTTCTGCCGGAAGTCGCGGTGTTACCCTTCGAAAGGCCACTCCAAGGAGCCTACGCCATGCATGCCATCAGTTTCATTCAGGATCTGGCAGTGATCATGTTGATCGCGGGTGTGGTGACCGTGCTCTTTCATCGTCTCAAACAACCGGTGGTGCTTGGCTATATCGTCGCCGGCTTCATCATCGGCCCGCACACGCCGCCGTTCAGCCTGATCCACGATGAAGCAACCATCAAGACCCTCGCCGAACTCGGGGTGATTTTCCTGATGTTCTGCCTGGGCCTGGAGTTCAGCCTGCGCAAGCTGTTCAAGGTCGGCGCCACGGCGTTCATCGCGGCCTTCCTGGAAATCGTCCTGATGATCTGGATCGGCTATGAAATCGGCCGCTGGTTCGACTGGAATACCATGGATTCGCTGTTCCTCGGCGCGATCCTGGCGATTTCCTCGACCACCATCATCGTCAAGGCGCTCAACGATCTGAAGATGAAGAACGAGCGTTTTGCACAGCTGATCTTCGGTGTGCTGATCGTCGAAGACATCCTCGGCATTGGCATCATCGCGTTGCTGTCGAGCATCGCGGTCAGCGGCACAGTCAGTTCCGGCGAGGTCTTTTCCACGGTCGGCAAGCTTTCACTGTTCATGATTGTCGCACTGGTTATCGGCATTCTGCTGGTGCCCCGACTGCTGGCCTATGTGGCCAAATTCGACAGCAACGAGATGCTGCTGATCACCGTACTGGGCCTGTGTTTCGGCTTCTGCCTGCTGGTGGTCAAACTTGAATACAGCATGGTTCTCGGCGCGTTCCTGATTGGCGCGATCATGGCTGAATCGCGGCAACTGCTGAAGATCGAGCAGTTGATCGAGCCGGTCCGCGACCTGTTCAGTGCCATCTTCTTCGTCGCCATCGGCCTGATGCTCGACCCGATGATCCTGCTGCAATATGCCTGGCCGATCGCGGTGATCACTGTGGCTGTGGTGCTGGGCAAGATGCTTTCCTGTGGCCTCGGTGCTTTTATCGCCGGCAATGACGGACGCACCTCACTGCGAGTGGGGATGGGGCTTTCACAGATTGGCGAATTTTCTTTCATCATCGCGGCGTTGGGCATGACGCTGCAGGTCACCAGCAACTTTCTCTACCCGGTGGCGGTGGCCGTTTCGGTGATCACCACGCTGTTGACGCCGTATCTGATCCGCGCGGCCGATCCGCTGTCGATCAAGCTTGCTGCGGTGATGCCGCAGCGTCTGAGCCGTGTGCTGGGGATGTATGGCGAATGGCTGCGCAGCATTCAGCCTCAGGGCGAGGGTGCACTGTTGGCGTCGATGATTCGGCGGATTCTGTTGCAGGTAGGGGTCAATCTGGCGCTGGTGGTTGCGATCTTTCTCTCGGGCGCGTTCTTCGCCGAGCGCATGTCCGTTTACCTGCAAGCCTGGGTCAGCGACCCGAGCTGGCAGAAAGCGTTGATCTGGGGCGGGGCGTTGCTGTTGTCGCTGCCGTTCCTGATCGCCGCCTATCGCAAGCTCAAGGCGCTGTCGATGCTGCTGGCAGAGATGGGTGTGAAGCCGGAAATGGCCGGCCGGCACACACAGCGAGTGCGTCGGGTGATCGCCGAAGTGATCCCGATACTCTCGCTGTTAGTGATTTTCCTGCTGCTGGCAGCCTTGTCGGCCAGTATTCTGCCGACCAACAAGTTGCTGGTGCTGATCGTCATAGTCGCGGCCGCGGTGGCGGCGCTGCTCTGGCGCTGGTTCATCCGCGTGCATACGCGGATGCAGGTGGCTTTGCTGGATACGCTGGACAATCACAAGGAATCGTCCGGGCATTGAACACGCGATGCATCAGGGCGGATCAGCTTTCCAGCCAGACGTCCCGCGCCCAGTGCCATACCGATTCCCAGGTTTCTTCGGCGATCAGCTCTTCTTCGGCTAGCCACAGCACCACGGTGCCGTCTTCTTCGACCAGGTAGTAATTGTCACCGTCCTGGCAGATCGGAATCATGCTGCGATCGACGCCAGCATCCCAGGCGTTGGCGGCAACGTCCGGCAGGTAGGTGTGGGACTGCGGATCGGTGACGGTCACCGGCTCCAGGCTGCCGTAGACAACATCGCTTACGGTCAGCAAAAACTCTCTGAAGACGAACGGGATATCGATGAACAGTTGCTCTTCGATTTCCACAATCTGATCTTCGTCAGGCAATTCCAAGGGGACCGGTACCGGTTCGTTGGCTTCACGCAGTTGTTCGATGATTTCTTCCACGTCCGGGATCCTCTTGCTTGATGGCGCGGTTTAGTTGGGGCGGTTTATACAGTAGCTCGCTATAGATGCAACCGCGAAATAGAAAACCCCGGCCGAGGCCGGGGTTTTATTACAACAGGTGAAACGCGGGAAGTGATCAGCCGTTCTGGCGGATACCGGCCACCAGCCAAGGCTGGTTTTCGCCCTGTGGACGTTCCATGTTCCAGCTTTCGCTGAACACTTCGCCTTGATCGAAGCGCGAGGACTTCGACACGCCGCTGAAGGTCAGGGTGGCGATAGTCTTGTCCGCACGGTCATCAACGCCGTCCAGTTGTACCTGGAGGTTATCGATGTAGGTCGACTGGAAGCCGTCACCCAGATCGGCACGTTCGCGCTTGAGGAACTCCAGCAGTTGCGGAGTCACGAACTCGGCGATCTTGTCCATTTCGTTGGCATCCCAGTGTTGCTGCAGGGACTGGAAGTGGTTGCGGGCCGCTTCAATGAAGTTGTGTTCATTGAACCAGGCTGGCGCGTTGATCACCGGACGAGCGGCTACCGGCGCTGCCGAGCCGCCGAAGATCGAACCCATGGCTGCTGGTTTCTGTTCGAACACTTCACGCTGCATCGGCGCGCCGGCTGGAGCCATATGCTCCTGCTGCTTGCGACGACGGGCGGCGATGAAGCGGAAGACCAGGAAGGCGATGACCGCCATGATCAGGATGTCGAAGATCTGCATGCCCTGGAAGCCGCCGCCCATGAACATGGAGGCCAGCAGGCCACCCGCCGCGATACCGGCCAGAGGGCCGAGCCAGCGCGAAGCACCGCCGGCCTTGGCAGCGGCGCCAGCAGCACCGGCCGCACCCGCAGTGGCAGCAGCGCCGCCTGCAGCAGAAGAAGGAGCCATTTGGCTGGTCTGGTGAGTCGGCGCAGCGCCGGAGCTCTTGCCGCCACCAAAGCGCTTGGCGGCATTGGCGTCGAGGCTCATCGTCAGGCCAATGCACAACGCCATGGCGATGCTAAGAAAACGTTTCATAAAGGGAATTCCCATTTGTGGATGGCACGCGCGCCATGTTGCACAGCTGAAGTGTTGCTGGCTAGCGGCAGAGTGTTTCGGGCTTTTGCCTGACAGGTTGTGTTCAGCTTCAGTCAGCGCAATAAGGCCTGTTGACTTGGGTCTGTAGGACGAGTGGATGGGTTCTGTAGGAAAAGCGACAAATGCCGCTGCGCGATCAAACTGTGGGAGCGAGCCTGCTCGCGATAGTTGCAGCGCGGAATAGCAGAAACACCGCGTCATCGTTCATCGCGAGCAGGCTCGCTCCCACAGAAATGTCCCTGACGGTCGCTTTTAGATGGCTTCCAGCTTGGCGTAACCCAGCATCAACCACTTGCTGCCTTCGCTGAAGTTCACCTGCACCCGCGCCTGAGCGCCAGCGCCTTCGAAATTCAGGATCACACCATCGCCGAACACCGAGTGCCGCACAGTCTGGCCGAGGCTGAACCCGGTGTCCGGGATCTCGCTGCCGCCAAACAGGCTGCTGGAGCTCTGCTGCTGGCCACCGCCGAACGGACGGCTGACGCTGTTGGACAGCCGCACTTCCTGAATCAGGCCTTTCGGCACTTCACGTACGAAACGCGACACTTTGTTGTAGGTCTCGCTGCCGTACAAGCGTCGGGTTTCCGCATAGGTCAGCACCAGGTTCTGCATCGCCCGGGTTATGCCGACGTAGGCCAGACGGCGTTCCTCTTCAAGACGGCCGGGTTCTTCAAGGCTCATCTTGTGCGGAAACAGGCCTTCTTCCATGCCCACCAGGAACACGTAAGGGAATTCCAGGCCCTTGGCGCTGTGCAGGGTCATCAGCTGAATGCTGTCTTCGTGTTCGTCGGCCTGGGTATCTCCGGCCTCCAGCGAGGCGTGACCGAGGAACGCCGCCAATGGCGACTGCTCTTCATCCTCTTCCGGGTTTTCGAAGTTGCGCGCGGCGCTGACCAGTTCCTCAAGGTTTTCTACCCGGGCCTGGCCTTTCTCGCCTTTTTCCGCCTGGTGGTAGGCGATTAACCCCGACTGCTCGATGACGGTCTGAGTCATCAGGTGCAGCGGCATTTCCAGGCACTTGGCGGCGAGGTTCTCGATCAGCTCGATAAACGCGCCAAGAGCACCGGCAGCACGACCGGTCAGGCCCTTGTTGGCCACCAGCTGACGCATGGCTTCCCACATCGACACGTCGCTATGGCGTGCATGATCGCGGATCGCTTCGACGGTTTTTTCGCCGATGCCACGGGCCGGAACGTTAATTACCCGCTCGAGGGCCGCATCGTTGCCACGGCCTTCCAGCAAACGCATGTATGCCATGGCGTTCTTGATTTCAGCCCGTTCGAAGAAGCGCTGACCGCCATAAATGCGGTATGGAATGCGTTCGCGCAGCAAGGCTTCTTCCAAAACGCGCGACTGGGCGTTGGAGCGGTACAAAATCGCGATATCGCTACGAGCCAAGCCGGTTTTCAGCGCGCTTTCAATGGTTTCGACCACGTAGCGTGCTTCGTCGTGTTCGTTGAACGCCGCATACAGATTGATTGCTTCGCCTTCGCCGCCATCGGTCCACAGCTCTTTACCCATGCGCCCGGTATTGTTGGCGATCAGGGCGTTCGCGGCTTTGAGGATCCCGGCTGTGGAGCGGTAGTTTTGCTCCAGACGAATGATCTGGGCATCCGGGAAGTCGTCGGAATACTGATAAATGTTCTCGATTTTCGCGCCACGCCAGCCATAGATCGACTGATCATCGTCGCCGACCACCATCAGGCTGTCGCCACCCTTGGCCAGCAGACGCAACCAGGCGTACTGCACGGCGTTGGTGTCCTGGAACTCGTCCACCAGAATGTGCCGGAAGCGCTTCTGATAATGGGCGAGCAGTCCCGGGTTATCGCGCCACAGATCGAGGGCGCGCAACAGCAGTTCAGAAAAATCGATGACGCCGGCACGCAGGCACGCGGCCTCGTAGGCTTCATAAATGCTGCGCATGGTCGCCAGGAACAGATCGCCGCTGGCTTGAATATGTTGCGGACGCAGACCTTCGTCTTTCTGCCCGTTGATGAACCACTGGGCCTGTCGGACCGGCCAGCGTTGCTCGTCCAGGCCCAGCTCGCGGATTACCCGCTTGACCAGCCGTTGCTGGTCGTCGCTGTCGAGAATCTGGAAGGTCTGGCTCAGGCCGGCTTCCTGCCAGTGCGCCCGCAGCAAGCGGTGCGCCAGGCCGTGGAAGGTGCCGACCCACATGCCGGCCGGGTTGATACCCATCAGCTGCTCGATGCGATGACGCATCTCGGCTGCGGCCTTGTTGGTGAAGGTCACCGACAGAATGGAGTGGGGCGAAGCGTTTTCGACCTGGATCAACCAGGCGATACGGTGCACCAGCACTCGGGTTTTACCGGAACCAGCACCGGCCAGGACCAACTGACGACCCACGGAGGCAGCTACGGCCTGACGTTGGGCATCGTTGAGGGAGTTCAGCAGAAGGGAGAGATCATCGCGCATCGGGGCATTCTAGGGTGCGCCGTCACACCGGGCAAACCGAGCTTTGCATTAGCCGATGAAAGAAGCACCGATGACGACCGGTCGGTCACAGGCTGCAAGCGTTGGCGGGGCTCGTCTGGCTGCTTTTGGAGCCTATGCGGGTGGCCGATATTTTTGTCTGTTTTATGACCTGAGGCAGTTTGGTCCGGGCATTTGCTTGTGTATGCTCCGTGCACAATTCGGGCTCGCATGCTCACTAATAAGAACAAGAACATTGCCTATGACCCTCAGCTCCGACCTGTCGGGCCCCTCTGTGGAGCCCCGGGTTATCCGCAAACAGTACGCCATGGAAATGGCGGTCGAACGCACGCGCCTGCTGTACCAGGGCTCGCTGTTGCCTACGCTGTTCATGCTGATCAATGGTCTGGTGTGCGCCGGCTTGCTCTGGAGCCCGCAACGTTACTTCGTGGTCAGCGTCTGGCTGATCTGGTTATTGTCGCTGGTGGCGTTGCGGGTGATTCAGGTCGCAGCCTTCGATTCGGCGATTCCCAACCGTCAGGCCCATCCGGTCTGGCGTCGCATGTTCATGCTCGGCTCTGCGATGACTGGCCTGACCCTGGCCGGTGCCGGCATCGCGTTGGTGCCCGCTGACAATTTCATGCAGCAAGCCTGGGTGTTCGGCCTGATCGGCGCTGCGGCGCTCTCGGCCAGCGTCGCTTATGCCGTCAGCCTGCCGGCTTTTCTGTCCTTTACCTTGCCCTGCCTGTTGCCGGCCATCGGCTATCTGTTCTGGGGCGGGGATGAGCAGGAACAGGGCTGGGGCTGGTTTGGCCTGATTTTGCTGGGTTCGTTGAGCGTGGTCGCCTGGCAGGTCAATCGGCTGATCAACCAGGGGCTGCTGCGACGCTTTCAAAATCAGGCACTGATCGAGCACTTGCAGCAGGCGCAAAGTCGCAGCGACCAGCTCAACCACGAGCTGGCCCGGGAAATCGATCAGCGCCGCCGTGCCGAAGACGAGTTACGCGAAACCCAGGTCGACCTCGAAAGCCGGGTCGCCCAACGCAGTCTGGAACTGGACGCCGCCAGCCAGGCCTTGAGCAAGAGCGAAGCGCGACTGGCGCTGGCGTTGAAGGCGAGCGAGCTCGGGTTGTGGGACTGGAACCTGCAAACCGACGAAGTCCATCACACTCAGCTTCAGGAGTTGTTCGGGCTGGAGCCGGAATACGTAACGGCGATGCTCCGCCACCTCAAGCCGCGGTTGCACCCCGACGACTTGCCTGCGCTAAAGCGGGCGCTGGTCGAACACTTGAAGGGCCGCAGCGAGGATTATCAGATCGAGTATCGGGTACGGCATGGCGATGGCCATTGGGTCTGGATCGAGGACCGTGGCCGAGCGGTTGAGCGCGCCGAGAATGGTCGGGTGATTCGCATGGTCGGCACCCGCCGCGATATCAGCGCCAGCAAGGGCCTGGAAGAACAGCGTCAACTGGCGGCGACAGTGTTCGAGGCGGCCAGCGAAGGCATTGTGATTTTCGACCCGAATTATGCGTTGATCGCGGTCAATCAGGCCTTCAGTCGGGTAACTGGCTATGAAATCGACGACATGCTCGGGCGTAATATGGTCGATTTGCCCTGCAGCCGCGACGCCCGCCGGCATTACGCGGCGATTCGTCAGGCGCTGGAGCAGTACGGTAGCTGGCAGGGCGAGCTGGTCGAAACGCGCAAGAATGGCGAGTTGTATCCGCAATGGCTGCAATTGAATGCCGTGCGCGATGCTCGGGGAAATGTTAGTCACATTGTCGGCTTCTTCGCCGATCTGTCTGCTCGGCGTGAGTCCGAAGAGCGCATGCGCTACCTCACCCATTACGACGAACTCACAGGATTGGCCAACCGCTCGTTGTTCCACGAACGACTACGCGAGGCTCATCAGCGGGTGCGCCAGGGCGGTCGGCGCAGCCTGGCGTTGCTGCACATCAATATGGATCGATTCAAACTGCTCAACGACAGCCTCGGCCACGAAATCGCCGATCAACTGTTGCAGAAAATGGCTCGGCGACTGGTCAATGCGCTGCCGGAAGCGGACACCATCGCCCGATTGTCCGGCGATGAATTCGCGGTGCTGTTCGATGCCTATGGCAACTTGTCGAGCCTGGCGCGCGTAGCGACCCGATTGTCGGCCAAGCTGCGTTTGCCAGTCACTGTCGAGGGTCATGAATTGGTGGTCAGTGCGTCCATGGGTATCAGCTTGTTGCCGGACACCGCGCGGGAAATTTCCGCGCTGGTCAGCCAGTCGAACATGGCCATGCAGCATGCCAAACACTTGGGCGGCAATAATTTCCAGTTCTACACCGACAGTCTGCAAGCCAGCACGATCGAGCGCCTGCAGCTCGAGAACCAGTTGCGCAAAGCCATCGAAGAAAAGCAGCTGAAGGTGTTCTATCAACCGAAGCTCTGCCTGGCCACCGGCCGACTGAATGCCGCCGAGGCGTTGGTACGCTGGAATCACCCGACCCTGGGCCAAGTGCCGCCGGGGAATTTCATCGGCCTGGCCGAGGAAACCGGGCTGATCGGCGCTATCGGCGAGTTCGTTTTGCGCCAGGCCTGTTGGCAAGCCTGCGAGTGGCAGCGTCAGGGACTGGAGCCGATTCGGGTGTCGGTCAACCTGTCGGTGCATCAATTGCGTTCAGGGAAACTGGTCAGCCTGGTGCGTCAGGTGCTGGAGGAAACCGGCCTGGCGCCGCACTACCTGGAACTGGAACTCACCGAAAGCCAGTTGCTGGACAGCGTCGAGCACATCATTGCGACCTTCCAGCAATTGCGCGATCTCGGCGTGAAACTGGCGATCGACGATTTTGGCACCGGCTATTCGTCGCTGAGCTATCTCAAACGCATCCCTGTGGACTACGTGAAAATCGATCAAGCGTTTATCCGTGGTCTGGGGGAGAGCAGCGAGGATGCGGCGATCACCCGGGCGATCATCGCCATGGCCCACGGCCTGTCGTTGAAGGTGGTGGCTGAAGGGGTGGAGCGGCCGGAGCAGTTGGAGTTTCTGAAAGTCGAGCGCTGCGATGAAGTGCAGGGCTATTTGATCAGTCGTCCGGTCGAGGCCGTCGACCTGGCCGAGCTTTTACGTCGCGATGCCGATCCTTTGTAGCAGCTGCCGAAGGCTGCGTTCGGCGGCGAAGCCGTCGTGAAGATGAATACGCTTTAACAGGAAAAATCCGGCAAGCAGGTTTTACGACGGCTTCGCCGCCGAACGCAGGCTTCGCCAGCTGCTACAAGGACCGAGAGGGCTACATGGAGCGCATGTCGCATGAAATGGGGGCATTGAGTTACGCATTGAGCAGGCAAAAAGCCGATTCATGTAGTATAACTACAAGCGTGCTACATCCCCGGCACCTGCCAATAACAAAGAGTCCAGCCCTTTGAATCTGCTGCAACACATCGCCCAGTCACGCCACCTGTTACGCAAGTCGGAGCTCAAGGTCGCCGACCACGTGCTGCTTGATCCTGCGGCGGTGATGCACAGCTCCATGGCCGACCTGGCCCACAGCGTAGGCATCAGCGAACCGACCATCGTGCGCTTTTGCCGCGCCATCGGTTGCTCCGGGTTTCAGGATTTGAAGCTGAAACTGGCGCAAAGCCTGGCGGCTGGCGCGAGCTTTGGGCAATTCGCGATCCATGAAGATGATTCGGTCGCCGATTACAGCCTGAAAATCTTCGACACCACCCTGCATACGCTGATGGAGGTTCGCGAGAAACTCGATCCGGTGGAGTTGCAGAGGGCTGTGTCGCTCATGTCTCAGGCCCAGCGCGTCGAGTTCTATGGATTCGGTGCTTCGGGCGCCGTGGCGGCGGATGCCCAGCATAAATTTTTCCGTTTACTGCTGACTGCGGCGGCGTATTCCGACCCGCACATGCAGGCGATGTCGGCGGTCACGCTGAAGCCGAGCGACGTGGCGATTTGTATTTCCCAGTCCGGGCGTTCAAAGGACCTGCTGATCACCGCCAATCTGGTGCGCGAGAGCGGCGCTTCGTTGATCACGTTGTGTCCGAGCCAGACACCGTTGGCCGAGCTGTCGACTGTCAATCTGGCGATCGATGTGCACGAAGACACCGAAATCTACACGCCGCTGACGTCGCGCATTGCGCACCTGGTAGTGATCGATGTGCTGGCGATGGGCGTGGCCATGGCCCGCGGTCCGAGCCTGGTCAATCACCTGAAAAGCGTCAAACGCAGCCTTCGCAGCTTGCGGCTGTCGCCCAAATCGGTGAAAGCGCTGGACGATTGATTCTGATCTGAGATTGCTGGAAGGTCGTTCCGACCTTCATTCGCGGGCAAGCCCGCTCCCACAAGGATCGGCGGTGTTGCGCAAAAGGCGTGAACACCACCGAACCCTGTGGGAGCGGGCTTGCCCGCGAAGGCGTCATCAAATTCACCACATCAATCGACTACTTTCATCTCCCTGTAACCCTCCCGCCGCCAAACCGTCATCCCTCGCACCTATCTTGTAACTCCCGTACTCGCCTTGGGAGACTCGAAATGGCTCAGCCCTACGAAGAACGCAACAGCGCCGTCAAAACCCGTCGTCAGCAAGAAGATCAGCGCCGCATGGAATTTCGCCGCGCCATCGAAGATCGCTGCGAACGCCGCCAGCTACTGGCCGAAATTGGCGATTTTCCTGACGATCTCGAACTCAACTACTGGCAGGCGGCACCGGCAACTTCCCGTCGAAACGCTCAACCAGCGCGCTGATCTGCACCCGCTCGCTGCGAATAAACGCAAGGAACGCGTGCGCCACCGGTGACAGCCGTTTCGCCTTGGCTTGCACCAGGCACCAGCTGCGGTACAACGGCAGCTCTTCGACCGGCAACTCGATCAATCCGCCGGTCGCCAACTCAAGGTTCAGGGCGTGACGCGTCAACAGCGCCACGCCCAGACCCGCCAGCACACATTCACGCTGTGCTTCGGCTGACGAGACTTCCTGGGTCTGGTTGAAGTGCACGCGCTTCTCTTTGAAATATTCTTCGCAAGCCAGCCGCGTCCCGGAGCCGGATTCGCGCATCAGCAGCGTGTAGGGCTCAAGATCCTGCAAACGCAGCGGGCCCATGTGGCACAGCGGATGATCCGGTGGCGCCACGGCAACGATCGGGTTGTTGAGAAATGGCAAGAACTCCAGCCCCATGTCCTGCGGCACCATGGACATGATCACCAGATCATCACGGTTGTCCGACAGGCGCCGGATGACCTGACCACGGTTGACCACCGTCAGTTGCAGGTTCACTTCTGGATGTTGGCGCTTGAACGCGGCAAACAGGTGCGGCACAAAGTATTTGGCGCTCGATTCCACCGCCAGTTTCAGCTGGCCCTGCAACGATCCCTGCATGTCCGAAAGCTGCATGTCGAGGTTTTCCAGGCGCCCGAAAATGTCCCGGCTGGCGCGCTGCAGCGCTTCGGCCGCCTCGGTCATGTAGAGTTTTTTGCCGACATAATCGAACAAGGGTTGGCCGATCAGCTCTTCGAGTTGACGAATCTGTAGGCTCACGGCAGGTTGTGTGAGAGACATTTCGTCGGCAGCGCGGCTGTAGGACCTTAAGTCGCACACCTCATTGAAGATCTGCAATTGACGCAATGTCATACGCATCAATGACTTACGCATTTTCTAGAGATCCTGAGCGGAGGCTGATGCCTCAACTATAAGTCTTTGCTTATGTGTAACCCAATTATTATTCATTTTTGTTAATCCCTTGCGAAGGCTAGTGTGGAGCTGCGACTGAATTGAAACATTTGGTCACGCGTCGACCTGGTGTGACAGGTCGTGGGTACCACCGGCTCAAGGGAACCTCCAAGTGATAAAAAAGATCCTGATCGCCAACCGTGGTGAGATTGCCGTACGAATCGTGCGTGCCTGCGCCGAGATGGGCATTCGCTCCGTCGCGATCTATTCCGACGCCGACCGCCATGCCTTGCATGTGAAGCGAGCGGACGAGGCCCACAGCATCGGTGCCGAGCCACTGGCCGGCTACCTGAACCCGCGCAAGCTGGTGAACCTGGCGGTGGAAACCGGTTGCGATGCGTTGCACCCTGGCTACGGCTTCCTTTCGGAAAATGCCGAGCTGGCGGACATCTGCGCCGAACGCGGTATCAAATTCATTGGTCCATCGGCTGAAGTGATTCGCCGCATGGGCGACAAGACCGAAGCACGCCGCAGCATGATCAAGGCTGGCGTACCGGTCACCCCGGGCACCGAAGGCAACGTGTCGGGCATCGAAGAAGCCCTGACCGAAGGCGACCGCATCGGTTACCCGGTGATGCTCAAGGCCACCTCCGGTGGTGGCGGCCGCGGCATTCGTCGTTGCAACAGCCGCGAAGAACTCGAACAAGCCTTTCCACGGGTGATTTCCGAAGCCACCAAGGCTTTCGGTTCGGCGGAAGTGTTCCTGGAAAAATGCATCGTCAATCCGAAACACATCGAAGCGCAGATCCTCGGCGACAGCTTCGGCAACGTGGTGCACCTGTTCGAGCGTGATTGCTCGATCCAGCGTCGCAACCAGAAGCTGATCGAGATCGCTCCGAGCCCGCAACTGACTCCGGAACAGCGTGCCTACATCGGCGATCTGTCGGTGCGTGCGGCCAAGGCTGTGGGTTACGAGAACGCCGGTACCGTGGAGTTCCTGCTCGCCGAGGGCGAGGTGTACTTCATGGAGATGAACACCCGGGTGCAGGTGGAACACACCATCACCGAAGAAATTACCGGCATCGACATTGTTCGCGAGCAGATCCGCATCGCGTCCGGCCTGCCGCTTTCGGTGAAACAGGAAGACATCCAGCACCGCGGTTTCGCGCTGCAGTTCCGGATCAACGCCGAAGACCCGAAAAACAACTTCCTGCCGAGCTTCGGCAAGATCACCCGTTACTACGCGCCTGGCGGTCCCGGCGTGCGTACCGACACAGCGATCTATACCGGCTACACCATTCCGCCGTTCTACGATTCGATGTGCCTGAAACTGGTGGTCTGGGCGCTGACCTGGGAAGAGGCGATGGACCGTGGCTTGCGAGCTTTGGACGACATGCGTCTGCAAGGGGTCAAGACCACCGCCGCGTACTACCAGGAAATCCTGCGTAACCCGGAATTCCGTAGCGGCCAGTTCAACACCAGCTTCGTTGAAAGCCACCCTGAACTGACCAACTACTCGATCAAGCGCAAACCCGAAGAGCTGGCCCTGGCCATCGCCGCCGCCATCGCCGCCCACGCAGGCCTGTGAGGAATAGAACAATGAGCAAGCAAATCCACGTTACCGACACAATCCTGCGCGACGCCCACCAATCGCTGCTCGCCACCCGCATGCGCACCGAAGACATGCTGCCGATCTGCGACAAGCTCGACAAAGTCGGCTACTGGTCGCTGGAATGCTGGGGCGGCGCGACCTTCGACGCCTGCGTCCGCTTCCTCAAAGAAGACCCGTGGGAGCGCCTGCGCCAACTGCGCGCGGCATTGCCTAACACGCGTCTGCAAATGCTCCTGCGTGGCCAGAACCTGCTGGGCTACCGCCATTATAGCGACGACGTGGTCAAAGCCTTCGTTGCCAAGGCGGCAGTCAACGGCATCGACGTGTTCCGCATTTTCGATGCGATGAACGACGTGCGTAACCTGCGAGTCGCCATCGAAGCCGTGAAAGCCGCCGGCAAACACGCTCAGGGCACCATCGCCTACACCACCAGCCCGGTGCACACCATCGAGGCGTTCGTGGCCCAAGCCAAACAAATGGAAGCCATGGGTTGCGACTCCGTGGCGATCAAGGACATGGCCGGCCTGTTGACCCCGTACGCCACTGGCGAGTTGGTCAAGGCTCTGAAAAGCGAGCAATCGCTGCCCGTGTTCATTCACTCCCACGACACCGCCGGTCTGGCCGCGATGTGCCAACTCAAGGCCATCGAAAACGGCGCCGACCACATCGACACCGCAATCTCCAGCTTCGCTTGGGGCACCAGCCACCCGGGTACCGAGTCGATGGTCGCCGCCCTTAAAGGCAGCGAGTTCGACACCGGCTTGAACCTGGAGCTGCTGCAAGAGATCGGTCTGTACTTCTACGCCGTGCGCAAGAAGTACCACCAGTTTGAAAGCGAATTCACCGCTGTCGACACCCGCGTTCAAGTCAACCAGGTACCGGGCGGGATGATTTCCAACCTGGCCAACCAGTTGAAAGAGCAGGGCGCGCTGAACCGCATGAGCGAAGTGCTGGCGGAAATCCCACGCGTTCGTGAAGACCTCGGCTTCCCGCCGCTGGTGACCCCGACCTCGCAAATCGTCGGCACCCAGGCGTTCTTCAACGTGCTGGCCGGCGAGCGCTACAAGACCATCACCAACGAAGTGAAGCTCTACCTGCAAGGCGGCTACGGCAAAGCGCCGGGCACCGTGAACGAGAAACTGCGTCGCCAGGCGATCGGCAGCGAAGAAGTCATCGACGTCCGTCCAGCTGACCTGCTCAAGCCGGAAATGACCAAGCTGCGTGCCGAAATCGGCGCCGTGGCCAAGTCTGAAGAAGACGTGCTGACCTACGCCATGTTCCCGGACATCGGCCGCAAGTTCCTCGAAGAGCGCGCTGCCGGCACCCTCACGCCAGAAGTGCTGTTGCCGATTCCGGAAGCGGGCGGCGCGGCATCGGCCGGCGGCGAAGGCGTGCCGACCGAGTTCGTCATCGACGTTCACGGCGAAACCTACCGCGTCGACATCACCGGTGTCGGCGTCAAGTCGGAAGGCAAGCGCCACTTCTATCTGTCCATCGACGGCATGCCGGAAGAAGTGGTGTTCGAACCGCTCAACGAGTTCGTCAGCGGTGGCAGCAGCAAGCGCAAGCAAGCCACTGCACCGGGCCACGTCAGCACCACCATGCCGGGCAACATCGTCGATGTACTGGTCAAGGAAGGCGACACCGTGAAAGCCGGCCAGGCCGTGCTGATCACCGAAGCGATGAAGATGGAAACCGAAGTCCAATCGGCCATCGCCGGCAAAGTCACCGCCATCCACGTGGCCAAGGGCGACCGGGTGAACCCGGGCGAAATACTGATCGAGATCGAAGGCTGAGTTAACAGCCTCGATATACTGTTTTAAACCTCGGGGGGGCATGTGCTCCCCTTTTTTTTGCCCGATATTCCACCTGCCAAATGTGGGGGCGAGCCTGCTCGCGATAGCGGAGTATCAGCCAACCATGATGTTGAATGTCACATCGCATTCGCGAGCAGGCTCGCTCCCACAGGTTCTGCATCAAGTCAGTGGCTTTATCAGAATGCCATCCGCCACTGCCCCATTACGCCATGACTGCGGCTGTCATTGCCGATCTCGCCGTTGTAACCGACCCCGAACGTATGCCGAGTCGAAACCGCCAGCTCCAGCCCTGCATCAAGCATCAGGCTGTCGCGATCCAGAGCGGCGCCTTCGACGATGTAATTCTTGCCGCCGGTAGCCAGTCGCTGTTGAGTCTTGCTGTCGACATCACCGTAGGTGTGTTTCCAGCCAGCGCTGAATCGCGGCGTCAGTTGCACGCCGTTATCCAGTGTATTGAGCTGTGCGAGGCGCAGGCCGAAGGTGGTGCTGAAATTGTTCTGTGTTTGCCCATGGACCTGCAGTGCCGCCGCGCCGCCCTTTTCGGTATAGCTGTCGCGTTGATAGTGTTGGTAGCCAAGATTGGCAAAGGGCTCGGCGCTGAGGTTGCCCCTGCCGAGGTTGTAACCGAGCTCTGTAAAGGCTTGCTGAGTGCTGGCGTCGTAACTGCCCTTTGGGCGATCGCTGAAACCGTTGAAAGCTACCTGCCGTTTGGTGCTGCCATCATGGTTACTGTGAGTCGCGCCCAGGCGCAATGCCAGCGGACCACTTTGGCGCAGGGCGTAGGCGCCCAGGTGCCAACTGTCGAGGTCGCCATTCAGTTGGCTGCCGTCCAGGCGCGTCTGCGATTGTCCGCCGATCACGCCCACGCGCCACTGTTCATCGAGCGCCCAATCCGCGCCCAGTACCAGACCTTTGGTGGAGTGTTGCAGGGCGCTGCTGCCATGACCGCGATCCCGTGTGCCGCCGTGACCCAGCGCTTGTAACCAGACCCTGCCAGTGGCTTCACCACCCGCCGCCAGACGTGGGGCTCCGCTCTGTCCGTTGAGGTCGCTGCTGTCCAGTTGGCGCATGGCTGACAGCATGCTTCCGCTCACCGGATTGACACTGCTCAGGGTGGCATTGGCCAGATTGGCATTGCTGCCGCCGGCCAGTTGTTCGATGGCGTAGGTGGCGGTGGCTTTGCTTGAGCCGAGCAGGGCGGTGACGGCGGCGTTCAATTGGGTGGAAGGTTTCGCAGCTGTAACGGAGGGAGCCTGTGCTTGCGGGATGTGCTTTGGCTCCACAATGCTTTGAGCAAGTTCCCGACCGTTTTCAGTGATTGCGAGTCTCTCGATTGGTACATCGTTGCGGGCGTAGGTCAGGTCGACACTTTTTCCGTCGTCGTAATGCAGGGTAGGGGTCATGAAGGCCAGGTCATTGAGCACCTTACCGAACTGGCCTTGCACCTTGCTGGCTTCGATGATGCGATATTTGCTGGTAGCCGGGTAATCGCCCGTTGCTGCGACGATTTTCAGGGTGGCATCGCCGAGACTGGCGGTGCCGTCGACTTTAATCGTTTCACTGCGGCCATCGGCATTGACCTCATAGGCCAGTTCGGCGCTGTCGTGCAGTTCAAGATTGCCACTCACCTGTGGCGCTCCGTACAACGCATTGACCTCAAGGCGGCCTGCTACTGTCAGCTGGCCGACATGACCGTTGCCGCGAAAGGTCGCTCGTGTATCAATCGACACTGGGCCGGCGATACGTCCGCGATTGGTCAACACTGCGTTGCCCATCAACACGGCGCCGTCCCGGAAGTCCTCTGTTCCCGTCAGCGTCCACTGGCCTCGCTTGATGTGCAGGACGTTGAAGTTCCGGGTTTCCCCGAGTTCGCCGCCGCTCGCGACATCGAGTTGCAGGACGTTTGTGCCGCCGCCCCCGTCAACCAGTCCATTGAAGCGACCGCGTCCGCTGACGGTGACAAGGTCATGGGTGTCACCCAGTTTTAATGCGATACCTTCAGGTCCGGATTCTGCCTTGGTGACCTTGGTTGTGACGGTATCCGGATCCTTGATGAATGCCTCGATCCATGCCATCTGGTCGGCGAATGACGGGGGGATGCCGGCTGGCTGTTGAGCAATTGCAGAACCTGCATGGCCGAGGGCGAGGGAAATCGCCAGCGCTATGCAATGGGGTCGAAAAGTGCGTCGGATGGGCATCGGGTTCAGTCTCTCGTGGAAGGAGACCAAACTCTAAAATCGATGCGAATTCCCGGATGCCGGGCATTTCCGGGTGTTCAGCAAGGCACGGAGACTTCGCTTGTAGCCGAATCAACAGTGGGCTTAGAGCATGTACGAATTCACCCGCCCATCAGGCGTCTTTCCTTACAGCAATCCCGGAAGCTTCCATTGGCGAAATATCAGAAACTCGCCTGCCACTACCCCGATCACCCGGTCCGGAGGGTTTTTACAGAATGGTGTCTCGACGAGGAATCAAATTGATCTGCATTATTTTGCGTTTTTGCGTTACTGTTGAATTAATATCTGCATTTTATTGCGTTTAGTGTGAGAGTCATATCGAGGTAAATGCACTATATTGCATGCGGAATGTTAGATAACCTTCAAGAAACGCATTTAGATGCAGGTGGTGACGACATGTATAACCTGACCTTACAGGTCTATACGGCAGGAAAATGGCACGACGCTATGCTCCTGAGCTTCGACAGTCCTGAAAAAGGCTTCGAAAGTCGATGCAGCTTCGGTTACGAACAAACCTATCTGGTCGATAACCATGAGGACATTCCAACTCCTTTTGCGAAGGCAGTGAGTGCCAGGTTTCCATTGGATTGGGAGGGAAAGCGATCTAATGCACCTGCATTTCTGCATGACATTGCGCCTGCCGGCGCGGCAAAACGATTTCTTCTGCAACGGGTAGGCAGAGAAAAACCAGCTGACATCAGTGAGGATCTTTTTCTTCTGGCCCGAAGCACTCCGGCACCGATAGGCAATATGCGGATAAAGGAATCTGTCGATGTAGTCGGTCAGCGTGAGGCGATGGGGTTTGAGCGTCAGGACGTCATTAGCCGTGATAACCGATTTCTCGAGTATGCCTATGAGCAGGGCGCTGCGATTGGCGGGGCAACGGGGGCAGGTGGCGAGGCACCGAAACTCTTGCTGGCTCAGGGCAAGGACGGAAATCTATACCCCGATGCAGTACTGGACGACGCAAACGTTACCCAGCACTGGTTCGTGAAGTTCTCTCGCAATAAAGGAACCAGGAACGATCAGGACATCCTCAGAAGCGAGTACCACTACTACAAGGCACTACAAACACTAGGCATCGAAACGGTGGCAGTGCAGGGCTTGGCCTTGGAAGAAGCGACAAAGCCCAGCTTGTGGATGCAGCGCTTTGACCGTCAGGTAACCCTTCAGGGTGTCGAGCGTTTTGCTGTGGAGTCGATCTACTCACTGGCGCAGATAACCACGCCAGGTAGCCCGATGAACCACATGGAAGTTATTCGGCTGCTCGCTGGACTCTGGCGTGATGCGGGGCAGTCAGACCAGATCCCGGATCTGGTTGCTGACTATTTGCGTCGGGATCTGCTGAACAAAATCCTCGGCAATTCGGATAACCATGGGCGCAATACCGCGATCATCCGTGATACGGCCTCCTTTCGACTGGCACCGATCTATGACTTGGCACCAATGGTGATGGACGACGAAGGCGTAACAAGAACCACCAAGTGGCCAAAAGAGTTGGAAAGAGCCGGGGATGTAAATTGGCTTGGTGTGTGCCAGGCACTGGCCGACATTGCTGATCCGAATGATCCGCTGGCAGTGTTGATTGACTCGCCGGGCTCTTTTGAACGCTTGCGCGAAGATGCCAAACGCTTGATGGCACTCCCAGACATTCTGGCTGATAGCGGATTGCCCGACGTAACAATGAATCACCCGCGAATAGCCTTGAAAAACCTGGAGCAGCGCTTGAAAGAGTGGGACCTGAAATGAGCATGACAGTTGCCGAGCGCACTGTGCTCATAGAAAACATTCAAGAGGGGCTGGCTCAAGGCACCCTAGAGATTGGCGAGGCAGTCCGTCGCCTGCGGGTGGAAGTCACAGGCCTGCACCAGACCCAGTTTGCAAAAATGTGCAAAGTCTCGGTGCGCACGCTGGTGCATATCGAACATGGGGAAGGGAATCAGACGCTGAAATCGTTGAATGCGGTGTTCCGGCCGTTTGGATTGAAGATGGGCGTTGTGCGGATTCACCGCGATTTCAGCTGACAGGAAGGCTGCGATCTTTTTCCTAACCCCGCTTCAAATACGCCTTCCCATAATGCCGCTCCATCCGCGCCTGAATCAGCTCCAATCCAATCGACATCAGCCAATAAACAATCGCCGCTGTCGTCAGCATTTCGATATAGCGATAACTCGAGCGCCCGTACGATTGCGCCAGGAACATCACTTCCCAAACCCCCATCACCGAAATCAGTGACGAGTCTTTGAGCATGGAGATGAACTGGTTGGTGGTGGGCGGGATGATGGTGCGCATGGCTTGGGGCAGGGTGACGCGCCAGAAGATCACGGTTTCGCGCATGCCCAGCGCCAGCGATGCTTCGCGTTGGCCATGGGGGACGCCGAGGATGCCGGCGCGGAAGATTTCGCTCAGGTAGGCGCCGTAGTTCAGCGACAGGGCGATGATGCCGGCGGCAATGGCGCCGGGCACGATGCCGAGCTGTGGCAAGCCGAGGTAGATCAGCAGGATCTGGATCAGCAGCGGTGTGCCGCGAAAGAACGAGGCATAGAAGCTCGCGATACCGAACGCCACCGCGCTTTTCGACAACCGGGCCAGGGCGGTGATGAAGCCCAGCAGCGATGACACCACGATTGAGCACAGGCACAAGAACAGCGTCAGCGCTGCGCCTTGCAGAAAGCCGTTGGGTGCCAGGTGCAGGCCGATCAGGTTAGGCAGTTTGTCGAGGATGATCGAGAACTTCAGGTCGAAGCTCAGGAAAAAACTCGCGAACAAGCCGAACATCGCTGCCCAGGTCAGGTACAGCCGCGTGCGGAAACCGAAAATCCGTTGCAGCATCGACTCAGCCACCGGTTGCGGCGGATGAGGTGGTTTGGGGAAAGAAGTCATTTGCTGATGTCGGCGCCGATCCATTTTTGCGACAGCTTGCTCAAGGTGCCGTCCTGTTTCAGCTGGGCAAACACATCACGTACTTTGGCGTCCCACTGGGCGTCGCCTTTTTCGATGGCCACCGAGTTCGGCTCCGAGTACAGCGGCTCACCGGCGAGCTTGAAGCGCTTGTCTTCGTTCAAGCGCGGTTGCGCGGTCACCAGGTTGGTGAGAATCGCGTCCAGACGAACGCCAGCGCCCAGGCCCAAATCCTGGAACGCGACGTTGTCGGTGTCATACGGAGCGATCTGCACATTCTCGAACGGGTATTGCAGTTGGGTGTCTTCGGCGCCTTCGATCACCAGGTTTTTGTTCAGGTAGCTTTCATAGCTGGAGGCGCTGGTGAGGCCGACTTTCTTGCCGCTAAGGTCCTTGGCGCTGTGAATGCTGTCGTTCTTGGCGTTGACCACAATCACCGCAGGGGAGGCGTAATACTCCACCGGGAAGTCGAAGACTTCGGCGCGGGCTTTGCTCGGGGTCATGGAGCAGATGCAGATGTCGTAACGCCCGCTCCAGCGACCGGCGGCGATCACGTCCCAGGACGGCGTTTCAAGGCGCAGCTTGACGCCCAGTTTGTTCGCCACGGCCTTGGCCACGTCAACGTCGAAACCGTCGAGCTGATTCTGATCGTTGAGGAACGAGAACGGTGGATAGCTTTCCATCAACACGCCCACCAGTTCTTTCTTTTGCTCGATGCGATCCAGAGTAGCGCCCGCAAAGGCTTGGGTAGAGGCAGCCAAAATCGTCAGGCCCAGGGCCAGCAGTGGTTGAAATTTCACAGTTGATCCCTGAAAAAAAGAGGTTGTTATTAACCGGGTGGTGCGTATTAAATAGTTATAAGAAAAACTCTGATAGTGAGTTATTTTCATAAGCTTATGAGTGAAAAGAATATGGGCGCAGGCAGCACGGTAATTCTGGATGGCGGCATGGGTCGTGAGCTGCAACGCCGAGGGGCGCCGTTCAGGCAGCCTGAATGGTCGGCGCTGGCCTTGAGTGAAGCGCCGCAAGCGGTGGAGGCGGTGCACGCGGCTTATATAGAGAGCGGTGCCAACGTGATCACCAGCAACAGTTACGCGGTGGTGCCGTTCCATATTGGCGAAGAGCGTTTCGCGGCTGAAGGTCAGGCTCTTGCGGCGTTGGCCGGTGAGCTGGCTCGGCGTGCAGTCGATGCGGCGGGCAAACCGGTGCGCGTGGCCGGTTCATTGCCGCCGTTGTTCGGCTCCTATCGCCCAGATCTGTTCGACGCTGCCCGGGTGACTGAGCTGCTGATCCCTCTGGTCAATGGTCTGGCGCCGCATGTCGACCTGTGGCTGGCGGAAACCCAGAGTTCGATCGTCGAGGCGCGGGCGATCCATGCCGGTCTGCCGAAGGACGGCAAGCCGTTCTGGCTGTCGTTTACCCTGAAGGATGAAGACACCGACGAAGTGCCGCGTTTGCGCTCTGGTGAGCCCGTGGCTGAGGCTGCCGCGGTGGCGGCGGAGTTGGGTGTCGAGACCTTGCTGTTCAACTGCAGCCAGCCAGAAGTGATCGGCGCGGCGATTGATGCGGCGCGGGAAACCTTCGAACGTTTGGGTGTGAAGATCCACATCGGCGCGTACGCCAACGCCTTCCCGCCGCAACCGAAAGAGGCCACGGCCAATGACGGTCTGGACCCGTTGCGCGACGATCTCGACCCGCCGGGTTATCTGCAATGGGCCGCTGATTGGCAGAAGCGTGGGGCCAGCCATTTGGGTGGGTGCTGCGGGATCGGGCCGGAGCATATTGCGGTGTTGGCCCAGAAATTAGCGTGATGCCAATCGCGAGCAGGCTCGCTCCCACAAGGGTATTGCGTTGATTTATGATCAACCGAAAACCTGTAGGAGCGAGGCTTGCCCGCGAAGGCGTCCTGCCAGACGCCGAAGATTACTGGCGGCACTCCACCAACGTTTTCACCTGCCCCGACCCCGTCTGGTTCTCATCAGACAGCCACCGCTCGAACCCCGCGCCAATCGCCGGCCATTCCGAATCCAGAATCGAATACCACGCCGTGTCACGGTTCTGCCCCTTGACCACCATGTGCTGACGGAACACCCCTTCAAAACTGAACCCCAACCGCTGCGCCGCATACTTGGAACGGGCATTGCCGTTGTTGCATTTCCATTCCAGACGCCGGTAACCCAAGGCAAAGGATTCCCTGGCCAGCAGGTAAACCGCCTCGGTACTTTTTGGTGAACGTTGCATCGGTGCGCCGAAGGTCACATGGCCGATCTCGATGCGGCCCTGAGCAGGGACAATCGACATCAGGCTGAGGATGCCCTGGACGTCGCCGCTGGCACGGTCGATCACCGTGAAGAAATACGGATCGCTGTTGGCCGCGTGATTGTTCAGCCAATCGTTGAAAGCGCTGCGTTCCGGGAAAGGCCCATAAGGCAAATAATCCCAGAGCTTCGGATCCGCGCCCGGGCCTTCCAGGGCTTCCCACAAACCGTCGGCGTGACGCGCCGGGTCAAGTTTTTCCAGGCGGATGAAACGCCCTTCGATCAGTTGAACCGAGGGTGGCGGAACACCTTTCCAGTCCGCGAGTGAAGTCGACATGCTGCTCTCCTTGAACCTTAAAGGCCTTTGCGGAACTGGATGAAACCGGGGCGTTCGGCGATGCGCTCGTAGAGCTGGATCGCGGTGGCGTTGGTTTCGTGGGTTAGCCAATGAACCTTGCAGCACCCATCGGCCTTGGCCGTGGTGTAGACGAATTCAATCAGTTGCCGACCGACACCGGTGCCGCGGGTTTCTGGCGTCACCAGCAAGTCTTGCAGGTAGCAGGAGTTTTCGATGCTCCAGTTCGAGCGGTGATAGATGAAATGCACCATGCCCACCGCTTTGCCATCGGCCCAGGCCAGCGCCCCATGGGTCGGTTCGCTCGGATCGAGCAGGCGCTGCCAGGTGCTTTGGGTCACCGCCTCGGGCAGTTCGGTGTTGTAGAAGCGCAGGTAGGCTTGCCACAGCGGCAGCCAGGCAGCGTGATCGTCGGCGGTGACCTGGCGGATGTCGATCTGACTCATATTGATTCCTTAACGCATCAAGTGGGCGAGGGCCTGGTCGTGCACATCAGGGCTGGCGGCCAGCCCCTCGCGCACACCGGCGATGTCTGCGGCATTGCGGTTCTGGCTGAGCTTGCGCTTGCCCTCCAGACGCTGGACAGGCAGGGCAAAACCGACGATGGCCTTGAGCATGCCATCAATGTAGTCGGTGGGGGCATCGGCGACTTTCCATGGATTGATGCGACCCGCTTCATGACGATCAGTCAGAGCGCTGACCAGATTGCGCAGGCGATCGGCGTCGGTGAAAACTTCGGCCGTGCCATAGGCATGCACGGCAACGTAGTTCCAGGTCGGCACGACTTTGCCGTGCTCGGCTTTGCTCGGGTAGAACCCGGGGCTGACGTAAGCATCGGCACCGGCAAAAATCACTAGCGCCTCGGCGCCGTTCTGCAATTCCTTCCATTGCGGATTGGCTTTGGCGAAGTGGCCGTAGAGGGTTCCATTGGTGCCATGGTCGACATTCAGCAGCAGCGGCAGATGACTGGCTTGCAGGCCCTGTTCGCCATGGGTGACCAAAACAGCAAGGCGAGTGCCGAGTATCTGCTGATGCAGTTCATTCAAATCATCGATGGCGAAATTGCTGGGCGTGTACATGGAAATTTTCCTTGGCGAATGTGTTCATCCTAGGCAGGCTATTGGTCTGTTGTAAGAGCCATTAATGACCAATTTCATAGGTCCATTACCATGCCGAATCCGCCGCTTCCCTCGTCGTTCAATCCGGCGGGTATCGAACTCGACCGCCGTCAGGGCCTGAGTCGTCAGCTCTATCAAGCGCTGCGGGTGCGAGTGCTCGACGGACGATTGGCCAGCGGCACACGACTGCCGGCCAGTCGCGATCTGGCGGCGGCGTTATCGATTTCCCGCAACAGCGTGGTCCGGACCTACGATCAGCTTTACGCTGAAGGCTTCATCGAGGGGCGTGTTGGTGACGGGACTTACGTGGCGCAATTGCCTCAAGCCGCGTTGCCGGTGAAAAAAATATCCACAAAAGTATCCACAGGGTTTTCAACAGGGTTACCCACAGCCTTATCCACAAATTGGCTGGATTTACCTGTGGTTTCATCCAGTAAAGTTATCCACAGCAGCGCTTTGGGGCGCGTTGAAAAGAACCATCTGGCCTTGCCTCCCAGTGGTCCGCCTCGGGCATTTCGGGTCGGCGTTCCAGCCTTCGATCTGTTTCCTTTCGAGGTCTGGGCCAAGCTGAATGCGGCTTTCTGGCGCAAACCGGATTTACAGCAGCTGTGTTATGGCAATCCGGCGGGTGATGAACGCTTGCGCGGATTGATTGCGGCCTACTTGCGCAGCTCGAGGGGCATGCAGTGCACGGCTGAGCAAATTGTGATCACCAGTGGCGCGCAGCAGGGGATCAGCCTTTGTGCACAGTTGCTGGTGGAGCCTGGTGATGGGGTGGGGATCGAAAATCCGGGTTATCGCGCCGCCGGTCATGCCTTTGCGGTAGCCGGTGCACGGTTGCATGGTGTGCCGGTGGACGAGGAGGGAATCGATTGCAACACGCTCGCGCAGTTGAGCGATTGCCGGCTGGCCTACGTCACGCCTTCCCATCAGTACCCGAGCGGTGTGGTCATGAGCCTGGCCCGACGTCTGGACCTGCTCGCCTGGGCCGAGCGCAACCAGGGCTGGATCATCGAGGACGATTACGATGGCGAGTACCGTTACAGCGGCGCACCGCTGGCGCCGTTGGCGGCACTCGATCGCCATGGGCGGGTGCTGTATGTCGGCACCTTCGGCAAGGTCGCTTTTCCAGCGTTGCGACTGGGTTATCTGGTACTGCCACCGGGGCTGGTGGAGGCGTTCGCCCAACGTCGAGCGGTGGATGTACGGCATTCGGAGGTGAGCACCCAAGCGGTGATGGCCGAGTTCATGGCGGCCGGGCATTTCCAGCGCCATATCCGTCGCATGCGCCGCGCCGCCCTGAGTCGACGCAATTGTCTGTTGGCCCATTGGCCGACGAACATTGAGGGCGTTGGAAGCGTGCCGAGTGTGGCAGCGGGGCTGCATCTGACAGTCCCGGTGAGCAGCGTGGCTCGTGAGCGCGAGTTGATCGATCAAGCCGAAAGCGTCGGGGTCGAGGTCAACGGTTTGAGCAGCTACTGGTTGCCCGACTCGCAGACGCCGCTGGATCAGCGAGCCGGGTTGGTGTTGGGTTTTGCTGCCGTACCAGAGCCGGCGATCGAAGCGGCTCTGGCCCGTTTGCGCAAGGTCTGGGGCGGTTGACTACTCTTGCGGTTCTGGTTTCAGAAACAGATCCAGAACCTGCGGATTGACGACCCGGCGTAGCGCGTTGTCCACCGTATCGAACGTGTTCAGTTCCTGACGTGTCTTGGCAGGCAGCTCTTGCAGATACTCATCGGCGAACTTGAGATGGGCCGCCGTGAACTGATCATCCGGATCGGTCAATTTATCGTAGTGAAAGTGCGCGACCCACAACGGTCTGTTGTGGCGTGTCTTGTCGACGATTTTGTATTCCTGGAAGTAGTCCTTGCGCTGTTTGGTCTTGATGCGGCCGCGCTGGTCTTTGATGATCTCGACCTGGCTGTGTTCCTGCAGCCATTTCAGATAAGCCTCCCGGGGTTTGCGCCCCATGAGCATGGTGCCGTAGACGCTGATGCCTTCGCGCCGCACTCTTGCGGCACCCTCGCGCAGTTCGGTACCCAAGCTCCCCACTGGAAAATCGGCGCTTCTGCGAGCAAGTACCGCATCAACGTCATTGGCGGCTTGTTCGAGACGGGTCGCCTGTTGATCAAACAGGTCTTTCATGTCCGCCGGAATGCGCGAGGGACGCTGTGCGTCCGTGCGCAGGCGTTTGATGAACACATCGAGTTCAACGGCCAGAGAAAGCCCGTTGTCGACGATACCTTCATCATCCAGTGCCGCCGGTTGCGCCGCACGCCTGGTCGCCGCCTTGACGATGGGTACTTCTTCGACAGGCTCCGGATTTTCGGTAGACGGGGTCTTTTGCGCCTCACCCCCCCGTGGCCGGGATTTGCTCACCTTGATGATGGCTCGTGAAGTGGAGGGCACCGGCTCGAGCCTGGCCATCGCGGTGACCGGTACTTCTTCAGGTTCCGGAAGCAAGTTGAGCAGACGGTTGCGCGCCAGTTGATGTAAATCCGCGACCAGCGTCTGAATGCGCTTGAATCGGACCGGCTCCAAATGATTGGGCCAGGCGACGGAGAGCTCCCGCAGACGTCGTTCGGAGTCTGCCAGGTGATCGACGAGGGCGGTGAGCTGATCGACATTCGCTGCCTCGGAGTCAGCAGACCTCAAGGCGTGGCCCGCGTCAGCCGCGTTGTCGAAAATCTGTTCGACAAGCTCACGAACCTGACTCATGTCGCTGCCGGGCACTTCACGCAGGCAAAGCTCGGTGGACAGGCCGATTTCATTGGCTTCAAGGTCGTAGCGATTGAATGACGGCAGTAACTTTCTCAGATCGCCAGCGACCTTGCGGGCAACGCCGGTGTTGGTCATCAACCTGTCCAATGAGGCGTGCAGGTGAGCGAGGCAGTCAATCATTTCATCGCTCACGGCGATGGCCTTTTGTGCAGCTTCCATTTGCACGGTCCGAGGCATCGCTGTCGCACGTTCCGACGGGTTGACCAGGGGCACGACGATTTGCGCGTATTCGCGTAACTTCATTCTCAGCCAGCCGCTGAGGTAGCGATGCTGCTCAACGGTGAACCGCATCAGCTGAGACTGATAGAAAACACCCGCGCCCCCCGCTTCGCGCCACTTTTCGAGGTCTTCGAGCGCCTGGCGATATCCGTTGGCCAGCTCCTCGGACTTTGAGAGGTAAGTGGCTATGGCTTCGTCGGACATCGTGGTC
The DNA here is from genome assembly GCF_053628675.1 of Pseudomonas sp. ADAK2 TE3594. Lineage (NCBI taxonomy): Bacteria > Pseudomonadati > Pseudomonadota > Gammaproteobacteria > Pseudomonadales > Pseudomonadaceae > Pseudomonas > Pseudomonas sp. ADAK2 TE3594. The sequence continues at coordinate 5,915,635 of NZ_JBRJGV010000001.1, read as the reverse complement.
GATACGTCGTTGGTCTCCAAGCGTTTCAAGGCCTCGTCCAGAGTGGCTTTTCGAGTGGCTTCCTGTGCAATGAACTGACGCAGTGCAGCCCACGCCTGCTCCTTTCTTTTGGTTTTTTCACGCTGCAGGGCTGCGATCCGGCCGGTCGGGCCGCCGCCGCGTAACCGCAATTTCAGATCCCAGTGCCATCGACCTTCGCCCTCGTCGAACTGCACACTAAAGCCGGACCGCAACGGATCGTTCGGGTCAACGATGAGCACCGGTTCGTCCGTTTCGGCACTGACCTGAAACCATCGCTCACCGACTTTGGCGTACAGCTTTCCCGCCAGTTCATGGAGATGATTGGCATTGGGCTGTGCACCGTCCGGCAGATTCGGCGCCGGTACCTGGAATCGATTGATCTGTTGTAGAAATTGCGCCCCTGCATTGATACGGCCCAGCGGGACGGGCGCCAGGCTCGAGAGATGAGTCTCGGGCAGTTCGGCGCTCAGCGGGGTCGTGTCATGTATGACCGTCGGCGGCTTTGTAGAGGAGGGTGTAATGAACAAAGGCTCATCCATGGGCAGCCGTTTTGGCGAGGTGTTTTCGCCGAATGGGCTTGAGAGCCGAATGCGCCGTGTCGCGACCCGTTGCGTGAGCAGGATACCCAGAGTCAACAGGACATCGCCGGTCGAGGACCACTCGATAGTTGTGTCGCCACGCTCATGGGCATCCAGTGCCTGCTGGATCTGATTGATGCTTTGCCAGACCCAGACGGCGCTGCCCGCCGACCCGCCGAGAAAATTGGTGGCCACACTGAACACTGCCCAGCCGCTGTCGGCCAGCAGCGCCCAGCGACGCTCGGCGTTGGAGGTGGATTGTCGGTCGGCGAGCCTGGTCATGGCCTGGCTGTTGTGGGTGAACAGGGTCGAGAGAATGTCGCCGCTCAGGGGGGTATTCGCCAGGTCGACGGAAGCGGTCAGGTCGAGATGGATAAACGGCTCGAAAGCCAGTTCGGTAATCGTCCAGGGCGAAGGTATTCCGTTGGAAAACACATACTGGGCGTATTCGAAACTCAACGCGCTGGTGGGCAGCCAGGCCAGAATCGAGTCGCGCAGTTCGCCCGACTGGTAAAACGCGTACAGCATGTTCTGCTCGGAAGGAAACTGGCGCAGCGGTTGATCCAGCAAGGGTTGATAAAGCAGGCAAGGGCCGCTCAAGCCCTCGCGCGGACCGATGATGTACATGTTCGCGACAGTATCCGGCGTGTTGCCGAGACGATAGCGGGGCATGAACGCCAGCGGGCGAATCTGCACCGACCACTCTGCGGATGGCGATTTGTTTTCGATCGACTCCATCAGTTGGCAGACCTGACGGTAGCCCTGCTCATCGACACCACCTTGACGCTTGAGCTTGTACTCCAGCGCCAGCAACGGCAGCAGCAATGGCAGCTGACGGCAGTAGCGGGCCTTGTGGCGCAGGGCCTGCACCGGGTCGTCGATGAGTGTGCGCTTGATCAACTGCGGATAGGTTTCGCCGATGTTGACCTCGTTGGCCATGCGCAACAGAAAAGAGACAGTCATCCAGTCTGGTACGGCTGTGCCATCGGCGTAGGCCACCGTCGCGCTATACGGTCGGGTATTGCACAGCGCAAATTCGGCCAGGGTTTCGACGCTGGGGTTGCGCGGGTCGGGCAGGGTAAAGCCACCGGCTTCGAAGCTGTGGGTAATGGTGATCCGAATATCGTTCAGTGGCAGTAGGGCAGCGCCTTCGTCGGTTTTGTCGGCGACGATGGCATCGCGCATTTGCTGCTGGGCGTAAGTATGAATGAGGGGGATGTCTTCGACATTGAAGACGTCACTGTCGGCCTCGTCTCTGAGGGTTCCCAGATCGGTCAGGTAGCGGCCGTAGGCTTGAATATCGTCAAGCGATCCCGTCGATAGCCACTCGGGTATGGCGTTTGTCAGTTGTTCCACATGCGCACGTTCTTTGGCGCTGATAGTGCCACTCGCGTCATGTCGAGGGGAGGTGTGGGCCAATGGAGAGCGGCTGACCGGGTCGAGTGCATCGATGGCGTCGAGCTGAGAGCTCACCAGTGCCCAGACCATGGCATCGAAAATGTTTTCCTCGGGTTCGTAGAGTCGCCACTTCAGGCTCTGGCCTCTCAGATCGATGTCGATTCGCTCGGGGAGGGCTGCGCCCAGTTGCTCCAGGGAATTGAACGATTCGTAGCCGCCGGTGATGGTGTACATCACGATCAGTTCACGGGTACCAACGGTCGCAGTCAGCACCAGCGCGCCCGGCAGTATCAAGTGCCGGGTGATATTGCTCTCGGCCATCTCGAAGTTGAGGTCGAGATCGAGCAGGCAGGCGCGGACAGCCGATAGCCCACTGCCGCTGCTCTGACGCAGCGCCTTGTCGGGGCATAGCGAAACGAGCCGTCCAAGGGTGCACTGATCCGCGTCCCAGCCAGTGACCGACTGAACGTTGAGCGCCTCTTTCAGGGTGTCGGACAGAATCTGCCAGCGCGGCAGTGGGCCGACGGTTTCATTCCAGTAGTCCAGCTGGCTTTGTTCGAAGGCCACAAACAGTAACGGCGCGTGTTCATTGAGCAGGCTGGTGATCGCATCCATGCTGACCGGTAAGTGGAGGGGTCGCTGGCATGGGACGTCAGGGTCAGGAAATGTTCACCTTCGATATAGTTGGCTGTTGTTTTCGTGAAGCCCAAACGTGCCAGTACGTGGGTCAGCGATTCGAAGTGGTTGCCATGGGTGACCAGAGCCCCTCCGTGAGGGTGCCATACCGGCGACGCAAGCATGGCTTTGTCGGGGTCGATGTCTTGTTCGGGAAAGCGTTTCTTCAAGGCTTTTTGCAGAAGCTGCGCGGCGGCATCATGAAGTGTAGGGCCGCCGCTGGTTTGATCGACCAGGCGACTTTTTCTCAGCAGCGGTGATGAAGTGTTTGTTCGGATGTTTTCAGTCATGGACAGGAACCGGTTGGCGAATGGGGGGCAGGTACTGCCGTCTCGAACCGACAGTACCCAGGCGCAAACCGGGCCAGGTGGTAGATAAATATCGCAGACAAAAAAAGACCCGCGATGGCGCGGGTCTTTGGTTTGCGCGGTGTTTCAAGTGCCGGACTTGATCTTGGTCCAGGCGCGGGTGCGCGCACGTTCGGCATCACGAGGCAACGGTTGCAGGGTGTAGAGCGTGCTCATCGCCGCTTCGGTCGGGTACAGGTTCGGGTTGTTGCGGATCGCCGGGTCGACCATTTCCGTGGCGTCCTTGTTCGGGTTCGGGTAGCCGACGAAATCGCTGACCGGAGCGATGACCTGAGGTTGCAGCAGGTAGTTGATGAAGGTGTAGGCGTCTTCCGGGTTTTTCGCGCCTTTGGGGATCGCGAGCATGTCGAACCAGATCGGCGCGCCTTCTTTGGGCAGGCGCATGTCGACGATCACGCCATTCTTGGCTTCCTTGGCGCGGTTGGCGGCCTGGGAGAAGCTGCCGGAGTAACCGACCGCCACGCAGATGTCACCGTTGGCAATGTCGGCCATGTACTTGGACGAATGGAAGTAGGTGATGTACGGACGGATCTTCATCAGCAGCGCTTCAGCCTTGGCGTAGTCCGCCGGCTTCTTGCTGTTGGGGTCCAGGCCCAGGTGTTGCAGGGCCAGCGGCAGGATCTCTGACGGCGAGTCGAGCAGGGCCACGCCGCACTGCTTGAGCTTGCTGATGTTCTCTTCCTTGAAGATCAGGTCCCAGCTGTCCACCGGTGCGTTATCGCCCAGCGCGGCTTTGACCTTGTCCGGGTTGAAGCCGATCAGGATGGTCCCGTACATGTACGGCACGGCGAATTTGTTGCCCGGGTCGTTGGCTTCGATCAACTTCATCAGCTTGGGATCGAGGTGGTTCCAGTTCGGCAGTTTGCTGCGGTCCAGTGGCTGGAACACCCCGGCTTCGATCTGCTTGGCGAGGAACACGTTGGACGGCACCACCACGTCGTAGCCGGAGTTGCCGGTCAGTAACTTGGCCTCCAGCGCTTCGTTGGTGTCGAAGATGTCGTAGACCAGTTTGGTCTGGGTGTTCTGGGCCTTGAAGTCTTCCAGCGCTTTGGGGGTTATATAGTCGAACCAGTTGTACACCCGCAAAGTGCGCTCTTCGGCGTGAACGACACCACTGAATGCGGTGGCGCATAACACTGGAGCGATAAAACGCTTGAGTCGGTTCATTTGTTCTAATTCCTCATTGGGCGCTTTCAAAACCTTCGAGAACGTTCACGGCATTGATGCCGATTTCTTCTACCGCGTAACCGCCTTCCATCACGAACAGCGTCGGCTTGCCGAGGCCCGCGATGCGCGCGCCCATCGCCAGGTAATCCGGGCTGTCGAGTTTGAACTGGGAGATCGGGTCGTCCTTGAATGTATCGACGCCCAAAGACACGACGACGATGTCGGCGCCGTACTGTTCGATCTCTTTGCAGGCCTGCTCCAGCGCCGCGCTCCAACGGTCCCAGCCTGACCCGGCGGGCAAAGGGTAGTTGAAGTTGAACCCTTCGCCCGGGCCTTCACCGTGTTCGTCTTCGTAGCCGAGGAAGAACGGAAACTCGGCTTCCGGATGGCCGTGGATCGAGGTGAACAGCACGTCGCTGCGCTCGTAGAAAATCGATTGGGTGCCGTTACCGTGGTGGTAATCGACATCGAGAATCGCGACCTTTTTGTGGCCCTGATCGAGGAATGCCTGAGCGGCGATGGCAGCGTTGTTGAGGTAGCAATAACCACCCATCAAATCGCTGGCGGCATGGTGTCCCGGTGGACGGCACAAGGCGAAGGCACCGCGCGCACCGCGCTGGATCACCGCTTGGGCTGTGAGGGCAACTTGCGCCGCGCTATACGCCGCTTGCCAGGTGCCGGCGGTAATCGGTGCGCCGCCGTCGAAGCTGTAATAGCCGAGCTGGCCGTGCAGGCTGGTGGGCATGATTCGGCGCAAGGTGCGGGCTGGCCAGGTGTAGGGCAGCAAGTCGCCATCGGTGTTGAATTCGGTCCAGCGCGCCCAGGCCCCTTTGAAAAAGTCGAGGTAGTCGCGGCTGTGGATGCGCTCGATCGGCCCGAGACCGAAGTCCTGCGGCGCCTCGACCGGGCCCAGACGGCGGTACTGTACGCGTGCCAGCACATGGTCGGCCCGCGAGGGCATTTCGAAGCAGGGCATCAATTGCCCGTCCATCAATTCACAACGGCCGTGATGCAAGTGGTGATCGTGCGAGTAGATCGTCAGCATTCTTGTTCTCCGCAGGCTGATTCGGTTGCACACAGTCTTGCGGCGGGCGGCGTTTGGGAGAATGGCAGGAAAGGCCAAAAGGGGATCGATACGGCCAATAGATTTGACCGAAATTCGCCCCTTAAAAGCACACAGGCGCCCTCGAATGACGCATCCGACCCCTGTAGGAGCGAGGCTTGCCCGCGAAGCTTTTGGCGTACTTGAAGACGCCATCGCGAGCAGGCTCGCTCCCACAGTAGTTTTGCGCCGCACACAAATACGGGGTTCTCTGAAGATCCAATGTGGGAGCGAGCCTGCTCGCGATGGCGGCATTCAGGACGCCGCCATCCTCAAGGACGGAACTGGCTGGGCGCCACGCCACTCCAGCGCACAAACGCATGGCGGAAACTTGCGGTCTCGCTGAACCCCAACGCCTCGGCAATCCGATAGATCGGCAATTGATCTTCGCAGAGCATTCGCTTGGCCTGCTCGAAGCGCAATTCATCGAGCAGTTCCTGATAGCTGCAGCCCAAGTCCTTCAGATGTCGCCGCAGGGTGCGCGCCGAGCAGTTCAACTGTTTGGCCAGCCCATCCAGGCCCGGCGCCGCGCTCAGTTGCGCAGCGAGTAGTTGGCGGATACGCCCGAGCCAGGCCTGACGCCCGGTGAATTCGGTGTTTTGCTTGCGACAACGCTCGGCCATGGCCTGGTGCGTGATGGCGTCGGCCAGAGGCAGGGGTTGTTCGAGCCAGCGTTTGTCGAAAGCAAAGGCATTGGACACAGCATCGAACTGCAAGGGGCAGTCGAAACGCTCGGCGTAGCGCGCCTGATAATCCGGCGCAGGGTGTTCGAAGCGGGCGCCGAGCAGAGGCAGAGGGTGGCCGAGCAAGTCTTCGCAGGTGACTTTCATCGAGACCAGGCAAAACTCGACATTGAACGGTGCCAGCGCCGGATTCTCCCGATAATCGCCCGCAGTGAGCCAGATGCGCTCGTCCTCTTCCTCCAGGCTCAACTCGAACAGTGTTCCCAATAGCGCCGGATAGTGCAGCGCCAACCGCAAGGCGTCACCTAAAGTGGCGCTGGTGAGTAAGGCGTACCCGAGCATGCCGTAGGAAGAAACGTGCATCCGCCGGCCCAACTCCAGGCCGATATCGCGGCGTAACGCGACAGCGTTGGCACAAACCAGCATCTCTTGATTGGTGGTGATACGCGTATCCGCCCGGCTCAAATCCGCCGCACTGATGCCGCTGCCGGCCAGCAATGCTTCACTGGACAGGCCTTCGGCCTTGAAGGTGTTAAGCACCAGGGAGACGGCATTGAGGGTGGTGAGATGGGAGTGGAGCATGGGTGCTTCCAGCGTTGGGCATGCCGGAAGGGGAGCAAGTTATATGCCGGTTATGACCAGCCCTGTAGGAGCGAGGCTTGCCCGCGAAGGCGTCCTCAAGTGCGCCAAAAGCTTCGCGGGCAAGCCTCGCTCCTACAAGGTCTGGTGTTGTGTCAGCTGAGTTCGCCGCACAGGTCGAGCTCAACCAACCGCCGAACTTCAGCGGTCTCAAGCCCTGCGCCCAGCAGCGCATGTAACTTGCCAAACGCCGCCTCGCGGGTCATGCCGCCACCGGACAACACACCGGCGTCACGCAAACGGCTACCCGCCTCGTACACGTCGAGCTGCACACCACCTTCATGACATTGCGTAACCGCGACCACCACCACACCTTTGTCCCGCGCCCGTTCCAGGCTGGCGAGAAACGCGGGGTTGTCGCTTGGCCCGGTGCCGCTGCCATAACATTCCAGTACCAGACCCTGAATGCCGCTGTTGAGCAGGCCATCCAATTGATCGGCACCGATGCCAGGGAACAGCGGCAGCACAGCGACCTTCGCCAACTGCTTAGGCTGGTTGTAGTTCAATTGCGCCGGCACGGAAGTCGCTTTCACGCCGCCGCCCTGACGCTCCAGGCGTTTGAACGGATGACGGCCGAAACTGCGAACCTTGGCGCAACGGGTCGGGTCGAGCAGTTCACCGTGGAAGTACAGATGAACACCCGGTGCCAGGCCTTGGCCAAGGGCAACCAGCGCGCCGCTGAGGTTTTCCCAGGCATCGCTGTCGGTCACGCCGGCCGGCAGCATGGAGCCGGTGAACACCACGCGGGCATGCAGGCCGAGTAACTGAAAGCTCATGGCCGCGGCGCTGTAGGCCAGGGTGTCGGTGCCATGCAGGATCAACACGCTGTCGCAGCCCTGGACATCCACGGCATCGACCACCGCTTCACGCAGTTGCTGCCAGTAGGCGGGCGTCATGTTGGCGCTGTCGATCAGCGGCGACATCTCGCGAAAGCGCCACTGCGGTACCACCAGTTCGGGTTGGCTGTGCAGATACTCGCGCATCCGCGCTTCGAAACCGGACGCCGGCGCCAGGCCGTGGGCACTGGCTTGCATGCCGATGGTGCCGCCGGTGTAGAGCACCATGACGTGCTGGGCAGCAGGAAAAGTCGAGGAATTCATGGAGGTTCTCCGAAAACGATGTGGGAGCGAGCCTGCTCGCGATGGCAGCGATGTGGTCTCAAGCTCGAACCAGAACGGCAGCATCAAAAAAGCTGCCACAACCTACGACCGAGCATGACGCCGGTCGCAAGCTGTGTCACGCCGGGCGCAGGGGATGCGCCCGGTTTTTTACCGATCAGCGTTGCGCTGCGGTCACGCCTTGCGGCTCGGCGACGGCCGTAGGAGCGGCGGCTGTCGGATTGGCTGGCCAGGCTTTCAGGTCCAGGTCCAGATCCGGGAACTTGCTCGAATCGAACACCGGGGTCTTGATGCCGGCAGCGCGCTGGTCATCGTAGTCACGCAGGATGCGCATGCCGACCTTGAACAGCAGGAACAGCGCGATCAGGTTCACGAACGCCAGCAGAGTCATGGTGATGTCAGCGAAGGCGAACACCGTGCTCAGGTTCTCGATGGCACCCCAGAAGATCAATACCAGTACCAATGCGCGGTAGGCGATCAGCGCCTTGCGATTTTCACCGATCATGAAGCGCAGGTTGTTCTCGCCCAGATAGTAGTTGTAGAGAATCGAGGTGAATACGAACAGTGCCAAGGCTACGGAGATGAACATCCGGCCCCAGTCACCGACCACGGCAGCCAGGGAGTTTTGGGTCAGGGCAATGCCGTCGCCTTCGAAGCCCGGGGTGTAGAAGCCCGACAGCAGGATCAGCAACGCGGTGCAGGTGCAGATCACGAAGGTGTCGAGGAACACGCTGAACGCTTGAACCACGCCTTGCGAGACCGGGTGCTCGACCGAGGCCACCGCGGCCACGTTCGGCGCACTGCCCAGGCCTGCTTCGTTGGCGAACACGCCGCGCTTCACGCCCATGACGATGGCGCTGCCGATCAGGCCGCCGAACGCCTGGTCCAGACCGAAGGCGCTTTTGACGATGGTCATCAACATGCCCGGAACGTGATCGAACTGCAGCACGATCACGTAGATGGTCACGCCGATGTACACCAGGGTTTTCACCGGTACCAGCAGGTCAGCGACCTTGGCGATCCGCTTGATACCGCCGATGAACACCAGACCCAGCAATACCGCCAGGCCCAGCCCGGTGTAAGTGGTGTCGAGGCCGAAGGCATTGTTCAGCGAGTGGGTTACGGCGTGGGCTTGCAGGCCGTTGAAGGCGAAGCCGAAGGTGATCAGCAGCAGGAACGCCATGATCATGCCCAACCAGCGTTTCTGCAGGCCGTGCTGAATGTAAAAGGACGGGCCGCCACGGAACTGGCCTTCGGAGTCGCAGCGCTTGTAGAGCTGGCCGAGGGAGCATTCGAAGAAGCTGCTGGACATGCCGACCAGCGCGGTCACCCACATCCAGAACACGGCACCGGGGCCACCAAGGGTCACGGCGATACCGACACCGGCGATGTTGCCCGCACCGACGCGGCCGGCGAGGCTGAGCATCAGGGCCTGGAACGAGCTGAGTTGACCGGCGCTGCTGCGCAGGCTGTCACGGAACACCGCGAACATGTGGAAGAAATGACGGAACTGGACGAAACGCGAGCGGATCGTGAAGTAGCTACCGAGCCCGACAATGAGCACGATCAGTACTTTCCCTGAGAGGAAGTCGTTGATGACTTCGAGCATGGATTATTCCTCGCTATTTTTTGTGTGTGCGAATGCTGGGTGGTTGACACATCGCGTTACACCCGATTGTGCTCGGCACAACAGGTTAGGCGAAGGTTCGTCCCGGTTCCATTTCGCGGGTTTGTTATTAGTTCGGGTTCGCATGGGTTTGGGCCTCGTTACCGACGACCGCTCACGCGAAGAGGGCCGGCACTATACATAGGAGAGTGCCATCCGTCTGCACGGTTGTGGTGCAAGCGACGAAACGAAGCTTTGAAACACCCGACGTTACCGGCGTCGGGCTTATGCAGAAGCTGCTCTTTTGTGGGAGCGGGCTTGCTCGCGAATGCGGTGTGTCAGTCACCCTGAAGGGTGGATATCAGACCGCCTTCGCGAGCAAGCCCGCTCCCACATTTTTCAGCTTACAGACATTCTGTTTGTGGCTGCCAAAGAGTTAAAAAAAAGGGCTTGGGGGAATAAATCCCCAAGCCCTCAAAAGGTGAGAGGTGTCTAGTCCCTCGACCTGGTGAGCGTGCTCTTCAAAAGAGCCAGCGTTCGGTTAAGCCTTCAAAGGCACCAGACGCGGAGCAATCATGTTTTCCGGGCGCAGGATGTCGGCGAGCATTTCTTCGTCGAGCAAGCCTTCTTCACGCACCAGTTCCAGCACACCGCGGCCGCTTTCAAGGGCGACACGGGCAATACGGGTGGCGTTTTCATAGCCGATGTACGGGTTCAGTGCGGTGACCAGGCCGATCGAGTGCTCGACCAGCTCACGGCAGCGCTCTTCGTTGGCGGTGATGCCGACGATGCAGTGCTCGCGCAGCATGTCCATGGCGCGCTGCAGCAGGCGGATCGAGTCGAAGATCTTGAAGGCGATCAGCGGCTCCATCACGTTCAGTTGCAGCTGGCCGCCTTCGGCCGCGATGGTCAGGGCCAAGTCGTTGCCGATGATCTGGAACGCAACCTGGTTCACGGCTTCCGGAATTACCGGGTTGACCTTGCCTGGCATGATCGAGCTACCTGGCTGACGCGCTGGCAGGTTGATTTCGTTGATGCCGGTGCGTGGGCCGCTGGACAGCAGACGCAAGTCGTTGCAGATCTTCGACAGCTTGACCGCGGTGCGCTTGAGCATGCCGGAGAACAGCACGAAGGCGCCCATGTCGGAGGTGGCTTCGATCAGGTCGGCGGCCGGTACCAGCGGTTGACCGCTGATAGTTGCCAGGCGCTGAACGGCCAGGGCCTGGTAGCGCGGGTCGGCGTTGATGCCAGTACCAATCGCGGTGCCGCCCAGGTTCACTTCGGTCAGCAGCTCAGGTGCCAGGGTCTTCAGGCGCGCCAGGTCTTCGCTCAGGGTGGTGGCGAAGGCGCGGAATTCCTGGCCCAGGGTCATCGGCACGGCGTCTTGCAGCTGGGTACGACCCATCTTCAGAACGTGGCTGAACTCTTCACCTTTGGCAGCGAACGACTGGATCAGGCTGTCGAGGCTGGCCAGCAGCGCGTCGTGACCCAGCAGCAGACCCAGGCGGATCGCGGTCGGGTAGGCGTCGTTGGTCGACTGCGCCATGTTCACGTCGTTGTTCGGGTGCAGGTATTGGTATTCGCCTTTGCTGTGGCCCATGGCCTCCAGCGCGATGTTGGCGATGACTTCGTTGGCATTCATGTTGGTCGAAGTGCCAGCGCCGCCTTGAATCATGTCCACCACGAATTCTTCGTGGAAATCGCCGCGGATCAATCGGGCACAGGCTTCGCTGATGGCAGCGTGCTTGGCTTCGCTCAGGTGACCCAGCTCGCGGTTGGCGTCAGCAGCGGCCTGTTTGACCATTGCCAGACCGACAACCAGTTTCGGGTAATGCGAAATCGGAACACCGGAGAGACGGAAGTTGTTCACCGCTCGCAGGGTCTGGATGCCGTAATACGCTTGAGCAGGTACTTCGAGTACGCCAAGCAGGTCTTTTTCTGTGCGGAAAGATGCAGCGGAGGACATGATAGAAATCATCTCGATATGGACCCGGTCTGTGCCGGAACACTGCAAATGCTAGGCTTGTGAAGAATTTTGGGCCAATGCTGTTAAACACTAGCCTATGCGCATTCGGCATAATGCCCATGTGACGCCGCGTGCGCGGCGAACGTGTGACCTAAATTGGTGCGTGTCCGGGAGGGCGTGATGAATCTGGAAAGCAAATGGCTCGAGGACTTCAGTGCTCTGGCCGCTACCCGCAGCTTCTCCCAGGCGGCGGAAAGACGCTTCGTGACCCAGCCTGCATTCAGCCGGCGGATCCGCAGCCTTGAAGCCGCGTTGGGGCTGACGCTGGTCAATCGCTCCCGGACACCGGTCGAGTTGACGGCGGCGGGGCAGCTGTTTCTCGTCACCGCGCGAACCGTGGTCGAACAGCTGGGCGAAGTACTGCGTCATCTTCATCACCTGGAAGGCGGGCAGGGCGAGGTGATGCAGGTTGCCGCCGCTCACTCCCTGGCGCTGGGTTTCTTCCCGCGCTGGATCGCGCAATTGCGTAATGAAGGGCTGAACATCGCCACGCGACTGGTGGCTACCAACGTTGGCGATGCGGTGCACGCGTTGCGCGAAGGCGGCTGCGATCTGATGCTGGCGTTCTATGATCCGGACGCAGCGATGCAAATGGACCCGGAGATTTTCCCGTCGCTGCACCTGGGGGACACCGAAATGCTTCCGGTCTGCGCCGCCGATGCCGATGGCAAACCGTTGTTCGACCTGGAGGGCGAGGCCAGTGTGCCGCTATTGGCCTACAGCGCCGGTGCGTTTCTTGGGCGTTCGGTGAACATGCTGTTGCGCCAGCGGGCGCTGCGATTCACCACTATTTACGAAACCGCCATGGCCGACAGCCTGAAAAGCATGGCGCTGGAAGGCCTGGGCATCGCCTGGGTACCGCAACTGAGCGTGCGCGCCGAACTGGCTCGCGGTGAGTTGGTGGTCTGCGGCGGTCCGCAATGGCATGTGCCACTGGAAATTCGTCTGTATCGCTGCGCGCTGGTGCGCAAGGCCAATGTGCGGTTGCTCTGGCGCAAACTGGAGGGCGGCACGGCCCAAGGCACAACGGGTTCCTGAGAACAATGAAAACCCTGTGGGAGCGGGCTTGCCCGCGATTGCGGCGTGTCAGGCAACATCATTGTTTGCCATGCCGGCCTCATCGCAGGCAAGCCAGCTCCCACAGGGATTTGTGGTGGATTTGATTGACCTTGAGGTCAATAAAACCGGCACTTTGCGCCGTATGACAGATGGTCGCATCGGGGGCTGTTTATCTGCTTCATTGAGGTATACTGCGCGGCCTTCGGCCGGTTTTACCTGGCCTTAATTCGTACAATCAAGCCACGCATTCTGCGTGGCTTGTTGTTTTTTGACGCGCCTGCGGGCGCCCAGAGAGAAGAGGCACGACGATGAGCGCACTGGTTGGCGTGATCATGGGCTCCAAGTCCGATTGGTCCACCCTTAGCCACACCGCCGATATGCTGGAAAAGCTCGGCATCCCTTACGAGGTGAAAGTGGTCTCTGCCCACCGCACCCCGGACCTGCTGTTCCAGTACGCCGAAGAGGCTGAGGCCCGTGGCATCGAGGTGATCATCGCCGGTGCCGGTGGCGCGGCCCACCTGCCAGGCATGTGTGCGGCCAAGACCCACCTGCCGGTGCTGGGCGTGCCGGTGCAGTCTTCGATGCTCTCGGGCGTCGATTCGCTGCTGTCTATCGTGCAGATGCCCGCGGGCATTCCGGTCGCCACCCTGGCCATCGGCAAAGCTGGCGCGATCAACGCAGCGCTGCTCTCGGCGAGCATCCTGGGCGCCAAGCATCCGCAATTTCATACCGTGTTGAAGAAATTCCGCGCTGAGCAGACAGACAGCGTCCTGGACAATCCAGACCCACGCATCGCCTGAGGTTGTTGACGATGAAAATCGGTGTAATCGGTGGCGGCCAGTTGGGTCGCATGTTGGCGCTGGCGGGCACTCCGCTGGGCATGAACTTCGCTTTCCTGGACCCGGCGCCGGATGCTTGCGCAGCCGCGTTGGGCGAACACCTGCGGGCCGATTACGGCGATCAGGATCACCTGCGTCAGCTGGCCGATGAAGTCGATCTGGTGACCTTCGAGTTCGAAAGCGTCCCGGCTGAAACCGTGGCATTCCTGTCGCAATTCGTCCCGGTGTACCCGAGCGCCGAAGCGCTGCGCATCGCTCGTGATCGCTGGTTCGAAAAGAGCATGTTCAAGGACCTGGGGATTCCGACCCCCGCGTTCGCCGACATCCAGTCGCAAGCCGATCTGGACGCCGCCGTGGCTTCGATCGGTCTGCCGGCCGTGCTGAAAACCCGCACCCTGGGTTACGACGGCAAGGGCCAGAAAGTCCTGCGCAAGCCTGAAGACGTTGTCGGCACTTTCGCCGAGCTGGGCAGCGTTGCCTGCCTGCTGGAAGGTTTCGTGCCGTTCACTGGCGAAGTCTCGCTGATTGCCGTGCGTGCCCGCGATGGCGAAACCAGGTTCTATCCGCTGGTTCACAACACCCACGACAGCGGCATTCTCAAGCTGTCCGTGGCCAGCACCGATCACCCGCTGCAAGCGTTGGCTGAAGATTACTCCAGCCGGGTACTCAAGCAGCTGGAGTACGTCGGCGTGATGGCGTTCGAGTTCTTTGAAGTCGACGGTGGCCTCAAGGCCAACGAAATCGCCCCGCGCGTGCACAACTCCGGGCACTGGACCACCGAAGGCGCCGAGTGCAGCCAGTTCGAAAACCACCTGCGGGCCGTTGCCGGTTTGCCACTGGGTTCGACTGCCAAGGTCGGCGAGAGCGCGATGCTCAACTTCATCGGTGTCGTGCCGCCAGTAGAGAAAGTGATTGCGATCGATGACTGCCATCTGCATCACTACGGCAAGGCGTTCAAGGTCGGTCGCAAGGTCGGGCACGCCAACCTGCGTTGTGCAGACCGTGAAACGTTGGCTGCGCAGATCCTCAAGGTCGAAGCGCTCATCGCCGAATAGTTTCATGTGGCAGCGGCGGAACCTTCAGGGGCCGCCGTTCTCTGATGGCAGGATGCCAAAGTCTGTCTAGGCTTTCGCATAGCCATTCAATCAGAGGGAAATGCCATGGGAATTATCGGAACCATCTTTATCGGCTTGATCGTCGGCCTGCTGGCTCGGTTTTTGAAACCGGGCGATGACAGCATGGGCTGGATCATGACCATCCTGCTCGGTATCGGCGGTTCGCTGGCGGCCACTTACGGCGGCCAGGCCCTGGGCATTTACCACGCTGGCGAAGGTGCAGGTTTCATCGGTGCGCTGGTGGGCGCGGTGGTATTGCTGGTGATCTACGGCCTGATAAAAAAGAACTGATTGAAGTGACAAAGCCCTCTCTGCGCCATCGCCGGAGAGGGCTAGAATGCTCGGCGTTGCCATCGTCACATTGTCCTATCCTTTGCCGAGCACTTTCATGCGCCGTCTTCTGTTGACTCTTCTCTTCCTGGGCAGTGGTTTGGCCCATGCCGGCGAACTGCCGGAAACCGACTGGCTCGAACTGATGCCCAAGTCGGACCAGAAAGCCCTCGAGGCCATGCCCGAAATCGACCACAACTCCCCGGAAGCCAACGGCACCTTTACCCAAAAGGGTGGCATGAAGCAGAGCAAGGGCTTGCCGGCGGTGATGTACTCGACCAAAACCGTGCCGTCGATGAACGACAAGCACATCCGTATTGGCGGTTATCCGGTACCGCTGGAATCCGACGCCAAGGGCCGCAGCACGTTGTTCTTCCTCGTGCCGTACCCGGGCGCTTGCATCCACGTGCCGCCACCGCCACCAAACCAGTTGGTGCTGGTGCGTTATCCACAAGGCTTGAAGCTGAACGATATCTACACGCCGCTGTGGGTGACGGGCACGTTGAAGATCGAGAAGGTCAACAACGACCTGGCGGATGCGGCGTATGCGCTGGATGCAGCGCAGGTGCGGGTGGTCAAAGAGTCGGATTTGTAGGTTTTTAAATGTGGGAGCGAGCCTGCTCGCGATGACGGTGTAACAGCCAATATTGATGTTGGATGTTATGACCTCATCGCGAGCAGGCTCGCTCCCACATTGGGGTTGTGGTGTTGCTTAGAGAGGTTTGCTGGCGATGCTCACGCCCAGGGTATGGCTCGTCCCCGGTGCCAGCGTCACCACATCCCCCATCACATTCGCCGTTTCAATGCACAGCATGCGCTGCCAGCCATCGTCGGCCATGTCGCTGAATGCCGCGGCGCGGTCGACCCAGGGGTTCCAGATCACCGCTGAACGCGAACCGCTGCTGGTCAGTTCTATGCGTCGTTCCCAGTGTGGGTCAACAATGCTCAGCTTCGGCGGGGTATTGAGATAGATGCGGTCAGTCTCGCCGGTAAAATGCAGATCACCGGTCTGGGTGACGGTTTTCCAGTCGTCCAGGGTTTCGATATAGCTCAAGCCATCCAGCCCTTCGACATGTACGTCGCGCACATCGCTGACCGCGAAATAGCTGTGCAAAGCCTGGCTGATGGTGACGTTTTCAGCGCCCTTGTTCTCGCTCGTCAGGCTGATGTGTAACTGCTCATCCAGACGAATGCTCAGCTTCAAGCCCACCTGATGCGGCCAGCCTGGCAGGCCGCCTTCGGGGTAGGGCAGGACAAATTCCACTTTCAGGCTTTCGCCCTCGGTTTCGATGCTGCCCAGTTCCCAGTCCATTGCCCGCACCAGCCCGTGGGCGGTCGGTGGATCCTGACTGACGCGCATGGCCTGGACACTTTGCGGGTTGCGCGACAGGTTACCGAACCACGGCCAGCACACCGGCACACCGGCGCGGATGCTCTTGCCGGTCTTGAACACCGCCTCGTCGTTGAGCCAGATCAGCGGCGGCTCGCCAGCCAGTTGATAACTGAGGATGTGCGCGCCTTGCTGGGCCACCAGCAATTCGGCCTGACCGTGGCGGATGCGCCAGCAGTTCAGTTCATCCAGTTTCACGGCTTCAACGTTGGGCGTGCTCATGGGGCAACTCTCGATCAGGAACAATGACTGCAATGGACCGCAAAACGGTCGCCGGGTTTAACGCACCGTTTTTTACCGGCTCTGGTTTAACGAGCTCTAGGCGGAACCGAACGAGTGCGGCCGCTGCCGTCGATGGCGACGAACACGAAGACGGCTTCGGTGACTTTGCGCCATTCGCTGGACAGTGGATCGTCGCTCCAGACTTCGACCATCATCTGAATCGAGCTGCGGCCGATTTCCAGGGCCTGGGTATAGAAGGAGAGCTGAGCACCCACCGCTACCGGCACCAGGAACGCCATGCGATCGATCGCAACGGTGGCTACGCGACCACCAGCAACCTTGCTGGCCATTGCGGTGCCGGCCAAATCCATCTGCGCCACCAGCCAGCCGCCGAAAATATCGCCAAAGCCATTGGTTTCGCGTGGAAGCGCGGTGATTTGCAGGGCCAGGTCGCCTTGCGGGATTGGATCTTCTTGTTCGAGCTCTATCATGCCGGGGGTGCCTCTGACCCGTGACTCTTCATTGGTACTTCAGGTTGAATAGCCGTCTCTAAGAAAAACGATTCAGCCCCGAACATACTACGTTCGTCACGTTTTTCGTAAGGCGCCTAAAGGGAAACTCTGCGAAATCGGCTGACGGATGCCAACGACGGTTTCGCACAGCAACCCCTTGCAAGCCGTTGCAATATTGGGAGTATATCGATCGGTAGACTCCGAGACGACCGTCCGGTTCTCATTTCGACCGTCAAATACGCGCCTCTATGTGCTTTTTCGAACAATTTGCTATCGTGCCGAACCTGCCCAAGCCTCCGCCAGCGTTGTTGAGGTTGCAGATCCGACTATAAGAGAAGCCCTTGCCATGACCACAGCGCCCTCGAGCATCGCGCAGCCCACCCAATCCTCACGTCCGCTGACCCGCAACGACTATAAGACGTTATCGCTGTCTGCCTTGGGCGGCGCGTTGGAGTTTTACGACTTCATCATCTTTGTGTTCTTCGCCACGGTGGTCGGCAAACTGTTCTTCCCTGCCGACATGCCCGAGTGGCTGCGCCTGATGCAGACGTTCGGCATCTTCGCCGCCGGCTACCTGGCGCGGCCGCTGGGCGGCATCGTCATGGCGCACTTCGGTGATCTGCTGGGGCGCAAGAAGATGTTCACCTTGAGCATTTTCATGATGGCCGTGCCGACCCTGATCATGGGCTTGCTGCCAACTTATGCGCAGATAGGTATGTGGGCGCCGATCCTGTTGCTGCTGATGCGGGTGATCCAGGGCGCGGCGATTGGCGGTGAGGTGCCTGGGGCTTGGGTATTCGTTTCCGAACACGTGCCGCAGCGGCACATCGGTTATGCCTGCGGCACGCTGACCTGCGGTCTGACCGCCGGTATTCTTTTGGGCTCATTGGTCGCCACCGCAATCAACAGCATTTACACACCGGTTGAAGTCTCGGATTACGCCTGGCGGATACCGTTCCTGCTAGGCGGTGTATTTGGCCTGTTCTCGGTCTACCTGCGCCGCTGGCTCCACGAAACCCCGGTGTTCGCCGAGCTGCAATTGCGCAAGGCCCTGGCCGAGGAAGTGCCGCTGCGCGCCGTGTTACGTGACCATCGCGGTGCGATTCTGATTTCCATGCTGCTGACCTGGCTGCTGTCCGCCGGCATCATCGTGGTCATTCTCATGACCCCGACCGTGCTGCAGACCGTTTACCACTTCGCGCCGACTACCGCGTTGCAGGCCAACAGCCTGGCGATCGTGTTCCTGAGCCTGGGCTGTGTGGCCTCCGGTGCATTGGCTGACCGCTTCGGCGCTGGCCGGGTGTTCCTGTTCGGTAGCGCCGCGCTACTGATCAGTTCGTGGACGTTCTATCACAGCCTGTTCAACCATCCCGACTGGCTGTTCCCGATGTATGCCCTGACCGGTCTGCTGGTCGGGACCATCGGTGCGGTGCCGTATGTGATGGTCAAAGCCTTCCCGGCGGTGGTGCGGTTCAGCGGGTTGTCGTTTTCCTACAACCTGGCTTACGCGATTTTCGGTGGCCTGACGCCGATGGTGGTGACGTTGCTCTTGAAGGAAAGCCCGATGGGGCCGGCCTATTATGTGGCGATCATTTGTGGTGTCGGGATTGTGGTGGGTGGATATCTCTGGAAGAAAGGTCGCTAAGCCGACTTTTTGCAACGTCTGCACCGACGCCTTCGCGGGCAAGCCTCGCTCCTACAGGATTAGCCTCATTTCAAAATTGATGCATGACCTGTAGGAGCGAGGCTTGCCCGCGAAGAACGATAACGCGGTCTGCCTGCGAAAAAATCAAATACTGGCCTTTCATCCAATTGTCATATTTCAGCCATAGAGTGTTCACACGGCCTGCTGATACTTGGCCCCGACTTAACACACCTATCTGCTAGGAGTAAGGCATGAAACTGAAGCGTTTGATGGCGGCAATGACTTTTGTCGCTGCTGGCGTTGCGACTGCCAACGCGGTTGCCGCTGTTGACCCGTCGATCCCGAGCTACACCAAGACCACTGGTGTGTCGGGCAACCTGTCCAGCGTCGGCTCCGATACCCTGGCCAACCTCATGACCCTGTGGGCTGAGAACTACAAAAAAGAATACCCGAACGTAAACATCCAGATTCAGGCCGCTGGCTCCGCCACTGCGCCACCTGCGCTGACTGAAGGCACCGCTAACCTGGGCCCGATGAGCCGCAAGATGAAGGACACCGAACTGGCTGCCTTCGAGCAGAAGTACGGCTACAAGCCAACCGCTATCCCGGTTGCAGTAGACGCCCTGGCAATCTTTGTACACAAAGACAACCCGATCCAGCACCTGACCATGGAACAAGTCGACGCGATCTTCTCGTCCACTCGTCTGTGCGGCGCTAAAACCGACGTAAAAACCTGGGGCGACCTGGGTGTGACCGGCGACCTGGCCAACAAGCCAGTGCAACTGTTCGGTCGTAACTCGGTATCCGGCACTTATGGCTACTTCAAAGAAGAAGCCCTGTGCAAAGGCGACTACAAGCCAAACGTCAACGAACAACCAGGCTCGGCTTCGGTCGTGCAGTCGATCAGCTCCTCGCTGAACGGCGTCGGTTACTCGGGCATCGGCTACAAGACCGCCAGCGTGAAAACCGTGGCCCTGGCCAAGAAAGGCACCACTGAGTTCATCGAAGACACCGAAGAGAACGCCCTGAACGGCAAGTATCCGCTGTCGCGTTTCCTCTACGTGTATGTCAACAAGGCCCCGAACAAGCCTCTGGCCCCGCTGGAAGCCGAGTTCGTGAAACTGATTCTGTCCAAACAGGGTCAGGAAGTGGTTGTGAAAGACGGCTACATCCCGCTGCCAGCCAAGGTTGCTGCAAAAGCACTGGCTGACCTGGGTCTGCAAGAAGGCAACAACGTAGTAAAAAAGTAAAACCCTAGGTCCGGACTAAACCCCGGACCTGCGTAGGAGCGAGGCTTGCCCGCGAAAGCGGCGGGTCAGTCAACATTGATGTTGAATGTAACGACCCCTTCGCGGGCAAGCCTCGCTCCTACAAATGCCGGTAAATACCGGCCCCCAAATTTCCGATCCACTGCCAGTTCCCGCTGGCGGCGGATTTGTTGCGTCACTGCATTGTCATCTTTCTGTCATACAGGATCGCTAGGGTGTGCGCATGAATGATCTGGCCAACTCCACCATGACTACAAATCCCCCCAAGCGAATTGACTTCAATACGCCTGAGCTGCAACGCAAGCGCCGTATTCGTGCGCTGAAAGATCGCCTGACCCGCTGGTACGTCCTCGTCGGCGGCCTCGCCGTTCTTGGCGCGATCACCCTGATCTTTTTCTTCCTCGGTTATGTCGTCGCGCCGCTGTTCCAGGGTGCCGACCTGACCGCCAAAGACGCCATCACACCCGCCTGGATGCAAGATGCCGGCAAGCCGCTGATGATCTCCCTCGAAGAACAGAACCAGGTTGCCATGCGGGTTTCCGACAACGGCCAGGCATTGTTCTTTGATATCGATACCGGCGCCGAACTGCGCCGCGTCGACCTGCCGATCCCGGCCGGCACCAGCGTGACCTCCATCGGTGAAGACCAACCCGGCCATCCATTGGTTGCGGTGGGTTTGTCCAACGGCCAGGTCCTGGTGTTCCGTCACACCTATAAAGTCAGCTACCCGGAAGGCAAGAAAACCATCTCGCCGGCCATCGAGTACCCGTACGGTGAAGCGCCGGTCGCGCTGAACGAGGCGGGTGGTGCCCTGGAGCACGTCAGCGTCAACGCTACCGATTCGACCCTGCTGCTGGCCGGCTCCACCGGTGCGCAGCTGCATGTGATGTCGCTGACCAGCGAAGAAAACATGATGACCGGCGAAGTCACCAACGAGCAGAAACGCATCGAACTGCCGCAAATGACCGAGCCGGTGAAGAACATCTTCGTCGACCCGCGTCAGCAGTGGTTGTACGTGGTCAATGGTCGCGCTCAGGCCGACGTCTTCAGCCTGCGCGACAAGAGCCTCAACGGGCGCTACAAGTTGCTCGAAGATGGCAATGCCGAAGTGACCGCCAGCACTCAATTGCTGGGCGGCATCTCGCTGATCGTCGGCAACTCCAAGGGTGGTCTCGCCCAGTGGTTCATGGCCCGCGACCCGGATGGCGAGCTGCGTCTGAAGCAGATTCGTACTTTCCAGATGGGCACTGCGCCGATCGTTGAAATCACCGCCGAAGAACGTCGTAAAGGCTTCGTTGCCCTCGACGCGTCCGGCAAACTCGGGGTGTTCCACAGCACCGCCCACCGCACCTTGCTGGTGGACCAGGTGGTCGACGGCCAAGGCCTGTTCGGCCTGTCGCCACGGGCCAACCGCGTGATTGTGGAGCAGGGCGGCAAGCTGCAACCGTTGCTGCTCGACAACCCGCACCCGGAAGTCTCGTGGAGCGCGTTGTGGAGCAAGGTCTGGTACGAGAACTACGACGAGCCTAAATACGTCTGGCAATCGACTGCGGCCAACACCGACTTCGAACCCAAGCTGAGCCTCTCGCCGCTGACCTTCGGTACCCTGAAAGCTGCGTTCTACGCGATGCTGCTGGCCGCGCCACTGGCCGTCGCCGCAGCGATCTACACCGCGTACTTCATGGCTCCGGGCATGCGTCGCAAGGTCAAACCGGTGATCGAGTTGATGGAAGCGATGCCGACGGTGATCCTCGGTTTCTTCGCCGGCCTGTTCCTGGCGCCGTATGTGGAAGGGCATTTGCCCGGCATCTTCAGCCTGCTGATGCTCCTGCCGATCGGCATTCTGGTGGCGGGTTTCGTCTTCAGTCGCCTGCCTGAGTCCATCCGCCTGAAAGTGCCGGACGGCTGGGAAAGCGCAATCCTGATCCCGGTGATTCTGTTTGTGGGCTGGCTGTCGCTGTACATGAGCCCGTACATGGAAACCTGGTTCTTCGGCGGCGATATGCGCATGTGGATCTCCCACGACCTTGGCATCACCTACGACCAGCGCAACGCTCTGGTGGTCGGTCTGGCCATGGGCTTCGCGGTGATCCCGAACATCTACTCCATCGCCGAAGACGCCGTGTTCAGCGTGCCTCGCGGCCTGACCCTGGGCTCCCTGGCCCTCGGTGCCACACCGTGGCAGACCATGACTCGCGTGGTGATCCTCACCGCCAGCCCGGGCATCTTCTCTGCACTGATGATCGGCATGGGCCGTGCGGTCGGTGAAACCATGATCGTGCTGATGGCCACCGGTAACACCCCGGTCATGGAAATGAACCTGTTCGAAGGCCTGCGCACCCTGGCGGCCAACGTTGCTGTGGAAATGCCCGAATCGGAAGTCGGCGGCAGCCACTACCGCGTGCTGTTCCTCTCGGCGCTGGTGCTGCTGTTGTTCACCTTCATCATGAACACCCTCGCGGAACTGATTCGTCAGCGTCTGCGCAAGAAATACTCGTCGCTTTAAGAAAGGTAGAAGTCTGTGAAACAGAACTCCCTGAATGGATGGTTCAAGAGCGGCGCCCCCGGCGTCTGGATCAGCGGTGGCGCGGTGTCCATTGCGGTCATCATGACCATTGGCCTGCTGGCGGTGATTGCCGTGCGCGGTCTGGGTCACTTCTGGCCGGCGGACCTGATCCACGCCAGTTATGACGTGCCGGGCCAGGCCAACCACCTTGTCATCGGTGAAGTGGTGCAGAAGGAAGAAGTGCCACGCGAGCGCCTGAAAAGCGCTGGCCTGCCGGTGCCCGATCAGGGCCCGGAGTTCATGACCCGTGAGCTGATCAAGGTCGGCAACCGTGATCTGAACGGCACCGACTTCACCTGGATTGTCGGCGAGTGGCTGACCAACCAGAAAACCCCGCCTGAGCTGATGACCATCGAGCGTCGCGAGTGGGGCAACTTCTATGGCTACCTGGTCAACGTCAAACAGGACGGCAAGGTCATCGCTGAAGGTGAGGCCGCATGGACTGAGTTGCAGGCGCGTGTCGATCGTGTCAACCAGCTCGCCGCACAGCTCAAGACCCTGGAAAAGGTCGACATCGGCGCGATCAACGCCGGTCTCGAGCGTATCCGTCTGCAGGGTCGCAAACTGGAACTGGCCGGCCATCTCGACGCTGCCGCTCAAGCGGACCTGGAGTCCGAGCGCGCCGAGCTGAATGCCCGTTATCAGGAAATCGAAACGCGTCTGAATGATCTGCACGCTCAGTTCAACCGCGACAGCCTGACCGCTCGCGACGCGAACGGCAAAGAAGTCGAAATCGGTATCGGTAAAGTGGTTCACGCCTACCAGCCGAACGCCATGGGCACCTTCACCAAGATCGGCTTCTACTTCAGCAAGGTCTGGGAATTCCTCAGTGACGACCCGCGTGAAGCCAACACCGAAGGCGGGATTTTCCCGGCGATTTTCGGCACTGTGATGATGACCCTGATCATGGCGATGATCGTGACGCCGTTCGGCGTGCTGGCGGCGGTCTACCTGCGTGAATATGCACGTCAGGGGCCGATGACTCGCTTGATCCGCATCGCGGTGAACAACCTGGCGGGTGTTCCGGCCATCGTTTACGGCGTGTTCGGTCTGGGCTTCTTCGTCTACGTGCTCGGCGGTTCGGTCGACCGGTTGTTCTTCCCTGAAGCACTGCCGGCACCGACCTTCGGTACGCCGGGCCTGCTTTGGGCCTCGCTGACCCTGGCACTGCTGGCTGTGCCGGTAGTGATCGTGGCCACCGAAGAAGGCCTGGCGCGGATTCCTCGCACCGTGCGTGAAGGCTCGTTGGCCCTCGGCGCGACCAAGGCCGAAACCTTGTGGAAGATCGTGCTGCCGATGGCCAGCCCGGCGATGATGACCGGCATGATCCTCGCCGTGGCCCGTGCCGCCGGTGAAGTGGCGCCGCTGATGCTGGTGGGTGTGGTGAAACTGGCGCCGTCGCTGCCGCTGGATGGCAACTACCCGTACTTGCACCTGGACCAGAAGATCATGCACTTGGGCTTCCACATTTATGACGTCGGCTTCCAGAGCCCGAACGTCGAAGCCGCGCGGCCGCTGGTGTACGCCACGGCGCTGCTGCTGGTGCTGGTGATCGCCACGCTCAACTTGTCGGCCGTATATATCCGTAACCATCTGCGCGAAAAATACAAAGCACTGGATAGTTAAATTTATAAGTCGGCGCGGCCCCTTGTGGGAGCTGGCTTGCCTGCGATGCAGACGACGCGGTCTATCAGTAACACCGCAGTGATGCCATCGCAGGCAAGCCAGCTCCCACAGGGACCGGCGCCAGACAGAGATTTTGAGTAAGCCGCTGGCCCGAATACCAAGCCAGCGGTTCAACGAACCGAATTTGTTAGCACAGGGAGCCTCCCATGCAGCACGAAGCACACACTCACGGCATCAACATGTCGGCCTTGGGCCGCGACAAACAGAGCCTGAGCCTCGAGCAGGAAACCGTGGCCATCGAAGTGCCGGGCCTGAGCCTGTTCTACGGCGACAAACAAGCGCTGTTCGACGTCAGCATGAACATCCCGAAACAGCGCGTGACGGCCTTCATCGGCCCGTCCGGCTGCGGCAAGTCCACGCTGCTGCGCACCTTCAACCGCATGAACGACCTGGTGGACGGCTGCCGCGTCGAAGGCGCGATCAACCTCTACGGCAACAACATCTACCGCAAGGGCGAGGACGTGGCCGAGCTGCGTCGCCGGGTCGGCATGGTGTTCCAGAAGCCGAACCCGTTCCCGAAAACCATCTACGAAAACGTGGTTTACGGTCTGCGCATCCAGGGCATCAACAAGAAACGCATTCTCGACGAAGCTGTCGAGTGGGCGTTGAAAGGTGCGGCGCTGTGGGATGAGGTCAAAGACCGTCTGCACGAGTCGGCACTTGGCCTGTCCGGTGGTCAGCAGCAACGTCTGGTGATTGCCCGCACCATCGCTGTGGAGCCGGAAGTTCTGCTGCTCGACGAACCGTGCTCGGCACTCGATCCGATCTCCACGCTGAAAGTCGAAGAGCTGATCTACGAACTGAAATCCAAGTTCACCATTGTTATCGTGACCCACAACATGCAACAGGCCGCGCGGGTTTCCGACTACACGGCGTTCATGTACATGGGCAAACTGGTGGAATTCGGCGACACCGATACTCTGTTCACCAATCCGGCGAAGAAGCAGACCGAAGACTACATTACCGGTCGTTACGGCTAGCAAGCGGTTGTTGCTCACTGAACTGACGCTGCGGTCCACCGCACCTTACCGGACGCTCCAAGGACGCCAACATGATTAGTAAAGAAGGCCTTACCCATCACATCTCCCAGCAGTTCAACGCTGAGCTCGAGGAAGTGCGCAGCCACCTCCTGGCCATGGGCGGGCTGGTCGAGAAGCAGGTCAACGACGCGGTCACCGCGCTGATCGAGGCCGACTCCGGCCTGGCCCAGCAAGTGCGCGAGATCGACGACCAGATCAACCAGATGGAACGCAACATCGATGAAGAATGCCTGCGCATTCTGGCCCGTCGTCAGCCGGCGGCGTCGGACTTGCGTCTGATCATCAGCATCTCCAAGTCGGTGATCGACCTGGAGCGCATTGGTGATGAAGCCACCAAGATCGCCCGTCGTGCCATTCAGTTGTGCGAAGAAGGCGAAGCCCCACGCGGTTACGTCGAGGTTCGCCACATCGGTGACCAAGTGCGCAACATGGTTCGCGATGCCCTGGACGCGTTTGCCCGCTTCGACGCCGACCTGGCGTTGTCGGTGGCGCAGTACGACAAGATCATCGACCGCGAATACAAGACTGCATTGCGCGAGCTGGCCACCTACATGATGGAAGACCCGCGCTCTATCTCGCGGGTCTTGAGCATTATCTGGGTGCTGCGTTCCCTGGAACGGATCGGCGACCATGCGCGCAATATCTCGGAACTGGTGATTTACCTGGTGCGCGGCACCGACGTGCGTCACCTGGGCCTCAAGCGCATGAAAGAAGAAGTTGAAGGCACAAGTGCCGAAACCGCTAATGTTCCGGGCAAAGCTGACGATAAGTAGGATTGCCCCTGGGAAAGCGCCCGGCCCTTTGGCTGGGCGTTTTTGTTTGTGTGGCTTTTGAATTGAAAAGCAGCACCCGCGAACGAAAAGTCCCGGCGTGACTGAAGAGTTTTGGCAAAGTGCCATCAGCCAGCGTTATGCTTGCCGGGATTTTTAAAGGGGTGTTGGATGAGCAAGATCAGTGTGTTGGTCGTGGACGATGCAGCGTTCATTCGTGACCTGGTAAAGAAGTGTCTGCGTAACTATTTCCCGGGTATCCGGACCGAAGATGCCATCAATGGCAAAAAGGCCCAGGCCATGCTGGCCAAGGAAGCGTTCGACCTCGTCCTGTGCGACTGGGAAATGCCGGAAATGTCTGGTCTGGAACTGCTGACCTGGTGCCGCGAGCAGGACAACCTCAAGACCATGCCCTTCGTGATGGTGACCAGCCGTGGCGACAAGGAGAACGTGGTCCAGGCGATTCAGGCCGGCGTTTCCGGCTACGTCAGCAAGCCGTTCACCAACGAGCAACTGCTGACCAAGGTCAAGCAGGCCCTGAACAAGGTCGGCAAACTTGACGCCTTGATGAGCGGTGCGCCGACCAAAATAAACTCGGCGTTCGGCAACGATTCCCTGAGCGCGTTGACCGGTGGCAAGGCTGCTGTCGTCGCCGCCGCACCAGCCCCGGCTGCCGCACCGTCTCGCGGCTTGCTCAACAGCCCGCCGGTCAAGGCACCGGTCGCTGCTTCCGCGCCTGCCAGCGGGCGCGGTCAAGGCCAGCTGCGCTTGCCGAGCGGCATTCAACAATGCGTGATCAAGGCCTTGAGCATCAAGGAAGCGTTGCTGGTGGTGAAGCGCACCGACACCCTGCCGCAAGTCCTCGACAGCGCCGTACTGGACCTGGAGCAGGGCGACAACGCCGAAATCGCCCGTCTCAACGGCTACCTGCACGCCATCGTCGCCCACGAGCCGAAGCCTGATAGCGAGTGGCTGCAACTGACCTTCCGCTTTGTCGACCAGGATGCGCAGAAGCTCGACTACATCTCCCGCCTGATCGCCCGTGGCACCGCGCAGAAGCATTTCGTACCGGGCGCGTAATCTTCGCCGCCTGACAGTCCGTCTTCGCGGGCAAGCCTCGCTCCTACAGGTTCACCGTTTACCTGTGGGAGCGAGGCTTGCCCGCGAAGGGGCCATCGAATGCACCGCACATCCCCTGAACCGCCAATTCTGAAACATCTGTCGACTACGCTGGTCCATTTCAGCTGCTAGGCTCTTTTCCAGGCCTTACTCGACAGAATCTTGCCCATGCTCGCGCGCCTGCTGTTTTTCTGTGGTCTGTTCATGGCCTCCACCTCGGCTGTGGCCATGACGATTTATCGGTCCACCGACGCCAGTGGCGTGGTCTCTTACAGCGATCGCCCCACCAAAGGCGCGAAGGTGTTCGTTTTTCGCGACCGGATGGTCGAGCGCCTTGAGCGGCAGGTGTACCTCGATATCAAGAAGCAGAGGGGCATGGACAGTGTGTTCGTGCGCAACGATCTGTATGCGCCGGTCGAGATCGAGCTGAGTTTTGCCGGGCTGAGTAACGTCAGCGGCGCGCCGAGCCGACCGATCCGTCGGGTCATGCCGGCGCGCAGCAACCTTCGCCTGGCGTTGCTCAAGGCGACAAAGGCCGGAAAGCCGTTGGTCTACACCCCAAGGTTCGAATATTCACTGGGTGACCCCTCAGGGGCTGCCATGGCCTATCGATACCCGCTGCCTTGGCGTGGCGGGCCGTTTCGGCTGAGTCAGGGCGCCAATGGCCAATACAGCCACTACGGGCCGAAGAACCGTTATGCGATGGACATTGCCATGCCCGAAGGCACGCCGATCATCGCGGCGCGCGGCGGGATGGTGGTGAAAACCGAGAATGGCCAGACCGGGCGCGGCAACGATCCGTCGGGCAATTTCGTGCGGGTATTGCACGATGACGGGACCATGGGCGTGTACCTGCACCTCAAGAAAGGTTCGGTCAGCGTACGGGAAGGTCAGCGAGTGACGGTGGGCAGTGCGCTGGCGCTGTCGGGCAACACCGGCAACAGCAGCGGCCCGCACCTGCACTTCGTGGTGCAGCGCAATACCGGGTTGGGGCTGGTATCGATTCCGTACCAGTTCAATCAACCGGTAGGCGCGTTGCCCAACTTTGCGTTGGGCAAGCAGTGATGGGTTGCCAGACCCAACGCCATCGCGGGCAAGCCCGCTCCCACAGGTCCTGCGTAAGTCCTTGTGGGAGCGGGCTTGCCCGCGAAGAGATCGACGCGGATCTGGATCAGCGCATCAATCGAGCATCAACACCTTCGCCAAAATGATCTTCGGCCCTTTCATCTTCTTGATGATGATCCGCAAACCTTCGACTTCCAGCACTTCTTCCTCTTCCGGCACCCGTTTCAGGGTTTCGTAGACCAGCCCGGCGAGGGTTTCCGCTTCGATGTGGTCCAGGTCGATGCCCAGCAGGCGTTCAACTTTGAATAGCGGTGTATCGCCCCGCACCAGCAGTTTGCCCGGCTGATACGCGAGGATCCCGCGTTCGGCCTTGCGGTGTTCGTCCTGAATGTCGCCCACCAGCACTTCCAGCACGTCTTCCATGGTCAGGTAGCCGATGATGTTACCGTCGGCTTCCTCGACCACAGCGAAATGCGAACCACCCTTGCGGAACTGTTCCAGCAACTGCGACAGCGGCATGTGGCGAGACACGCGCTCCAGCGGCCGGGTCAGTTCGGCGAGGTTGAACGACTCGGGAATGTGATCCAGTGCGGCCAATTCAAGCAGCAAATCCTTGATGTGCAGCAGGCCGACGAACTCCTGGCGCTCGCTGTCATACACCGGGTAGCGGCTGAACTTGTGGCGACGGAACATCGCCAGAATTTCCTTGAGCGGCGCGTTGAACTCCAGCGTCACCAGGTCTTCCCGGGAGTTGGCCCAGTCGACCACTTCCAGCTCGCCCATTTCCACCGCCGAGGCCAAAACGCGCATGCCTTGGTCACTCGGGTCCTGGCCACGGCTGGAGTGCAGGATCAGTTTCAGTTCTTCACGGCTGTAATGGTGCTCGTGATGCGGGCCGGGTTCACCCTGGCCGGCGATCCGCAGGATCGTGTTGGCGCTGGCGTTGAGCAGGTAAATGGCCGGGTACATGGCCCAGTAGAACAGGTACAGCGGCACGGCCGTCCAGAGCGACAACAGCTCGGGTTTGCGGATGGCCCAGGATTTCGGGGCCAGTTCACCGACCACGATGTGCAAGTACGAAATGATGAAGAACGCCGTGAAGAACGACACGCCTTTGACCACTTCGGCGGACTCAACGCCAACGGCGCTCAGCACCGGCTCGAGAATGTGCGCGAACGCCGGCTCACCAACCCAGCCGAGGCCGAGGGAGGCGAGGGTGATACCCAATTGGCACGCTGACAGGTAAGCATCGAGCTGACTGTGAACGGTGCGCAGGATGTGTCCGCGCCAGCCGTTTTTATCAGCGATGGCTTCGACCCGGGTCGAGCGCAATTTGACCATGGCAAATTCCGCCGCAACGAAAAAGCCGTTGAGCAAAACCAGGATCAGAGCAAAAAGAATCATGCCGAAATCGGCGAAGAGTGTCGCGAGGGTCAAGCCAGGGGAAGGGTCCATGATGGAGTTTTGCGGGTTCCGTGTATTCGAAAGGAAAGAAAAAAGTGCGCCTGAAGGGCAGGCACAAGTCAGCCAATGTAGCGGCTGACCGGGCAATTGCCTAGTGGCGCGTGCTAGCCGGTATCAGTTGGTAGTGCTGATGACCTGAGATTTAGTCACCTGCGCCGGGGCGAAATGGCAAGTAAACGTACTGCCGTGGCCCGGCACACTGCTGATTTCCATCCGCGCGCGGTGGCGCAGCAGCACGTGTTTGACGATCGCCAGGCCGAGCCCCGTGCCGCCGGTGTTGGAGTTGCGACTGGAATCGACGCGGTAGAAGCGTTCAGTCAGGCGCGGCAAGTGTTTGCTGTCGATGCCGATCCCCGAATCCTGCACGCTCAGGTGGGCGCCTTGATCGTCACCCCACCAGCGAATGCGGATATTGCCATCGGCCGGGGTGTATTTCACTGCGTTGAACACCAGATTGGAAAACGCGCTACGCAATTCGGCTTCGCTGCCCTTGAGCAGAATCGTCGGATCGGCTTCCAGGGTGATGTGCTGATTGCGTTGACCGGACAGTTGTTGAGCGTCGCCCTTGATCGATTGCAGCAGGCTGTCGATGGACACCGGTTGATTGTCCGACGGGTAATCGGTGGCTTCCAGTTTGGCCAGCAGCAGCAAATCGTTAAGCAAGGTCTGCATGCGCCCGCCTTGCTGCTGCATCTGCTGCAGGGCACGGGTCCAGCGCGGGTTCACGTCCTCGACGTTGTCGAGCAGGGTTTCCAGGTAGCCGCAGATCACCGTCAGCGGTGTGCGCAGTTCGTGGGACACGTTGGCGATGAAGTCTTTGCGCATCTGTTCCAGCTGATGGATACGCGTCACGTCGCGCACCAGCATCAAGTGTTCGTTGTTGCCATAACGGGTGATGTACAGCTGAATGCGCAGGCGATCATTGATCGGCGAAGGAATTTCCAGCGGTTCGGCATAGCTGTCCTGCTCGAAGTATTCCTTGAAGCGAGGATGGCGGACGAGGTTGGTTACCGGTTGGCCGCTGTCTTGCGGGGTCTTGAGGCCAAGCAGGGTTTCGGCGGCGCGGTTCCACCATTCCAGGTTGCCATCGCTGTCGAGCATGATCACCGCGTCTTTGAGCGCGGCGGTGGATTCCTGGACCCGGTCGATCACCGCTTGCAGGCGCCCGCGCACCCGTTGGTCGCGACGTTGCAGGTGGTAGATACTGTCGAACACTTCGCCCCACAGGCCATAGCCATCGGGCGGTGCTTCATCGGGTTTGTGCAGGCGCAGCCATTCATGCAGGCGCAGCAACTGCTTGAGGGTCCACGCCAGGTAAAGGCCCAGGCCCACGGCGAGGCTCCAGCCGTAGTAGCCGGTAATCAGGCCGATCACCAGGCAGGCGGTGACCAGCAACAGCATGTGGCGAATCAGGGTGCCATGCCAGTTTTGGTTCACGGAAAATATGCGTCCTTGTCAGCGAGTCTGGCGGTCGGCTCAGGCCTTGGTGGAAAACCGGTAGCCGGTGCCGCGCACGGTTTGTACCAGATTTTCGTAGGCATCGCCGAGGGCTTTGCGCAGGCGACGGATGTGCACATCGACCGTGCGCTCTTCAACGTAGACATTGCCGCCCCAGACCTGATCCAGCAACTGGCCGCGGGTGTAGGCACGTTCCTGGTGGGTCATGAAAAATTGCAGCAAACGGTACTCGGTCGGGCCCATCTCGGCGGGTTTGCCGTCGATGGTCACGCGGTGGCTGATCGGGTCCAACAGCAGGCCGCCGACTTCGATTGGCGATTCGCCATCGGTCGGACCGGCTCGGCGCAGCACGGCTTTCAGGCGCGCCACCAGCTCTCGCGGGGAAAATGGTTTGGTGATGTAGTCATCAGCGCCGACTTCCAGCCCCTGGATCTTGTTGTCCTCTTCGCCCTTGGCGGTGAGCATGATGATCGGGATATCCCCGGTCAGCTCATCGCGCTTGAGACGGCGGGCCAGTTCGATGCCGGAGGTGCCGGGCAGCATCCAGTCGAGCAGGATCAGGTCCGGTTTGCGGTCGACGATAATGGCATGGGCCTGCTGCGAGTTCTCTGCCTCCAGGCAGTCATAGCCGGCCATTTCCAACGCAACGGCGATCATTTCGCGAATGGGCGCTTCGTCGTCGACGATCAGAATGCTCCTGCCAACCATGCCTTAATCCTCTTGTCATTTAACTGTCTTGCGCCGCATTAGATAACGGAATTATTGCAGTCGTGTGACAGTATTTTAGCCGTCCTGCGATTGTCGTGATCCTGAACTAAGCTCTAAGTCCGAATCCTGACAACCACAAGAGGAAGGTTTCCATGAATCACATTGCTCAATCCTGGAAGGCCCTGCTGGTCACGGCTGCGCTAACGCTGCCGTCCCTGGCCTTCGCCGCCGAACCGGCCATGATGAAAGACGGCATGATGGTCGATCACAAAGGCATGACCGTTTACACGTTCGACAAGGACACTGGCGGTAAGTCGATGTGTAATGCCGATTGCGCCAAGATGTGGCCACCGATGATGGCTCCAGCGGGTGCCAAGGCCGAGGGTGAATGGACGATCATCAAGCGTGATGACGGCACGATGCAATGGGCTTATGACGGCAAGCCGATGTACACCTACAAAATGGACATGAAGCCTGGCGATATGAAGGGCGAAGGGTACAAGGATATGTGGCATATGCCGAAACACTGACCCGTGTAATCCGCTCCTCGGACTTGGTCACGGGGAGCGGATCTGCCCTCATTGCCTTCAGCGCAACGCGTAATCCAGCACAATCCCCACGAAAATCGCCAACCCGGCCCAGTGATTGTGCAAAAACGCCTGGAAGCAGCGCATCCGGTCCTTGCTGCGGGTGTACCGGAACTCCCACACAAAACAACCGGCCGCCGCCAGTAACCCGAGGTGGAACCAGCCACCGAGATGGAATTTCGAGCCCGCCAGTAGCAGGCAACCCAGCGCCAATCCTTGCAGGGTCAAAATAATCGCCCTGTCGGCGTCGCCAAACAGAATCGCCGTGGATTTCACCCCGATCTTCAGGTCGTCGTCGCGATCGGTCATGGCGTAATAGGTGTCGTAGCCCACGGTCCACAACAGGTTGGCGATCCATAGCAACCAGGCCGCTGCCGGCAGTTCACCGGTTTCGGCGGTGAACGCCATGGGCATGCCCCAGGAGAACGCCGCGCCTAGCACCACTTGCGGGTAATAGGTGTAGCGCTTCATGAATGGATAGGTGAACGCCAGGGCCAAACCGCCCAGCGACAGCCACACCGTCGTCGCATTGGTGCACAGCACCAGCAGGAAACTCACGCCCATCAGCACAGCAAAGAACACCAGGGCTTCCTTCGAGCTGATCTTGCCGCTCACCAGAGGCCGCTGTTCGGTGCGTTTCACGTGGCCATCGACCTTGCGGTCTGCCCAATCGTTGATCACACAACCGCCGGCGCGGGTCAGTACTACGCCGAGCACGAAAATCACGATATTGGCCAATGAAGGCGAACCTTCACCGGCAATCCAGAGCGCCCACAACGTTGGCCATAGCAGCAAATAAATGCCGATCGGCTTGTCCATGCGGGTCAGCTGAATGAAATCCCAGGCCCGAGGATTCAAGCGGTTCAAGGACTTGAGCAGGCTCTGGTACATCAGCAATTCTCCGGATGCGCGCGGGCGGCGTTCCACAAGGTTGGCAGGAAGATCTCGGCCACCAGCACGCTCAGGGCGCCACGGTCGAAGCGCGAACGCCGGCCCCATAGTGCCGGCGCCTGGGCATCCACCGGCAACCATCCTTGAGGATAGTGACAAACCTCGATGGCCCGGCGTTGAAACGCCTGATCGCAAAACAGCAATTCGCCCAGAGAGCGGCTGCCCAATTCATCCATATGCAACCCGTCGCCTTGCAGCGCGCTACGCGCCGCCACGCTGCGGGCAAACACCCAGGCTTCACCGTGACCGCGCAGATACACCTCGCGCACCCAGCCCTCACTGCCTTCGGCCAGCTCCAGCGCAGCACATTCATCGGCGCGCAGCGGTTGCCAGCCTTCAAACAGCGGCGTGACGCTGAAACCGTCATTCGACAAGCGGATCAAGCGCCGGGTCAGCGATCCTTCATCGAACAACCAATCGAGCGTAGACGTGTCGGGGAGGGGCGTCAGTTGGCTTCGAGAGAGCCAGAGCGGCGTCGGGGAGGGGAATTTTGAGTGCGGCACAGTGAGTCATTATTGGCAGCAAATGAGGCGGCGAGCTTACCATGTCAGACGGCGATTTTGATTGATCCGGCCTGCCGTTGCGCCGAACAGGCTTGCATCTGCCGGGCGCGATCAGTACAAAACGCCCTGAGCCGGACGGCAGCGCTCCACCTATCGACCGTTCGCGCCGGCAAAAGCCTGAATCCCGAGGAAATACCTGAATGAAAAAGTGGCAATGTGTGGTCTGCGGCCTGATCTATAACGAAGCCGAGGGCTGGCCGGACGACGGTATTGCGGCGGGCACACCGTGGCAGGACGTGCCGGAAGACTGGCTGTGCCCGGATTGTGGCGTGGGCAAGATGGATTTCGAAATGATTGAAATCAACTAAGACAAGCAAGGAGCAAGGAATGAACGCACCTGTCGTGATCGTCGGCACTGGGCTGGCTGGCTACAACCTGGCCCGGGAGTTTCGCAAACTCGATGGCGAAACCCCGCTGCTGCTGATTACCGCAGATGACGGACGCTCCTACTCCAAGCCGATGCTCTCCACCGGCTTCGGCAAAAATAAAGACGCCGATGGCCTGAGCATGGCCGAACCGGGCGCCATGGCCGAGCAATTGAAGGCCGAAGTGCGCACCCACACGCGCATCAGCGGTATCGACCCAGGCCATAAGCGCCTGTGGATTGGTGAAGAGGCGGTGATCTACCGCGACTTGATCCTGGCCTGGGGCGCGGAAACCGTGCGGGTGCCGATCGAAGGCGATGCCGCTGACGCCGTTTTCCCGATCAACGATCTTGAAGACTACGCACGCTTTCGCGCGGCCGCGGCCGGCAAACGTCGGGTGTTGCTGCTAGGCGCCGGTTTGATCGGCTGCGAATTCGCCAACGACCTGATTCTCGGTGGTTACGAGGTGCAACTGGTTGCACCGTGCGAACAGGTCATGCCGACCTTGCTGCACCCGGCGGCGGCCGCTGCGGTCCAGGCCGGCCTGGAAAGCCTGGGCGCGCGCTTCCACCTCGGGCCGGTGCTCAATCGCTTGCAGCGAGTGGCAGACGGCCTGGAAGCGCACCTGTCCGACGGCCAGGTCATCCTTTGCGATGTGGTGGTCTCGGCCATCGGCCTGCGTCCGCGCATCGACCTGGCGGCCGCTGCCGGGGTGCAGGTCAATCGCGGCGTGGTGGTCGACCGTCACCTGAAAACCTCCCATGCCAACATTTACGCCCTGGGCGACTGCGCCGAGGTCGATGGGCTGAATCTGTTGTACGTCATGCCCCTCATGAGTTGTGCGAGAGCGCTGGCCCAGACCCTCGCCGGAAACCCTACAGCGGTGAGTTATGGCCCGATGCCGATCACCGTGAAAACACCGGTCTGCCCATTGGTGGTTTCGCCGCCACCACGGGGCGCGGAAGGCGTCTGGACGGTCGAAGGGCAGGGCGCGGACATCAAGGTGCTGTGCCGCGACAGCGCCGGCCAATTGCTGGGCTATGCCCTGACAGGCGCGGCGGTGATGGAAAAACTCGCCCTGAACAAAGAGCTTCCGGCCTTGCTGGCGTAAATAGCGGTCGTTCTGTCGGAATCACCCCGCTTTTGCCCCCACAAAGGTCGCGGGGAGACTGGCGCCGCTCTAAAGCGCGTGCCATTCTCACTCCCGTCTGCCGCAGAGTAGAGCACCTGCGGCGCCTTAGGCGCTGTTCCAACGAGAACAGCACGGACATAACAACAAAAAACCGTCAAAGGGGCTTCACTAATGCGTAAACCAGAACTCGCCGCTGCAATTGCGGAAAAAGCAGACCTCACCAAAGAACAGGCCAACCGCGTCCTCAACGCCGTTCTCGAAGAAATCACCGGCGCTCTGCACCGCAAAGACAGCGTCACGCTGGTGGGCTTCGGCACCTTCCTGCAACGCCATCGCGGTGCCCGTACGGGCAAGAACCCGCAGACCGGTGAGCCAGTCAAAATCAAAGCCAGCAACACTGTTGCGTTCAAGCCAGGCAAGTCTTTGAAAGACAGCGTTAATCCGTAACACGCACCGACTTCCCGCACAGCGGGTGAGCGGGATAAGAAATGGGCACGCCAACGAGGTTGGGTGCCCATTTTTTCTGTCTGGCGGATCAGCCGACTCGGCTTTGTTTCCTGGCGAGAATCGCTGCTATTTCCGGCTCATTGAGGTGATCCAGCGCGCGCTCTACCAACAAATGCACCCCGTCGGCCAGGCGGCTGAGCGACAGGGCTACGGAGCGGCGTGAACCGTCCACGTCGTCGGCGAGGTCGGCGGCGATGGCGCTGATGGACAAGATATCTTCCGAGGCATTGGCGAGGAGGGCTTCAGTGTTGATGCCCGGGCAGACGCTGAAGAGTTGGCCTTTGCGTTTCGGTGGTTTTGGTTCGGCTGGCGGGAAGTGATGGTCGAGGGCGCGTTCGGCGGCGTCGTTGAGTTTTTTTGAATCGGGGCTTTCGTATGGGGAGACCGGATCGGTGTCCGGTGGGTTAGGTGTAACTTTAAACATGATCTTCAATTCCTTGAGTGATGCTGACAACACTTCGCCGACTAAACGAAGGGGTGGCGGCTGTACGCAGGTTAGTCGGACCGGGGAATTGAAGAAGCCGGCGCACCCGAAGGTGCCCTACGCACAGCCACCATCAAATGCAGGTAGGAATACCTGTCTGACAGAAGCTTGTGCACTTCAATTACCAGCGAGCGACTAAACCCGATCACTGATGGGCAGTGACAGGAACCAAGTTACCGACCGCCCCCAAGGCGCACAAGCCGGCGGATTCTGGCGTAGCCGTAGGCAATGACGCAAGGTGTTGTAGCTTTCATGGCGTTACCTACAAGGCTTTTAAACAAACACTGTCGGGCATTGGCGTGGGACCGACTGGAAAACCATTTTCGATCGGGATTGGGGTTGCCTACGTAATCGCCAGGTAGAAAGCATTAGTACTTCCTTGTTGATTTGGCGACTGACCGGATGGCGAGGGAACATGATGAGTGCGAGCTGGAAAAATGGGCACGCCGACTGGGTCGGGTGCCCATTTTTTGTAGGCGTTGATTGACGCTTTTAACGAATGCCTTCCACTAGTAGATCACGCTTGGTTTTTATAGGGGGTGAATGAGCGCTCAGCGGTGTAGAAGCCTAGCCCTTTGTCGCTTTTGAATTTCTGTTCGATCATGGCATCAGCCAACTCTTGGGAAATCAAAAGATCTCCCGAGTCACGCTCGCGTGCAATTGCGCCCATTTCCGCGGCGTTATCATGAAGCCAAATTTCATTGAAGTAGAGTATTGAGCCATTGTCAGAGAGCTCTGCTACCGACTTGCTGTGATCAACCGCACTTATCGCCTGGGCAGCATTGACAATGTAATAGACTTCGCTCACTTGCTCCCCGTCCGCAGCAATACTCGTGGGTCGCAAGAGCTCAATAGAGTGACCGGCGTTCTGTACGAGGAAGTCCGCTAACCGCTGGCTCACCAAAGGGATGTCGGCTAATAACCATAAGCAGTCGTAAGTCAGAAATTTTTTCTTTTTGCATGGAAAAAATATTTTGGGTTTGTCCATGTCGGCAGGGTAAGGCTCACCTTTCAGGAGTGACAGATAGTCAAAGTTCGATCCTGCCGTTTCATAGGAGCCGCGCTCCGCATCGTATGAACCGATCAATTTATCGTTGTAATAGATAGGGGCTTTCCAGCTTAAGATCATTTCTGGATCTCCTAATTGTAATGAGCGCCAGGGCGTGCATTTTTATTCAATTGCCTTTCGCCTGAGCGGAGTAATTTGCGCTCGTTGGACACTATTTTATCCAACGCTTTGCGGTATTGGGCCTGATTCCAGTTGTCTCGTTTGCCGATTATTTCCACTTGGTCCATTTTGCTTCCAAGGTTTCGATTGACTCTACCCGCATGGCGTCCTTGGTGGATCGATCAACGCCCATCAGTCAAAGCTTTGGTTTTATTGGGCAGGAATATTTTGTTCTGCCGGCTTTGCAGGTCGAACCCTGCCAATTTGAGCAGCGGGTGATTTTTCGTACTGTCGTGTTTGTCGCTCAGTATGTGATGGTCCTGATAGCCCTGCTTCTTCAGCTTGTTGATTCGTTTGTTAATGGATGACGAGCAACTCCATCCCAGCGGGTCTACCCAGCCGAGTGGGTTGGCCGCATACAAGTAGAGATTGATCCCTCCCGCCAACCCAATCGGATCCGGCGTAGTAAACCGCCCCACATCCGGATCATAAAACCTGAACGTATTGAAATGCAGCCCCGTCTCCCGGTCCAGGTACTGCCCCTGAAACCTCAGGTGTCGGCCCTAGAGCCCTCGGCCATGGTCAGGCTTTTTTTTCTAAATAGAACTTCAGATATTTTTTTGGTCTTTCTTGAAAGGCTCGTGCCTTACCGAAGCTATAAGCATCGTCAAAGTATTTATAAGCCTGTGAATAATCTTTCAGTTCAAAGTAGACCATTCCCAAGTTGATCAACGGACCTGTATCGATATCTGACTCTCGGCCATCCAGGGTCTTTTGCGCCCAATCTTTAGCGGCTTCGAAGTCACCGTTGTCGAAGTGCAGGTTGAAAAAAGAACCTGTGACCCATGACGACAAAGGTGTCCATTCAAGTTTTGGCTCAGGAAGTAAGTCCCATGCTTTTTGGTACAAGGCCTGGGCTTCATTTTTTTTGTTTTGCTCATCGAGCTCATTGCCTGAGGCCATGATGCCCATTATTTCATCCGCCAACGTGGGGTTTTTATCTGCTAAATCTTTCATATAACAATCCTTTCCTAATATATGGGTTTTTCAGCTGGGCCGATAAAATCGCCGGAATCCCTGTATCGGTCCGTGAGTAGTGCGCCTTTGGACCGGTTGTGGGAATAGTATTCCAGCTCATAGTTATCTGGGTCGCGCATCCACCCCCTCACTTCTTTGGTTTTGGCTCCATGGAAACCGCCTTTGGAGTTCCAATATTTAACGGCATCTGTTTTATGCGCCATGTCAGCGTCTTTAATCGAATACCATTTCTTGTCGGTGCTCTGGAATCTCATGTTTTTTCCGGAACCAATTATTTTACCTTCGGCTCTCATCCGCGCTATCACGGCTTTCCCCGTACGGCTGCTCTTCCCAGGCGTTCTGCCTACAGAGTTTAGGCGGCAAGACAGTCCCAGTGGATCGATCCATTCGAAGGGATTGGGGCTGTATGCGTAAAAATTTAAACTGCCGTTTAGACCTATCGGATCCGGCGTCGTAAACCGCCCCACATCCGGATCATAAAACCTGAACGTATTGAAATGCAGCCCCGTTTCCCGGTCCAGGTACTGCCCCTGAAATCTCAGGTTCTGCTCTTCAATGTAATACGGCTCACGCACCTCTTCTAACGTGTTGCCCCACACCCGATAAGTCGCCTGCCAGACGTTGTGGCCGTCCGCTTCGGTGAGCTGTTCCGGCAGGCCGTTGAGGTCGTTGTGGTAGTAGCGGATTTTTTGCAGCGGGCCGGTGCCGTCGACGCGGGCCAGGGGTTCGTAGCCTTCGTCTTCGTAGAGGTAGAGGCTGGTCTGCTGATGGCGATGTTCCTGCAACAGGCGCAGGCCATCCCAGGTGAAGCGGGTTTCGCCGAGCGGGTAGCCGTTGGTGTCGTGCTCGGTTTTTTCGATGCGTCGGCCCAGCGGGTCGTAGGTCATCCTGACCATGCTGCCGTTGTCATTACGCACTTCAATCAACCTGCTTTCGGCGTCGTAGGCAAAGCGCTGCAGGCCCCGTTTAGCGCTGCGTTTTTCGATCATCCGGCCGAATGCGTCGTAGCGGTAACGCTTGTCCTGGAAGGTCAGCAGTTTGTTGTGCACCACCAGCCCGGCGCCGGGTTGTGGGCCGTCCAGCAGGTTGGCGGCGGCGTCGTAGGCGAAGGTTTCGCGCTGGCCGTGCAGGCTGTCCTGGCTGGCGATGATGCGGCCGGTGGCGTCGTAGTGCAGCAGTTGGCGGTGTTGCGCGGCGGGTTGCTGGTCGAGTTTGCCGATCAGGTTGTCGGCGGGGTCGTACTCGAAATGTTTCTGCACGGCGGCCGGCATCAGCGAGGGTTGGCTGGTGTGTCGGCGTTGGCGTGAGCGTAAGCGCCCGCTGCGGTCGTATTCGCTGCGGGTGCTGATCTGGCCTTGGGTGCGCAGCACTTCGCGGTGCAGGCGGTCGCGTTCGAAGTCGCTGATGACCTGGCCGTCGAGGTTGATCTGGTGCAGGTGGCCGCTGCCGTAATACAGGCGATTGATCCAGCGGCCGTCGGGCAGTTGGGTCTGGATCAGGTTGCCGAGTTCGTCGTAGTGGTAGTGCAGGTTGCCGGCCGCGCTCTGTTCTTCGAGCAACTGGCCGAGGGCGTCGTAGGCGAAGCTCAGGGTTTGTGCGTTGCCCTGGTGGTCGGTGAAGGTGACGGCGGTGAGCTGGTCCAGTGGGTCGTAGGTGTAGTCGGTGCGGCCATCGTCGGTGACTTTGGCGATCAGCCGGCCGACGGCGTCGCGCTCCAGTCGATGAACGATGGGGGCCGGGGGCGTCTCGGGGACAATGGCCAAGCCGTTGCCGTAAGGCGCCGGAACAGCCGTCACCGCCGCGACGTTATCCAGCAGGTCATAGGTGTAGCGCTTGGCGCTGCCATCCAGATCCTGTTGCTCGGTCAACCGGTCCCCCGCATCCCAGGAAAACCGATAACTCTCGCCGTTCTCGTTGGTCAGCGCTTGCAGCCGCCCATAGCTGTCATACCCGAATTGCACCTGCCGGCCATGGGCGTCGGTGCGCTGACGGACCTGGCCGCGGCGGTTGTGTTGATAGAGCGTGGTGTGCCCGGCCGGATCGGTATAACCGGTCAACTGGCCGCTGACGTCGCGCTGATACTGCTCGGTGCGCCCGTCCGGCAATTGGCTGCTGAGCAACCGCCCTTGGGCGTCATAGCTGAATTGGGTGCGTTCGCCGAGGGCATCGGTGATGACTTGCAGATAGCCCCGGTGGTCGTAGCTGAATCGCGTCGGATAACCCGAGCAATCGATGTGCTCGACCAGTTGGCCGAACGGGTTCCAGCGCAGTTTCTTGCTTTTGCCAGTGGCGTCGATGATCTCGACGACCTGGCCGTGGGTGTCGTAGCGGTAGCGGGTGATGTGGCCCAGCGGATCGGTTTCGGCGATGCAGTTGCCGCGCTGATCGTAGCGGTACCGCCAACTGTTGCCAGCAGCGTCGGTTTCCACCAGCGGCAAGGCCCAGAGTTCAAGCCATAAGGTCGATTCGCTGCGGCCCAACGGGTCGGTTTCGCCGATCAGGTTGCCGGCCTCGTCGTAGCTGTATTCATAGCGACCGCCCTGTGGGTCGGTGGCGCTGAGCAATTGGCGCTCGTCGTTCCATTCGAACTGCCAGGTCTGGCCGAGGTTGTCGGTGTATTCGGTGATCTGGTGCTGGGTGTTCCAGCGCCGTGTACTGATGCGCTGCAAGCTATCGGTGATGCGCGTGACACCGGCGGCGAGGTCATAGTCGAACTGGTAGGCATCGCCCTCGTCGGTCCAGTGCCGGACCACGCGCCATTCCTTTTCCTCGATGCAAGCCCATTCATAGAAGCAACGCAACCCCGTGGGCAATTGATGCTCAGTCATCCGCCGCTCACTGTCGTAAACGAAACGGCGCTGTATCTGGCCTGCGGTATCGCGCACTTCTGTCAGGTAGCCTGACGGATCGTAGCCATAACTTACCAACACTTCACGGCGCTGGTCCGGGTAGACCCGTTCCACCTGACTGACCCGTGCCTGAAGGTAGGTCAATTCCACCTGAACCAAGTCAAAGGTGTCGCGCAGTTTTACAAGGCGTCCGGCGGCGTCATAGTCGAGGTGAACCCGGTTGTCATTACGATCACCCAGCTGGCTAAGGCGCAGCAGCGCTGCATTCCCCGGCGTTGGATTGAACAAGCGGTACACACCGTCATCGCTTTCAATCAACAACTGCCCATTAAGATGCCGTCGAACACTAAGCCCTTCCCCCGCACTGAACACCGCGCCGCCCAGAGGGATCGAGCCCATGTCGATGCGCCGGCCCTGTTCGTCGGTATAGACCAGCGTTTCGCCACCCTCGGGGTGAGGCAGGAGTTCAACCCGCACCTCATAGGACACACTCCAACCCGCGCCAAACAACCCATCGCGCCGCTCGTCACGGCTGTTGTAGAAGCGCTGCCAATCTATCGGCAGCACCCCCGGCAACACGAAATCCAGCTCTTCATCGCCGCCCAGCACCTTGGCCCCGGTCGCCGCGTGCACCGGGTTCGACGAGCCCATGGCGGCGTTGGCCATGGCGCCCATCGCGCTGCTGACGGCCATCGACGTCGCGCCACCGATCAGCATGCACGGCAATTTGCTGAAGAACTTCCCCTTGCCGCCCTTGAGCATCAGCAACGCGGTGACCGCCAGCCCCACGCCCGGGGTCTTGCCGCTGCGGATCTCGCGTACTACAACCGAACCGCCGCCAATGGTCACGTTGGAGGAGATCAGCCCGGACGACACGACCTTGGCATCGCAGGTGCTGCGATCGCCGCTGCGCACGGCGGGCTGGCCGTTGATGGTGACCTTGTCCGAGCCCTCGGCCATAAACTGCGGCGGCATTGGCGGATGCTTCATGCAGACGAGCAGGTCCAGCGGCTTGGGCACGGCGCCTGGCGCCGGGGTGGCAACGGTGGGGCGCCACATCTGGGAGAAGAAGCTCTCGGCCATGTCCAGGTAACTGGCTTCGGCTTCGGGCTCGGGTATTGCCAGCTCGGTGCCGGCCGGCGCGACATGGGACGGGATCGCTCCGGCAGCGCGGGCGGCGGGAATGTTGTTGGTAAGGGTGTTGGTCGAGCCGGTGAGAATATTTGCCTGCACCGTGGGCGGAAACAGCGCGTTGCTGAAGCTCTCGCACAAATTGCTCAGGCCCTTGTCGGCCCCGGTCTTGCTCATGGCAAGGCCGACGATCGTGCCCACCACCAGGCCGAGCACGAAGCAACCCAACCCCCCGGTGACGACCGTGATGCCGGTGGCCGCCACCACGGCGGCAGTGGCCAGCGCGGTAATCGCGATGTTGGCTGCCACCTCGAGCACGCCGCCGAGGATGTCGGCCATCATCGAGGTG
This sequence comes from Pseudomonas sp. ADAK2 TE3594, assembly GCF_053628675.1. NCBI lineage: Bacteria > Pseudomonadati > Pseudomonadota > Gammaproteobacteria > Pseudomonadales > Pseudomonadaceae > Pseudomonas > Pseudomonas sp. ADAK2 TE3594. The sequence continues at coordinate 5,872,874 of NZ_JBRJGV010000001.1, read as the reverse complement.
TGATCGAGCGCGTCGCCCAGTCGGGCGGCCCAGAGTGCATCAGACATGCAGGATGCTCATCAGGCCGGAACGTCGAACAGCAGCGAACTCTTGATGGTCGCCCAATGCGCGGCTTCGGCATCGCCGAGTTTTTCGGCCTTTACGTAGCTCAGGGCGAGCATTTTGCGGGTGCCGGGCAACACCAGTGCCAACTGGTATTGGAAGACTTTGTCGTTGCCCTTGTTGAACTGGCTGCGCAACTCGATGCCTTCGACTTCCTGGCTGGCGCCCAGACGCACGGCGACGCCCGGTTGAAAACGCAAGTCTTGCACTTGTTTTTCCAGACGCTTGAGCTGGTCGTCGAAGTTGCTTTGCAGGGTTTCGCCCTCGGCCAACAAGCTGCGGCTGACAATCAGCGAAGTGCCCAGTTCAGGGAACTTGAGGATGTTGATCGACGCGTCTTGCAGTTCGCCTGCCGGCAGTTGGAACTGGAATTCATTGATTCGGTAAGTCATGGAACACAGATCTCGTGATTAGCCCTTGGGCTTGGGAAACGCGGCATTGATGTTGGCGTCGATGCTGGCCTTGACGCCCTGGCCATCAGGCGTGGCGCCAGCGCCGCCGCCATTGTTCAGGTGCAGCACGCCGCCGGTGTTGAACTCGGCATCACCGCTGGCATAGAAGCTGATTTGCACGCCGGTCAGGTTGATCTGGCCGCTGGCATTGAGCTCCAGGATGCTTTCACCACAAACCAGCCGCAGGTTCTCGCCCACTTCAATGACGTAGCTCTGGCTGATGCTGTCGGTCTTGCGCTGGCCCACCGAAAGAATGTCTTCCTGTTTGACGATACGCAGGCGGTTGTTGCCGATGGTCACCGTCTCGTTATGCCCAATGCTCTTGTTGCGGTCGTGACCTACCGAGTGGCTTTCATCCACCTCGACCACGATGTCCTGATTGCGCTCGGCATGGATGTACAGCTGCTCGGCGCCTTTCTTGTCTTCCATGCGGATTTCGTTGAAATTCGCCGGTGTGCCGCCCTTGCTCGAACGGCTTTTCATGCCGCTTTGGGTGGCGTTTTCCGGCAAGTCGTAAGGCACGGTTTGTTCGGCGTTGTAGACGCGGCCGGTGATGATCGGCCGGTCCGGGTCACCTTCGAGGAAGCTGACGATCACTTCCTGGCCGATCCGCGGGATCTGCATCGAGCCCCAGTTTTTACCGGCCCAGGATTGCGACACGCGAATCCAGCACGAACTGTTTTCGTTGGACTGGTCGTGACGGTCCCAATAGAAATGCACCTTCACTCGGCCGAACTGGTCGGTCCAGATTTCCTCGCCCTTGGGGCCGACCACCAGTGCGGTCTGTGGGCCTTTGACGATAGGCCGGTGGGTGTTGGGCAGGGGACGGTAGCTTTGTTGCGCGTCGATGCAGGTCAGGCTGCTTTCGAACTGCACCGAAGCGCCAGCGCCGCCGCTTTCCCCGCTTTCCTGGGCGATGTAGTAACGGGCGCCGGCGATCAGGTATTCGCGGTTCTGGTCCTGGCGGCTGAAACCCGTGAGGCTGAACAAATGACCCGACCCCAGGCCCCGGGCGTTACCGGCGAACTCGACCTGTTCGTGCAGGGTCTGCAAGGCTTCGATGCGGGTGCGGGCGTAATGTTCGCCGTCTGCGCTTTGCACATAAGTGCCGGGATAGTCGTACAACGGATAGTCGCCGGCGGTGTGCGGACGAGGCATGGCCGAGCGCACGTCAATTCGCGCGCTGGGGCGCTGGAAGTCATAGTCGTTGAGTTCCAGCGAGCCTGGCTGGACTTCCTGGGCCAGGCGCCAGTCGTGAATGTGATCGCGTTCGCGCTGCTGTTCATTCTTGGGGTAGTAGGGCACCGAAGCATAGCCGGGCACGCTGGTGTGGGCGCCATAGGCATCGGCCAACACCAGCACATGACGGCCCTGTTCATGGCGGAAGAAGTAGTAGATCCCTTCTTGCTCCATCAGGCGGCTGACGAAATCAAAGCTGGTTTCGCGATACTGCACGCAGTATTCCCACTCGCGATAGGGCCGACTCAGGGCATCTTCGAAATCGGAAAAACCCAGGTCGCGAAACACCTGCTTGATGATCTGCGGGATGGTCAGGTTCTGGAAAATCCGGCAATCGGAGGTGCGGGTCAGCAGCCACAGCCAAGGCCGCAGCGTGGCCTGGTAGCTGGCGAACTGGCCCTGGTCGACGTTCTGGCTGCAACGGGCAACGATGCCATGGAAATAGCGCTCGCCACCGCCGTCCAGTTGCAGGCTCAGGCACATGGGTTTGCCCAGCAACTGGTTGAGGTCGATGGCGTTGTCCAGCGAGTGCAGTTGCAGCTCATAGTTGAACAGCCGCCCCAGCTCTTCGCCGCCGCCCATGTCCTTGAGCAACAGCACATCCGGCCCCAGGGGGCTGGTGATTTTTGCCAGGCGTGAGAGTTGCTTGAATAGCATCAGTTATCCCGTAAACGTTGTAATCACCGCGCCGCTTTCTCCCTGCCGGAACCGCATCAAATGTGGGAGCTGGCTTGCCTGCGATAGCGGTATATCAGTCGACATCAATGCTGAATGTCACACCGCAATCGCAGGCAAGCCAGCTCCCACACTGACCGCATTCCTCCTGGGGCTATGCCGCGTCGCTGAAGTCGTAGTGCAATTCGTTATCCCGGGCGCTGATCTGCACGCCTGCCAGCGCTTTGCCTTCGAGCATGCGGGTGAGGAACTCGCGGCTCATGTCCGGCAACAGACTGTTGGTCAGGATGGTGTCGATCATCCGCCCACCACTTTCGGTTTCGGTGCAGCGGGAGACGATCAGGTCGATCACCGCGTCGTCGTAATCGAAAGCCACTTTGTGGGTGTTCTCCACGCGCTTTTTGATGCGGTTGAGTTGCAGACGGGTAATGGCCTTGAGCATCTCGTCGCTGAGCGGGTAGTACGGAATGGTCACCAAGCGGCCCAGCAATGCCGGCGGGAAAATCTCCAGCAGCGGCTGACGCAGGGCCTTGGCGATCTCTTCGGGCTCGGGCACGTTTTGCGGGTCTTTGCAGACCTGGGCAATCAGCTCGGTGCCAGCGTTGGTGGTCAGCAGGATCAAGGTGTTCTTGAAGTCGATCACCCGGCCTTCGCCGTCCTCCATCACGCCTTTGTCGAAGACCTGGAAGAAGATCTCGTGCACGTCCGGGTGGGCTTTTTCCACCTCGTCCAGCAGCACCACGCTGTAGGGTTTGCGCCGCACGGCTTCGGTCAGCACGCCGCCTTCGCCATAGCCGACGTAGCCCGGTGGTGCACCCTTGAGGGTGGACACGGTGTGGGCTTCCTGGAATTCGCTCATGTTGATGGTGATGACGTTCTGCTCGCCGCCATACATGGCTTCGGCCAGCGCCAGGGCGGTTTCGGTCTTGCCCACGCCGGAGGTGCCGGCGAGCATGAACACGCCAATCGGCTTGCTCGGGTTGTCGAGGCCGGCGCGGGAGGTCTGGATACGTTTGGCGATCATCTGCAGGGCGTGGTCCTGGCCGATGATGCGTTTCTTCAGGTGCTGGTCGAGGTTGAGCACGGTTTCCAGTTCGTTACGGGCCATGCGGCCCACCGGAATACCCGTCCAGTCGGCGACCACCGAGGCCACGGCCTGGTAATCGACCGTCGGCAGAATCAGCGGGGTTTCGCCTTGCAGGGCACTGAGGCGCTGTTGCAGGTCCACCAGTTTCTCGCGCAGGGCGTGGCTGTCGTCACTGCCAACGTCGCTGTCCACTACACCGACGCTCTCGCGCAGGGTGGCGCGGGTGGCGAGCAGTTCGTCCACCAGGGTTTTCTCTTCGGCCCAGCGGCTTTCCAGTTCGGCCAGGCGTTCGCGCTCGGCGGCCAGCAGGTTTTCGCTGTTGCTCTGACGGGTGCCGATGACGATGCCGATGGCGTGCTCGCGGGCGATGATTTGCAGTTCGGTTTCCAGCGCCTCGATGCGACGACGGCTGTCGTCCACCTCGGCCGGCACGGCGTGCAGGCTGATGGCGACCCGGGCGCAAGCGGTGTCCAGCAGGCTCACGGATTTGTCCGGCAACTGGCGCGCCGGGATGTAGCGATGGGACAGCTTGACCGAGGCTTCCAAGGCTTCGTCAAGAATCTGCACCTTATGGTGTTTTTCCATGGTCGAGGCCACGCCGCGCATCATCAGCAGCGCCTTGTCTTCGGACGGCTCGGCGACTTGCACCACCTGGAAGCGACGGGTCAGGGCCGGGTCTTTTTCGATGTGCTTCTTGTACTCGGCCCAGGTCGTGGCCGCCACGGTGCGCAGGGTGCCCCGGGCCAAGGCCGGTTTAAGCAGGTTGGCCGCGTCCCCGGTGCCGGCGGCGCCACCGGCACCGACCAGCGTGTGGGCTTCGTCGATAAACAGGATGATCGGTTTTGGCGAGGCCTGGACGTCTTCGATGACCTGGCGCAGGCGCTGTTCGAATTCACCTTTCATGCTCGCGCCGGCCTGCAACAGGCCGACGTCGAGGCTGCGCAATTCCACGTCCTTGAGCGCCGGCGGCACGTCACCGGCGACGATGCGCAGGGCAAAACCTTCGACCACGGCGGTTTTGCCGACGCCGGCTTCACCGGTCAGAATCGGGTTGTTCTGCCGACGGCGCATGAGGATGTCCACCAGTTGGCGGATCTCTTCGTCACGCCCGACAATCGGGTCAAGCTTGCCGCTGCGGGCCTGCTCGGTGAGGTCGACGGTAAAGCGCTTGAGCGCTTCCTGCTTGCCCATGGCACTTGGGGCCATGGCGCCGCTGGCTTCACCAGGCACGCTGCCTGCGTTGAAACCATCGCTGGCGCTGAGCGCATTTTCCGGCGAGTCAGCGACGTATTCGTCAAAACGCTCGCTCAGGGCCTCGGCCTTGATCTTGTCAAACTCTGCCGACAGCCCCAGTAGCCCATGGCGCAGGCTCGGCGTCTTGAGGATGCCCAGCACCAGGTAACCGGTACGCACCTGGCTTTCGCCGAACATCAGGCTGCCGTAGACCCAGCCACGTTCCACGGCTTCTTCCACATGGGAGGACAAGTCAGTGATTGAAGTCGAGCCGCGTGGTAAACGGTCCAGTGCGTCGGTCAGGTCCCGGGCCAGGCGCGCCGGTTCGATATTGAACTGGCGGATGAGGCGGTGCAGGTCCGAGTCCTGCAATTGCAGCAATTGATGAAACCAGTGGGCCAGTTCCACATAAGGGTTACCGCGCAACTTGCAGAACACGGTGGCGGCTTCGATGGCTTTGTAGGCCACGCTGTTGAGTTTGCCGAACAACGCGGCGCGACTGATTTCACCCATGCTCTTGGTTCCTTGAGGTTTGCGAGGTGTTGGCCTGCTCGGCGTAATGCCGGGCCAGTATTAAGTCCTTGGCATCTTTTTCGGGCTTGCCCAGCCAGGTATTGAAACCCAGGCGGAACTGGCGATTGAGTTGCAGCGCCGGTACTTCGGGCTGTTTCAGAACCAGGTTCAGGTCCCAGTCCAGTTCATGGCCCAGGTATTCGGCCACCCAGGCCACCAGCTCATTGAAGGGTTGGCTACCGGGCAGCATGCTCATGTAGTCATCCAGCTTGAGTGGCCCCAGGCGAATGCGGAATTTGTGCTGGCGATCCCAGACGTAACGGCCCAGGCAAAAATCCACGCCCAATTGATGGGCGCTGGCGCCCACGCGGCTGCGTTCCGGCAGTTCCAGCCATTGGCCGACGTACTCTTCGATCTCCACCGGCAGGCCGAAGTACTCGTTGAGAATGGCCTTCAAACCGTCCGGGTAGCGGGTTTGTGCCGACAGATGACCGCTGTAGTGCAACTTCGCCGTGTCGGGGATCAGCCCTTGTTTGAGCAGGCTCGGCATGCCCCGGCCGCTCAGTGCTGCCAGGCGTGCCGACCAGTAGTCATCGTCCGGGCGGTCATGGCTGACCGTCGGCCGTGCTTCGGCCCAGGCCCGGTAAAACAGGCTCAGCAGGCGGTGATGGAACACGTCCAGGAAGCGTTTGCTGGTGCTGTCGGCGTTGTTGCGCTGGCGTTCGCGCACATATTCGGTGAGGTGCAGCGGCAACGGACCGTTGGGGCCACCGAGGCCGAAAAAGAACTGCTCCAGACGCGCCGGCGAACCGTCGACGCCCGGCTGTACCGACGCCAGGGTCGCCGGGGCGAAGGTGCAATCGGCCTGTTGCCCAAGGCGCAGCGGATCATCGGCCAGGCGCAACGAATGGCCCAGGCGCGGCAGCTCAGGCGATTCGCACTCGATGCGCCGCAATGCCTGGAAGAAGTCGTATTCCCAGGGCTCCTGGTGCATCGCGTCCAGAGTACTCACAGGGTCGGACGGCGTCCTGGCTTGGCTTTCCATCGCATGATCTCGCCGCGTTCGGTGGTACGGATCACCGTCTCGGTAAAACTGTTGATCGACACGTAGCGTGCCAGGAAGCGCTCGAACACTGCACCGAGCAAGAAGACTCCAGTGCCGCGAAACGCGTTTTCATCGAATTCCAGGGTGATCTCCAGGCCACGGCCAAACACAATCGGGCCGGGCATCGGCAGGCGTCGGGTGCAGGCCTTGCTGCTGACTTCGCGTAGGCCTTCGATCTGCAATTGCAAGGCTGCATCGTTACTGTCGCCGTACAGGCGCAGCAGTTCGCGCAGGGCGGCGGCGCCCTGGCCTTGTTCACTGAGGGACAAGTAATTCAGCGACAGCTGGCTGATCAACCGCCAGGCCTTGGCGTCGTGGGCATGGCTGGCGCGTGGACGGCTCGGGCCTGCCACGCAGCGCACCGCCGCGACAGGTGCGCTGTCGGCCAGGGTGAAGTCGGTCTTGCTATTGCCCACGCTCATGAACAGCGGCAGGTCGCGGTTGGTGCACAACGCTGTTACGCCCAGTTGGCGCAGGTCGTGGCGATAAGGCGCCTGCTGGCTGTCCACCAGGCTGACGAAGGTTTCGCTGCCGATGTACGTCGAGCGCGGGCCGTTGCGCCGCTGGCCGCTGGACAGCACGCGAGGTTCGCGCCGCACCGTGTACCAGGCCTGGTCGCGGCCGTAGCGAGACGGATCGCGCACCGCATAGAACGGCAAAAAAGGCTGCTCCGACCCGGTGCCGTGGCCGGTGAGGGTGGTCAGGGAATGAATCTCGAAATCCATCGGCCGGGTGCGGTCGGCGATCACATGGTGTTCATTGACCCGTTCCGACAAGTGAATGCGATCCAGGCGCTTGGGAAACAGGTTGATGGCCGGGGTGCAGAATGGCAGGAACTGCGCGGCTCCGACGCTGCCTTCCAGGCTCGGATCGTGACGGTCGAACAGCACGATCAATTCCAGTTCCTGGCCGTCGCAACGTTTGACCGCCCGGCTCAATTGCGTGAAGTCGACAAACAGAAAGCGGTGGGGCAGGGCGAAGTATTCCTGCAACAGGCGATAGCCTTGGAAGGCCCGCGAGACCACTGGCAGCGCGGCGTCGGTATCGTCGAATCCCTGGGAGCGCAGTGCGTCCTGCGGCAGGCGTTCCACCCAATCACCGCCGGGCTGACGGGCGAACACGGCGCAGACATTGCCCAGCAGCTGTTCGTAAAGGCGGAAGGGCTGCTCGTCTGCTCCATTGAGGTACAGCGGCAGGTTGTCCAGGGCCAGACTGTTGAACGGTAGTTCGGCGCCGGTGCGCAGGGTCAGGCGCAGGCCGGCCTTGGCCTTGGGTTCGCTGGCGGCCAAGCGCCCGAGCATGGCGGACGGGTTGCCGAAGTACTCGGCCTGGCTGACTTGCAACGGCCACAACGTCACCGCGTGGGCGGTGCGGTACTCGCAGCAGGTTTGGGTTTCGCGGCCCAGGGCGGCGCGCAGGACCGTGTCCCGGGGCAGCGGGAAGCCGCTGCTCAGGGAGCCTTCATCGGGGTCGGCCTGCAATTGCACCACGGTCATCGACGGTGTCGGCGCCAGGTAATGGGGGTACGCGATTTCCAGCAGGTTATGAGTAAAGGTCGGGTATTCGGCATCGAGCTTGAGCTGTACCCGCGCCGTCAGATAAGCAAAACCTTCCAGCAAGCGCTCGACGTACGGGTCGGCGCAGTCCATGCCGGACAACGTCAGCCGACTGGCGATTTTCGGGTATTCCTGGGCGAACTCCGCCGCGCTTTCGCGCACGTGGTGCAATTCCTGGTTGTACAGTTCCAGCAGGCGCGGGTTCATGAGCGTCTCCGCTGATCGGCGTTGATCACTCGCACATGGCCGGATTCCAGGTCCAGGTCGGTCTGCAGCATCAGGCGCAGCGGCACTGGTTGCGCCCAGAGATCGCCTTCGATCTCGAAACTCAGGGCGTTGTGGTTCATCTCGGCGGATGCCCGGGCCCGCACGCGCAAGGTGTTACGCAGGATCCGCGGTTCGAACGTAGCGATGGCCTGGTGGATCAGCGCCTCAAGCGCCGCGATATCGACATTCGACGCACTGTTGCCGGCCAGCGCCGGCAGCCCGAAGTTGACCACCGACGTGCCAGCCGGGGTATGCAGCGTCGCATCGGCGCCGAGCAATGAAGTGGTGTTGAGCAACCACGCCAGGTCACGCAGCACCGAAGCTTTCAATTGGGTCAGGGAGAGCACGCGCTTGTCGGCGCTTTCCTTGGGATTGCTCGGGTCGTCATCGGTCAACCGGTCCAGCAGGGACGGTTGCAGACGATCGCGGGTGGCGATTTCGGTTACCACGTAAATGGCCCCACATACATTTTTTGGTCCCCGCCCGAGCCGCAGGACGCAAATGTGTTAACTGCACCCGCCTCCAGGCCTTCAGGTATCTGACGAATAGCCTGCATTTTGCTGAGACAATCGCGGCTGGGCGCGGGCATGTGTTCGCTGCGCCAGACGGCAAATATCGGGATGTCGTTGAAAGTCTCAACTCGCAGTTGCTGCTGTTTATCCAGGCTGAAACTGCAAGGCCATTCCATGTCCAGTTTCATGCGACTCTGGTCGGGTTTGACCAGCGTGCATTGTCCCTGATCGTCAATCAGTCGGAGTTTCTGTTCCACAAAAACTGCCTGGGTTGTTGGCATCTCGGCATGTTCGGCCCATGCGCTCAGGCTAATCAAATTCATCGCCAGGCACATGGTGAGCAGGTGCTTTTTCATTGACGACCAACGACTTGGCCATGACTCGGACGCCAGGCAGGAAAGGATTGGATTGGAACAAGCACCAACCGTCTTCGGCGCGTTCAACCGGGCCAGCAGGGACGGTTGCAGGCGATCGCGGATGACGATTTCGGTTACCACCGGAATAGTGCCGTAAACATTTTCTGGTCTTGCTGGCCGAGCCCGCACATGGCGCTAGGGTTGACCGACGAGGCTTCCAGAACGCCGTTGATTTTGCGTACGGCTTGGGATTTTGTATCGCAGTCCCGACTAGGCGATGGTTCGGGGACGCTCCGTTCAACCAGGAAAATCGGGACGTCTCTGAACATTTCTACCCGCAATTCACCCTTTGGGTTCAGGTTGAAATAGCACGGCCATTCCATACCCAGTACCAAATGAGTCTGATCCGGTTTGAGGACGGCGCATTGACCGTTCTGGTCGACTAGCTTGAGTAGTTGGCCGGCGAACGTTCCTTGAGTGCGAGCGGGCGCGTCGAGTTGGTCTGGGTCGGTTTCAGCGCAGGCATTCAAGCTGATCAGCAGGCTGCACAGGAGTGTCACTCGGAGCATTGGCCCTATCATGTCAACTCCCAGAACCAGACCTGTCTGGAAAGGAAATCACCATCAAAGAAGCCTTTGGTTCGGCCACGATTCCATAGATCGATGTGGTCACCTGAGCGCTCGCTTTCAGGCTCGTTTGCACGGCTAAAGCAATCCTTGAAAAAGATGATTCCGGTCTTCTGGCTGAGTTTCAGACGATCGGCTGCGCTACCACTCAAAATGGTCGGACGCCCCAAATGATGCCGCCACAGCCAGTTCGCCAGAGACTCGGCGCCACGGGCATGGTCATGCTTGCATTTGGGATCGGTATAGGTCGATTTGTTGACCTTGATGGTCAGCTCGCCATTCAACGCGACACTCATACGAATCGCGCACTGGTTGCCCCAGGGCTGGTCGCATGGATCCTTGACGGTGGGATAGCTGCTCCACAAATTAATAAACGAAGGCTTGGCCATGACTCAGACACCGGATAGGAAAGGATTGGATTCGAGCAAGCACCAAAACACCCCCGGCGTATAACGCCGGGGGCATCTTCGATTACACCTTGACGTTCTGGCGGATGTTCCAGCCGAACTTGACCGGCCCGCCTTCCTTGGTGCCGTCGGCTTTTTGCGGCTGGTAATCCACCAGCACCTTGGCGAAGTTCAGGGTGAGGTTTTCGGTCAGGCGATCATCGCTACCCGAGCCGCCGGTGCTCAGGGACGTGACCAGCACTTCTTCCAGATTGATGATCATGTACTCGACCTGGCTTTCGCCGCCGGCCTTGCGCACGGTCAGCTTGACCTTGTCGATGTGCTTGCCGCTGGCGCAGTGCATCATCAGGTTCGGTGAGGCTTTGTCGACGTACTTGGTCAGCGACAGGTCCTGGATGTTCACCTTGCCTGCACCACCACCGCTGCCCACGTGCATGTTGCCGGACTGAGACATGCCCCAGCTCCAGTTCAAGACGTCGATCTCGTCCTTGTGGGCCTTGTCCATGGACTCGCCCTTGATGTCGCCGATCTTGATGAAAATATCAACAGCCATGTTTTCTCCCTGTGTGGTCTCTACCACATTGTGTTTTGCTGATCGTTCCCACGCTCTGCGTGGTAACGCATCTGGTGACGCTCTGCGTCACTGGGACGCGGAGCGTCCCGGGCGGCATCCCCACGCAGAGCGTGGGAACGATCACATCAAGGCGGTGTTACGCGCCTTTGGCCGAAGGCAGCTTGGATACCAGGCGCAGCGACACGGTCAGACCTTCGAGCTGATAGTGCGGGCGCAGGTAGAACCTGGAGTTGTAGTACCCCGGGTTGCCTTCCACGTCCTCGACGATCACTTCGGCCGCAGCCAATGGGTGCTGGGCCTTGGTGGTTTCGGTGGAGTGCGCCGGGTCACCGTCGACGTAGTTGAGGATCCAGTCCTGCAACCAGCGCTGCATTTCGTCCTTCTCTTTGAAGGAGCCGATTTTGTCGCGCACGATGCACTTCAAGTAATGGGCGAAGCGGCAGGTGGCGAACAGGTACGGCAGGCGCGCGGCCAGGTTGGCGTTGGCGGTGGCGTCCGGATCGTCGTACTCGGCCGGTTTCTGCAACGACTGGGCGCCGATGAACGCGGCGAAGTCGGTGTTCTTTTTGTGCAGCAGCGGCATGAAACCGTTCTTCGCCAGTTCCGCTTCACGGCGGTCCGAAATGGCGATTTCGGTCGGGCATTTCATGTCCACGCCACCATCGTCAGTCGGGAAGGTGTGCGCCGGCAGGTTTTCCACTTCACCGCCAGACTCCACGCCACGGATGCGCGAGCACCAGCCGAAGTGTTTGAACGAGCGGTTGATGTTCACCGCCATCGCGTAAGCGGCGTTGGCCCAGGTGTACTTGGAGCTGTCGGCACCGTCGGTGCTTTCTTCGAAGGCGAAGGCCTCCACCGGATCGGTCTTGGCGCCATACGGCAGACGCGCGAGGAAGCGCGGCATGGTCAGGCCGATGTAGCGCGAGTCTTCCGATTCGCGCAGCGAGCGCCAGCCGGCGTATTCCGGGGTGGTGAAGATTTTGGTCAGATCGCGCGGGTTCGACAGTTCCTGCCACGAGCCCATGCCCATCACGGTCGGCGATGCGGCTGCGATGAACGGCGAGTGCATGGCGGCGCAGACTTTCGACAGTTCGCCCAACAGTTCCACGTCTGGAGGCGACTGGTCGAAGTAGTAATCGCCGACGAGGCAACCGTAAGGTTCGCCGCCGAACTGGCCGTATTCTTCTTCGTACATCTTCTTGAAGATCGGGCTCTGGTCCCACGCGGTGCCCTTGAATTTCTTCAGGGTCTTGTGCAGGTCGGTCTTGGATATATTGAGCACGCGAATCTTCAGTTGCTCATCGCTCTCGGTGTTGTTGACCAGGTAATGCAGGCCACGCCAAGCGCTTTCCAGTTGCTGGAAATCGGGGTGGTGGATGACCTGGTTGACCTGGGCGGTGAGCTTGGCGTCGATGGCGGCAATGATCGACTCGATCGACTTGATGGCGTCGTTGGACACCAGGTCGGTCTGCGCCAGGGCCTGTTCGGCCAGGGTGCGCACGGCGGTCTCGACGGCTTCGCGAGCGCGTTCGGTCTTGGGTTTGAATTCTTGCAGCAGCAGGGAGGCGAACTCGCTGGCTTCTTCGGTGGTGCCCAGTGTCTGAGCGTCTGCACGTACTGAATCGGTCATGATCATTCGTCCTGATTAAGCCTGAGGCTCGGCTGGCTTCGGCGCACTGGCAAGCGCCTGGAGCAGCGCCGGATCCTTGATGGCCTTCATGATGATTTCTTCGGCACCGGTCTTGCCGTCCATGTAGGTCAGCAGGTTGGCCAGTTGGGTGCGCGCTTCGAGCAGTTTGTTCAGCGAGTCGACTTTGCGCGCCACGGCGGCCGGGCTGAAGTCGTCCATGCTTTCAAAGGTGATGTCCAGGCTCAGGTTGCCTTCGCCGGTCAGCTCGTTGGGCACATGGAACGCGACGCGTGGCTGCATGGCCTTGAGGCGCGAGTCGAAGTTATCGACATCCACCTCGAGGAACTTGCGATCGGCCACAGGCGCCAGAGGCTCGGCGGGCTTGCCGGCGAGGTCCGCCATAACGCCCATGACGAAGGGCAACTGGACCTTTTTCTCGGCGCCGTAGAGCTCGACGTCGTACTCGATCTGCACTCGAGGCGCGCGGTTGCGCGCGATGAATTTCTGAGAACTTTGCTTCGCCACGTTGCTGCTCCTGGTCGCTCAAGCGACGGTGTTGGCGTCATCGGTGGTACCGGTGACGTGACTGCGTGATCCGTTCGCTTTTATTCGCTGTCTGGTCCGCGCAGGTTTTCAAATTGGCTCATGCCATCGGGAATCAGGTTGCGCACGATGGCCGCAAAGTCGGCGTGCACCAGATTCTTCGCCCGGTTCAACAGCACCGGCAGCGGGCTGGAGGGCTCATGACGGCTGTAGTACGCAAGAATCCGGTCCAGGCTGCGCAGCACGTCGTCGCGGTTGTTGATTTCGCCAGTGCCGGTACTGCGCGGTGTGCTCGGCGCGGTGGAGTGTTCAACCGGCGCGGCACTGTCGTCGCTGATGGCATCGGGCAGGGGACTGTCGCCGCTCTGCGGGGCGAACTGGCCGAGAATCTGCAGGGCCATTTTTAGCGGTTGCTTCAACGGGCCAAGGTCAACGCCCTGGGCGGAACCGATTTGTTCGCTGATCTGTTGCTCGATGGCCTCGGCGACGCTGCGGGCCTCGTGCAAAGCGGCGCGGGTGATTTCCAACTGTTCGGGATCGCTGTCCAGGAACGCCCCGGCGAGCTGCTCGGCGCCGAGGTTTTCGTCAGGGAAGCTTTGCAGGCCACTGGCATTGGCGGCGGCGCGCAGGCTGACAGCGCCAAAGGTTCGCGAACGGGCCAGGATGCTTTCACGCAGCAGGCGAATGGTGGCATCGGACGTCAGGCCGGCGAGGGCATTGATGCGCACGGTGGGGTCGTTGTTGTCTTCGGCATCCAGGCGTGGATGCAGGTCGGCCCAGTATTGCTTGAGCAATTCACTGATCAGTGTCAGGACGCGAGCCAGGCCGGTGACGCCTTCGAGGGCAAGGGAGCTTTGCAAAAGGAAATGGGTGATACGCAGGTCTTTGCTGCGTTGCAACAAATCCAGACTTTGCTGCTGGATGCTGCGCCATTCAGGGGGGGCGGCAGGCAATATCGAATCGCCCATGCTGCGCTCGGGCTGGCCTTGGGAATCGCGTTCCAGGCGCAAAAAATCCGCGTCATATTCCAAATCTTCGCCACAAGGCGAAGTCGCGGAAACGGCGGCGAGCAGCAAAGGCACTTCCACTGAATTTGATCTCCATATCGCCCGTTCGAGAGTCGGGCCGTTCACATGTAAGTTCCAAATGGAACTTCACATGTTTCCTTGAGGGTAATGGCCTTTTAGATATGCGGTGATCTTAAAGTGCCATCATGTATATTCAAGAAGTTATGCATTTTTGGTGTAGTACTTATGGCTTGTCAAGGTAAGCTATTTCCTCTGTGTGACAGATGTGAGGTGCTTAACAACCTGCGCGACCGATAGGTCGAAGCAGGCACTAATGCAGGTTTTTTGTCACGCAGGCCGGTTAAGATCAGCAATCATGCCGGTAAAAAGCCGTTTCAAGGTTGTTTTTGCAAGGTTGTCGGAGCGAGTCTGGCGGGAGTGAATCCCGATTCGCCCGCGCGCAAAGTGTTCAGCAAGGAGGCAAGATGTCGCTGTGTTTGACTATCACTAGTTATCACAAAATTACCCCTGGCCAGTGCCCTGAGAAATCCATGGATCAGGGCGTGATGGCAATTGGCCGTAATTCTGATAATGACTGGGTATTGCCCGATCCAGAGCGTTTGGTGTCCGGCAAACATTGCGTTGTTCAATATAAAGATGGCCGGTATTACTTAACTGATAACAGCACTAACGGTGTGGAATTGGTCAAGGCCGGTATTCGTCTGCGCAAGGGCAACAGCGAGCCATTGCAAGATGGCGAAGTTATCCGCATCGGTGATTATGAAATCCAGGCGCGTATCGATTTCAGTCTGCCGGTGACCGACGGCAACCCTTTCGCCGATTCGTCCAGCAGCTTCGAGGCCTTGATGGGGCGTCAGGGCGCCGTCGTGAATACGCCGACGTCGTTGCCCGTGACACCACCTGCGCATTTTCAGGGCGTATCGGCCATGGACACGATGCCGGACCTGTTCGACTTTCTGACACCGACCAGCGTCCCGCCGGCCACCCAGCCCGACCATGTCCCGGCCGAGCAGCATGACTTCCGTCCACCGACCCCGATCGCCGCCCCAACGCCCGTGGCCGGGCCTGCGCCGCTGGTGTCGGCCCCGGTGATTCCGGAAGATTGGGACCTGTTCAGCGACAAGCCTGCACCGGTGGCGATCGCCCCGCTGCCTGTTACAGAGGTTGCGCCGCCGCCCGTACCTCACATCAGCGTACCGATCGAACCGGCACCCCTTTGCGAACCGCCCGTGGCCGTCGTCGAACGCCTGGTCGATCCGGTCAGCCCGGCCGACAATTCTCAACCCGACCTGTTGCAAGCCTTTCTGCGCGGTGCCGGGCTGGATCAAGTGCGGCTGGACAAAGCCCAGGCCGAGGCACAAATGGAAAGCATCGGCCGCAGTTATCGGCTGATGGTCGAAGGCCTGATCGATGTCTTGCGCGCCCGTAGCAGCCTCAAGGGCGAGTTCCGCATTCAGCAGACGATGATTCAACCGGTGGAAAACAACCCGCTGAAATTCGCTCCCAACGTCGATGAAGCATTGCTGTTGCTGTTGCGCCACAGCAATCAGGCGTTCATGGCGCCGGACCTGGCTGTGCGCGACAGCTTCGATGACTTGCGTGCCCACCAATTGGCGGTGATGGCCGGCGTGGAAGCGGCGATCAAGCACCTGCTGGCGCGCTTCGAGCCGGGGCAACTGGAAGAGCGCATGGGCAAGCCCGGTGGCCTGTCGAGCATTTTCAGTGGCTCGCGACAGGCCCAGTACTGGCAGCAATTCACCGAGCTCTACAGCAATATTTCCCGCGAGGCCCAAGAGGATTTCCAGGACCTGTTCGGTCGTGAATTCAGCCGCGCCTACGAAGAACACAGTACAAGGCAGCGGCGCGGCTGAGCATCGCCATCGCAAAGCGCCATTCATAGCAAAGAACGGAACAACGGATAGCTGAAACGTCATTGAGGACGCAGGATGATTCCCAGGTTTTTACTCGCAGTCGCCACCGCGCTTCTGCTGACCGCATGTGCCAAGGATGCGGCCAAACCCCAGCCCGAAGAGGCTGAGGCCGAGGCCGACACGGCCGCCGTCGAGTTGCACTTTCACGCCATTGCCGGGCTCAACCCCGGCACCACTGGCCAGCCAGCCCCGGTCCGGGTGCGTATTTTCGAATTGAAAAATGCCGCCACCTTCGGTCGTTCCGATTATTTCGCACTGGCCGAACGGGCCCAGGCGACACTCGGCGCCGATCTGATCGATCAGGACGAAGTGCTGATCCAGCCCGGCCAGCAGTTGAGCCTGCAGCGCGACCTCGACCCGGCCACCCGCCATATCGGCGTGCTGGTGGGGTATCGCGAGCTGGATCAGTCGTTGTGGCGCGCGGTGATGAATGTCCCGCCGCGCCAATACACCGAATACCAGATCAGCCTCGACGTGCGAGCCGTGCGCAGCGCCGTCGTGGTTTCCCCATCCAGCCCTGCCCAATAAGCAATCGGAGCCCCCCATGTCCTGGAACAATCGTGTGGTCTGGTCGGAAGGCATGTTCATTGGAACGCAGCACTTTCAGCAGCATGACCGTTACCTGGAGAACCTCATCGACGCCCGGAGCCGCCCGTTGTCGGCCGGTGCCTGGGGGTTCTCCGAATTGCTGATCGACCAGGGCCTGCTGGCCCAGGGCAAACTGGCGATCATCTCGGCACGGGGCCTGCTGCCGGATGGCACTCCATTCAACATTCCCCAGGATGACCTGGCACCGAGCCCGCTGAATGTCGATGACAACCTGCGCGATGGCTTGGTGTACCTGGCCTTGCCGCTCAAGCGCGCCGGTGCGCGAGATACCGTTGACGAAGGCGAAACCCTGGGCGCTGCGCGCTACGTGAGCCAGGTGCGCGAAGTCCGGGATGACAACGCGCCGTTCGAAAACCAGGCGCCGGTGGCCGTGGGCTCGAGGGCGCTGCGATTGTTGGTAGCCCAGGATGGCATCAGCGACTACGCCGCCATCGGCCTGGTACGAATCAAGGAAAAACGCGCCGACCGAGCCTTGGTGCTCGACGACACTTACATCCCGCCGCTACTGGATGTGGTCGCCTCCAACCCCCTGGCCGCGTTTCGCAACGAACTGCTGGGCCTGCTGCATCAGCGCGGCGAAGCCCTCGCCGGGCGAGTGGTGGCGTCCGGTGCCGGTGGTGCCTCGGAGATTGCCGATTTCATGCTGCTGCAACTGGTCAACCGTGCCCAGCCGTTGATCCAGCACTTGAGCCAGTTGAGCCCGTTGCACCCCGAGCGGTTCTACAGCGAGCTGGTGAGTCTGGCCGGCGAGTTCTCGACCTTTACCGCTTCCGGGCGACGGCCCCAGGAATACCCGCAGTACCAGCACGATGACTTGGCGCTGAGTTTCGCGCCGGTGATGCAAGCCCTGCGTGAGGCGCTGTCGATGCTGATCGACAGCAAGGCCACGCCGATTCCGATCGTCGAAAAAGCCTATGGCGTCCACGTCGCGATGCTGGCCGACAAATCCCTGCTCGACAGCGCCAGTTTCATCCTGGTGGTGCGCGCCGACGTGCCCGCCGAAACCCTGCGCAGCCACTTCGGCCAACAGAGCAAAGTCGGCTCGGTGGAGCACATCCGCAACCTGGTCAACCTGCAATTACCGGGCATTGGCCTGCTGCCGCTGCCGGTGGCGCCACGGCAGATCCCGTATCACGCCGGCTCCACCTATTACGAACTGGACCGGGGCAGCGAGCATTGGCAGCAACTGGCCAACTCCGGCGGTTTTGCGTTCTACATCGCGGGGCAATTCCCGGGGCTGAACCTGGCTTTCTGGGCGATCCGAGGATAAACCGCAATGAGCAACGACGATCGTACCCAATTCATGCCGACACCCGGTGGCCGTGGCGCCGACCCGGTCCGCCCGGAGGCTGGTCGCGCCCAGGCCGCGCCACTTTCGATGCCGGCCGCGCCGCTTTTGATCGGCAAGGCCGAAGGTCTCAACCCCCTGGAGAGCGCCGCTGGCCCGTTGCTGGCTTTGCTGACCCGTTTGCGCAACACCATTGCCCACCCGGCGCCGGCGAGCCTGCGGGCGCAATTACTGGCCTACCTGCGCCAGTTCGAGGAGCGCGCCGAGGCTGCCGGCGTGGTGCGCAACGATGTGTTGCTGGCCCGTTACGCCTTGTGCACCGCCCTGGATGAAGCGGTGTTGAGTACGCCGTGGGGGGGGGCCAGCGACTGGGGCAAACAGAGCCTGCTGATCACCGTGCACAACGAAGCCTGGGGCGGCGAGAAGGTGTTCCAGCTGTTGGAACATTGCCTGCAAAGCCCCCGCGAACGTTTGTATCTGCTGGAGTTGTTGTACCTGTGCATGTGCCTGGGTTTCGAAGGGCGTTATCGGGTCATGAACGACGGTCGCAGCCAACTGGAAGCCTTGCGTGAACGCACCAGTGCAGTCATCCGCAGCGCCCGTGGCGATTATGAGCGTGAACTGTCGCCCCATTGGCGCGGCGTCACCGTGGCCCGCGACCGGCTGGCGCAATTCATGCCGCCTTGGATCGCCGTGGCCATCGGCGTGGCGTTACTGCTGGCACTGCTGTTCGGCCTGCGCTTGAAACTGGCCGCCGATGCCGAGCCGGTGTTTAAAAATATCCATGCGCTGGGCGAGATCCCGGTGCAGGCCATCGACCGTCCGGTGGTGCAACCGAAGCTGATCGAGCGTCCCCGCCTGGCAGGCTTCCTCGCCGATGAAATCAAGGCCGGTCGGGTCGCTGTGGAAGATGCCGTTGACCGTTCAGTGGTGACCATCCGTGGCGATGAGCTGTTCGCCTCGGGCAGCGCCAGCATCGTCGACAATTTCCAGCCGCTGATGCTGCGCATCGCCGATGCCATTCGCAAGGTCAAGGGCCAGGTCCGGGTGACCGGCCACAGTGACAATCGCCCGATTGCCACCTTGCGGTTTCCATCGAATTGGGCCTTGTCCGAGGCGCGGGCCAATTCGGTGCTGCAAATCCTTTCGGCCAAGACTGGCCAGCCCGAACGCTTCAGCGCCGAAGGCCGCAGCGACACCGAACCGTTGGCCTCGAACGCTACAACAGAGGGCCGCGCACGCAACCGTCGGGTCGAAATCACAGTATTGGCGGAGGGGGTCGAGTGAAGGCGTTTTTCAGTTTTATCATCCGCTGGGTCATTCCGTTGCTGGGGCTGATCGCCCTGAGCCTGATCATCTGGTTTGTCGGGCCGCTGCTTGAATTCCTGGTGCCCGAAGGCCGGCGCTGGGCGCTGATCATTCTGGTGTTCGCGGTGTGGATCGCCTACCGGGTGTTTCGCATTATCCAGGCTCGTCGACAGGCCGCCGAAGTGATGCGCAGCCTGGCGGCGCAAACCCCGCCAGACCCGACCAGCATCGCCACTTCTGAGGAACTCGAAACCCTGCGCCAGCGCATGGATGAAGCCTTGGCGCTGTTGAAGAAAGCCAAGCTGGGCGGTGACGAGCGCCGTAACCTGTACGAGCTCCCGTGGTACGTGATCATCGGCCCGCCGGGTTCAGGCAAGACCACGGCGCTGGTCAATTCCGGGCTGCATTTTCCGTTGGCGGCGCAGTTGGGCGCCGGGGCAGTCCGTGGCGTTGGTGGCACGCGCAATTGCGATTGGTGGTTCACCGATCAGGCCGTGCTGCTCGACACCGCAGGGCGCTACACCACCCAGGACAGCGACGCGACAGTCGATAAAGCCGCGTGGCTGGGTTTTCTCGGCCTGTTGAAAAAACAGCGGGCCCGGCGTCCGATCGACGGCGCGTTTATCGCCATCAGCCTCTCCGACTTGCTGCTGGGCAGCGACGCCGAGCGCGCTGCCCATGCCGCCGCGATCCGCCTGCGTATCCAGGAGCTGTACACGCAACTGGGCGTGCGCTTTCCGATCTATCTGATGCTGACCAAGCTCGATCTGGTGCCAGGGTTCATGGAGTATTTCGATACCCTGAGCAAGGAAGAACGAGCGCAGGTCTGGGGCATGACCTTTGCCCTGGACGACGGTAAAAACAATGACAGCCCACTGGCTCATCTGCAAAGCGAATTCACCGGCCTGGAACAGCGCCTCAACGATCGTTTGGTGGAGCGTTTGCAACAGGAACGCGACCCGGCGCGACGCGATCTGATCTACGGCTTCCCGCAACAGTTCGGCGCGTTGAAGGATTGCCTGCAAAGCTTCCTTGAGGGCGTATTCAAACCCAACGCCTTTGAAGAGCGGGTGCTGTTGCGCGGGGTGTATTTCACCAGCGGCACCCAGGAAGGCAGCCCGATTGACCGGCTGATCGGCTCCATGGCCCAGAGCATGAACCTGGATCGCCAGCACCTGGCGCGCCAGAACGGCACCGGGCGCAGTTACTTCATCGAAAAACTCTTCAGCGCCGTGGCCTTTGCCGAGCGTGGACTGGTGGGGGTCAACCCGAAAGTCGAACGTCGGCGCAAGTGGATTGCCCGGGGCGTGCTGGCCTCGACCGTGGTGCTGGTGCTGGTGGTCGGGACCTTGTGGTGGGTCAGTTACCGCGCCAACCAGGCGTATATCGCGCAAGTCGATCAGAAAGTCGCGCCCCTGGGCCAGTCCGTGCAGAACCTCAGCCCGGCACAACGGGACGTGCTTGCAGTGTTGCCTTTGCTCAACGCGGTGAAGCACCTGGCCGACGATTCGCCAAACTGGGCCGAAGGCCTGGGCCTGTATCAGGGCGACATGCTTGAAGCCGAGTCTGGCAGCGTCTATCGCAAGTTGTTGATTGCGGTCTTCGCGCCACGCTTGCTCACGCGCATCGAAGAGCAACTGCACGGCGGCGGCAATTCGGACTTCCTTTACGAAGGCTTGAAGGCCTACCTGATGCTTGCCGACAGCGAGCATTACGATGCCGACTTCATCAAGGCGTGGATCGCCCTGGATTGGGATCGCAGCCTGCCGCGCGACTTGCCGGCCGAGCAGCGTCTGGCCCTGGAGGAGCACTTGCAAGCACTGTTCGAGCGCCATCCGCCCACCGCACGTCTGGACCCGCGCCTGATCGACGACCTGCGTCGGCAGTTGCAGCAGCTGCCAGTGGCCCAGCGCGTCTATGACCGGGTCAAGCGGCAGAAACTGCCGGACGGCATCCCGGACTTTCGTATCAACGAAGCGGCCGGGCGTGATGCCGCGCTGGTGTTCAGCCGCAAGAGCGGCAAGCCGCTGGGCGAACCCTTGAGTGGCTTCTTCACGGCCAAGGGTTACCGCCAAGGGTTTTTGCTTACCAGCCTGAACCAGACCGGCACTCTGGCCGAGGAGCAGTGGGTGCTCGGTCGCGACCAGGCAGAACAACAGAACGTCGTCAGCCTGGCCGCCGACGTACGCCGCCTGTATTTCCAGGATTACCAGCGCCAGTGGGATGCCTTGCTGGCTGATATCGACTTCGTACCGATCACCAGCGTGGCCCAGGCCGCCGATGTGTTGCGGGTGATTTCCGGCCCGACCTCGCCGTTGAAAAAACTGCTGGTAGCAGTGGCGAAGGAAACCGACCTGCAACAGGAAGAACGCCTGCTGGCCGCCAAGGGCGCGCCGGTGGAGGGCGGGGTCGACAAGCTCAAGGAGCGCTTGGGCACCTTGCTCGGCCAGGAGCAGGCGACGCAAAACACAGTGGATGCCAGTGAAGATCCAATCACCGCGCATTTTGCCGAACTCAACAGCATCGTCAGCAAAAACGAAGGCGAGCCGGCGGCCATCGACGGCCTGCTGGCCGACATGAACGCCCTGTATGTGCAGGTCAGTGCCATGGTCGGCGCCAGCGGCGACGCCTTGCTCGGCGAAGCCAAGAACCAGGCCGCAGCGGCCGCGACACGGGTCAGCCTCAACGCCGAACGTCAGCCGCCACTGGTGCAGGGCCTGGTCAAATCGGTGGTCAACTCCACCACCAACAGCATGATGGGCGGGGTACGCAATCAACTGAACGCGGCCTGGACCAGTGAAGTGGTGAACATCTATCGCCAGTCCCTGGCAGGGCGTTACCCAATGTCGCCGGGCAGTGCGCGGGACGCGACCCTGGACGACTTCGGCCAGTTCTTCGGTGTGGGCGGGGTGATGGACAACTATTTCCGCAAATACCTGCAGCCGTACGTGGATACCTCGACCCAGGCCTGGCGTTGGCAGCCGGGCGCCGCACAGAAGCTTGGCATCGCCCCGGGCGTGCTGCAAACCTTCCAGCGGGCAGCGACCATCCGGGATGCGTTTTTCCGTTCCGGCGGCACCCAGCCGATGGTGCGCTTCGAACTCAAGCCAGTGGCGATGGACGCCACCATCACCCAGTTTTTGCTCGACCTCGACGGCCAGCAATTGAGCTACGACCACGGCCCGAGTCGCCCCACCTCCATGCAATGGCCCAACCCCGGCAGCATCGGCGTGGTGCGGATCTCGATCATGCCGCCTTCAGCCAGCGGTCGTTCGGGCATCACCCTGGACGGACCTTGGGCCTGGTTCCGCCTGCTGGAGCAATCGGACCTGACCGCCGGCAATTCGCCGGATCGCTTCAACCTGCGGCTGCGGGTCGACGGCGCCAGCGTCTCTTATGAGCTGCGGGCCAACAGTGCCTTCAACCCGTTCAAGAGCCGTGTGCTCAGCGGTTTCAGCCTGCCGGAGCGTTTATGAGCACGCCGGGTTTCTATGGAAAGCTGGCCAGTCGCGGGGACTTTGTCAGCCGTGGCTTGCCGCAGAGTTTTATCGGCCCCTGGGATTCGTGGCTGGCGGCGGGTTTGCTCGCCAGCCAGAGCCTCGGGGACCGTTGGCTGGATGCCTATCTGGTCAGTCCGCTGTGGCGCTTCATGCTCGGGCCCGGTGTGTGTGGGCCGCAGGCCGCCGTTGGGGTGGTGATGCCGAGCATCGATCGGGTTGGCCGGTATTTTCCGCTGACGGTCGCGGTGCTGCTGGATCACGACGCTGACCCGGCGTCGGTGGTAGGCGGCTCGGATGTCTGGTTTGAGCAAGTTGAGCAATTGCTGTTGAGCACGTTGAGCGTGGAGGCGAGCTTCGAAGCCTTCGGTGCAGGGCTGGAGACGCTGGGCAGCCCGGCGTACCTGCCACGCGCGCCAAGCAGCCGTTTTGCCGGCCTGCATCGTTTTAATGCCACCGACCCGAAGGCGCGAATGACCGCGCTTGCCGAACTGGCCTGCGAAGGCGCAAGCCTGTGGTGGGGCCAGGGTTCGGAGCGTATCGCCCCTGCTTTATTGCGGTGCCAGGGACTGCCGGCCGCCGCTGATTTTGCGCAATTTTTGCTCGGCCAAGAAGGTGTTGTGTAGATGTGTTCACGCGTTGGAAAGACGTTCAAGTCCGCAAGCAAGAGCCATGTCGGCATGGTCCGCCAGGTTAACGAAGACGCTTGCCTGGACCGGCCGGAAAACGGCCTGTGGGTGGTCGCCGATGGCATGGGCGGGCACGCGGCGGGCGACTACGTCAGCAGTCTGATCGTCGATAGCCTGCGCAACGTTGCCGTAGGCCGTTCGCTGGATGAATACGTCGCGGCGCTGAAAACCGACCTGCTGCGGGTCAACGCCGCCGTGCGTGAAGAAACCGCCAACCGCGGCGTGACCATGATGGGCAGCACCGTGGTGGCGTTGGTGACGCGTGACTTGCGCGGCGTGTGCCTGTGGGCGGGTGACAGCCGCTTGTATCGCCTGCGTGACGGCCTGCTCGAAGGCATCTCGCGGGACCACAGTTATGTTCAGGATCTGCAGGACAGCGGCCTGCTCAGCGAAGCTGAAGCCCGGGTGCATCCACGGTCCAATATTGTCACCCGCGCTGTTGGGGTAGGGGCGCAACTGGAGCTGGCGATGGTCGATCTGCTGTTGATGCCTGGCGACAGTTACCTGCTGTGCAGCGATGGGCTGACCAAGACCGTCGAGGACCATGAAATCAGCGAGGTGCTGAGCCACGACGAACCCGGTGAAATCGCCAGCAGCCTGGTGTCCCTGGGCCTGATGCGTGGTGCTCCGGACAACATCACCGTCATCGTCGTGAAGGTGCCGTCATGAATTCCACGCTGAATATTCTGATCCCCGGCTATGACATCGACGGCGAGATCGGCGAAGGCGCCATGGCCAGCGTTTACCTGGCGACCCAGCGCTCGCTGGAGCGCAAGGTGGCCTTGAAGGTCATGGCCGCCGCGCTGGCGGCCGACCCGAGTTTCTGCGAGCGCTTCCTGCGCGAAGGTAAAACCCTGGCGCGCCTGTCTCACCCGCATACGGTCACCATCCATGACATCGGCCATGTCGGTGAACTGTATTACATGGCCATGGAATTCCTGCCCAACGGCACGCTCAAGGAGCGCATCGCCGCCGGCCTGACGCCGGAACAGGGCCTGATCTACATCCGTCATATCGCTTCGGCCCTGGGCTATGCCCATGGGCTGGGGCTGGTTCATCGCGACGTCAAACCGGCGAACATTCTGTTCCGCGCCGATGGCACGGCGGTGCTCTCCGACTTCGGCATCGCCAAGTCCATGGATGACCGCACCCAGTTCACCCAGGCCGGTTTCGCTGTCGGTACTCCCAGCTACATGAGCCCGGAACAGGCGCGCGGCCAGGATATCGATGGCCGAGCCGATCTTTATGCCCTGGGCGTTGTGCTCTACGAAATCCTCGTTGGCAAACTGCCGTATACCGGCAACGACGCACTCTCAACGGCCCTGGCGCATTTGACAGAACCGTTGCCGGAGCTGCCAGTGCACCACGGTCGCTATCAAGAGGTGCTGCGCAAGCTGTTGGCCAAGGATCCGGCCGACCGTTTCCCGGATGCAGCGGCGCTGTTGCAGGCGCTGGATAATCTGCCTCGGGAATCGGTTGAAGCGACCACGATCCGGCCGTTGCCAATTCCGGTAGTGCCGATTGCGGTGAGCAATGACCTGGCGGGACTGACACCGGTGTCCATCGATATACCGACCGGCCCCGCGCAGCCACAACCTCGATCCAATCCTGTTGCGCCGACTGTGAAGCCGACGCCGTCGTCCACGGTCTCGGAGCAGCGAAAGGGGCCGGTGTTCGCACTCGCCGCCGTCGCGGTGGCCGTGGCGCTGGTCTTGGGTGGCGCGGGTTATTGGTGGCTGTCCGGTGACGGCGAAGCCGAGGCCAAGGTACCGGTGGTTTCAGCACCGCCGGCCAGCCCGCCGCCGACCGTGGCGCCACCCGTAAACCCCCCCGTGGCGACGGAGGTCGATGGCGGTCAGCGGCCGCTGCTGATGGCCGGCAAAAAAACCTTGTTCCAACGAGTGCTCAGCAAACCGGGGGCGAAACTCGCCAGCGAACCGGGGGCCACCCCTGACAAGGCCTTGCCGGCGTTTTCCGTGCTTTACGTCTATCAGCGCAAAGAGGTTGATGGCAATCCGTGGCTGCGTGTCGGCGCCGCCACCGACGGGCGCAGTGACGGCTGGTTGCCGGCCGCGCAAGTCAGCGACTGGAAGCAAAGCCTGGTACTCAAGTTCACCGAACGCTCCGGCCGTGCGCCGGTGATGTTCCTGCGTCAGCCCGGCGAAGTGGAGAGGTTGCTGGCAGATCCGTCGGCGGCAAAAAACCTGCTGCTCAAGGCCCAGCAGAATCACGAAGACAACCAACAGGTGCTGGCCCTGGAACCGGCCGCCAGCGCGGTTCCGCAGAACCAGTTTTACCTGTTGCCGATCTTCGATTCCCGCGAGAGCTTCGATGAAAACGGCCAGCCGGTGCAGTTGCTGAACGTCGCGTCCATCGACCCCGGTAATGCTCCGAAGGCCGCTGCCAACAACACGCCAATCACCACCGCCAATGCCGACGCGTTCCGCACCGCCGTGGTGTTGGTCGTGGACACCACCGTGTCCATGCAGCCCTACATTGATCAGGTCCGCGACGTAGTACACCAACTGCAAACCCGCATCGCCGAGCGGGGCGAGCAGGACAGTGTCAGTTTCGGCCTGGTGGGGTTTCGCAGCAGCACCCAGAAAACTCCGGGCCTGGAATACGTCGCCAAGACCTTGATCACCCTGGACCAGGGCCGCGACCCACAGCGCTTCATGGACCTGGCGCGGCAGGTCAAGGCGTCCACGGTCTCTAGCCATTCGTTCAACGAAGATGCGTTTGCCGGTGTGATGGAAGCAGTCGAGGGCATGGACTGGTCCGGCTATGGCGGGCGCCTGATTCTGTTGGTCACGGATGCCGGTGCCTTGCGCAAGAACGACCCGTATGCCGCCACGCAAATGAACGAGGCCGAAGTGCGCCAGGCTGCGCTGGGCAAGCAGATCAAGATCTACGCCTTGCACCTGCTCAGCGATGCCGGCAAGAAAACCCACAGCGGTGCGCAAAGCCAATACCGCACCCTGACCGCCGACGCCAACCCACAGATCGGCGACCTGTACATTCCGGTGCCGGGCGCCGATGTGCGCAAGTTCGGTGAGCGGGTGGACGAGATCGGTTCGGTGTTTGCCGACCTGGTGCATCAGGTGCGTAGCGACAAGCCGCAAACCGTGCCGCTGCTGAGTGCCGCGCCGAGCCTGAGCGACAAATCGGCAGCCGTCGGCTACGCGATGCACATGGACTTCCTGGGGCGTAAAGCCGCCAGCCAGGCGCCGCAACTGGTCAGCGCCTGGACCGCCGACCGCGACCTGACCAACCCGGCGCTGCCGGCGTTCCAGGTGTGTGTGATGCTGACCAAGTTGCAGCTCAACGACTTGCAGCAATCGCTGAAACTGATCGTCGATGCCGCTCGCAAGACCCAGACCTCGCCGAAGAATTTCTTCCAGGAAATCGCCAGCGCCAGTGCCTACATGAGCCGCGATCCGTCGGCCTTGCGCAAGGGTGGCAACCTGGCCGATGGCGGGGTTCTGGGTGAGTACCTGGAAGGGCTGCCCTACCGCAGCAAGTCGCTGAACATGACCCAGGATTTGTGGCTTTCGTTGAGCGTGGCCGAGCAGGAGGACTTTATCGACGAACTGGACTCGAAAATCCGCCTCTACGAAACCTTTCACAACGACTTGGCCAACTGGGTGCGTTTCGGCGATGCCGAACCGGGTGATGCCTTGTACCGCGTTCCGTTGTCGACGCTGCCGTGATGCTGAACATGAGCGCAGTGCACAAACACCGGGGCACCGGCAGTCAGCGCTACAGCCTGGTGATTCCGCGGCTGCAACTGCGTGCCGGTGAACAATTGGCGGTAGTCGGTCCCAGTGGCTGTGGCAAAAGCACCTTGCTCGATTTGCTGGCGCTGGTGCTGGCTCCGGATCAGGCTGGGCAGTTTGATTTTTCGCCCGGCCAAACCAGCACAGACATTACCGGGCTGTGGCGCGCAGAGGCGCAAAGTGCCTTGGCGGACCTGCGCCGCCGGCACTTGGGCTACGTGCTGCAAACCGGTGGCTTGCTGAATTTTCTGGACGTGCGTGGGAACATTGACCTGTCGCGCAAACTGCTCGGTTTGAAAGACGACGGCAGCGTGGATCGCTTGGCCGGGGCGTTGGATATCGTCGATCAACTGGGCAAGAAGCCGGGCGACTTGTCCGTCGGCCAACGGCAACGGGTGAGTTGCGCTCGCGCCCTGGCCCATGGGCCGCGTTTGCTGCTGGCCGATGAACCGACCGCCGCCCTCGATCCGCTGAACGCGGAACGGGTGATGCAGTTGCTGGTGACCCAGGCCCGCGAACACGGTGTGTGCTGCGTCGTCGCCACCCACGACGAATCACTGGCCCGCGCCAGCGGTTTGCAGGTGCGGCGCATCAGTTGTCATCGCGACGTTGATGGCGGTGTCACCGCCACCCTCGGGGAGGCCTGCTGATGCGCAGCGCGCTGGTGGCTTCCCTGGCCTGGCAGGATTACCGCAACGACGCGTGGCTGTCGGCCTGTTCGGTGCTGGCGCTGGTGGCGGTGGTCGCACCGCTACTGGTGCTGTTCGGCTTGAAATTCGGCCTGGTCAGCAGTTTGACCGAGCGCCTGGAAAACGACCCGGCCACCCGGGAAATCATTCCATTGGGGGGCGGCCGGTTCAGTGCCGCGTTTATCGAACAATTGAGCCGGCGCGACGACGTGGCTTTCGCCTTGCCGCGCACCCGGCAGATTGCCGCGACGGCGGACCTGACCGCTGGCGCTTCGACGGTGACCGTCGAAATGATCCCCACCGCCGCCAACGATCCCTTGCTCGGCAGTCTGCCGGTGCCCCAAGGTCTGGACCAGGTGCTACTCAGCCAGACCGCCGCCGAAAAGCTCGGGGCCAAGGCCGGTGATTGGCTGCAGGCCAGCGTCGGTCGGCAAGTGGCCGGTCGTGGCGAGGCGCAGCGCACTCGCGTCCAGGTGCTGCGCGTATTGCCGCTGGAAGCCTTCGCCCGGGACGGCTTGTTCGCACCGTTGGCCTTGTTGGAAGCGGCTGAAGATTACCGGGACGGCCGCGCCGTTCCAGCGCTCGGTTGGCCAGGTGATGCGGTGGGCGTGACGGAGCAACGGGTGTACCCGGCGTTTCGTCTGTACGCCCGTCGTCTCACGGATGTCGAGCCGCTACGTCAGTACTTCGCTGCGCAGAACCTGTTGGTCTCGACCCAGGCCCAGGCCATCGCCCAGGTGCAATCGCTGAGCCGCAACCTGTCGATCGTATTCTGGATCATCGCCGGATTGGCTTTGTCGGGAGCATTTGCGGCGATTTTTGCCGGTGCGCTGGCGGCGGTCGAGCGCAAGCGTCGAGCGTTGTCGGTATTGCGCCTGCTGGGGTTTTCCACGGCGGCGCTGTTGCTGTTTGTTGTGTTGCAGGCGCTGTACAGCGCCGGCCTCGCGGCCCTGTTGAGCGCCGGGCTGTATGGCCTGGCGCAATCGGGCCTGAACCATTTATTTGCGCAGGCGCCGGGCGAATACGCCAGTTATCTGCTGGTGCATCACTACGCGTGGGCCTTGGTAGCCGTGCTCGGCGTCAGCGTCGTGGCGGCGGCCTGTGGTGGCTGGCGAGTGGTGCGTATCCAGGCGTTTGAAGGAATCCGAGATGTATAAGTTACTGGGCGCCGCCGTGGCGCTGAGCCTGGCCAGCATCGTCTGGGCCGATGAGAGCACCGACAAACTGGACAACCCCAAGCCGTTGCCCGATGACGTCAGCCTGCCGTTGCCGTGCGAAGGGCAGATGGTGTTCCGCTACGTGTACATTCTGGCCGAGGGCACCCTGGACGACCGCGAGATCAGCCTCGGCTATCCCTTCAGCGAGGGCGAGGCCGGTTATCAACAGTCGTTCATTTCCGGTTACCGCCGGGACTTTATCAACGGCCAGTTCACCCTCAAGGATCTGCCCAAGGATTGGGGCAAGACCATCACGCCGTTGATGCCCAAGACTGACACCAAGACCCCGCTCAAGCCGATGCTCTATTTCATCGGCAAATACGAAGTCACCGCCCGCCAATACGCTCAGGTCATGGCCCAGGCGCAATCGCTGGCCAGCGGCGAGCCGGCGCCCACCTGCGAGGCACTGCAAGCCGAGGCGCCGCAAGGCATGGCCGGGCGTTTGCCCAAGGTGAAGTTGTCGCGATTCGAGGCCGAACGCTTCTCGGCGGTGTACAGCGCCTGGCTGATGAAATACCACAAGGACCTGCTACCGGTGAGCGGTCGTGGTACCTCGGCGGAAGAGGGCGGGCTGGGTTTTGTGCGCTTGCCGACCGAAGTCGAGTGGGAATTTGCCGCCCGTGGTGGGCAGGCCATCAGCCGTCAGGATTTGGAAGGGCGCCTGTTTCCCCGGCGTCTGGAGGGCAGCGAAAGCGACGGGCCACTGGCCGATTGGGCCGTCTTCAATCAGGTCGCCGGTGGCACCGGCCAGGCAGCGCGGCTGATGCCGATCGGTACCAAACTGCCAAACCCCATCGGCCTGTTCGACGTGATCGGCAACGCCGCCGAAATGGTCCAGGAGTCCTTCCAGCTCGTGCATGCCGGACGCCGCCAAGGCACCTACGGCGGCTTCGTGGTCAAGGGCGGCAACTACCTGGAAGGTGAGGGCACCTTGTTTACCGGGATGCGTCGCGAGTACCCGCTGTTCGCCGCCGACGGCACCGAGCAAAACAACGAAACCACCGGGTTCCGGGTGGCGATTGGCGCGTTGTCGGCGCCACGTTCGCGCTACAAGGAACTGTTCGTCCAGTGGGAAAAGGAAGGTCGGCTGGCTTCGCTGACCGATGCCATCGACGACGCCCAGGACCCGACCAAACGCCTGGACAGCATCATTGCTGCCAGTGTCGATCCACGCCTGCAAGCCGAACTCGGGCTGGTCAACGAAGAGCTCAAGCGCAACGTCTCGCTCATCGCCCAGCAGCGCGAGGAAGCGGCCGGCAACCTGATCCAGTCGGCGGCCCTGGTGGCCGAGACCGTCAACAACTACAACATTCGCCTGACCAATTTGCAGAAGAGTCGCCAGCAGGCCGTGGACGCCAAGGACGAGGCCAGCGCCAAGCTGTTCGCCACGGCCATCGACAATGGCCGCAGCGCGCTGGACGGCGCGGTGGCGATCTATATCGACAACCTGGCGACCGGCACGCGCTACACCGATGCCGTGATCCAGGCGCAGTTTCAACGCATCAAGGAAGAGTTGGAGCGCAAGCCGATACTGGGCAAAAGCCTGGTAACGCGCGCAACGTTATTCGTTCGCCATGTCGGTGATTATCGTCAGCAACGACGAGCCGACCCGGCGGCGATATTGAAGGAATTGCTCGCATCGAACGCTCAGCGGTCTTGATCGTCGTTGTACAGCGAGCTTGGAAGGGACTCAGGCGGCGGTGGGCCGTGCTGAGCTGGTCAAACTTAAAAGAGAACACAACTATGCTTTCCTCCCGTAAACCTGTTGCTTCGCTTTCCAAGCGTCACTTGCTGCTGATGGCCGTCGGCTTCAGCACCGTACTGAGCGGTTGCGCCACGTCGCCGACCTCCAAGGTCGCCTCGAGCACCAAGGTCGAGTACTACCCCAACTGCTACGAGCCAGTGCAGCACCTGCGTGCCACTGATTCGAACATGACCAAGTCGGTTGTCACCGGCGCGGCCGTCGGCGCTGTCGGCGGTGCACTGCTGGGCGCCCTGACCGACTCCGAGAACCGTGGCCGCAACGCCGCCATCGGTGCAGCGGGCGGTGCCCTGGCGGGCGGCGCGGCCGGTTACTACACCGAGCGCCAGAAGCAGATCGCCGATGACAACCAGCGCATCGCGTCCTACGCCTCCGACGTCAACAAAAGCGCCGCCGACATCGACCGCAGCACCGCGTACGCCAAGACTTCGCAGCAGTGCTACCAGAACGCGTTCACCAAACTGGTCGCCGACCGCAAGGCCAAAACCGTCAACGACACCGAAGGCCGCAAGCGCCTGGCAGAAATCGTCGCGGGCCTCAAAGAGTCCAACGACCTGATCGTCGCGGTTAATGGTAAAGCCAGCGAAGACCTGAACAACTACACCCAGGCCTATGAAAAAGACCTGCAGCAAGTCGGCGTACAGCGCACTGACGTGGTCACCGTGGCAACCGCCGACACCACGCCAGTCGTGGCGCCGACCAAGAGCAAAAAAGCGGTGAAACCGGCGAAAAAACCGGTGCTGCCAACCGTGCCGAAAGAAGCGGTCACCACCGAGAAAACCCTGCAGACCGCACAAGCCAAACAGGCTGAAAGCAAACAGGTCGCCAGCGCAGGCACCACTCAAGTCAACAGCATGTGCAAGAACCCGGACCTGGGCGATTGGGCACCGGTGCCTTGCCCGAATGCTTGATTGAGTTTTTGTAGGTCTGTGATCATTCCCACGCGCTTTGCGTGGGAGTGATCTGTACTGGTTACACCTTGGCGCTGTGCGCCGCCATCTCCTGCGCTTGCAAATGATCCAGCGCTCGTTTCACCAGCAGAGCTACACAACCGAATCAATATCCAGATGAAATGGTGTGCCCACGGCATGCCCTCCGGTCATTGCCGCAATGGCTGCGTCGTGGTCTTCGGCGACCGGTGGAATCATCGCCAACTGTTCCTGAACGATGTTTTCCGGATGGGCTTTCCAGCGCAGCAGATTTTCCTGCACCCACTCGGGCTGGTTGGCGTAGCTGCCATAAACATCAGCGTCGATGACTGTCCGCTTGTGCAGCGCTAGCAGACGGGCCTTTGTTTGGCCGATCTGTTCGACTTCTTTTTCAAGATCTCTTATCGCTTGGGCATCTCGCTCGGGATTGGCATAAGCACGGGAGAGTTTTTCGATTTTCGCTTTGAGTGCACTCAGCTGTCCTGAGACATTTGTCAGGGCGTCGCCGACCCATTGGAATTCCGTCAAAGTCACCAGTGAGCGTCTTTTTTCCAGCGCTTCCTGCCAGCGGCGCAGGCTGGCCCAGCAGCCGGGAATGTAGCTGCCGACCATCGAGTGATGGCCGTTATCTATCACCTGCCGCAGAAATGAGTCGCGCTTGGGCAAGCCATCAAACTGCCGCAGCGCTTCGGCGCAACCATGATCTTTGATCGTGCTGCAACCCGGTTCCCAGAGGATGGAGGACCTGTGACCTTCGCCAAATTCCACCGGCATGAAGTGACGCAACTGGCCGTGATGCCCATAGGGGTCACCCGTGAAGTTGATGATCCCGCCTACAAAAAACGCCAAACCACCCACCGGGTGAAGGGCAAGTACCGCCCCATGGGTGGCGTACATCGGAACGCGGTTGGACGGCGTGTTCATCCAGGTAGAAGGAACGCTCGGTACGGGGTCGTTGTGGAAAACGATGCGGTGGTGGTTCAGCGGTTTTGCAGCTTCGATAAAGGTTGAGTCCGCGGCGCGGGGGGCGCCGTAGGTGTAAAGCACGATTTCCGGTTGATACCGATTATTGCGTCGCAGCATTTCACCCAGTAACAGCGCTACCGCACCGCCGAGACTGTGCCCGCAGATCACCAGCTTTTGCCCGCTGTAGAACTTTTCCAAATACTTCACGGCAAACGCGTAGGCCACTTTCGCTGCCCGATAAAAACCGTTGTGCACTTTGCCATCCCCTTCCTCGAAGGGTACTTGGTGTGCATCCGCATCAAGCCAGGCGTCGGGTCCTTTCTCACTGGTTCCCCTGACACTGATCAATATCAACTCGTCGTGATGGGTGATGAAAGCCTGTGTGTCCGAGCTTTCCTCTAGATTGCGATCATCAAGGAAATGCAGCTTGGCCGGGTTTTCCTGCTCATCACCCAATTTAGGGTCGTTAACCTCTGGGTACAACTGCGGGTCGAACGGCACCACTTCCAGACGTTTGGAGTAGGGCACCTCTTCATACAAGGGATAGAACTTCGCAGTCTGTGAGCCATCGACTTGCCATAGCTCATCAAATTGCGGCAGGGCATGACCGAACCAGTTGCCACTGCTGGGCCGCAGTGGAAATGTCACGCTATCCGATTTGACGGGCTGGGTATTCGGGTCTTGACCAAAGTCGGTGTAACTCAACGTCGACATCAGTGCCAGTTGATAGAGGTTGAGTGCGCAAAACTCGTTGCCAGTCGACAACATCGGTCGCAGCGCTCTCATCGGACGGACTTCCAGCACATGATGTTTGTTCGGCAGTAAGGCGATGCCTTTTGGCTTGGGCGGCGGCGGGGCGAACCCAAGTTCGGACATGCCCATGTCTGCTGGGGTCATGACAGCGCCCATTCCACCACAGGGGGCCTCTTTATTCCGAAGTGTCAAAGCCCTGGTATTGGCGGGCTGGCGGAACAGCGTGTGTAACACCGTATTGGGTGGGGAACTGCGCGAGGCCAAGGGCGGCAAATGCGCAACGTGCTTGACCAGTTCGCTTACTTCAACCTGGTAATAGGCATCGGGGTCTGCGAGGTCCTTCGCTGGATTTGCCAGAGTGCGTACGCCTGATTTGTCGAAAAAATGTGTTTTTTCGGCGCGTACTTGGAGCTCGGTGATGGGGAGTGGGTAATGCTTCCTGCGAACTAATTCGCTGTAATCATCATTAAGTCCTCGATATTCGTCGTTCAGTTTGAGCAACACCGGGCCACAGAAGTGGTTTTCCACTTTGGCAGAGCCGGTGTCATCCAGTTTTCCGGTGTAAATGGTGTCTTCGTAGTCGGTAAATTCGTAAGTCAAACCGGAGTAGGCCTTGCCATCACCGAACTCGTCTACTAGCTGAAAACTTGTCGAGTGGCCACGCAATGGGCAAGCGTGGATGTTGCCTTTCATAAATGGAATATCGCTCGCAGCCAAAGATTCGACGCTCATGGGTTTTCCTCCTTGTTTTCCGTGCAGCCTGGGTAAATGGTGCAGATCCGTTCATCCACCATTCTGAAGTTGCTGAAATCCTTGTGATTGCCGTAACAAAACGCGTGCTGGTCTTCGAAACCTTTTCCCATACAGCGCTTCCAGCCGTCAGGCACCTTCACCCATGTGTCGCCCATATAAGGCTCCTCCTCACGGGCCAATGTAATTTTTAGTTTCACTGTTTTTCCTGGTAACTGATCGAGCGTGTATGCCGTGAAGGGACGACTTTTCGCGACGTTCCCCTGCGCATCAGTCTTTTTGCAGTAAAGGATTTTTATGAGGTAACGCTTGGGGCCGACTGTGCGGAAAAACCATTGGCATTCGCCAAAGAACTCACCTACGCCGTCAGTGTTGAAAGTGCCCATCTGTCGCTCTAACAACTCTGGACGCACGGCAATTGCGGCATAGTCAGTGCTTCTATCACTTCGTTCCGGGCCAAAAATGCCCGTCACCTCGACCTCCACACGGTTCAACGCCAGCGGACAGCCGCTCACGGTTCTGTAAAGCGGGATCTCGGAAGTCGCTTCGTATTCCATGTAGACCTTGTTGAATCCAAGCTGAGTACCTTTCCCGCCCGGCACGGTGCACGTTTGCCCTTGGGCGGGCACGTATTTGGCTGTCAGTTCGTACTTGAAGTCAGGCGGAAAATCGGGAACGAAAGTGAAACTGTTCGACTTGCCGAGCGCGGAACAACCCAGAGTCAGTGAGAGGCAACCGCCGAGGGTCAGGTTTTGAAAGGCTCGCTTCATACGGGAGCATTTCCCTGCCAATACAGCGTTTGCTGATACACGCGCTCAAAATGTGCCGCTGGGTCTTCTTCGGGCTTGGGTAACCAGGACCGGGGCGGCAGGTAACCCGGCGCCTTCAAGCACTGAGTCAGCAAAAAATGCACCTGCTCCGGTTGCTGCCAGCCCCACAAACGGGCCAATTGAATCTGGCCCCATAACCAGTCATCCACATTCAGCTGTGTGGCGAGGGTAGCCAGGGCTTCGGTGTGCTCGCGGATGAGGTAGCGGCGAGTGTTATCGAACTGCACGTTCGCGTAGACAATTTCCGGTGTCGGGGTTTTCAACCAGGCCGGAGCGAGCGGCAGTGGATGTTCGCCGGGGTCAGGGTTGTCAGTGACCGTCCATTGTTCAGCGTGCCAGTAGCAGACGCTGGCGATCGGCCCAAGGTATTCGGCGCGCTGCTCAGGTTGCAGATAGGCCAGGGCGCGCCCCAGTACGCGATTATCGTGGAAGCGATACAGCGCCTGATTCGGGCGCTCGCCGACCACCAGCCGGTCGCGCCAGTGAGTGACCAACGCATCAAGGTCAAAGTTGATCGCGCTCGCCAGCCAGCCCCAATGACGCTCGGGCGCATCGAGCAGCGCCTGGATGAGCGGATGTTTGACGGTGCCAATATGGAAAAGAAAAGGCCCTGCTGGCGCCATTGAGTTGGCTGCCGTACCCACATACAAATTGCGGTACTGATCGGCTCCCAGTTCCTTGGCCAACGCCATGCGCTCGTCGAGCTGACCGTCAGTGTCGAGCATCAGATAGAGATCCCGCCCGGATCGCGATTGCTCGTGTAGCCATTGTTCGAGTGCATTCATGCGACTTCTCCAATGCTGCATTGGCCAGCGAGACAAGCCTCGCAAAGCGGGCAGTAGTCCGCCGCCTGCTGGCGGGCGGCGGTGACGATAGACAGTGGGCTGGCAATGACGGGATTCGGATTACTGGTCACAGCCTGAAGCGCCTGTAGTGGCGCAATACCCGCCAGTGGCGCACCGCCCTCGACAATGGCCACGCTGCTGAAGATCCCGCCGGCGTTGATGACGATGTGGTGACCACCCGCCTCGAGCGTCAGGCTCATTCCGGCATCGATCACCACGTGAGTGGCGGTGACATGCGTCTGTTGCCCTGCCTGAATCACCAGCGACCCCGTGGACGTCGTGCTGCTATTGCCGCTGATAGTGATCAGTTCATCACCGCCGATCACCGTGCTGCGCACGCCTTGGGTGGTGTGGAGTTCCTCGCCCTTGATCAGGCTGGTGCTGTTGTTGTCCACCTGCTCGAAACGGTCGTTGCTGATCAGGCTGCGGCTGTCGTTGAGGATCAGTTGCTCGATGTCGCGTTGGGCGCGCAGGTAGATTCTTTCCTGCCCGGTGCGGTCTTCAATCGACAGTTCGTTGTAGCCGCCGTTGCGCGGCGAGCTTTGGCTGCGCAGAACCGTTCTGGTCTTGTTCTCGGGCAACTGATGAGCGACGGACGTGACCTTGTTGACCACGCAACCGGTGATCAACGGTTGATCCGGATCGCCCTCCTGAAATGTCACGACCACTTCCATGCCGACGCGCGGGATGGTCACCGCCCCAAAACCTTCGCCCGCCAAACTTGATGCAACCCTTAACCAGCAACTGCTTTTTTCGCTGTTGAGTTCTGCCCGATCCCAAGGAAACTCGACACGAACCCTGCCGTACTCATCGCAAAAGATTTCCTCTCCGGGCGGCCCAGTGACACGCGCTGTCTGACAGACCAGCACAGGTTTTCGCGCAGGCATCGGTGGTCGATAAAACACGTCCCAGGGAATCGCGCTGAAGCGGTTGCGGTAGCCCTGGGTAAAACCGTCCTCAGGTTTGGCAGCGCTGGTAACTGACTCTTCAAGCACCTGGGGTTGCTTTCCAGCGTGAGTGACACTGAGCAACAGCCATCGATCGTTACAGGTTTCGCGTGGGTGTTGCGTCAGGCTGAAAAAATGACCGCTGCGCAGGGTCGACTGGTCGCTTTCGCCTTCGGCCAATTGGTAATCGGTACGGTGCCGTTCCAGCGTCTGCCGGGCGAGCTGTTTACCGCGTTTTTCGCTCTCGAAAAACAGCGGGTAGCGATAGTCTTCAAGCTCAGGAGTGAACTCGGCTGTGAAGCGACTTTCCAGCAATAGACTCGGGCGTTTCAGGTCGTAGTGTCGGCGGGTGGTCGTGCTGGGGCGGGTGCTGAAACGCAGGGAGAATTGGCTGACCACCGAATGCTCCGCCACCAGGCCGGAGTCCTGCTGATAAGGGGTTTCGCCCAGCTCGGGGAAGAAGGTCTGGTCGTCGGTGAACACCAACACATGGCCTTCCCGGGAATGCCGATGGTGCCACGCGATGCCATCCTCGGCGCACAGCCGCTGGATGAACTCGAAATCACTTTCCCCGTATTGAGTGCAGTACTCGCGCTCGTGATTCGTTCCGATGTTGAAGGTGAAAGCATCGGCCTGAATGCCATGCCCCTCGAGGACCTGAGCGATGATTTGCGGCACCGTCAGGTACTGGAAAATCCGTTGGTTGTGGCTGAACTGCAAGTAGTAAAGCGCGGGCACCAGGGTCAGGTGATAACGGGTCAGACGTTTACCGGCTTCACCAATGAGCGCATCTTCGATACGGCCATGAATGCCTTCGCCATTGAGACCGAACTGGAGAAACGCCGGCTGGCTGAGCAAGCTTTCCAGATCGAAGTCAGGGTATTCGCTAACCAGCTCGATCTGGATCGAATACAAGGTGCTGATGGCCTCAGTGCCTCCAAAGGCCAGCACTTTGAAATCGTTGCGAACCGTTGGGATCAACAACGTGAAATGAGCAGCATTGGCCGGGGCGAACATGCGCTTATCCTTTTGCTTTCCGTGGCTCGTCCTTGAGCCGAAAGAGGAGACAAATCGCGGCGCTCAAGCCATGCCCGGCGTGAGCAAACGCAAACTGTCCAGCACGCTAACAACAGAGCAAAAGAATGAATGTCGGACTCGTCCAGAAAGTACGTCAGAGTTTTCCGCATTCCAGAATGTTGCGTCAGCAATGCGCGAATGGCTTTCGATACTTTTGTAAGAAGTTTGAGGCGAGCTGAGTACGTATTTGTAGAAAGATGGGTGAAATAAAAGTGCCATCATTTTGATGGCGCTCTGTATTGTTTATTGTCAGTTATCGCTACGTCCATGGATGACTGTAACTTTTCGGAAAGCTCCTACATTTTTTATGTTTTATTTTTGTCATGCTGGGTTCCGTTTCAGGGTGTGAATGTCTTGTGATTATTGGTGGGGTTGATAAACCGCTCTGGCTCAATGGTTGCGGGGGGGGTGGGTCGAGGGTAGGGAAGTCAAAACCGGCATCAGGGGATCCCCGGTCTCCTATAGGGTGATCTCCTACAGCAATAACGAAGACGCAGTTTTATTGTTTAATCGGATGCTTGCCAATGGCCATCATTGTGATTAGGATGCGCGCCTTGAAAGAGCGTGAACTCAATTGGATGAGACTCATCGCAGCTCTTTGATATTGTCCGGCGCCATTTCAACTCCAATGGTCGCGTGACTGTAATCCTAATTAAAGGTCACGGATGTCCTACTCAAGCAAACTTTCCGCTCATTACCTTGAACTCGCAAAAGCCTCTGTTTCAAAAGAGAATTTCGCGGGCGAGGATGTTCGCTTTTCGAGCGAATATGAGGCGTTGGAAAGTGAGCTGGGTAAAGCCTCGTCCATGCACGAAAGCGGTCAGATCGACTGGCTGAAAATCCGCGAAAACAGTGAAAACCTGCTGCGCACCCAATCCAAGGATTTGCGCGTCGGCGCCTGGTTGACCTGGGCGCTGTACCAGCGTGAATCCTTCCCGGGGTTGCTGGCCGGCCTCGGTTTGCTGCACCACCTCTGTGAAAATCACTGGGCTGAGGTTCATCCGAACAAGGCCCGCACCCGCGCCGCAGCCGTCAGCTGGTTGGTGCCGCGTCTTGAGCAGGTGCTGAACGAAAACGTCGCGATCAAAGAGCAGTTGCCGCTGTTCCGCCGTCTGGTCGAGCATCTGGAAGGGCTCGACGCCGCGTGCACCGAGCATTTGGGCGACGACGCGCCGTTGCTGCTGCCGATTTCCCGTCGCTTGAAAAACATGGTCCAGCGCGCCGCCGACAATCAGCCGGAGCCCGGTGTGGTGGGCGCCGCGGTGGCGCAGGTCAAGCAGGCCGCGACCCAGCTGTTAACTCCCGGCGCACCGATCGACAACGAAAAAGAAGCCCACAAAGCCCTGCGTGCCCAGCAGGAAAACGCCCGTCCGTTGTGTGCCTGGTGGCTCAAGCAGAAAGCCACCGACCTGCGTGCCCTGCGCCTCAATCGCACGCTGCTGTGGCTGCCGATCGACGCGGTGCCCGAGCGTAACGCCGAGCAGATCACCGTTCTGCGCGGGCTGCCGGCGGACAAACTCAAGGCCTATCAAGACCGCTATGACCAGGGGAAATACGCTGATCTGCTGGTAGAGCTGGAGGCGAGCCTGGCGAAGGCGCCGTTCTGGTTCGATGGCCAGCGAATAGTCTGGGAATGCCTCCAGGGGCTGAACGCCGAGATGGCGATGCGCGAAGTGGAAATCCACTTCGCGCTTTTGGTTCAGCGCCTGCCCGGCATCATCGAATTGCGTTTCCATGACGGCGCGCCGTTCGCCGATCCGGCCACCCGCGCCTGGATCGGCGCCCACGTCATGCCGCACCTGCAAAGCGCCAGTGCGCCACGCAAGGTCGAGGTCGCCGATACCCAGCCGGCCTGGGAGCTGGCCCTGGAAGAAGTCTTGCCGGTTCTGCGCAAGGACGGTCTCAAGGCCGCCGTGCAGGTCCTCAAGCAGGGCCTGCAAAGTGCCCATGGCGGGCGGGTTCGATTCTTCTGGCAGTTCGCCCTCGCGCGGCTGTGTTTCATGGCCAAGAAATACGAACTGGCCAAGACCCAACTCGAAACCCTCGACCAAACATTACAGGACTCAGGCCTGCACGCCTGGGAGCCCGATCTTGCGCTGGAAGTGCTGCATTTGCTGCATAGCTGCTGCGAGTTGTTACCGCAGAACCATGCAGTGCGTGAACGCAAGGAAGAGATTTATCGCAGGCTGTGCCACCTCGATCTCGAAGTGGTACTCGAATAGGCCCCCGGGCCACAACCGCAAGGAGAAAAGCCATGGCCAAAGAAGGCTCGGTAGCCCCCAAGGAACGCATCAACGTCACCTTCAAACCCGCCACCGGCGGTGCTCAGGAAGAGATTGAACTGCCGCTGAAACTACTGGCAATCGGTGACTACACCCACCGCAAGGACGAACGCAAAATCGAAGATCGCAAGCCGATCAGCATCGACAAGATGACCTTCGACGAAGTGCTGGCCAAGCAAGAGCTGAGCCTGACATTGAGCGTGCCGAACCGTCTTCAGGAAGAAAGCGACACTGAAGAACTGGCCGTGAAACTGCGCGTCAACTCGATGAAGGACTTCAACCCGGCCTCGCTGGTCGAGCAAGTGCCTGAGCTGAAAAAACTGATGGAACTGCGCGACGCGCTGGTGGCCCTCAAAGGCCCGCTGGGTAACGCGCCTGCGTTCCGCAAAGCCATCGAAGGCGTGCTCGCCGACGACGAATCCCGCGGTCGCGTACTGGGTGAGCTGGGCCTGAACGCCGCAGCCCAGGACGCCTGAGTCTCTATCAGCCAAGGAAGCCAACACTATGAGTTCGAGTGCAGCGCAGCAAAAAAGTAACGAGAATGGCGAATACAGCATTCTCGACAGCATCATCGCCGAAACCCGCCTGACGCCAGACGACGAAGCCTACGACATCGCCAAACGCGGTGTATCGGCGTTCATCGAAGAGCTGCTCAAGCCGCAGAACAACGGTGAGCCGGTCAAGAAGGCCATGGTCGACCGCATGATCGCCGAGATCGACGCCAAGCTCAGCCGTCAGATGGATGAAATCCTCCACCACCCGGACTTCCAGTCCCTGGAATCGTCGTGGCGTGGCCTGCAGTTGCTGGTCGACCGCACCAACTTCCGCGAAAACATCAAGATCGAAATCCTCAACGTCTCCAAGGACGACCTGCTGGACGACTTCGAAGATTCGCCGGAAGTGATGCAGTCGGGCCTGTACAAGCACATCTACACCGCTGAATACGGCCAGTTCGGTGGTCAGCCGGTGGGCGCGATCATCGCCAACTACTACATGTCCCCAAGCTCGCCGGACGTGAAACTGATGCAGTACGTGTCCAGCGTAGCCTGCATGTCCCACGCGCCGTTCATTGCTGCCGCCGGCCCGAAATTCTTCGGCCTGGAAAGCTTCACCGGTCTGCCGGACCTGAAAGATCTGAAAGATCACTTCGAAGGCCCGCAATTCGCCAAATGGCAGAGCTTCCGCCAGTCGGAAGACTCCCGTTACGTTGGCCTGACCGTGCCGCGTTTCCTGCTGCGTAACCCGTACGACCCGGAAGAAAACCCGGTCAAATCGTTCGTGTACAAAGAAACCGTCGCCAACAGCCACGAGCACTACCTGTGGGGCAACACTGCCTACGCGTTCGGCACCAAGCTGACCGACAGCTTCGCCAAATTCCGCTGGTGCCCGAACATCATCGGCCCGCAGAGCGGTGGCGCGGTTGAAGACCTGCCGTTGCACCACTTCGAAAGCATGGGCGAAATCGAAACCAAGATTCCTACCGAAGTATTGGTTAGCGACCGTCGTGAATACGAACTGGCCGAGGAAGGCTTCATCTCCCTGACCATGCGCAAAGGCTCCGACAACGCGGCGTTCTTCTCCGCAAGCTCGGTGCAGAAACCGAAGTTCTTCGGCATCAGCGCAGAAGGCAAGGCCGCAGAGCTGAACTACAAGCTCGGCACCCAACTGCCGTACATGATGATCGTCAACCGCCTGGCTCACTACTTGAAAGTGCTGCAGCGCGAGCAACTCGGTTCGTGGAAAGAACGTACCGACCTCGAGCTGGAACTCAACAAGTGGATCCGCCAGTACGTGGCCGACCAGGAAAACCCTAGCGCCGAAGTCCGTGGCCGTCGTCCACTGCGCGCCGCCCAGATCATCGTCAGCGATGTTGAAGGCGAGCCGGGCTGGTACCGCGTCAGCCTGAACGTGCGCCCGCACTTCAAGTACATGGGTGCCGATTTCACCCTGTCGCTGGTTGGCAAGCTGGACAAAGAGTAAACGGAGCGACTCATGACTGGATACGGCAGCCTTTTCGAACGCCTGGGTGGCGACGCGGACAAACGCGTCGGCTGGAGCCGCGAGGTCTCCGCCATGGCGTCCGTGGCTGCCCATCTGGCCAAGATGCTCAGCACCCGTGCGGGCAGCGTGCAAACGCTGTCCGATTACGGGCTACCCGATCTCAATGACATGCGTCTGAGCCTGCACGACTCCCTGAGTCAGGCCCGTTTGGCCATCGAAAATTTCATCGAAGCCTACGAGCCACGCCTGAGCAATGTGCGTGTCATTTCCCTGCCGCGTGACAACGATCAGCTTCGCCTGTCCTTCAGCATCGAAGGCCTGCTGGAAGTTGATGGTTTCAAGCGCCAGGTCAGTTTCGCCGCGCGCCTGGATGGCAGCGGTCAAGTAAAGGTCAATTAAGGAGACTCCGATGTCCGGCAAACCCGCAGCACGCGTATCCGACCCCACCGCTTGCCCGCTCCCCGGCCACGGCACCAACCCAATCGCCGCCGGTTCTGGCGACGTGTTCTTCGACGGCCTCGCGGCCGCTAGCCAAGGCGATGCCTCGGCGTGTGGTGGTGCGCTGGTTGGCGATCTTGCGACGACTGTTTTGATCAACGGTAAACCAGCGGCCACTGTGGGTTCTGTTGGTACTCATGGCAATAAGGTTACGGCTGGGTCTTCGACGGTGATTATTGGGAATTCGCATACGCCGGTGCCGTTTGTGGCGCCAGTTCCGTTGAACATTTTTGGTTTTGATGTACGTATTCAGTTGATGGACCCGGTATCTGGAGCTCCACTTAAAAACGTTGCATACATCGCCACTCTTGAAGATGGCTCGGAAATTCAAGGTGTAACGGACGAGACCGGACTGTCTAAATCACTGGGTTCAAAAGCTCAAGTTCAGAATATTCAAATTTCGGCTATTCCAAATTGGTTGGTTAGGGGGGAGTGAAATGCCTCAGGCCGTAAAAGTCGCAACTGTTGCGACAACTCCCGCGAAAGACCATACGCCAGTTCAAATTTACTTGGTAAGCGATCAAGACTTCGTAATTCCAGTCGTCTTTCCAGACTACAAGATTCATGTTGAGGCAATGGGTGTTAGTCACAAATTCTCTGATTTAGGTCACGCAGGTGTGCTGATTGTCAATGGGAAAACAGGTCTGACGAAGTATGGGGAATACGGACGTTATGAAGGCGCAGGTCCACCTGGAATTGTAAGGGTACGCCCCGTGTCTAACGTTACGATCAAAGGTGGAGCGATAACTGAATTGTCGCTCAAAAAAACCTTGAGGAGCATGTCTACGTCTTATGGGCAGTCGAGCAATGTATCCGGGGTCGTTCTTAGAGGCGCAGCCTTTGCTCAAGCCGAAGCGTGGCTGAAAAACAAAGAAAAAGACAACGCCAATATGGATAGAGAACCGTACAGCTTGAGAAGCCATAACTGCATGACGTTTGTGGCTGATTTGGTTGATAGTCTCAATCTCGGAGCGCCTAAAAGGTCAT
This sequence comes from Pseudomonas sp. ADAK2 TE3594, assembly GCF_053628675.1. NCBI lineage: Bacteria > Pseudomonadati > Pseudomonadota > Gammaproteobacteria > Pseudomonadales > Pseudomonadaceae > Pseudomonas > Pseudomonas sp. ADAK2 TE3594. The sequence continues at coordinate 5,829,338 of NZ_JBRJGV010000001.1, read as the reverse complement.
ATTTCGCTGTGATACCAAAAGACTATATGGAAGATTTCCAAGAAACAAAGCCGGATCTGGATTACATATTTAGCACCGATACGCTGGAGATAAAAGATTGATCTGGTTGAAACGCTTTCTAATGGTTGTTGGCGCACTGTCCTTGTTGGTAGCTTTGGGGGTGATATTTTTTATGGACTTTTCAAAAGATAAGCCACATTTGCTCAGTGAATATCCTAATTCCCACTGGAGAGGTGGTGCCGATGGCGGTCAGTATATTGAAGTGACCAAGTCGGAGCCTCCTTATTATTTCGTGCAAGTAAGACATGAGAGTGGCGAGTTATGGGACGAAGGCTGGCTCAAGTTTGGAGATGAGAATAGTGAGCCGCTCACGGCTAATAGTGTGATCGCCTTCTCTGGAGAGGGTGTTATTTATCTTCAGCAGCGAAAAGTGCTTAGTTCAGATAAGGCGAAGGCGAAATAGCTTTAGTGAATCTTGAAAGGGTTGAAAAATGAAAGCTAAAAGGGACTGCCCCCGGTTTTCTGCTCCATTGCAAGGAGCGGAATTGACGAGCTGCGCGAAAAAAGTGAGAGCAATAATTCTACTGGCACTTGCATTGGTTTTGCCGTTCGCGGTGTTTGAAATCTATGTAGTAACAGTCCATGGATTTGCCGAGCCCTATAGCTATTTTTTCTCGGTTCCTTTGGCGGTTGTTTCTTTTCTGCTTGTGCAGCTCGTTGTTGGTTATGCCGTTGTGAAAGGCTGGGCCCTCTGCAACATGCAAGGCAATTACACGCTTTTGCTTGCATGGTTCATCACCTTATTTGTTCTGTTTTCACTCCCTCGGCTCGAACCCCGAGGGGGGGTGTAAATGAACGGCGTTTATTTTTTTGTCTGCGCGGCATTTTGGTTGATGACCTCGATGTTTGGGGTGGCTGCCCTTTATCGATTCAATCAGTGGGTGTTCCGTGAAATTTTCTAATGGGCCGAACCCAATGATCGCTGCTCGTTCGATGAAGGGCAGGGTATTGCAGTGCCCGATCGCATTCCTGAGTTCCGTCCAATGATCAGGTCCGACATCGAGCGCAGTCCAAAGGCAGTTCTTTCATGAGTTCCACTACCAGGCAGGTAACCCGTGTCCTTTAACCACTACTACCAAAGCGAACTCACCGCACTTCGCCAGTTAGGTCGTCGATTCGCCGAGCGTAGCCCGGCGTTGGCGCCTTTTCTCGGGCAAGCCGGGCGGGATCCGGATGTAGAGCGGTTGCTGGAAGGTTTTGCATTCCTGACCGGGCGCCTGCGCCAGAAGCTCGACGACGAGTTGCCGGAGCTCAGCCACTCGCTGATGCAGCTGCTGTGGCCCAACTACATGCGGCCGCTGCCGGCGTTCAGCATTTTGCAGTTCGACCCGTTGAAGCGTTCCGGGCCTGCGTTGAGGGTCGAGCGTGATACGCCGGTGGAGAGTGTGCCGGTCGATGATGTGCGCTGCCGTTTCCGTACGTGCTATCCGACCGAGGTGCTGCCGCTGGATCTGGCTGCGCTGACTTACTCGGTGAAGGGCGACGGTTCGCTGTTGAGTCTGCGCCTGGAGATGAGCGCCGATGGTCACCTTGGCGAGTTGGAGCTGAGTCGACTGCGTCTGCACTTTGCCGGTGAGCGCTACATCAGCCAGATGCTTTACCTGAGCCTGTTGCGCAACCTGGAAGGCATCGAACTGATCCCGCTGGATGGCGCCGGCAAGCCTGTCAACGGTGTGAGCGGCCAGCCGATGGCGTTCAAGATGCCGGGCGACCGTGTGCAGCCGGTGGGTTTTGCCGAAGAAGAGGCGTTGATCCCGTATCCGCTGAACACCTTCCGCGGCTACCGCTACTTGCAGGAATATTTCGCCTTCCAGGACAAGTTCCTGTTCGTCGATATCAACGGTCTGGACCTGCTCAAGGCGCTGCCGGAAGACACGCTCAAGCAGATGCGCGGTCTCGAATTGCGTTTCGATATTCGCAAGAGCGGCATCATGCGTATGCGTCCGACCCTGGACAACGTGAAGCTCTACTGCACGCCGATCGTTAACCTGTTCGAGCACGATGCTTTGCCCATTCGCCTCGATGGCAAACAGGACGAATACCTGCTGTTGCCGGCCGAGTTCGACCTGCAAAACTGCGGCGTGTTCTCGGTGGAAACCGTCACTGGCTGGAAGCCCGGCGGCCTCGGTTATCAGGAGTACGTGCCGTTCGAATCCTTCGAGCACGACCCGAGTTTCGATGTACCGACTAGCCGTCCGCATTACAGCATCCGCCAGCGTTCGTCCTTGCTGCACGACGGCCTCGACACCTACCTGAGCTTCGGCATCCGCCACACCGAAGCCCACGAAACCCTGTCGATCGAGCTGATGTGCACCAACCAGAACCTGCCGCGCAAGCTCAAGCTCGGCGACATCTGCATGGCCTGCGAAGACACGCCGGAGTTTCTGAGTTTCCGCAACATCACGCCGGCCACCTCCAGTTTCGCGCCGCCGCTGAACCGTGACTTCCTCTGGAAGCTGATCAGCAACATGTCGCTCAACTATTTGTCGCTGGCCGACGTCAATGCGTTGAAGGTGATTCTCGAAACCTACGACCTGCCGCGCTACTACGACCAACACGCAGAAAAAGTCAGCAAGCGCCTGCTGGGCGGGCTCAAGTCGATCAAGCACCAACACGTCGACAGATTGCACCGAGGGTTGCCGGTACGCGGGTTGCGCACCGAGCTGACCATCGACCCGGAAGGGTATATCGGCGAGGGCGACCTGTTCGTGTTCGCTTCGGTTCTTAACGAGTTTTTCGCGCTTTACGCCAGTCTCAATTCGTTCCACGAGCTGCGGGTAAAAAGCACACAGGGAGAGGTGTACCAATGGACACCACGTATGGGCCTGCAGCCCCTGCTTTAAGCGGGCTGACCCGGGTAATACGCGAGTACTCGCTGTTTCAGGCCGTGCTGCTGGTGATTGACCGGCTGCGCGATGCACACCCGCACCTGAGCGAAGACGACCTGTACGACCAGCTGGAATTCCAGGCCAACCCGAGCCTGGGTTTCCCTGGCAGCGACGTCGATCGCGTGGAGTTTTTCGAAGAGCACGGGCAGATGCGCGCGCGCCTGCGTTTCAACCTGATCGGCCTGGTCGGCTCCGGTTCGCCGCTGCCGGCGTTCTATGGCGAACAGGCCCTGGGCGACAGCGAAGACGGCAACCCGACCCGCAACTTCCTCGACCTGTTTCACCATCGCCTGCAACGGCTGATGTTGCCGATCTGGCGCAAATACCGCTACCGCGCGAGTTTCCAGAGCGGCGCCCTCGATCCGTTTTCCTCGCAGCTGTTTGCGTTGATTGGCCTCGGTGGCGAAGAGATCCGCAAGGCCCAGGAACTGAACTGGAAACGCCTGCTGCCGTACCTCGGCCTGCTCAGTTTGCGGGCGCATTCGGCGGCGTTGATCGAAGCGGTGCTGCGTTACTACTTCAAGCACGCCGAGTTGACCATCGAGCAGTGCATCGAGCGCCGCGTCGAGATCCTCGACGAGCAGCGCAATCGCCTGGGCCGCGCCAACAGCATGCTCGGCGAAGACCTGGTGCTGGGCGAGCACGTGCGCGATCGCAGCGGCAAATTCCGCATTCACATCCGCGAACTCGACTGGCAACGCTTTCACGAATTCCTGCCGATCGGTTTCGGCTACCAGCCGCTGTGCGCGCTGGTGCGGTTCACCCTGCGTGACCCGCTCGACTACGACATTCGCCTGGTGCTGCGCCAGGAAGAAATCCGCGAACTGCGCATCGGTGAGCAGAACGCCTGTCGCCTGGGGTGGACCAGTTGGCTCGGCCGCGAGAAAGCGGACGGCGTGGTGACCCTGGGCAGCAAAATTCATTAAGGACAGATGACACATGATCAACGTAGACCTGCAACAACTTATCCAGGCGCTGGACGCCGAAACCCGTCGTGATCTGGAAAGTTCTGCCGAACGCTGCGTCGCCCGTGGCGGCAGCAAGATCCTCGTCGAAGACCTGCTGCTGGGCTTGCTGGAACGCCCGCAAGGCCTGCTTGCACGGGCATTGCAGGATGCCGAAGTGGACGCTGGCGAACTGAGCGCCGCGTTGCAATCGCGGGTCGAGCACAGCGCCTCGCGTAACCCGGTGTTCGCCCCGGAACTGGTGCAGTGGCTGCAAGACGCCTTGCTGGTGGCCAACCTCGAGTTGGGCCAGAGCCAGGTCGAACAAGCCGCGTTGATCCTCGCCCTGCTGCGCAACCCGATGCGTTACGCCGGCAGCCGCTACCAGTCGTTGCTGGCCAAGCTGAACATCGAGCGCCTGAAAGAATTCGCCCTGTCGCAGAAAGAACAACCGGCCACCGGCAAACCCGCCGTGCCCGGCGAATCGCTGCTGCAGCGCTTCACCCACAACCTGACCCAACAGGCTCGCGACGGCAAACTCGACCCGGTACTGTGCCGCGATGGCGCGATCCGGCAGATGGTCGACATCCTCGCCCGTCGCCGCAAGAACAACCCGATCGTGGTTGGTGAAGCCGGCGTCGGTAAAACCGCGATTGTCGAAGGCCTGGCCTCGCGCATTGCGGCCGGTGAAGTGCCGCAAGTCTTGAAAGGCGTCGAACTGTTGTCGCTGGACATGGGCCTGTTGCAGGCCGGTGCCAGCGTCAAAGGTGAATTCGAGCGTCGCCTCAAAGGCGTGATCGACGAAGTCAAAGCTTCGCCGAAACCGATCATCCTGTTCATCGACGAAGCCCACACCCTGATCGGCGCGGGCGGCAATGCCGGCGGTTCCGACGCGGCCAACCTGTTGAAACCGGCCCTGGCCCGTGGCGAGCTGCGCACCATCGCCGCCACCACGTGGGCAGAGTACAAAAAATACTTCGAGAAAGACCCGGCCCTGGCCCGTCGTTTCCAGCCGGTGCAACTGCACGAACCGACCGTCAGCGAAGCGGTGACCATTCTGCGTGGCCTGGCTCAGGTTTATGAGAAGAGCCACGGCATCTATTTGCGTGATGACGCGGTGGTTGCAGCGGCCGAGTTGTCCGCCCGTTACCTGGCGGGCCGACAGCTGCCGGACAAAGCCGTCGATGTGCTCGACACCGCGTGCGCCCGCGTGCGCATCAGCCTTGCCGCCGCCCCGGAAAGCCTGGAACGCCTACGTGGTGAACTGGCCGAAGGTGGCCGTCAGCGTCAGGCCCTGCGTCGCGACGCCGAGGCCGGTCTGTTGATTGACCATGAAGCGCTGGACGCTCTGGAAGATCGCCTGGCCGACGCCGAAGAAGAAATGGTCGCTCTGGAAACCCTCTGGACCGAACAAAAAGCACTGGCCGAGCGCCTGCTGGACCTGCGTCAGCAACTGGCCAAGGCCCGTGAAGCCGCTGCCGTCGAACCGACCATCACGGTTGAAGAAGACGCTGAAGGCACCGTGATTGAAACCCTGCCAATAGACGAAGCACAAAGCGTCTTGTCCCTGGAAACTGCGCTGAACGAAACCCACCGCGCCCTGACCGAGGCCCAGGTCAAGGAGCGTCTGGTGAGCTTCGAAGTCTGCCCGCGTCTGGTGGCTGAAGTGATCAGCGCCTGGACCGGCGTGCCATTGGCGCAACTGGCCCGTGAGCACAACGCCAAGGTCGCGAGCTTCGCCACCGACCTGCGCACCCGCATTCGTGGTCAGGAACAAGCGGTTCATGCCCTCGACCGTTCGATGCGCGCCACTGCCGCTGGCCTGAACAAGCCCGATGCTCCGGTCGGCGTGTTTCTGCTGGTCGGCCCGAGCGGCGTCGGCAAGACCGAAACCGCCCTGGCCCTCGCCGATTTGCTGTACGGCGGCGATCGCTTCATCACCACTATCAACATGTCCGAGTTCCAGGAGAAGCACACCGTGTCGCGTCTGATCGGCGCGCCGCCGGGCTACGTCGGTTACGGCGAGGGCGGCATGCTCACCGAAGCCGTGCGGCAAAAACCGTACTCGGTGGTGCTGCTCGATGAAGTCGAGAAAGCCGACCCGGACGTGCTCAACCTGTTCTACCAAATCTTCGACAAAGGCGTGGCCAACGATGGGGAAGGGCGCGAGATCGACTTCCGCAACACGCTGATCCTGATGACCTCGAACCTGGGCAGCGACCGCATCAGCGAACTCTGCGAAAACGGTGCGCGGCCGACTGCCGAAGTCCTTGAAGAAACCATTCGCCCGGTGCTCAGCAAGCACTTCAAACCGGCGTTGCTGGCGCGGATGCGCGTGGTGCCTTACTACCCGGTCGGTGGCCCGGTGCTGCGCGAGCTGATCGAAATCAAACTCGGCCGTTTGGGCGATCGCCTGAACCGTCGTCAGCTCGATTTCACTTACTCCCAGGACCTCGTCGATCACCTGGCCGAACGCTGCACCCAAAGCGACAGCGGCGCACGCCTGATCGACCACTTGCTGGACCTGCACGTGCTGCCGTTGGTGGCTGATCGTTTGCTCGACGCAATGGCCACAGGTGAAAGCCTCAAGCGTGTGCATGCGACGCTCGACGGTGACGCCAGCGTGATGTGCGAGTTCGCCTGAGGTGGGTGTGATGTTCACTCAAGTGCCGCAACCGCTGGTCTATGCCGAAGCCTTGCTGGCGCAATTCGCCAGCCTGTCGCGCGCGGCGGACGGTGCTGCGCTGCTGGGTGACTTCGTGCGCGGTTTGGCCGAGCTCAGCGGTTGCGAGCTGACGCAACTGTACCTGCTGGACGCGACCCACACCTGCCTGGGGATGAACGCCGAGTGCCTGAACGGCATTCTGCAACCTCGGGAAGGGGCGAGCCTACCGGCGGATTACAACGGTGAACAACTGCTGCAATTCTCCTTGTGCCAGAACCGCGTGGTATGCCTCAGCGAGCTGAGCGGCAGCCTGCACGAAACCAGTTTTCTGCCGCTCCAGGCCACGCCCTGGCAGTCACTGTTGTGCGTGCCGTTGGTCAATCAGCAAAAGGCTGTCGAAGGTTTGCTGCTGTGTGCCAGTCGCCGGCAGATCGACCTGCAAGGCTTTGCTGATTCCCTCGGTCAACTGGGCTCGTTCGTGCTCGGCCAATTGCACTTGCTGCAACGTTTGCGTCGGCCGGCCGGCGATACACGACCAGCGTCGGTCAGCGTCCCGAGCGTCAGCGGTTATGGCTTGATCGGCAAGAGCGCGGCGATGCGCCAGACCTATTCGCTGATCAGCAAAGTGTTGCACAGCCCGTACACCGTGCTGCTGCGCGGCGAGACCGGTACCGGCAAGGAAGTGGTCGCGCGGGCGATTCACGACTGCGGTCCGCGACGTTCCCAGGCATTCATCGTGCAGAACTGCGCGGCGTTCCCTGAGAACCTGCTGGAAAGTGAGCTGTTCGGCTACCGCAAAGGCGCCTTCACCGGTGCCGACCGCGACCGTGCCGGGCTGTTCGACGCAGCCAATGGCGGCACCTTGTTGCTCGATGAAATCGGCGACATGCCGTTGTCCCTGCAAGCCAAGCTGTTGCGCGTGTTGCAGGAAGGCGAGATCCGCCCGTTGGGTTCCAACGACACCCACAAGATCGACGTGCGCATCATCGCTGCGACTCACCGGGATTTGGCGGTGCTGGTCAGCGAAGGCAAATTCCGCGAGGACTTGTACTACCGCCTCGCGCAATTCCCGATCGAGCTGCCGGCCCTGCGTCAGCGCGAAGGCGACATCCTCGACCTGGCCCGGCACTTCGCCGACAAGGCTTGCGCGTTTTTGCAACGCGATGCGGTGCGTTGGTCCGACGCGGCGCTGGATCACCTGTCCGGCTATGCCTTCCCCGGCAACGTTCGCGAACTCAAAGGCCTGGTCGAACGCGCGGTGCTGTTGTGCGAAGGCGGCGAGTTGCTGGCCGAGCATTTCTCCCTGCGCATGGAAGCCATGCCGGAAGACAACAGTCTGAACCTGCGCGAACGCCTGGAGCAGGTCGAACGCAGTTTGCTGCTCGACTGCCTGCGCAAAAACGACGGCAACCAGACCCTCGCCGCCCGCGAACTCGGATTGCCGCGCCGCACGCTGCTTTATCGCCTTGGGCGCCTGAATATCAATTTGGGTGATTTCGATGGCTGACCATAACTTTTGCCACCCAAACACTGTGGTTGGAATGCTCCCTTTGATCAGCGCATTCCCTGTGGCGAGGGGACTTGTCCCCGTTCGGCTGCGCAGCAGTCGCAATTCAGCCAACGCGGTCTGCCTGAACAAACGGGGTAGCCGGTTTTGGGGCCGCTTCGCGACCCAACGGAGACAAGTCCCCTCGCCACAGGGGGCCACCATTTCCCTTGTGATTGGCTATAGGGCTTGGAATAGAGCCTTCCGATCTACCTCATTCGCTTCTAACAGCGCCGCCCAAACGGGTCGGCGCTTTGTGCTTTGTCTACCCCTGGAGACCCTCTGATGCCTGTTCGTCACTGGCAAGCCGTCCTGCTGACCCTCGTCGTTCTATGCGGCCTCGGCGGCTGTAGCGGCAATTACAAATACAACGACAACACCTATCGCCCATTGGGTGATCCGCAGGCGGTCAATCGCGGCAAGTGACCGCAAGGAGTATCACCATGGAACTGGTTTTCGAAATGCTGAATACCAAGCAGTTCGTGCCCACGGATTTGTGCCAGAAGACCTTCAAGCAGGCCGGTGGCGTGATCGGCCGGGGCGAGGATTGCGACTGGATCATCCCGGACCGCAAGCGTCACCTGTCCAACCACCACGCGTTGATCAGCTACCGCGAAGGCACGTTTTTCCTGACCGATACCAGCAGCAACGGTATCCAGAACAGCGAAAGCGGTGCGCGTCTGCGCAAAGGCGAGCCAATGCGCATCGAGCACGGCAGCGTATACGTGCTGGGTGACTTCGAGATCCGCGCGCGACTGGTGCGCGACCCGGCGACGTTCGACGTTGAAGCTGGCCGTCCGCAGGCCGCGGGCAGCATCATTCCAGACGATGCCTTCCTCGACCTCGACCCGCTGAATGCCCTCGACCAGCAAGAGCGCGTGTATTCGGAAATCGACGAACTGATCTCCCCGAGCACCACCATTGAGGACACCCGTCAACGCGCCGACTACGCACGCATCGACATGGAAAGCCTGATGGTCCCGGAGCTGATCGACGCCCCGGCAGAGCCTGCGCCAGCCCCGAAGCCTGCGGCTGTGGCGCGTCAGAGCGAAGGCTTCTGGGAACACTTCGGTGCCGCCCTCGGCGTGGACCTCAAAGGCCTCGACCACGACGCCCGCGAAGCCCTGGCCCTGAACGCGGCACGCCTGCTCAAGCAGAGCGTCGGCGGTTTGCAGCAGAGCCTGCGCACCCGCAGTGAACTGAAAAACGAACTGCGCCTGGCCCAGACCACCGTGCAAGGCACCCACAAGAATCCACTGAAATTTGCCGTCGATGCCGGTGAAGCGCTGGGCATTTTGTTGCAGGGCAACAAGCCGGGTCAGTTGCCGGCGGCGCAAGCGATCTCCCGTGCGTTCCGTGATTTGCAGGCGCATCAGGTGGCGTTGCTGACCGCCAGCCGCGCCGCTGTTCGCGGCACCCTGGAACACTTCTCGCCGCAACAGCTGACCCTGCGTTTCGAGCGCGACAACAAGCCGTTGCTCGCCACCTCTGGCAGTCGCTGGAGAGCCTACGGGCGTTATCACCAGGCTCTGCGTCTGGACGATGACTGGAGCGAGCGCCTGCTGGCCCGCGACTTTGCCCAGGCCTACGAAGAACAGATCCGCCTGATTTCCACCCTTCACACCGACCACCAAGGATGATGCGCATGTCTCGCTGCTCGACCGCTTTTTTCAAGACGCTGACGGCGCTCATTGCCCTTGTGCTGTTGGCCGGATGCTCGTCGTTGTCGCCGTATTCCAAAGTGACCAAAGTCAACCTGAAGCTCACCGGCAGCGATCAGCTGAACCCGGACCTCAACGGGCGTCCGTCGCCGATTGTCGTGCGTCTGTTCGAGCTCAAGCACCCGGTGACGTTCGAGAACGCCGACTTCTTCAGCCTGTACGAACGCGCCAAGGAATCCCTGGTCCCGGACCTGGTGGCCAGCGAAGAACTCGAGCTGCGTCCGGGTGAAACCGTCGAGCTCAAACTCAGTGTGGAGGAGGGCAGCCGTTACGTCGGCGTGCTCGCGGCCTACCGCGACCTGCCGGAAACCAAGTGGCGCTACACAGTGCAAATCACTCCGCTGGAAGTCACCGTGGCTGACCTGACCCTCGATCAGGCCGGCATCCGCAATACCCATGAAACGCTCGCCAAGGCGGATGACTGATCATGAATTCCCATAAAGTCATTTGGCAGGAAGGCATGCTGCTGCGTCCGCAGCACTTCCAGCACAACGATCGTTACTACGACCACCAGATGAAGACCCGCACCCAGTTGTTGGGCAGCTACATCTGGGGCTTCCTGAACCTGGAAATCGACTTGCAGTTCCTCAACATGGGCAAACTGGTGATCAGCCAGGCCTCGGGGATTCTGCCGGACGGCAGCCTGTTCGAACTCGGCGGCAACACCGAGCCGTTGGCCCTGGACGTGCCGCCGAACACTGGCAACACGCCGATCTACCTGGCGCTGCCGCTGGTCACCGGTAACCACATCGAGTCTCGCCGCCCGGAGCAGTCCGACGTGCTGGCGCGCTACACCGCGTACGACGCGGAAGTCGCCGACTCCAATGCCGGCGACGACTCCGCCAGCCAGGTCAGCTGCGGTCGTCCGGACTTCAAACTGTTGCTCGGCGAGCAGCAGAGCGACCAGGCCTACGTGAAGCTGAAAATCTGCGAAGTGCTCGATACCACGCCCGACGGCGTGATCAGCCTCGACCCCGACTTCGTGCCGACCTACATTCAGGCGCACTCCTCCAGCTACTTGCTGTCGTGCCTCAAAGAAGTCATCAGCATGCTTGGCCACCGGGGCGACACGATTGCCGAGCGGATCAGCTCCAACGGTAAGGTCGGTGGCGCGGAAATCGGCGACTTCATGATGCTGCAACTGATCAACCGCACCGAAATGCTGCTGCGCCATTACCTCGGCCTGGAACAGGTTCACCCGGAAGAGTTGTACCGCACGCTGCTGACCATGCTCGGTGATCTGGCGACGTTTTCCAGCGAGAGCAAGCGCCCGCGTCTGGACAGCCGTTACCAGCACAGCGACCAGGGCGCGAGCTTCCGCAAACTGATGGAAGCGATTCGTCAGGTGCTGTCGATGGTGCTCGAACAGCACGCCATCGAACTGGTGCTGCAAGCGCGTCAGTACGGGATCATCGTGTCGCCCTTGCACGACCACAAACTACTGGGCTCGGCCTCGTTCGTGCTCGCGGCCAGTGCCAACTGCGACTCCGAAGAACTGCGCCATCGCTTGCCGGCGCACCTCAAGGTCGGCCCGGTGGAGCGCATTCGCCAACTGGTCAACCTGCACCTGCCTGGCATCAAGGTCAAACCGTTGCCGGTGGCCCCACGGCAGATCGCGTTCCACTCCAACAAAACCTATTTCATCCTCGAACTCAGTTCCGAAGACCTGGCGCAACTCGAGCGCTCCGGCGGCTTCGCGTTTCACGTGTCCGGCGAATTCGCCGAGCTTGAACTGAAATTCTGGGCCATCAGGAACTGACCGACATGATCAAGGACATGGAATACAACCAGGACGACAAAACCGTCCTGCTCGACCGCCAGGGCCACGGCCCGGCGTCGAGTCCGCTGACTGACTTCGCTGCGCCGCCGCGTTTCGAACAGCTGGAAGAACGGATGATCTACGCCGCGCGTCTGCGCCCGGCCGAAGCGTTCAACATCAGCCTCAATTCGTTGGTGGCCGCGGCGTCCGAGCTGCTGTCGGAAGTGGTTCGACTCAAGCACAGCGACACCCGCGAAGACCTGTACGCGCTCAACGAGCGACTGACTGCCGGGCTCAAACTGTTTGAAGTGCGTGCGCTGCATAACGGCGCCGAAAGCAGCCAGGTGATGGCTGCCCGTTACGTGCTCTGCACCGTGGTCGACGAAGCCGTCGTCACCACGCCGTGGGGCAACGAAAGCGAGTGGTCGCAGATGAGCCTGCTCAGCAGCTTCCATAACGAAACCTTCGGTGGTGAGAAGTTCTTCCAGCTGCTGGATCGCCTGTCGAAAAACCCGGTCAAGCACCTGCCGATGCTGGAGCTGATGTACTTGTGCCTGTCCCTCGGTTTCGAAGGCAAGTACCGGGTGCAAGCCCGCGGCATGCTCGAACTCGAAGGCATCCGCGATGCTTTGTATCGGCAGATTCGTCAACTGCGCGGCGACGTGCCGCGTGAGCTGTCGCCGCATTGGGAAGGCTTGAACGATCAGCGCCGCAGCCTGGTGCGCATCGTGCCGGCGTGGATGGTGGTGCTGTTCACTGTGGTCTGCCTGGTGGTGATGTATTCGGGCTTCGCCTGGGTACTGGGCGAGCAACGCGAAACCGTTCTGCAACCTTACCAGCAGCTGGATCCGGCCGCGGTTCAGCCACAGTCGAAGCCGTAAACAGGGACGTGTGATGAAAAAGTTTTTCAAGAAAGTCGGCGCATTCCTGCGCCAGACCTGGGTCTGGACCTTGCTGCTGGTGCTGTTCGTCGCGCTGCTGGTGTGGTTCGTCGGGCCGCTGCTGGCGGTCAATGACTACAAGTTCTGGGAAGGTTCGACCTCCCGCCTGCTGACCATCAGTGTGCTGTTCCTGATCTGGGGCCTGACCATGGTCTTCGTCAGCTGGCGCGCCGGTGTACGCAAAAAGGCTGTGGAAGAAACCGAAGACGGCCAGGACCGTATCCGCCGTGAAGAGCTGATCGACGAAGAGCAGAAAGAGCTTCGCGTGCGCTTCAAGGATGCGTTGAAAACCCTGAAGACCTCGAGCCTCTATCGCGGTCGCAGCGAACGCTGGCGCAGCGATTTGCCGTGGTACTTGCTGATCGGCCCGCAGAGCAGCGGCAAGACCAGCCTGCTGGACTTCTCGGGGCTTGAGTTTCCGATCAACAAGATCGACCGCAAACTCACCCGCGACACCCTCGGCACTCGGCATTGCGACTGGTACTTCGCCGACCACGGCGTGCTGATCGACACCGCCGGGCGTTACCTGACCCAGCCGGATGCGGAAGTCGATGGCAACGCCTGGAGCACCTTGCTCGACCTGCTGCGCAAGCGTCGCCGCAACCGTCCATTGAACGGTGTGCTGGTGACCATCCCGGTGGAAACACTGCTGGGCGGCAGCGAGCAAGACCTCGACACCCTGGCTCGCCAGGTGCGTGCGCGTCTGCAAGACGTGCATCAGAAACTCCACGTCGACGTACCGATTTATCTGGTGCTGAGCAAGGCCGACCGCCTGCTCGGTTTCGACGAGTTCTTCGATCAGCTGACCCGCGAAGAAAGCGATCAGGTACTCGGCACCAGCTTCCGCAAAGAGCAGAGCGGCACTGACGTGGCTGTGCTGCGCGCCGAGTTCGAAGAGCTGCTGCGTCGCCTGAACAGCCAGGTGATCATGCGCATGCACCAGGAGCGCGACACCCAGCGTCGTGGTCGCATCCTCGACTTCCCGCATCAACTGGGGCAGATCGGCGAGCGTCTGTGCCTGTTCGTCGACATGGCGTTTACCGGCAACCGCTACCAGCGTGTCAGCCAGTTGCGCGGTTTCTACCTGACCAGCGCGCCGCACCTGACTCAGGAAATGGACCAGACCACCGCCGGCATCGGCGCCAATCTGGGGATGAACGCCGGCGTGCTGCCGACCCTGCGCAGTGGCCGTTCGCGGTTCATTCACCATTTGCTCAGCCGAGTAATTTTCCCCGAGGCCGATCTGGCCGGTCTGGACAAACGCGAACGCAGCCGCATCCATTGGGGCCAACGTGCGTTGTATGTGGGCGCACTGGCGGCACTGGCGCTGTTCGGCATGCTTTGGGCTGGCGGGTTCTCGGCCAACTACGAGCGTCTGGAAAACCTGCGTTCCCTGGCACAAACCTGGAATCAGCAACGCTTGGCCCTGACTGCACGTGATGACTCCATGGCGGTGCTCAAGACCCTCGACACCAGTTATGCGGCGACGCAGGTCTTCCCGAACAAAGGTGATGTGTCGTACCACGAACGCGGTGGCCTGTACCAAGGCGAAGACGCCAATCCGGTGGTCAAGAGCGCCTACGAGCGTGAGCTTGAAGCGCAACTGCTGCCACGGGTTGCGACCCTGCTGGAAGGGCAGATCCGCGCCAACATGAAGGACCGCGAACGCCTGCTCAACAGCCTGCGTGCGTACCTGATGCTGAACATGAAGGATCGTCGCGATGCCGCTTGGCTCAAGGATTGGGTCGCCACTGACTGGTCCCTGCGTTACGCCGGCAATACGGCAGTGCAGAACGGCTTGAACACCCACTTCGAGCGTTTGCTCAAGCAGCCGTTTATCTACCCGCTGAACGAGCAACTGGTAGCGCAGGCGCGTCAGGTGCTGCGCAGCGAGTCGCTGGCCAACGTGGTTTACCGGATGCTGCGCGAGCAGGCTCGCAACCTGCCGGAATACCGCCTGAGCCAACACATCGGCCCGCAGGGTTCGTTGTTTGTCGGCACCGATTACGTGATTCCGGGGTTCTACACCCAGCAAGGCTATCAGCAGTACTTCTCGGTCCAGGGTTCGGCGCTGGTCACCGATATCCTGCGTGACAACTGGGTACTGGGCGAAGGCTCGGGCATCAGCGGCATGGACTTGCGTCGCCTGATGGTCGAACTGGAGCAACTGTACTTCCGCGACTACGCCAATTTCTGGAGCGAAGCGGTCGGTCAGGTGGCATTGCCACCGATCAACGACGCCGGTGAAGGCGCCGAGCAACTGGCAGGCCTGACGTCCGCCAACTCCCCAGTGCTGCAACTGCTGGTGGAAGTGCGCGAGAACACCCGGTTCCCGGCGGAAGCTGAGCCGGTTGATGAGGCCGCGGATGCCGCTGCAAAACTGGGAGAGCAGAAGGGCAAGCTCGGCAAGTTGGGCAAACTGGCGTCGGCCGCAGCGGATGCGGCGTCTGACATGGCCGCGACCAAAAACCTGCCGGACACCGCAAAGAAATCCCTGCAACGTCGCTTCGAACCGCTGCACCGCTTGCTGGACGACAACAACGGCCCGGCCGCTGACCTGACCCCGGCACTGACAGCACTCAACGACCTGCAACTGCAACTGTCGAGCCTGGCCCGTGCCAGCGCGCCGGAGCAGGCTGCGTTCGAAATGGCCAAGACCCGCATGAGCGGCCAGCGTGATGCGCTGAGCAACTTGCGCAATGCGTCGAACCGTTTGCCGCGCCCTGTCAGCGTGTGGTTCAACGTGCTGGCCGAAGACACCTGGCGTCTGGTGCTCAACGATTCCTACCAGTACCTGAACCAGCGTTATCAGAGCGAGCTGTACAGCTTCTACGGCAAGGCGATCAACAAGCGTTACCCGTTCAGCGCCCACAGCACCAGCGACGTTGCTATCAGCGACTTCCGCGAGTTCTTCAAGGCCCAGGGCATCGCCGACCGCTTCTTCGAGAACTACATGCGTCCGTTCGTGAGTGGCGATCCAGGCAACTACCGCCTGCGCAGCATCGACGGTCACAGCATGCCGATCTCCAAGGTCTACCTCGACCAGATGGCCGCGGCACAAGTGATCCGCCAGAGCTTCTTCGCCAGCAACCCGGCCGAGCCGCAAGTGCAGTTCAAACTGGAGCCGTACACCCTCGACCCGGCCGTCAGCCGTTCCGAGTTCAAGTTTGGCGACAAGACCATTGAATACCGTCACGGACCTATCGTGCCGATGTCGTTCAAATGGCCGACCGACGCTGAAGACGGTCGCACCAGCCTGGTCCTCGACAAAATGGCCGGCCGCCCGATCGGCATCGAGAAGAACTCCGGCCCATGGTCGCTGTTCCGTCTGTTCGACCTGATGCAGACCGAGTACCTGACCGGTCGCGACGTGCTGGTACTCAAGGCTGACGTGGGTGGTCTGCGCGCCAACTACTTGCTGACGAGCCAGCGCACGCCGAACCCGTTCGACATGGGCGTGCTGCGTACTTTCCGTATGCCGGTGCAGCTCTGATGCTGGTTGCCAGTCCCTGGCGCAGCGCTGCGCGTACCGATCCGGGCAAGGTTCGGGCGCGCAACGAAGATGCTTTTCTCGACTGTCCACAGCAGGGGCTGTGGGTGGTCGCGGACGGCATGGGCGGTCATCAGGGCGGCGATATCGCCAGCCAGTTGATCGTCGCCAGCCTGGCGGAATTGCCGGTACAGGACGACTTCGACGAACGACTCAAAGGTATTCGCCAGTGCCTGCACTGGCTCAACCGCCGATTGGGTCAGGAGTTGACCGTCACCGCCGGGCGCCATGACAGCATCATGGGCAGCACCGTGGTGGCGCTGCTGGTGGAAGGCAATCGCGCGGCCTGCATCTGGGCCGGCGACAGCCGCTGCTACCTGTGGCGTGGCCAGCGTTTGTATCAGCTGTCCAAGGACCATTCGCTGCAACAGCAACTGATCGACGAGCAGAACATGAGCGTCGAGCAAGCCCAGGCTCATCCCGCCGCCCACGCCCTGACCCGTGCGGTCGGGGCTGCCGAGCAGCTGACCCTGGATGTGCTCGAACTCGAGGTCTATCCCGGCGATGCGTTTTTGCTGTGCAGCGATGGTTTGTATCAAGGGCTGACTAGCGATGCCCTGGGCAACGCCCTGAGCCTGACCGCGCCGCACGTTGCGCTGGAACGTCTGTTCGACGGCGCTCTGCGTGGCTCGGCCCGGGACAATCTGACCGCCGTGGTGATCCGCCAATGACTGAACTCATGCCACTGATCGACGACCTGCTGGTGACCGAGGAAGAAGCCAATAACCTGACTTACTTCGCCTTCGCCACGCCTCTAAACGGAAAGCCGCATCAGTCCGAGCCTGCGCTGGCGCCGACCCGGGCCAGTATCGGCGAACTGCCGGACGTGCTGGCGGGACGTTACCGCCTCGAGCGCCTGCTCGGTGCCGGTGGCATGGGCGCGGTTTACCGTGCACGGGACTTGCTGAGCGAACAGTTCGGCGATCCCGATCCTTACATCGCGCTGAAAATACTCAGCGAAGAATTTGCCGAGTCGCCGGACGCCAGCGCCTTGCTCTACAGCGAGTTCGCCCTGACCCGACGACTGCGCCACGACAATGTGCTGCGACCGCACACCTTTGAAGTGGACACCGACTGCCAGCGCGCCTTCATCACCATGGAACTCATGCGTGGGCTGACCCTGGACAAATTGCTCTGCGAGCGGCCTCTGGGCCTGCCATGGAAAGAACTGCGCGACATCGCGCTGCCGCTGCTCGACGCGCTGGCCTACGCCCACGCTCGCGGCGTGCTGCACGGCGACATGAAACCGAGCAACGTGATGCTCAGCGAAGAGGGCGTGCGCCTGTTCGACTTCGGCCTCGGCCAGGCACAAGAGGGCATCTTGCCCGGCCTGCCGCACCTGAGCCGCAACCGCTTCAACGCCTGGACCCCTGGCTACGCCGCCCCCGAACTGCTCGAAGGCCAACCGCTGTCGGCCAGCGCGGACGTGTACGGCGTGGCCTGCGTGATCTACGAGTTGGCGGGCGGCAAACACCCGTTCCGCCGCTTGCCCTCGACCGAGGCCCGCGACGGGCACCTCGAACGCGAACTGCAAGCACCCAAGCATCTACCGAAACACTGCTGGCCAGCCCTGCGAACGGCGCTGGCTTTCGATGCGGCCAAGCGCACCATCACCGCCGCCCAATTGCGTGACGCCATGGGCGCCACTTCGTCCTGGCTACAACGTCTGCGACTTCGGGCGTAACGGATGACATTCGAACAGGGAGCACTTTATGTTCAACCCAGCTAACGAAACGCACTTCAGTCTGACCGTTGAAGACTATGCCGGCGACCTGCAAGTGCTGTCGTTCACCGGCACCGAAGGCATCAGCCAGCCGTATCGCTTCGACCTCGAACTGGTCAGCGAAAACCCGGACCTGGACCTGGAAAAGCTCCTGCACAAGCAGGCGTTCCTCGCATTCGACCCGAAAGGCAGTGGCATCCACGGCCAGATCTACCGCGTCGCCCAAGGCGATGCCGGCAAGCGCCTGACCCGCTACAAAGTCTCCCTGGTGCCGCAGCTGCAATACCTGCATCACCGCACCAACCAGCGCATCTACCAGCAGATGTCAGCACCGAAAATCATCGCGCTGATCCTCGAAGAACACGGCATCAAAGGCAACGCCTACCGCTTCCAGCTGAACACCCCGTGCCCGGACCGCGACTACTGCGTGCAATACGACGAAACCGACCTGCACTTCGTCCAGCGCCTGTGCGAAGAAGAAGGCATTCACTACCACTTCCAGCACAGCGAAAAAGCCCACCAACTGGTGTTCGGCGACAACCAGACCGTGTTCCCCAAACTCGGCCAGCCCACCGCCTATGTACAAGGCAGCGGCATGGTCGCCGAGGAACCGGTGATCAAAGGCTTCAAACTGCGCCTGGAAACCCGCACCGGCCGCGTCACCCGCCGCGACTACGACTTCGAAAAGCCCAACCTGCGACTTGAAGCCGGCTATAAACCCGACGGCAAACCCGACGGCGAAAGCACTGAACCGGATCTGGAAGACTACGACTACCCCGGTCGCTTCCTCGACCGCGCACGCGGCAAATTCCTCAGCCAACGCGCCCTCGAACGCCACCGCGCCGACTACCAGCAAGCCGAAGGCCATGGCGACCAGACCACCCTCGCCAGCGGCCACTTCCTGGAAATCTCCGACCACCCGCGCACCGAGTGGAACGACCTCTGGCTACTCACCGAAATCGTCCACGAAGGCAAACAGCCGCAAGTGCTCGAAGAATCCGTGACCAGCGACACCACCGACAACAAAGACGACTTCCACCAGGGCTACCGCAACCGCTTCCTCGCCACCCCGTGGAACGTGTTCTACCGCCCCGCCCTGGAACACCCCAAACCCCGCGTCCTCGGCAGCCAGACCGCCATGGTCACCGGCCCCAAAGGCGAAGAGATTCACTGCGACCCATACGGCCGCATCAAAGTGCAATTCCACTGGGACCGCGAAGGGTTGGCTGATGACAAAACCAGCTGCTGGATGCGTGTCTCCTCCAGCTGGGCCGGCGACCGCTACGGCGCTATCGCCATCCCGCGTATCGGCATGGAAGTGCTCGTCACCTTCCTCGAAGGCGATCCCGATCAACCGTTGGTGACTGGGTGCCTGTACCACAAGGAAAACCAGGTTCCCTACGATCTGCCGGCCAACAAAACTCGCACCGTGTTCAAAACCCTCAGCTCACCGGGGGGCGGTGGGTACAACGAACTGCGGATTGAAGACAAGAAGGGTGCAGAGCAGATCTTTATTCATGCCCAGCGGGATTGGGATGAAAACATCGAGCACGACCAGAAGATTCGGGTGGGGAATGAACGCCACGACACGGTGGTGAAGAACACCTACACCGAGCTGAAGGCTGAGGAACATCGGACCACGATTGCTGATCGCAAGAGTGAAGTGCGGGTGGATGATCACCTGACGGTTGGGCAGAACCAGCACATCAAGCTTGGAACTGCACAGCTGACCAGTGCCGGGAAGGAGATTCACCTCAAGGCTGGGGACAAGATTGTTATCGAAGCCGGGATGGAACTCACGGTTAAGGCTGGTGGGAGTTTTATCAAGCTGGATGCGGGTGGTGTGACGGTGGTTGGGCCGGTGGTGAAGATTAATGCGGGTGGTTCGGCGGGGAGTGGGACTGGGATTGGCATCAAGCCGCCGGTGCTGCCGGGGGCTGCGGATAAGGATAAGGCGGGGAGTTTGATGGATCAGGCGTTGGGGAATGCGCCGCCTGAGAAGGTTAAACCGAAGGCTTTTTTTGTGTTTTCTGAGTGATCGACATGAATGGTGTGTTGAAGAAGAGCAATGGCTTCGCTGTAGCGGTTTTCAGTGTGTCGCTGCTGAGCCTGTTTCATGGCAGCGTTTATGCGGATGAGTGCCCGTCTGAGGATTTTGCCCAATTCCTTCCAGCGTTCTCTACGAATGCTGAAACCCAGCAGCGGTTGACTGCGATGACGGTGAAGTCGCAGGTTTTGAAACCGGTGGGAGAACATGGGGTTTTTGAGCCGCAAACGACGGGAGTCAACAGTTCCAATTTGGCGTTTCCGCTAATGGCGCCCGTAGCCACAGACAAGACAGGAGGTGTCGAAGTCGAAGCGATCGACGACAGTCACTTCAATGTAGTGGATAAGCGGGCGGGTAACAGCAACATCAAGATCTTCAATTTTTCTCGGCAGGCGTGTTGGGTCTTGGAGGGAGTTGAGGATTGGTCGATTAGTGAGAAAGATCTCGTAGCGGCGAGCAATCCTCACATGAGCGAAGCAGAGAGTTTTTGCTTTCAACGTGCGGAAGCCTTTAGAGGTTTGGGGGGGCTGGAGCAGTACCGACTCACGGGGGAGTTGTTTGAAGCCTCTCTGGAAAACTATCTATGCGCTGCAGCTTCCGGCGATCCTCAAGCCAGTTTGAATGCTGCAAGTTTGAGTCTTTCCGGTATGGCGCCGCAGTTAAAAAACGAGAAGGTTGAGCAGCTATTCAAGGCAGCAGCAACCACCTTGCCGGAGGGGGCAATGAGTCTTTCGTTATTTTATTGCGTTGGTAACAACATTTCCTCTGACGGCCCTTGCCAGCATCCAGCACAGGCTGAAGAAGCGCTGACGCACGCTGCCCGTATGGGAAGTGCCTTCGCGATAAATGCACTCGGGCGCGCCTTTGAAACGGGAGAATTGGTTACAAAGGACATGTCCAGGGCGGTTGCTTGCTACCAACTCGCTGCCAAACAAGGCAGTAAAGGGGCTATCGCACATCTGGACCGTTTGAATAAGCAGCCAGCCGGAACTTTCAAAGCCAGCTATTGCTATTGATTATTGCAGGAAGCAGAAATGACAGAGCCACTTGATTTTTCGAGCAACTATACCAGCGCTAATTATAGATATAAGGAGGGAGGGAACGGTTTTGACGTTGAGAATGGAAAAAAAGTTGTCGACTGCTCTCATATGGTTAACTTGCTGCTTACAAGTGCCGGCTACGAAGTCCCTTATCAGAATACAGCGGCTCTCAATGGTGGTGAGGCCCTTCAATACTATGATGTGATTAGCCCTGCTAATGTAACGCGTGGAGATATCGTCCTCTGGATTAACGCAACGTCCAATCATGAAAATAAGACGTTAAATCATACGGGGATTGTCGAGTTTTATGACAGCACATTAGACTCTGAGTTTGGCAAGTTCTTTGGGGCACAAAGCTCTGGTCCAGCCACTGCACCATTCGGTGCTTTGGGGAAGGCTTGGTATTGGCCAGTTCCTACAAAGTTTTTGAGAGTTAAAGAGTCGGCAAGGACGGGGGGGAATCCAACTCCGACACCTGCCCCTGCACCCGCCCCTGTTCCAGCGGCATCGCCGTTAATGAACTTCCAATATCCTTTTAGAAAGGCTGACGGAAAACAGTTCACTGATGCTGAGGAAGTCTACAAAGCACTTGAAGGTGAAAAGTCAGGCCATTACCTGCTGGGGAGCAACAAATTTTGGCATGGGGGCATCCACATCAGCGATGCAAGTGCCCCACAATGCGTCCTGAATGAGCCGATACGCTGCATGGCCGATGGCGAAGTCGTTGCGTATCGCCTTAACGAGGATTATCTGGAGTCGACCTTCGGCGACAACGAGAAAAAGCTGAAGTATTCCAACTCCTTCTGCCTGGTGCGTCACGAGTACAAATCAGCACCCAACCCGGAAGAAGGGCCGAACAAAGGCAAGCAAAACAAGCTGAACTTCTACAGTCTGTATATGCATTTGCTGCCTTATAAGCGCTACCCGCTATCCGAGGAAGAAACACCGAAACCCAAAGTGACCATGAAGGTAAATGACTTCAAGGCGTATGACGAGTTTCCCGAAACAAGCAGCGTTCAGTCACCCGGGAAACTGGCTACGGGCACCAAGCTTGAGGTGCTGGAGCAGAGAAGCGTCGGCAACGTCACCTATGCCAAAGGAAAAATCCTTTCCGGCAGTGTGAAGAACGGGTCACACAAAATTCGTGAAGCAGGGAGAGAGGTCTGGTTCGCCTATCTGAAGAATGGTGCACCTTACCAAAACTCCCAACCTAAACGTATTTGGCTCGCGGATGATGTTCCAGAACGTGCGAAGCCAAAGTATTGGCAAGGGAAAGTAAAAGCTAGGACGTGCAAACGCTTGGCGATGTATGCCGCACCAGCGAGCCCTACGAATGGGCAACCTGCAGGTGCGCGTATAGAAGAAAGTCGAGAGATAACGGCCAGCAGCACTATTGCGTTCGATAGCAAAGATGTTGTGAGCCTGGTTCTCGACAACAAATTGCGGCGAATGGCCCCATGTACACCGGTGGTAGCTAGCATATGGACAGGCACGGGGAACGTACCAGCAAATTTCTGGGCCATTGTCGAAAACGATCCGGATAGCCAGTACGTGCAGTGGGAGACGCTCACGCCTACAGAGTTTGAGGTTGTGACGACTAGCATTGGAATCAAGGCTGGCGACCCGATCGGTTACTTGGGTAAAACTGAAAATCTCGTCGACGAACAGGGCATGACGGACAGTAAATTCCAAGTTCATGTTGAGATATTCAGCGCCGAAGCCGACGTTAATGATTTCCTCGATAACGTCGCCGGTTTGAAAATTGGTAGGCAGTACCTGCATTTACCGGTAGGTGCGCAGCTTAAGAAAAAATTGCCCGCTACCGGGACGAGTGATCCTTCCAAGAATGAGCATGCTATCGATTTGGGTAAGGTGCCAGTTGTCAAGGAGGGCAGCGAGGATTGGTATGAAGTCTCCGTCATTGAGGACGATCAACCGATTTCCGGATTGATAAAAAAATCTGACGCGAAAATGATCACTCCACACGATTGGAAGAAAATGGGCTTTCAAATTGTGGAGGAAAGTAACCCGAAAGCCGATGGCTTTCTTGATCCTGAGGATATGCCCCAGTTCTTTAAGGATCTTTTCAAGAAAATAGACAAAAACGGTGATGGTGAAGTAGAACCTACTGAGCTTGCTGAGGCATTGAAGGGTGCTGCCACAAGAGACCAATGGACAAAGCTAGTAGCCCACCATCCTACAGAGTGGAAAGAAGAGTCGGGATCTGAAAAATGGAAGAGACTAGACTCACTTTTGGAGGTTTCAAAGAAACTTCTGGCACATGAGAAAGAAAGAATAGATGGGTATGTTTTTTGGGATAAATTGTCTGATAAGTCCCCGGTTGCTTCTGGGTTGATTTATCACTTTCATCCTGTCGGGTTTGTTGCCAATTTTCTAGCCATGGAAGATGACAATGACTTGAAGTGGCTTAAAGTCGATAAAGGTCAATTAACATTTGATGCGGAGGGAAATGATCTGGAAGATTCCGCGAACCCTTTGCACCAGTATTTCAGTCGGAAAGTGCATTGGCCAGGTGGTGCGTCCGGTATTACGATTGGCAGGGGATATGACCTTGGTCAAAAGTCGGATCCACAGGGTGATCTTGCAGCGGTAGGCATTTCTGAGCCATTACTAGGTTGGTTGATAGGGTCGAAGGGCCTAAGCGGTACTGCCGCTAGAGATTATCTTAATAATGCCAGTCCTGAGATTCGGAAAATCTTTATTACGCGTAAGCAGCAGTACAAATTGTTTACTTCTGTTTATGACGATATGAAAAATAAAGTTATTACAATATCAGGGCAGGCTTTTAATATTGGTGAGTACGGTGCGTTGAATTGGGATGCGATTGATCCAAAAATTCAAGACATGATTGTGGACCTGAGGTATCGAGGGGATTATACGCCGACATCAAGGATACTGGTTCAGCGGCCTTTTGTTCAAAACAATAGGGCTGAATTGAAGTCTGTTATGTCCAATCAAAACAATTGGTCAAATGTTCCGTTAGATCGCTTTACTAGGCGTAAAAATTATCTATAAGGTGAGAAATGAAAAACTTAATGCTGTTGGTAGGTTTGGCTTTTTCCTGCTGCGCCTTGGCCGCGGATGAAAAAGATCCAGTTGTAAATATATATAAAGCCGATACGGCTGTCGTTTCTGGTAAGTTGGTTCGCTACTATCAGTCGCTGGGCAGTCCTTGCATAAAAGTTCAGGTCCTAAAGCCAGGTGGCAAAGGTGCTGCCAGTAACTCAATGGATTTTTGCAGTATTTCTGGAAAAAGCTTCAACATCGATTTCTCGGAGGTTGTGCTGGAAAAAGGAGAGTTTTCCAATAATGAACTTTTATTCACTCTAACTCTTATGTCTCTAACACAGGACGCAGACATTACTGAGGTATGTAAGTTTAAGATTGACGGTGAAGTGCTCAGTGGGCCGAGCTGTGATACGCGCTAATGCTCTTAACAGGCGTAAAGGGGCGTAAAGGGGGCGGATTTATTTGTGAGATGAATTTAACTTTCGATAAATAAATCTGTCCCGAATGGCACTTGTGTTAATGGTTGTTACGAACGAAAAAGCATACACATATTACATTTATCGCATGAAATGGGGACAGACCACGTTTCAATAATGATCTGAAAAACGTGGTCTGTCCCCGTTTTTCTCTGATTGACGATGACGACGGTGAAACCGTGCGGGCCAAGTTGCTCTATGACACGGATGGCACCGGGACCATCGGCTGGATCAAATACATCCCGGATACCCGAGTGTTGCTCAATGCCGCGGCTGAACTGGAAGAACCGGTGGAACTGTCATTCGATGCCAAATTCGCCGACGGCTATGCAAAGTGTCTCGCGAAAAAACAAGCCAGTTAACGGTGAAAAGGAATTTTCCATGAATCAGCGTCTTCTCGCGGGCAGCCTTTCGCTGCTGCTCTCGTTTCCAACTTTCGCCGCTCCTTCGGATGCCTACACCCAACGCGATGTCATGCAGTGTGGCGGCGTTGAAGTGGTGTTGGTTTCGTCCTGTCGATCCGTGACAGTGCAAGAAACTGAAACCCACGTAATCCCGGTCTGCTCCGACCAGACAATCAACATCGGCGGCAAAGTGCTTCGGCGCAACATCGACAAAGTTTCACAGCTCACGTCCGACGGTGCGAAGACGAAGATGTTGAGTAACGTGGTAGTGGCGATGGATTGCGTGAAAGGAACCAAGGGCAGCCTAGTTTCAATTGGCGGTTATGGCGGGTGCGGATCCTGCCCTGAATGGCGCGGTTACTACTCGACGGTCGGACGGTTAGAGCATTACAGCTACAGCAATAGCTATCGGTCGTTTGGTTCGAAAGGTTCCTGGGACGGGCTGATCAAGGCTTATGGCGTCACGAAGAGACAGCTACAGCAAGAGAGTCCTGAGGTTAAAAGGATCAACTATGAGCGGCCTTAAATCGGCAGCACAGTCTTTGAAGAATGGTCAGCTAGTGGATCAACAGGGAAGTGAATGGAAGTGGCCAGGTTTTTTAGTTGTGTGTGCGTGGTTGTATCAATCTTCGGTTTTTCGCCACAACCAGCGTTAGCTAAAGATCTGCAAACCATCGAGCAGATGCACGCTCCGGTGGTGGCTTCGGTGGGTGAGCAGAAAATCACGGTATTTTTCTTGAAGAGCACGCTCAAAGGTCAGACGACAGGCGCGTACGTTCCCAATGGTGAAATTTTCTACGCAACGATGAGTGCTACGAAACCAGAACTCACCTATGTAGCGCCGGTCATTGGCGAACAGATAGTGTCGGTGTTCTTCTTCGAGCGTAAATTTCCTGAGCGAGCGGGCAAGTCCCTGTATGTGCTCACGAAGAACAAGGAGTCGGCCCGTTTCGAGGGCTATTCCTTTTCGACGCTGGAGTTACCACTGATTAAGGACGGGGATCAGTTGTCTTTGCGGTTTTTTCCCGGTGACCCGCCAGATCCCGAATTGCAGGACTGTCGCGATGGGCGAGACCTGGAAGCGGGCGTAGATGTTGAATGTGCTTACAAGGATGCGGCGAGTATTAAAAAGCGTCTGGCAGACTTGGATGCAAAGATTATTGCGGATTCAAAACTGGAATATGGCATCAGCCAGGAGCCGCGCAAAATTGGTGGTAACGCGGCCAATATCGCTTGTCCCTCGAACGAGTTTTCAGCGTTCCTCGCAGCTTTTTCCGAGCGCGCAGACCTGCAAAAAACGTTCGTTCAACAGCCGCTGCAACTTGTCACGACTGTGGCGGGAGATCCCGAGCCTGAGATGGAAAAGCGCAGCGTCAGCGGTGATCAGATCAAGTTTCCAATCATCCCGGATAGCGTGAAACGAGAGGCCGACGGTCTTACGTTGACCGTCAAGGAAGAGCGGGGCAACAACGCCACGGCGATCCTGCAGAAGCCGGATACCGATTATGTCTTCGAGTATCAGTTTGTTCGTGGGCAATGTTGGCGGCTTGCAGAGGTCTCGGATTTTTCACTTTAGGCATGCGGTAAGCTCTACTGAGAGCACGTCATCGTTTTCAAAAAAATGAGATCAGAGGGATCTGTGAAGAAGTTATTTTTAATGCTGTTGTTGGTATTGCCGCTGACGGCCCGCAGTGAGATCACAACACAGGTTTCTTGTTTCCGTTCGCTGGAAGGCAAAAGCATCAATTTTGAGTTTAGAACCTATTACGACTCGGTCGCCAAGTGGGACGTGGCGGGAGTTAAGTACAGCAAGTCGAAGAAGGCCATTGCTCTTGTCCATCGGAGCACTGAGCATGAAGTCATGACTGAAGATGGGCCCTATCAGTTCACGACGACGTGGGTAGAAGTGGCTGACGGTGCGCTGACGGGGGAGTATGAAATGGTCAGGCAGGGTACTCGGATTTATGGAATGACTTATACGAACTATAAATCCGGAAAGAAGTATTCGTTCGATCAAGATATCAGCATGGAGGCGTCACCAGAGACAGGCTGTCAGTGGTGAGTCGAGATCATTGAGAAAGGGGACTCAACGTCCCCTTTTTCTTTCTGTTGTCCCATCCTGAATAAGGTTTACACCTTAGCCCGATACTCCGCCGGATTCGGCGAATCAATGTGATCCAGTGCTCGCTCTACCAACAACTGCACCCCATCCGCCATTCTGCTGAGCGCCAAGGCGACTGAGCGGCGGGTGCCTTCGATGTCGTCGGCCAGGTCGGCGGCGATGGCGCTGATGGACTTCAGGTCTTCTGAGGCGTTGGCCAGGAGGGCTTCGGTGTCGATGTCGGGGGAGACGGTGAAGAGTTTGCCTTTGCGTTTGGGTTTTTCAGTGGGCAACGGGCCGAGGTGGTGGTCGAGGGCGCGTTCGGCGGCTTCGTGGAGTTTTTTCGAATCGAAGGATTCGTAGGGGGATGTGGCTGGGTTTTCAGGAGGATTCGGTGTTGGCTTGATCATTAAGTGTTACTCCATGATTTAAGGAGCTGACACCATTTCGCGTGCACTTCGAAAGAGGTGGCAGCTGTGCATAGGTGTGCAAGACCGGTGGAGTCACCCGGCAGACCCGAAGGTCTCCCATACACAGCTGCCATAACGATTCGCGAGCATAGGAAAACGCTCGATGAATTGCCATAACCGAATCTGTACTCCACCGGACTTGCACGTCCGAGTCACCGATTTTGCGGTGACGAACAGAGGTTATCGATGAGGGGTCAAGCTGCCTAGTTCATGGACAGCCCGGCGTTTTGAAGGAAATGTCCGATAAGTTTGCGGGCATCAAGATCAAAAGATCGCAGCCTTCGGCAGCTCCTACAGGAATGTGTTTCTTCAGGTGTAGGGCGGGCGTTGGGTGTGACGCGGAGCGTCATGGGATGCATTCCTACGCGGGAGCGTGGGAACGATCAGGGTTGAGGCGGTAAAGCGTGACTTGGCGGTCATCATGCGGGAAAAGCGGTTCATCTTCTTCTAACGCAGTCCGACAGTGGCGTTCTGGCTTGAAGCCGCTACACTGCGCCGGCCGTTCATTTTTCTTTTGAGGCTGTGCGCATGAAATTTCGTTTTCTTCTGTGGATGCTGGGTTTGTTGATGGGTAAGGCCAGTCGGACTAATCCTGCGTTTCAGCAGCAGTTGGGTGACAAGGCATTGGTGTTTCAGCTACAGACCCTGGACGGGAAGGTAGCGCGGCATTTCTTTGTGAAGGATCAGCGCATTACCAGTAAGTCCGGCGTGTATGCCGAGCCTGCGTTTGCGATTGCCTTTAAAGACGCGGCGTATGGCTTTGCCACGATGCAGGCGAAGAACAAGCAGTTGGCGTTTATGACGGGGATTCAGGACAAGTCGATTCAGATCAAGGGCAACCCGGCGTTGGTGATCTGGTTTCAGGGGTTGACCAAGTATTTGAAGCCGAAGAAGGCCAAGCCAAAGGCATAGGTCTTTCGGGTAGCTCGCCGGGATTTTTCGAGAGCAAGCCAGCCTCTTCAGCCATCCGACTCAGGAGGCCCGTGGGTGTCAAGTGGCTGGGCCCGGTATGTCTTGTAGATCTGCTGGACTTGCGGGTTGTCCAGGTTCTCGTATGTGATGTCTTCCTTGTCCAGGCCATCCAGGCCTCTGATACCACCGATGGTCTCTGGCCACTCGTCACGACTGGATATATCGACTACGAACGGGTTGAGGTAGTTATCGAGATGCCTCTCGCGAGGCTCTCGGATCTCGTCGCTGAGTGCCCGCAGGTAGTCGTCTTTGCTTGTCCTTGACCAGTCGATGGCGAACTCGGCTCGATAACAGAGTTCCATGAAGACTAATAAAATCGTGCGCCCATTGCCGTCCAGGAAGGGGTGTGCGAAAGCCAGCTGACCCATCACCCCGCCGGGATGGTCTCTGAAGCGTTTCTTGTCAGCTGCTAGCTTAAGCGCATAGTCGACAGACATTTTGATGGAGTCCGGGCGCTCGAAGACGGTGCTGCGGGGATCGTCGAGGGAGCCCTTGAAGACTGCCAGGTGAGGGACAAGCTCGTTCCGGTCTTTTCCTGCCCAGTGATAGAAGCCGGAGAACAGGATTTCGTGAACTTTGAGTACAGCCTTGTAATCAATTGGCTTTTTCTTAGCCAAATAGGCAAG
The DNA here is from genome assembly GCF_053628675.1 of Pseudomonas sp. ADAK2 TE3594. Classification (NCBI taxonomy): domain Bacteria; kingdom Pseudomonadati; phylum Pseudomonadota; class Gammaproteobacteria; order Pseudomonadales; family Pseudomonadaceae; genus Pseudomonas; species Pseudomonas sp. ADAK2 TE3594. Next base: position 5,800,375 of record NZ_JBRJGV010000001.1, on the reverse strand, counting down.
CGCATCTTCGATACTCAATTCGAACGAAAGATGCTCTGACTCTTTTACTTCAGTGGGATCTTTCAGTTGCAGCGAGTTTTGAAGATATCCAGCAGTTTCGAAGTCGCCGAACGGATCAAAAGTCATGCGCTACGTTTCTGTGCACGCCTTTCCTGAAGATAGCGCCCTTGGAGCGCCAGGATTTCAGACTTGGTCAGAACGCCTTTTCTCTTGAGATTGACGAGCAACTGTTCGATGCCATCCAGCTCGACGACATCGCCAGCCAAACGGGTAATGCTCACGGCCATACGACTCATGCCGTCACGTCCAGCAGTGACCTTGTTTTCTTTAGCAAGCTTACGGACTTGGCTTGCAACACTGGCTGTTTGGGTCATAGGAAAGCCCTCTATTTGCCGTCAAATCATAGCAGGGCGCTTGCTTCCTGTCGTTGCTGGCTCAGTCGAGCGGGAGCAAGCTCCCTCGCCACAGTGGGTGGTGATTCAGGTGGACCGAGTTGGATTCTTCGCGGGCAAGCCTCGCTCCTACAGGGTTTTGGTGATCTGTGGGAGCGTGGCTTGCCCGCGATACTTTTAGGTTTGGTTGAATTGTGAGGCGAGTTCGCGCAGCAGCACTTCAGCCTCAAGCACTTTGCTGACGACGTCGTTGGCTTTGTCGCGGGTCAGGCCGACGCGTTCCAGCAGGGCGTCGGGGATGTCTTCATCCGGGCCGGAGCCGATGCCGCGACCGCGCAGCAGGCGCACGGCCAGGCAGACGAGGTTCGGGTATTCGGCGTAGTCGCCGTCGTAGTTTGGGTCGTGCTGGAAGCGCAGGGCGGTGGCCAGTTCTTCGGGCATGTCCCAGTAGCGCATCAGCCATGAGCCGATCTGTTCGCGGCTGATGCCCAGCAGGTGTTGTTCCACGTAGCTGTGGCACAGGTGCGGGTTGACTTCCAGGTGGCGGCAGATCAGTGAGAAGTGCGGCGGGAACACGTGGGCCAGCAGCAGGTAACCGAAGTTGTGCAGCAGGCCGGCGAGGTAGGTCAGGCCGGCTTCCGGGCGCTGGGCGCGGGGCATGGCGCGGGTCAGGCCTTCGATGACGGCGGCGGTGTAGATCGATTGCTGCCAGTACGGCGTGGTGTGTTGCGGGTGGTCTTTGGGCAGGCTCAGGGTTTTGCCCAGGGCCAGGCCCAATGCCAGGTTGATCACCAGGTCGAAACCCAGCACCCGGACGATGGCGTCTTCCACTGAACGAATCTTGCCCGGCGAGGCGTAGTACGGCGACGCTGCCCAGCTGACGACTTGTGCGGCCAGGGCCGGGTCGGTTTCGACGACGCCGGTGATGTCGTCGATGGTGGCGTTGGGGTCGACCCGCAGTTTGATGATTTTCTGCGCGGTTTCGGCCAGCGGCGGAATCTCGATGGTCTCTTCCAGACGTTGCTGGATGCGCCGCGCGGTGAACGCTTGCACGGCCTGGGTGATTTCCTCGCGGTCATCGTCGGGGCGATCGAGGTTCGGGCGGATGCGGTTCACGGCTTCGCCGAAATTGCCGGCGCTGGCCTTGGTGAGCATGGTTTTGAAAGCGTCGCTGGAGATTTCCAGCAGCACGCCCGGCTCGCCCGAGTTGATCAGCAACATCGGTTCGCGCAGCAGGCTTTCTTCATACAGGCACGGCGAGCTGGTGAGTGCCGGCAGGCCGGGCAGCAGGCTCAGGCTGTGTTTGCCGAGCATCTTTACCAGGCGTTCGGTGGATACAGCAGTCAACCGGCGGCCGGTGAGTTCGGCGAGGCGGTTGAGGTCCAGCAATTGGCTCTGGGGGAACAGCACCATGAGCGCGCCGACGGCATCGTCCAGCAACACCGCCTGCACTTTACGTGCGGCGTTGAGGCCGTGATGGTCGAGGACTTCTTCGTAGGCGATGTCCAGCTTGCCGAGCAGCAGCCGAATAACAGACGGAGCGTGCGGGGTTTCGGGGGCGAGGGCAGCTTCGGTCATAGTCTGTATCCGTTTGCAAACAATTGCAGGAGTATAACCAGCTTGTTTAAAGCCAGGGCTCAGAAACTGCGACAGTGCTCACACTTGGCCGTATTGCTGCCCATGGCGTAGCCAGCGGTCGAGCAACGGGCTGACGTGATCCGGCCAGCGCTCGAGCAAAGCCTGGGCGGCGTCGCGCACGGCGGGCAGCAAGTCGGCGTCGCGCATCAGGTCCGCGACCTTGAATTGCAGCAGGCCGGTCTGGCGCGTGCCGAGCATTTCGCCGGGGCCGCGCAGTTCGAGGTCTTTTTCGGCGATGACAAAACCGTCGTTGGTTTCGCGCATGATGCCCAGCCGCTGACGGCCGATCTGCGACAGCGGCGGATGGTAAAGCAGCACGCAATGGCTGACGGCGCTGCCCCGGCCGACACGGCCACGCAGTTGGTGCAGCTGCGCGAGCCCGAGGCGTTCGGGGTTTTCGATGATCATCAGGCTGGCGTTGGGCACGTCCACGCCGACTTCGATCACGGTGGTGGCGACCAGCAGTTGCAGGTTGCCGGCCTTGAACTCGGCCATCACTGCGGCCTTCTCGGCAGGCTTCATGCGACCGTGGATCAAGCCGACTTTCAACTCGCCGAGGGCGGCGGTGAGGTCTTCATAAGTGGTTTCGGCGGCCTGGCAGGTCAGCTCTTCCGACTCTTCGATCAGCGTGCACACCCAATAGGCCTGACGCCCTTCAGCACAGGCGCCGCGCACCCGTTCGATGACTTCGACGCGCCGGGTGTCGGTGACCAACACCGTGTTCACCGGGGTGCGACCGGGTGGCAGCTCGTCGAGGATCGAGGTGTCGAGGTCGGCGTAGGCGCTCATGGCCAGCGTCCGGGGGATCGGCGTGGCGGTCATGATCAACTGGTGCGGACACATCCGCCCGCCGACGCCTTTCTGCCGCAATGCCAGACGCTGCTGTACGCCGAAGCGGTGCTGTTCGTCGATGATCGCCAGCGCCAGGTTCTTGAACTGCACTTCGTCCTGGAACAGCGCGTGGGTGCCGACCACCATCTGCGCGCCGCCAGCGATCTGCTCCAGCGCCGCCACGCGGTTTTTGCCTTTGAGCTTGCCGGCCAGCCACGCGACTTCGATGCCCAGCGGTTCGAGCCAACGCTTGAAGGTGATGAAGTGCTGCTCGGCGAGGATTTCGGTGGGCGCCATCAATGCGACTTGGTAACCGGCTTCCAGCGCCTGAAGCGCGGCGAGGGCGGCGACCACGGTTTTGCCGGCGCCGACGTCGCCCTGGATCAGCCGCAACATCGGCTCGTGCTGGCTGAGGTCGTAGGCGATTTCTTTGCCGACCCGTTGTTGGGCACCCGTCGGGGTGAAGCCGAGGTTGGCCAAATACTGTTCTGGCAGCTTCGTGGCTTTCGGCATGGCCGGCGCGCGCAGGGCACGCATGCTCTCGCGCAGGCGTTGCTGGGACAGTTGATGGGTCAGCAGTTCTTCGAAGGCCAGCCGGTGTTGGGCCCAATGATGACCGAGGGCGAGCTCGTCGACATCGGCATCGGCAGGCGGGTGATGCAGGTAACGGATCGCATCGGCCAGCGGCGCCAGTTGATAGTCCCGGGCCAGTTCGGTCGGCAGCCAGTCGGGCAGGCTGCTGGGGCCGAGCAGGGTCAGGGTTTGCATGCACAACTGGCGCAAGCGCTGCTGGGTCAGGCCTTCGGTGAGCGGGTAAACCGGGGTCAGGGTTTCGTCCACCGGCGGTGGCTCGTCGCCGGTGATGGCGCGGTATTCCGGGTGGTAGATCTCCAGCCCCGAGGCTCCGGGCCGCGCTTCGCCGTAGCAGCGAATGCGTGTGCCACGCTTGAGGCCTTCTTTCTGGGCGTTGCTGAAATGGTAGAAGCGCAGGCTGAGCCCGCCGGTGCCGTCCTGCAGACGGACAACCAGGCTGCGGCGCCGGCCCATGACCACGTCGGCGCCGCTGACGGTGCCTTCGATCACGGCGTCCTGACCCGGTCGCAAATGGCCGATCGGGACCACGCGGGTGCGGTCCTGATAGCGCAGCGGCAAATGGAACAGCACGTCCTGGAGATTCTCCAGGCCGACCTTGGCCAGTTTCTCGGCCATGGCTTCGCCGACACCCTTGAGTGCCGTCACCGACACTTGCGACAACTCGGTCATGGCAGCCGCTTAACCGGCAACCACCGGCGCTGGCGGCTTGGCCACCGAGCACAGGCGAATGGAGTCGGCGAGGATTTCAATCGCCTTCGGCCGCGGGAAGCTCGCGCGCCAGGCGATGGCCACGGTGCGGAACGGCACTGGCGCGCTCAGTGGGCGTACTTCGATCACGCCGGGGGCGTAATGGTGGCTGTCCACCGCCGAGAGCGGCAGGATCGAAATGCCTAGGCCGGAGGCGACCATGTGGCGAATGGTTTCCAGCGAGCTGGATTCCACCGTGGTGTGTTTGGCGCCGTCGTTGCCTTTGGCCAGGGTCGGGCAGGCTTCCAGCACTTGATCGCGGAAGCAGTGGCCTTCGCCGAGCAGCAGCAGGCTCTTGTCGTTGAGCAGGGCGGCGTCGATGGATTCTTTTTGGGTCCACGGGTGCTGGGCCGGCATCAGGACGTAGAACGGCTCGTCGTAGAGCTGCAAGGTCAGCACGTCGGCTTCGTTGAACGGCAGGGCGATGATGATCGCGTCGAGCTCGCCGTTGCGCAGTTTGTCGCGCAGCACGTGGGTGAAGTTTTCTTCGATGTACAACGGCATCTGCGGGGCGACCCGGTGCAGTTGTGGAATCAGGTGCGGAAACAGATACGGGCCGACGGTGTAGATCGCGCCGACTTTCAGCGGGGCAGTCAGCTGGTTCTTGCCGGCCTGGGCCAGTTCGCGGATGCCTTGGGCCTGTTCCAGGACTTTCTGTGCCTGGGCGACAATGCCTTCGCCGACCGGAGTCAGGCGCACGGCGCTCTTGCTGCGCTCGAAAATCAGCACACCGAGTTCGTCTTCAAGCTTTTTCACGCCCACCGACAGGGTCGGCTGGCTGACGTGGCAACGCTCGGCGGCATGGCCGAAGTGCTGCTCTTGGGCGAGGGTAACGATGTAGCGTAATTCTGTCAGAGTCATAGCAAGCGTCCATGAAGTTGCGGGCCAAGCATACCGGCTGCAATCGATAGACGCACGTTATCAGACTGAGTGTGTTGAGTGACACCGGGCAATGCAGGTTTGCCGTTGCCAGATATGCAAAAGGCACCTTTCGAGTGCCTTTTTAGCGATCGCGGATCTTTCTGAAGTAGGGATGTCCCTGTGGGAGCGGGCTTGCCCGCGATGAGGCCATCACATCCAACCTCTTAGTTGGCTGTTACATCGCTATCGCGGGCAAGCCCGCTCCCACAGGGTCTTGTATTGCGTATTAACGACGACGTTCCAGCGAGTAAACAAACGGTGCAACGATTTCGATGGAGCCGTTGTTCAGCATGTCGGCCGGTGGTTTGGGCAGCGGTTGGGCTTCACGGATCATTTGCAAGGTAGCCCGGTCCAGATCGGCGTTGCCGGAGCGGTCCACCAGTTCGAATGACAACACATTACCTTTAGCATCCACCACGAAGCGCAGACGGTTCAAACCTTCCTTGTTCCGCATCCGTGCAGCGGCCGGATATTTCTTATGTTTGGCAAGATGAGCGAGCAATTCGCCTTGCCAACTGGCCTTGGCCGCTTGCTGCGCCGGTGATGGGCCGGGTGCCGGCTGAGCGGATTTCTCCGTCGGTGCCTGGGTCGGTTGCGCGTCGCTCGGTTTTTCCTCGGAGGGTTTCTCCTTCGGCGGCTCCGGCTTTTTCTCCACAGGCTTGGGCGGTTGAGGCTTCGGCTTGGGTTTTACCGGTTTGGGCACGGCGATTTCGGCCTTCGGCGCTTCAGCCAGTTTCGGTATCGGCAGTTCTTCCACCGGGGCCGGTGGCTGTGGCGGCGTGATCACCTTCGGCGGTGCGGGCGGTGGCGGGGCCGGAACCGGCGCCAGCTCGACCATCATCGCTTGTGGCGGCAGCTCGATCGGCGGGCGCGACGTCCAGTTCAGCGCCAGCGCAATGGCCAGCGCATGGACGCCCAGCACCACGGCCAGGCTCCCGCTGTAACGCGTCAGCTTTTGGCGCGTGTTGATCATTTTTTGGCTGCCGTCTCGAGTCCGACCAGGCCGACCTTCAGGTAGCCGGCGGCGCGCAGGGCGTCCATCACGCTCATCAGGTCGCCGTAGTCCACGCCTTTATCGGCCTGGAAGAAGATCGTCGTGTCTTTCTTGCCATGGGTCTTGGCGTCGAGTGTGACACCCAGGGTCTCGGCCTTCACTTCGTCTTCGCCGAGGAACAGGCGCTGGTCAGCTTTCACGCTGAGGAACACCGGTTTCTCTGGTCGCGGCGCCGGTTTGGCGGTGGAAGCAGGCAAGTCGACCTTGATGTCCACGGTGGCCAGTGGGGCCGCCACCATGAAGATGATCAACAGCACCAGCATCACGTCGATGAACGGCGTGACGTTGATTTCGTGGTTCTCGGCCAGATCGTCGTCTGCGCCTTCTTTCAAATGCAGGCCCATGGCCGATTACCCCACTTTCACCATGTGCGGTTGCGAGCTGCGCTGCTCGGTCGGCAGGTGGTCGAGATCACGGCTGACCAGCAGCAGGACTTCTGCCGAGGCGTCGGACACTTGTGCCTTGTAACCGGCAATGGAGCGGGCGAAGACGTTGTAGATGACCACTGCAGGAATCGCTGCGACCAGGCCTAGCGCAGTCGCCAGCAGGGCTTCGGCGATGCCGGGAGCCACGACGGCGAGGTTGGTGGTCTGGGTTTTGGCGATGCCGATGAAGCTGTTCATGATGCCCCACACGGTACCGAACAGGCCGACGAACGGTGCGGTAGAACCGATGGTGGCGAGTACGCCGGTGCCACTGCTCATGTTGCGACCGCAGGCAGCGACGAGGCGCTCCAGGCGGAAGCTCACGCGTTCCTTGATGCCTTCTTTCTCGCGGCTATTGGCCGACAGGCGCATTTCTTCCAGCGCGTCGTGGACCAACAGGTTGGCGAGGGTGCCTTCCTTGGCCGCCGTGGCGCTGGCTTCTTTAAGGGTGGCGGCTTTTTTCAGGTGGGCGATTTCAACGCGCAGACGACGTTTCGCGCCTATCAGCTCAAAGCCCTTGGCGATCCAGATGGTCCAGGTGATGATCGAGGCGATGGCCAGGCCGATCATCACAATCTTCACGATGATGTCGGCGTTCTGGTACATGCCCCACGGCGACAAGTCATGGGCCATGCCCAGGGAATTACCTTCTTCCAGCTGCTCTTCCATCAGCTTTGCCTGTTCACCGAATTCAGCCAAAGCTTTTTGCACTTCTGGTGGCAGTGACGAGGTATCGACGCTGCCGTCAGGGTTTCTCGGCACGTCAGGCGTGGCGTTAGCAGCTGGCACGTTGGCGGCTGCGGGTACAGAGGTTTCAACGGCGAATGCGGCGGTCGGCGCCAGCATCAGGCTGAGCAGCAGGGCGGCCACCGCGCTCCAGGCGCGAGGTCGTTTGGTTGGCGAAGCGGGGAATTGATTGGGTGTCATGCTGGCCGGACCTGAGAGGAAAAGACGGTAAATGTTCTTCCAGGCCTCGTGAGGCCGAGAACAAAAGTGGCAGGCATTATTGCAAGTAATTCTTGTTAACAAAAGTAATAGAGTATCTTTTTTTCCTTCATTGCTAGCCGCTGGTCCCTTGCCGGCGCTAGTCTGTGACTTTCCGATGGGAGTTTTCTGATGTCCGCGCCTTCTGTTTTGATCGCCGGTTGCGGTGATGTTGGCGGTCGTCTGGCCACGCAACTGTTGGCTTGCGGGTGGGAGGTTCACGGCTTGCGGCGTGATGTCTCACGCCTGCCACAGGGCGTGATCGGCGTTGCCGGCGACTTGTTCAATAAAGACTGCCCGGCGACTTGGCCAGTCGGTGCGGTGGATTACCTGGTGTATTGCGCGGCTGCCACCGATCACAATGAGGCGGGTTACCGCGCCGCTTATGTGCAGGGTTTGCAGTACGTGCTGGAATGGCTGAGCGATTACGGGCAAGTGCCGAATCGACTGCTGTTCGTTTCCAGCAGCAGCGTTTACGGCCAGCAGGATGGCGAGTGGGTCGACGAAACATCGCCGACTGTGGCGGGCGGCTATTCGGGTCGTTTGATGCTCGAAGCCGAGCAGGTGGCGCTCGATAGCGGTATCCCGGCCAGTCTCGTGCGCCTGACCGGTATTTATGGTCCGGGTCGAGAGTGGCTGCTGACCCAGGTCCGCCGCGGCTATCGCGTGGCGATCGATCCACCGCTATACGCCAACCGCATTCATGTCGACGACGCGGCGGGGTTGCTGGCGTTTTTGCTTGAGGCGGATCGACGCGGGGTGGCGCTGGACGATTGCTATATCGGCGTCGACGATGCGCCCGCGCCGTTGGCCGAGGTAGTGGGCTGGTTGCGGGAGTACCTGGGCGTGACTGAATGGGCCGAAGACGCCAGTGTGCGTCGTGCCGGCAGCAAGCGTTGCAGCAATGCCCGGGCGAAGGCGTTGGGCTGGGAGCCGAAGTATCCGAGTTTTCGTGAAGGGTATGCGGCGATTCTCGAAGGTCGCTGCTGAAATCCGGCTACACACAACAACTGTGGGAGCGGGCTTGCCCGCGATGAGGCCATAACATTCAACATCCAGGTTGATTGTTACACCGCCATCGCGGGCAAGCCCGCTCCCACAGGGTTATCTGTTGGCTTCAGATTCGGGTTACTGTTTTTCCAGCAACCACTTGCGATCGCCCGGTGTAAACGAAGGCATTTCGTCCGCCAGTGCGGTATTCACCGTCTGGAAAATCTCCAGTTCCTTGCCCTTGCGCGCAAAGATCCAGGTATTGCCCTGGCCGTTCACCTGCAGCCAGATGTTGTCGTTGCCGCCGCTCATCGATGCGCAATCGCCCGCCAGGCACAGGGCATAACGATCCGCTCCGGGCAGGCCGGCAACCTGGCCATCGGCCTGGAACTGCACGGTGTTGCCTTCGCCGGGGCCGCTGAGGATTTTCCAGCTGCCGCCCATATAAGCCGAATACAGCGCTCGCTCGAAACTCGCGCCAATCGGTGCGCCTTCCGGTGCCGGGACCGCTGCACGGTCGAAAACCTGTTCCGGCTCGTTGTCGTTGGCGGCCTGGCTCAGTTGCTTGCCATCACGCTTCAGCTCGCTGGCGGAGCTGCCATAAAAGTCGACTTTCCAGGCGCCGGACTCTTCGCCCAGCAGCTTGCCTTCGACATTTTCAAAACCATTGGTGTAGCGGGCCTGACCGGCTCTGGTGTTGACGTCCCATTCCAGGTTCGGGCCATAGGCCTGGAGCGCTTCCCGCAGGGGGCCGCCTTTGGATGCAGCATCGATCGCCGACTGATTGATCCAGGTGCCGCTGATATCACGGTCGGCAGGGTCGCTGGCACAACCGCCCAAGAGAAGGGCGACCAGCGAGAGAGCTAGCGCTTGGCGCATGGTGGAATCCTTTCAAAGCAAGATCGGCGCAGCCTTTGGAAGGCTGCGCCGGACACATTACTCGATGACCAGAATGGCATCCATTTCAACCTGCGAACCCTTTGGCAGGGCTGCTACGCCGATGGCGGCGCGGGCTGGGTAAGGTTGGTCGAAGTACTTGCCCATGATCTCGTTGACCTTGGCGAAGTGGCTCAGGTCGGTGAGGAAGATGTTCAGTTTGACGATGTCCTTGAACGAACCACCGGCCGCTTCAGCCACGGCTTTGAGGTTCTCGAACACCTGGACGGTCTGGGCTTCGAAGCCTTCGACCAGTTCCATGGTTTTTGGGTCCAGAGGAATCTGACCCGACATGTAAACGGTGTTGCCAGCCTTGATCGCCTGGGAATAAGTACCGATGGCGGCCGGGGCCTTGTCGCTGTTGATAACGGTCTTGGTCATGTATGACTCCTTGTGAAGGGTGGGCTACGCACGCATGCGGGTGATGCGAATCACCCCGGTCAAGGCGCGCAGTTTCTTGATCACGCGGGCCAGGTGCACGCGGTCGTGCACACTGACCACCAGTTGGACCACGCTGATACGACCGTCGCGTTCGTCCATGCTGATTTTTTCGATATTGCCGTCGGCCGCGTTGACGCTGCTGGCCAGCAGGGCGATCAGGCCGCGCTGGTGTTCCAGTTCGACGCGCAGCTCGACGTTGAATTCGCCGGTGACATCCTTGGCCCACGAGAGCTGGATGCATTTTTCCGGGTTGTGGCGGATTTCGCTGATGTTGCGGCAGTTGTCCAGGTGCACCACCATGCCTTTGCCCGCGGAGAGGTGCCCGACAATCGGGTCCCCCGGGATCGGCGTGCAGCACTTGGCGTAACTGAGCACCAGACCTTCGGTGCCGCGAATCGCCAGCGGACCTTCCGGGCTTGGCAGCTGCTCGCCTTCGCCAAGCAGGCGGCGGGCGACCACGTAAGCCATGCGATTGCCCAGGCCGATGTCTTCGAGCAGGTCTTCGATCAGTTCCAGGCGGTATTCGTGGAGCATCAACTGCACGCGCTCTGCCGGGACTTTTTCCAGGGAGCTGTCGAAGCCGTTGAGCACTTTGTTCAGCAGGCGTTCGCCGAGGCTGATGGACTCGGAACGGCGTTGCAGTTTCAGCGCATGGCGGATGTGGGTGCGCGCCTTGCCGGTAACCACGAAGTTGAGCCAAGCCGGGTTCGGCCGCGCGCCCGGGGCGCTGACGATCTCGACCGTGGAGCCGCTTTGCAGCGGTTCGGACAGCGGCGCGAGACGACGATTGATCCGGCAGGCAATGCAGCTGTTGCCGACGTCGGTGTGCACCGCGTAGGCGAAGTCGACCGCCGTGGAGCCTTTGGGCAGCTCCATGATCCGGCCTTTGGGCGTGAACACGTAGACCTCGTCCGGGAACAGGTCGATCTTCACGCTCTCGATGAATTCCAGCGAGTTGCCGGCCCGTTGCTGCATCTCCAGCACGCCTTTGACCCACTGGCGGGCGCGGGCGTGAGTGCCTTTGGGCTGCTCGTCGCCGCTGGATTTGTACAGCCAATGGGCGGCGATGCCGTTGTTGGCCATCTCTTCCATTTCACGGGTGCGGATCTGAATCTCGATCGGTACACCGTGCATGCCAAACAGCGTGGTGTGCAGCGACTGGTAGCCGTTGGCCTTGGGGATCGCGATGTAATCCTTGAAGCGCCCCGGCAACGGTTTGTACAAATTATGTACAGCACCTAGCACGCGGTAGCAGGTATCGACCTTGTCGACGATGATCCGGAACGCGTAGACGTCCATGATCTCGTTGAAGGCCCGACGCTTGCCGCGCATTTTCTTGTAGATGCCGTAGAGGTGTTTCTGGCGACCGCTGACCTCGCCCTGGATGCCATCGATGGCCAGGCAGTGGCTGAGGGACTCTTCGATCTTGTTGACGATTTCCTTGCGGTTGCCCCGGGCGCGTTTGACCGCCTGGTTGATCCGCGCGGAACGCATCGGGTGCATGGCCTTGAAGCCGAGGTCTTCGAACTCTATGCGAATGGCGTGCATGCCCAGCCGGTTGGCGATGGGCGCATAGATTTCCAGGGTTTCCTTGGCGATCCGCCGGCGCTTTTCGCCGGACAGCACTTCCAGGGTACGCATGTTGTGCAGGCGGTCGGCCAGCTTGACCAGGATCACGCGAATATCGCGCGCCATGGCCATGGCCATTTTCTGGAAGTTTTCGGCCTGGGCTTCGGCTTTGGTCTCGAAGTTCATCTGGGTCAGTTTACTGACCCCGTCGACCAGTTCGGCCACGGTTTCGCCGAACTGCGCTTGCAGCGCTTCCTTGGCAATACCGGTGTCTTCGATCACGTCATGCAGCATGGCCGCCATCAGGCTCTGATGGTCCATATGCATGTCGGCAAGAATATTCGCAACCGCGAGTGGGTGCGTGACGTACGCCTCGCCGCTACGGCGGCGTTGGCCATCGTGGGCTTGTTCGGCGTAGAAGTACGCTCGGCGGACCAGATTGACCTGGTCCTTGCCGAGGTAGGTCGATAAGCGATCGGCGAGGGCGTCTATGCTCGGCATGATAATTCCTGCCGTTCGTTGTGACCCCGCGCCGTGCTACGTCGACCAGGCATGGACTTATACTGCCTCGTTGGACTCGTCCTCGAACGCTGCGAACAGCGGTTCGTCTTCGACGATTTCTGCGTTGGCGATGAACTCATAGCTCATCAGGCCTTCGGCGATTTCACGCAGCGCTACAACAGTAGGCTTGTCGTTTTCCCACTGAACCAGGGGCTCTTTGCCGCCGGTGGCCAGTTGACGGGCACGCTTGGTGGACAGCATGACCAGTTCAAAACGGTTTTCCACGTGGTTCAGGCAGTCTTCAACGGTTACGCGGGCCATGGTATTCCTCGGAGCGAATGCAATATGCGCGCTGCCCGGGTGGGCGAGCGGACTCAACAGTTTAAAAAATCACCAGCGATTAGGGAAGCGCTGATTTTTTGACCAGACTCTTCAACGCGCTATAAGTGCCAATGTAAAGCCCTTGCAGCGGTTTTGGGAAGTGCTGTTTAGCCGAGCAATTCAGCCAAAAGTTTTCCGTTACGCTGCTGCTGACGCTTCTGATGCAGCTGATTGGCGCGGAAAATCGCCTGCAAATCGCGCAGCGCGTGGGCGAAATCGTCGTTGATGATCAGGTAGTCGTAGTCGACGTAGTGGCTCATTTCGCTGACAGCTTCACGCATCCGGCCTTCGATGACCTCGTTGCTGTCCTGGCCGCGATTGTTCAGGCGCTGACGCAAGGCTTCCAGGGACGGCGGCAGAATGAAGATCGAGCGGGCCTGGGGCATCAATTTGCGCACTTGTTCTGCGCCCTGCCAGTCGATTTCCAGAATCAGGTCGTGGCCTTCGTCCAGGGTTTGCTGCAGGTGGCTTTGCGAGGTGCCATAGAGATTGCCGAACACTTCGGCGCGTTCGAGGAAATCCCCGTGCTCGATCATCTTCACGAACTCGCTGCGTTCGACGAAGTGATAGTTCACGCCGTTCACTTCACCGGGGCGCATGGCGCGGGTGGTGTGGGAGACCGAAACACGGATCTCCTGATCAGCGTCGGTCAGGGCCTTGACCAGACTGCTCTTGCCCGCGCCCGAAGGGGCGGAAATGATGTACAGGGTGCCGGTGCTGTGGGTCATGTCGGGTTTGCCTTACTCAATATTCTGCACTTGTTCGCGCATCTGCTCGATCAACACTTTGAGGTTGACCGCCGCTTGGGTGCTGCGCGGATCGAAGGCTTTGGAGCCCAGTGTGTTGGCTTCGCGGTTGAGTTCCTGCATCAGGAAGTCCAGGCGCCGACCGGCAGCGCCGCCGGACTTGAGTACCCGGCGAACTTCGATGATGTGAGTGCTCAGGCGATCCAGTTCTTCGGCGACGTCGCTCTTTTGCGCGAGCATGACCATTTCCTGCTCCAGTCGCTGCGGGTCGAGGTCGGCCTTCATGTCGGTGAAGCGGTCGAGGACTTTCTGGCGTTGGGTGGCGAGCATCTGCGGGACCAGCTCACGCAGGATCACCACATCCCCTTCAATGGAGGTCAGGCGCTCGTTGATCAATCGCGCCAGCTCAGTGCCTTCGCGCTCGCGGCCGGCCTTGAGTTCTTTCAGGCCCTGATGGAACAGCGCCAGGGCTTCGGCATTCAGCGCTTGCGGGTCGGCGGCATCAGCCACCAGTACGCCGGGCCAGGCCAGGACTTCCAGCGGGTTCAGTGCGGCCGGGTTCTTGATCAGGCTGGCGACCGTCTCGGCGGCAGCGACCAGTTGAGCAGCGCGTTCACGGTCCACTTGCAACGGTTTGCCGGTGCTTTCTTCGGTAAAGCGCAGGGTGCATTCGAGCTTGCCCCGGGACAGTTCCTGGCGCAGGGCTTCGCGGACCGCGCCTTCGAGGTCGCGAAAAGATTCCGGCAGACGCAGGTGGGGTTCCAGGTAGCGGCTGTTGACCGAGCGCAATTCCCAGCTCAGGGTGCCCTGGACGCCGGCTTTCTCGACGCGGGCGAAGGCGGTCATGCTGTGCACCATGGAGGTACCTCGCAATGCAGGTCAGCGCGTAACCCATGGTTCGCGGACCCGCTATCTGTGAATTAAAGCCGACAGGCAGCAAAGGCGCAGGATTGTAGCGCAGTGGGGCGGATGCGCCCAAACACACGCTGTGACAAAGAGCTGCAGGCCGTCGGCTAAGCTCTATTCAGGGGCTTCAATCGTCGGGCGATTTTTTTAGAAGTGCCCACTGGCGGCCCACGGCTCTATAATGCTCGGCAGTTTTCCGTCCTCCGTACAGGTAATCCCTATGAAACGTCCAAGTGGTCGCGCTGCCGATCAGCTCCGCTCGATCCGCATTACCCGCAACTACACCAAACACGCCGAGGGTTCTGTACTGGTCGAGTTCGGTGATACCAAAGTCATCTGCACCGTCAGCGTCGAGAATGGCGTGCCGCGTTTCCTCAAAGGCCAGGGCCAGGGTTGGTTGACCGCCGAATACGGCATGCTGCCACGCGCCACTGGCGAACGTAACCAGCGTGAAGCGAGCCGCGGCAAGCAAGGCGGCCGTACGCTGGAAATCCAGCGTTTGATCGGCCGTTCTCTGCGCGCTGCGCTGGACATGACCAAGCTGGGCGACGTCACCCTGTACGTCGACTGCGACGTTATCCAGGCTGACGGCGGCACCCGCACCGCGTCCATCACCGGTGCCATGGTTGCACTGATCGACGCCTTGAAAGTGATCAAGAAGCGCGGCGGCCTGAAAGGTGGCGACCCCCTCAAGCAAATGATCGCTGCCGTTTCGGTGGGCATGTACCAGGGCGAGCCTGTGCTTGACCTCGACTACCTGGAAGATTCGGCTGCCGAGACTGACCTCAACGTGGTGATGACCAGCACTGGCGGTTTCATCGAAGTTCAGGGCACTGCCGAAGGCGCGCCGTTCCAGCCTGAAGATCTGAACGCGATGCTGGCACTGGCGAAGAAAGGCATGATCGAGATTTTCGAATTGCAGAAGGCTGCACTGGCCGACTGATCGGAACTGCTCCACACAAGGAGGACGCCATGAGTGACGAGCAACTGCCGCTACCCACACCGACCCGAGAGGTTCGTCAGTGGGCGATGTTTTGTCACCTGTCCGCCTTGCTGGGGATCTGGCTGCCGTTCGGCACGCTGATCGGGCCGTTGATTCTCTGGCAAATGAAGCGCGAGTCAGACCCGTTCATCGACGCGCAAGGCAAGGAAGCGCTGAACTTTCAGATCACCGTCGCCATTGCTTCCGCCATCTGCTTCCTGCTGATGGTGGTGATCATCGGGTTCTTTCTGTTTGGTCTGGTCGCGATCGGTGCGCTGGTGTTGACGATTATTGCTGGCGTGAAAGCCAATGAAGGGTTCCCTTACCGGTATCCGTTCACCTGGCGGTTGATCAAATAGCGATCAATGAGAATCCCCCTTGTGGAGCGAGGCTGCTCGCGAAGAGGCCTTCATATTCAACGTCGATGTGACTGAAAGATCGCTTTCGCGAGCAGGCTCGCTCCCACATTGCAGTTTTAAAACAAATGCCCTGACTTGTCGGGGCATTTGTTTTTTTGCAATTAAATAAATGTCTCAAGTCGTGTTCGACGGTTGTCATTTTAGATAAATGCCAAGTCCCGCTCAAAGTTTGGTTAGCTATCTTACACTTCTAGTCACAACTGCCTCGCCTATCTGCTTGGCAATGAGACTTCGCGGTTGATAAGGTTGTTCCAAGTAATATTCCTTCAGAAATATTTCGATATATTCAGACCATTGAAGGTCCTTGAATTTAAAGCAAATCAGTGTTGAGAAGATCAGCCTGTTCAAGAGGCGTGTCCAGGTAAAAAGTTCGCCCCTGAATATATAAAAGAATAATCCAATGGTTCAGCTCGATTTTTATGGAACACTTGTGGTCGCCTCTTTAGTACTGTTATTGGGGCGCGGACTAGTCACCCGAATCGGTTTTTTACGCAACTACAATATCCCTGAGCCTGTAGCAGGCGGCCTGGTGGTGGCTCTGCTTCTCCTGGCTTTGCGGGGACTTGATATTGACGTCCGATTTAACACCTCACTGCAAACGCCCTTGATGTTGGCTTTTTTTGCCACCATCGGCTTGAGCGCAGACTTCGCCAGCCTGAAGAAAGGCGGGCGCGTAGTGGGGATCTTCCTGCTGGCGGTCGTTACGCTTTTGGTGGTCCAGAATGCCATGGGCATCGCGCTTGCAAAAACCTTGGGACTCGATCCCTTGATGGGCCTGCTGACAGGCTCGATTACCTTGGCGGGTGGTCATGGTACAGGCGCTGCGTGGGGAACGGTGTTCAGTGAGAAGTACGGTCTGGCTTCTGCCTCTGAGCTCGCGATAGCCTCTGCAACGTTTGGGCTGGTGCTGGGCGGCTTGATTGGTGGTCCGGTCGCTCGCCTGCTCATCAAACGTGTCCAGGTGCCCGGCCTTAAGCAAGAAAAGCCGCAGCTGCCAAAGGGCTTTGAGCAACCGAACAAAGAGCGCTCGATCACGCCATTTTCGTTTATCGAGACGCTCGCTCTGATCGCGGTCAGCTTGCTGGTTGGTTCTCTCCTGAATGGTCTGCTCCAAGGAACTGCATTTGAGCTGCCGACGTTCGTTTGCGTCTTGTTCGTGGGTGTGATTTTACGGAACGGGCTTTCAGCGCTGGGCTTGTATCAGGTGTTTGAGCGTGAAGTTTCGGTGTTGGGGAATGTCAGCTTGTCGCTGTTTCTGGCGATCGCTCTGATGTCGCTCAAACTGTGGGATCTGGCAGCACTGGCTTTGCCGATCTTTATCATCCTGGCTGCGCAAGCGTTGGTCATGGCGCTGTTTGCGATTTTCGTGACATTCAGAATGATGGGCAGCAACTACGATGCGGCAGTTCTGGCGGCGGGGCACTGCGGTTTCGGACTAGGCGCAACGCCAACTGCCATCGCTAACATGCAAGCGGTGACACAGCGTTACGGACCTTCGCAGATAGCGTTTCTAGTGGTGCCAATGGTGGGTGCTTTCTTCATCGACATCATTAATGTCATCGTGATCAAGTTGTATCTGGCACTGCCGTTTTTCGCCGCAGTTTGAAGGTATAACGCAAAAGAAAAATGCCCGTATCTTTCGATACGGGCATTTTCGTCAACCGGTCAGCAGGCTTTCGTGTCAGCGAAAACCTAGATAGTCAGCGTCCAGTCGTAGTCCACGATCAGCGGTGCGTGCTGCGAGAACCGTGGCTGACGTGGCAGGCGTGCGCTACGTACGAAGCGGCGCAGGCCCGGGGTCAGCAACTGGTAGTCGAAACGCCAGCCCAGGTTGAGCATCTCGGCCTGTTCGTTGTCCGGCCACCAGCTGTACTGGTCGCCTTCACGGCTGACTTCGCGCAGGGCATCGACATAACCCATGTTGCCGACAATCTCGTCCATCCAGGCACGCTCAGGTGCCAGGAAGCCCGGGGATTGCTGGCTGTCGCGCCAGTTTTTGATATCCAGCTTCTGTTGCGCCACGTACAGCGAGCCACAATAAATGTACTCGCGACGTTTGCGTCGCTGTTTATCCAGATAACGGGCGAAGTCGTCCATTAGCTTGAACTTCTGGTTCAAGTCTTCATCGCCGTTCTGCCCTGAAGGGAGCAGCAAGGTCGCGATGCTGACCTTGTCGTAATCGGCTTGCAGGTAACGCCCGTAGCGGTCGGCCGTCTCGAAGCCGAGACCGCTGATGACTGCCTTCGGTTGCAACCGCGAGTACAAAGCCACGCCACCTTGGGCGGGAACTTCAGCTTCGCAGGCATAAAGGAAGTAGCCATCCAGTTGGAAGGCTGGATCGTCCAGTTCAAAGGCGGAGGCGCGGGTGTCCTGCAGGCAGATGACGTCGGCATTCTGTGCTTGCAGCCAACTGAGCAAACCACGCTCGACTGCAGCCTGAATCCCATTGACGTTCACACTGATGATCCGCATAAGTGGCCCCAAAAATCGCGTGCGGGTATGATACACGGCGTCTACCTAATTAGCTAAATCCGTGGTATTTGGGGTTTTTTTCATGCAAGCGTATCAGCGCGACTTCATTCGTTTTGCCATTGATCGTGGCGTTTTGCGCTTCGGTGAGTTCACCCTGAAGTCCGGGCGCACCAGTCCTTACTTCTTCAATGCCGGCCTGTTCAACTCGGGTTCTGCCCTGGCGCAGCTGGGGCGTTTCTATGCGGCAGCCATCGTCGAGAGCGGTATTTCGTTCGATGTGCTGTTCGGCCCGGCCTACAAAGGCATCCCGTTGGCGGCGACTACCGCCGTGGCGCTGGCCGAACATCATGGCCGTGATCTGCCATGGTGTTTCAACCGCAAGGAAGCCAAGGCCCACGGTGAGGGCGGTAGCCTGGTCGGCGCGCCATTGACCGGCGACGTGCTGATCATCGACGACGTCATCACCGCAGGCACGGCGATTCGCGAGGTGATGCAGATCATCGCTTCCCAGGATGGCGCCAAGGCCGCGGGCGTATTGATCGCCCTGAACCGTCAGGAGCGTGGCAACGGCGAATTGTCGGCCATCCAGGAAGTGGAACGTGACTTCGGCATCCCGGTGATCAGCATTGTTTCGTTGAACCAGGTGCTCGAGTTCCTGGCTGACGATCCGCAGCTCAAGCAGCACTTGCCTGCCGTCGAAGCCTACCGCGCCCAATTCGGCGTCTGACGCCATCCCTGTAGGAGCGAGGCTTGCCCGCGAAAGCGATCTCACATCCAACATTCATGTTGGATGTGACGACCTCTTCGCGGGCAAGCCTCGCTCCTACAGGTTTTTGTTTGTGCCGTCAGAGCAGTCTTCGCCATTTTCCTATTAGTTTCAGCGTCAATCCCAAGTTGAACAGCGCAAACACCAGCAGCGCTACAACGACCATCACGTACAGCGTGCGATCCACGTCGAAATCCCACAGATCCAGCGTGCTTCCGCGCATGATCCGCACGGCGGCCGGCAGATTGACGTAAAACAGCGCCATGAAGGCGCAAGTCAGCGGTACGGCGCTGCCCAACAAAACGCTCATCACTTTCCCTTGGCTGCGTTTTCTGGCCAGCGGACCTGATTGTTTTTCATCCAGTTCCAACGCTTCATGCAGCCTGGGCCACGCCAGATTGAACATGAACGTGGTCAGGGTCAGCAGCAAGCCGCTGACCGCGACGATGTCACTGAACGGCATTCAGACCGAGCGTCTGGCACAGCAGGGCGTGGGAGTCTTCGCTGATCTCGAACTGCCCGGCGCTGCCTTTGCGTTTGGTGATGGGTTTGAAGGTCGGCTGGTTCTGCGTGATCAGCATGTTCAGTTCATCACGGATGACGTCAGAGCTGATCACCACCAGATAAACCGTTTGCGCGTGCTCTGCGGATTCGATCACGGCCCGCATGCTGTTCTGCAGGATTTCGTCGAGTTGATTGCGAAACCGCGAGACGGTGTTCTTCAGCAGGGTTTTGCTCTGGCTTTGGGTCAATTGGAAGATCGTCGATATCTGCGATTCGGTTGGCAGGGTTTGCCCGAAATAGTTTTGAATCAGATACAGCAAACGATCCTGCTTTGCCTCATCGGCCCTGCTCGGCATGCCGCCTTCGACCAGCATTTTCAGGTATTCGGTCAGACTCGCCTTGGCTATTCGCTGTAGGGCATGAGCGATTTCATGGTCGGAAATCCTCAGGGTCTTTTTGACCGGTTCCTTTTGTTCCAGATCGAAGGCCTGGGCGTCGATCGTGAATGAGATCTGCATGGCTCAGTCCTCCAGGATTATTCTTTGCTGGTGCTGCTGAGCGTCTCGGCCTTTTTGATCCCGACGGGTTTACTGGTTTTCTCCGGGTACGGATCAGCAACGGCATCGCCCTGGCCGGTAAGAATTTTCCAGCCATGACGGGTGTGTGGTGTTTTCCGGAGTTGCGGGCAAGGCGGCATCGAGGTCTTGGCCTGGTTCGAGTACTCATGACCGCAATCGACGCAGGCATAGGTGCCAGGTGAAACATCGCTACCGTATGGGGCATAGTCTTTTTGCATGGGTAGATCTCCTGTGGGCTCAGGGAAGATCCTATGCAGATTGGTTACTTTGCGATGTCAGACGTTTCGCTTAGTTAGGTCAGGCATTTCCTGCGCGCATAAAAAAGATCGCAGACTTCGTCAGCTCCTACAGGGTTTTCGTACATCCGAAAATCCACTGTCGTAGGAGCTGCCGAAGGCTGCGATCTTTTTAAGTTTGAATCAGTGACGCTTGCGATTGCTGATCAAGGTGCCCACACCGGTGTCGGTGAAGATTTCCAACAGAATCGCATTCGGCACCCGACCATCAATGATCAACGAGCTGCCCACACCGCCTTGTACCGCTTCCAGCGCGCAACGAATCTTCGGCAGCATGCCGCCGTAGATAGTGCCGTCGGCGATCAGGTCGTCGACCTGTTGAGTCGTCAGGCCGGTCAGAACCGTGCCCGACTTGTCCATCAGGCCGGCGATGTTGGTCAGCAGCATCAGCTTTTCAGCCTTCAGCGCTTCGGCCACTTTACCGGCCACCAGGTCGGCGTTGATGTTGTACGACTCGCCGTTGGCGCCGACGCCGATTGGCGCGATTACCGGGATGAAATCGCCTTTGACCAGCAGGTTCAGCAGGTCGGTGTTGATCCCGACCACTTCACCCACCTGGCCAATATCGATGATTTCCGGCTGGGTCATTTCCGGCGTCTGACGGGTAACGGTGAGCTTTTTCGCGCGAATCAGCTCGGCGTCTTTACCGGTCAGGCCGATGGCGCTGCCGCCATGGCGGTTGATCAGGTTGACGATGTCCTTGTTGACCTGGCCGCCGAGGACCATTTCCACCACGTCCATGGTCTGCGCGTCAGTCACGCGCATGCCATCGATGAAGTGGCTCTCGATCGACAGACGCTTGAGCAGGTCGCCGATTTGCGGGCCGCCACCGTGAACCACCACCGGATTGATGCCGACGGCTTTCATCAGCACGATGTCGCGGGCGAAGCCGGTTTTCAGCTCCTCGCTTTCCATCGCGTTGCCGCCGTATTTGATCACCAGCGTCTTGCCGACATAGCGGCGAATGTAAGGCAGCGCTTCGGACAGGACCTTGGCGGTGTTGGCGGCGGCTTCGCGTTCGAGGGTCATTCAGGGCTCCGGGTGAATCAGAACGGTAGTTGGAGATCAGGTGCAACACGCTTCAACTGGACGTGGAAAACGTCCTTGATGCGTTGCAATTCAGCCTCGTCATCGGCCTCGAAGCGCAGCACCAGCACCGGTGTGGTGTTGGAGGCGCGAACCAGGCCCCAGCCTTTGGCATAGTCGACTCGCACGCCGTCAATGGTGGTCAGGTCGGCGCCTTCACCCCATTGCGCATCGTGCAATGCATCAATGATGCTGAATTTGCTCTCTTCGGTCACATGGATATTGATCTCTGGCGTAGAAATATCGTTCGGGAAGGTCGCAAACAACTCTTCCGCGGTGGTTTTTTCCTTGCTGAGGATCTCCAGCAGCCGTGCGGCGGCGTAAATGCCATCGTCGAAACCGAACCAGCGTTCCTTGAAAAAGATATGCCCGCTCATTTCGCCGGCCAACAGGGCGCCGGACTGTTTCATTTTCTTTTTGATCAACGAATGACCAGTCTTCCACATCAGCGGTCGACCACCATATTCCTTGATCAGCGGAATCAGGCGACGGGTGCATTTGACGTCGAAGATGATTTCCGCGTTCGGGTTGCGCGCCACGACGTCGCGGGCGAACAGCATCAACAGACGATCAGGGAAGACGATGCTGCCGGTGTTGGTGACAACGCCCACACGGTCGCCGTCGCCGTCGAAAGCCAGGCCCAGATCGGCGTTGGTTTCCTTGACCTTGGCGATCAGGTCGACCAGGTTTTCAGGTTTGCCCGGGTCCGGGTGGTGATTCGGGAAGTTGCCATCGACTTCGCAGAACAGCGGGATGACTTCGCAGTTCAGGGCTTCGATCAGCTGCGGGGCGATTACGCCGGCCGCGCCGTTGCCGCAATCGACCACAACTTTCAGGCGGCGGGCCAGTTTGATGTCCTGGACGATTTCAGTGTTGTAGCGGTCGAGGATTTCGACCTTGGTGATGCTGCCCTTGCCGCTGCTCAGGTTGTTGGTCTTGAGGCGTTCGTGCAGGGCCTGGATCTGTTCGTTGGCCAGCGTGTCGCCAGCAATGACGATCTTGAAGCCGTTGTAGTTCGACGGGTTGTGGCTGCCGGTGAGCATCACGCCGGATTTGCCGGCCAGTACGTTGGCTGCGTAGTACAGCGCAGGTGTCGGCACCAGGCCGACGTCGCTGACGTGGCAACCGCTGTCGGCCAGGCCCTGGATCAGTTGTTCCACCAGTTCCGGGCCGGACAGGCGACCGTCACGGCCGACGGACACATTGGGTTCGTTTTGGGCCAGGCTCTGGGAGCCGATGGCGCGACCAAGCCAATAAGCGGTTTCAGCGTTCAAGAATTCCGGGACGGTGCCGCGAATGTCGTAGGCGCGGAAGATGCTGTCGGGGAACTTGGGTGCGACTTGGGCTGGGGTGCTCATTTCTGGAAATGCTCCATCTCTAAAGTGGCTGGACAAGCCTGCGAAAAATTCGTGGGCTGGCTCAAACTGAAGGGTATGACGGCGTTTTCGGCAGAGAGTTCGTGGTGTGCAATGGCCATGTCGCCAGCGTTCGCGAGCGAATGGCCGGCCAATGCCTTGATTTTTGGCGGTAAACCTTTCAGGTGAGGTCTGCGCATTTTTTCGTCCTTGAATTACAAAATGCAGGTTTCGGGCCGGGTAGGGCGCCCGGCCTCATTGTGATCAGTGGCTGCCGGAATGGCCGAAACCGCCGGTTCCGCGCTGGGTTTCGACGAACTCTTCAACCATTTCGAAGTGGGCTTGAACCACCGGTACCAGCACCAATTGGGCCAGGCGCTCGCCTACCACCATGTTGAAATCGGTCTGGCCACGGTTCCAGCACGACACCATCAGTGGGCCCTGGTAATCGGAGTCGATCAGGCCGACCAAGTTGCCCAGCACGATGCCGTGCTTATGGCCCAGGCCCGAGCGCGGCAGAATCAAAGCCGCCAGGCCCGGATCGCCGATGTACACCGACAGGCCGGTAGGGATCAGCAGGGTTTCGCCTGGCTTGATGACGGTGTCTTTTTCCAACATGGCGCGCAGGTCGAGGCCGGCGGAGCCCGGCGTGGCGTACTGCGGTAGCGGGAATTCGGTACCGATGCGGGGGTCGAGGATCTTGGCTTGCAAAGCGTGCATGTAAATTAAACCTGGTTCAGACGTTCGGCGATAAAAGTGATCAGCTGGCGAGCGATTTTGCTCTTGCTGGTCTGGGCGAAGAGTGTGGCGTGCAGCTCACGGTCGATCACGCTGCAGGCGTTTTCTTCGCTGTTGAAGCCAATACTCGGGTTCGCGACGTCATTGGCGACGATCAGATCGAGGTTCTTGTCTTTCAACTTGCGGGCAGCGTAATCGAGCAGATGTTCGGTTTCGGCGGCGAAGCCGACACTGAATGGACGGTCGGGACGGGTGGCGATGGTGGCCAGGATGTCCGGGTTGCGGACCATCTGTAGCAACAAGCCGTCGCCGTTCGTAGGGTCTTTCTTGAGTTTCTGTGGGGCGACGACTTCCGGACGGTAGTCCGCGACCGCTGCCGAGGCGATGAACAGGTCGCAAGGGATCGCGGCTTCACAAGCGGCGAGCATATCGCGGGCGCTGACCACGTCGATGCGCGTGACGCGATCCGGGGTCGGCAGGTGCACCGGGCCGGTGATCAGGGTCACGCGGGCGCCGGCTTCCACCGCGGCTTCGGCCAGGGCAAAGCCCATTTTTCCGGAGCTGTGGTTGGTGATGTAGCGCACCGGGTCGATGTTTTCCTGGGTCGGGCCGGCGGTGATCAGCACGTGCTTGCCGGTCAGCGCCTGGCGCTGGAAGCAGTCTGCCGCGCACTGGGCGAGGTCGGTGGCTTCGAGCATGCGGCCCATGCCGACGTCGCCACAGGCCTGGCTGCCGGAGGCCGGGCCGAAGACCTTGAGGTCACGGCTTTCGAGGGTTTGCAGGTTGGCCTGGGTCGCCGGGTCGCGCCACATGGCCTGGTTCATCGCCGGGGCAACCGCGACCACCGCGTCGGTGGCCAGCACCAGCGTGGTCAGCAGGTCGTCGGCGATGCCTTGGGCCAGACGGGCGATCAGGTCCGCGGTGGCGGGAGCGATCAGCACCAGGTCGGCCCACTTGGCCAGCTCGATGTGGCCCATCGCAGCTTCCGCCGCCGGGTCCAGCAAATCGAGATGGACCGGATGCCCGGACAAGGCCTGCATGGTCAGCGGGGTAATGAATTCGCTGCCGCCACGGGTCATGACTACGCGCACTTCGGCGCCCTGATCGATCAGGCGGCGAACCAGCTCGGCGCTCTTGTAGGCAGCAATGCCGCCGCCGACGCCCAGAACGATGCGTTTCCGATACAGCCGCTGCATAGGTCTGCCTTTCATTTCGTTGATGACTGCTTGGCGATACCCCCTCCCCAGGGATGAATTCGCCAGCAAAAAAGATGGGCTACGATATCACAGCGACCGCTATGGAACAGCGGCGCCCACAGACATGGAGGTGTTATGAGTATTCGCGATTGGCCGGTGGCCGAGCGACCGCGGGAGAGGTTACTGGAGTTAGGCTCGGGGAGTCTTTCGGACGCTGAACTGCTGGCGATTTTTTTACGTACCGGCGTATCCGGCAAAAGCGCAGTGGATCTGGCGCGACACCTGTTGAATCAGTTTGGCAGCCTGCGTTCGCTGCTTGAGGCGGATCAACAAACATTCAGCAAACAGTTAGGGCTCGGGCCCGCGAAATTCGCTCAGTTGCAGGCGGCGCAGGAAATGGGCCGACGGCATTTGGCCGAACGCTCGCGCCACAAGTCGGCGCTGGAAAATCCGCAAGCTGTTCGTGATTATCTGAAGTCGATGCTCCGCCATGAGCCCCACGAGGTGTTTGGCTGCCTGTTTCTGGACTCCAAACACCGGGTATTGGCGTTCGAAGCGCTGTTTCGCGGCTCCATCGACAACACCAGCGTCTATCCACGGCAGGTGGTCAAACGCGCTCTGGCCCATAACGCCGCAGCGCTGATTCTGTGCCACAACCATCCGTCGGGTAACTCCGACCCCAGTCAGGCAGACCGAATGCTGACCAAGCGTCTGCAAGAGGCGCTGGATTTGATCGATGTGCGAGTGCTCGACCACTTCATCGTCGGTGACGGCGATCCGCTGTCCATGGCCGAGTATGGGTGGATGTGAACGAGGGATACGGAGCTAAGCAAGTCCCTGTGGGAGCGGGCTTGCCCGCGATGGCGATGGCAAATTCAACATAGTTGTCGTCTGAAAGTCCGCTATCGCGGGCAAGCCCGCTCCCACAGGATTTTGTGTTGAGGTGACTACTTGAAGTTGACCTTCGAGTAGTCCTGTCGGCCGAACGGACTGACCTGATAGCCCTGAACATCCTTGCGCGTCAGCGCGAAGGCGGTCGGGTGAGCCAGCGGCAGCCACAACGCCTGTTGCTGGATCTGCGCCTGGGCCTGTTCGTAGAGCTTGGTGCGTACACCTTGCTCGCCAGTGGTCTTGCCGGCGCTGATCAGCTTGTCCAGATCCTGGTTGCAGTAGCGGGCGAAGTTGGTGCCGGATTTGACCCCCGCGCAGGAAAACTGCGGCGTGAGGAAGTTGTCCGGGTCACCGTTGTCGCCGGCCCAGCCCATGAACAACAGGTCGTGTTCGCCGGCCTTGGCGCGGCGGATCAACTCGCCCCATTCGATTACGCGGATTTCGGCTTGAATGCCGATCTCCGCGAGGTCGGACTGCAGCAATTGCGCACCGAGGCTCGGGTTCGGGTTCAGCAAACTGCCGGAAGGGCGGGTCCAGATGGTGGTCTGGAAACCGTCCTTGAGTCCGGCCTTGGCTATCAATGCCTTGGCCTTTGCCACGTCGTGCGGATAGCCCGGCAAGCCTTTGGCGTAGCTCCAAGTGTTCGGCGGGTAAGGGCCATTGGCAGCTTCGGCGGTGTCTTCAAACACGGCTTTGAGGTAGTTGGCCTTGTCGAACGCCAGGTTGATTGCCTGACGCACTTCAGGTTTGTCCAGCGGCGGATGCTGGCTGTTAATGCCGACGAATGCGGTCATGAAGGCGTCAGTCTTTTCCACCTTCAGGGTCGGTTCCTGCTTCGCAGCCTGTATGTCCAGCGGTTTGGGCGACAGGGCGATCTGGCACTCGTTGCGGCGCAATTTCTGCAAGCGCACGTTGGCGTCCGGGGTGATGGCGAAGATCAACGGGTCTACCGATGGCTTGCCGCGGAAGTACTCACTGTTGGCCTTGTAGCGAATCGAGGCATCTTTCTGGAAGCGCGTGAAGACAAATGGGCCGCTGCCGATCGGCTGGCTGTTGAGCTTTTCCGGAGTGCCGGCCTTCATGAGTTGGTCGGCGTATTCGGCCGAATAGATCGAGGCGAAACCCATGCTCAGGGTGGGCAGGAAAGTCGAGTCCGGGTGATCGAGGGTGAAGCGGATGGTAAGCGGGTCCAATGCGTCGATCTTCTTGATCAGCGCCGGTAACTGCATCGACTGGGCGTGCGGGAAACCGCTCTGGGCGACTTTGTGCCACGGGTTCGCCGGGTCAAGCATGCGGTCAAAGCTGAACTTCACGTCTTCGGCGGTCAGGTCACGCGTCGGGTTGAAGTATTCGGTACGGTGAAATTTCACCTGCGGGTGCAATTTGAAGACGTAGGTCAGGCCGTCGGGTGTGACTTCCCAGCTGTCCGCCAGGCTGGCGACCACTTTGCCGCTGGCCGTGTCGAAGTCCACCAGGCGGTCCATCAGCACGTCGGCCGAGGCGTTGGTGGTGGTCAGCGAGTTGTATTGCACCACATCGAACCCTTCCGGGCTGGCTTCGGTGCAGACGCTCAGGGCGGCAGCCATAGCCTGTGGGCTCAGTAGAAGCGGGGCGAGCAGCAGCGGTAGGGCAGCGAGGCGCATGGTCGGATTCCTTTACAGATCGAAGGCCCATCTGCAAGTGCAGTCTGGAAAAGTCTTACCCTAGTGGGCTCTTTTGCAAATGACTATCCCCTTTTTCATTTTAAGGTGACTATGTGCGCTTGTTTCGGTGATGCGGACCGAGGAAAACCCGGAATCGGTCGGTTGGCCGATTCTCTGCGACGAGCGGTCTTAATCGACGACAGCCTTTATCCAAGGCGCCCGGTGGCCGAAAAATGGGAAATTTATCAAGTCCGCGCACACGGAATGTTGTTGCTCTCCAGTCTTTCTGGTATAAAGCAGCGCTCTTTTCTAGGGGCCCGGTTCCTTCACTGTAGGTGTAGCCGGTAAGACCTCTAAAGAAACGCGGCGCCTGGCGCCAAATGACTGAGAGATTAAGCGGCCAACCCATGCCGGGTTGGGCATGTGGTTTTAGAGGGCTGAGGCATGTCGAGAGTATGTCAAGTTACCGGTAAGGGTCCGGTGACTGGGAATAACATTTCCCACGCAAACAACAAAACCCGTCGTCGTTTCCTGCCGAACCTGCAGCATCACCGCTTCTGGGTTGAAGAAGAGAAACGTTTCGTGCGTCTGCGCGTATCTGCCAAAGGCATGCGTATCATCGACAAGCGTGGCATTACTGTCGTGCTGGCCGAAATCCGCAAAGCTGGCAAGATCTAAGGGAGCTAATCATGCGTGAATTGATTCGTTTGATTTCGAGCGCCGGTACTGGTCACTTCTACACTACCGACAAGAACAAGCGCACTACTCCGGACAAAATCGAGATCAAGAAATTTGATCCGGTTGTTCGCAAGCACGTGATCTACAAAGAAGGCAAAATCAAGTAATTGATTTTTCCCTCTTACGAAAAAGGCCCGTATCGCGAGATACGGGCCTTTTTTGTTGCCAAATGAACGGTTACACCGAGCGATCAACCGCAGGACATTCCAGTAATCTTCAAGTCCAGATCGGTGATGATTTTCAGGCGATCGGGTTCAAATTCCTGAGTGACGGGATTGACTATAACCTTGGCTGCGCGTGCCTGCGCGCGTGCCTGCTCCAAAACCGTCCGGGTCAAATATTCGCCGATGAGATAGCTGGCCCGGTGCGCATAGCACTGCTTCGATTCGGCGGCGTGCGCCTGCATCTGGGTCATTGCAATGGTGAGACCTACCAGAAGTCCAGTGGTGAAGAGTCTGTTCATGAATGTTCGCTTCCGTGTGAAAGATGATGGTATGACTCCTTTTTCCAGGAGCCATACCAGCATCCGCCATGGTCAGCGAAGCCGTGCGGTAACTATTTATCGTGAATCTCAGGCCTTCTGTTCAAACACCACATAAATCTTGCGGCAAGGCTCCAGCACTTCCCAAGTACCGCGAAACCCTGCAGGGATCACGAAGCGATCACCTGCACGCAAGGTCTTGGCATTGCCATCGTCGTCGCGCAGCACTGAAACTCCCTGAAGGATTTCGCAGTATTCGTGCTCGGTGTAGTTCACTCGCCACTGGCCGACTTCGCCCTCCCAAACACCTGCACTCATCTGGCCGCACGGGCTGTTGTAATGGTTGTACACCGCTTGCTCGGGGTCGCCCTTGAGGACTTTTGCCGGGTCTGGCCGATAGCGATCGGGCTGGGTGTTGGCCTGGCTGAAATCGACGATATCCTGAATGCTCATGCTGGTATTCCCCCGTGATTGCGCTGGAAAATTGAAAGTCTATGTTTATTAAAATGAACATCGCAAGGCCGTTTGCCAGCCTTTTGTCAAATATATTGAAACTTCACCGGCCGCTGGTTTAGGGTAACGGTTGCCTTGAGCCGAAAAGCAGGCTGGCCGGGCAGAATTCCTGACAGCACCCGCATAGAACGCGGGGCACTCGTATTCAATAAGAGGAGGACACTCGAATGACCACCCTGACTCGTGCCGACTGGGAACAACGGGCTCGCGATCTGAAGATCGAAGGCCGCGCCTACATCAATGGCGAATACACCGATGCCGTCTCCGGTGAGACCTTTGAGTGCATCAGCCCCGTCGATGGCCGTCTGCTGGGCAAGATTGCCAGCTGTGATACCGCCGACGCCCAGCGTGCCGTGGACAACGCCCGCGCCACTTTCAATTCCGGCGCCTGGTCGCGCCTGGCGCCGACCAAACGCAAAGCCACCATGATCCGTTTCGCCGGCCTGCTGAAACAGCACGCCGAAGAGTTGGCCCTGCTCGAAACCCTGGACATGGGCAAGCCGATCAGCGACTCCCTGTACATTGACGTTCCAGGCGCGGCGCAAGCCCTGAGCTGGAGCGGTGAAGCCATCGACAAAATCTACGATGAAGTCGCCGCCACCCCGCATGATCAACTGGGGTTGGTGACTCGTGAGCCGGTCGGTGTGGTCGGTGCGATCGTGCCGTGGAACTTCCCGTTGATGATGGCCTGCTGGAAGCTCGGTCCGGCGCTGTCCACCGGTAACTCGGTGATCCTCAAGCCTTCCGAAAAATCGCCGCTGACGGCCATTCGCATTGCGGCGCTGGCGGTTGAAGCCGGTATTCCGAAAGGTGTGCTGAACGTGCTGCCGGGCTACGGTCACACCGTTGGCAAGGCCCTGGCCCTGCACAACGACGTCGACACCCTGGTGTTCACCGGTTCGACCAAGATCGCCAAGCAACTGCTGATCTACTCCGGCGAATCGAACATGAAGCGCGTCTGGCTCGAAGCTGGCGGCAAGAGCCCGAACATCGTGTTCGCCGATGCGCCGGACCTGCAAGCCGCCGCCGAAGCCGCTGCCGGTGCCATCGCCTTCAACCAGGGCGAAGTCTGCACCGCCGGTTCGCGCCTGCTGGTGGAGCGTTCGATCAAGGACAAATTCCTGCCGCTGGTAATCGAGGCGCTGAAAACCTGGAAGCCGGGCAACCCGCTGGACCCGGCAACCAATGTCGGTGCGCTGGTGGATACCCAGCAGATGAACACTGTGCTGTCCTACATTGAGTCCGGTCACACCGATGGCGCCAAACTGGTGGCGGGCGGCAAGCGCATTCTTCAGGAAACCGGTGGCACCTACGTCGAGCCGACCATTTTCGATGGCGTGAGCAACGCGATGAAAATTGCCCAGGAAGAAATCTTCGGTCCGGTGTTGTCGGTCATCACTTTCGACAGCGCTGAAGAGGCCATTGCGATCGCCAACGACACCCTTTACGGCTTGGCCGCAGCGGTGTGGACCAAGGATATTTCCAAGGCCCATCTGACTGCCAAGGCACTGCGCGCTGGTAGCGTGTGGATCAACCAGTATGACGGCGGCGACATGACGGCCCCGTTCGGTGGCTTCAAGCAGTCCGGCAACGGTCGCGACAAGTCGCTGCATGCGTTCGACAAGTACACCGAGCTGAAGGCGACCTGGATTAAGTTGTAATGTGTAGCAGGGCTCCGGTTCATATCCGGGGCCCGATGCAACATAGATCCCTTGTGGGAGCGAGCCTGCTCGCGATAGCGGTCTGACAGTCGACGTCAATGTTGAATGTTGCTCCGTCATCGCGAGCAGGCTCGCTCCCACAGTGTTTTGTGCTGTACATAAAATATCCACAGGAGTGTGGAACATGCGTTGGGCGACTTATTTCGCCGTCTTGGCGTCTGTCTTGAGTCTCGGCCTGGCCCTGGGGGTCAGCATGCCGTTGGTGTCGCTGCGTCTGGAAGGCTGGGGTTACGGCTCGTTCGCGATCGGCGTGATGGCGGCGATGCCGGCCATTGGCGTACTGCTGGGGGCGAAAATCTCCAGCCATCTCGCGGCCCGTCTTGGCACGGCCAATCTGATGCGCCTGTGCCTGTGGGCCGGGGCGGTCTCCATCGGCTTGCTTGCGCTGTGGCCGAGCTATCCGATCTGGCTGGTGCTGCGGTTGATGATCGGGGTAATCCTGACCCTCGTCTTCATCCTCGGTGAAAGCTGGATCAACCAACTGGTGGTCGAGCAATGGCGCGGTCGGCTGGTGGCGTTGTATGGCAGCAGTTACGCATTGAGTCAGCTGGCCGGGCCGTTATTGTTGGGTGCGTTGGGCACCGAGCACGATTATGGTTTCTGGGTTGGCGTCGGTTTGCTGATGACGTCACCGTTCCTGCTGTTGGGCCGCGGCGGCGCACCCACCAGCGAAGCCTGCAGCGTAACCCTCGGTGACTTGTTGACCTTCTGCCGCGGCTTGCCAGCGATTGCCTGGGCGGTGTCGCTGTTCGCTGCGTTCGAAGCGATGATCCTGACCTTGCTGCCGGTCTATTGCCTGCGTCAGGGCTTCACCACGGAAATCGCCTTGGCGATGGTCAGCACAGTGGTGGTGGGTGATGCCTTGCTGCAATTGCCGATTGGCGCGCTGGCCGATCGCTTGTCACGGCGTACGTTATTTACCGGCTGTGCGATGCTCTTGTTGCTGTCGAGCCTGGCGATTCCGTTGCTGATCGACACGCTACTGATCTGGCCGCTGTGGGTGTTGTTTGGCGCCAGCGCCGGCGGGTTGTTCACCTTGTCGTTGATCTTGATTGGCGAGCGTTATCGCGACGATGCGCTGGTGCGCGCCAATGCCCATATCGCGCAACTGTGGGGCATTGGTTGCCTGATCGGACCCTTGGCAGCCGGTGCCGGGAGCCAGTGGATCAGCGGGCATGCCTTGCCATTGCTGATGGCGGCGGGCGCGTTGGGACTGGTGATTCTGGTGTCGCGGCAAGGGGCGTTTGGTACGGTTGCCGAACCAGCCTGAGCGCTGCACAACCCTGTGGCGAGGGGGCTTGCCACAATTCATCACCAGCCTCCTGACTACAGCATCCGCTCCAGGCCGACCATGCTGCTGAGCCATGAATTGAAGTGTCGCCACCAACCCCCCGGTTCTTTGGTCAATGTGTGCGGCTTGCCGTCATCTTCGGTGACCCAGACGATCTGACCCTTTTCCAGCCGGGCCTGATAGCTGAGGGGCGGCGCCATACCCTCCAGTGCCAGTTCACGCACTCGTCCGGCGAGCTGCGGGTTGTCCACCAGTACCCCGACTTCGGTGTTCCACAGCACCGAGCGCGGGTCGAAATTGAACGAGCCGATGAAGGCTTTCTGTTGGTCGAAAATCATCGCCTTGCTGTGCAGGCTGGAGTCGGAACTACGGTAGGCCCCGCTGTGAAACAGACGCGGTCCGCTGCCGCTATCACCGATATCGCCGGGCTGGCGACGCAATTCGAACAATTGCACCCCATGCTCCAGCAAGGCTTTGCGATAAGGCGCGTAACCACCGTGCGTGGCCGGTACGTCGGTGGCTTCCAGTGAGTTGGTCAGCACACTGACCGATACGCCGGCATCGGCGCGACCGGTCAGGTACACCAGCCCCGGTTGGCCGGGTACGAGGTAGGCCGAGACCATGATCAGCTCTTTGCTGACCCCATTTAGCTCGGGCGCCAACTGGGTGGTCAGCAGCAAGTGCGGGTCAGGTTCGCCGTCGGACAGCACCTTGCTCGGTGCGTCCCACAACGCCTTGTTCCAGGCCCAGATCAGCTCACGGCGCCAGACGTCCAGGCGCGGGTGAGTGGTGTAGGTCATCAACTGCTGATAGAGCGCGTGATTCTGTTTGCGCGTTTCCTCCAGGGACTCGTCCAGTCGGGTCCGGGTATTTTTCAGGTCCCTGGCTGTCGGCTTGGTCGAGAGAAACTGCTCGATCGGCTTGCTCAGGGCGCTGTTCCAGTATTGATCGAAGCTATGCCCCAGCTGTTCGGCGACCGGGCCGAAGCCAAGCATATCGATGTCGGTGAAATTCATTTTGGACTCGGCATCGAAATACTCGTCCCCCAGGTTGCGCCCGCCAACGATCGCCGCGCTGTTGTCCGCCACCCACAGTTTGTTATGCATGCGTCGGTGTTGCTGCGACAGGTTGAAGAACCGGCCCATGGTTCGCGTAACGACGGTGCTGCGGCCCAGGTGCAGCGGATTGAACACGCGGATCTGAATCTTTGGATGCGCGGCGAGGGTCGCGATGATCCGATCCAGACCATCGCTGGTGGTGTCGTCGAGTAGAATCCGCACCCGCACGCCGCGATCGGCGGCGTTGAGCAGCTCGCTCACCAGTATTCGTGTGCTGATGCCGTCATGGACGATGTAGTACTGCAGATCGAGGCTGCTTTGGGCGTTGCGAATCAGCTCGGCGCGGGCGGTGAAGGCCTCGGCGCTATCGGAGAGCAAGCGAAAGCCCGATTGGCCCTGATGGGGGGCTGCCTGTGCCTGGATCGAACGGCCGAACGCCGAGTCCGCCGCCGGCAGGGCCTGACTGGGTTCGCGAGGGGCATTGAGCGTTGCGCAGCCACCCAGGAACGAGGCGAGTAACAGAAGAGCAAGCAGGGGCTGTCTGATTCTCACGGGGAATGTTCCGGTGGCGGCCGTTGTTAGTTATATGGACGCCGGATCCCGAAGAAAGGTCAGTCAGTTTCCGCCAGCAGTTTGATGGCTGTTGCACCGACCTTGCGCACTGCTTCTTCGATCTGCGGGGTTGTTTTGGCAGCGTAGTTCATCCGCAGGCAATTGCGGTATTTGCCCGAGGCGGAAAAGATACTGCCAACAGCAATCTGTACGCCTTGATCATGCAGCGCGCGATTGAGTTTCAGGGTGTCGAAGCCTTCCGGCAGTTCGACCCACAGCATGAAGCTGCCTTGCGGACGGCTGGCCCGGGTACCGGCGGGGAAATAGCGGGTCACCCAGTCGATCATCGCGTCGCGATTGCGCTGGTATTGCGTGCGCATCCGCCGCAAATGCGGTTCGAAATGCCCGGCCTTGAGAAATTCGGCAATCGCAATCTGCGGTTGCGGCGCGGTGGAGCCCGTGCTGATGTACTTCATGTGCAGCACCCGTTCCAGATAACGGCCCGGTGCGACCCAACCAATGCGCAGGCCTGGCGCCAGAGTCTTGGAAAAAGAACTGCAGAGCAGGACGCGGCCATCTTCGTCGAAGGATTTGATCGTGCGCGGGCGCGGGTAGGTGTAGGCCAGTTCGCCATACACATCGTCCTCGATAATTGCCACGTCGAAACGCTGTGCGAGCGTCAACAACGCACGTTTGCGCGCCTCCGGCATGATGTAGCCCAGCGGGTTGTTGCAGTTGGGGGTCAACTGTATGGCTTTGATCGGCCATTGCTCCAATGCCAGTTCCAAAGCTTCGAGGCTGATGCCGGTGAGCGGATCGGTGGGGATTTCCAGGGCTTTCATGCCCAGGCCTTTGAGCGTCTGCATGGCGCCGTGAAAGCTCGGCGAGTCCACGGCGACGATGTCTCCTGGCTCGCAAATGGCGCGGATGCTGGTGGACAGCGCTTCATGGCAACCGGTAGTGATCACTAGATCGTTGGCGCTCAACTGGCAGCCGGAATCGAGCATCAGGCGAGCGATCTGTTCGCGCAATTCAAGGGTGCCGTAGATGTTGTCGTAATACAGACCGGGCATGTCCTGGCGACGACTGATTCGCGCCAGACTGCGCAGCAGCGGTTTCATGGTCGGCGTGGTGATGTCCGGCATGCCGCGACCCAGTTGCACGACGTCCTTGCGCGGTACGGCGCGGATCAGTTCCAGCACCTGGTCCCACTGCGAAATATCCACCGGTCGCTGGGCCGGCCGGCCAACCGCTGGCAGCTCCGGCAGTTCGCGACTGACGGGCACGAAGTAGCCGGACTTGGGTTTGGGCATCGCCAGGCCAACGTCTTCCAGCACTCGATAGGCCTGCTGCACCGTGCTCAGGCTGACCCCGTGTTCGACACTCAGTGCCCGCACCGAGGGCAACCGGTCGCCGGGGCGATAGAAGCCCTGTTCGATACGCGTGCCGAGCAACTCGGCGAGGTTGACGTAAAGGGTCATGGCGCAGTCTCGGTGTGAGTGATTCGGTTAACCAGTACAGATGGGGCGAAAATATGTGATTCAGAGGCTGAAACGGAAAATCTGTATGGAGTTAATACATCCTTGTTGAATCTGTAATGCTTTTCGCCGTCCGCGCATCATGAAAGCTCTGGCTACCCAAGTAAACAGGAGCGACGAAAATGAACGGCTTGAGCGATGTGCGGCTGACGTTACACAGTCAGGAACTGGCGGCAGGGCAAAAAAACGGCACACGCGAGGCGGTGATGCGCAACGCGCCGTCCTGCCTGGGTCGCTGGGGCCTGTTCTGGCATCG
Organism: Pseudomonas sp. ADAK2 TE3594; assembly: GCF_053628675.1. NCBI lineage: Bacteria > Pseudomonadati > Pseudomonadota > Gammaproteobacteria > Pseudomonadales > Pseudomonadaceae > Pseudomonas > Pseudomonas sp. ADAK2 TE3594. The sequence goes on along the minus strand of NZ_JBRJGV010000001.1, from coordinate 5,765,245 downwards.
TCTGCACACGCGAAAGGTGTTGCTGGAATTGACGCCGGAACAGCTCAGGGATGTCGGATTGAGTCAGGAGGAGGCGCAGGAGGAGGGGCTCAAGCCTTTTTGGCGGATCTGAGTTCCAGGGCGTTCTTGCGGGCCTCATCGCGGGCAAGCCCGCTCCCACAATGGTTGCTGGTGTTCACAAGAATTGTGTTCGCCTCTAATCCCTGTGGGAGCGGGCTTGCCCGCGATGAGGCCCGTAAGAATGCAGCTAACCGATCAGACCAACTCCTTCATCCGATGCCACAACATCCCCAACGCCAACAACGGCGAACGCAAATGCTTGCCACCCGGGAAGGTGATATGCGGCACCTTGGCAAACAGGTCGAAACCTCCGCTCTGCTGGCCGCTGATAGCCTCAGCCAACAACTTGCCCGCCAGATGCGTGGCGTTCACCCCATGACCGGAATAGGCCTGGGCGTAATACACATTCGGCTGCTCCTTGAGCCGACCGATCTGCGGCAGGCGATTGGCACCGATGCCAATCATCCCGCCCCATTGATAGTCGATTTTCACCCCGGCCAGTTGTGGGAACACCGCCAGCATCTTCGGTCGCATGTACGCGGCGATGTCTTTCGGGTCGCGCCCTGAATAATGGCAGGCGCCGCCGAACAGCAAGCGTCGGTCGGCCGAGAGTCGGTAGTAATCCAGCGCCACCCGTTGATCGCAGACCGCCATGTTTTGCGGTAACAAAGCGTGAGCCTGTTCTTCACTCAAGGGTTCGGTGGCGATGATGTAACTGCCGGCGGGCAGCACCTTGCCGCCGAGTTGCGGGTTGAGATCGTTGAGGTAGGCGTTGCAACCCAGCACCAGCGTCTTCGCGCGAACCGTGCCCTGGGCGGTGTGGACCTTGACCTCGGGGCCGTAATCGATGCGGGTCACCGCTGATCGTTCGAACAGCTCAACGCCCAATTGTCGGGCGGCGGCCGCTTCACCGAGTGCCAGGTTCAAGGGGTGCAGATGCCCGGAGCCCATGTCGATCAAACCGCCGACATAGCGGTCGGAACCCACCACGCTGTGCATTTCATTGGCTTGCAGCAGACGGGTTTCGTAACGGTAACCGAGGCTATGTAGCTCGATGGCGTCTTCGGCGAAGCCTTCCAGGTCTTGAGCCTTGTTGGCGAGGTCGCAGTAGCCCCAGGTCAGGTCGCAAGGGATCTGAAAACGCTCGATCCGCTGTCGGACGATTTCCACTGCTTCCAGGCCCATCAATTTCATCTGACGCACACCGTCTGCACCGATCACGTTGGCGAATTGATCGAGACCATGGCCGACGCCGCGAATCAATTGCCCGCCATTGCGTCCACTGGCGCCCCAACCGATTTTGTGCGCTTCCAGCAGCACCACGCTGAAGCCCCGTTCGGCCAGTTCGAGCGCGGTGTTCAGCCCGGAGAATCCGCCGCCCACCACGCACACGTCCGCAACCAGATCACCTGTGAGCACCGGCAAATCGGGCTGCGGCAGGCTGCTGGCGGCGTAATAAGAGGCCGCGTGTTGATGGCTCGAGGCAGGTTGCTGAACGGGGGCGTTCATATCCGTCATCCTGATGCGTGTGTTTGAAAAAGTTGACGGAGCATAAGCCGCCGCTTCGGACGCGGGCAACACCGGTCGGTTGGCGCTGTCTGGATCGGGGCTTTTGCGTCAGAATCCCGGTCTATTCCACATTCGGTCACCGCTTCGATGAGTTGCAACAGTCAGAAGATTCGCACGCTGCGCCAGCAGATACCCTCTTTCGAGTGCGTGCCCGGCTGCCATGACTGCTGTGGGCCGGTGACCACTTCGCCCGAAGAAATGTCCCGCCTGCCGCGCAAGACCCGGGCCGAGCAGGATGCGGCGATGGATGAACTCAACTGCGTCCATCTGGGCCCCAATGGCTGCACGGTGTATGACGAGCGACCGCTGATCTGTCGGCTGTTCGGTACCACCAAGACGTTGCCATGCCCCAACGGGAGACGGCCGGTGGAGCTGATCCATCCGCGGGTCGAGAAGCAGATTCATGAATATATGGCTTCTACCCGGCAGGTGCTGGTTTAAGAAGCGGCGTTACTTCAACAGGTCCGAGTCGACTCCATCGCGGGCAAGCCCGCTCCCACAGGTTCACCGCCATACCTGTGGGAGCGGGCTTGCCCGCGATGAGGCCTGAACAGGCGCCACAAAGCCTCAATCCGGAATCGGCAGGTTCAAGCTCTCTTTCACTTCTTCCATCACGATATAGCTCTTGGATTCGCGCACATGCGGCAACTTGAGCAGGATGTCGCCCAGCAGTTTGCGGTACGAGGCCATCTCGGAAATCCGTGCTTTCACCAGATAATCGAAGTCCCCTGATACCAAATGGCATTCCAGTACGTGGGGCAGTTTCAGCACCGCGCGTCGGAACTCTTCGAAAGTATCGCCGGATTTGTAGTCGAGGCTGATCTCGACGAACACCAGCAGGCTACCCTTGAGGTGCTGCGGATTCAGGCGGGCGTTGTAGCCCATGATGATCCCTTCGCGCTCCAGTCGCCGTACCCGTTCGGTGCAGGGCGTGGTGGAGAGACCGACCTTTTCCCCGAGCTCGGTGAAGGAAATGCGCCCGTCCGCTTGCAGGATCCGCAGGATGTTGCGGTCGATCTTGTCCAGCTCACGTTTGGTCTGAGTGTTGGTCCGCATAGGGGATGCGCCTCCGTGAAAAGGGTTTTTGCCGAGAATTGTCGCCAAATATAGGCACTTATATAGTGAAAAGCACTGGATAATCTTTTTTAAACTGCCCACATCTTCGGTCTGCACAATAAACGTCAGCGGTAAGCCGCGATGAGGGATATGAAAATGCGCGTTCTGGTCTTGGGGAGCGGCGTCATCGGTACCGCCAGTGCCTATTATCTGGCACGGGCCGGCTTTGAGGTGACGGTGGTTGACCGTCAGCCCGCGGCGGCCATGGAAACCAGTTTCGCCAACGCCGGGCAGGTTTCGCCGGGTTATGCCTCGCCGTGGGCCGCGCCGGGCGTGCCGCTCAAAGCCATCAAGTGGCTGTTGCAGCGTCACGCGCCATTGGCGATCAAGGCCACCGCCGACATCGACCAATACCTGTGGATGGCGCAAATGCTGCGCAACTGCACCGCCAGCCGTTACGCGGTGAACAAGGAACGCATGGTGCGCCTGTCCGAGTACAGCCGTGACTGCCTCGACGAATTGCGCGCCGAAACCGGCATTGCCTACGAAGGCCGCAGCCTCGGTACTACCCAGCTGTTCCGCACCCAGGCGCAGCTCGATGGCGCCGCCAAAGACATCGCCGTGCTGAAAGAGTCCGGCGTGCCGTTCGAACTGCTCGACCGCGCCGGCATTGCCCGGGTCGAACCGGCCCTGGCCAGTGTCACCGACATTCTCGCCGGTGCCTTGCGCCTGCCGAACGACCAGACCGGCGACTGCCAGATCTTCACCACCCGCCTGGCCGAAATGGCCACGAAACTGGGTGTGGAATTCCGTTTCGGCCAGGACATCCAGCGCCTCGACTTCGCCGGTGATCGCATCAACGGCGTGTGGATCGACGGCAAGCTGGAAACCGCCGACCGCTACGTGCTGGCGCTCGGCAGCTACTCGCCGCAACTGCTCAAGCCGTTAGGCATCCGGGCCCCGGTGTATCCGCTCAAGGGTTACTCGCTGACCGTGCCGATCATCAACCCGGCGATGGCCCCGACGTCGACCATTCTCGACGAGACCTATAAGGTCGCGATCACCCGTTTCGACAACCGCATCCGCGTCGGCGGCATGGCGGAAATCGCCGGTTTTGACCTGTCGTTGAACCCGCGTCGACGCGAAACCCTGGAGATGATCGTCAACGACCTTTATCCTCAGGGCGGCGATCTGGCCCAGGCGAGTTTCTGGACCGGCCTGCGTCCGACCACTCCGGACGGCACCCCGATTGTCGGTGCCACACCGTTCAAAAACCTGTTCCTGAATACCGGCCACGGCACGCTCGGTTGGACCATGGCCTGCGGTTCCGGTCGTTTGCTGGCTGACCTGATGGCGAAGAGAACGCCGCAGATCAGCGCCGAAGGCCTCGATATTTCCCGTTATGGCAACAAACTCAAGGAGTCCGCAAAACATGTCAATCCAGCGCCAGCTCACCAATGAACGCATGAGCCAGATCGTCGTCCACAACAGCACTGTTTATCTGGCAGGGCAGGTCGGCGATGACATGAGCGCCGGGATTGAACAGCAGACCCGTGAAACCCTCGCCAACATCGAGCGTTTGCTGGATCTGGCCGGCACCGACAAGAACCGTCTGCTGTCGGTGACGATTTACCTGAAAGACATCGATGCGCACTTCGCAGGCATGAATTCGGTGTGGGACCAGTGGCTGCCAAAAGGCGTCGCTCCGGCCCGCGCGACGGTCGAATCGAAGCTGTGCGAACCGCAAATCCTGGTCGAGCTGTCGGTTGTTGCCGCGCTGCCATAACGCTCTACCGTAAAGCCAAGCCAGAAAGATCCCTCTCCCGGTGCTGTTGGCGGTTCACGCTGTCAGCCAGCGCCGGTTTTTTTTCAATGACCGACTAGAAGTCTGCCGCCATGCGTCCAGCCCGTGCCCTGATCGACCTTCAAGCCCTGCGCCACAACTACCGGATCGCCCGTGAAGTCACGGGGGCCAAGGCCCTCGCGGTGATCAAGGCCGATGCCTATGGTCATGGCGCGGTACGCTGCGCCCAGGCGCTGGAAGCCGAGGCGGACGGGTTTGCCGTGGCATGCATCGAAGAAGCGTTGGAGCTGCGCGCCGCCGGCATTCGTGCGCCGGTGTTGTTGCTGGAAGGCTTTTTCGAAGCCGATGAGCTGTCGCTGATCGTCGAGCATGACTTCTGGTGCGTGGTGCATTCGCTGTGGCAGCTCGAAGCCATCGAAAAAGCCGCGCTGAGCAAACCGATCACGGTCTGGCTCAAGCTTGACTCGGGCATGCATCGGGTTGGCCTGCACCCGGCGGATTACCAGGCGGCCTATCAACGGCTGCTGGCCAGCGGCAAAGTGGCGAAGATCGTGCTGATGAGTCACTTCGCTCGTGCCGATGAGCTGCACTGCCAGACCAGCGCCGAGCAGGTTGCGGTGTTCGAGGCGGCGCGTCAGGGGTTGTCGGCTGAAATCAGCCTGCGTAATTCGCCGGCGGTGCTCGGTTGGCCACAGATTCCGAGCGATTGGGTGCGCCCGGGCATCATGCTCTATGGCGCGACACCGTTCGAAGAGGCCAATGCCGTGGCGTCTCGCCTGCAACCGGTGATGACCCTGGAATCGAAAGTGATTTGTGTGCGTGAACTGCCGGCCGGCGAGCCAATTGGTTACGGCGCGAAATTCGTCACCCCTAAGCCAATGCGCGTGGGCGTGGTGGCGATGGGGTATGCCGACGGTTATCCGCGCCAGGCGCCGAGCGGCACGCCGGTGCTGGTAGCCGGGCAGCGCAGTCAGTTACTGGGGCGGGTGTCGATGGACATGCTCTGTGTCGACCTGACCGACGTGCCGCAAGCCGGCCTTGGTTCGCCCGTCGAGTTGTGGGGTAAAAATATCCTCGCCAGTGACGTTGCGACGGCCGCGGGCACGATTCCTTACCAGATTTTCTGCAACCTGCGTCGGGTGCCGCTGCTCTATTCCGGGGCCTGACGAAAAACGTTCCCGACCGAAAGTCGCTTCGCCAAACTGGATTCAGGCCCAAGTGTTGTAAATACTGAACGCTGTCGCCATGATAACGCTCAATATTCCTGCAACCTGAATCCCTGGAGGCTCCAGCATTGGACGTCGGTGAACGACTGCAATCGATCCGTAAGCTCAAAGGTCTTTCCCAGCGTGAGCTCGCCAAACGCGCGGGTGTAACCAACAGCACCATTTCGATGATCGAGAAAAACAGCGTCAGCCCCTCGATCAGTTCGCTGAGGAAGGTGTTGGGCGGGATTCCCATGTCCATGGTCGAGTTCTTTTCCGAAGAAATCCTGCAGGAAAAACCGACTCAGATCGTCTACAAAGCCCACGAGCTGATCGATATTTCCGATGGGGCAGTGACCATGAAACTGGTCGGCCGGGCTCATCCGAGCCGGGCTATCGCGTTTCTCAACGAAATCTACCCGCCAGGTGCCGATACCGGTGACGAGATGCTCACCCATGAGGGCGAGGAAACCGGGATTCTGGTGGAAGGGCGGCTGGAACTGGTGGTCGGGCTCGAAACATTTGTGCTTGAAGCCGGCGACAGCTACTACTTTGAAAGTACCAAGCCGCACCGTTTCCGTAATCCGTTCGATGCTCCGGCGCGACTAATCAGCGCAGCTACCCCAGCGAATTTCTAAGAGAAGAGGCGTCCTGCCCGGATTGTGGAGACGCCCATGCTGTATTCCCATCCCACGACAAGACCCCTTCGACTTTGGGGTTGTTTCAGTGTGACGGGCTTACCGCTATACTTGCGCCCGCCTGCGAACCGTGGCCGTGGGCGTGACTAGCCACCATTGAGGGTGAACGCGTGAATCTAATTATGAAAATGCTGGCCGTACCAGCAACCGTATTGGCCCTTTGGGCAGTCAGCGCACAAGCAGCGACCAACGACGATATTGCTAAACGTCTTGAGCCAGTCGGCCAGGTTTGTGTGCAGGGCAAAGAGTGCAAGGGGATGGAAGTCGCAGCATCTGCTGGTGGCGGTGGTGGTGCCAAGACCCCTGACGAAGTGATTGCGAAACATTGCAACGCTTGCCACGGTACCGGCCTGTTGGGCGCGCCGAAAATCGGTGATGCTGCAGCCTGGGGCGAACGCGCCAAGAAAGAAGGTGGTGTTGACGGCCTGCTCGCCAAAGCAATTTCCGGCCTCAATGCGATGCCGCCAAAAGGCACCTGCGCCGATTGCGCCGATGCTGAGCTCAAGGGCGCCATCCAGAAGATGTCTGGCCTGAAATAAGCCTTCATTTTCAGCGAAAAGCCGCTTACGAGCGGCTTTTTTGTGCCTGCGATTTACCCCTGAGGCTATGCTTTGCAGCAAAGACCCGGCAAGCTCGGTCCAACCCCAATTCATGGAACGGGCGGGAGGATCAGATGGTGCAGTTGTGTTCTATCGAACAGGCGGTCGATGACGTTCTGGCGCGGTTGCCGGCGCATATCCACATGGGATTGCCGCTTGGGCTGGGCAAGCCCAATCACTTCGTCAATGCGCTGTATCAACGGATCGCGCAACTGCCCGAGCGGCAGCTGACGATTTACACCGCCCTGTGCCTCGGACGCCCGCCATTGGGCGATGGCTTGCAAAAGCGCTTCCTCGAACCCTTCATCGAGCGGGTGTTCGGCGACTACCCGGAGCTGGATTTCCTCGCCGACCTGCATCGCGACAGCCTGCCGGCCAACATTCACATCAATCAGTTTTTCATGCAGCCGGGCAGCCTGCTTGATTGCGCACCGGCCCAGCAGGATTACGTCAGCAGCAATTACAGCCACGCCGCCCGGGACATCAATGCCGCCGGCTTGAACCTGGTCGCACAACTGGTCGCCAGCCACAGCGAGCATCCCGATCGCCTGAGCCTGAGCTGCAACCCGGACATCACCCTCGACCTGCTTCCGATGATCGCCAAACGCCGGGCGGCGGGGGAAACGATCCTGCTGGTGGGCCAGGTGCACAACGATTTGCCGTACATGCCCGGCGATGCGGAAATCGGCATCGACACCTTCGACCTGCTGATCGACGCGAAGGACAGCACCACGCTGTTTTCTACACCGAATATGCCAGTGGGTTTCCAGGATCATTTCATCGGGCTGCACGCCAGCACGCTGGTGCGCGACGGCGGCACCTTGCAGATTGGCATCGGCGCCATGGGCGATGCCCTGACGGCAGCGTTGCTGGCGCGGCAGGCTGACAGTGACGGTTACAAGGCGTTGCTGGCGGATCTGAATCTCAGCCAGTGGGCGCAATTGATTGAGCGTGAAGGAGGTATCGAACCGTTCGCCAAGGGCCTTTACGGTTGCAGCGAAATGTTCGTCAACGGCTTGTTGGTGTTGGCCGACGCCGGGATCGTGCGGCGTAAGGTCTACCCCGATGTACCAACCCAGCAGCAGGCGAATGCCGGGACACTGGACGAAGCTACGCAGACTGACGGCATCTCGGTGCATGGCGGGTTTTTCCTCGGGCCGCGCAGTTTCTACGAGCGCTTGCGCGAGTTGCCGCAAAGCAAGCGGCTCGAATTCAACATGACCCGCATCAGCTACATCAACGAGCTCTACGGTCAGGAAGAACTCAAACGCTTGCAGCGCCTCGATGCGCGCTTCATCAACACGGTCTTCACCATGACTCTGCTCGGCGCCGGCGTGGCCGATCAACTCGAAGACGGGCGGGTGCTGAGCGGTGTCGGCGGGCAATACAACTTCGTCGTCCAGGGCCATGCGCTGGAAGGCGCGCGTTCGATTCTGCTGCTGCGCAGTTGGCGCGAGTCGGGCGGTGAAGTCAGTTCGAATATCGTCTGGCAATACGGCCATTGCACGATCCCACGGCATCTGCGGGACATCGTCGTCACCGAGTACGGCATCGCCGATTTGCGCGGCAAAACCGACGCGGCGGTGATCGAGGCGTTGCTCAACATCAGCGACTCACGTTTCCAGCCAGGGCTGATCGAGCAGGCGCAGAACGTTGGCAAATTGCCGAAGCATTTTCGCCTCGATCCGCGTTTCGCCGACAACAGCCCACAGCGGTTGCAGGCCATTCAGGCTCGGCATTCGAATCTGTTTCCGGAGTATCCGTTGGGCTGCGATTTCACTGCTGAGGAGCGGGACTTATTGCGGGCGCTGAACTGGTTGAAGAGCAAGTTCAAACTGACGGAGATTCTGGAATTGGGCAAGGCTGCGCTGGATGCGCCAGCGCCTTCGGAGTTTCCGGTGCATCTGGAGCGGATGCAACTGACGAAACCGGAGGGTTTGAAAGAGGATTTGTTTCAGCGGTTACTGCTGACAGGCCTGAAGGCCACCGCGCAGTAACAGCCAACACAAAAACCTGTGGGAGCGGGCTTGCCCGCGATGGCGGTGGAACAGCCAACATCAATGTTGAATGTTATGACCTCATCGCGGGCAAGCCCGCTCCCACAGGTTCGGTGATGCAGCGGGTTTATTCGATGAAGGTTACAACGCCATCCTTCAGCGACTGCACCCGAGCCAACGATTCAACGCGATAACCCTGCGCATCCAGTTCCGCACGGCCGCCCTGGAACGACTTCTCGATCACAATACCCAAGCCGGCAACCGTCGCGCCGGCCTGTTTGATGATCGAGATCAGCGCTTGCGACGCCTTACCGTTGGCCAAAAAGTCGTCGATGATCAGCACGCGGTCGCTGCTGGTCAGGTGGCGCGGGGAGATCGCCACGGTGCTTTCGGTCTGCTTGGTGAACGAGTAAACGGTCGCCGACAGCAGGTTCTCAGTCAGGGTCAGGGACTGATGCTTGCGCGCAAAAATCACCGGTACGCCAAGGTTCAGACCGGTCATGATCGCCGGCGCAATGCCCGAGGCTTCAATGGTGACGATCTTGGTGATGCCCGAATCCTTGAACAGCGAGGCGAATTCGTCGCCGATCAGCTTCATCAGGGCCGGGTCGATCTGGTGGTTCAGAAAGGCGTCGACTTTCAGGACCTGGTCGGAAAGCACGATGCCTTCTTCGCGAATTTTCTTGTGCAGTGCTTCCATGAAGCTTTCCTCTACTGACGCCATGTGCGCCTGGCGTGTAAAAAGTGTGCGGTTAAAAAGTAGCCAATTCTAGCGCTTTAACATCGCGCGTATATCCGCCAATGCGGTATTACCGCGAACGGCTTTGACTTCAACAGGGGTGTCGTCATTGCCTTCCCAGGCCAGGTCGTCCGGCGGCAGCTCATCGAGGAAGCGGCTGGGCGCGCAGTCGATGATCTCGCCGTATTGCTTACGCTTGGCGGCGAAGGTGAACGCCAACGTCTGACGCGCTCGGGTAATCCCGACGTAGGCCAGGCGACGTTCCTCTTCAATGGTGTCGGCTTCGATGCTGGAGCGGTGCGGGAGAATTTCCTCTTCCATGCCCATGATGAACACGTAGGGGAATTCCAGACCCTTGGAGGCATGCAAGGTCATCATCTGCACACCTTCGGCGCCGTCTTCCTCTTCCTGCTGACGCTCCAGCATGTCGCGCAGGACGAGTTTGCCGATGGCGTCTTCGACGGTCATCTCGCCTTCTTCGTCTTTCTCCAGGGTGTTCTTCAGCGCCTCGATCAGGAACCAGACGTTACCCATGCGGTAATCGGCGGCCTTGTCACTGGAGCTGTTGGTGCGCAGCCAGTTCTCGTAGTCGATGTCCATGACCATGCTGCGCAGGGCGGAGATCGGGTCTTCGCCGGCGCACTGCTCGCGGACCTTGTCCATGAAACGCTTGAAGCGCGACAGGCGATCGGTGAAGCGCGTGTCCAGATGCTCGCCCAAGCCGATTTCGTCGGTGGCGGCGTACATCGAGATTTTTCGCTCGGTGGCGTAGTTGCCCAGCTTCTCCAGCGTGGTCGAACCGATCTCCCGGCGTGGGACGTTGATCACCCGCAGGAAGGCGTTGTCGTCGTCCGGGTTCACGATCAGGCGGAAGTAGGCCATCAGGTCTTTCACTTCCTGACGTCCGAAGAAACTGTTGCCGCCGGACAGGCGATACGGAATCTGGTGGTGCTGCAGCTTCAGCTCGATCAGCTTGGCCTGGTAGTTGCCGCGATACAGGATCGCAAAATCGCTGTATGGCCGATCCGTGCGCAGGTGCAGGGTCAGCAGTTCCACGGCCACGCGCTCGGCTTCGGCGTCTTCGTTGCGGCAACGGATCACGCGGATTTCGTCGCCGTGGCCCATCTCACTCCACAGCTGCTTTTCGAACTCGTGCGGGTTGTTCGAGATCAGCACGTTGGCGCAGCGCAGGATGCGGCTGGTGGAGCGGTAGTTCTGCTCGAGCATCACCACTTTCAGGGATGGGTAATCATCCTTGAGCAGCATCAGGTTTTCTGGACGGGCGCCGCGCCAGGCGTAGATCGACTGGTCGTCATCGCCCACCACGGTGAATTGGTTACGCTTGCCGATCAGCAGTTTCACCAGCAAATACTGGCTGGCGTTGGTGTCCTGGTATTCGTCCACCAGCAGGTAGCGGACCTTGTTCTGCCATTTTTCCAGGATATCGTCGTGTTCCTGGAACAGTTTTACCGGCAGCAGGATCAGGTCGTCGAAGTCCACCGCGTTGAACGCCTTGAGCGTGCGCTGGTAGTGGGTGTAGACGATGGCGGCGGTCTGTTCCTTGGGATTGCGTGCGTTTTCCAGGGCTTCGGGCGGCAGGATCAGGTCGTTTTTCCACGAGCCGATCATGTTCTTGATCTCGTCGACACCGTCGTCGCCCGAGTATTCCTTCTGCATGATGTCGGTCATCAGGGCTTTGACGTCGGTCTCGTCGAAGATCGAGAAGCCCGGTTTATAGCCCAGCCGCACGTGTTCCTTGCGGATGATGTTCAGGCCCAGGTTGTGGAAGGTGCAGACCGTCAGGCCGCGGCCTTCACCGCCCTTGAGCAGCGTGCCGACCCGCTCCTTCATCTCGCGCGCGGCCTTGTTGGTAAAGGTCATGGCGACAATGTATTGGGCGCGGATGCCACAGCTCTGGATCAAATGCGCAATTTTGCGGGTGATCACGCTGGTCTTGCCGGAGCCTGCGCCGGCGAGCACCAAAAGAGGGCCGCCGACGTAGCTCACGGCTTCTTGCTGCCGGGGATTGAGTCGGGACATACGAAATCAGGGAGTCATTAGCGAAATGGGCCGGCATTTTAACAGGCTCAGCGAATTGTGCTGCTCTCTCCGACTTGTGACGCAACACGCTATCTCTATTTGCCGGTTTTGCTACTTTCACGCAGGATGCGCAGTGAATTTGCGTCTAATGTTCGTATTCAAGACGCAAAAGCCGTGTTTGATAACCGATGTCATTTTGTCATTGGTTATCTGCGCGGCATAATGCCCGCCGCCTACATCTTTGCAGAGTCTAGGGAGCTAGCTTGTCTACGCCTGTCGAACCCTTGCGTTTGCTGCTACTGGCCGAAGAGCCGGTGTGGGCAGCGTTGTTGCGCGAGTGTCTGGCTCCGATGGGGAGTTCGGCTGTGCTGCTCAGCGCGCCGAGCTGGGAGTCGGTCAGCAACCTGTTCGATGACAACCGCAGCGCGGTGTTATTGACGATTCCTGCTCTGCAGCCGGCACCCGGCCGTTGCAACCTGCCGACGGTGTTGCTGCTCGAACACGAGCCGCTGGCGCCGCCCGACGGTGTGAGCGACTGGCTGGTGCGCAATCTGCTGGATCCCGGCATGTTGCGCCGTTGCCTGCGCCATGTGCGTGAACGCGGCGTGCTGGAAAACACTTTGCAGCGCCTGGCCGAGCAGGATCCGTTGACCGGTATCGCCAACCGTCAGGGTTTCCAGACCTTGCTGGCGGCGCGCCTGGCCGACAACGAAGGCCGCGGCCTGGCCCTCGGTCACCTTGATCTCGACAACTTTCGACACGCCAACGACGCCCTCGGCCATCAGGCTGGCGATCGGTTGATCCTGCAAGTGGTCTCGCGGCTGAAAAGCCAACTGGAGGCCAGCGATCAACTGGCGCGGCTGGGCAGCGATGAATTCGCCCTGTTGATCGATACTCGCCGCGCCCCTCAGCGCGCCGAATGGATGGCCGAACGCATTACCGAAGCCCTGTCCGAACCCTATTGGGTCGATGGCGAAAGCCTGTTGATCGGTTCCAGCCTCGGCATCGCTCATGCACGAGCGCAGGCCGGCGCCGACCCATTGATGTGGCACGCGCACATCGCCATGCAGCAAGCCAAGAGTACTCAGGGCTGTACCTTTCACATTTTCAACGAACGGATCAATCGCAATGCCCGCAGCATCGCCGACCTCGAAAGCGAACTGCGCCGGGCCTTGCGCCGCGATGAGCTGGAGTTGCATTACCAGCCTCGCCTGAACCTTGAGGACGGCCAGATCGTCGGCCTCGAAGCGTTGGTGCGCTGGCGTCATGGCGAACGCGGCTTGCTGCCCCCCAGCGAATTCGTGCCGCTGGCCGAGCAAAGCGGTTTGATTGTGCCGCTGGGTTACTGGGTGATTTCCCGGGCCTTGCGGGACATGCAGGCGTTGCGCGAACGAGGTCTGCCTGCGCTGCACATGGCGATCAACCTGTCGTTCCGGCAGTTTCAGGACAGCCAATTACTGTCGACCCTGAGCCGGCTGATTGCCGAGCGTGGCGTCGAGGCGCAATGGCTGGAATTTGAACTGACCGAAACCGCGGTGATGCGTCGTAGCGATCTGGTCAAGCAGACCATGGACGCCCTCGGGCGTTTGGGCGTGCGCTTCTCGCTGGACGATTTCGGCACCGGGTTCTCTTCGTTCGTGCACCTCAACAGCCTGCCGATTGCCTTGTTGAAGGTCGACAAGAGCTTTGTCGGCGGCATGGAAGAGCGGGAAGAAAATCGCAAACTGGTGCACGCGATGATCAACCTGGCACACAACCTCAACCTCGAAGTGGTCGCCGAAGGCGTGGAAACACCAGAGCAGCTGGATTTGTTGCGCGGCTTTGGTTGCGATCAGGTGCAGGGGTATCTGATCAGCAAGCCGTTGCCGTTGGCGGAACTGGTTGAGTATTTGACCTTGGGTTCCAGTCAGCAGGTTGTGCTCGCTTAACGACGTACCGTAGGAGCGAGGCTTGCCCGCGAATGGCATCACGCGGTGTCTCTGATACACCGCGTGATGCCATTCGCGGGCAAGCTTCGCTCCTACAGGGATCTCAATCTGGCTGCGCGACCTGGAAATTCTGCTCTGACGCCGGCTCGCGTCTGATCATCCGCTTCATCTTCCATTCAAACGCCAGCGTCAGGCTCACCGCCGCACACGCCAGCCCCAGCGCCAAACCCCACCAGACCCCCGTTGGCCCCCAGTTCAAATGGAAGGCCATCCACCACGCGGCCGGCGCACCGATCAGCCAATAGCAACCCAAACCCACCAGGAATGTGGTCTTGGCATCCTTGAGCCCGCGGATGCAGCCCATGGCGATGGTTTGTGTGCCATCGAACAGCTCGAACCACGCCGCCACCGCCAACAGGCTCACGGCCAGGTTGATGACTTCGCGGAACGCCGGATCGTTGTGGTCCAGAAACAAGCCGATCAACTGATGCGGCAGCAACCAGAAAACCATGGCAAACCCCAGCATCGACGCGGCGCCGAAGGCGATCCCGACCCGTCCGGCCAGCCGCGCATCGAGCAATTGCCCGGCGCCGTAATGCTGACCGATGCGCATGGTGATCGCGTAGGAAAGCCCCGCCGGAACCATGAACGCCACCGAGACGATTTGCAGGGCGATCTGGTGCGCCGCCAGTTGCGTACTGCCCATGGTGCCCATGCACAGCGCGGCGAAGGCAAACAGGCCGACTTCCACCGCATAGGTGCCGCCTATCGGCAGGCCCAGGCGCCATAATTCCTTCAAGTACTGACGGTTGGGCCGCGACAGCCCCTGGCGTAATGGATACGCGTCGTAAGCCGGATGCCGACGAATATGCAGCGCGAGCGCCAGCGCCATGAGGTTGGCAACGATCGCCGTGACCAGGCCGATGCCCACCAGGCCCATTTTCGGTAGGCCGAACATGCCGGTGATCAACGCATAGTTGAGCAGGAAATTGGCCACAGTGCCGGCGAGGCTGATGACCATTACCGGTGTCGCCCGGCCGATGGCGCTAGTGAAACCGCGCAACGCCATGAAGCTCAGGTAGCCGGGCAGGGCGAATGGCAGAATCAACAGAAACTGGCCGGCAGCCTGGACGTTGGTTTCGGTCTGGCCGAACAGCAACAACACCGGTTTGAGGTTCCACAGCAGCAAACCCGCCACCAGCGCCATCAACCAGGCCAGCCACAATCCGGCCTGGGTCAGCCGCGCCGCGCCGATGATGTCGCCCGCGCCCTGACGGATCGCCACCAGGGTGCCGACGGCGGCGATCACGCCGATGCAGAAGATCGATACGAACGAGTACGTCGCCGCGCCCAGGCCGCCACCGGCCAGCGCTTCGGGGCTCAGGCGCGCCATCATCAAGGTGTCGGTAAGGACCATCAACATGTGCGCCAACTGCGAGGCAATCAACGGCCCCGCCAGCCGCAGGATGGCCCAGAGTTCAATACGCGCTGGATGCTGCATGGTCATCACGCTCGATTGTCAGAGATAACAGGAAGCGTCGATTCTCGGCGCTCTGCGGGGTTTGCACAAAGGGATAAAAAGGATGGGTGGCATGATTAAAACTCATGCTGGGGAGTTTCTGATAAGTTGGTTCCATCGCGCTATAGGAGCCTTCCTGATGTCCCGTCGTCTTCCTCCCTTGTACGCCCTTCGAGCATTCGAAGCGGCGGCGCGGCATAGCTCGTTTACTCGCGCGGCCGAAGAACTGTCGATCACGCAAAGTGCAGTCAGTCGGCACATTCGTACGCTCGAAGAGCATTTCGCCTGTCGGCTGTTTCATCGCAGCGGGCGCAACCTGCAACTGACCGAATCGGCGCGGCTGATCCTGCCCGGCATTCGTGAAGGCTTCACCGCCCTCGAGCGGGCCTGCAATACCTTGCGTGCCGAAGACGACATCCTGCGCATGAAAGCCCCATCGACCCTGACCATGCGCTGGCTGTTGGCGCGGCTCAGCCGTTTTCGACACTTGCGCCCGGGCAACGAGGTGCAATTGACCAGCGCCTGGATGGACATCGATACGGTGGACTTCAACCATGAGCCCTTTGACTGCGCTGTCATCCTCAGCAACGGACATTTTCCACCGGACTGGGAGGCGACTTTCCTGTTCCCCGAAGAGCTGATTCCGGTGGGGGCGCCGAATCTTCTGAAGGATCAGCCGTGGGACGTTGCGCGCCTGGCCAGTACCGAACTGCTGCACCCGACGCCGGACCGCCGTGACTGGCGCAACTGGCTGGAGCGCATGGGCCTGACCGATCAAGTCTCGCTCAAGGGTGGGCAGGTGTTCGACACGCTGGAGCTGGGCATGATCGCCGCTGCCCGGGGTTACGGCGTGTCCATGGGCGATTTGCTGATGGTGGCGGAGGATGTTGCACAGGGACGTCTGAGTTTGCCGTGGCCGACGGCCGTCGCCAGTGGTGAGAATTATTACCTGGTCTGGCCGAAAACCCGCCCCGGCGGCGAACGTTTGCGCCGCCTCAGCGATTTCCTGCAAGGCGAAGTCCGGGCCATGGAATTACCGGATGTCGAACGCTTGGGCTGAATCGATAGAGCCGCCGCAATGGCGGCCTTGAGCCATATCCCCGTTAATTACTCAAGTATTCAGCTTTGCCGCCGAAAATCTGCTGATGGGACCTTCGTTCAGGTTCCATGTTTTCCCCACAATCAGAAATTTTGCCGAGTGTGCGATGGGATCAGATTGATCCGGCCACTGGGTCAGGAGCTGTCATGTCTCAACCTCGTGCTCGGATTGCCTCACAGCTGGGTCTTGCGCTTGCCGTGATACTGGCGATTGTCATCAGCGGCAGTACCGTGTTCGCCCTGCGCTCGCTGGACACCGCCAACCTCGCCACTCGCGAAGAACACCTGGCCAGCGAGGCCCGCTTGCTTGCCGATCAGCTGAGCACCTTTCACGGCACCTTGCGTGAAAGCACCCAGCGCCTGGCCGGCCTGTTCGAGCAGCGATTCAGTACTGGCCTGAGCGTGCATCCGGACGAACCGGTAGCCGTGGCGGGCACTCAGACTCCCGGGCTGCGTTTGGGGAGTGAAGTGCTGAACAACAACTTCAAGATAGTTGACGAGTTCAAGCAGATGACTGCAGGCGTCGCGACCGTGTTCGTTCGCAGCGGTGAAGAATTCATTCGGGTCAGCACGAATGTCACCAAACAAGACGGCAGCCGTGCCATTGGCACTCTGCTCGACCACGCAAACCCGGCTTACGCCCGTTTGATGGCGGGGCAGAGCTACCTGGGTCGAGCTTTGCTTTTTGAACGCTTCTACATGTCGCAGTACACCCCCGTACGTGACAGCAGCGGTAAGGTCATTGCCGTGTTGTACGTAGGATTCGATTACACCGACGCGCAGAACGCACAGTTCGCCAACCTCAAACGCTTCCGTATCGGCCAGACCGGCTCCTTGGCACTGCTGGATGAGCAGAACAAATGGCTGGTGCCGATTGCCGGTGTGCAAGCGCTGGATCAGGCGGTCCCGAGCATCGTCGGTCTGGCCAAGACACCGGGCAAAGGCGACTTCTGGAGCGACAAGTCGCAAGACTTTTACAGTGTTGCCGTGCCGTTCGAAGGCGGGCCGTGGTCGGTGGTGGCGAGCATGCCGAAAACCGAAATCCGCGCGGTGACCTGGAGCGTCGGCATTCAATTGGCGATCGGCAGCCTGCTGGCGATGTTATTGGCGGTCGGTGCGGCGGTCTGGTTGCTGCGCAGCAAGCTGGCGCCACTGGGTGATCTGGTGCATCAAGCCGAAGCCTTGGGCGCTGGGGATTTGAGTGTTCGCCTGAACGTGTCGAGTAATGACGAAATCGGCCAACTTGCCCGCGCCTTCAACCAGATGAGCCAGGCCCTGTCGACCATGGTCGAGCACATCCGCCGAGCGTCGGGAGAGGTCAACAGCCGTGCCCAGGCGTTATCCGGTTTGTCCGGTGGCGCCTATGAAGGGATGGAACAGCAGTCCGGCGAAATCACCAGCATGGCCGGCGCCGTAGAAGAATTCAGCGCCACCTCGCTGAACATCGCCGACAACATGGGCAACACCCAGCGTCTGGCGCAGGAAAACGCACAGCAAACCCAGATCGGTCGTACGTCGATGGACGAAGCGTCCTCGTCCCTGGAGCAAATCGCCGGTGCACTGAACAGCACCGCAACGGTGATCAATACCTTGGGGCAGCGCTCCCAGGAAATCGGCGGCATTGTCGGGGTGATTACCGCGATCGCCGAGCAAACCAATTTGCTGGCGCTCAACGCCGCCATCGAAGCCGCCCGCGCCGGTGAGCAGGGCCGTGGATTTGCGGTGGTCGCTGATGAGGTGCGCAACCTGGCCTCACGTACCCGTCAGGCCACTGACGAAATTTCCGGGATGATTCAAAGCATCCAGCAGGAAACCGGCAACGCCATCAGCACCATGGAGCAGGGCAACGTGTTGATGCAGGAAGGCCTGTCGCGCAACGCCAACGTCGCCTCGGCTCTGGCGCGGATCGATGAGCAAAGCCGCTCGGCTGGTCAGCAATTCGCCGCCATCACCACCGCGACCCAGGAACAAAGCAGCACCGCGACCTTGCTCAGCAGCAATCTGCAAAGCATCGCTTTGGCGAACAGTGAACAGCGCGAAGTAGTGTCCAACCTGGCTGTGACTGCCAAAGAGCTGGAGAAGCTCGCGGCGGACTTGCGGCATGAGGTTGACCGGTTTCGCTGAGTCGCTGCTCAAATCGCCATCGCGAGCAGGCTCGCTCCCACAGTTGATCTCGGTTGTTCACCTTAGATCTAATGTGGGAGCGGGCTTGCTCGCGAAGGGATCGACCCAATTCCCGATTTGTCCCAATCTGCGGATCAATTCCTCTCTAGTCGTCTTCCTTGGCATTTAGCACCAGTGTCTCGATTTTTATGCTTGCTGAAACGTTTCTTCAAGTCTATAAAAATGGCACAACTCCAAGAAAGGCTGCTGCCATGACCCCGCTCAAACTTATCGTTGCCCTCAGCGCACTGTCCGCTGCTTCCCAAGCCATGGCCTGGGACTATGTTTTGCTCGACACCGACAAAGCCGCCCAGAACTGGCAGATCACCAGCCAGCAACTCGGTGTAAAAACCGACAAACCCTTCAGTGTGACCCTGCGTACTTTGCATGGCGGTCGGCAGGAGGGTGTCAGCATCGTCGACATCGATAACGGCACAATGAAACTCTCGGTGGTGCCGACTCGCGGCATGAACGTCCTGCAGGCCTCGGTCGGCGATGTGCGCATGGGCTGGGATTCGCCGGTCAAGGAAGTGGTCAATCCATCCTTCATCGAACTCAACGGCCGCGGAGGCTTGGGCTGGCTGGAAGGTTTCAACGAACTGGTCACCCGCTGCGGCTACGAATGGGTCGGCCACCCCGGCATGGACAATGGTGAACTGCTGACCCTGCACGGTCGCGCCGCCAACATCCCCGCGAACAAAGTCACCTTGCACATCGATGAAAAACCGCCGTACGCCATCACCCTGCGCGGCGAGCTGAAAGAACAGGCGTTCAAGAAAGTCGACTTCTCCGTCGCGACCGAACTGGTCACCGAGCCCGGCAGCGTAGCGTTCGCCCTCAACGACACCCTGACCAATAACGGCGACTATCCGAAGGAATACCAGGCGCTGTATCACAGCAACTTCAGCACCCCATTCCTGGAGCAGGGCGCCCGCTTCGCCGCGCCGGTGAAACAGGTATCGCCGTTCAACGACAAGGCCAAAGGCGACTTGCCGGACTGGCAAACCTACCGCGCACCGACCAAGGACTACGACGAAACGGTTTACAACGTGGTGCCGTATGCCGATGCCAAGGGCGATACGTTGACCGTGTTGCATAACAAGGCCGGCAGCCTGGGTGTCTCGGTCGGCTTCAATACTCAAACACTGCCCGTGTTCTCCCTGTGGAAAAACACCGATACCCAAGGGCAGGGCTATGTCACGGGGCTGGAGCCGGGGACGAGTTTTTCCTACAACCGTCGGTATCAGCGGCCACTGAACCTGGTGCCGACGATTGGGCCGAAGGAACAGAAGCAGTTCGGGATCAGCTACAGCTTGTTGGCGGACAAGGCGGCTGTGGATAAAGCGTTGAAGCGGGTGAGCGAGATTCAGGGTGGGCGGGAGACTGAGGTGCGGCAGACGCCGTTGGTTGATCTCACCAAGGGGTGACGCCGGCTAGAGTGTTGTTGGCCGATATTGCAGCGCTTCGGCCAAATGTTCACGGCTGATGCCATCGACTTGCTCAAGGTCTGCCAAGGTGCGAGCAACCTTGAGCAGTCGATGGGCCGCTCGAAGGGACAAGGTCAGCCGTTCACACGCTGTTTCCAGCCAGGTTTCGTCGACTGTGGATAACTTGCAGTGTCTGCGCAGGCCCGGTAAATCGAGGAATGCATTGGCGCAGCCCTGGCGCTTTTGTTGCCGTTCTCGTGCATCGGCCACCAACTCGGCGGCGGTGGCAGTGTCATCACCGGGTTTTAATGCAGGATTCAACGCCGTGGCTTCTCGAGCAACCGTCAGGTGCAGATCGATGCGGTCAAGCAGTGGCCCCGACAGTTTGTTGCGGTAACGCTGGACCATGTCCGGTGTACAACTGCATTTACCACTGGGCTCGCCAAGATATCCACAGGGGCACGGGTTCATTGCGGCCACTAATTGAAAGCGGGCCGGAAACCTCACTCGATCCTTGGCGCGGGAAATCACGATGTGGCCGGACTCCAATGGTTCTCTCAATACCTCCAATACCTTGCGATCAAATTCCGGGAGTTCATCGAGGAACAGCACGCCATGATGGGCGAGGGTGATTTCGCCGGGTTGCGGTTTCGAGCCGCCGCCCACCAGCGCGGGGCCTGAAGCGGAGTGGTGTGGCTGTCGGAAGGGACGCTGTGGCCAATGACTCAGCGGCACACAACTGGCGACCGATTGAATCGCCGCAACTTCCAGCGCTTCACTCTCGGCCAGTGGCGGTAACAGTCCCGGCAGACGACTCGCCAACAATGTTTTCCCCGTCCCCGGCGGACCGCTGAACAAAAGGTTATGAGCACCCGCCGCCGCAATCAGCAAGGCTCGCTTGGCTGCAAGTTGCCCCTGAACTTCGTTCAAGTCTGGATAGGGTTTGCTGGCGTAGAGCAAACCGTTGGAAGCGTAGGGGGCGATGGGCGTGTGGCCATTGAAATGCGCGACCGCTTCCAGCAAATGATCCACCGCAATCACCTTCAACCCCGAAGCCAGGCAGGCCTCCTCGGCATTCGCTCGCGGGACTACCAGCGTGCGCCCGGCCTTGCGCGCCGCCAGCGCAGCGGGTAACACACCCCGAACCGCCCGCACCGCGCCCGACAGTGCCAACTCCCCCAAGCATTCCACATCATCCAGCGTCAACGTCGGCACTTGCACGCTGGCCGAGAGAATCCCCAGGGCAATCGCCAGATCGAATCGCCCGCCGTCCTTTGGCAGATCGGCGGGAGCGAGATTCAAGGTGATGCGCCGTGCCGGAAATTGCAGGCCGGAATTGATGATCGCGCTGCGCACCCGGTCCTTGCTTTCCTTCACCGCCGCCTCGGGCAGCCCGACCATGGTCAGCGACGGCAAGCCGTTGGCCAGGTGCACTTCTACGGTGACGGCGGGTGCTTCTACGCCGACCTGGGCGCGACTGTGGACGATGGAGAGGGACATGGTCGTTCCTTGAGCTGACGAGGACCGCTTCCTGCGGTTTTTTGAAGGGTAGTTGGCGGAGGAAGTTCTGGTGGGGTGGTTTAGGCGACAAACTTTCACTGGATGTTGCAAGTACGAAGCAGGCCAATCGTGAGGCACAAAAAAACCGCCACTCGGGCGGTTTCTTTGGGGAGCCTGGTCAGGCTCGTGCACCTGCAAGCAAGCCATCAGGTTCAAGTTCTTTGCCATACGTTGCTGCCACTTTAAAAAAGCGATGTTGGCTGGCAGAAACGTTTCCGGCTAAACGGAGCGCCTCGGCATGATACTCAGCGATCATTAACGGCTTCGCTTTTTGCTTTTTGCGTTTCATAGACACCTCGCGTGCCTGGATGAGTGTTCGAGTCAATCAGCTTAAGAGATGTGCTTACTTGTGAGGCAATGGGAATTGGAGGTTTTTTTTGTAGGACTCAGCTTGGTTTTCAGACCTTCTGAAGGGCGCAGGTAGTCCTTTTCCTAGATTTTTGAAAGGGGAGGCCAAAAGTCAAAATAGCACGTTTGCATTTGTGAATTCAGGTTATACACTCAAGATTAATGCATAACGTTAAGCTTTAAATTATGATCGTTAGCTTTAAGTGTTCTGAGACCGAGTACCTGTTTCGCAGCGGAAGAACCCGTGTGTGGTCAGCCATTTTGAATGTCGCGGAACGAAAGCTGACGATGCTTGATGCCGCAGCTGTGTTGATAGATCTCCGATCACCGCCGGGCAATCGTCTGGAAGCGCTCGAGGGTAGTCGCAAAGGGCAGCACAGCATCCGTATCAACGCCCAATGGCGAATTTGCTTTATCTGGGGTCCTAACGGACCGGAGAATGTCGAAATCGTTGATTATCACTGAGGTGAGTAATGACTAAGAATGGTATGCGCCCGGTTCACCCAGGCGAGATCCTCAAAGAGGAATACCTGGAGCCTTTGAACCTTACGGCTGCAGCCTTGGCCAGAGCGTTGAATGTGTCGACACCTACGGTGAACGACATTGTGCTCCAGCGTCGTGGGGTCAGTGCTGATATGGCTCTCAGGCTTTCTATCTGCCTGGACACCACTCCTGAGTTTTGGCTGAATCTGCAATCGACTTACGATTTGCGCAAGGCTGAGATTGAACGGGGTGCCGCGATCCGGGATCAAGTTGAACGTCTTCCACATTGCGCCTGATCCTCAGACTTGAACGAACCCCACGTTAAAGCGTGGGGTTTTTTTGTTCAGAATGTTTGAAGTATTCGCGAAGCGCGCTTCCACCACGGAGCATTGACTGCACGTCGTGGTTGCTCTCCATCAGGCAGCACGTATGGAACATCCTGCAACCGAATCCACGGCTGGTTATTCCAGTGCAGCAAACTCAATGACATTTCCGGCCAATTCAGCAGGCTCAGGATCGGGCGTTCGGTTGAGGAGGGTTGTTGGGCGTCTCTGAGGGCTGGCACCACGTCGTGGGTCAGCCATTCGCGCAGGCCTCGGTATTCGGGGCAGTAGTGGTAGATCAGTAACGCGTAGACGCCGGATTCGCTGATGAGCAGTGTGTTTTCGACGGTGCCGTGGATGAGCATATGCAGATTCTGGTGTTGGTCGGGATCGAGTTTGCGTAGCGCTCGTTCGTCGAGGAAGAGGCGGAGCAATCGGCCGAGGTCGCGGGCGCTGAACCAGGGTTGGTTTTCCAGGAGGAGGGCGTGGAGGTGAAGTTTGTGGCGGGTGAAGATGTGGGGGGGCAGGTAAGTGTCATCGCTATTCATTGATACAGCTCCTTTTGCTAAAGGGGCTGCCGTCAACCGTCGCCAAACGATTGGGTGGCAGCTGTACGCGGGTTGGCGAACCGGAGCAAAAGGAACCCGGCAGACCCGAAGATCTCCCACGCACAGCCGCCATGACTCGATATGGCGGAAATAAACCCGCCATCGGATGGTCGTTGTGCGCCTTAAGCTTCCGGGTCGCCAAACCCAGTGCTGAACATTCAGCAGAAGGTGAGCTTAAGAGCCGGGGCCTTACGACGCAATCGGACGGCGGTGGTGTTCTTTGTAGGACGTTGCCGGGATGTTTGCGGGGCTTAAGATCAAAAGATCGCAGCCTTCGGCAATTCCTACAGAACACATTGAATGATCGTTCCCACGCTCTGCGTGGGAATGCATCCCGTGACGCTCTGCGTCACATCTGGAGCGGAACGCGGAGCGTCCCTGGCGGCATTCCCACGCAGAGCGTGGGAACGATCAGCTTACTCGGCGTCAGCAGGTGGATTGAGCTTCGCTTCCAGCTCCGCCACTTTCGCCTCAAGGCTCTCCAGCCGTGCGCGGGTGCGTGCCAGTACGACCATCTGGCTGTCGAACTCTTCCCGGCTAACCAGATCCAGCTTGCTGAAGCCGCTCTGCAACAAAGCCTTGAACTGGCTTTCGATTTCGCTTTTTGGCAGTGGGGTGTCGCCGCTGAAGAGGCGGGAGGCGGTGCCGCTCAGGGCGTCGAGGAAGTCTTTGGGCGCGAGCATGGGAAATGTCCTGTCAACAATGGCGGGCAGTGTATCACGCAGTGTCTATAGTCAATCTCGGCAGCAGCGATGCACGCTTTTCGCGCAGTCGAGTGGGCAGCCGCGCACTGTTGTTGTGCGTAACGGTTGCGTCAATCGGGCGATAGGCTTTACGGCAGCGGCCAAGGCATTGAAATCAATGGGTTTTGGATAGATGGCAAGCTTTCTGCTTAGTCGCTGATGACCCATGCACTGATGCAGTCGCTGTGACGAATGCAGTGCGCCAAGCGGAACGGGGGAAGTTTCGTGCGGAGTGGTTAGCTGGCGTCGGACGGGCAGGTAAGGCCGAACGATGCGTTACAAAGCCAGGCACTGCGCTTAGACTTGAGTCGGGTTTGTTTTCCTGGGGCAAGTCCACCAATTCGGGAGAGAGTTTTCATGAAGCTAGTCACTGCCATCATCAAGCCGTTCAAACTGGACGACGTGCGCGAGTCGCTGTCCGAGATCGGCGTGCAGGGCATTACCGTTACTGAGGTCAAAGGCTTCGGTCGGCAGAAGGGTCACACCGAGCTGTATCGCGGCGCGGAGTACGTGGTCGATTTTCTGCCCAAGGTGAAGATCGATGTCGCCATTGACGACAAGGATCTGGACCGGGTTATCGAGGCGATAACCAAGGCCGCCAACACCGGCAAGATCGGTGACGGCAAGATCTTCGTGGTCAATCTGGAACAGGCGATTCGCATCCGTACCGGCGAAACCGATACCGACGCAATCTAAGCCGCCACAAACCCAACGCCCCAGGAGAAAACAATATGACTCTGCGTAAATTCGCAGGGCTAGGAGCCCTGTTGTCCCTCGTAATGCCCGGCCTGGCCATGGCGGCAGACGAAGTGGCGGCCCCAGTCCTCAATTCCGGCGATACCGCCTGGATGATGACCTCGACAGCCCTTGTGCTGTTCATGACCATTCCCGGCCTCGCGCTGTTCTACGGCGGCATGGTTCGTTCGAAAAACATTCTTTCCGTGATGATGCAGTGTTTCGCCATTACCGGTCTGATCAGCATTCTGTGGGTCATTTATGGCTACAGCATTGCGTTCGACACCACCGGCATGGAGCAGGGCGTCGTCAACTTCAACTCGTTCTTTGGCGGCATGGGCAAGGCGTTCCTCGCCGGTGTCACGCCTTCGAGCCTGACCGGTCCTGCGGCGCTGTTCCCCGAGGCGGTCTTCATCACCTTCCAGATGACTTTCGCCATCATCACCCCGGCGTTGATCGTCGGTGCGTTCGCCGAGCGGATGAAGTTCTCCGCCATGCTGATCTTCATGGGCATCTGGTTCACCCTGGTTTATGCACCGATCGCGCACATGGTCTGGTCCGGTAACGGCGGCCTGATGTGGGATTGGGGCGTGCTCGACTTCGCCGGCGGCACCGTGGTGCACATCAACGCCGGTGTGGCCGGTCTGATTGCCTGCCTGGTGTTGGGCAAGCGTAAAGGTTTCCCGACCACCCCGATGGCTCCGCACAACCTCGGCTACACCCTGATGGGTGCTGCAATGCTGTGGTTCGGCTGGTTCGGCTTCAACGCCGGTTCCGCTGCCGCCGCCAACGGCACTGCCGGCATGGCGATGCTGGTCACCCAGATCGCCACCGCTGCTGCGGCGCTGGGCTGGATGTTTGCCGAGTGGATCACCCACGGCAAACCAAGCGCACTGGGTATCGCTTCGGGTGTGGTGGCCGGTCTGGTTGCAATCACGCCGGCGGCAGGCACCGTGGGCCCGATGGGCGCTCTGGTGATCGGTCTGGCGGCGGGCGTGGTGTGCTTCTTCTGCGCCACCACCCTGAAACGCAAACTCGGTTATGACGATTCCCTGGATGCCTTCGGCGTGCATGGTATCGGCGGTATCCTCGGCGCAATCCTGACTGGCGTGTTCGCGGCACCCTCGCTGGGCGGTTTCGGCACCGTTACCGACATCGCTGCTCAAGTCTGGATTCAATGCAAAGGCGTGGGCTTCACGGTGATCTACACCGCGATCGTCACCTTTATCATCCTCAAGGTCCTGGACGCTGTCATGGGGCTGCGTATCACCGAGGAAGAAGAAGCTGTCGGCATCGATCTGGCGCTTCACAACGAACGCGGCTACAACTTGTAAGCACGCGCATGAAAAATTTGCCCGGCTTGCCGGGCATTTTTTTGTCTGGAATTTGTCAGTGGAGGAAGGGCTGAAAGGTTTTTTCTCACACGTTCAGTCGCGTTTACGACGGGCGATTTTCTACGGCCAATGGCTTACACGATTGAAGGAATATTAGGGCCTTTGTTTTTTTCCAGAGCGCGCTAGAATGCGCCCCGAACGTGCGGAGAACTGTATGTGGCAACAGACTCTGATTACCCTGCGGGCACGGCCCCGGGGCTTTCATCTGGTAACGGACGAATTACTCGCCGGCTTGCCTGAACTCAAGGCGTGTCGGGTCGGTCTGTTGCATTTGTGGCTACAGCATACCTCGGCGTCGTTGACCATCAACGAGAACGCCGATCCGGCGGTACGTCGCGACTTCGAACGATTTTTCAATCGTCTGATCCCACAAGGAACAGACGGCTATGAGCATAACGACGAAGGCCTGGACGACCTCCCGGCGCACTTCAAGGCCAGCGTACTTGGCTGTCAGCTCAGTTTGCCGATCTCGGCAGGCCGACTGGCGTTGGGGACCTGGCAAGGTGTTTATCTGGGCGAGCACCGTGATCATGGCGGTGCCCGTAAAGTCCTCGCCACCGTGCACGGTGAAGGGGAATAAAACCGCTGGTTACCAGCGGTGGTTGATTTTTTTCCGGCAGCCGTCGACAGACGGCAAAGCTGGGCTATAACTAATCTGCTTTTCGCAAGTCATGAGGTAGAACATGAGCGACGATGATCTGGAAAACGACGACCTCGAAGTAGGCGACGAAGACGAAACCGAAGAAGGCCTTGAAGCGGCGGCAGAAGACGTCGCTGAAGATGACGGCGGTGATACGCCCGTTCCGACTGCCAAAGGCAAGGTCAAGGCTGCGGTATCGGTCGATGAGCTGCCGAGCGTCGAAGCCAAGAACAAGGAACGCGATGCCCTGGCCAAGGCCATGGAAGAGTTTCTGGCACGGGGCGGCAAGGTGCAGGAAGTGGAGGCCAATGTGGTCGCCGATCCTCCCAAGAAGCCTGATAACAAGTACGGCAGCCGGCCTATCTAAGCGCCTGCTTCTTGCTTGCTGAAAAAGCCCGCCGTCGCTGCGGGCTTTTTCATGGGCGGAGCAAAAGTCTTGGGCAGGGCGCGATCCAATGTGGGAGCGAGCCTGCTCGCGATGAAGCCGTCACATTCAATATTGATGTTGGCTGACAGACCGCTATCGCGAGCAGGCTCGCTCCCACAGGGGTATGTGTGTACTCAGGTCAGTGTTGGGTATTCCACCGCGCCAACAACCCCGGCAACTCGGTCAAACTACGAATCTCGGCATCCGGTGCCGTCTGTGCTTCCCACACCTTGCCCGCCGGGTTAAACCAGATCGCCCGCAAGCCCGCCTGCTGGGCGCCGGCAATGTCGTCCCCCGGATGGTCGCCAATATGCACCGCTGTTTCGGCGGTGGCGCCGCCACGCTGCAGCGCTTCATGAAACAGTCGCGCATCCGGCTTGGCGATGCCGATGTCTTCGGCGCACAGGGCAAACTTGAAGTAATCCGCCAGCCCCAATCGACGCACATCGGCATTGCCGTTGGTAACCACGCCTAAGGCGTAATGCTTGGCCAGCGTCTCCAGCGTCGGCTCGACTTCAGGAAACACTTCGATCTGATGCCGCGCATGCAGAAACACTTCAAAACCCTGATCGGCCAGGTCGGATGCTTCGGTATGTCCATAACCGGCTTCTTCCAGCGCATGGAACAACACCCGCCGACGCAAGGCACTGATGCGGTGCTTGAGGCTCGGTTCGTGGCTCAGCACTCGCTCGCGAATCGACCACAGGTGTTCCACCGGTACCGCGCCCAGGTTCGGTGCATGCTCGGTCAGCCATTCCCGCAAAACGACTTCGGCGCTGGCGATCACCGGGGCGGTGTCCCACAGGGTGTCGTCGAGGTCGAAGGTGATCAATTGGATGGTCATGAATCATCGCCTTTAATGCGTTTGGCCCGTGGATGGGCGCTGTCGTAGACCGTCGCCAGGTGCTGGAAGTCCAGGTGGGTGTAGATCTGGGTGGTCTTGATGTCCGAGTGGCCGAGCAGTTCCTGCACCGCCCGCAAGTCCTGAGAGGACTCCAGCAAATGGCTGGCGAAGGAGTGTCGCAACATGTGCGGGTGCAGGTTCTGCCCCAGTTCGCGCTCGCCGGCAGCCTTGATCCGTACCTGAATCGCTCGCGGACCGAGGCGCCGGCCTTGCTGGCTGACAAACACTGCGTCGTCCGCCGGGTTGGTCATTGTCCGCAAAGGCAACCATAGCTCCAGCGCTTCGCGAGCCTTTTTGCCCACTGGCAACAGTCGAGTCTTGCTGCCCTTGCCGAGCACCTGGACCATGCCGTCAGCCAGATCCAGCTGATCAAGATTGAGCCCGGTCAGTTCCGAAAGCCGCAAGCCGGAGGAATAGAACAGTTCCAGAATCGCCTGATCCCGACGCGCCAGAAAATCGTCCTCTACCGCGCCCTCGAGCAGTTGCAGTGCGCGGTCGGTGTCGAGGGTTTTCGGCAGGCGGCGTTCGCCCTTGGGCGGTGCCAGGCCATTGGCGGGGTCGTGATCGCACAGACCTTCGCGGTTTAGATAGTGATAGAGCCCGCGCACCGCCGAGAGCAGGCGCGCCAGGCTACGGGACGATTGACCTTGGGCATGCAGGCGAGCGATCAGGCTGCGCAGGCGCTGGATGTCCAGCGCAGCCCAACTGCTGATGTTCTGTTTGACGCACCAGCCCAGCACTTTGTCGAGGTCGCGGCGGTAGGCGTACAGCGTGTGAGGCGACACCTGCCGCTCACTGCGCAGGTGTTCGCAGTAAGCGTCCAGTTGTCGTTCCATGGTCAGCGTACCGAGCGCAAGGAGCTGTTGACCCGTGGCAGCACGCGGCCCATGACTTCGGCGATGTAACTCAAAAACAGCGTGCCCACCGAGCTCTTGTAGTGCTGCGGATCGCGGCTGGCGATGGCCAGGACACCGTGGATGCCTTGGTGACTGATGGCGACAACAGCGGTGGAGCCGATCTGCTTGCGCTGTTCTTCGCCGAACAGGAAGTCCAGTTCATGCTCACGCAGGCTGCCGCTGACGCTTTTGTCTTCCGAGAGCAAACCGCCGATGGCCGTTTGCGCGTCGGCATGGGTCACCCAGCGGCCTACCGGCATAGGGTTGTCACCCAGCAGAATCAGGCTGACGAAGGGCACCTGGAAGTCCTGGCGCAGACTGTCTTCGACGCTGATCACCACATCTTCCAGGCTGGTGGCGTCCATCAGCGCGAGAATCAGGCGGCGTGTCTTGTCGAAGAGTCGATCGTTGTCCCGGGCCACGTCCATCAAGTGCGAGAGGCGATGACGCAACTCGATATTGCGGTCGCGCAGAATCGTCATCTGGCGTTCGACCAGCGAAATGGTGTCGCCGCGCTGGTGCGGAATGCGCAGCGCCGGGAGCAGTTCTTCGTGCTCGATGAAGAAATCCGGATGAGCCTCCAGGTACGCGGCAATCGCCGCCGCCTCAAGGCTTTCGGAAGGGGATTCGTCGGGCTGTAGGGCGGGAACCTGGGGTTTGTCGGTCATGGATTTCGCTCACTCAAAGACGCACTTGTCCTTCGTATACGCGCACTGCCGGGCCGGTCATCATGACCGGTTGGCCTGGGCCTGCCCATTCAATGGACAGACGCCCGCCGGGCAGGTCGATCAATAGCGGCGAATCCATCCACCCCTGGCTGATCGCGGCCACTGCAGCAGCACAGGCGCCGGTTCCGCACGCCTGGGTTTCCCCGGCCCCGCGTTCCCAGACGCGCAACTGCGCACGGCTCCGGTCGATTACCTGGAGAAAACCGACATTGACCCGTGCCGGGAAGCGCGGGTGATGTTCGATTTTCGGTCCCAGTTCATGCACCGGTGCGTTGTTGATGTCGCTGACCCGCAACACGGCATGGGGGTTGCCCATGGACACCGCGGCCAGTTCGACCGTGGTGCCGTCGACGTCGACTTGATAGCTCAGGGCCTGGTTCGGGGCTTGGAACGGAATCTCGGCCGGCACCAGGCGCGGGGCGCCCATGTTGACGCTGATCTGGCCATCGTTGCGGATGTCCAGTTCGATGATGCCGCTTTTGGTCTCGACGCGAATCAGCCGCTTGGCGGTCAGGCGCTTGTCGAGCACGAAGCGGGCGAAGCAGCGCGCACCGTTGCCGCACTGTTCCACTTCGGAGCCGTCGGCGTTGAATATCCGATAGCGGAAATCCACATCCGGGTTGCTGGGCGCCTCAACGATCAGCAACTGGTCGAAACCGATCCCCGTGTGCCGATCGCCCCAAAGCTTTGCGTGTTTTGGCAGGATGTGCGCGTGCTGGCTGACCAGGTCGAGAACCATGAAGTCATTGCCCAGGCCGTGCATCTTGGTAAAACGCAGCAGCATGGTTTTACTCCGGCAGCAGGCTTTCGCCAGCAAACAACTCGGCTACCGTCTCACGGCGACGCACTTCAAATGCCTGATCACCGTCCACCAGCACTTCAGCGGCACGGCCGCGGGTGTTGTAGTTGGAACTCATGACAAACCCATAGGCACCGGCCGAATGCACGGCCAACAGATCGCCTTCTTCCAGGGCCAGTTGACGATCCTTGGCCAGGAAGTCGCCGGTTTCGCAGATCGGGCCGACGATGTCGTAGGCGCGAGCGGCGCTGTTGCGCGGGCGCACGGCGGTGACGTCCATCCAGGCTTGATACAGCGCCGGGCGGATCAGGTCGTTCATGGCCGCGTCGACGATGGCGAAGTCTTTGTGTTCGGTGTGCTTGAGGTACTCGACCTGGGTCAGCAGCACGCCGGCGTTGGCGACGATAAAACGGCCCGGCTCGAACACCAGCGCCAGGTCACGACCATCGAGACGCTCGCGCACGGCTTTGATGTAGTCGGCAGCCAATGGCGGCTCTTCATCGCGATAACGCACGCCCAAACCACCACCGAGATCGATGTGGCGCAGGTAGATGCCGCAATCGCCGAGGCGGTCGACCAGGCCCAACAGGCGGTCGAGGGCATCGACGAAAGGCGGCAGGGTGGTCAGTTGTGAGCCGATGTGACAATCGACGCCGACCACTTCCAGGTTAGGCAGTTGTGCGGCGCGGATGTACACGTCTTCGGCGTCGGCGATGGCGATGCCGAACTTGTTCTCTTTAAGACCAGTGGAAATGTACGGGTGGGTGCCAGCGTCGACATCCGGGTTCACGCGCAGCGAGATCGGCGCGCGAACGCCCAGCTCGGCGGCGACCACTTGCAGACGTTCCAGCTCATCGGTGGACTCGACGTTGAAGCAGTGCACGCCGACTTCCAGCGCACGACGCATGTCGTCACGGGTCTTGCCGACACCGGAGAACACGATCTTGTCGGCGCTGCCACCAGCGGCCAGTACGCGTTCCAGCTCGCCACGGGAAACGATGTCGAAACCGGCGCCCAAACGCGCCAGGACATTCAGTACACCCAGGTTGGAGTTGGCCTTGACCGCAAAGCAGACCAGGTGCGGCATGCCGGCCAGCGCATCGGCGTAAGCCAGGTACTGGGCTTCGATGTGGGCACGGGAGTAGACGTAGGTCGGTGTACCAAAGCGCTCGGCGATGGCGGACAGGGCAACACCTTCCGCGAACAGCTCACCGTCACGGTAGTTAAAAGCGTCCATGGCGTTCCCTTATTGGTAGACGTCGTGCTTGTGTGCTTTCGACGGAGTCTGCTGCGACGATTTGGCTTGCTCTGCAGGGTCTTGATTTTCATCGGGCAGGTACAGCGGGCCTTTTTGACCACAGGCCGATAATAAGCTGACAAAAGCGACGAGCGAAGCGAGCGCAGCAAGGGAAGAGATCAGGCGCTTCATGGCGAAATCCTTGAAAATGCGTTAATTGCGCCGGAGTATACCGGCCACCCGGCAGCTTGCCTATGCGACGGGGCTCCCGTCCGGCGGGGCTTGGCCGGATGTTGTCCGGCGAGGTGCAATCCCTGTGGGAGCGGGCTTGCCCGCGAAGGCGTTGGTTCAGTCAACAAACATGTTGGATGTGCTGGCCCCTTCGCGAGCAAGCCCGCTCCCACAGGTACAGCGCTACCATATCGATATCGGTGCTTGATCGTTATCCTTTGCAATCACCGGGGCTCGCCCGTATCTTGCGGCGCTTGAGCGTGAGTAGACACTTTTTGAGGTTCCCGCAATGAGTTTGACCGAAGCCCGTTTCCACGACCTGGTCGATGCAACCCAGCAGACGCTGGAGGATATTTTCGACGAGAGTGGCCTGGATATCGATCTGGAGAGCTCGGCCGGTGTGCTCACCGTCAAGTTCGAAAGCGGCAGCCAATTGATCTTCAGTCGTCAGGAGCCGCTGCGTCAGCTGTGGCTGGCGGCCGTGTCGGGTGGCTTCCATTTTGATTATGACGAAGAGAGCAAACGCTGGATGTGCGACAAGAGCGACGAGCAACTGGGCGAAATGCTCGAACGCATCGTCAAGCAGCAAGCCGACGTCGAACTCGATTTCGAAGGTCTGTGAGATCGTGACCCAGCCCGCCCCCGTTCGTCCGCCCAAACCGCTTTACAGCAATGTCAGCCCGGCGGTGCCTTCGCCGTGCAGCGGTGTGTGTCGGCTGGATGAGCAGAAGGTCTGCCTGGGGTGTTTTCGCCATGTCGAAGACATTCGCGAATGGCGTTCGGCCGACGATGAGCGGCGGCGAGTGATTTGTGCGCAGGCTGTTCAGCGAAAATCTGCGGTCTGATCACTCTATTGGGTAACGGCGCTTTTTTGTGGCGAGGGGGCTTGCCCCCGTTGGGTCGCGAAGCGGCCCCAAAAAGCTCACGACTGCTACGCAGCCGAACGGGGGCAAGCCCCCTCGCCACAGGGTTTCCCGATAAGCCGGAAGGGGCGGTGTTGGGCCTCACTTGTATATTTATTGAGCTGTGATAGTGTCCAGATACGCCTCAACCCATCGAGGCTCGTGAAAACCCCGCCTTTTTCTGGCGGGGTTTTGCTTTTTTCGTGCAGAAGAAAGGAGTCTGCCCTGATCATGACCGCACCTTCCATCACCCTTACCCGTCTGGACGTACAACGTCTGGAGCGCCTGATCGACAGCCTGGATGACACGCTGCCGGGCGTTATCGCGTTGCAAACCGAACTGGATCGCGCCGATACCCTGGTCGGTCACGAGGAAGTGCCCGCCGATGTCGTGACCATGAATTCCCGTGTGCATTGCCGTGAAGAAAGCAGCGGCAAGGACTATCACCTGACCCTGGTTTACCCCAAGGATGCCAACGCCGACGAAGGCCGGATTTCCATTCTGGCGCCGGTGGGCAGTGCTTTGCTGGGCCTGAAAGTCGGCCAGCACATCGACTGGCCGGCTCCGGGTGGCAAGACCCTCAAACTGACCCTGCTGGAAGTCGAGTCGCAGCCTGCCAATGGCGGCGCTTTCCCGGAATGATATCCCTTCAGACCTGCTCGAGCGCTTCGTTCAAGGCGCGCTCCAGGTCGGCCTTGTAGCGCAGATACAGATGGCTTGAACCCTGACCATCACCGAGCAGGCCCGACAGGTCCAGGTCGGTGATGTAGCAGCGATAGCGTTCAGTCTCGCGGCGCTGCTCGACGATTTCCCGGGCGACTACGCTGAACAGTTCGTCGCCATGTTCCAGCTCTGAAAATTCCCGCTGATTGCAATACAGAGTGACCTGCACCTGCCCTGGTGCGGCTTTGCCGACGATCGCCTGCACGTCATAGAACGGTTTGTTGACCGGCGTTTGTGGTGCTGGCCGGGCTTCGACCCGACGCGCTCGTGAGCTACCTGAAGGCAACAACTGGTAATACAACGTGTCCAGACTCAGTGGCTGGGCGGCGTCCATCGGCAGCAAGGCATCGCGCCGGTACTGGATCGATTGCAGGAAGCGTTGCAGCGGCACCAACAGGCTTTGTTCGTCGTGATAAGGCAAACGCTGCTGCCACAAGGCATTGAATTCATCCAGTACATACACATCGGCCTGGTGTTCGTTGATCCGGTAGAACACCTGAACGCAGTCGGGTTGCCCCATGGGCAGGATCAGCGCCAGGTCGTTGTCTTCCAATGCCATCGGGTCCAGATGAAACGGGCTGTAGCTCGCCAGTTCTTCGCCGAGGTAGTCGAACAGCGCCGGCAGAGTGGCGAGGGCGACGTGATTGACTTGGCCCGGCACCAGCTCCAGCACGTGGTAGTGCTGCTGGACCTGAATCAGGTAACGATGATTGAGTTTGCTCAGCAGCAGGTTCTGCGCGGTGTCGAGGATTTCTTCGACCCGTCGGGCAATGAATTGTGCGCGGTTGTGACAGAAGCAACGCACCCGCAGCTTGGGCTGTTGAGGCCCGTCCGGCAGGTTGTTGAGGTAATCGCGCAGGCAGTCGAGCAGGGCGTGGGGGCCGTCAAAGCGGCTGACCAGCACCTCGTTCCAGCTATTGAGCGTGACCTGATCCAGGGTCAGCACCAGGTTTTCCCGCACGCCGGCGTAGCTCAGCGAGTCGGTGCGCTCGGTGGTCATCAGGATGTTCAGGTCGCGATGGTGCTTGAGCGGGTCGATGCCGACGTTCACCAGAATCAACACTTCGCTCGGCACACTGGCGCGCAGCAAAGGCTCTTCGGCGACAGTGGTCAGGGGCAGGGCGATGCTCTGTTGCAGGCTGCCGAGCAGGTTGAACAGTTCGAATTCGCTCAGGTCGCTGGTGCCGGGGTGCAGGGCCAGGCGTGTGCTGCTGTCGATCACGCCGTTGCGGTGGCACCAGGTGAGCAGTTCCAGCAGCTGGCGGCTGCGCTTGATTGGCGCGAAATGCTCCCACTCGTGGGCGGTCAGGCTGCCGTTGTACAACCCCCATTGGGTTTGCCCCGGTTCTTTCTTGTTGGGTGCCTGCACCAGCGTCAAGGTGTCTTCGGCCAGATCGGGCGCGATGCCCGGGTTGATGAATTCGACCTTGTCGGCCTTGCGCTCGAAGGCTGCGTACAACCGCCGGCCCAGCACATTGAGGTCGCGCTTGTTAATCAGGCCGACGGTCTGTTCGTTGCGGGCAAACTGCGTCAGGAAGCGGTAGCTGTAATTCAGCTCGCCAACCAGGGCTCGGCGTTCGGCGCTGACCTGGCGGACTTTCCACTGACTACGGCTGTCGAGCAATGCGAGCTGACGCTGATCCCAATGCCATTCGTTGGCCAGGCGTTCGAGCAATGAACGCTGCCAGCTCTGGGTGCGACCGCTGCTGCCGGTGAGCTTGCGGTTGACCTTCAAGTACAGCGCGCGGCGTACCAGCTCCAGGCGTTCCGGTTCGCCCCGGGCTGTGAGGTACTCCTCGATGCGCCGGTAAACCACGACGTATGGATCCAGTTCGTCGAGGTCCAGTCGATTGGCAAACACCGCCTGCTTGAAACGCAGGCTCAGGCACTGGACCTTGGGGTGTTCGCTGGCGTAGACCTCGGTCAGCAGCAGTTTGAGCACTGATTTGTACGGTGACTCGATGCCCTTGAACAATTGCCAGAGCCCGGCACCGATGAACTCCCCGGGCGGGATATACGACAGATGCCCCAGGTCCAGAGTCTCGTCGGCACGGATGAAGCGTTTGGATAACAGCGTATGGGTATAACGGTCGTACGCGGACTCTTCATAAACCGGCACCAGCCACCAGATGGGTGTACGGCCGGCCAGCCAGATCGCGGTGCGGTAGAACTCGT
Source organism: Pseudomonas sp. ADAK2 TE3594 (assembly GCF_053628675.1). NCBI lineage: Bacteria > Pseudomonadati > Pseudomonadota > Gammaproteobacteria > Pseudomonadales > Pseudomonadaceae > Pseudomonas > Pseudomonas sp. ADAK2 TE3594. Next base: position 5,729,487 of record NZ_JBRJGV010000001.1, on the reverse strand, counting down.
CCAGCAGCAGGTAGTGCTGGGTGGTGCCGCAGTCTTCCGAACTCAGTTGGGTATCGCGCTCGCCGAGCACGAAGCGAGCAGGGTCGATCAGGAAGAAATGTGCCTCGGCACCCTGGCTGGCGGCCCATACCTCAAGCAACTGGCATTTCTTGCGCAGTTCTGTGAGTTCGCTTTCGCTCAAGTCCGGGCCGTGACAGACCCAGACGTCCATATCGCTCTGATCGGCCTGGGCCAAGGTGCCGAGGCTGCCCATCAGGAACAGGCCGTGAATCGGTCGCGGAGGATTGCTGCCGTGGCGCGGCCTGTAGGAAAACGAGCGGGTCAGGCGCTGGGCTTCAGCGAGGGTGTTGGCATCAGGTTCGAAATTCGACAGCCCGGCCGGGGTGCTACCCGAAACGTAACCCGGCAACAGCGGATGATTGACATGGAAAAACAGCGGCAGCAGGGTCAGTACCGTTTGCTGGCGGGTCGACAACCCTTCCATGGCACGGGCCATGCGGCCTTCGTTGAGTTTCAGAAAACGGGCGCGCAGCTGGCTGAGAACCTTGCGGTCGATTCCCTCGTCCAGATCGGGGCGGATTTCATGGGTGCGGGTCATGTCAGCTCAATCCGGCTCGCGGGGCTCGGACGTGGGAGGGCTCAGGGTGAGGGGCAGTTTAGCGCCTCGGCCCCGGGACTTTTCAGCTGATTTTGTATTTCTGGCGTCGGGTTGTTATCACACGGCGACAGCGGACACCAAAGTGTGCCCGCGGAAATCCCGTGACAGAGGTTTCCGTGGGCGATGCGGTGAGGCTCAGGCTGTTTCGCGCACGGACAGAATGGTTAGAACGGTTTGCACATTTTGTGCAGCGTCACGCCCCAGGCTGGTCAGATAACCGCCATCGGGCTGGGTGATCAATTCTTTGTCGAACAGTCTTTGGGCAGCGGCAATGGCTTTCGGGGCAGCGGTCTGATGAATTTTCAAACCTTCCTGGGAACTGTCCAGGTTGAAGAGGGCGAGGATTTCCAGTTCGGCAACCAACTCAGGGGTAAGCGACATAAGGACTCCAGACTTTCTAGGAATTGGACGATAGCGCTCCTAAGGTGATCCCACTCGCGCAGCATGTCCAGTGCTCGTAACAGGGTTTTTTCGCCTTGGGGGGCATTCCCCGGTGGGTGGTGCAGGTAGCGGGGGTGGTTTCTGTAGGAGCGAGGCTTGCCCGCGAAGAACGGTGACGCGGTTTTGCAGATAGACCGCGGTGAGGCCTTCGCGGGCAAGCCTCGCTCCTACAGGGGAGGGGGTGCTGGCTTATTTCTTTTCTGGCGGCAACTCTGGCAGCGCGCGCAGCGCGGTTTCGTACCATTCGGTGTTGAACGCGCGGTCTTCTTCGAGGATCGCGTCGATTTCCACCGCCAGCACGTGGGCCATCAGGTTGAGGATTTCCTCACGCTCGTAACCCACCAGGGTCAGCTTGTTGAAGGTCGCCTTGGCCGCTGGCGGGTTATCGCTTTCGATCTGGTTTTCGATGGCTTCGATCAGGGTGTTTTCGGCGAACTCTTCTTCGTCGATCTCGATATCAGTTGGCTCGCTCATGGCAGGCTCCTCAAGTTAAGGCGGCCAGTTTACCTGCATTCAGCGCTGTGATGCTGCTGGCAAGAAGTGCCCGGGCGTTCTATAACTGGCGCTGCCAACCCCCTGCACGGCCTGGAGGCTATGTAATGCTCAAGCTTTATGGATTTTGCGTCAGCAACTACTACAACATGGTCAAGCTGGCGTTGCTGGAGAAGGGACTGCCGTTTGAAGAGGTGCCGTTTTACCCGGGCACTACCCCCGAGACGCTAGCCATCAGCCCGCGTGGAAAGGTTCCGGTGCTGGGCGTCGAACAAGGTTTCATCAATGAAACCAGCGTGATTCTCGAGTACCTCGAGCAGAGCCAGAAAGGCACGCCGCTGCTGTCCAGCGAGCCCTTCGAGCGAGCGCAGGCGCTGGCGTTGGCCAAGGAAATCGAGTTGTACATCGAACTGCCGGCGCGCGCCTGCTACCCCGAAGCGTTTTTCGGCATGTCTGTGCCGGAGGCGATCAAGGACAAGACCAAGACTGAGCTGCTGCTGGGGTTCGCCTCGCTGGGCAGGCATGGCAAGTTCGCCCCTTACGTGGCGGGCGACAGTCTCAGCATTGCGGATTTGTATTTTCTGTACAGCGTGCCGATGGCCTGTGCCGTGGCGCAGAAGCTGTTCGATATCGATCTGTTGGCCGGGATGCCGGCGGCCAAGGCGCTGCTGGAGCGTCTGGGGCAGAACCCGCATGTGCAGCGGATCGCAAAGGACAAGGAGGCGGCGATGCCAGCGTTCCTGGAGATGATCGCGTCCAAAAAGTAGACGTGTAACGATCTTGAGAATGCCTTCGCGAGCAAGCCCGCTCCCACAAGAACCCCTGTAGGAGCGAGGCTTGCCCGCGAAGCTTTTAACGGCTGGCGAGCAACACCTGGCCGCGAGCAACAGCCTTCTTGACCTGCGCCGGCGCAGTTCCGCCGATATGGTCACGGGCATTCACCGAGCCTTCCAGGGTCAGCACGGCAAATACGTCCTGTTCGATCTGGTCGCTGAACTTGCGCAGTTCTTCCAGGCTCATTTCCGCCAGATCCTTGCCGGTGTCCACGCCATACTTCACCGCGTGGCCAACGATCTCGTGGCAATCACGGAACGGCAGGCCACGGCGTACCAGATAGTCGGCCAGGTCGGTGGCGGTGGAGAAACCACGCAGGGCTGCTTCGCGCATCATCGCGTGTTTCGGCTTGATCGCCGGGATCATGTCGGCAAAGGCTCGCAGCGAATCGCGCAGGGTGTCGGCGGCGTCGAACAGCGGTTCCTTGTCTTCCTGGTTGTCCTTGTTGTAGGCCAGCGGTTGGCCTTTCATCAGGGTCAGCAAGCCCATCAACGCGCCGAATACCCGGCCAGTCTTGCCGCGAACCAGTTCCGGCACGTCCGGGTTTTTCTTTTGCGGCATGATCGAGCTGCCGGTGCAGAAACGGTCCGGCAGATCGATGAACTGGAACTGCGCGCTGGTCCACAGCACCAGTTCTTCGGAGAAGCGCGACAAGTGCATCATCGCGATGCTCGCGGCCGAGCAGAATTCGATAGCGAAGTCGCGATCGGACACGTTGTCCAGGGAGTTGCCGCCGACCGCGTCGAAACCCAGCAATTGAGCGGTGTACTCGCGGTCGATCGGGTAAGTGGTGCCGGCCAGCGCGGCGCTGCCCAGCGGCATGCGGTTGGTGCGCTTGCGGCAGTCGACCAGACGCTCGTAGTCGCGGCTGAGCATTTCGAACCAGGCCAGCATGTGATGCCCGAAGGTCACTGGCTGCGCGGTTTGCAGGTGAGTGAAGCCCGGCATGATGCTGGCGGCTTCGCGCTCGGCCTGCTCCAGCAAGCCTTGTTGCAGGCGGGTGATTTCGCCCAGGATCAGGTCGATCTCGTCACGCAGCCACAGGCGGATGTCGGTGGCGACCTGGTCGTTACGGCTACGGCCGGTGTGCAGCTTTTTACCGGTCACGCCGATGCGGTCGGTCAGGCGCGCCTCGATGTTCATGTGTACGTCTTCAAGGTCGATGCGCCAGTCGAACTGGCCGGCCTCGATTTCACCCTGGATGGTGTTCAGGCCATCGATGATGCTGTCGCGCTCGGCATCGGTCAGCACGCCGACCTTGGCCAGCATGCTGGCGTGGGCGATCGAGCCCATGATGTCGTGGCGATACAGGCGCTGGTCGAAGGTGACGGAGGCGGTGAAGCGGGCGACGAAGGCGTCGACGGGTTCACTGAAGCGGCCGCCCCAGGACTGATTGGTCTTGTCAGTGCTCATGAATTCGCTCGTATCGGCTTGAAGAAAGGTGGCGTGAAACGCTGACGCGGATAATAACAGGGTTGCCAATCCTGTCGCTGACACTGGTCGACAGGTTTTTTTCTTATCGCGCCACCCCTGCTCGAAGCAAGCGATACGGAAATTGCGCAACGATATTTTTCAATTGAGCAATATCGTCCCGGCAACCGTCTACAGTTGGACAGAGGATCAGCGCACTTCTCGATGCTGCAGCTGACTATAGAGAGAAGAGGGGTGTTCATATTGTGTATCAGCAAACTCTACGGCGATGCCTCGCCAGTGCGGGCCTGGACCGCCAGTCACGCGGCAGATAAAAATTTAGCCGCCGGTCTCGCGGCACTTTTTGGCCCTCGCGCTAGTCTTAGCGTGGATCGCGGTGACGGACGTCACTTCACCTGTCTACGCTATCCTTGTGCGAGACTCACGCAGGAATCCAGCGCAATATGAATGTCCTGATCGTTGATGACGACCCCCTGGCCCGCGAGCGCCTGAGCCGAATGGTTGGCGAACTCGAGGGATACAATGTCCTGGAGCCCAGCGCCACGAACGGCGAAGAGGCGTTGGCACTGATCGACAGTCACAAACCGGATATCGTGTTGCTCGATATTCGCATGCCGGGCCTCGATGGCCTGCAAGTGGCTGCACGATTGTGCGAACGCGAAACCCCGCCCGCCGTGGTGTTTTGCACCGGGCCCGATGAATTTGCCGTGGAAGCCCTACAGGCCAGCGCCGTGGGCTATCTGGTGAAGCCAGTGCGCACAGAACAGTTACACGAAGCATTAAAGAAAGCCGAGCGACCCAATCGCGTCCAGCTCGCGGCCTTGACTCGCCCGGCGGCCGAAACCGGTAGCGGTCCGCGCAGCCACATCAGCGCCCGCACCCGAAAAGGCATCGAGCTGATTCCGCTGGGTCAGGTGGTCTACTTCATTGCCGACCACAAGTACGTCACCTTGCGTCATGAAGGCGGTGAAGTGCTGCTCGACGAACCACTCAAGGCTCTCGAAGACGAATTTGGCGACCGTTTCGTGCGGATCCACCGCAACGCACTGGTGGCTCGCGAACGCATCGAGCGGCTGCAACGCACGCCCCTGGGGCATTTCCAGCTGTTTCTCAAAGGCCTGAACGGTGATGCCCTGATCGTCAGCCGACGCCATGTGGCCGGCGTGCGAAAAATGATGCAACAGCTTTAATCCGCCATTCAGGGCGGATTTCTATCTTATTACCGGACATTGAGGGCCAGGGAGGCCGTGCAGTTTCTGATACAAGTCAAAGTGGATTTGGCTGAGCTGTTATTATCTGCCGTATCTATTCAGTACGGATTGATCCATGTCCTCTCGCGAAATCCGCATCGCCACCCGCAAAAGTGCTCTCGCCCTGTGGCAGGCCGAATACGTCAAGGCTCGTCTGGAACAGGCCCATCCGGGCCTGCTCGTGACGCTGGTTCCCATGGTCAGTCGCGGCGACAAGCTGCTTGATTCGCCGCTGTCGAAAATCGGCGGCAAGGGCCTGTTCGTCAAGGAGCTGGAAACTGCGCTGTTGGAAAACGAAGCCGACATCGCCGTGCACTCCATGAAAGACGTGCCGATGGACTTCCCCGAAGGCCTCGGTCTGTTCTGCATCTGCGAGCGCGAAGACCCGCGCGATGCCTTTGTCTCCAATACCTACACCAGCCTGGATGAGTTGCCGTCAGGCAGCATCGTCGGCACCTCCAGCCTGCGTCGCCAGGCGCAGTTGCTGACCCGCCGTCCGGACCTGGAAATCCGCTTCCTGCGCGGCAACGTCAACACTCGCCTGGCCAAGCTCGATGCCGGCGAATACGACGCCATCATCCTCGCCGCGGCGGGTTTGATTCGTTTGGGCTTCGAAGACCGCATCACCTCGGCCATCAGCGTCGAAGACAGCCTGCCGGCTGGCGGCCAGGGCGCGGTGGGTATCGAATGCCGTAGCGTCGACACTGAAATCCACGCGCTGCTGGCGCCGCTGCATCACCAGGACACGGCCATCCGTGTTACGGCCGAACGTGCTCTCAACAAACATTTGAATGGCGGCTGCCAGGTGCCAATCGCTTGCTACGCCGTGCTTGAAGGCGAGCAGATCTGGTTGCGTGGGTTGGTGGGTGATCCGAGCGGCGGCCTGTTGCTCAGCGCCGAGGCCCGGGCGCCACGGGCCGATGCCGAGGCTTTGGGTGTGCAAGTGGCCGAAGACCTGTTGAGCCAGGGCGCCGCCGACATTCTGAAAGCAGTCTATGGCGAGGCAGGGCACGAGTGACTGGCTGGCGCCTGTTGCTGACGCGCCCTGCGGATGAATCGGCGGCGCTTGCCCGTGTGCTGGCCGACGCGGGGGTTTTCAGCAGCAGCTTGCCGCTTTTGGATATCGAGCCGATTCCCGCCTCTGACACAATGCGCGAAGTGATTCAGAACCTGGATAGCTATTGCGCGGTGATCGTGGTCAGCAAACCGGCCGCTAGAATCGCTGTCAGTCTGCTCAACCAGTACTGGCCGCAGCCACCGGGCCTGAAGTGGTTCAGCGTGGGCGCGGCGACGGCGCAGATTCTCGAGGATAGTGGGCTGGATGTGAGCTTCCCGGTCGACGGCGATGACAGCGAAGCCTTGCTTGCGCTTGCGCCGTTGCGCGAGGCTGTCGCCGGCCCCGATCCGCGGGTGCTGATCCTGCGCGGGGAGGGCGGGCGCGAGCTGCTGGCTGAGCGTTTACGCGAGCTTGGTGCTAGTGTCGAGTATCTGGAGTTGTACCGACGCGGTTTGCCGCAGTACCCGTCGGCAACGCTGTCTGACCGGATCGAGGCGGAACGCTTGAACGGGCTGGTGGTCAGCAGTGGACAGGGTTTTGAGCACCTGCACCAATTGGCTGGCGATGCCTGGCCGAGCATGGTGCGGCTGCCGTTGTTTGTTCCAAGCCCCAGGGTCGCCGAGCTGGCACGTGCCGCCGGGGCCCAAACAGTTGTGGATTGTCGTGGCGCCAGTGCCGCGGCCTTGCTGGCGGCGTTACGGGAACACCCCGTGCCCGTTTTCTAATGCAAAGGATGGATACGTGAGCGAAACAGCCTTGCCTAAAGATGACGTCCGGCCCGTGCTTGATGCATCGGCTGATGCACCGGTTGAAACTGCGCCACCTGCTGTTGAGCAGCGCCGAGGCAATGGGTTGGCAATCGTCGCGCTGCTGTTGGGCGCGGCAGGTGTTGCCGTGGGTGGCTGGGGAGTCTGGCAGGTGCGTCACCTGCAAGCCAATAACCAGCAACAGTTGAGTCAGGTACAGGCGTTGAACGATCAGGCACAGAGCCTGAAGCTCAACGAGCAGCGCCTGACGGCTCGCCTCGAGCAAATGCCGGCCGCCGAGGAACTCGACGCGCGCAGTCGTCTGGTCACTCAACTCCAAGGCGATCAGCAACGCCTGAATCAACGCCTGGAAACCGTCCTCGGCGCAAGCCGCAAGGACTGGCGTCTGGCCGAAGCCGAGCACCTGCTGCGTCTGGCCAGCCTGCGTCTGTCGGCGTTGCAGGACATCAGCAGTGCCCAGGCCCTGGTGCAGGGCGCCGATGAAATTCTTCGTGAACAAAACGACCCGGGGGCTTTTGCCGCCCGCGAGCAAGTGGCCAAAACCCTGGTAGCCCTGCGCAGTACCGAACAGCCGGATCGCACCGGGTTGTTCCTGCGACTGGGTGCCTTGCGCGATCAGGTGATCAACCTCACCGAGTTGGCGCCTGAGTACAAGGACCGTGGCGAATCACTGCTGGGCCTGACCGCCGATGGCGACGGTGCCAGTCGCTGGGCGCAATGGTGGGATCAGATCTCGCGTTATATCCGCATCGATTTCAACGCCGACAAGAATGTCCGTCCGTTGCTGGCAGGGCAGAGCCTGAGCCAGGTGCGTCTGGCTCTCAGCCTGGCGCTGGAGCAGGCACAGTGGGCAGCGCTTAATGGCCAGGCCGCGGTTTACACCCAGGCGCTGGCCGAGGCGCGGGACGTGCTCAAGAGCAACTTCAACCCGGATAACCCTCAGAGCAAAATCATGCTGGAGCAGGTGGCCGAGTTGAGCAAGCAGCCAGTCACGGTGGTCACGCCAGATCTGACGGGCACGTTGAGTGCGGTTCAGGGCTACCTTGAGCGGCGCAACGTCAATGCCGAAGACTCGGTGAAACCTTTGGCCAAACCTGCCGCGAGCACTGCGCAGGAGGCAACGCCATGAAACGCCTCTATGTGATCGTGTTCGTGGTCATTGCCGCTGCCGCCGCGCTGGGGCTGGCGATTGCCGAACATTCCGGCTATGTGCTGATCGCCTATAAGACCTTCCGTTACGAATCGAGCCTGTGGGCCACCCTGGCCCTGGTGGCTGTGCTGTGGCTGGTGTTCTGGGGCATCAAGGCGTTGGTCGAACTGGTGACGACTTCCGGTGGGGTGGTCAATCCATGGTCACGGCGCAATCGCAGTCGACGAGTGCAAGTGGCAATCGAACATGGTCAGCTGGATTTGGCCGAGGGCCGCTGGGCCAGCGCGCAGCGTCATCTGTATCGCGCAGCGGAAGCCGAGCGCCAGCCGTTGCTCTACTACCTGGGTGCCGCCCGCGCCGCGAACGAACAAGGTCACTACGAGGAAAGCGACAACCTGTTGGAGCGCGCTCTGGAGCGACAGCCCCAGGCCGAGCTGGCGATTGCCTTGAACCATGCCCAATTGCAGACTGATCGCGGCGACACTGAAGGCGCGCTGGTGACCCTGCAAGCCATGCACGAGCGTCATCCTCATAACGTCCAGACCCTGCGCCAGTTGCAGCGCCTGCTTCAGCAGCGGGGCGACTGGTCGGCAGTGATTCGCTTGTTGCCGGAGTTACGCAAGGACAAGGTATTACCGCCGGCCGAACTGGCTGAGCTGGAACGCCGGGCCTGGGGTGAAAATCTTTCGTTGGCGGCGCACCGGGAAGAGGACGGAACGGTCGGTTTGCAATCGCTCAATCGCGCCTGGCAGCAACTCACCGCTGCTCAGCGCCAGGAACCGCAACTGGTGCTGGCCTATGCCGAGCAATTGCGGCAACTGGGCGCGCAGGTCGAGGCCGAAGAAGTCCTGCGTGCAGCCCTCAAGCGCAAATACGACAGCCATCTGGCACGCCTGTACGGACTGGTTCGCGGCAGCGACCCTGCCAGGCAACTGCACACCGCCGAGGGTTGGCTCAAGGATCATCCGGCCGACCCGGGCCTGCTGCTGACGTTAGGCCGTTTGTGTCTGCAAGGCAGTCTGTGGGGCAAGGCCCGGGATTATCTGGAGAGCAGCCTGCGTGTGCAGCGCAACCCTGAAGCCTGCGCCGAACTGGCGCGGTTGCTGGCGCAACTGGGTGATACCGAACGCAGTAATCAGCTGTTCCAGGAGGGCTTGGGTCTGCTGGATGAGCGCTTGCTGGCGGCACCGCTGCCGGTGCCGGCTCACGCCTGATTTCCGCGCCGGACCTTATGTAGGAGCTGCCGAAGGCTGCGATCTTTTGATGTTTTTATAAGAGCGCAGTCGCTTCGAATCCACCACTGTTTCAGCGTTGTAATCCTTCGCCGGCAAAGTCCTACAGAGGACTACATCAAATCCTCTCGACGCTGTCGGGAATTCCCTACACTTCTGGTGAAGTGTCCGTGGTGGTCTGCCTTGAAAGGCTGCCGCGCTTTCCTCTACCGTAACCGTCTGTCTCTACTGTTACGGAAAAGCCATGTCTTTGGCCTGCTCACGCTCCTTGTTTTTCATGGTTTTCATTGCAGGTGCCCTGGCCTTGGGCGTTTCCTATTACCTGGAATATGCGGTCGGCCTCAAGCCTTGCGGGTTATGCCTGTTGCAGCGGGTTTGCCTGGCGCTGCTCACGGGTGTCTGCCTGGTGGCTTCAGTGCAGGGGCCTGGTCGCTTCGGATCGTTCCTGTATTGGCTGCTGGGTCTGCTCTGCAGTCTGGCGGGGACCATCACTGCGTGGCGGCAGGTGGTGTTGCAGAGCGATCCCGTGCATCAGTTATCGGCATGCTCGCCTGATCTGACCGATCTGTTCGCCAGTACACCCTGGCTGTGTGTCGTGCAGCGAATGTTCAAAGGAACCGCCGATTGCGCGGAAATTTCCTGGACGCTGTTCGACCTGAGCATCCCGGAGTGGAGTCTGCTGTTCTTCGTTGCGATGATGATTCTGGGCGGGCATCAGTTGTTGCGCCTTGTCTGGATCGCGTGTCAGCGACCGCTCAGCGGCGAGTCGTCGCACCGGGTACTGGCGGGCGATTAAACACTTGTATGAACTTTATCTCCTGCGTACCTTGAAGCCATAGGCGCGCGGGCATAATCTGGCCCGCACGTGTCATTGGATTTATGTTGCTCGAATGACGCTCTGCCTGGTCGATTCTTGATTTTCAAGTGTGCGACAGGTGTAGAGCAGCATGACCCACAAGGGAAGAGAGAATCACCATGCTCGAAAGTTGTCAGAATGCTCAGGAACGCTGGGGTGGAGTGCATCTGCTGATCGATCGCTGGTTGCAGGAGCGTCACGAACTGGTTCGGGCCTATGATGCTCTCGGCGCCAAGCCCGAAACTTTGGGCGAGAACCGAAAACCGTTGCAGGAATTCTGCGGTGTGCTGGTCGACTACGTGTCTGCCGGGCATTTCGAGATCTACGAACAGCTGACCGGCGAAGCCAAGGCGTTTGGTGATACTCGCGGTCTGGAGTTGGCCGAGACGATCTACCCGCGCATCGACGTCATTACCGAGAAGCTGCTGGCGTTCAACGACCTGTGTGATGCCGGTAAGTGTGTCGCGGAGAAGTTCAAGGAGCTGGGTGGCTTGTTACATGAACGCTTCGAACTGGAAGATTGCCTGATCGAAGTGCTGCACACCGCTCACAAGGAAGAGGACTCGGTTCAGGCCTGAACCTTATCCAGCAACACCCTCAAAACGGTGCGCTATGCGCGCCGTTTTTCGTTTCCGGGTTTCAGCTTGTAGCACCACGCAATTCGACCTCGAATACCAGTGGTGTGAACGGCGCGATCAGGTCGCCGGCACCGTCGGCACCATAGGCTTGGGCCGATGGAATCACCAGGCGCCATTTCGCGCCGACCGGCATGTTTTGCAGCGCACTGCGCCAGCCCGTGATTACGCTATCAAGACTGAACCACTGCGGTTGGCTGTTCTGGTCGAACACTGAACCATCAGGCAGGCGTCCGATATACAGCACCTGGACCTTGCCATTTGGACCGGCCTTGGCACCGGTGCCCGGCGCCAACTCTGTCAGCAGTATTCCATCGGCCAGTTCGCGAACGCCGGGCTTGGCTTTTTCCTCGGCGAGAAAGCGTCGTTCGTTTTCCAAAGCCAATTCGCTTTGCGGCACAGGCGATTGCATGGCAACCCGGGCTTCATGCTCGGCCAGAATCTGTTCGATCCGCTCATCTTTCAGTGCCAGCGGCTTGCCTTGATAGGCTTGCTGCAAACCTTCGAGCAGGGCCTGAAGTTGCAGATCCGGAACTTCCTGGCGCAAGCGTTCGCCAAGGCTTGCGCCCAAGCTGTAAGCGAGATCGTGAGCGTCATTTGCGGCGGTTTTTTCGGTGGCCTGGGCCACGGAAAAAAACACGCACAGCGATAAAAAAAGGTAGCGCGACATGGGCACTCTCCGACCTGAGATGCGCAGGATTATGCCAGTGTGAATGCGTTCAAAGGTGAACTGGTTTTGCACAAGCACAGAACATTTTTACTTCGTTGCAACGTAGTGCTTTCGATACTGTCAACATGCCCTAGCGGCGGTTGCAGCAGAGGTCTAGTATGAGCCGCATTCACGTCAGCCAGGAGGTAAACCATGTCGGCCACCAAGAAGCCAGTAAATACTCCGTTGCACTTACTCCAACAACTCTCGGGCAGCCTGCTCGAGCATTTGGAAAACGCTTGTTCCCAAGCCTTGGCTGATGCTGAAAAACTGCTCGCCAAGTTGGAAAAGCAGCGCGGAAAAGCACAGGAAAAGTTGCACAAATCCCGGACCAAATTGCAGGACGCTGCGGCGGCCGGCAAAGCCAAGGCGCAAGCCAAGGCCAAGGAGGCGGTGAAAGAACTTGAGGACTTGCTCGATGCCCTCAAGGATCGCCAGTCCGAAACGCGCAGCTACATCCTGCAACTCAAACGCGACGCTCAAGAAAGCCTGAAACTGGCCCAGGGTGTCGGTCGTGTCCAAGAGGCTGTCGGCAAGGCGTTGTCCCTGCGTTCGGCCAAGCCAGCCGCGGCACCTGCGAAGAAAGCCGCTGCCAAACCGGCTGCTGCAAAAGCATCGGCCAAGCCCGCTGCCAAAGCTCCGGTGAAAGCCGCAGCCAAGCCTGCCGCAAAACCGGCGGCGAAAAAACCAGTCGCTGCCAGTGCTGCGAAACCAGCGGCTAAAACGACGGCTGCCAAACCTGCCGCTGCCAAAACAGCTGCCGTTAAACCTGCTGCAAAAACCGCTGCTGCGAAACCGGCCGTGGCGAAAACTGCAGCTGCAAAACCAGCTGCTAAATCGGCCGCAAAACCTGCTGCCAAGCCAGCCGCTAAAACTGCTGCGACAAAACCTGCTGCCAAGCCAGCCGCTAAAGCTGCTGCTGCCAAGCCAGCCGCTAAAGCTGCTGCTGCCAAGCCAGCTGCCAAACCTGTCGCAGCTAAAACTGCCGCAGCCAAGCCTGCTGTCAAACCGGCTGCAAAAGCTGCCGCTAAACCGGCTGCCAAAACAGCTGCCGCGAAACCCGCAGCCGCCGCTAAGCCAACCGCTACTGCCAAGCCTGCCGCTGCGAAACCAGCAGCCAAACCTGCTGCTGCCAAGCCAGCCGCTGCGAAGCCTGCGGTAAAACCTGCCGCCAAGCCTGCCGTGAAAAAACCGGCGGCCGTTGCCAAGCCGACTACAGCACCTGCTGCCAAGCCAGCTACCCCGGCTCCAGCGCTCGCTGCATCGGCTTCGCCTGCTCCAGCAGCAACCACCTCGACCACCACGCCTGCGCCAACGCCAGCCGCACCGTCGAGCACCAGCACCACCCCAACCAGCGCTTCCTAAGTGCCGGTTGCCGCGACGCGCAGCTGATGCAGCGCGTCGCGGTCCAGGTGGGCGGCACCCGCCGCCACACCTTCGAGCCAGGCCGTTCGTTCGGTCTCCTCATACTGCGGCCAACTCTGTGCCAATCGTTCCAGCCGCGACAACAGATGTCGTTCGGCTTCCATCTCCAGTGACTTTACCTGTTCGCGCAAATCATTCAGCCCGGCATCCTCGCTAGCGGCGGCTTTCCATTGCAGGCGCAAGGCGCGCAACGGTTGCACGACATCCGCGTCCCAAGGCCCGGCTACATCGCGAAGCAGCTGCAAGCGTTGTTTGTTGCAGGTAACTCCACGCTCTTCCAGCCACAACCCGCACAGCAGCAGGCACACATTCACGCCTGCCGACTGCAATTGCAGGCACGCACGTTCTACCCCGCGACGGGAGTAAGTGATAACGGAAAAGCTCCACAGGTCAGAGGGACATAGTGCTACTCGCGCCAGTTGCGAGCGAAGCTGGTAGACTCCGCCGCCATTATGATTCGACTTCAGAACCTGACTTTACAGCGTGGCCCGCAACGTCTGCTAGAAGACGCCGAGCTGACCCTGCACGCCGGCCACAAAGCCGGCCTCATCGGTGCCAATGGCGCCGGCAAATCGAGCCTGTTCGCCTTGATTCGTGGCGAACTGCACCCGGACTCGGGTGACTGCTTTCTGCCGGCCGACTGGCGCATCGCCCACATGCGCCAGGAAATCGAGACGCTCGAACGCCTGGCGGTCGACTACGTGCTCGATGGTGACCTGCGCCTGCGCGAGGTGCAACGCGACCTCGCCGCAGCCGAAGCGGCCCATGACGGTGCCGCTCAGGCCCGCCTGCACTCGGAACTCGACAGCGCCGACGGCTACACCGCCGACGCACGGGCTCGAAAGCTGCTGGCCGGCCTTGGGTTCACCAACGAGCAGATGGATCGGCAAGTAGGAGATTTCTCCGGTGGCTGGCGGATGCGTCTGAACCTGGCGCAGGCTTTGATGTGCCCTTCGGACCTGTTGCTGCTCGACGAACCGACCAACCACTTGGATCTCGACGCCATCATCTGGCTCGAAGAGTGGCTTAAAAGCTACCCCGGCACCTTGCTGCTGATTTCCCACGACCGGGACTTCCTCGATGCCGTGGTCGATCACGTAGCCCACGTCGATCAACGCAAGATCACCCTGTATCGCGGTGGTTATAGCGCCTTCGAGCGCGCTCGTGCCGAACGTCTGGCCCAGCAGCAACAGGCCTACGAGAAGCAGCAGGCGCAACGTGCGCACATGGAAAGCTACATCGCCCGCTTCAAGGCCCAGGCCACCAAGGCCCGTCAGGCCCAGAGCCGGATCAAGGCGCTGGAGCGGATGGAAGAACTGTCCGCCGCCCACGTCGATTCGCCGTTCGACTTCGTCTTCCGCGAGTCGACGAAAATTTCCAGTCCGCTGATCGACCTGTCGGATGCTCGACTGGGTTACGGCGATAAAACCGTGCTGGAGAAGGTCAAGCTGCAACTGACCCCCGGCGCGCGGATCGGTTTACTTGGCCCGAACGGCGCGGGTAAATCGACCCTGATCAAAAACCTCGCCGGTGAGCTTGAGCCGTTGGCCGGTCGCCTGACGCGCGGTGAAAACACCGTCGTTGGCTACTTCGCCCAGCATCAGCTCGATTCCCTCGATTCCAAGGCCAGCCCGTTGCTGCACTTGCAGCGCCTGGCGCCGACCGAGCGTGAGCAGACCTTGCGCGACTTCCTCGGGGGGTTCGACTTCCGCGGCGCGCGTATCGATGAGCCGGTACTGAATTTCTCCGGCGGTGAGAAGGCGCGTCTGGCCCTGGCATTGATCGCTTGGGATCGACCGAACCTGTTGCTGCTCGACGAACCGACCAACCACCTGGACCTGGAAATGCGCCTGGCGCTGACCATGGCCCTGCAGGAATTCAGTGGCGCGGTACTGGTGGTCTCCCACGATCGTCATTTGCTCAAAAGCACCACCGACAATTTCTATCTGGTGGCAGACGGCAAGGTCGAGGAGTTCGACGGTGACCTGGAAGACTACGCCCGTTGGCTGGTCGAATACCGTCAGCGCAATGCCCCGGTCAGCAATACCCCGGTCAATCCGGACAAGACCGACAAGAAGGCTCAGCGCCAGGCTGCTGCTGCATTGCGTCAGCAGTTGGCACCGCACAAGCGCGAGGCCGACAAGCTTGAAGCCGAGCTGGGCAAGCTGCACGAGAAGCTGGCAAAGATCGATGCCAGCCTTGGCGACAGCGACATTTACGAGCCGATGCGCAAGAACGATTTGCGTGATCTGCTGGCTGAACAAGCCAAGCTGAAGGTGCGTGAAGCCGAACTGGAAGAAGCCTGGATGGAAGCGCTGGAACTGCTGGAAAGCATGCAGGCGGAGCTGGAGGCACTGTCCTGATGGACGCCTTCAAACTGCCGTTGCCGGCTGTGTGGGGCGAGCCGCTCTGGCTGGTTGTGCAAATCCTGCTGATCCTGCTGGCCGGTTATGTCGCCCAGCGTGTTGTCGCTAAATGCCTGACTCGCCTGGGCGAGCGCTATCCGTTTCCACCGCAGTTTTTCATGCCGCTGCGCGGCGGTTTGCGCTGGCTGATCATGGGCAGCACGCTGATATTCGTGCTGGAACGCCTCGGCGTGTCGGCCACGGTGCTCTGGACGGCGTTGTCCGGTTTCGTTGCGGTGGCCGCCGTGGCGTTTTTCGCCATGTGGAGCGTGCTGTCCAACCTGCTGTGCGCGATCCTGATC
This sequence comes from Pseudomonas sp. ADAK2 TE3594, assembly GCF_053628675.1. Lineage (NCBI taxonomy): Bacteria > Pseudomonadati > Pseudomonadota > Gammaproteobacteria > Pseudomonadales > Pseudomonadaceae > Pseudomonas > Pseudomonas sp. ADAK2 TE3594. Next base: position 5,713,843 of record NZ_JBRJGV010000001.1, on the reverse strand, counting down.
TTCACCGTCGGCCCATTCCGTATCGGTGATGTAGTCGAGTTGGTGGATACCACCGACAAGCCTGGCGTCAAAGGCCGGGTGGTGGCGATCAATCTGCTCTACACCACGCTGATCGAAGCCGAAGAACTCGGTACCGGCAGCGCCATGGTGCAAGTGCCCAATAGCCTGTTCTTCCAGCGTTCAGTTCGGCGCTGGCGCGGGACTGATGTTTTTCCTTCGAACGGGTTTGAAAAGTAAGCCTTCTGTTGCCTGACACACCGCCATCGCGGGCAAGCCCGCTCCCACAGTTTTTTGGAGTCGGATTACAGGTTTGTGATCAGCCCGAAACCCTGTGGGAGCGGGCTTGCCCGCGATGGCGGTCCGTCAGACGATGGGCCCTTCATGCCGTAAACACTGGTCGGCAGTCGCCATGTCCTGCAAAAAATCGGTAGTCATCGGCCCAAAGGCGCATTAGCTTAGACGTCTGTCACGAGTCTGAGTCGAGGTGTGCGATGGTGCTTCAAACATGGCTGGCGTTTTTTGCCGCCTGCTGGGTGATCAGCCTTTCTCCCGGTGCCGGCGCCATTGCGTCGATGTCCAGCGGTTTGCGCTACGGCTTCTGGCGCGGTTACTGGAACGCCCTGGGCCTGCAACTGGGCCTGGCGTTGCAGATTGCAATTGTCGCCGCCGGTGTGGGTGCGATCCTCGCGGCCTCCGCCACGGCTTTCTATGCGATCAAATGGTTCGGCGTGGCCTACCTGGTCTACCTCGCGGTCAAGCAATGGCGCGCGCTGCCCAATAATATGAACGACGACGCGGCCATCCGGCAGATTGGCAAGCCGATGGCGCTGGTGTTCCGCGGTTTTCTGGTGAACGTCAGCAACCCCAAGGCCTTGGTGTTCATGCTCGCGGTGCTGCCGCAATTCATCGACCCCCATGCGCCGCTGGTGGCCCAGTACCTGATTCTCGGCGTGACCATGATCTGCGTCGACCTGATCGTCATGGCCGGCTACACCGGGCTGGCGGCGAAGGTGCTGCGTTTGTTGCGCACACCCAAACAGCAAAAACGCATGAACCGCACTTTTGCCGGGCTGTTCATCGGCGCGGCGGCGTTTATGGCGACCCTGCGCAAAGCGGCGGTGTAAAACTTTCAGACACAAAAAAGGCGACCTCTTCAGGTCGCCTGATCGTTCCCATGCTTCGCGTGGGAATGCCTCAACGGACGCTCCGCGTTCGGCTCTTTGGGACGCAGAGCGTCCCGGGCTGCATTCCCACGCGGAGCGTGGGAACGATCAGAGCCGACTCAGTGCAGAATGACCGGCGCCGTATCCCGAGGCAGGTTATTGCGCAACGGCGCTTGCCCCGGCTGCTCGTAGCCACCGCCACCGAGCTGTTGGCTCAATTGCGCAGCCACATCTTCGCCCAGCGCCTTGGACACGTCACGTACCACCCGTGGGCGGTTCAGTGAAACCCGGATGTCCCGGCCATTCACCAGTTTGGTGTCCTGACCTTCGCCCATCGCCGTAAAGGCCGAGGTGATCTCAAAGGTCTTGGTGTTGATCAGGCTGAAGTCCGCCACCAGCGTCAGCCCCAGCACCGCCGAATAGCTGTCGGTGTTGGCCAGCTCGTTCATGTCGCGGGTGAAGTCGATGTCTGACACGGTGCCGAACAGCACGTAGTCGGCACCCTTGAAGCTACCGGCCTTGATGCGCTTGATCACGTCGTAGACGTCACCCTTGGACGAAGCAGTGTAGGGCGTGCCCTGCACCAGCTGGAACATGCCGGTGCGCAGAATCTCGCCCTTGATGTCGCCGGTGAATTTTCGCAGTTCACCTTGCTCGATGTAGCTGCTGGTTGCTTCGTACTCTTCGTAACTGGACGAACCACTGGCGCCGTAATAGCTCTGACTGTGGTTGCTCTGGGCCGAAACAGTGTGGACGTATTGTTCCACCCGTTCCTGATACGCCAGGTCCGCTACTGCGACTTTCGGGGCCGCTTGCACGCTGAACGCGCAAGCCAGGGCCATCATGCCAATCCATGTGCGCATCGATTAACGCTCCGTGGTTTTGCGGATCTCTTTTTCGTCCATCCACTCGGCCAGACCGCTTTCAACGTCGATCAACTGCAGGCTGAATTTGTAGAAGACGTCCTTGTAGTCGCTGCTGCGTTTGACGATCGAGCTGATCGAACCTTCAAGACGGTATTGGGCGGCGATCATGTTGCCAGTCTTGGCCACGGTGCTCTTCTTGTACAGGCCGCTCTGGTTTTGCAGCTTGAGCTGGTCAACCTGGCTTTGCATGGCAGTGTTGTCGCTGGCGAAGCGGGCGACGCCGGTCTTCATCAGTTGGGTCTTGATGCTGGTGGTGATTTCGCGGGTATCGATGTACTCGCTGGTCTTGTTCTTCACGTCATAGACCTGAACCACCGGACGGCCTTGCAGGATGCCGGACTGGGCCAGGGAGCGGGTCATGGATTCGGCGATCATCTGCAGGTCGGTGGAACCGAACTCGTTGGTCACGGTTTCCACGGCCTTGGTGTCACCGTAGCTGATGTTTTTGCTGCCCAGCGTTGGCGAAGTGTTGGCGCAACCGCTGGCCAGGAGGGCGATGACGGCGATGAACGAAAAGCGTGCAAACATGGGAATGCTCTCTAAAACTGAACGAATAGGGTGTCGGGCTTAAGGCGTTTTGATTTCGAGACGGAAATCCACGGCTTTGGCGGTTGGCGCAATGGCCTGAATGAAACTGGTCTGCTCGCCGTACATCATCTGGCTTTTCCAGGTTTCTTCTTCGGCAACCGGGAAACCTTCAGGGCCGAGCCAGGCAAAACGGTAGTAGAAGGTCTTGTTGTTGTAGCTGGTGTTGCTCAGCTGCGCATTGACCGTCATGAAGCCGTTTTCCCGGGCCACGCGCATGGCGCCGACCACGATGTTCTTGAGCTTGCCCATGGCCACGACCTTGCTGGCGGCGCTGCCTGGCTCCGGTGGTGGCGGGGTGGCGCAGCCGGCCAGCAAGGCCAGGGCGACGACAGCGATGAATTTGAAACGCATGCAAAGACTCCGTTCTTAAGGTTGTTTGAGGCTGGCCACGGCGGTCGCGTTGGCGCTCGGGATCACGTGTGCGGCCAAGCCGTTGGCGAATACCTGGTTGCCCACGGCGCGCAGGGTGATGACCTGAAAGCGCTGATCAACGGTGATCTTGACGACCGAGCCGCCCACGGCGCTTGGCAGCGTGACGTGGTGCTCGCCCTTCTTCAAGCGCAGACGCACCACCTGAGTGTTGTCCGGCAGCGTACGCCATGTACGAGTATCGGCACCTTCGAGCACGGCTGAAGTAATACCGACTGCAAGACCCGCCAGCGGGTTGGTTTCGTTGATCTGCTTCTGTGCCACACCACGAGTGATCGCCCGCACGGTGGTGCGCAGGATGATGCCTGGCATGTCATCACGCAGCGCGCGGCGGGACATGGCAGTGGTGCTGTTGAGTTGGGTCAGGTTCAGCTGCTGACCGTCCACGCCGATCTGGGCGAAGGTGGCGGTGGAGGTATCGGGTTTGATGATCGGGAACGACAGCGGCGTGATCACCACGTTGTTGCTGATTGGCAATGGCAGCGGAATGCGGATCGAGTCGCGGGACGGTGCCAGGCCGCTTTGCACGACGATCAGGATGTCGCTGTCATCGTTCTTGGCCGGTTTGTCGAGGTTCACCAGTGCCTGTTCCAGCAGCGGCGTGTTCGGGCGCAGTTCGGCGGCCTTGCGATAACCCGGCGCCGCCAGATCTTTCTCGCCCAGGGCTTCATAAACGAAGCCTGCCAGGTAATGGCTGAATGCACTTTGGTAGCTGTTTTTCAGGCTGACCACTTCCGGCGCGTCGAGGCTGGCCACCGGGTAACCCTGAAGATCCTTGTACTGGGTCTTGACGCCTTCTTTCTCGGCCTGCTCTTCGCTCTTGAGGTATTCCTTGTCGCGAAGGTCGGCGATCACCGCTTCACGTTCGTGAGTCTTCTTGATCGCGGTACGCGCGCCGTCGAAGTCGTTCACCGCCAACAGGTTGAGGGCCATCTGCGTGGTCAGCATGACTTTTTCGTAGTCGTAGCCTTCGTAGCGACGAACCTTGTCGTTGACCAGGAAGCTGCCGAACTGAGCCAGGTACTTGTCGGTGTCGAGCTTGACCGCGTCTTCCCACTTGCCCACCACCTGATCGGCGCTGGTCCAGGCGTTCTGGCTGCCGGACAAGTCGCCCTTGGCGCGCAGCAGTTCGCCCTTCTCGAAGTAATAGAGCAGGTCTTTGTCTTTGCTGGTGTTGTTCTTTTCCAGCAGGGTCAAGGCGCCGTCGACGTTGCCGGAAGCCAGTTGCTGGTTGGTTTGTGCAAGTTCCGAATCGTAGTTACGAAAGGCCGAACAGCCGGAAAGCAGAGTGACAGCGCTGAGCGCGATCAAAGTGGGGGCGCGGAATGCCATAAGGGGTACGTCTTCCCTGAATATAAGCAGCCGCGTGCGGGTCGGGCTGTTGGGACCTATCGGCAGGGAGACTGGCGTCCTGCCAATTCCTCATAAAAAGAGGAGCTTAAATGCCGTATCGCAATAACGACGGCGCGGCATTATAAACAGGGATGCTGGCCATGTAATGGCTTTTTAATTGCATCTTTTCACAACGTGCCACTACTTATTTCAGACCGGATACCGCAGTGCTTTCAGGCGCAACGACAGGTTCGAAAGCCACTCCGTTGCTGTAAACCCGCTCGCCCAGCGCTCGCAGGCCTATGACCTGATGGTTCTGCTCGATGCGGACTTTCAGGGGCGCGGCGCCCGGCGCGTTGGGCAGGCTGATAAGGTGCTCGCCTTTTTTCAGGCGCAGGCGCGCCACCAGGGTGATGTTGGGCAACGTGCGCCAGGTTCGAGTGTCCGCGTGCTCAAAGCCATCGTAATGCGTCACGTAAGAGGCTTTGCTCGGGTTGCGTCGGTTGTCTGTAGCCTGAACAGAAGCAGCCAGGTAGGCGCGATGTGCGGTGCGCTGAATGATGCCCGGCATATCGTCGCGCAGCGTGCGCAAAGACATGTCGGTGATGCTGTTAACAAGGATCAGTTGCTGTTTGCGACCGTCGATCGTCATCTGCGTGAACGCCGGGGTCGACGTGTCGGGAACCATCACCGGAAACGACACATTGGCGACGATCACCTGATTGTCTTCCAGGCGCACCGGGTAGGGGACACGAACCGAGCTGCGCGCCGGCGCCAGGCCACTTTGCACGATGATTAGCACGTCACTTTCATTTGCCTTGGCTGCGGGTTTGTCGAGTTCGCGCAATGCCTGCTCGAAGAAGGGCAGGTCGGGTCGCAACTCGATGGCCTGGCGATAACCCGGGGCGGCAAGATCACGCTCACCCAGCGCTTCATACGTAAACCCGGCCAGGTAGTGACTGAATGCACTCTGATAGCCGTTTTTCAGCGCGATCACGGCGGGCGCATTGAGGGTCATCACGGGATAGCCCTGGAGATCCTTGTAGTGCACGCGAACGCCCTGAGCCTTGGCTTCTTCTTCAAGTCGCTCGTATTCCTTTTCCCGCTGACGGGCAATCAGTGCTTCACGTTCGTGGGTTTTCTTGATGTCGGCGCGAGCACCGTCGAAGTCATTCACGGCCAACTGGTTCAGGGCCATTTGCGTGGTCAGCATGACTTTTTCGTAGTCGTAGCCATCGTAGCGCCGCAGTTTGTCATTGATGATGCTGCCCCAATGATCGCCCATCGCGGACAAGAGCTGTGTGCCGGCAGATTCGACGGTGTCCTGGCGCTGGATCACCATTTGCTCTGCACTGCGCCAGGCAACCTGGCTTTGCGGCAGCGCACCACCGGCACTCAGGACTGCACCTTTTTCGAAGTAGTAGAGCAGATCCCGTTCTTCTGACGGATTGTGCAGCTCCAGCAGTTGGAGAGCGCCCTGTGGATTTCCCGCTTTCAACTGGGCGGTCGTTTGCTCCAGTTCCAGGTCGTAGTCGCGGTAGGCGGCGCAACCGGTCAGTTGCAGGGCAACGCTTAACAGCAGTGAGAAAAACAGGTGTGAACGCATGGACGTTGATTCTTCCCTGAACGAAACCGACGGAGGGTGGCAATTGGCCGCTGAATTTATACGCAGCCACGCGGGAAATACCAACAAAGCTTGAGCGAAACTCATTGAGAGTGAACAATGTGTTACTTCGTATTTCCATTTGAGAGTTATTCATGATTGCCTCCTCTCGTTTTCTGGCGTGGCTCGTGCTGCCGGTGATCGCGTTCTGCAGCTTCAATGCGCTGGCCGAAACCGCGGAAGGTGCGCCCAAGGCCTTGCATTTGCTCGATTACATTGGCGCCGATTACCCGGCGACGGTCGAGGCGGGCAAGGTCATCGATGAGTCTGAATACCGAGAACAGAAGGAATTCCTCAAGGTGCTGCAAGGTTTGATCGCCGATTTGCCGGTCAAACCCGAACGCGCAGAGCTGGAGCAGGGCGTCGGCAGCCTTGGCGCTGCAATCGCCGCTCGTAAAGATGGCGCAGACGTCGCCCGTCAGGCGCGGCAGCTGGGGGCAAAACTGGCGGTGACCTATGAGGTCAGCCAGGCCCCGGTCATCACCCCGGACCCGACCCGCGGCGCGCCGCTGTATGCCCAGCAATGCTCGGTGTGCCATGGCGACGCGGGCGCCGGTGACGGCCCGGCAGGCGTTGGCATGACGCCACCGCCGACCAATCTGCGCGATGTCGTGCGACTGGACCGTCTGAGCCTCTATGCGATTTACAACACGCTGGGCATGGGTGTCGAAGGCACCGACATGCCGGCCTTCGCCGATCAGCTCGATGATCGCCAACGTTGGGACCTTGCAACCTACATCGCCAGCTTCAGCGCCGATCCGGCCGCGGCAAAATCCGAGAAAACCTACAACATCGCCGACCTGGCACGTCAGACGCCAGCCGAAGTGCTGGCCGCCGAAGGTCCGCAAGCAGCCGCGACCTTCCGCGCGCAACGAGCGCAACCGCCGCAGGTCAAGCGTGGCCCGGGGCAGTTGCTTGATTACACGGCGGCGACCCTGGACAAGAGCATCGCCGCCTACCGCGCCGGCGATCACGATCAGGCCTACGACCTGTCGGTGGCCGCGTACCTGGAAGGCTTCGAGCTGGTCGAAAGCTCTCTGGACAACGTCGATGCCAACGTACGCAAAGACACCGAGAAGTCCCTGATGGCTTACCGTCAATCGTTGCAGGACGGTTTGCCGGTGGGCCAGGCCGAGCAGCGTCTGGAAGCGGCCAAGGCCAAATTGAAACAGTCCGCTGGCCTGCTCGGCAGTGATGGCTTGAGCTGGTCGCTGAGCTACATCTCCGGTCTGTTGATTCTGTTGCGAGAAGGCCTGGAAGCGATTCTGGTGCTCGCGGCGATCCTCGCGTTCCTGCGCAATACCGGTCAGCAATCGGCGGTGCGCAGCGTCAACATCGGTTGGGGCCTGGCATTGCTGGCCGGGCTGGCGACCTGGGCAGTGGCGGCGTATGTGATCGACGTCAGCGGTGCCCAGCGTGAACTGCTGGAAGGCGCGACGGCGTTGTTTGCCAGTGTCATGGTGCTCTGGCTCGGCGTGTGGATGCACGACCGCCGCCACGCAGCGGCGTGGCAGGATTACATCAAGAGCAGCCTGGTGAGCGGCGGCGGGCGTTTCGGGTTTGCGATCCTGGCGTTCTTCTCGGTGTATCGCGAACTGTTCGAAGTGATCCTGTTTTACGAGACCCTGTGGTTGCAGGCGGGGCCAGCGGGGCATAACGCTGTACTGGCTGGCGGCGCGACGGCGCTGGTAATGCTGATCGGCTTGGCCTGGGTGATTCTGCGTGGCTCGGCGAAACTGCCGCTGGCGTTGTTCTTCAGCATCAATGCCGGGCTGCTCTGCGCGTTGTCGGTGGTGTTTGCCGGGCATGGCGTGAAGGCGTTGCAGGAAGCCGGGATCTTCGGCACGCGGCCGGTGCCGTTCTTTGACTTCGACTGGCTGGGGATCCACGCTGATGCCTATTCGCTGAGTGCTCAGGCTGTGGCGATCATTGCGATTATCGTGCTGTACAGCCGTAGCCGGATGGCTGAGAAGCGGCGGGTGTCGGTTTCTTAAAAGCATTCGCTGCGCTCATATTCGCGGGCAAGCCTCGCTCCCACAGGTTCAGCGCTAACCTTGTGGGAGCGGGCTTGCCCGCGATGCTTTTCAACAGAGGAAATAATATGCGCGTGTGGATCGATGCCGACGCCTGCCCTCGGGCGGCCAAGGATCTGGTGGTGAAATTCGCCCTCAAGCGCCAGTTCGAAGTGGTGCTGGTGGCCGGTCAGCCGCAGATTAAACCGGGCCTTGCCTTGGTGAAGCTGATCGTGGTGCCCAGCGGCCCGGATGCCGCCGACGATTACCTGGTGGAACACGCGGTGCCAGGTGAGCTGGTGATTTGCAGCGATGTACCGCTGGCGGATCGGCTGGTGAAGAAGGGCGTCGCGGCGCTGGATCCACGGGGCAAGGAGTTCGATGCGCAGAACATGGGCGATCGACTGGCGGTGCGTAACCTGTTCACCGATCTGCGTGAGCAGGGTCAGATGAGCGGCGGACCGGCGCCGTTCGGCGACCGCGAGAAGCAGGCGTTCGCCAATGCGCTGGACCGGATACTCACGAGGTTATCGCGCAAGTCTTGAGCATGACGGTGGTCCCTGTGGGAGCGAGCCTGCTCGCGATGGGGCCGGCACATTCAACATTGATGTCGATGGTTGGACCGCTATCGCGAGCAGGCTCGCTCCCACACTGAACTGTGTCAGTCGTCGTTCTCGTGGGTCAGTTCCAACACGCGGTCGACCAGTTTGTTGATGCCGGAAGCGGCCTCACTGATCGATTGCGCCAGCATGTACGCCGGAGTGCTCACCAGTTTGCGCGCCTTGTCTTCGACGATGTCGGTCACCGCGCACTCGGCATGGGTGGCGCCCATTTTGTTCATCGCGGCGGCGGTATCGGCATCGTTGCCGATGGTACAGGTCACACCCGGGCCGTAGATCTTGGCCGCCAGGGCCGGCGAGATGCAGATCAGCCCTACCGGTTTGCCGGCCTCGGCGAACGCTTCGGTCAGCGCCAGGACGTCAGGTTGAACGCTGCAACCGGCACCTTCGACGGCAAAGTTCGACAGGTTCTTGGCCGACCCGAATCCGCCAGGAACGATCAGCGCATCGAAGTCTTCGACGCTGGCTTCACGGATATCCTTGATGTTGCCCCGGGCGATCCGCGCCGATTCCACCAGCACGTTGCGCGACTCGGGCATTTCTTCGCCGGTAACGTGGTTGATGACATGCAATTGCGCGATATCGGGTGCGAAACATTGCACCTGGGCACCGCGCTGGTCCAGCCGCAGCAGGGTGATCACGCTTTCGTGGATCTCGGCGCCGTCGTACACGCCGCAGCCGGAAAGGATCACTGCAATTTTTTTGCTCATGGGCTTTTCTCCAGATTCATGGCGTTAAATGTCCACTAATTTGTCATTCGTTGCCATAGGGTTAATTCGCGGCTACACCTAATCTCTGCTGAACGATTCTGATCAGGGCGCGTCATGGACTTCATTCTGTATGCGGTGCCGTTTTTCTTTGTGCTGATTGCGGTCGAGTTGCTGGCCGACCGTTGGCGCGGGGTGAGCAATTACCGCGTGGCAGACGCGATCAACAGCGTCAGCACCGGCGTGCTGTCGACCACCACAGGCCTGTTGACCAAAGGCGTCGGCCTGGTGACTTATGCCTTCGCCCTGAAGCACCTTGCCGTGATCGAGCTCTCGGCCGACAGCGTCTGGGTCTGGGTGTTTGCTTTCGTCTTCTACGACTTCTGCTATTACTGGCTGCACCGCATGGGCCACGAGCGCAACATCCTCTGGGCGGCCCACTCGGTGCATCACCAGAGCGAGGACTACAACCTCTCCACGGCCTTGCGCCAGACCAGCACCGGGTTTCTGTTGAGCTGGATTTTCTACCTGCCCATGGCCGTGCTCGGCGTGCCGCTGCTGGTGTTCGTCAGCGTTGCGGCGCTGAATCTGCTGTACCAATTCTGGGTGCATACCCGGCACATTCCCAAGCTCGGCTGGTTCGAATGGTTCTTCGTCACGCCGTCCAATCATCGGGCTCACCATGCACAGAACGCTCTTTACATGGATCGCAACTACGGTGGGGTGTTCATTATTTGGGACCGTCTGTTCGGCTCGTTCCAGGAAGAGGACGACAACGAACCGGTGATTTTCGGCGTGACCACGCCACTGGCGAGCTGGAATCCGTTGTGGGCGAACGTGCAGTTCTATGCGCAGCTGTGGGATGACGCACGGCGCGCCGAACGCTGGTGGGACAAGCTGCGGATCTGGTTCATGCGCACCGGTTGGCGGCCGGCGGATGTGGCGGCCAAATACCCGATGAACAAATCGGACCTGAGCCAGTTCCGCAAATTCGAGGTACCGCTGGACGGGCGCCAGCAGTGGTATGTGGCGCTGCAATTTTGCGTCTACATCGCCTTGGGCAGTTACTTGATGAACCTGGAACAGAGCCTGCCGACTTCGGCCCTGGTGTTGGGCTGGGGTGCCGTGGCACTGGGGTTGTTTGTGTTGGGCGTGGCCTTGGAAAATCGCCCGCAGGCATTGAAGCTGGAGCTGTTGCGGCTGGCATCGAACCTGCCGCTGGTGTGGCTGGCGCCAATGGTCGGGCTATGGCCGGGCAGCGCGGTGGGCTGGGTAGGGCTGCTCAGTTACAGTCTGCTCAGCGGAATCGGTCTCTACTGTTGTAGAAACCGCTTCACTCGATGGGCGTCGTAGGTTCGCTGGACTTGGCCTGTTCGGCTTTCAACGCTTGCTCGTCGGCGTAGATCTTCTTCGCCAGACGGGCATTCTTGAAGCGCCGTCGCAGCCACAGGCCAAAGCCCAGTACCAGCAGGGCGCCCAGCACCCACAGCTCGTACTTCTTGATACTGCCAAGCATGCCTTCGAGTACCGCGCCGAAGTGATAAGAGGCTGCGGCCAGCGCAGTGGCCCAGATCGCTGCGCCAATCCCGTTGAGCAGCAGATAACGTCCCGGCGGATAGCCCGACAGACCGATTGCCACCGGCATGACGGTGCGCAACCCGTAGACAAAGCGGAAGCTCAGCACCCAGATGTCCGGGTGCTTGCGGATATGTTCCAGCGCCCGATCACCCATCAGTTGCCAGCGCGGTTTGCGGGCCAGCAATTTGCGCCCGTGCTTGCGCCCCAGGAAGTACCACAGCTGATCGCCGGCATAACTGCCGAAGAACGCCACGACCACCACCAGATTGATGTCCATGTATCCGCGGAACGCGAGGAAGCCTGCGAGCACCAGAATGGTTTCGCCTTCGAAAAACGTCCCGAGGAAAAGGGCAAAGTAGCCGAAGTCATGCAGAAATTGTTGGAGCATTGTCTGGGTGCTGGCGAAATGAACGCGCAGCCTAACCCTTCGTGCACATTCATGAAAGTGTCCAAATGTGTCTCGACGTGAACATTTCCTACAAGGACAATGGAATGCGGCTACCTGTCACAGGGGTGCACATAACTGTAATACGTTCGTCATAATGGCCGCTTATAACTGTCACGCTCGCCCGCCAGCGCGGGCTCAGGAGTCTGCCGTGAGCTTTACCCCCGCCAACCGTTTGTTTCCTGCAACCCGCCTGCGTCGCAACCGTCGTGATGATTTCTCGCGTCGACTGGTCCGTGAAAACGTGTTGACCGTCGACGATCTGATCTTGCCGGTGTTCGTGCTGGACGGTGAAAACCGTCGTGAAGCGGTGGCTTCGATGCCGGGCGTCGAACGCCTGACCATCGACCTGTTGCTGGAAGAAGCGGCCAAGTGGGTCGAGCTGGGGATTGTGGCGCTGGCATTGTTCCCGGTGACGCCACCAGAGCTCAAATCCCTGGACGCCGCTGAAGCGTGGAACCCCAACGGCATCGCCCAGCGCGCCACCCGAGCCCTGCGTGACCGGTTCCCTGAGCTGGGTGTGATCACCGACGTTGCCCTGGACCCGTTTACCACCCACGGTCAGGACGGCATTCTCGACGAAGAAGGCTACGTGCAGAACGACATTACCGTCGACGCACTGGTTAAACAGGCCCTGTCCCACGCCGAAGCCGGCGCTCAGGTGGTGGCCCCGTCGGATATGATGGACGGTCGCATTCAGGCAATCCGCGAAGCGCTGGAGCTGGCCGATCACGTCAACGTGCGGATCATGGCTTACTCGGCCAAATACGCCAGCGCCTATTACGGCCCGTTCCGCGATGCGGTGGGTTCGGCGCTGAACCTGGGCAAGGCCAACAAGGCCTCCTATCAGATGGACCCGGCCAACAGCAATGAAGCCCTGCACGAAGTGGCGGCGGACTTGTTAGAAGGCGCGGACATGGTCATGGTCAAGCCAGGCATGCCGTATCTGGACATCCTTTACCGGGTCAAAGAAGAATTCAAAGTGCCGACCTTTGTCTATCAGGTCAGCGGCGAATACGCCATGCACATGGCGGCGATCCAGAATGGCTGGTTGAGCGAAGGGGTTATCCTCGAATCCCTGACCGCTTTTAAACGTGCAGGCGCTGATGGCATCCTGACTTACTTTGCCGTCCGTGCTGCTCAATTGTTACGAGAGCAAAAATAGCCCTCCCAGGAACATTCGATGAATACCGAAGGACTCACTGAAGTTGCCGTAAAAGACGCTCAACCTGTGGTGGAGCAAATCGCCGAAACCCCGCCGGAGCTGGAGCCTGCTCCACCCGCGGTGGTGGCCGAGCCCGTTGTTGCGGCGCCAGCGATTGCCATTCCCGGCCTGGATGACAGCAGCTTGTACATCCATCGTGAGCTCTCGCAACTGCAGTTCAACATCCGCGTGCTGGAACAGGCGCTGGATGAGTCCTACCCATTGCTGGAGCGGCTGAAGTTTCTGCTGATTTTCTCCAGCAACCTGGACGAGTTCTTCGAGATTCGTGTGGCCGGCCTGAAGAAGCAGATCACCTTCGCCCGTGAACAGGCTGGCGCCGATGGTTTGCAACCGCACCAGGCCCTGGCCCGCATCAGCGAGCTGGTGCATGGCCACGTCGATCGCCAATACGCGATCCTCAATGACATTCTGTTGCCGGAACTGGAAAAACATCAGGTCCGCTTCATCCGTCGCCGCTACTGGACCACCAAGCTCAAGACTTGGGTTCGTCGTTATTTCCGCGACGAGATTGCGCCGATCATCACCCCGATCGGCCTCGACCCGACGCACCCGTTTCCGTTGCTGGTGAACAAGAGCCTGAACTTCATCGTCGAGCTCGAAGGGATCGACGCCTTCGGTCGCGACTCCGGTCTGGCGATTATCCCGGCACCGCGTCTGCTGCCGCGGATCATCAAGGTTCCGGAAGAAGTCGGCGGCCCCGGCGACAACTACGTGTTCCTGTCGTCGATGATCCACGCCCACGCCGATGACCTGTTCCAGGGCATGAAGGTCAAGGGTTGCTACCAGTTCCGCCTGACCCGAAACGCCGACCTCGCGGTCGATACCGAAGACGTCGAAGACCTGGCCCGCGCCCTGCGCGGCGAGTTGTTCTCCCGTCGTTACGGTGACGCGGTGCGGCTGGAAGTGGCCGACACCTGCCCAAAACACCTGTCCGATTACCTGCTCAAGCAGTTCAACCTGCACGAGACCGAGCTGTATCAGGTCAACGGTCCGGTCAACCTGACCCGGCTGTTCAGCATCACCGGCCTGGACAGTCATCCAGAGCTGCAATACACCCCGTTCACCCCGCAGATCCCGAAACTGCTGCAAAACAGCGAGAACATTTTCAGCGTGATCAGCAAGCAGGACATCCTGCTGCTGCACCCGTTCGAGTCGTTCACCCCGGTGGTCGACTTGCTGCGCCAGGCGGCCAAGGATCCTCACGTATTGGCGGTTCGTCAGACGTTGTATCGCAGCGGCGCCAACTCCGAGATTGTCGATGCGCTGGTAGACGCTGCGCGTAACGGCAAGGAAGTGACGGCAGTAATCGAATTGCGTGCGCGGTTCGACGAAGAGTCCAACCTGCAACTGGCCAGCCGTTTGCAAGCCGCCGGTGCGGTGGTGATTTACGGCGTGGTCGGCTTCAAGACCCACGCCAAGATGATGCTGATTTTGCGCCGCGAGGCTGGCGAGATTGTCCGCTACGCCCACTTGGGTACCGGCAACTACCACGCGGCCAACGCCCGTCTGTATACCGACTACAGTCTGCTGACCTCCGACGACGCCTTGTGCGAAGACGTCGGCAAACTGTTCAGCCAGTTGATCGGCATGGGCAAGACCCTGCGCATGAAGAAACTGCTGCACGCGCCGTTCACGTTGAAGAAGGGCATGCTCGACATGATTGCCCGGGAGACGCAGTTCGCTCTCGACGGCAAACCGGCACACATCATCGCCAAGTTCAACTCGCTGACCGATCCGAAGGTCATCCGCGCGTTGTACAAGGCCAGTCAGTCCGGGGTGCGTATCGATCTGGTGGTGCGTGGCATGTGCTGCCTGCGACCGGGCATCGCCGGCGTATCCCACAACATCCACGTGCGCTCGATCATCGGTCGCTTTCTTGAACACACCCGGGTTTTCTACTTCCTCAACGGCGGCGAGGAGCAGATGTTCCTGTCCAGTGCCGACTGGATGGAGCGCAACCTCGACAAGCGCGTCGAGACTTGCTTCCCGGTCGAGGGCAAGAAGCTGATTTTGCGGGTCAAGAAAGAGCTGGAGCTTTATCTGACCGATAACACCCACAGCTGGAGCCTGCAGGCGGACGGTCGCTACATCCGCAACACGCCAACCGGCAACCAGAACCCGCGCAGTGCCCAGGCAACCTTGCTTGAACGTTTGGGCAGCCCGATTCTGGCTGTTCGCTAAGACCAGTCTCCCGGGTAGCCATTCAAAGGCTGCCCGAGGACGAATTTTCCCGTAGGAGCTGCCGAAGGCTGCGATCTTTTGATCTTGGCGCCCATTCAGACAGGGAGTTGTCTGTGGGAAAGATCAAAAGATCGCAGCCTTCGGCAGCTCCTACAGGGTTATTTCGGCAGCCTTCTGATTAGCGGACGTTAAGCACGAAGCTGACGCGGGTCAGCCACTCCGCTTCGAGGGCGAAGTCGGCTTGGGTCAACTGGTTGTCGTCCAGCCAGTGTTCCGGGAACAACACATCCAGGCTATCGCCATTGGCGTGCAGCACGACTTGTGGCATTTCCTGGGTACCGCGGATGTGGTGGAACAGAATCGCAAAGCGCAGCAGCACGCACAGGCGAATCAGCTTGATGCCGTCGTCGCCGAAGTCGGCGAACTTGTCCTTGGGAATGTTGCGTCGGTGACCACGCACCAGCAGTGCGAGCATTTGCTGGTCTTCGCGGGAGAATCCTGCCAGGTCCGAGTGCTCGATCAGATAGGCGCCGTGCTTGTGGTACTGATAGTGGGCGATGTCCAGACCCACTTCATGGACCTTGGCCGCCCAGCTCAGCAGTTCGCGCCAGACACCGTCATCCAGCTGCCAATCCTCGGCCACCTGATCGAAGGCATGCAGCGCCTTGCGTTCGACCCGCGCGGCTTGTTCCAGGTCAACGTGGTAACGCTCCATCAGCGAGCTGAGAGTGCGCTCACGGACGTCTTCGTGGTGATGACGGCCCAGCAGGTCATAGAGCACGCCTTCGCGCAGGGCACCTTCACAGTGATCCATGCGTTGCAGTTCGAGGGAGTCGAAGATCGCTTCGAGAATCGCCAACCCGGCGGGGAAGATCGCCCGGCGGTCGGGCTTGATGCCTTCGAAATCGATTTTCTCGACATCGCCGAGTTTGAACAGCTTGCGCTTGAGCCAGGCCAGGCCTTCGGCATTCACTTCGCCAGTGCCATGCCCGCCGGCCTTCAGCGCCAGGCCGATGGCGCGAATGGTGCCCGAGGAGCCGATGGCTTCATCCCAGGTCAGGCGGTGCAGGGCGTGCTCGATGCTCATGATCTCCAGCCGCGCCGCGGTGTACGCCTGGGCGTAGCGGGCCGGGGTGATCTTGCCATCCTTGAAATAGCGCTGGGTGAAGCTGACGCAGCCCATTTGCAGGCTTTCGCGCAGCAGCGGTTCGAAGCGCTGGCCGATGATGAATTCGGTACTGCCGCCGCCGATGTCGGCCACCAGGCGCTTGCCCGGGGTGTCGGCGAGGGTGTGGGAGACGCCGAGGTAAATCAGGCGCGCTTCTTCACGGCCGGAGATGACTTCTACCGGATGGCCAAGAATGTCTTCGGCGCGACGGATGAATTCGGCGCGGTTACGGGCTTCGCGCAGGGCGTTGGTGCCGACGATCCGCACGGTGCCGGGCGGCATACCGCTGATCAGTTGGGCGAAACGCTTCAGGCAATCGAGCCCGCGCTGCATGGATTCTTCGCTGAGTTGGCGTTCTTCGTCGATGCCGGCGGCCAGCTGAACCTTCTCCCCGAGACGTTCGAGAATCCGGATTTCGCCGTTCTGGGCCTTGGCCACGACCATGTGAAAGCTGTTGGAGCCCAGGTCGATTGCGGCGATCAGGGACAGATTCTTGGCTTGGGATTGCGGCATGGTCAGGGGGTCTCGGTCGATAACCTCGACATCGTGCCACGATCAAACGCTGCCGCCAACGCATAGGGGCTGCCGAAGGCTGCGATCTTTTACCACGGGTGGCATTCGTGGCGTTGCAGAGGGCCTCTTCGCGGGCAAGCCTCGCTCCTACAAGGAATCTGTGTTTCCCACAAACCCGCGTGCGGCGCAAAGGGGCGCGGTGTTTCCCACAAACCCGCGTGCGGCGCAAAGGGGTGCGGTGTTTCCCACAGAACCCGCGTGCGGCGCCAAACCCTGTAGGAGCGAGGCTTGCCCGCGAAGGCGGCCTTGCAGGCACTGAAGATCTATCAGCCCGCCGCCTCAACCGTCCCAATGAAATTCGCCAGCTCCGCCGTCTGCGGGTTGGCAAACAGCACCTTCGGATCCCCCACCTCATGCACCTTGCCCTGATGCATGAACACCAATTTATCCCCAACCTCGCGGGCAAAGCGCATTTCATGGGTGACCATGATCAGCGTCATGCCCTCCTTGGCCAGTTGCCGGACCACGCTCAGCACTTCATTGACCAGTTCCGGATCCAGCGCCGAGGTGATCTCGTCGCACAGCAGCACTTTCGGTGACATGGCCAACGCGCGAGCAATCGCCACCCGCTGTTGCTGGCCGCCGGAGAGTCGATCCGGAAAGGCATCGAACTTTTCCCCCAGCCCGACCCGTTCCAGCATCTGCCGCGCCAGTTCGGCGGCTTTGGCTTTCGGCACTTTCTGCACCACTTGCGGCGCGAGCATGACGTTTTCGCCCACGGTCAGGTGCGGGAACAGATTGAACTGCTGGAACACCATCCCGACTTTCTGCCGCAGGCTGCGCAGGTCGGCGCGGGCGGCGTCGAGGTATTCGCCATCGACTTCGATCACGCCGTCATTGATCGACTCCAGACCATTGAGGGTGCGCAGCAAGGTGGATTTGCCCGAGCCGCTACGGCCGATGATCGCCACCACCTGGCCTTCGTCGACACTCAGGTCGATGCCTTTGAGCACATGGTGGTCGCCGTAGTATTTATGCAGGGCGGAAATTCTAAGCAGAGGCATGCAGTCTCCTTTCCAGGTAGCGCGCACTGAGGGACAAGGGGTAGCAGAGCAGGAAGTAACCGAGCGCCACCAGGCCGTAGACCATGAAGGGCTCGAAGGTCGCGTTGGCGAGCATGCCGCCAGTCTTGGTCAGTTCGGTGAAGCCGATGATCGAGGTGACGGCGGTGCCTTTGACCACTTGCACCGAGAAGCCCACGGTCGGCGCCACGGCGATGCGCAGGGCTTGCGGCAGGATCACGTAACGCAGTTGCTCCAGCGGGTTGAGTGCCAGGCTCGACGAGGCTTCCCACTGGCCGTTGGGGATCGAGTCGACGCAACCGCGCCAGATCTCCGCCAGGTAGGCGCTGGTGAACAGCGTCAAGGCGATCGCCGCCGCCATCCACGGCGAAATCTCCACACCGGCCAACGCCACACCGAAGAACACCAGAAACAGCTGCATCAACAACGGCGTGCCCTGGAACAGTTCGATGTAGGTGCGGGCGAAGTGGCTGGGCAGGGATTTTTTTGAAATCCGCATCACCATGATCAGCAGACCGATCAGCCCACCGCCGATAAACGCCACCAGCGACAACGCCAGAGTCCATTGCAGGCCCGTGAGCAGGTTGCGCAGGATGTCCCAGAAGGTGAAATCGCTCATTGGCTGCTCCTTGCTATGTAGCGCCGGCCGATCCAGTTCAGCAATTGGCGGATCAGCAGCGCCATGCACAGGTAGATCAGTGTGGTCAGGGCATAGGTTTCAAAGGCGCGGAAGTTGCGCGACTGAATGAAGTTGGCGGCAAAGCTCAGCTCTTCGGTGGCGATCTGCGAGCAGACCGCCGAGCCGAGCATGACGATGATGATCTGGCTGCTCAGGGCCGGCCAGACCTTGCCCAGCGCTGGCAACAGAACCACGTGGCGGAAGGCTTCGAAGCGCGTCATTGCCAGGGCGGCTGCGGCTTCCAGCTGCCCGCGGGGGATCGCTTGAATGCCGGCGCGGATGATCTCGGTCGAATAGGCACCAAGGTTGATCACCATCGCCAGCACCGCCGCCTGCCATTCGGAAATCTGCAGGCCCAGCGACGGCAAACCGAAGAAGATGAAAAACAACTGCACCAGGAATGGCGTGTTGCGGATCAACTCGACGTAAACCCCGAAAATGCCGGCGAACGGGCGGATATTCCACGCCCGCACCAGTGCCCCGACGATACCCAGGCCGACCCCGAGCATCGCGCCAATGGCCGTCAACTCAAGGGTGAACAGCGCACCGCGCAGCAGCAGGTCGGTGTTTTCCACCACCGGCAAGAAATCGAACTGATAAGCCATAAGTCGTCTCCGCGAACGATCAGAGATCGGCCGGCAGCGGCTCTTTCAGCCAGGTTTTCGAGTTCTTTTCCAACGCACCGTCAGCCTTGGCCGTGGTGAGGATGTCGTTGACCTTGCCCAGCAGCGCCGGCTCGTTCTTGTTCACGCCAACGTAAACCGGCGAGTCCTTGAGCTTCACTTTCAGCGCCGGCACGCGTTTCGGGTTTTTCTCGCTGATTGCCACCATCACCACGTTACCGCTGGCGATCAGGTCGACCTGGCCGGCGAGGTAGGCGGCGATGGTCGAGTTGTTGTCTTCGAAGCGTTTGATGGTCGCGCCTTCGGGGGCAACTTTGGTCAACTCGATGTCTTCAATGGCGCCACGGGTGACGCTGATGGTTTTGCCCTTGAGATCGTCCAGGCCCTTGATGGCGGCGTCTGGCGGGCCGAACACGGCGAGGTAGAACGGTGCGTAGGCACGGGAGAAGTCGATGACTTTCTCGCGCTCAGGGTTCTTGCCGAGGCTGGAAATCACCAGGTCGACTTTGCCGGTGGTCAGGAACGGAATGCGGTTGGTGCTGTTGACCGGGGTCAGTTCGAGTTTGACCTTGAGTTGGTCGGCCAGCAGTTGGGCGGTGTCGATGTCCAGGCCGCGAGGTTTCATGTCCGGACCGACCGAACCGAATGGTGGGAAGTCCTGGGGCACCGCGACTTTGAGGGTGCCGCGTTTGACCACATCCTCCAGACCGTCGGCGTGGGCGGGTGCCTGGCTCAGCATCAGGCTGGCAAACAGAGCGGCGAGGAGGGCACTGTAACGCATGGTCATGGCAAATCTCCGGATCGGCGGGAAGTGATTTCTGCGGATCGACAGAGCACAGGCCATGCCAAGATTCGGTTTTGGGGGCCGCAGGCCACGGTTTTGCTGGTGTCGTTCGGTCTTACTGGTCTGAACAGTTGGGAGTGTTTCGCACCCTGATGGCGCACCCGTGAAAATTCCCGAACCCCCATGGGGCACGACTTGCCGGACGCCGCGAATAGCTTTACAACTAGCCGCTTATTGGCCTGGCTCGTCTGAAAAAACCATGAACTCGATCTCTCGCGCCGTACCCGAAGTGGCGCTGCAAGCCATCCGCAAACTGATCACCGAGCAAGGTTTCGGGGCGGGGGATGCCTTGCCCTCGCAACGGGATCTGGCGGTGCAATTGGGGGTCAGTCGGGCGTCGTTGCGTGAGGCGTTATCGTCCCTGAGTGCGCTGGGCGTGATCAGTATCCAGCCGGGCAAGGGCGTGTTTGTGCAATCACCGGTGGATCTGCCCCGGGGCGATGCGGCGCCGGGCTGGCCGTTCGCGGCCCAGGCATCGCCGCTGGACATCTTCCAGTTGCGCTATGCGCTGGAGGGGTTTGCCGCCGGGCTGGCAGCGGTGACCCTGAGCACCGATGAACTCGACGCACTGGAAGACAATGTCGCCGCGATGCGCATCGAATTGAAGGCCGGCGACTTCGAGGCCGCGGCGCGACTGGACTTCGAGTTTCACCGACGCATCCTCCTGGCCAGCGGCAACCAGGCGATGCTGAGCATTCTGACGGCCAGCGCCGACATCTTCCTGGAGAGTCAAAAGCTACCGTTCATCCGGGCCGAACGGGCCATGGAAACCTGGCAGGAACACCGTAAAATCCTCCGTGCGCTGGCTCGTCGGGCCTCTGGCGCCGCGCAGAAGGCCATGCAGGAGCATGTGCGCAACGCCGCCCTGCGTACTGGAATTGCTTTCGTCGCTCCCGCCACCTCATGACTTGAGCTATACCCAAACTCATGGGCCACCATAGCGAGACTCAATCATCTGCGGCTTCCTGAACACGGGAAGGGCAGCTATGATGGGCCACGTTTTTTATTGCTTACAACCCGGAGACATCCATGAGCAGCGATCTTATCAAGCACGTCACCGACGCTAACTTCGAAGAAGAAGTACTGAAGGCTGCTGGCCCTGTGCTTGTTGACTACTGGGCTGAGTGGTGCGGCCCTTGCAAAATGATCGCCCCGGTTTTGGACGAGATCGCTGGCACCTACGCTGGCAAGCTGACCGTTGCCAAGCTGAACATCGACGAAAACCAGGAAACCCCGGCCAAGCACGGCGTACGTGGTATCCCGACGCTGATGCTGTTCAAGAACGGCAACGTCGAAGCCACCAAGGTCGGCGCGCTGTCGAAGTCGCAATTGGCTGCTTTCCTCGACGCCAACATCTAAGCGTTGTTATAAAGCGTCATGAAAAGGCCCCGCATAATGCGGGGCCTTTTCGTTATTGAGGGCTAGACGCTCCGAAACTCAGGTGGTACATTCGGCCCCGCACTGGTTTCTCCACTGCCCCCTGCTAGCCGTCGCCGACGCACTCCTTTTCGAATAAGTACGCGATCCTGTCGCCTTCTCTGCGGCGCGGCCTCATTAAGCCAAAAGCTTAATTTCCCCCCTCCATAAATGATTACGTCATTCCTATATGAATCTGACTGAACTCAAGCAAAAGCCGATTACCGAACTGCTCGAATTGGCCGAACAGATGGGCATAGAAAATATGGCCCGTTCGCGCAAGCAGGACGTGATTTTCTCCCTGCTCAAAAAGCACGCTAAAAGCGGCGAGGAAATCTCCGGTGATGGCGTGCTGGAGATTCTCCAGGACGGCTTCGGCTTCCTGCGCTCCGCTGACGCTTCCTATCTCGCCGGCCCAGACGACATCTACGTCTCGCCGAGCCAGATCCGCCGCTTCAACTTGCGCACCGGTGACACCATCGTTGGCAAGATCCGTCCTCCAAAGGAAGGCGAGCGTTATTTCGCACTGCTCAAGGTCGACACGATCAACTACGATCGTCCCGAGAACGCGAAAAACAAGATTCTCTTCGAGAACCTGACCCCGCTGTTCCCGACCGTGCGCATGAAGATGGAAGCCGGCAACGGTTCCACCGAAGACTTGACCGGTCGTGTCATCGACCTGTGCGCCCCGATCGGCAAAGGCCAGCGCGGCCTGATCGTTGCCCCGCCGAAAGCCGGTAAAACGATCATGCTGCAGAACATCGCGGCGAACATCGCACGTAACAATCCTGAAGTTCATCTGATCGTATTGCTGATCGACGAACGTCCGGAAGAAGTGACCGAAATGCAGCGCACCGTGCGCGGCGAAGTGGTTGCCTCGACGTTCGACGAGCCGCCAACCCGCCACGTGCAGGTTGCCGAAATGGTGATCGAGAAGGCCAAGCGCCTGGTCGAACACAAGAAGGACGTGGTGATCCTGCTCGACTCCATCACCCGTCTGGCGCGTGCCTACAACACCGTGATCCCGAGCTCTGGCAAGGTACTGACCGGTGGTGTCGATGCCCACGCCCTGGAGAAACCGAAACGTTTCTTCGGCGCTGCACGGAACATCGAAGAAGGCGGCTCGCTGACCATCATCGCTACCGCGCTGGTTGAAACCGGCTCGAAGATGGACGAAGTGATCTACGAGGAATTCAAAGGCACCGGCAACATGGAACTGCCTCTGGATCGCAAGATCGCTGAAAAACGTGTGTTCCCGGCCATCAACATCAACCGTTCCGGTACTCGCCGCGAAGAGTTGCTGACGGCCGACGACGAACTGCAGCGTATGTGGATCCTGCGCAAGCTGCTGCACCCGATGGACGAAGTCTCTGCCATCGAGTTCCTGGTCGACAAGCTGAAACAGACCAAGACCAACGACGAGTTCTTCTTGTCGATGAAACGTAAGTAACACGAAGTACTGTCTCGCCCTGAAGCAGGTTAAACCCATTCAGGACGGGACATACGCTTCAAAGAAGGGCGCCCCGAAAAGGGCGCTCTTTTTTTTTCGCAGGATATTTTGTATCTGGATTGATACTTACCGTGCTGTAAACTGGCGCCCATTCAATGGGTGCCGCCGCCCGCTAATAGCTGATCTATCGCCGCTGCATTCAATCTTGCCGGCGATTGAATCAAGTGTTCTGACAGGTCGTTCCCCACGTTGACCTTCGTCGAATATCCGCAGTCGCGCTAACGGCGAGTCCCTTTTTCAATCGGCTTTGTATCTGAAATGACAAGGGACGTTATGCACACATTTGGCAATCGCCGTGATATTGACGGGTTGCGGGCTCTGGCCGTTATTCCGGTTGTGCTGTTTCATTTTGGCTTCAGCACTTTCAGCGGTGGCTTTGTCGGCGTTGATGTCTTCTTTGTCATTTCCGGATTCCTGATTACCAGCATTCTGTTTCGTGAGATCGGCGCCCAGCGTTTCAGTTTCGTCGATTTCTGGGCTCGCCGTGCCCGACGGATCATTCCGGCCTTGAGCGTGGTATTGCTGGCGACGCTGGTTCTGGGCTGGTTGTTGCTGACGGCCAAGGACTTCTCCGAGTTGGGAAGGACGGTTCGTTATCAGGCGCTGTTTATTTCAAACATTCTGTTCATGCGCGAAGACGGTTACTTCCAGCCCGCATCGGATTTGAAACCGTTGCTTCATACCTGGTCCCTGGCCGTTGAAGAGCAGTACTACATCTTCTTTCCGCTGTTGATGGTGTTGTTGATGCGCCATGTTCGCTATTGGCGCTGGATGCTGTTTGTCGTGCTGCTGATATCTTTCGGGCTCAATATCGCTTATATCGACCGCAAGCCCGACGTCGCTTTCTTTTCGCTGCCGACACGCGCCTGGGAGTTGCTGTGCGGTGCCATGCTCGCGGTCTTGCCGGCGTCAAAACAGGCTGTACGGCCCTGGCTCTATCAGTCTGTGGGAGTGGCCGGGTTAATGGCGGTCCTGGTGGCAGTTTTCACCTTTGACAAGGCTACGGTGTTCCCAGGCTGGGCGGCTTTACTGCCTGTGCTCGGTGCCACCGCGCTGATCTGGTCAGGCGGGCACGGTTCTACATGGGCCGGTCAGGTGTTGAGTGCTCGCGCGCTGATATGGATCGGCTTGCTCTCCTATTCCTTGTATCTGTGGCACTGGCCGGTCTACGTCTACGCCAATGCCATTTCGATCGACGGCATTCAGCCCTTGGAGGCTACGGGCTGGATACTGTTGGCGCTGGGTCTTGCATGGTTGAGCTGGCGCTTCGTCGAACTTCCATTTCGTGAACGACGCCTGCTGGCTGGACGCAAACCCGTGTTGTTGGGGGGCTTGCTGACCATGGTCGCTCTGGTGGTCACCGGTTCGATAGTGCGATCGGCGGACGGTTTTCCTCAACGCCTTACCGGCAAAGCGCTGGAATATGCACTGTCTCGGGATTGGCGGGCGGGGCAGTTGAAATGCATGTCGGTGACCTCGGACAAAAAACTGGACAAGGCGTGTCTGGTGGGTGGTAACGAAGAGGTTCCGGCGACGCAAATGCTCTGGGGCGACAGTCACGCAGCTGCGCTGTTGCCTGCGATCGAAAGTAGCGCAAAGCGCGAGAGTCGCGCGGTGTGGCTTTACAGCATGAGTGCCTGTCCGCCGATCCAGAGCGATGATGTGCGTCAGCGTTGCAAGGACTTCAACGAACAGACAATGGAGCGGGTTCGTAGCCTGCAGATTAAGGATGTGGTGCTGGCAGCCAATTGGAGTCTTTACGTTTACGGTCGCGAAGACGGCGATAAAAAGGTTCTGCTCAATCAGCATGACAATACGGCCCGGGCCGAGGAGCGCATGGCCACGGCGCTCAAGGCACGGGTGACGGCATTAAGGGCGGCGGGCGCGCAAGTCTGGTTGTTCAAGGAAGTACCGCTGCAGCGCAAGGGCTCCATCGATCGACTGACGAGTCTGGCCCAGGTCGGTCGTTTGGCCGAGGGGTTGGGCCGACCACTCGAAGAGCACCTGGCGCGCCAGCATTTTCTCAGTACCTTGTTCAACTCGATGAGCGCGGCCGACCCAGGCGTACATGTTATCGATCCTACGCCGTTGATGTGTGCGGACCAGATTTGCAGTATCGAGGTCAATGGCCGTTCGCAGTACAAAGACGAGGACCATCTGTCAGACACAGGCAGTGCCCGGTTGAGCCTCTTGTTTGCTCCGGTGCTGCTGGGTGCAAATCACAATTGATTGCTGGCTATGCACTGACAGGCTGCTGTTTGGTCGGCAGAGCAGGTAGGATGTACGCCTATTTTAGGGGTGCCATCGTCAATGAAATTCAAGGATCTTCGGGATTTCGTGCAGCAGCTTGAGCAGCGCGGAGAGTTGAAACGCATCCAGATCCCCGTCTCTCCAGTGTTGGAGATGACCGAAGTCTGTGATCGTACGCTGCGCGCCAAAGGGCCGGCGCTGTTGTTCGAAAAACCCACCGGTTATGACATTCCGGTACTCGGCAACCTGTTCGGCACCCCCGAGCGGGTAGCCATGGGCATGGGCGCAGAGTCGGTCAGCGAGTTGCGCGAAATCGGCAAGCTGTTGGCATTCCTCAAGGAGCCCGAGCCGCCGAAGGGCTTGAAGGACGCCTGGTCCAAGCTGCCGATCTTCCGCAAGATCATTGCCATGGCACCGAAAGTCGTCAAAGACGCGGTGTGCCAGGAAGTGGTCATCGAAGGCGACGATGTCGATCTGGCGATGTTGCCGGTACAGACCTGCTGGCCGGGCGACGTCGGTCCGCTGATCACCTGGGGCCTGACCGTCACCAAAGGCCCGAACAAGGATCGCCAGAACCTCGGCATCTACCGTCAGCAAGTGATCGGCCGCAACAAAGTGATCATGCGCTGGTTGAGCCACCGTGGCGGCGCGCTGGATTACCGTGAGTGGTGCGAGAAACACCCCGGCCAGCCATTCCCGGTCTCTGTGGCTCTGGGCGCTGACCCGGCAACCATTCTTGGCGCCGTGACACCTGTGCCGGACAGCCTCTCCGAATACGCTTTCGCCGGCCTATTGCGCGGTAACCGCACCGAACTGGTGAAGTGCCGCGGCAATGACCTGCAAGTGCCGGCCACCGCCGAGATCATCCTTGAAGGCGTGATCCATCCGGGCGAAATGGCCGACGAAGGCCCGTATGGCGACCACACTGGCTACTACAACGAAGTCGACAGCTTCCCGGTGTTCACCGTCGAACGCATTACCCACCGGATCAAGCCGATCTACCACAGCACCTACACCGGCCGTCCACCGGATGAGCCGGCAATTCTCGGCGTGGCGCTGAACGAAGTGTTCGTACCGATCCTGCAAAAGCAGTTTCCGGAGATCACCGACTTCTACCTGCCGCCCGAAGGCTGTTCGTACCGCATGGCCATCGTGACCATGAAGAAGTCGTATCCCGGGCATGCCAAGCGGGTAATGCTGGGTGTCTGGTCGTTTTTGCGACAGTTCATGTACACCAAGTTCGTTATCGTCACTGACGACGATATCAACGCACGGGACTGGAACGACGTGATCTGGGCCATCACCACGCGCATGGACCCCAAGCGCGACACGGTGATGATCGACAACACGCCGATCGACTACCTCGACTTCGCCTCGCCGGTTTCCGGCCTGGGCTCGAAGATGGGGCTCGATGCCACGCATAAATGGCCAGGCGAAACCACCCGCGAGTGGGGCCGGGTCATCGTCAAGGATGAAGCCGTTACCCAACGGATCGATGCCATCTGGAATCAGTTAGGAATAGATTGATGCGTGTAACCTTGCAGCCCTCCGGAGCAGTGCTAGAGATTCTGCCCGGCGAGCGGATTCTCGATGGCGCGCGGCGCCTGGGCTATGAATGCCCGCAGAGCTGTCGCAACGGCAATTGTCATGTGTGCGGTGCATTGCTGGTGGAAGGGCGGGTCGAACAGGCCGGTGATGTGCGTGACCATGGCGAGTTCTACACTTGCATTGCAGAGCCGCTGGAAGACTGCATCGTGCTGTGGGATGGCGTGCTCGCGCTGGGAGAATTGCCGGTGCGCAGCGTGTCGTGTCAGGTCATTGAATGCAGGGACGTCGGCGGCGATACCTGGCGCGTGCGTCTGCGTGCGCCTGCGGGCAAGCCGCCACGCTATCACGCCGGTCAGTACCTGATGATCGAGCGTGAGAGTGGCGAGAAATCCGCCTTCTCCCTGGCCTCTGCGCCGCATTCCGGACGCGATCTGGAAATTCATGTACTGGCGCGCGAAAGCAGTGCGCTGAGCCTGATCGAACAGCTTCAGCGCAACCCGATGGTGCGCATCGAGATGCCATTCGGCGATACCCATCTGGCGGAACTGCCGGACGGTCCACTGGTACTGATTGCCGCCGGTACCGGCATGGGTCAGATCCACAGTCTGATCGAACATTGCCGGGCCACGGGATTCAAGCATCCGGTGCATCTGTATTGGGGGGTGCGTCGTCCCGAAGACTTTTATGACATTGAGCATTGGGATGAATGGGAAAAGCTGTCCAATCTGTTCCTGCATAAAGTCGTCAGCGATCAATGCGGCTGGGGAGGGCGCTGCGGCATGTTGCATGAGGCGGTGTGTGAAGATTTCCCTGATCTGAAATCTCTGCACGTCTACGCCAGCGGCTCTCCGGCCATGGTCTATGGCACGCTGGATGCGCTGGTCGAAGCGGGGATGGATGCCCATCAAATGCGCGCGGATGTGTTCGCTTACGCGCCCCGATCTTGATCCTCGATCTTGATCCGTGATTTTAAATCGTTATAACTCCCCATATAGCCGATCGGTATTTATAAATTTATATAAATGCCGGTAGGTTATATCTCATTCAGGCAATACGTTTCGAACTCCGCCATGGCACTTAAATTGCCTTAAACCATATGTGCCTTATTGTTACAGCGGTGCGTTCTATTAAGTAATTCTTTACCCGCGGGGAGCTGAACGCTATTCGCCATGAGCGCCATTGAATCTGCTTTTTTGAATCTGGCTTACCCTCCGCGGCTCGATCTGGGGCCGCAGCTTACGCACGAACAATTGCTCAGCTCGATGCAATCGACCATGGCGCGCCACAAGGGTGGGCCGGTGTGGCTGTTTGCTTATGGTTCGCTGATCTGGCGTCCAGAATGCGCGGCTGTGGAGCGAGTGCGCGGTCGCGTGCATGGCTACCATCGCGGTTTGTACCTGTGGTCCCACGAGCATCGCGGTACACCGGAAGTGCCCGGGCTGGTGTTTGGCCTGGATCGCGGCGGCTCATGCAGCGGGTTTGCCTATCGCTTGCCCGAAGAGCAACTCGAAGCTTCGCTTTATGCGCTCTGGCAGCGTGAAATGCCATTCCCGTCCTATCGCCCACACTGGCTCAACTGCCGTCTCGAGGACGGAAGCCAGGTTCAGGCATTGGGATTCGTCTTGGAACGGCACCTGCCCAGCTATGCCGGCAACTTGCCGGATCATGTGCTGAGCCAAGTGTTCGAAAGCGCTTGCGGGCGTTATGGCACCACTCGCGAATATGTCGAGCAGACCGCGCACGCCCTGCGTAGCCACGCCATGCCAGACCGGAATCTGGAGGCGCGGCTCAAGCGCTGCAAATCGAAGGCCGATCAGGCGATCGCTTCGCGGCTCTGACTGGCGACGTTCTTGTGACCCAGAGTGGGCGCCAGGAACGCCATCGCCAGCAGGCAGGCGACGACCAGCAGGATGAAGCCGCCATCCCAGCCGAAGTAGTCCACCGTGTAGCCCATCAGCGCACTGGCCGCGACTGAACCACCCAGATAACCAAACAAACCAGTGAACCCGGCAGCCGTGCCCGCGGCTTTCTTGGGCACCAGTTCCAGCGCCTGCAGACCGACCAGCATCACCGGACCATAGATCAGGAAGCCGATCGCGAACAGCGAGATCATGTCGACCATCGGGTTGCCCGGTGGATTCAGCCAGTAAACGATCGTCGCAACGGTCACCAGTGCCATGAACACCATGCCGGTCAGACCACGGTTGCCCCGGAAGACCTTGTCCGACATCCAGCCACACAGCAGCGTGCCGGGAATGCCTGCCCACTCGTACAGGAAGTAAGCCCAGGACGTCTTGTCGAAGTCGAAGTGCTTGACCTCTTTAAGGTAGGTCGGCGCCCAATCCAGGATGCCATAGCGCAACAAGTAGACGAAGACGTTGGCCAACGCGATGAACCAGAGCATTTTGTTGCGCAGCACGTATTTGACGAAGATGTCCTTGGCGCTGAATTCTTCTTCGTGGCTGGCGTCGTAGCCTTCCGGGTAGTCGTTCTTGTACTTCTCGATAGGCGGCAAGCCCGTCGATTGCGGGGTATCGCGCATGACAATGAAGGCAAATACAGCGACCAGCAACGCCACCGCTGCCGGTACGTAGAACTTGCTGTGCCAGTCGTTGAACCAACCCATGCCGAGTATCGCCAGCGGGCCGATCAAGCCACCGCCGACGTTATGCGCGGTGTTCCATACCGAAACCACACCGCCGCGTTCTTTCTGCGACCACCAGTGCACCATGGTGCGCCCGCTCGGTGGCCAGCCCATGCCTTGCGCCCAGCCGTTGATGAACAACAGGATGAACATCATGGTCACGCTGGACGTCGCCCACGGTGCGAAACCGAAAACGAACATCACCCCAGCGGACACTATCAGGCCAAAAGGCAGGAAGTAACGAGGGTTGGAACGGTCGGACACGATGCCCATCAAAAACTTGGAAAGGCCGTAGGCGATCGCAATCGCCGACATGGCCACACCCAGTTGGCCTTTTGTATAGCCTTGGGCGATCAGATCCGGGATCGCCAAGGTGAAGTTCTTGCGCAGCAGGTAGTAACCCGCATACCCAATGAAAATCCCGGCGAAGATCTGCCAGCGAAGTCGTTTGTAGGTGTCGTCTATTTTTTCTTCAGGCAATGGAGCCTGATGTGCGGCAGGACGAAAGAAAGCAAACATTCAAGAGCTCCAGATTTCTTGTTTTGACTGCGGATGCGAATGTTACAGTTTCGTTACCGAAAATAGCACCGGTTCGCATCGGCAAAACAGCGGAAATGTTGGAGATCGCATGTTCCTTTATGAACATGTCGCTCAGGTATAAATGAGGGTCGGTGTAGGGATGACGGAGCCAGGTCGCAGGGCTGCGACCTGGCTAGAAAATAATCAGCGAACCTGCACGACCACTTTCCCGACCGCCTTGCGCTGGCCAAGATCATTGATGGCCTGGCCCGCGTTGCTCAGGGGATACACCTGAGACACTAGCGGCTTCAACTTGCCCTCGGCAAACCAGCCAAACAACTGCTGGAAGTTTGCCGCGTTGTCCTGTGGCTGGCGCTGGGCAAAGGAGCCCCAGAACACGCCGACTACCGCGGCGCCTTTGAGCAGCGCCAGGTTCACTGGCAGCTCCGGGATTCGTCCGCTGGCGAAACCGATCACCAACAGACGGCCGTTCCAAGCAATGGCGCGGATCGCCTGGTCGAACAGGTCGCCGCCCACCGGATCGTAGATCACGTCGGCGCCCTGGCCGTCGGTCAGGCGTTTGATCTCGTCCTTGAGGCTGGTTTCGCTGTAGTTGATCAACTCATC
The DNA here is from genome assembly GCF_053628675.1 of Pseudomonas sp. ADAK2 TE3594. NCBI lineage: Bacteria > Pseudomonadati > Pseudomonadota > Gammaproteobacteria > Pseudomonadales > Pseudomonadaceae > Pseudomonas > Pseudomonas sp. ADAK2 TE3594. Next base: position 5,683,551 of record NZ_JBRJGV010000001.1, on the reverse strand, counting down.
GGCACCGGCAGCCTTGGCCACCGCGAGTTTTTCTGCGCTGCTGGCGGCGGCTATAACTCGAGCACCCATGGCTTTGCCGATTTCCACCGCGGCGAGGCCGACACCGCCGGAAGCGCCGAGCACCAGCAAGGTTTCGCCAGGTTGCAGGTTGCCCCGTTGCTTGAGGGCGTGCATCGACGTGCCGTAGGTCATGCTGAATGCGGCGGCGATGTTGAAGTCCATTGATGGCGGGATCGGCAGCACGTTGTAGCCCGGCACCGCGACCTGCTCGGCAAAACTGCCCCAGCCAGTCAGGGCCATGACCCGGTCACCGACCTTGAGGTGGTTGACCTTTTCGCCTACCGCACTGACCACGCCGGCCGCTTCGCCACCCGGAGAAAACGGGAAGGGCGGTTTGAACTGGTACTTGCCCTCGATGATCAACGTGTCCGGGAAATTCACCCCAGCCGCATGCACGTCCAGCAGGATTTCATTCTTCTTCGCGACAGGACTGGCGACGTCTTCCAGCACCAGCGATTCGGCAGGGCCGAAGGCTTTGCACAGCACGGCTTTCATCAGGGCTATTCCTTTGGGAGTGATGGCCGATAAGTGTAGGTGTGTGAGTCATTGGGTCAACGAGCATGCCCGACCCTGATAGTCAGCCATAAGCTTGTGCTTGAGCGGCGGGCCGTTATGCTTGGCCGCAAACCGGATAAGGAGCGAATTGTGAAAGCGTGGATCATGTTGATGCTGGCCCTGTCTCTGCCCGTGGCAGCGATGGCCGAAGAAGCCAAAGAAGGTGAAGCCCCGAAGGTCAACTACATCACCCTGAGCCCGCCATTCGTGGGCAACTATGGGCTGGACGGCACGCCGAAGCTCAAGGTCTACAAGGCCGATGTGGCGTTGCGGGTGACCGGTGACGAGGCGACCAAAGCGGTAAAGGCCAATGAGCCATTGATCCGTAATCAGCTGGTGGCGTTGTTTGCCCAGCAGACCACTGAAACCATGAACAACGTCGAAGCCAAGGAAAAGCTGCGTCAGGAAGCCTTGAAGCAGACCCAGCAAGTGATGAACGACGAAACCGGCAAGCCGGTGGTTGAGGATTTGTTGTTCAACAACCTGATCATTCAATAAGTCTTTTGCTGTCCGGGCGGGCCTCATCGCGGGCAAGCCCGCTCCCACAATGATCTCCAGTGAATGCAGCCTTTGCATCCACCCCAGATCCCTGTGGGAGCGGGCTTGCCCGCGATGACATTCGAAGTAGCGCTGGAGATTTCATGGTTTGAGTGCAATCACCGCCGCCCACTGCTCGGCTGTCACTGGCATCACCGATAGCCGCGAACCCTTCTGCACCAGTGGCATCTCGGCCAGCGCCGTTTGCTGCTTCAGATAATCGAGCTTCAGCACCTTGGGAAACGTCTCGACATGCGCAACATCAATCGCGCTCCAGGCGTTTTTCTCGGCAGTGGCCTTCGGATCGAAGTAATGACTCTCCGGCTCCAGTGCCGTCGGGTCCGGGTACGCGGTTTCGACAATCTTTCCGATCCCGGCAATCCCCGGCTCCGGGCAACTGGAGTGATAGAAGAAAAACTCGTCGCCCACCGCCATGGCGCGCAGAAAGTTGCGCGCCTGATAGTTACGAACCCCGTCCCAGCGCGCTCGGCCAAGCTTCTCCAGGTCTTTGATCGAGAGTTCGTCGGGCTCGGATTTCATCAGCCAATAGGCCATGGTTTTGCTCCTTGCGAGGTGAGTGGGCAAGTTGTCGGGCAATTTTATGACAAACCGACAGTCGGTTGACGCCAGCGTTTGCGTGTCGGTTCACGTTGTCGCAAAATGCCGGCCTTCCAAGCTTGACGCTGCTGCACGGCCTACACCTAAACGGAAACCGCTGCTGTCATCGTGTTGATGTGCCTTGAGGGGGGCTATCGATGAAACGCAAACCGGATTTACTATGGATATTGGTTATTTTGTTCGGTTTGGGCGTCGTGACCACCGGCTATGCCCAAAGCCTGTGGGCCAACAAGACCGATGCTCCCGTCGAGATCGCGCAGCAACAGCCGTCGGCCTTCAAACGCTGAACCTGTCTTTTGGACGCCGCTGATGTCAGTGGCGTCTAGTCCGCGAAATACCACGCCTTGTCCGTGACTGTTCCCTGCAGCGGCACATCCCAGCTCGCCTGAGCCAAACGTTGAACCTTCTGACATTCATGGGCCAGGCCCAGCAGCGTCGGCTTGCGCCAGTTTTTGCGGCGCGCCAGGTACGCCAGGCTTCGGTCGTAGAAACCACCGCCCATTCCCAGGCGTCCGCCGACATCGTCAAACCCCACCAGCGGCAACAACACCAGGTCAAGCGCCCAGACCTTGCGTTGTCGGGCGATGTTGTGCCGAGGTTCGGGGATGCGAAAACGGTTGGGTTTGAGCTTTTCGCCGGGACGAATCCGCTGGAACACCATTTTGGTTCTTGGCCAGGCACTGAGCACTGGCAGATACGTCGCCTTGCCCCGACGTTGCGCGGCACGCATCAGCAGGCGCGGATCGATTTCACCGTCGGTGGGCAGGTATAGAGAGATGTGTTTTGCGCGACGGAACAGCGGGTGCCGGGCCAATTGTTTATACAGCCCGCGAGCGGCCTCGCGCTGCTGACAAGGGGTCAGTGCGCGGCGGGCCTTGCGCAGCATGCGTCGAAGTTGCGGGCGGGGCAGCAGCGCAGGTTCGGTCATGGATTCAGGCTTCGAGGTGCGAGTACTAAAGCGTACCCGTAAAAAAGCCGATGCCGGTATTTAAACCGGCATCGGACTGGAATCAGGCTCCCCGGATGAACCGCTGTCGACTTAGCCCTTGAACCCGAAAGTTCAAGGTGGAAGATGCAGTAGGCTTTAAGGCTTTCCGTCTAGCGGACATGCACACCAGCCCAACGTGCAACCTCCAGGGTAGTGCGAATCGGCTCAGGGACGTCGTCAACTGGCAAGCACCCCAGGGAGTGATGCGAGTATACCCCAAGCGGTTTCGCGTTTCAGCCCTTGGTGACATCCGGATCGGTCGACAGCACCAGATCGACGCGGTCCAGCAGGTCGCGAACTTGCTCGCGGGTCGAACCGCTGGCCTGCACATCCGGGCGTTCTTCCTTGTGCAGAAGATCGTGCGTGATGTTCAGTGCGGCCATCACGGCGATGCGGTCGGCGCCGATGACTTTGCCGCTGCTGCGAATTTCGCGCATCTTGCCGTCCAGATAACGGGCAGCGCTCACCAGGTTGCTGCGCTCTTCCTGGGGGCAAATGATCGAATATTCTTTGTCGAGGATCTGCACGGTAACGCTATTGCTTGAACTCATGAGTCTTGCTCCAGGGCCTTGAGGCGCGAAATCATCGATTCGACCTTACGCCGGGCGATTTCATTTTTTTCAATGAGGTGCGCGCGTTCTTCGCGCCAGCTCTTTTCCTGAGCTAATAGGAGTCCATTCTGACTCTTTAGTTGCTCGACTCGAGTAATTAGCAGTTCGAGTCTGGCCATCAGCGCTTGCAGGTCGGTGTCTTCCATTGTGTCCACGTGTTCGTCTGATGGGTGGTAGCTGGCGGACAGCCTTTAATAGTCTTGGCGAGTCTGTCGATGTAGGATACAAGGCCTTCATTCTAGACATAGCGCCGTCTGGCGCCTAGCTGCCCATGCCCATTCAGAATTCTCCGTACCAAGCCTTTGCCACCCTGCTGAGCACCAGCGGCCATCCCGTCTCGCCTGCCGAACTGCACGGCCTGTTGCTCGGCCGCAGTTGCGCCGGTGCCGGCTTCGAAGCCGACAGCTGGTTGGCCGATGCCGCCGAGCTGCTCGAAGGCGAGCCGCAAGACAACGTTCGCAACGCCTTGATCGGCCTGCAAGAGATGGTCAAGGGTGAGCTTACCAGCGACGACATGACCGTTGTTCTGCTGCTGCCGACCGATGACGCGCCGCTTACCGAGCGTGCGGCCGCACTGGGCCAGTGGTGCCAGGGCTTCCTTACCGGCTTCGGTCTGACCCGCCGTGAATATGCCTTGAGCACTGAAGCCACCGAAGTGCTGCAGGATCTGGCGGCCATTGCCCAAGTGCAAGACGCGCTGGAAGAGTCCGACGACGGCGAAAGCGACTACATGGAAGTGATGGAGTACCTGCGCGTCGCTCCGTTGCTGCTGTTCACCGAAACCAAGAAAACCGACGAAGCGGCTGCCAAACCGTCGTTGCATTAATCGCGTGCCAGGGAAAGCCATCTGCCCATGATTCATATCCCGAAATCGGAATACAGCCGTCGCCGCAAGGCGCTGATGGCGCAGATGGAACCCAACAGCATCGCCATCCTGCCTGCCGCCGCGGTGGCCATCCGCAACCGTGACGTCGAGCACGTCTACCGTCAGGACAGCGACTTCCAGTACCTCAGCGGTTTCCCCGAGCCTCAAGCCGTCATCGTCTTGATGCCCGGCCGTGAGCATGGCGAATACGTGCTGTTTTGCCGGGAACGTAATGCCGAACGGGAATTGTGGGACGGCTTGCGCGCCGGCCAGGAAGGCGCGATCCGCGACTTCGGCGCCGATGACGCATTCCCCATCACCGATATCGACGACATCCTGCCGGGCCTGATCGAAGGCCGTGACCGGGTGTACTCGGCCATGGGCAGCAACCCGGAATTCGATCGGCACCTGATGGACTGGATCAACGTGATCCGCTCTAAAGCGCACCTCGGCGCCCAGCCGCCGAACGAATTCGTTGCCCTGGATCATCTGCTTCACGACATGCGCCTGTATAAATCGGCGGCAGAAGTGAAAGTGATGCGCGAAGCCGCACGGATTTCCGCCCAGGCACATATTCGTGCAATGCAGGCCAGTCGTGCCGGTTTGCATGAATTCAGTCTGGAAGCCGAGCTCGATTACGAGTTCCGCAAGGGCGGGGCGAAGATGCCGGCCTATGGCTCGATCGTCGCGGCGGGGCGCAACAGCTGCATCCTGCATTACCAGCAAAATGACGCGGTGCTCAAGGACGGCGATCTGGTGCTGATCGACGCCGGTTGCGAGATCGACTGCTACGCCAGCGACATCACCCGCACCTGGCCGGTCAACGGCAAGTATTCCCCGGAGCAGAAGGCGATTTACGAGTTGGTGCTGGCTTCCCAGGAAGCAGCGTTTGCCGAGATCGCGCCGAACAAACACTGGAATCAGGCGCACGAAGCCACGGTCCGGGTGATTACCGCCGGTCTGGTGAAGTTGGGCCTGTTGCAGGGCGACGTCGACGAGTTGATCGCCAGCGAAGCCTACAAAGCATTTTACATGCACCGCGCCGGCCACTGGCTGGGCATGGATGTGCACGATGTCGGTGAATACAAGGTCGGCGGCGAATGGCGCGTGCTGGAAGTCGGCATGGCGCTGACGGTCGAGCCGGGCATTTACATTGCTGCGGACAACCAGAACGTAGCGAAGAAATGGCGCGGCATTGGCGTGCGCATCGAGGACGACGTAGTGGTCACCAAAACCGGTTGTGAAATCCTGACTAACGGCGTGCCGAAAACGGTCGCCGAGATCGAAGCCTTGATGGCCGCCGCACGGACACAAGCGGCATGAGTCGAGTCAATCTGGCAATTATCGGTGGTGGCCTGGTCGGCGCCAGTCTGGCGTTGGCGTTGCAGGCTGGGGCCAAGGCCCGTGGCTGGAAGATCGTGCTGATCGAGCCGTTTGCCCCCGGCGACACCTATCAACCGAGTTATGACGCCCGCTCTTCGGCGCTGTCCTTCGGTGCACGACAGATTTATCAACGGTTGGGCGTGTGGCAGGAAATCTCCCGCCGCGCCGAGCCGATCAAGCAGATTCATGTCTCCGACCGTGGACGTTTCTCCACCGCGCGGCTGTCGGCGATGGAAGAGGGCGTTCCGGCGCTGGGTTATGTGGTTGAAAACGCCTGGCTTGGCCAATGCCTCTGGCAAGGACTGGACAAGGACGTGATCAGTTGGCGCTGCCCGGCGGAAGTTACCCGCATGGAGCCGCTGACCGACGGCTATCGTCTGACGCTCAACGATGAAACCATCCTGGAATGCGACCTTGCGGTGCTCGCCGATGGCGGCCGTTCCGGCTTGCGTGAGCAACTGGGGATCGGCATCAAGAAACGCCCGTATAACCAGAGCGCGCTGATCGCCAATATCACCCCGAGCGAAGCGCACAACGGCATGGCTTTCGAACGCTTCACCGACGACGGCCCGATGGCCTTGCTGCCGCTTCCGGAAAACCGCTGCGCCTTGGTCTGGACCCGCCTGGGCATGGACGCGCAACGGTTGGCAGCCCTTGATGACCGCAGCTTTCTCGGCGAGTTGCAGGGCATATTCGGCTATCGCCTCGGCACGCTGAAGCAGGTCGGCGCCCGGCATTTGTATCCGTTGTCGCTGATCGAGGCCGAGGAACAAGTCCGCCCGCATCTGGCGATCCTCGGCAACGCCGCTCACAGCCTGCATCCGATTGCCGGGCAAGGGTTCAACCTGTCGTTGCGTGACGCCCAGGCGCTGGCCGACAGTTTGTTGGGCAGCGAGACAGCGCCCGGCGACTTCGCCACCTTGCAGGCCTATCGCGAGCGTCAGCGAATGGATCAGAACCTGACCGTGGGCTTCTCCGATCAGGTCACCCGGTTATTCGGCAGCACTCAGCCGCTGGTTTCCCTGGGCCGCAACATCGGCCTGCTTGGCCTTGATCTGCTGCCACCGGCCAAGCGCTGGTTTGCCCGGCAGGCCATGGGGCTGGGTACGCGTCCCGATGCTTGAGTGGCTGGCGAACCCAGTCGAAATTCACGACGACGCAGGCACCTTGGTGGCGTGCGTCGAGAGAACCCTTTACGTGCGGCTCAAGCCGCAAGCGAGACAGGCTTAAAGCATGGAAATGCGCGCAGATCTGCTGATTGTCGGGGCCGGAATGGTCGGCAGCGCCCTGGCGCTGGCGTTACAAAACAGCGGGCTCGAAGTCCTGTTGCTGGACGGCAGTCCCCTGAGCGTCAAGCCCTTCGATGGGCAAGCTCCGTTCGAACCGCGGGTGAGCGCCTTGTCGGCCGCCAGCCAGCGAATACTCGAACGCCTGGGTGTCTGGGATGGCATCGCCAATCGACGCAGCAGTCCTTACACCGACATGCACGTCTGGGACGGCAGCGGCACCGGGCAGATTCATTTCTCGGCGACCAGCGTGCACGCCGAAGTGCTCGGGCACATCGTCGAAAACCGCGTGGTGCAGGACGCCTTGCTCGACCGATTGCACGACTGCGATCTCGGGATGCTGGCCAATGCGCGTCTGGAGCAGATGCGCCGCTCCGGTGACGACTGGTTGCTGACCCTGGCCGATGGCCGCACCTTGCGGGCACCTTTGGTGATCGCGGCGGATGGCGCCAACTCGGCCGTTCGGCGCCTGACCGGCGTTGCGACTCGCGAGTGGGATTACATGCATCACGCGATCGTTACCAGTGTGCGCAGCTCAAAATCTCATCAAATGACCGCCTGGCAGCGTTTCACCGACAATGGCCCGCTGGCGTTTCTGCCGCTGGAGCGGGACGGCCGGCAGGATTGGTGCTCGATCGTCTGGTCGACCACGCCGAGCGAAGCCGAGCGCTTGATGGCGCTGGATGACGAAGGCTTCTGCAAGGAGCTGGAGCGGGCCTTCGAGGGCTGCCTCGGCACGGTGCTCAGCGCCGACCCGCGTCTGTGCGTGCCGCTGCGTCAGCGTCATGCCAAGCGTTACGTGGCTGAAGGCCTGGCGCTGATCGGCGACGCGGCCCATACCATCCATCCGCTGGCCGGGCAGGGCGTGAACCTCGGTTTCCTCGATGCCGCGGTGCTGGCCGAAGTGCTGCTGCAAGCGGCCACGCGCGGCGAGCGGTTGGCGGACGTGAAAGTGCTCAGTCGCTATGAGCGTCGGCGCATGCCCCACAATCTGGCATTGATGGCGGCGATGGAAGGGTTCGAGCGACTGTTCCAGGCCGATCCGTTGCCGGTGCGCTGGTTGCGTAATACCGGGTTGAAGATGGTCGACCAGATGCCCGAGGCCAAGGCGTTGTTCGTCCGTGAAGCGCTTGGGTTGATTGGGGATTTGCCGGCGTTGGCCAAGGCCTGAGATCTTCGCTGGGGCTGATGGCCTCTTCGCGGGCAAGCCTCGCTCCTACAGGATCTTCAGCGCTCACACCTAGTGCATTAACACCTGAATACCTGTGGGAGCGGGCTTGCCCGCGATGGCGGCAGATCAGCCACCTCATATCCCTAACTGTGCAACATCCGGTAACTCCTCCACTCACTGTTCGATTGAGAAGCGAAATGTGAGTCCTTATCATTTGGCCCCACTTTCCCCATTCGAGAGACCGCTTCCATGTTGGCACCCAAGCGTCTACTGACCGCACTGGCCCTGACCCTGATTGGCAGCACCGCCGCCCAGGCCGCCGACGAGGTGGTGGTTTACTCCTCGCGTATCGATGAGCTGATCAAGCCAGTCTTCGATGCCTACACCCAGAAAACCGGCGTGCAGGTGAAGTTCATCACCGACAAGGAAGCGCCGCTGATGCAGCGGATCAAGGCAGAGGGCGAAAATGCCACCGCCGACCTGCTGCTGACCGTCGACGCCGGCAACCTCTGGCAGGCCGAGCAGATGGGCATCCTCCAGCCGTTCACGTCCAAGGTGATCGATGCCAACATTCCGCTGCAATACCGCGCTTCCTCCCATGCCTGGACCGGCCTGAGCCTGCGGGCGCGGACCATCGCCTACTCCACCGACCGGGTGAAACCCGGTGAGCTGACCACCTACGAGGCGCTGGCCGATAAGCAGTGGGAAGGCCGCCTGTGCCTGCGCACGGCGAAGAAGGTCTACAACCAGTCCCTGACCGCCACGATGATCGAAGTCCATGGCGCCGAGAAAACCGAGAAGATCCTCAAGGGCTGGGTCAACAACCTGTCCACTGACGTGTTCTCCGACGACATTGCCGTGCTGGAGGCGATCAACGCCGGTCAGTGCGATGTCGGCATCGTCAACACTTACTACTACGGCCGTCTGCACAAACAGAAGCCGGACCTGCCGGTGAAGCTGTTCTGGCCGAATCAGGGCGACCGTGGCGTGCACGTCAACCTGTCGGGCATCGGCCTGACCAAACACGCACCGCATCTGGAAGCTGCCAAGGCGCTGGTGGAATGGATGACCACGCCTGAAGCACAGAAGATTTTCGCTGACGTGAACCAGGAATTCCCGGCCAATCCTGCCGTTCAGCCTTCAGCTGAAGTAGCGAGCTGGGGCAAATTCGTGGCCGACACCTTGCCGGTAGAAATCGCCGGCAAGCGTCAGGCCGAAGCGATCCGGCTGATGGATCGGGCTGGCTGGAACTGAGTCTGTTGTTTTAAAGGTCAAAAGATCGCAGCCTGCGGCGGCTCCTACCGGGTGTACATCATCCCAATGTAGGAGCTGCCGCAGGCTGCGATCTTTTTGCGGTTTGCATACACTTCGTTGATTTACCCGAGAGCTTTTCCTTGGCCCACCCCGCCCAACGCCGCTGGTATCCTCTGGTCTTCGCCATTGCTGCGCTGGTCCTGCTGCCCCTGAGTGTCCTGCTTCTTTCCTGGCAAACCATCGATCAGCAGATCTGGTCCCACTTGTGGGACACCCAGATGCCGCGACTGCTGGGCAATACCCTCACGCTGGTCCTCGGCGTCGGTTTCGGCGTAACGCTGCTGGGCGTCAGCCTGGCCTGGCTCACCAGCCTCTGCGAATTCCCCGGGCGGCGTTGGCTGGACTGGGCGTTGATGTTGCCCTTTGCGATTCCTGCTTACGTGCTGGCATTCGTCTTCGTTGGCCTGCTGGATTTTGCCGGCCCCGTGCAAACCTTGCTGCGCGAATGGTTCGGCAGTGGCCTGAGGCTGCCCCGAGTGCGCTCCACCAGCGGTGTGATTCTGGTGCTGGTGCTGGTTTTCTATCCGTACGTTTACCTGTTGGCGCGTACCGCTTTCCTGGCTCAGGGCAAAGGCTTGATGGAAGCAGCGCGAGTCCTTGGGCAATCCCCGTGGCAGGCGTTCTGGCGAGTGGCGTTGCCCATGGCACGTCCGGCCATTGGCGCGGGAGTGGCGTTGGCGCTGATGGAAACCCTGGCGGATTTTGGTGCGGTGTCGGTATTCAACTTCGACACGTTCACCACCGCTATCTACAAAACCTGGTATGGCTTTTTCAGTCTTTCCACGGCCGCGCAACTGGCCAGCCTGTTGCTGTTGGTGGTGATGATCGTACTGTATGGCGAGCGCCGTGCCCGTGGGGCCAATCGGGCGAGCAACGAACGACCGCGGGTCAAGGCGTTGTATCACCTGCGCGGGGTCAAGGCGCTGGCGGCCATGAGCTGGTGTGGTCTGGTATTTGCCTGCGCCTTCGTCATTCCCGTGCTGCAACTGATGGTGTGGTTCTGGCAACGTGGGCGCTTCGATCTGGATGAGCGTTATGCCGGATTGATCATCCACACCCTGTACCTGGGCGGCATGGCGGCGTTGATCACCGTCAGTGTCGCTCTGGTGCTGGCCTTTGCCCGTCGATTGGCGCCGACCCGGGCGATCCGTTCCGGCATCAGTCTGGCCAACCTTGGCTACGCCTTGCCGGGCTCGGTGCTGGCGGTGTCGATCATGCTGGCGTTCAGTTACCTGGATCGCGAACTGGTGATCCCGCTGTCGGGATGGCTTGGCGGCGCGGGCAAACCGTTACTGCTGGGCAGTCTGTCGGCGTTGTTGCTGGCCTATCTGGTGCGTTTTATCGCGGTGGCCTATGGACCGCTGGAAAGCAGCCTGGCGCGAATACGGCCATCTTTGCCCGAAGCAGCACGTAGCCTTGGCGTCAGTGGGCCACGACTGTTTTTCAAAGTGTATCTGCCGTTGCTGCTGCCGGGCACATTGAGCGCAGCGTTGCTGGTGTTCGTCGATGTGCTCAAGGAAATGCCCGCGACCCTGCTGATGCGCCCGTTTGGCTGGGACACGCTGGCGGTGCGGATCTTTGAAATGACCAGCGAAGGCGAGTGGGCGAGGGCCTCGTTGCCGGCACTGACCCTGGTGTTGGTCGGGTTGTTACCGGTCATCGGATTGATCCGACGTTCGGCGCATCGAAACGCGTAGGTGTCAGTCCTACACCTTGCGGCTACAATGCGCGGCATTCGGTGCGGTCCGTCTTTCAGACCGGGTCGCTGAAACGGCTGAAAGCCTTTATTTCAAGGCATTTCAACCCGGACAGCGCCTGTCCGCACCTTCGCCACGCCCGGAAGGAGAAACCCATGGGACAGCGTACGCCTCTGTATGACCTTCATCTCGCCCTCGGCGCGAAGATGGTCGATTTTGGCGGTTGGGATATGCCTCTGCATTACGGCTCGCAGGTCGAGGAACACCATCAGGTGCGCCGCGATTGCGGGGTTTTCGATGTATCCCACATGACCGTGATCGATGTTGACGGCCCCCAGGCTAAGGCCTGGCTTCAGTATTTACTGGCCAATGACGTCGAGCGTCTGCACAGCCCCGGCCGTGCCTTGTACAGCGCCATGCTCAACGAGCACGGCGGCATCGTCGACGACATGATCGTCTACCGCCTCGAGGAAGGTTATCGCCTGGTGGTGAACGCCTCCACCCGTAATCAGGACCTGGCCTGGATGCAAGCTCATCTCGGCGACTTCGATGTGCGGCTCAACGAGCGCTCCGAGTTGGCGATGCTGGCCATTCAAGGGCCTCACGCCCGGCACAAGATTGCCGAACTGGTGACTCAGTCCCGTGGCACGCTGATTCAGCAGCTCAAATATTTCGAAGGTCAGACCGACGGTGACTGGTTCATCGCGCGCACCGGTTACACCGGTGAGGATGGTCTGGAAATCGTGCTGCCCGCCGATCAGGCACCGGGCTTTTTCAACGATCTGGTGGGTGCGGGTATTTCCCCGATCGGCCTCGGCGCCCGCGATACCTTGCGTGTTGAAGCCGGCATGAACCTCTACGGTCAGGACATTCATCAAGAAGTCTCGCCATTGGCCTCCAACATGGCCTGGAGCATTGCCTGGGAACCGGCCACGCGCCAGTTCATTGGCCGCACTGCCCTGGAAGCCGAGCAGGCCGCTGGCGTACAGCACAAACTGGTGGGTCTGGTCCTGGAAGAACGTGGGGTTTTGCGGGCGCATCAGGTGGTTCGCATCGCCGATGTTGGCGAAGGGGAGATCACCAGTGGTAGTTTCTCTCCTACGCTTAGCAAGTCGATTGCACTGGCGCGCGTGCCGGTGGCCACCGCCGACCGCGCCGAAGTGGAAATCCGTGGCAAGTGGTACCCGGTTCGAGTGGTCAAACCGACCTTCGTACGCCACGGCAAAACCTTGATCTAACTATTTTTGGCGGGCAATGACCGCTGACATTTTTCTTGAGGACACAGAACATGAGCGAAATCCCTGTCGACCTGCGTTTTGCCGAAAGTCACGAATGGGCCCGTCTAGACCATGATGGCGGCGTGAAAGTGGGTATTTCAGACCATGCTCAGGAAGCCTTGGGTGACGTAGTGTTCGTTGAGCTGCCGGAAATCGGCAAAGTGTTCGCTGCCGGCGAGGCTGCGGGTGTCGTCGAGTCGGTCAAGGCTGCCTCCGATATCTACTCGCCAGTTTCCGGCACAGTCATTGCCGTCAACGAAGAGTTGGCCAACAACCCTGAACTGGTCAACAGCGCGCCTTATGACAGCTGGTTCTTCAAGCTCGAGCCAAGCGATACCACCGAACTGGACAATCTGCTGCTCGATGCAGTTGCCTACAAGGCCGCCATCGGCGAGTAATTCATGTGGGAGCGAGCCTGCTCGCGAAAGCGGTGTGTCAGTAAACATTTATGCCAACTGACACGCCCACTTCGCGAGCAGGTTCTACGGCTTTAGAACGGTTTTCACAGCGACCACCGAACGCTCGACATCCGCTTTATCCATGGCCGTGAACATCGGCAGCGAGACGATCAGTCGTCCGACCCGTTCGGCTACCGGGAACATGCCTTCCTTGAACCCGCGTTCGCGGTAAAGACTCAGCAGGTGGATTGGCGGGTAGTGATAGCCGATACCGACGCCCAGTGCCTGCATCTGCTCCATGAAAGTAGCCCGTGCCGGTTTGCCATCCTGGCGCTCCGGGAGCACCAGCTGGAACAAATGCCAATTGCTGTTCTCGAAATCCGCCGGGGGCAGTTGAGCCCCGTATTGCGCTTCGAAGTCTGCGCCAAAACAGGCGAAATAATGTTTGGCCAGCTCACGACGATGAGCGGTGATCGCCTCGATGTGGGCAAATTGCCCCAGGCCAATGGCTGCCGCGACATCAGTCATGTTGAACTTGCCGCCCAGCACGTCAACGTCCAGCCCATCGAAACCGCTGCGGGTGACGCCCTGTAACCGGTACTTTTCCGCCAACCGCACTTCCTCGGCATTGTTCAGCACCAGGCAACCGCCCTCCGAGCAGGTGACGTTCTTGTTCGCCTGGAAACTGAAGGACACGAAATCGCCAGTCGCACCGATTCGCTGCCCGTTCCAGCTTGAACCCAAGGCTTGGGCTGCATCTTCCAGCACTCGTAAACCGTGCTTCTTTGCCAGCGCGTAAAGGCGCGTCATGTCCACGGGCAATCCCGCGAGAAACACTGGGATGATGGCTTTGGTGCGCGGGGTAATCGCAGCTTCAAGCTGCGCCATGTCGATATTGCGGGTGACCGGGTCGATATCGGCAAACACTGGCGTAGCGCCAACTTCCAGAATCACGTTGGCGGTGGCCACCCAGGAAATCGGCGTGGTGATCACTTCATCGCCCGGTCCGACTCCGGCAATGCGCAATGCGATCTCCATGGTACAGGTGCCGGAATTGAACGTACGCACCGGGCGCCCGCCAAAATATTCCGAGAGTTGCGCTTCAAAAGCCTGCACCTTGGGGCCACTGGTAATCCAGCCCGAGCGCAGCACATCGCTGACAGCAGCAATCGTGGCTTCATCAATGGTGGGTTTGGAGAAGGGCAGGAAAGGCAGTTGGCTCATAAATGTGGATACCCGGTCAGCGAACGTTTATAGGCGCCGAGCATGATGATCCGGATTGACCAACGGCGCCACGCCATCGGTGCGGGTATCGACTGCTATGCTGGTTTGACCGCATTGCATCGACGCCGAGCGCCAGTCAAGAGAGAGCCCGTCATGTCCCAGTTGCCGTCCTTGAGCCAGTTACGCGACCCCAATACCTTCCTGCGCCGCCATCTGGGCCCCGATGCCGCCGAGCAGCAGGCGATGCTCGACAGCCTTGGTCTTGGCAGCCGGGTCGAGCTGATCGAGCAGACGGTGCCGCCGGGAATCCGCCTCAACCGGCCACTGGACTTGCCACCGGCCCTCGACGAAGAAGCCGCGCTGGCCAAGCTGCGGGGCTACGCCGAGCAGAACCAGGTCTGGACCAGTCTGATAGGCATGGGATACCACGGCACCCTCACGCCGGCCGTCATCCTGCGCAACGTGCTGGAAAATCCCGGTTGGTACACCGCCTATACACCCTATCAACCGGAGATCGCTCAAGGCCGCCTCGAAGCGTTGCTGAATTTCCAGCAGCTGACCATCGACCTGACCGGCCTGGAACTGGCCAACGCCTCGCTGCTGGATGAAGCCACGGCGGCAGCCGAGGCCATGGCGCTGGCCAAGCGCGTGGCCAAATCCAGAAGTAACCTGTTTTTCGTCGATGAGAATTGCCACTCGCAGACCATTTCCGTGGTGCGAACCCGGGCCGAAGGGTTCGGTTTCGAACTGATCGTCGACGCTGTGGATAACTTGAAACAGCACCAGGTGTTCGGCGCGCTGCTGCAATATCCCGATACCCACGGTGAAGTGCGTGATCTGCGCCCATTTATCGATCATCTGCATGCCCAGCAAGCCTTGGCCTGTGTGGCGACCGATCTGCTAAGCCTGCTGTTGCTGACCCCGCCGGGGGAGCTGGGTGCTGACGTGGTGTTCGGTTCGTCCCAGCGCTTCGGCGTGCCCATGGGTTACGGCGGTCCCCACGCGGCTTTTTTTGCCAGTCGCGACGAGTACAAACGGGCGATTCCCGGGCGGATCATCGGCGTGTCGAAAGATGCTCGCGGCAACGTCGCCCTGCGCATGGCCCTGCAAACCCGCGAGCAACATATCCGCCGGGAGAAGGCCAATTCCAACATCTGTACCGCCCAGGTGCTGCTGGCCAATATCGCCAGTTTCTACGCGGTCTACCATGGCCCGGAAGGGCTCAAACGGATTGCCCAGCGCGTCCATCGGCTGACCTGCATCCTCGCTGCCGGCCTGGAGCGTCATGGGATCATTCGTCTCAACCAACATTTCTTCGACACCCTGACCCTGGAGGTCGGTGGCACTCAGACCGCGATCATCGAAAGTGCCCAGGCGGCGCAGATCAACTTGCGCATTCTCGGCCGTGGGCAACTGGGGCTGAGCCTCGACGAAACCTGTGACGAAACCACCGTGGCGAAGCTGTTCGATGTGTTTCTCGGGGCCGATCATGGGCTCAACGTCGACGAACTGGACGCTGAAACCCTGGTGTCCGGTATTCCTGCCGGGTTGCAGCGCAGCACGCCTTATCTGCGTCATCCGGTGTTCAACGCTCATCACAGCGAAACCGAAATGCTGCGTTACCTCAAGCAACTGGAAAACAAAGACCTGGCGCTCAACCAATCGATGATCCCGCTGGGCTCCTGCACCATGAAGCTCAATGCCACCAGCGAGATGATCCCCATCACCTGGCCGCAGTTCGCCAACCTGCATCCGTTCGTGCCGAAAGAGCAGGTGGTGGGTTATTCCTTGATGATCGCGGAACTGGAGCGCTGGCTCTGCGCGATCACCGGTTTCGATGCGATCTGCATGCAACCCAACTCGGGCGCTCAGGGCGAATACGCTGGATTGTTGGCGATTCGCAAATATCACGAGAGCCGCCATCAGGGCGCGCGGGATATCTGCCTGATCCCGTCCTCGGCCCACGGCACCAATCCGGCTTCGGCGCAAATGGCCGGGATGCGGGTGGTGATCGTCGAGTGCGACGAGGGAGGTAATGTCGATCTGGATGATCTGAAGGAAAAGGCCACGGAGGCGGGGGATAAACTCGCCTGCCTGATGGCGACTTATCCTTCGACCCATGGGGTCTACGAGGAAGGCATCAGCGAGATCTGTGAAGTTATCCACAGCCATGGCGGTCAGGTGTACATGGATGGCGCCAACCTCAACGCGCAGGTTGGATTGGCACGGCCGGCAGACATCGGTGCCGACGTGTCGCACATGAACCTGCACAAAACCTTCTGCATTCCCCACGGCGGTGGCGGACCGGGGATGGGCCCGATCGGCGTTCGGGCGCACCTGGCGCCATTCGTTGCCAATCACCCGGTAGTGCCAATCGATGGCCCGCTGCCGGAAAACGGCGCAGTGAGCGCGGCACCTTGGGGCAGCGCAAGCATTCTGCCCATCAGCTGGATGTACATCGCGATGATGGGGCCGCAACTGGCGGATGCGAGCGAGGTGGCGATTCTCGCCGCGAATTACCTGGCGCAGCATTTGGCCGGCGCATTTCCAGTGCTCTACACCGGGCGCAACGAGCGAGTGGCCCACGAGTGCATTCTCGATTTGCGACCGCTCAAGGCGCAGACCGGCATCAGTGAAGAGGACGTTGCCAAACGCCTGATGGACTACGGCTTCCATGCGCCGACCATGTCATTCCCGGTGCCGGGGACGTTGATGGTCGAACCGACCGAGAGTGAATCGAAGGCGGAGCTGGACCGTTTTATCGGCGCGATGCTGAGTATCCGCGCGGAAATCACCGAGGTGCAGAACGGCAACTGGCCGGCAGAGGACAACCCGCTGAAACGCTCGCCGCATACCTTGGCCGACATCACCGGGGTTTGGGAGCGGCCGTACAGCATTGAGCGGGCGGTGACGCCGGATGCTCACACCAAGGCCCATAAGTACTGGCCGGTGGTGAACCGTGTGGACAATGTCTACGGTGACCGCAATCTGTTTTGCGCGTGTGTGCCGGTGGATGAATACCGCTGAAGTCGCTGTCCCCTGTAGGAGCGAGGCTTGCCCGCGAAAGCGATTTAACATTCAACATTTATGTCGACTGATTCACCGCTTTCGCGGGCAAGCCTCGCTCCTACAGGTATCGCACGCAAAAAAATGCCGCTCATTTAGAGCGGCATTTTTTGTTCAGCAACGAACCTTATTTCGAGGCGATGGCATTCTTCGCCAGGATGGCGTTCGCCAGTTCCATGTCCGTGGCTTGCAGGCCAGGATTGTCGGCACGGACTTTCTGTATGGCGGCTTCCAGATAGGGGCCGCGAATGGCGCCGTCACTGGCGACAAAGCTGCCGGCGTCGTCCTGGGCGGCGACGACCAACTTGTGATCCCTGGAGGTCAGGTAGGAGGTACCGGTGGTGGCACCGGAAGTAAGAACGTTACGCAAAAAGCTGTCATCAGCCATCGCCGAACCGACTTGAAGGGACAACACGGCGAAGGTAGCGACAGCAAGTTTGAGACGCATAAAAGGTGACTCCACTGGGTTTTAACTGCGGGCTTTGATTGCCAATAACCCAATCGAGTTCCGTGACGTTAGTCGGCTCGCTCCACCAGTAAAATCGCCCCTTGTTGCCCGATCACCCGAACACGGCTGCCGGATGCGGTGTCAGGCCCTCGGGCCATCCACACGCCATCGGCGACCTTGATCTTGCCACGGCCGTTGACAATCGCTTCGGTGACCACGAACACCTTGCCGATCAGCTCTTGTCCTCGCAGGTTCAGATTCGGCTGATCGCTGGCCCGTACCACGCTGCGCTGACGTCTCCACCAGTACAGGGCGGTGAGGATTGAAAAGACTGCAAACAACAACACCTGCAATTCCCAGGGCAAGCCCGGTATCACGAAGGTCAGCACGCCGACGGCGGCGGCTGCCATGCCGATCCACAACAGATAACCACCGGCCCCGAACACCTCGAGGATCAGCAGCAGCGTGCCCAGGGCCAACCAACTCCAGAACGAAAACAGCTCCATGGGCACCGACCTCAGCCTTTCTTGCCGTCGAACGTGGCTTTGACGATTTCGCCAATGCCGCCGACTGCGCCGATCATTGAACTGGCCTCGAGCGGCATCAGGATCACTTTGCTGTTGTTGGCCGAGGCCAGTTTGCCCAAGGCATCGATGTACTTCTGCGCAACGAAGTAATTGACCGCCTGCACGTTACCGCCGGCGATGGCTTCGGACACCACTTTGGTGGCTTGGGCTTCGGCTTGGGCCTGACGCTCCCGGGCCTCGGCTTCGAGGAACGCCGCCTGACGGCTGCCTTCGGCTTCCAGAATTTGTGCCTGTTTCTTGCCTTCGGCGGTGAGGATCGCCGAGGCGCGCAAACCTTCGGCCTCAAGAATCTGTGCGCGTTTGATCCGCTCGGCTTTCATCTGGCCGGACATGGCGGCCATCAGGTCGGCGGGAGGGCTGATGTCCTTGATCTCGATCCGGGTGATCTTGATGCCCCACGGTGCCGTGGCTTCATCAACGGTGCGCAGCAGTTTTTCGTTGATGTTGTCGCGCTGACTGAGCATCGCGTCCAGCTCCATGGAGCCAAGCACAGTACGGATATTGGTTTGCAGCAGATTGCGGATGGCGTGTTCGAGGTTGTTTACCTCATAGGCGGCCTGGGCGGTGTTGACCACCTGGAAGAAGCACACGGCGTCGATTTGCACGGTGGCGTTGTCGGCGGTGATGACTTCCTGAGGCGGGATGTCCAGCACGCTTTCCATCACGTTGATCTTGCGACCGATGCGGTCCATCACCGGAATGATGATGTTCAAGCCTGGTTTGAGGGTGTTGGTGTAACGGCCGAAACGTTCGACCGTCCATTCAAAACCCTGAGGCACCACTTTGAAGCCCATGAAAAGAATGGCTACGGTCAGTGCGACGAAAAGACTTAATGCAATACCCATAACGGTCCCTGTCCAGTCTGGTGGAGTTGCGATGAGCAGAGTGTAGGGCAAAAGGCTTGTACGTGACTTGGAGGGGCCAGGAACTATGGCTGATACCAGTCAGTCAAGAAGTTTGAGCGACGAAAATCCTGTAGGAGCGAGGCTTGCCCGCGAAGAACGATGACGCGTAATACCTGAAAAACCGCGGTGCATTCTTCGCGGGCAAGCCGCGCTCCCACAGGTTATGCGTCTTGACTTACCGGCCTTGGGGGCTGTTTATTTCTGCTCACTCTGCGGCGTCACTCGCAACACCTCTTCGATCGTGGTCAAACCCGCCGCCACTTTCTGCGCCCCCGACAGCCGCAAACTGCGCATGCCTTCCTTGAAGGCCTGACGCCGGACCGCCAGCAAATCGGTATCGGGGTTGATCAGCGCTTTGATGCCATCAGTCAGCTGCATGATTTCGTACACCCCGGCGCGGCCGCGATAGCCGGTTTCGCGGCATTCCAGGCAACCGATGGCGCGTTGTGCGTTACCTGGCAGTGGCGCTTGCCAAGGCCGGGTCAGGGTTTGCCAGTCGTCTTCGCCCAGGGTCAGCGGTGCCTTGCAATGCGGGCAAAGGGTCCGGACCAGACGCTGAGCCATGACCCCGAGCACCGTGGCCTTGATCAGGTAATGCGGCACGCCGAGTTCCAGCAGGCGGCTGATGGCGCTCGGGGCGTCGTTGGTGTGCAACGTCGACAACACCAAGTGGCCAGTGAGTGCGGCCTGAATCGCCATTTCGGCGGTTTCGAGGTCGCGGATCTCGCCGATCATGATGATGTCGGGGTCTTGGCGCATCAGCGCGCGCACGCCGGCGGCAAAGCTCAGGTCGATGTTGTGCTGGACCTGCATCTGATTGAACGCCGGTTCGACCATTTCGATCGGGTCTTCAATGGTGCAGAGGTTGACTTCCGGCGTCGCCAGTTTCTTCAGGGTGGTGTACAGCGTGGTGGTCTTGCCTGAACCGGTCGGCCCGGTCACCAGAATGATGCCATTGGGCTGGCGGGTCATGTCTTGCCAGCGACGCAGGTCATCGGCGGAAAAACCCAACTGATCGAAATCCTTGAGCAGCACTTCCGGGTCGAAGATCCGCATGACCATTTTTTCGCCAAACGCCGTCGGCAATGTCGACAGTCGCAGCTCGACTTCGCCGCCATCCGGGGTTTTGGTTTTTACCCGGCCGTCCTGGGGTTTGCGCTTTTCCGCGACGTTCATCCGCCCCAGGCTTTTCAGGCGACTGACGATAGCCATGGTCACCTGGGGCGGGAATTGATAGACGTTGTGCAGCACGCCGTCGATGCGAAAGCGCACCGTGCCTTGCTCGCGCCGGGGCTCGATGTGGATATCGCTGGCCCGTTGCTGGAACGCGTACTGGAACAGCCAATCGACGATGTTGACGATGTGCGCATCGTTGGCGTCCGGCTCCTGGTCGCTGGCGCCGAGGTTGAGCAACTGTTCGAAGTTGCCCAGGGTGCTTATTTGCTGATCAGCGTTGGTGGCGCCGGTGACCGATTTGGCCAGGCGGAAAAACTCCACGCTGAAGCGCTGGATGTCCACGGGGTTGGCCACCACGCGCTTGATTGGCAGCTTCAACACGTGGGTCAGGTCGGCTTCCCAGCTGCTGACGAAGGGCTGGGCGCTGGCCACGGTGACGGCGTCGCGGTCGATGCATACCGCCAGAATCTTGTGGCGTTGGGCGAAGGCATAGGACATCAGCGGCGTGATGGCAGCGACGTTGATTTTCAGTGGATCGATGCGCAAGTAAGGCTGACCGGCCTGCTGAGACAACCAGAGCGTCAGGCTTTCCAGATCGAGGTGTTTGCCGGGACGGCTGAGGTCGTCCAGATGTTGGCTGGCGATGAACTCCAGCGGGTGCTGCTGACCATTTATGGCGTGACGGCGGCGGGCGTTGAGCGCGTGTTCGGCCGAATCCTGGCTGATAAAGCCTTGGGCGACCAATTCACGCAGCAAATCATTGAGGTCCAGCCAGCGGTCCTGAGTGGCGAGTTGAACGGACATGCGGGCTCCTTTTGAACAACCGTTCGCAAAGGATAGTCGCGCACCCGTAGACCGTTGGGCCACTACCCGACCAAGGCATGTCGATTCTTTTCAGCCTGCCGCCTGAGCCGGCTCTTCCCACGCAGAATCAGCCGCTTGCAGGTTCACCGAGCAGACGCTGATCAGGTTACGTAATTTTTCCGCGATCACTTGAGCACGGTGCCAGCTCAGGCCGTCCATGACGATATCGACCGACAGCAGATCGTCCATGCGCTGCACGTTGACCTGCTGCGGCGTCAGGAACTGCAAGGCGAAAAGATTGAGCACCCGACACAGCAGATCCGGCTCGGCCTCGGCCAGTAATTGATAGTGAACGCGGCGGTGGGCGTTGCTGACGTTCCAGACATCGGCGCGGGCGGGCGGGGTGTTCACGGCTTCTAAAGGTGGCATGGTCGGGCTCCAAAATTACTGGAGGAATTTTTACATTCGGTGCCGGGCATTTCTTATCTATGATTGGGCTTATTGACCATTTATCGAATAGATCAATTCGATTTAGTACCAACTATAGGTTTTTCTATGCACAGCGAGCTGGATGGCTACGACCGCAAGATTCTCGCGTTGCTGCAAGAGGACGCTTCGCTCTCCAGCGCGCAGATCGCCGAACAGGTGGGGCTCTCGCAGTCGCCGTGCTGGCGGCGAATTCAACGGATGAAGGAGGAGGGGATCATTCGTGGTCAGGTGACGTTGCTTGACCGCAAGAAAATCGGCCTTAACACGCAGATCTTCGCCGAGATCAAACTCAACGCCCACGGACGTTCGAACTTCACCGAGTTCACCGAGGCGATTCGCGGTTTTCCCGAAGTGCTGGAATGTTATGTGCTGATGGGGTCGGTGGATTTCTTGCTGCGGATCGTCACGGCGGACATCGAGGCTTATGAGCGCTTCTTCTTCGAGAAGCTGTCGATGGTGCCGGGGATTCAGGAGGTCAACTCGATCGTGGCTTTGTCCGAAATCAAATCCACGACGAGTTTGCCGGTCTGAAGCTTTTGCGGTGAATGTGCTGGCCTCATCGCGGGCAAGCCCGCTCCCACATTGATCTTCAGCGTCCACGAATATGTGAGCGACAGATAACCCTGTGGGAGCGGGCTTGCCCGCGATGGCGGTCTTACAGACGCAGCAAAGTCTTCCAGGCGCGATTCTGATACACCGCGATCGCCTGGTGCTTGCGCGCATCCAGCGATTCATCGGTGATCGGCTCGTTGGCCAGTTGCGTCAGTTTGTTCAACTCACCATACAGGCGATCCATTTCCGGGATCTCCAGTACGCCGCGGGCATGGTGCAGCCAGGCCTGGATGCGCTCGATACGCGGCAGTTGCTCGGCCAAGTCTTCCGGCTGTTGCTGGTAACGCTGCAATTGCAGCGAGTTGGCTTCTTCGCCCAGCATGCGCGGCAGCCAGCTGCCCAGTTGTGCAGCGCCCTGGCGATTGCCGCGGGTGTTGCGATCGGCGGCCCAGGTGCGAGCCAGCAACCAGCGCGAAGTGTTCAGGGAGAACAGGCCCCAGCGCACGTCTTCCAGCTCTTCGAGGAATTGCTCCGGCGCGGCTTTGCGCACGTCTTCGTCGTCCAGGCCGGCTTGTACCAGCGGGCGCCAGTCTTCCAGCAGGGCATCCAGCGCGACCCGTAGATCGTGAGTCGACTGACGCGGTGCGGCCTGACCGAGGCTGCTGATCAACGCGCGCATTTCAGCGAGGTTCTCGACCCAGTCCTGCAACAGGCGCCAGTGGCCATTGAAGCGATACTGCTCGGCCAGACGCTGGCTGCTGCTCAGCAAATGCCAGCTCAGGGCGGCGAACGCATCGTCCAGCGGCATTTCGGCGGTGATCTGCGGTGCCGGCAAGCTCAGCGAGTAGCTGTTGGCGTCGAACAAGCGATAACCGCGTTCGGCCTTGCTGATGTCACATGGCATCAGCGCCAGTGTCGCAGCCAGTTCGGCGGCCAGTTCCAGCAGCGCGGCCGGTTCGCCTTCGCGCAGCTCCAGTTCCAGCTCGCAGATTTCTTCTTTCTGCTTGCCGACCACCACGTGGCCCAGGTCCAGCGCGGCTTCGATGACCACTTTGGTCTTGCCACGGCCCCAAGCGATTTCCGCGCGTTCGCGCACAAAATCGGTGGTGAAGATGGCTTTCAGGGTTTTCTTGTCCAACTCGGCCAGCTCTTCGGGCCAGCATTCACCGTCGAGTTTCTTCACGTCGAGCTTGGCTTTGGGCAAATTCCAGTCGTACTCGTGGCGCTCGGACAGACCGGCGACGCTCTGGCCACGGGTCTTGAGGGTCTGAATCACTTCTTCGCCATCGCGGCGCAGGCGCAGGGCAACCTTGGCGCGGGCCAGGTCGCGCTCAGGCGTGTCGAAGTACTGATTCATCAACTCACGGCGTTCCCAGCCACTTTTGTTGCGTTTCTTCAGTAACGGGTGCTCGCGCAGGGCGGCGAGGGTTTCGCGGCTGACGCGGAGTTTGATTTCGGTTTCTTTCTGCATGGCCGGAAAATCCAGGATCGGGAGCGCAGCCGGGGGGAATGTGTGGCTGCCAAGGTCGTGCAGTGTACAGGACTCATTCGAGATAGGGTCTGTTGACGCTTGGTGACGAGCCGCGACGGTTTATTCCTGTCGCCGGATGGTTCTATGATGGAGTTCAATTCGGGAGTTGGGAGTCAGCGATGCCTTTGCCGTCCATGAAAGATCAGTTCGCTGCGCTGATCGCCGCGCCGTCTGTCAGCTGTACCCAACCCAGCCTGGATCAAACCAATCGGCCGGTCATCGACTTGTTGGCGACATGGCTCGGGGACTTGGGTTTTGCCTGCGATATCCAGCAGGTCAGCCCCGGCAAATTCAATCTGCTGGCCAGTTTTGGCTCCGGCCCCGGCGGCCTGGTGCTGGCCGGTCACAGCGATACGGTGCCCTACGACGAGGCGTTGTGGCAGACCGACCCGTTGAAACTGACGGAAGTGGACGGTCGCTGGGTCGGCTTGGGCAGTTGCGACATGAAGGGTTTTTTCGCCCTGGCCATCGAAGCCGTCAAACCCTTGCTCGACCAACCGTTCAAGCAACCCTTGCTGATCCTCGCCACTTGCGATGAAGAAAGCTCGATGTCTGGCGCTCGCGCTCTGGCCGAAGCCGGACGTCCGCTGGGCCGGGCCGCGGTGATCGGCGAGCCGACCGGGTTGAAGCCGATCAGGATGCACAAAGGCGTGATGATGGAGCGCATCGACATCCTCGGTCAGAGCGGCCATTCCTCGGACCCGCGCCTGGGCCACAGCGCCCTCGAGGCCATGCACGATGCCATCGGCGAACTGCGCGGCTTGCGCCTGGCGTGGCAGCGCGAATTCCATAACCCGCAGTTCAGCGTGCCGCAGCCGACCCTTAACTTCGGCTGCATCCATGGGGGCGACAATCCCAACCGGATCTGCGGCCAGTGCTCGCTGGAGTTCGACTTGCGTCCGTTGCCGGGCATGGACCCCAAAGCCCTGCGCGCGGCGATTCTGCAGAAGCTCAATCCGATTGCCGAACGGCACAAGGTGAAGATCGATTACGCGCCGCTGTTCCCCGAAGTGCCACCCTTCGAGCAGGCCGAGGACTCGGAATTGGTGAGGGTTGCCGAAAAGCTCACCGGCCATCGCGCCGAAGCAGTGGCGTTCGGCACGGAAGCGCCTTATCTTCAGCGTCTTGGTTGTGAAACACTGGTATTGGGGCCGGGTGATATCGCCTGCGCACACCAACCGGGGGAATACCTCGAAATGTCACGTTTGCAGCCTACCGTGCATCTATTACGTCAACTGATTGAACATTACTGCCTGACGCCGGCCAAACGATGATGTGTCCTTGTGGGAGCGAGCCTGCTCGCGATAGCGTCAGGTCAGACACATCAATCTTGAATGTGCTGGCCCTATCGCGAGCAGGCTCGCTCCCACAGGGATTGTGTTTTGTCCTATCAAACGCTGTAAATTGCCGGTCATCCAACCCGTATTCATGAGGAGAGCGCGCGTGTCGCCAAGCCTGTTCCGACGATAACCATCAGCCCGCTGTGCGTTTACTGCGTTACCCTTTTTTCGGCTGCTATTTATTACAGGCCCAGGTTCATGCCCGAATACGTCAATTGGCTTCGTCACGCTTCGCCTTACATCAACGCCCACCGCGATTGCACCTTCGTCGTCATGCTGCCCGGCGACGGCGTGGAGCACCCGAACTTCGGCAACATCGTCCACGACCTGGTGCTGCTGCACAGCCTGGGCGTGCGTCTGGTGCTGGTTCACGGTTCGCGTCCGCAAATTGAAACACGCCTCGCTGCTCGCGGCCTGACCCCGCATTACCACCACGGCATGCGCATCACCGATGCAGCGACGCTTGAGTGTGTGATCGATGCGGTCGGTCAACTGCGCATCGCCATCGAAGCGCGGCTGTCCATGGACATGGCCTCATCGCCAATGCAGGGGTCGCGCCTGCGGGTGGCCAGCGGCAATTTGGTCACTGCACGGCCGATCGGCGTACTTGAAGGTGTCGACTATCACCACACCGGCGAAGTGCGCCGGGTCGATCGCAAGGGCATCAATCGCCTGCTGGACGAACGCTCCATCGTGCTGTTGTCGCCATTGGGTTACTCGCCGACCGGTGAGATCTTCAACCTCGCGTGTGAAGATGTCGCTACCCGCGCGGCTATCGATCTGGGGGCGGACAAGCTGCTGCTGTTCGGTGCCGATCTGGGCTTGATCGATGAAAATGGCCGGCTGGTTCGCGAATTGCGCCCGCAACAAGTACCGGCGCATTTGCAGCGTTTGGGCAGCAACTATCAAGCCGAGCTGCTGGATGCAGCCGCTGAAGCGTGCCGGGGCGGGGTGGCGCGCAGTCACATCGTCAGCTACGCCGAAGATGGCGCGCTGCTAACCGAACTGTTCACCCGTGACGGTGGCGGTACGCTGGTGGCCCAGGAGCAATTCGAGGTTGTGCGTGAGGCGGCCATCGAGGATGTCGGCGGTTTGCTGGACTTGATCAGCCCGCTGGAAGAGCAGGGGATTCTGGTACGGCGTTCCCGCGAGGTGCTGGAGCGTGAGATCGAGCAGTTCAGCGTGGTAGAGCGTGAAGGCATGATCATCGCCTGCGCGGCGCTGTATCAGATTGCCGATTCGGATGCTGGGGAGTTGGCGTGTCTGGCCGTGAACCCGGAGTACCGTCATGGCGGTCGCGGAGATGAACTGCTGGAACGCATCGAAACCCGCGCCCGGACTCAGGGGCTGAAAACCTTGTTCGTGCTGACCACCCGGACCGCTCACTGGTTTCGCGAGCGGGGCTTCGTGCCGAGCAGCGTCGAACGCCTGCCATCGGCGCGGGCGTCGCTTTACAACTACCAGCGTAATTCGAAGATCTTCGAAAAAGCCCTCTGATGCCCCGAACCTTGTAGGAGCGAGGCTTGCCCGCGAAGGCTGCCTGACATTCAACACTTGTGTCGGCAGATATGTCCTCTTCGCGGGCAAGCCTCGCTCCTACAGAGGGGCGGGGTGTTATTCCGTGACGAATTTCGCGCTGACATAGGGCGAATAATCCGGCAGCACCGTCTCGACCTTCCCTTGCTCCTTCAAAAACTTCGCCGTCTCGCCAATTGCCTTGGCTGTGCCTCCGTCCAGTAGCGCGGTGGTCTGTTGTGCCTTGGCATCCGGGAATGCGGAGCCGGCCAGCAGCTCAGGCACATCGGCGGCATTGGCACCGGTCAATTTGGCGATTTTCTGCACCGGTACCGAATCGGCGGTCCAGCTGTCTTTATGGGCGGCATAGTCGGCAAATGAATCCAGGGTGACCTTGGCAAATTTGGCCACGACCTCAGGATGCTTCTCGGCGTAATCCTTGCGAGCGACCCATACCTCGAAGGTCGGCGCGCCCCATTGGCCGACCTGCGCCGCGTCGGTCAACGTCTTGCCGGTCTTGCGGATTTCCCCCAGCGCCGGCGACCAGACAAACGCGCCATCGATGTCGCCACGTTTCCAGGCTGCGGCGATTTCCGCCGGTTGCAGGTTCACCACTTTGACTTTCGAGGCATCCAGCCCCCAGTGCTTCAGCGCGCCGAGCAGGCTGTAATGGGAGGTTGAAACGAAGGGCGTGGCGATGGTTTTGCCGATCAGATCTTCCGGTTTATCAATGCCGCTGCCGTTGCGCACCACAAGTGCTTCGGCAGCGTTGATCTGAGCAGAAACAATGAACGCGACAATCGGCAGGTTGCGCGAAGCGGCCGCCGCCAGTGGGCTTGAACCGAGGTTGCCAATCTGCACATCGCCGGACGCAATGGCAGTGACCACTTGCGGGCCACTGTTGAAACGACGCCAATCGATGTTCTGGCCAATGGTTTTCTCGTAAACGCCATCGGCCTGAGGGACTTTGCTGGGGTCGATACCGGTTTGATAACCGACAGTGAGAGTCCCCGCCTGGGCGGAAAAAGAAAATATCAGCGATATACAAACTGTAACAAATTGACTAGATAGTGCGCGTTTGGCCATGATGGCGTCGCCTTTTCGAAAGTGATTGACGTATGAGGAATGCGCAAACGCTAATCGATCTAAAAAAAGGCCAATAAATACCATTTAGGAATTAGCTTATGAGCCGATACTTTGTGATCCCGGTTCGGATCATCGATAGCGAGCTATATTCCTAAAGGGCATTAAAAAGAATGAAATAATTCTTTTTGGGTTTATGAGAAATTCATTACCCTGCAGGGACCAAATCACTGCGGTTAGACCTTGGTCGTAGACACACATGGTTACGATTGACTTGTCAGTCACGGTCTGGCGCTAATCGCGCATCTGTGGATCTGGGGCGTTAGACCCGAGACCAAAGAACACAAAAATTAGAACGAGAGGAGCGAAACAATGAAGAAGTCCACCTTGGCCCTGGCTGTGGCCGTAGGGGTTTTGGCGCAGCAGGCAGGCGCCGCCGGTTTCATCGAAGACAGCAAGGCCACATTGGGGCTGCGTAACTTCTACATCAACACGGATAACCGCGATTCGGGCACCAAAGCTGCTGGCGCTCAGAACAAGAGCGAAGAATGGGGCCAAGGCTTCGATCTGCGTTTCACCTCGGGCTACACCCAAGGCACCGTTGGCTTCGGTATTGATGCTATCGGCCTGCTGGGCGTGCGTCTGGACTCGGGCGGCGGCACTAACGGCGCCACTTCGACTTCTTACGGCGGCACTGTTTTCCCAAGCAAATCCAACGGCGAAGCGGTTGATAACTTCTCCAGCCTGGGCCTGACTGCGAAAGCCAAGATCTCCCAGACCGAACTGAAGTTGGGCACCCTGCAGCCAAAACTGCCGGTGATTGTGACCAACGATGGTCGTCTGTTGCCGCAAACCTTCCAGGGCGGTCAGATCACTTCGGGCGAGATCAAGGACCTTACACTGGTCGGTGGTCAGATCGAGCACGCCAAGGGCCGTAACTCCAGCAACAACGAAGAGTTGTCGATTGCTGGTGCGAACGCTCACACTGCTGCCGGTCGTGACAGCAACAAGTTCATCTACGGTGGCGGTGACTACAAAATCACCAAAGACCTGACTGCCCAGTACTACTACGGCAACCTGGAAGATTTCTACAAGCAACACTTCCTGGGCCTGGTTCACAACTGGTCGATCGGTCCTGGTGTGTTGAAGTCTGACTTGCGTTACTTCAACAGCTCCGATGACGGTGCCAACGGTCACGACTCGGCTTATTTCAGCTCCGGTAACGATGAGGGTTTCCGTTCCGGTCGCGGTAAAGTCGACAACAACCTGTACAGCGGCCTGTTCCTGTACTCCGTTGCCGGTCACACCTTCGGCGGCGGTTATCAGGTCAGCAATGGCAACAGCGACTTCCCTTGGCTGAACCAGGGTGACGGCTCGTCGGCTTACATAACTACCGACAGCCAGATCGCCAAGTTCGCCCGTGCCGGCGAACGTACCTGGCAAGCTCGCTACTCGTATGACTTCGCCAAGGTTGGCCTGCCAGGCGCTACTGCCGGCATCGTTTACCTGCGTGGCGACAACATTGACACCGTTGGTACCAACGGTCGCGAGAACGGTTCCGGCCGTTCCGAGTGGGAACGCGACCTGACCCTGGCGTACGTAGTGCCAGAAGGTCCGCTGAAGAACCTGGGCTTCACCTGGAAAAACGCCATGTGGCGCAACGACGTCCCTGGTCAGCGCGACCAGGACGAAAACCGCCTGATCGTCAGCTACTCGATCCCGCTGTTGTAACAGCGCTCGCGTAACCGACGTAAAAAAAGCCCCGCCCGGCATCACGCCGGGCGGGGCTTTTGCGTTTTCAAGGCGGGCTCACCCCCGTAAACCCTCCTTGAAATTCCCCTCTTTTGTAGCAACTCAAGGCCTTCTCGAACCTTGTGATCGATGTTCGTCTCGATGGCTATTCAGGTCCAGTGAACAGATATTTAATATTCACTTTAGATCTAAATAAATCGATATTTATTCTTTTTAATTAATATCGAACGCAGGCACAGTTGGGCTCAACAAGCACTCACAAGGAGCAGCAGCATGAGCCTCAGACTTGGCGATATCGCCCCCGATTTCGAACAGGATTCCAGCGCCGGCACTATCCGTTTCCACGAATGGCTGGGCGATAGCTGGGGTGTGTTGTTTTCCCATCCGGCGGACTTCACGCCGGTGTGCACCACCGAGCTGGGCTTCACCGCCAGGCTCAAGGATGAATTCACCCAGCGCGGCGTCAAAGCCATTGCTCTTTCGGTAGACCCGGTGGACTCGCATCATAAGTGGATCAAGGACATCAACGAAACCCAGAACGCCATCGTCAACTTCCCGATCCTCGCCGATGCGGACCGTAAAGTGTCCGACCTGTACGACCTGATCCATCCGAATGCCAACGACACCCTGACCGTACGTTCCCTGTTCGTGATCGATCCGAACAAGAAGATTCGGCTGACGATTACTTACCCGGCGAGTACCGGTCGCAACTTCAATGAAATTTTGCGGGTGATCGATTCGCTGCAGCTCACCGACAACTACAAGGTGGCCACCCCGGCCAACTGGCAGGACGGTGATGAAGTGGTGATCGTGCCGTCGCTCAAGGATGAAGATGAAATCAAACGACGTTTTCCCAAGGGTTATCGCGCGGTGAAGCCGTACCTGCGTCTGACGCCACAGCCGAACAGGTAATCATCCGAATTTTGCGGTGTGGCTAAAATCGCTATCGCGGGCAAGCCCGCTCCCACAGTGGATTGGGGAGGATCAGAGATGTGTGGCAGACCTGAATCCCTGTGGGAGCGGGCTTGCCCGCGAAGGCGGCAGACCGGCCAGTGAAAATTTCATGTCATCCATAAAGCAGGGGATTTTGGGCCGTTTCTACGGCCTTTTTTTTGCCTGGAAAAAGCAGTTGCGCATAGATCTACAATGCATAACCAAATGAATAAATATGATTTATGGATATATAAATCAGCTGTTAAGGTCACTCCATCGAAGCGAGATCGCAAGCCGCGAATCGCCAACACCGCTCAAGGAATTGTCTGAATGCTGGTCGTCTCACTCGGTGGCAGTCCCAGTCCACGCTCCCGTTCCGGAGTTTTGCTGGAGCGCTCGCGACGCTGGTTGCAAGAGCAAGGGGTAGAAGTGGTGAGTTACCAGGTACGGGACTTCCCGGCCGAAGATTTGCTGCATGCCCGCTTCGACAGCCCGAAAGTGATCGACCTGTTGCAACAGATTGAAAACGCCGATGGCTTGCTGATCGCCACGCCGGTTTACAAAGCGTCGTTCTCCGGTGCGCTGAAAACCTTGCTCGATCTGCTGCCCGAACGCGCCTTGAGCCACAAGGTGGTTTTACCGATGGCTACCGGCGGCAGTATCGCCCACATGTTGGCGGTGGATTACGCGCTCAAACCGGTGCTGTCGGCGTTGAAAGCCCAGGAAATGCTGCAGGGGATTTTCGCCGTGGACAGCCAGATCGCTTACGGCGAAGGCAGTGCCCAGGCGCAGTTGGCGCCGGAGCTTGCGCAACGATTGTTTGAAGCGCTGGAGCAGTTTTTCAGCGCCATGGCCCGACGGCCCAAGCCGCTCGATCCGAACCTGTTGAACGAACGTTTGTTGAGTGCTCGCTGGAGCATTTAAGCCAGCCCTCAAGCCATATCTGAATTTGAAGTACTCCACCTTACTGGCCCGCTAACGGGCAAGCAGGTGCAGCCAAAACCCAACTGCAAAAAGGAGAGCGCCATGCGCCCTGTCATTTTGCGTCGTGGTCTGGTCGCTCTGTTTGCTGCGGCTGTCACCTTCGGCGCCATTACTCAAGCTCAGGCCGAGACATTACGAATCGGCTATCAGAAATACGGCACCCTGGTGCTGCTCAAAGCCAAAGGCACCCTGGAAAAACGTCTCGCCGCCCAAGGCGTGGACGTGCAATGGACTGAATTCCCCGGTGGCCCGCAACTGCTCGAAGGCCTGAACGTAGGCTCCATCGACTTTGGCGTCACCGGTGAAACGCCGCCCGTATTCGCCCAAGCCGCTGGCGCCGATCTACTTTATGTCGCCTACGAACCGCCAGCGCCCCATAGCGAAGCGGTCCTGGTACCGAAGGACTCGCCGATCACATCGGTGCAGGAACTCAAGGGCAAGAAAGTCGTGCTCAACAAAGGCTCCAACGTGCACTACCTGTTGGTGCGTGCACTTGAAGACGCCGGCCTCAAATACACCGACATCCAGACCGTGTTCCTGCCGCCAGCCGATGCCCGTGCCGCGTTCGAACGTGGCAGTGTCGATGCCTGGGTGATCTGGGACCCGTACCAGGCCGCCGCCGAACAACAACTGCAAGCACGCACCCTGCGCGATGGCAAAGGCCTCGTCGACAACCACCAGTTCTACCTGGCGACCAAACCTTATGCGCAGAAAAATCCTGAAGTGATCAAGGCTCTGGTGGAAGAAGTACGCGCGGTTGGCGAATGGTCCAAGGCCAATCCCGAGGACGTGACCAAGCAAGTTTCGCCGCTGCTCGGCCTGCCAACGGACATCACCCTGACCTCGGTGAAACGCCAGGGTTACGGCGCGCTGTTCCTTACGCCGGAAGTAGTCGCTGCCCAGCAAAAAATCGCCGACAGCTTCTTCCAGCTCAAGCTGATTCCCAAACCCTTGAGCATCAAGGACGTGATCTGGACGCCCCCGGCGGCCGTTGCCAAAGCGCCGTAATTCGACTTCCCAAGGAGACCACTCCATGAGCCTTAATATCTTCTGGTTCCTGCCTACCCACGGCGACGGCCATTACCTTGGCACCGCCGAAGGCGCTCGCGCCGTCGACCACGGTTACTTGCAACAGGTCGCGCAAGCGGCGGATCGTCTGGGTTTTGGCGGGGTGCTGATTCCCACCGGGCGCTCCTGCGAAGACTCGTGGCTGGTGGCCGCATCGCTGATCCCGGTGACCCAGCGTTTGAAATTCCTTGTCGCCCTGCGCCCCGGGATCATTTCCCCGACGGTGGCGGCGCGTCAGGCCGCGACGCTGGATCGTCTGTCCGGCGGTCGTGCGCTGTTCAACCTGGTCACTGGTGGCGATCCGGAAGAGCTGGCCGGTGACGGTTTGTTCCTCAGTCACGAAGAGCGCTATCAGGCCTCGGTGGAATTCACCCGCATCTGGCGCCGGGTGCTGGAAGGTGAAACCGTCGACTATGACGGTCAGCACATCAGCGTGAAGGGCGCCAAATTGCTCTACCCGCCGATCCAGCAACCGCGTCCGCCGCTGTATTTCGGCGGTTCGTCGGAAGCCGCGCAAGACCTCGCGGCAGAACAGGTCGAAATGGTTCTGACCTGGGGCGAGCCACCAGCCGCCGTGGCAGAAAAAATCGAGCAGGTTCGCGCCAAAGCCGCGAAGCTCGGCCGCACTGTGCGCTTCGGTATTCGCCTGCATGTGATTGTTCGCGAAACCAATGCCGAGGCATGGCAAGCGGCAGATCGACTGATCTCGCATCTGGACGATGAAACCATCGCCCGTGCCCAGGCGTCTCTGGCGCGTTTCGATTCGGTCGGCCAGCAACGCATGGCCGCCTTGCATGGCGGCAGCCGCGACCATCTGGAAGTCAGCCCCAACCTTTGGGCCGGTGTCGGTCTGGTGCGCGGCGGTGCCGGTACGGCGCTGGTCGGCGACGGTCCGACCGTGGCGGCTCGGGTGAAGGAATACGCGGGCCTGGGCATCGATACGTTCATCTTCTCCGGTTATCCACACCTGGAAGAATCCTATCGGGTGGCCGAGTTGTTGTTCCCGCACCTGGACATCGAGCGTCCGGAGCTGCCCAAAGGCGCCAACTACGTTAGCCCGTTTGGCGAGATGGTGGACAACGACATTCTTCCCAAAGCCGCGTCCCAGAGCTGAGGCGCCGCCATGAAGAAAATCATTCACAACCTCGCGCCTTGGGCGTTGCCGGTCTTGTTGCTGGCGGTGTGGCAGTTGTCGGTGTCGGCGGGCTGGTTGTCGACGCGGATTCTGCCGGCGCCGATCGCGGTGATCGAGGCCGGTGTGAACCTGGTCCGCAGCGGTGAAATCTGGACTCACCTGGCGATCAGTGGCTGGCGCGCGGCGCTCGGGTTCGCCATCGGCGGCGGCATCGGTCTGACCCTGGGCTTCATCACCGGCTTGTCGAAATGGGGCGAGCGCCTGCTCGACAGTTCGGTGCAGATGATCCGCAACGTGCCGCACCTGGCGCTGATTCCACTGGTGATCCTGTGGTTCGGCATCGACGAGTCGGCGAAGATTTTTCTGGTGGCGTTGGGCACGTTGTTCCCGATCTACCTCAACACCTATCACGGCATCCGCAACGTCGATTCGGCGCTGGTGGAAATGTCCCGCAGTTATGGCCTGTCCGGTTTCAGCCTGTTTCGCCAAGTGATTTTGCCGGGTGCATTGCCTTCGATTCTGGTCGGCGTGCGTTTCGCGTTGGGCTTTATGTGGCTAACCCTGATCGTCGCCGAAACCATCTCCGCCAGCTCCGGCATTGGCTACCTGGCGATGAATGCCCGGGAGTTCTTGCAAACCGACGTGGTGGTGCTGGCGATTCTTTTGTACGCGGTGCTCGGCAAGCTGGCCGACCTTGCGGCACGTGGGCTTGAACGTGTGTGGCTGCGCTGGCATCCGGCCTATCAGGTAACCAAGGGAGGTGCCGCATGACGGCTCAACAACCTCCACGCCTGCTGCGCGGTATTCCGCTGGTTGTGCGCAAGCTGCAAAAAACCTTCGGTTCGCGGCAAGTGCTGCGTGAAATCGACCTGCACATTCCGGCCGGGCAGTTTGTCGCGGTGGTCGGGCGTAGCGGCTGCGGCAAAAGTACTTTGCTGCGCTTGCTCGCCGGTCTCGACAAGCCCACGGGGGGTGAGCTGCTTGCAGGCGCAGCGCCACTGAGTGATGCGCGGGAAGACACTCGACTGATGTTCCAGGAAGCCCGCCTGCTGCCCTGGAAGAAGATCATCGACAACGTCGGTCTCGGGCTCAAGGGCAACTGGCGGCCGCAAGCATTGCAAGCGCTGGAAGCGGTCGGCCTGGCGGATCGCGCCAACGAGTGGCCGGCAGCCTTGTCCGGCGGGCAAAAACAACGTGTGGCCCTGGCTCGCGCGTTGATCCATCAACCGCGCTTGCTGTTGCTCGACGAACCTCTGGGCGCACTGGATGCCCTGACCCGAATCGAAATGCAGCAACTGATCGAACGGCTCTGGCAACAGCATGGCTTCACCGTGTTGCTGGTGACCCACGATGTCAGTGAAGCGGTGGCAATTGCCGATCGGGTGATTCTGATTGAAGAGGGCGAAGTCGGCCTCGACCTGCATGTGGAACTGCCGCGCCCTCGGGTCCGTGGCTCCCATCGGCTGGCGGCGCTGGAAACCGAAGTACTCAACCGCGTGCTGTCCCTGCCGGGCCAACCGCCGGAACCGGAACCTGTTTCACCACTGCCTACGCAATTGCGTTGGGCTCAATAACTTAGAGATTCATCCAACGACAGGAATCAACATCATGACTATCAAAGCCATCAACGTTCGTAACCAGTTCAAAGGCTCGATCAAGGAAATCGTGCTGGGTGACGTGCTGTCGGAAATCGACGTGCAGACGGCCTCCGGCATCGTCACTTCGGTGATTACCACTCGCTCGGTGAAAGAGCTGGAACTGGTGGTCGGCAGTGAAGTGATCGCGTTTGTGAAATCCACCGAGGTGTCGATCGCCAAGTTGTAAGCGCGTGCGCAAACAACAACCCTGGAGGGTGTGAGCCCTGATCGTTCCCACGCTCTGCGTGGGAATGCAGCCCGGGACGCTCTGCGTCCCAAAAGCCGAACGCGGAGCGTCCGAAGAGGCATTCCCACGCAGAGCGTGGGAACGATCAAAGCACTTCGCGCTTGGGCAAATATGGCGGCAGATAAAGCCCCAGATACGCATCAAACACCCGCATCCCTTCCTCAGCCATTCGCGGCGTGATCTGTCCATGCTGTTGCACCGAGCGTGCATACACCCGATCGCCCAGCTCCATGGCCAGCGCAAACACATCGACATCACTTGGCAGCGTCGGCAATTCGAAGTGGTGGTCGAACAGCTTGTGCATCAGGTCGCCGAGTTCGATGTCGTGCTGGCGGTCGGCCTGGGTGACTTCGGTCAGGCCATGCTGGGCGAGGATCAGTTGGCGGGCGGCGGCGTCTTCGTCGTAGATGGCGAGCATGCGTTGTTCCACCAGTCGCGACAGATCGCGCCAGCCGTTGAGGGCGTGGTGGTCGATGGGCGCTTGCAAGCAGGCGCGAAACGCGGCGTGGACGTCGGCGGTCAGGGCTTCGAGCAGGGCCGGGACGCTGGCGAAAAAATGGTAGACGGAGGAGGGCGGGATCTCCGCGCGTTCGGCGACGCTGTAGATCGACAGGCTGGCCACGCCCTCGGCGGCCAGCAGCGTGCGGGCGGCATCGAGTATCGAATCGATCCGGGCCTGACTGCGGGCGCGGGGTTTGCGAATGGTGGCGGTGCGCGTCATTGAAGTCTCCTGCGGGGCAGCGGGCATTGTACGAGTCGAGTTGTGTGTTGTCTTCTCGGCCGCCATCGCGGGCAAGCCCGCTCCCACAATGTCATGTGTTGAATGCAGATATTGAATACGCAGACGATCCCTGTGGGAGCGGGCTTGCCCGCGATCCGCCGCAGGCGGCCATAAAAAAACGCCGCTCGGCCTTATCAGCCGGCGGCGTTTTTTTACTGCAATCGCTTACACGGTATGCAGGTACCAGTTGTACTCGAGGTCGGAGATGGAGTGTTCGAACTCCTCCAGCTCGCTCTCTTTACAGGCGACAAAAATGTCGATGTATTTTGGATCGATGTACTTGGCCATGACTTCGCTGTCATCCAGCTCGCGCAATGCATCACGCAAGTTGTTTGGCAGGCTTTGCTCGTTCTGCTCGTAGGAGTTGCCTTCCACGGGTGCGCCCGGCTCGATCTTGTTGATCAGGCCGTGGTGCACGCCCGCCAAAACCGAAGCCATCAACAGATACGGGTTGGCGTCGGCGCCGGCTACACGGTGTTCAATGCGTACGGCATCGGAGGAACCGGTCGGTACGCGGATGGCCACGGTGCGGTTGTCCAGGCCCCAGCACGGCGAGTTCGGCACGTAGAACTGTGCGCCGAAACGACGGTAGGAGTTGACGTTCGGGCAGAGGAAAGCCATCTGCGCCGGCAGGGTCTCGAGCACACCGCCGATCGCGTGACGCAGTGCGGCGTTCTGCTCGGGATCCTCGCTGGCAAAAATGTTTTTGCCATCTTTATCAAGAATCGAGATGTGGACATGCAGACCGTTACCCGCCTGGCCTGGGTAAGGCTTGGCCATGAAGGTAGTGTCCATCTCATGGTCGTAGGCGATGTTTTTGATCAGGCGCTTGAGCAGGACCGCATAGTCGCAGGCCTTGATCGGGTCGGCCACGTGATGCAGGTTCACTTCGAACTGTGCCGGGGCACTTTCCTTGACGATCGCGTCGGCAGGGATGCCTTGCTCTTTCGCACCTTCCAGAATGTCCTGGAGGCAGTCGACGTATTCGTCGAGGTCGTCGATCAGGTAGACCTGTGTCGAATGCGGGCGTTTGCCGGAGATCGGCGAGCGCGGTGGTTGTGGGCGGCCGTTCACGTTCTCCTGGTCGATCAGGTAGAACTCCAGTTCGAACGCAGCGCAGATGGTCAGGCCCATCTCGTCGAACTTGGCTACGACTTGTCGCAGGACTTCGCGCGGGTCGGCGAAGAAAGGATCACCTTCGAGTTCGTGCATGGTCATTAACAGTTGCGCGGTCGGGCGCTTCTGCCAGGGCTCATTGCACAGGGTGTCGGGGATTGGATAGCAGATTCGGTCAGCATCGCCGATGTCCAGGCCCAGGCCGGTGCTTTCCACCGTCGAGCCATTGATATCCAGAGCAAATAGAGAGGCCGGCAGGTTGATGCCTTTCTCGTAAACCTTGTGGAGGCTGGTGCGTTCAATGCGCTTGCCGCGCACCACACCATTCATATCCGCAATCAGAAGGTCAACGTACAGAACCTCAGGATGTTCCTTAAGGAACGCGTTCGCTTCGTTAAGCTGAACGGCACGCGGGGGTACCGACATGATGCAACACCTTTGTTGTTAAAAATATCAATCATTGATCTCTTCGGATTCCAGTCAACCCGAACGGCATGCCGAAGTCAAGCGAGGCCTTTTTTGCCCTAAAAAAGCACTCGTGAGGCATTTTTGAGGCACTTTGGGGCGTTTTTTTGCCTTCAGTCGTCTTGGCGCCCGCGAGCTTGAGCGGGCCGTGTTGTATTTTTTACGGGGGTGTTGTGTAAAAAAATGAACAAGGCTAAGCTCGATTTAAACCCATAACAGCAATAATACCGGGGTGCTTCATGTCTCGCCTGCCGTTAATCGGCGTCACCGCCTGCTCAAAGCAGATCGGTCTGCATGCTTATCACATCAGTGGCGACAAATACGTACGCGCCGTGGCATCAGCTGCCAAGGGCCTGCCGTTGATTCTTCCATCCCTGGCGGATCAGCTGGCGCCGTCCGATATTCTGGACGCTCTGGACGGCATTCTCTTTACAGGCTCTCCTTCTAATATAGAACCGTTTCACTATAACGGCCCGGCCAGTGCGCCGGGTACCGCTCATGATTCTGCACGCGATGCCACCACTCTCCCGCTGATCCGCGCCGCTGTCGAGGCCGGTGTTCCCGTGCTCGGCATTTGCCGCGGCTTCCAGGAAATGAATGTGGCGTTCGGCGGCAGTCTGCATCAGAAGGTCCACGAGGCCGGTCCATTCATGGATCACCGTGAAGACGACAATCTGCCGCTGGAAGGGCAGTACGCACCCAGTCACCCGATGCACGTTCAGCCGGGCGGTGTGCTGGCCGGGCTGGGCCTGGCGAGCGAGATTCAAGTCAATTCGATTCATGGCCAGGGTATTGATCGTCTGGCGCCGGGCCTTCGTGTGGAAGCCGTGGCGCCCGACGGGTTGATCGAAGCTGTCTCTGTTATCCAAGGCAAGGCTTTTGCTTTAGGTGTGCAATGGCATCCCGAATGGCAGGTAAGCTTGAATCCGGACTACCTTGCGATTTTCCAGGCATTTGGCGATGCCTGCCGCAAGCACGCTCTACAACGCGACGCCGATGCGTCAAACAACGCCTGACTTATAAGAGTCAGGAAACTCAGCCTAAGAGGCATTTATGAGTAACAACCTCGACCAGCTCACCGATTGGTTGAAAGACCACAAGATCACAGAAGTCGAATGCATGATCGCCGACTTGACCGGGATTACCCGGGGCAAGATCTCGCCGACCAACAAGTTCATTGCCGAAAAAGGCATGCGCCTGCCTGAAAGCGTTCTGTTGCAGACCGTGACGGGCGACTATGTCGAAGATGACATCTATTACGAACTGCTCGACCCGGCCGACATCGACATGATCTGCCGCCCCGACCAGAACGCGGTGTTTCTGGTGCCCTGGGCCATTGAACCCACCGCCCAGGTGATCCACGACACCTACGACAAGCAGGGCAATCCGATCGAGCTGTCGCCGCGCAACGTGCTCAAGAAGGTGCTGAAACTCTACGCCGACCACGGCTGGCAGCCGATCGTGGCGCCGGAAATGGAGTTCTATCTCACCAAGCGCAGCGATGACCCGGACTACCCGCTGCAACCGCCAATCGGCCGCTCTGGTCGTCCAGAAACCGGTCGTCAGTCTTTCTCGATTGAAGCCGCGAACGAATTCGATCCGTTGTTCGAAGACGTCTATGACTGGTGCGAACTGCAAGAGCTGGACCTCGACACGCTGATCCATGAGGACGGCACCGCGCAGATGGAAATCAACTTCCGTCATGGCGATGCCCTGTCCCTGGCCGACCAGATTCTGGTGTTCAAGCGCACCATGCGTGAAGCCGCGCTCAAGCACAACGTGGCGGCGACCTTCATGGCCAAACCCATGACCGGCGAGCCGGGCAGCGCCATGCACTTGCACCAGAGCATCATCGACATCGAGACCGGCAAAAACGTCTTCTCCAATGACGACGGGACCATGAGCCAGCTGTTTCTCAACCACATCGGCGGCTTGCAGAAATTCATTCCTGAGCTGCTGCCGTTGTTCGCACCCAACGTCAATTCGTTCCGCCGCTTCCTGCCGGATACCTCGGCACCAGTGAACGTGGAGTGGGGCGAAGAGAACCGCACCGTGGGCCTGCGGGTTCCGGATGCCGGGCCGCAGAATCGTCGGGTGGAAAACCGTCTGCCGGGTGCCGATGCCAACCCTTACCTGGCCATCGCCGCCAGCCTGTTGTGCGGCTTTATCGGCATGGTCGAAGGGCACAACCCGAGTGCTCCGGTCGTGGGTCGTGGTTACGAGCGGCGCAACCTGCGCCTGCCACTGACTATTGAAGATGCCCTGGATCGCATGGAAAACAGCAAGACCATCGAAAAGTACCTGGGCAAGAAATTCATCACGGGCTACATCGCGGTCAAGCGGGCCGAGCATGAAAACTTCAAGCGCGTGATCAGTTCGTGGGAGCGGGAATTCCTGCTCTTCGCCGTCTGATGCGCCGGGCGCCGCTGTTCCTGGCGGCGCCCTCCACTCGAATCTTAGGAGAATTCGCATGACCAGCAACAACCCGCAAACCCGTGAATGGCAAGCCCTGAGCAGCGATCACCACCTGGCCCCGTTCAGCGACTTCAAGCAGCTGAAAGAGAAAGGCCCGCGCATCATCACCAGCGCCAAGGGCGTTTACCTCTGGGACAGCGAAGGCAACAAGATCCTCGACGGCATGGCCGGCCTGTGGTGTGTAGCGATCGGCTACGGTCGCGATGAGCTGGCCGATGCCGCCAGCAAACAGATGCGCGAACTGCCTTATTACAACCTGTTCTTCCAGACGGCTCACCCGCCGGTGCTGGAGTTGGCCAAGGTGATCGCCGACGTCGCGCCTGAAGGCATGAATCATGTGTTCTTCACCGGTTCCGGGTCTGAAGGCAACGACACCATGCTGCGGATGGTTCGCCACTACTGGGCGATCAAGGGCCAGCCGAAGAAGAAAGTCATCATCAGTCGCAAGAACGGCTATCACGGTTCCACCGTGGCCGGCGCGAGCCTGGGTGGCATGACGTACATGCACGAACAAGGCGACTTGCCGATCCC
Organism: Pseudomonas sp. ADAK2 TE3594; assembly: GCF_053628675.1. Lineage (NCBI taxonomy): Bacteria > Pseudomonadati > Pseudomonadota > Gammaproteobacteria > Pseudomonadales > Pseudomonadaceae > Pseudomonas > Pseudomonas sp. ADAK2 TE3594. The sequence continues at coordinate 5,642,947 of NZ_JBRJGV010000001.1, read as the reverse complement.
GGGCATCGTCCACATCGCCCAGCCGTATTGGTTCGGCGAAGGCGGCGACATGACGCCGAACGAGTTCGGTATCTGGGCGGCCAATCAGCTGGAAGAGAAAATCCTCGAAGTCGGCGTCGACAACGTCGGTGCCTTTATTGCCGAGCCGATCCAGGGTGCCGGCGGCGTGATCATTCCGCCAGACAGCTACTGGCCGCGCATCAAGGAAATCCTCGCCAAGTACGACATTCTGTTCGTGGCCGACGAAGTGATCTGCGGTTTCGGCCGTACCGGTGAGTGGTTCGGTACCGATTTCTACGACCTCAAACCTCACATGATGACCATCGCCAAAGGCCTGACGTCCGGCTACATCCCGATGGGTGGCCTGATCGTGCGCGACGATGTGGTCGAGGTGCTCAACGAAGGCGGTGATTTCAACCACGGTTTCACGTATTCCGGGCACCCGGTGGCCGCTGCGGTAGCGCTGGAAAACATCCGCATCTTGCGCGATGAGAAAATTGTCGAGCGCGTGCGGACAGAAACGGCACCTTATTTGCAAAAGCGTCTGCGGGAACTGAGCGATCACCCGTTGGTGGGGGAAGTGCGTGGGGTCGGTCTGTTGGGGGCCATCGAACTGGTTCAGGACAAAGCCACCCGCAAACGTTACGAAGGCAAGGGCGTTGGCATGATCTGCCGCACGTTCTGCTTCGAAAACGGCCTGATTATGCGCGCCGTCGGCGACACCATGATCATTTCTCCGCCACTGGTGATTACACCGGCTGAAATCGACGAGTTGGTGACCAAGGCGCGCAAGTGCCTGGACCTGACCCTGAGTGCGTTGCAGGGCTAAGTGCTAGGCTCTGAGCGAGGTGCGAAGATTGCACTTCGCTCAGTGCAAACAAAGGATGGGTCTTTCCTTGAAAGCCTGCCTTGGATCTTGCCAGACTACCGGTTGTTCGGATGCCCAGTAACAGGCCGCTGAGCACGTGGTTAAAAAGAAAAATTGGAGCATTACCCATGAAGGCATTAGGTATGAAGATAGCTGGCAAGACCCTCCTCGCCATGTCCCTGATGGGCGTGATGGCGGGTGCCGTTCAGGCCGACGACAAGGTGCTGCACGTGTACAACTGGTCCGATTACATCGCACCGGATACCGTCAAGAAGTTCGAGGCCGAGTCGGGTATCAAAGTCGTCTACGACGTATTCGACAGTAACGAAACCCTTGAAGCCAAGTTGCTGGCAGGCAAGTCCGGCTACGACATCGTCGTGCCGTCGAACAACTTCCTGGCCAAGCAGATCAAGGCCGGCGTCTACCAGAAGCTGGACAAGTCCAAGCTGCCTAACTGGAAAAACCTGAACACGGACCTGCTCAAAGCGGTGTCGGTGAGCGACCCGGGTAACGAACACGCGTTCCCTTACATGTGGGGTTCGATCGGTATCGGTTTCAACGCCGAGAAGGTCAAGGCTGCACTGGGTGCCGATGCGCCAACCAACTCCTGGGACTTGCTGTTCAAACCTGAAAACGCTGCCAAGTTGAAGTCGTGCGGTATCAGCTTCCTCGATTCGCCAACCGAGATGATTCCGGTGGCGTTGCATTACCTGGGCTATCCAACCGACAGCCAGGACAAGAAACAACTGGCTGAAGCCGAAGCGCTGTTCCTGAAGATTCGTCCTTCGGTGGGCTACTTCCACTCGTCCAAGTACATCTCCGACCTGGCCAACGGCAACATCTGCGTGGCCGTGGGTTACTCGGGTGATATCTACCAGGCCAAGGCTCGTGCCGCTGAAGCCGGTGACAAGGTGAAAGTCAGCTACAACATTCCGAAAGAAGGTGCCGGCAGCTTCTACGACATGGTCGCCATCCCTAAAGATGCCGAAAACGTCGAAGGCGCCTACAAGTTCATGACCTTCCTGCAGAAGCCGGAAATCATGGCCGAGATCACCAACGCCGTGCGTTTCCCGAACGGTAACGCGGCGTCCACTCCACTGGTCGATAAAGAAATCACCAGCGACCCAGGCATCTATCCGCCTGCGGCAGTGCTGGCCAAGCTGTACGCGATTGCCGACTTGCCGGCCGCGACCCAGCGGATCCTGACTCGCAGCTGGACCAAGATCAAATCCGGTAAATAAGTAATAAACCCTGTAGCAGCTGCCGAAGGCTGCGTTGAGGTCCGAAGGACCTCCGCTTTTCGACAGCACAACGGCTTCGCAGTTGAACGCAGCCTGCGGCAGCTGCTACAGGATCTTCATAAAGTTTGCTGGAACGGTTTTTCGAGGGTAAGTTGCGCGCCGGTTTTGTTGCCAGGCAGCCATGGCTGTCATGTAACGCGGGGCAACTTGGGCCCAACTAATTTTAGAGGACCTCCACTTGCCTATTTTTTCTTTGTTGCGCAATGCCCTGCTGGTCGGCGCCGGACTGACGCTTGCCGTCAGTGTTCAGGCCGCCGGCACGGTGCATATTTATAACTGGTCGGACTACATTGGTGAGACCACCCTGGCCGACTTCCAGAAAGAAACCGGCATCAAGCCGGTGTATGACGTATTCGATTCCAACGAAACCCTGGAAGGCAAGTTGCTGGCCGGGCGTACCGGTTATGACGTGGTCGTGCCGTCCAACCACTTCCTTGGCAAACAGATCAAGGCCGGGGCTTTTCAGAAGCTCGACAAATCGAAGCTGACCCACTATTCCAACCTCGACCCGGTACTGCTCAAGCGCCTGGAGCAGAACGATCCGGGCAATCAGTACGCCGTACCGTATCTGTGGGGCACCAACGGCATCGGTTACAACGTCGACAAGGTCAAGGCAGTACTGGGCCTCGACAAGATCGATTCGTGGGATGTGGTGTTCGAGCCGCAGAACATCAAGAAGCTGCACAGCTGTGGCGTGGCGTTCCTCGACTCCGCCGATGAAATGATGCCCACGGTCCTCAACTACATGGGCCTGAACGCCAACAGCACCAACCCTGAAGACTACAAAAAGGCTGAAGCCAAGTTGCTGGCGGTACGGCCATACGTGACTTACTTCCACTCGTCCAAATACATCGCGGACCTCGCCAACGGTGACATCTGCGTGGCGATCGGTTTTTCCGGCGACATGTTCCAGGCCAAGGCCCGCGCGGCTGAAGCCGGCAAAGGCATGAACATCGCCTACTCGATTCCGAAAGAGGGCGGTGCGCTCTGGTTCGACATGCTGGCGATCCCCAAGGATGCGGCCAACGCCAAAGAAGCCCATGCCTTCATCAACTATTTGCTGAAACCCGAGGTGATTGCCCAGGTCAGCGATTCCGTAGGCTACGCCAACCCGAACCCCGGGTCGGACAAACTGATGGAACAGTCCATACGCACCGACGCATCGGTATATCCACCGCAAGCGGTCCTCGACAAGACGTACGTATCCATCGAGTTGCCACCGAACATTCAACGTTTGATGACGCGCAGCTGGACCAAGGTCAAGTCGGGCAAATAGCTTCAAACTATCCAGGTTCGCCACGTTGAGCGAACTGCAAATTCTGTTGGGAGTTTCGTAAATGGCAGTTGCCTCCGGCGCCTATAAGAAAGCCCTCGAGGGCGACCAGACACCTAAACAGGTGCTGGTCAAAATCGACCGGGTCACCAAAAAGTTCGACGAGACGATTGCCGTGGACGACGTGTCCCTGGAAATCAAGAAAGGCGAGATCTTCGCCTTGCTCGGTGGCTCGGGTTCGGGCAAATCCACCTTGCTGCGGATGCTGGCAGGTTTCGAACGGCCCACGGAGGGGCGCATTTACCTCGATGGCGTAGACATCACTGACATGCCGCCGTACGAGCGGCCGATCAACATGATGTTCCAGTCCTACGCCTTGTTCCCGCACATGACCGTGGCGCAGAACATCGCCTTCGGACTCAAGCAGGACAAGCTTCCCGCCGCTGAAGTCGATGCACGCGTGGCCGACATGCTCAAGCTGGTGCAGATGAGCCAGTACGCCAAGCGCAAGCCGCATCAGTTGTCCGGCGGCCAGCGTCAGCGTGTGGCGCTGGCGCGTTCTTTGGCCAAGCGACCGAAGCTGTTGTTGCTCGACGAACCGATGGGCGCGCTGGACAAGAAACTGCGCTCGCAAATGCAGCTGGAATTGGTCGAGATCATCGAGCGGGTCGGCGTGACCTGCGTGATGGTGACCCATGACCAGGAGGAGGCCATGACCATGGCCGAGCGCATCGCGATCATGCACCTGGGCTGGATCGCCCAGATCGGCAGCCCGATCGACATCTACGAAACCCCGACCAGCCGTCTGGTCTGCGAGTTCATCGGCAACGTCAACATTTTCGACGGTGAAGTGATCGACGACGCCGAAGGCCATGCGACCATCACCTGCAAGGACCTGGACCGGCAGATTTATGTGGGCCACGGCATCAGCACTTCGGTGCAGGACAAGTCCGTGACCTACGCGATCCGTCCGGAAAAACTGCTGGTGACGCCGACCATGCCGACCTGCGAATACAACTGGTCCAGCGGCAAAGTGCACGACATCGCCTACCTCGGTGGCCACTCGGTGTTCTACGTCGAACTGCCGAGCGGCAAGATCGTCCAGTCTTTCGTCGCCAACGCCGAACGCCGCGGCCAGCGCCCAACCTGGGGTGACCAGGTTTACGTGTACTGGGAAGACGACAGCGGCGTGGTACTTCGCTCATGAACATGCGCAAACTCAAACGCCGGCTCAATCGAATAATTCCCGGTGGCCGTCAGCTGGTCATCGGGGTTCCGTTCATCTGGCTGTTCATGTTCTTCATGTTGCCGTTCTTCATCGTCTTGAAGATCAGCTTCGCCGAAGCCGACGTGGCCATTCCGCCGTACACCGAGATCTACAGCTTCATCGACCAGAAGCTCCAGGTGCTGCTTAACCTGAGCAACTACGCGATGCTCAGCGATGACGAGTTGTACATCGCCGCTTACCTCGGCTCGTTGAAGATGGCGCTGATCAGCACCGTCCTCTGCCTGTTGATCGGCTACCCGATGGCCTACGCCATTGCCAGTGCCCGCAAAGAGCTGCAAACGGTGCTGGTGCTGCTGATCATGATGCCGACCTGGACCGCAATCCTGATCCGCGTGTACGCGTGGATGGGCATCCTCAGCAACAACGGTCTGCTTAACGGCTTTTTGATGAGCATGGGCTGGATCGACGAGCCGCTGCAGATACTCAACACCAACCTCGCGGTCTATATCGGGGTGGTTTACTCCTATCTGCCGTTCATGATCCTGCCGCTCTACGCCAACCTGGTCAAACACGACACCAGCCTGCTGGAAGCCGCGTCGGACCTCGGTTCGAGCACCTTCAACAGCTTCTGGAAGATCACCGTGCCGCTGTCGAAAAACGGCATCATCGCCGGCTGCATGCTGGTGTTCATCCCGGTGGTGGGTGAGTTCGTGATCCCGGAACTGCTCGGCGGTCCGGAAACCCTGATGATCGGTAAAGTGCTCTGGCAAGAATTCTTCAACAACCGTGACTGGCCGGTGGCGTCTGCCCTGGCGGTGGTGATGCTGGCGATCCTGATCGTGCCGATCATCCTGTTCAACCGTAGTCAGGCCAAAGAAATGGAGGGCAAGGAATGAAGCGCTTCCGTTTCTCAAGTTTCATGCTGATAGCGGGTTTGCTGTTCATCTACGCGCCGATGCTGATCCTGGTGATCTACTCGTTCAACGCCTCGAAACTGGTGACGGTGTGGGGCGGCTGGTCGATCAAGTGGTACGTGGGTTTGATGGACAACACCCAACTGATGGGCTCGGTGGTGCGCTCGCTGGAAATCGCCTGCTACACGGCGATTGCAGCGGTGGCACTGGGGACGCTGGCGGCCTTCGTGCTGACGCGTATCACCCATTTCAAGGGCCGCACGCTGTTCGGTGGCCTGGTCACCGCGCCGCTGGTGATGCCCGAAGTGATCACCGGTCTGTCGTTGTTGCTGCTGTTCGTGGCCATGGCGCAGATGATCGGTTGGCCACAGGAACGCGGCATCGTCACCATCTGGATCGCCCACACCACGTTCTGTGCGGCCTATGTGGCGGTGGTGGTGTCGGCGCGCTTGCGTGAACTGGACCTGTCCATCGAAGAGGCGGCCATGGACTTGGGCGCGCGGCCGTGGAAGGTGTTCTTCCTGATCACCATTCCGATGATCGCGCCATCGCTGGCGGCGGGGGGCATGATGTCGTTTGCCCTGTCGCTGGATGACCTGGTGCTGGCAAGCTTCGTGTCCGGCCCGGGTTCCACGACCCTGCCGATGGAAGTGTTCTCGGCGGTGCGCCTGGGCGTGAAACCCGAGATCAACGCCGTGGCCAGCCTGATTCTGCTGGCGGTGTCGCTGGTGACGTTCCTGGTCTGGTTCTTCAGCCGTCGTGCCGAAGAGATTCGCAAGCGTGCGATCCAGCAGGCCATCGAAGAAGGCGCCGCCGACTCCTGGAAACAACCGGACGTGCGCCGGGCGCAGGCGCCGGAAGCGGCTTGAGCCACGCATGATCGTTCCCACGCTCTGCGTGGGAATGCCTCAACGGACGCTCCGCGTTCGGCTCTTGATGGGACGCGGAGCGTCCCGGGCTGCATTCCCACGCAGAGCGTGGGAACGATCAGGTCAAGCGACCCAAGGTGATTTGCGGATGATCTCGACGAAGTTCATCGGCTTGAAGCCCGGCTCGCTGTCCACCAGCACATCCGCGTTCACGGTGCCAAACGTGCTGTCCGGCTTATGTTTGAAGCCGTTGGCGAACGCACACAGGATGCACTCCTTGAACTCCTCACCCCGTGGATGCGCATGCACCACTGCTTCACGCTGCACGGTGGAAAACGCCGCGTAGTCGATGCCCAGCACATCCATCTCGACGCCGGCCGTTACCAGCGCCACGTTGGGCCGCAGGTGTTGCGGCACGCCCGGTGTGGTGTGCAGGGCGATCGACAACCAGACCTGTTCGATATCGTCGTCAGACAAACCGTAGGGTTTGAGGAACGCTTTGGCTGCATTGGCACTGTCGACTTCGAATCGTTCATCATCGCTGCGGTGACCTTCCACCAGGCCCAAATCATGAAACATCGCGCCGACGTAAAGCAGTTCCGGGTCGTAGGCCAATTGCTTGCGCTCACCGCTCAAGGCGCCGAACAGAAATACCCGGCGTGAGTGGTGGAACAACAGGTCGGACTCGACGTCGCGAATGTATTCAGTGGTGGCCTTGGCCAACGCGCTGTCGGGGATTTTGATGCCGGCGATGATGCTGCTCATGGTGCTTTCCTCATGGGGAACGCCGTGGCGGCGCTGATGGGGTCAGTCTGTTCGCGCAGCCGAAACCGGACAATCGATGCATGGCTGCGATCCCGGCCAATGAGCCTGCATATCGCGCCAACCTCGCTTGTTGGGCCTGGATTGGCTAGGGTTGAGCGCGGTCATTACGCTTTTGTGGCGAGGGAGCGTGCTGTGGCGAGGGGGCTTGCCCCCGTTGGAGTGCGCAGCACTCCCATCCCCGTACATGAACCTGAAATGGGGCCGCTGCGCAGCCCAACGGGGGCAAGCCCCCTCGCCACAAGTAAGTGTTAATCCTGATCAATTGAGGGTGGTTTCCTGCCATGCACAAAACCGTTGCCATCGTAGTGTTCCCAGGCGTCCAGTCGCTGGACGTCACCGGCCCCATGGATGTGTTTTCCGAAGCCAATCGTTTCCTGGCCCCGGAGGATCACTATCGGCTGGAGGTGATCGGTATCGAGCGTGGGGTGATGGCGTGTTCCAACGGTTTGTCGCTCAATGCCCACCGGCATTTCAGCGAAGCGCTAGAGGCTTATGACTTGCTGTTGGTGGCGGGCGGGCCGCAGTTGCCGTTCATCAATTTTGGTGCGGCGTTCGATACCTGGCTGCGCGATGCCTGCACGCTGTCGCAACGGTTTGGCTCGATCTGCAATGGCGCCTTCATGCTCGCTCGGGCCGGATTGCTCGACGGGCGAACAGTCACCACTCATTGGGGCGACGCCGCGGCATTGGCGGATTTGTGTCCGTCGACTCAGGTCGAGGCTGATCGTTTGTACGTGCAGGATGGCGAGCTTTACACCTCGGCCGGGGTCACGGCGGGGATCGATTTGTCGCTGTATCTGCTGGCCCGGGATCACGGGCCGGACGTGGCACTCAGTGTGGCCAAGCGGCTGGTGGTGTTCACTCAGCGCTCGGGCGGGCAATCGCAGTTCAGCCCGTTCCTCACGCCCCACGCCGAACCGACTTCGGCGGTGGCGCTGGTCCAGCTCTACGTGCTGGCCAACCTCAATGGCGACCTGACCATTGCCGATCTGGCCAATGCCGCCAACATGAGCACGCGCAACTTTTCCCGGGTGTTTGCCAAGGAAGCGAAAATCACCCCGGCGGAATTCGTCGAACGGGCGAGGGTGGACGCGGCGCGGGTGATGCTCGAAAGCACCCATGCGCCGCTGAAAACCGTGGCGTATCAGTGCGGCTTTCGCGATGCCCAGCATATGCGCAGTGTGTTCAACCGCAGGCTGGGGGTGACACCGCAGCAGTTCAGGTTGAATTTTGCGGCGATGGTTTAGCGGTAATTTGCATTGCCTGGGCGGGCCTCATCGCGGGCAAGCCCGCTCCCACAGTGATCGGTGTGAGGCAACAATCTTGTGATCAACACAAGACCTGTGGGAGCGGCGGTGCGACGATTCGACTTGCCCGCGATGACGTCAGTTAAACCAACAGAAATCTATTGCCCTGAACGCGCCGGCAGCAGCTTCAACGTACTACGGGTATTGGCCGTCACTTCTTCATCATTGAAATGCGCCTGGTAGTAAACCCCCTCGATATACGCCTCGGCCTGGTCGGCATAGTGGCTGTCGAACGGCACGCCGCTCTGGCCGACCGGGTTGATGGTCAGGCTGTGGGCCGGGTCGGCGAAGTCGATCAACCGTCGGGTTGACGGGCCATAGGTCACAGGCCACGGCGCCGGGCCGATCTTGGCCGAGAGGTTGTTCGGCACTTCATGCGTGCCGGGCGCCGCGAACGGCCCGACGTTGAAGATCCGCTCCAGCGGTTTCTGCGTCCCCAGCGGATGACCGTGAGTCAGGGTGTGCGCCTTGCCCCACTTCCATTGCGCGACATCGGCGCCCAGGGTGGTTTTGAGGTGAGCCATGCTCGCTTGCCAGGCAACCTTGACCGTATCGGCGCGGGTTTCCTTGCCGGGGGTGTTGCGGTTGTCCCACCACGGTGAATCGGCCGAGGCCGCCAGGCGCGGCAGTGCGGCATCGATCACCCGGGTCGGGAGCAGCGTTTCGAAGAAGTCATTGCCCAGTTCATCGCGCATCGCCGCGTCGGCGAGGTTGAACAGAAACTGGTTGAACAGCGTGGCGTTGATGGAGTCCAGCGGGTAATCGCCGCTCCACTGCGCCAGTTGCTCCACCAGTTTGAGCTCGGTGGGATCGCTCACCACTTCACGCAGTACCGGTAGCAACGGCGCCAGCAAACGCGGACCGTATTCGGTGGTGGTGCCCAGTTGCAGCTTCTGGTTGGACTCGTTGTCCCACTTCACGTTCTTGTCGCTGAGCTGACGATTGAGCTGCTGACCGCGATCAGCAAGGTTGTAGTAACCGGGAATCTCCATGCCGGTCGGCGACACCGGCTGGAAGTTGGCCGAGACGATATAGCCTCGCGCCGGGTTCTCTTCCTGTGGGTTGGCGCTGAACGGGTAAAAACCTTCCTTGTCCGCCTGAGGAGTGCTGCCGTCGAGGATGAAACCGGGCTTCACCCCGGCCGGGCGCTTGGGCAGCAGCGCCGAGGCCCACCAACCAATGTCACCCTTGGCGTTGGCGTAGACGATGTTCAGCCCCGGTGCCTGAACCTTGGCCGATGCGGCGCGCGCCTTGGCCAGGGTGTCGGCGCGGTTGAGCTCGTAGAAACCGTCGAGGATCGGATTCGGCGTCTCGAGGAAGGCCCACCACATGGCGACCGGTGTCTTGCCGGCGGCGGTGCCGAGCGCATCGTTGATGATCGGGCCGTGGGGCGACTGGCGCAGGGTCAGTGTGACCGGTGACTGGCCTTTGACCGCGATCTGTTGTTCGGTGTTGACCATGTCGACCCACTGACCGCGATACCAGACCTGGTTCGGGTGGTCCGGGTTGACCTTCTCGGCGATCAGGTCCAGATCGTCGTTCTGGAACATCGTCAGACTCCAACCGAAATCCAGGTTGTGGCCGAGAAACGCAAACGGCACCAGCGCCTGATGGTAGCCATACAGCTCGAAACCCGGCGCTGACAGATGCGCTTCGTACCACACCGACGGCACCGAGAAGCGAATGTGCGGGTCGCCGGCCAGCAGAGGCTTGCCGCTTTTACTGCGGTTGCCGGAAATCACCCAGGCATTGCTGCCTTCGAATTGCGGCAGGCCATTGTCGGCCAGGGCTTGCTCACTCAAACGGGCGAGGGCGTTCAGACCCTTCCAGTCATTGGCGGTGAGGATCGGTGCAGGGGTGGCGCGCCCTTTGGCCAATACGCCCTTGGGCTGCCAGTCGAGATCGAAGATGTTCAGGTACTCGGCGCCCAGTTGGTCACGCACGTAAGTCAGCAAGGGTTCGGTGCGAAACGCCGCGGCAAAGCTGTAGGCCATGTAGCCGGCGATACTAATGCTGTCTTCGGCGGTGAAAGGGCGCTTGGGGATCCCCAGCACATCGAACTCTACCGGCGCAGCGTGGCTGTCCTGATATTGATTGATGCCGTCCAGATAGGCTTGCAGGGCCTTCCACGCCGGCGACTGACGATCCAGCGCGGCGACGTAGCTTTCAGCCCGCTCGCGGATGCGCAGGCTGCGAAACAGTTTGTCGGTGTCGACCAGTTTCGGGCCAAGGACTTCGGCCAGCTCTCCACGGGCCAGGCGCCGCATGGCTTCCATCTGGAACAGTCGGTCCTGGGCGTGCACATACCCGGGGGCGCGGTAGAGGTCGGTTTCGTTTTCGGCACGGATATGCGGCACGCCGCGCACGTCGTAGCGCACGGTCACCGAACCTTGCAGGTGCTGCAATTGCACCTGGCCCTGGCGCGTCGGTTGCTTGCTGTACACATACCAGCCGCCCCCGGCGACGAGTACGACGATCAGCAAGGCAAGTACGGTCAGGACGCGTTTCATGGTGACTCCTTGTTCTTTCGGGATTGCCGCCCGTGGGGGCTGCAAACGTGTAGCACAGACCTCCTGTGCCGGGCATCGCGGTCCTGGAAAAGTCAGGAATGCCTTACTTCACCTCGGCAGGCCACGGACAGTAGCAACCCACCGCCAGCGTGTGGGTGGCGTTTACCGACCGGCCTTCATTCAGCGCTTGCAGAATGGGCTCGATAAAGCTGTTGCTCGAATTGCAGGTCAGGCCTTCGCTGTACGGCCCGAAATACGCCAGCTTGCCACTGCGGTCCCAGATCGCCACCGCCGGGCTGGCAGGGATCTGTTCGGAACCTGGCAGGACAGTAATGGTTTTAAGGCGACTCAGCGTGCCGGGCAATTGACCGTGGGTGCCGGGCTTTTGTACCGCATAGAACTCGACGCCCTGCGGTACATAGTGCTCAACCAGTTCGGTCAGGTGTTGTTGGTTGCCGACATTGCACGGGCAGGCGGGGTCCCAGAAGTGCACCAGGCGAATGGCGCCGGGGCCGGCAAGTTCGTCTGGCAGGCGCAACGGGTCGCCGGAGAACACCGCAGTGTGCGAGCTGAAGGCGCGCAAGTAGCGCCCCTGAAACCAGTCATAGGCGGCCCACAGCACGCCGGCACACACAAGGGCGAGCAGGCTGGCAAGCAGTGTGGTGCGGTAGGCCGGACGCATGGGTTTCAATCCTCGAAGGTCGGCTAGCTTGCCATGCTTGCCGCGACAGATGAATATCGCAGGCCCATAAAGTCCGTTTCGCGCTCTGGAATAGCCCATGTCTGCCACTTTCGACCCCGATCATTTGCGTGCCAGCCTGCGGCCATTGGCCGAGTGGCAGCCGCTGTCGACGGAATCCATGGCCTATCAGCATTTTTACGGGCTGGATTTCCCCCAGCGAACCTTGCGCAGTGGCCTGGGGCGTTTCGAGGTCGATGGCTATGAAGTGGTCAGCCAGCTCTGGTGGCCCGAGCGGGCGAAGGCGACGCTGTTTTTGTTTCACGGTTTCTACGATCACACCGGGCTCTATCGGCATGTGATCGAGTGGGCGCTGGAACAGGGTTTTGTGGTGATCGCCTGTGACCTGCCGGGGCATGGCTTGTCCAGTGGCGAACGGGCGAGCATCAAGGACTTCGCCGAGTATCAGAGCGCACTGCAAGGGTTGTTGGCCGAGGCGCAATCGCTGGACCTTCCGCAGCCCTGGCACCTGTGCGGGCAAAGCACTGGCGGGGCGATCGTGATCGATCATGTGCTCAATCAGGGTGCGAGCAGTCCGGCCCAAGGGCAAGTGATTCTGCTGTCGCCACTGGTGCGGCCGCGAGCCTGGGGTTGGTCGCAGCTCAGTTATTACCTGCTCAAGCCGTTCGTCAAAGGCATCGCCCGGCGTTTCAGCGAGAACTCCAACGACCCTGACTTCCTGGCGTTCCTGCAAGCCGATCCGCTGCAGCCGCTGCGTCTGCCGACGGCCTGGGTCGGTGCGCTGGGGCGCTGGATCAAGCGTATAGAAGCGGCACCGAGCAGCCCACGGCGGCCGTTGATTGTGCAGGGGCAGGCGGACATGACGGTGGATTGGAAGCACAACCTTGACGTATTGCGGGGCAAATTCGATCGGCCTCAGGTGCTGATGCTGCCTGAGGCGCGGCATCATCTGGCGAATGAGACGCCGGGGTTGCGGCAGGAGTATTTCGGGTTTTTGAGCAAGCGGATGAAGGGGCGGAATCTTTAGCGGTAGTCAGGGCCCCATCGCGGGCAAGCCCGCTCCCACAGGTATCTGCTTTGACCGAAGGATTTGTGAACGACACCGATCACTGTGGGAGCGGGCTTGCCCGCGATGGCGATCTGGCTGACGCCAAAAATTACTGGGTAAGGCTCGACGTACTCTGCCCCACCGCCAACCCCGCCCGAATCGCCGCCAAGGCCGCTTGATAGTAAGCCTTGCCTTCACTGGACTCGGCAAACGTGGCGAACTCTTCCAGCTCGTCATCCGACAGGTCGCGATAGACATACAGCAGCGTGTTGTTCAGGTCAGCGCCGATCTGCTCCATCAGGCGTTGGCGCTGTCCGTTCAGCATGCCTTGAGCCTGACCGCCGCCGAGCAGGCCGGGGATCATCGAGCTCAGGCTGTCGGCCGCCACGCCCGCAATCGCCAGGCTGACTTCAGCACCGGCCTCGCGAGCGGGCAGGGCCTGGGCGAGGTGGCCGATGATCAGCTGACGGGTATCGCTGGCCTGCATTTTCGGCAAGCCCTTGGCGTTTTTCGCCAATTGATCGCGACGGGTCGCCAGCAGTTCGGCGGCGACGATTTTCTTGCCCAGGGGCGATTGGAAGAAGGTCAACGCAGGTTTCGGATCGGCAAGCTTTTTGCGCAGCTGCGCTTCGGCACGCTGGTCCATGGCCTTGGGGGCGAAACGCTGATTACTGTTGTTGACCAGGGCCTGAAACACCGCCGGCGGCAGGCTATTCTGGTAACGCTGTTGAGCGGCGGAGAGAGCATCGTTGAAATGCGCGCGTTGTTCTGGCCAACCGGCGACCTTGTACAACTGGTCGTGGCCGTCCGCCCAGGCGGGCAAAACACAGAACATCAGCAGTGAAAAAAGCAAACGGCGCATAGGGACTCCTGTCAGCAGGCGACTATTCTCCGTGCGGCATTCGTACTTGTCGAGAATTCGTATCAGGTTGCGTACCTTATCCGACCAATACTCCGCTGCGCGGCTCTGTCGGATTTGCGGGCACAGGAATACTATGCGCGCCATGCAAATATCCTCTGATCATCCGCTGCTGTTACGTATCGTCGACGACCTGGCTGAGCGCGGCTGGTCGCAGCAGAATATTTTCCTGCCTCAGGATCTGACCCGGGCGCTGGCGGCCGAGTGCCGCAAACGTGCCGCCGAGGGTGAGCTCGCCCCGGCCGCCGTCGGGCGCGGGCCGTTTTCGGAGATCCGCGAGGGCATTCGTGGCGACCATATCCAGTGGCTCGAACCCGGTCAGGTTGAGGCCTGCGACAGTTATCTGGGGTTGATGAACAGCCTGCGTGAGGCGATGAATCGCAGTTTGTTTCTGGGCCTGGAGGATTTCGAAAGTCATTTCGCCCTGTACCCGCCGGGTGCTTTTTACCTCAAGCATGTCGACCGTTTCCGCGATGACGACCGGCGCATGGTCTCGGCGGTGATCTACCTCAATGACAGCTGGCTGCCCGAGCATGGCGGTCAGTTGCGCATGTACCTGGACGAAGGCGTCGAACACGATGTGGTCCCCACCGGCGGATGCCTGGTGGTCTTCCTGTCGGGCGAAGTCCCCCACGAAGTCCTGCCCGCGACCCGAGATCGCCTGTCGTTGACGGGCTGGTTCCGCCGTCGTGGCAACGAGCCGTTCTGATCATGCAAAAGATTCTGGTAAGCCGCTGTTTGCTCGGTCACCGCGTCCGTTACGACGGCGGCGCCAGTGGGCCGTTCAATCTGCTGGAGCAGTGGATTGCCGAAGGCCGGGTGGTGCCGTTGTGCCCGGAAGTCGCCGGTGGTTTGCCGACGCCAAGAGCCGCGGCGGAGATTCCGGGCGGGCAGGGCGCTGAAGTGCTAGATGGCCTTGCATCGGTCATCACCACCGAGGGCGAGGACGTCAGTGCCGAGTTTCTTTCGGGGGCTTATCAAGCGCTGGAGCTGGTGCAACAGCACGGCATCCGCATTGCCGTGCTCAAGGCCAACAGCCCGTCTTGCGGGAATCTGTTGACCTATGACGGGACGTTCAGTGGCGTGAAAGTCAACGGCGAGGGTGTTACCGCGGCATTGCTCAAGCGCAATGGCGTGCAGGTTTTCAGCGAGCTGGAGTTGGCTGAAGCGGCGCAGGCACTGGCAACCCTCGACTAACGGCCCTGCACAAATCCCTGTGGGAGCGGGCTTGCCCGCGATGAGGCCATAACATTCAACATCGATGTAGAAAGTTAAACCGCCATCGCGGACAAGCCCGCTCCCACAGGGTTACTCGTCAACCTTGAATCAGGGTTTCGGCGCCACATTCGCATCCGCCCCGAACCATTTCTGTTCCAGCGCCTCCAGCCGGCCATCTCCCTTGATCCGCTGCAAGGCGTTTTCCAGGCTGGCGTGAAACGCCGGGTTACCCTTCTGAAACGGAATCGCCAGGCTCACAGCCGGGGCGGCTTTCGGCTTTTCCTCCGTCAGCGACTGCACCAACAGGATTGATCGCGGTTGCTCTTCTTTCTGCGCGATCAATTGCGCATTGGCGTGAATGTAAGGTTCGCTGAAGTCAAAACGATCCTTCAGGTCCGGAGTCGGTGCTACGTGATTGATGGCCACGTCGTATTTGCCGCTTTCGACGCCGGTCAACAGATCGTCGGAATCGGTGACGACGAAGTCGGCCCGCACATCCAGCTCATCGGCCAGCAGTTGACCCAACTCGACTTCGAAGCCGGTCAGTTTGTCGTCATCCTTGAAATTGAAGGGCGGTGTATTAGCCTCAAGGGCAATGCGCAATTCGCCGCGGTCGTTTACATCGTCAATCAGTTCGGCATGAGCCAAAGGGCTCAAAAGGGGTAGCAGGCAGATCAGGCCAGGCAAAAAACGCATGGTCACTCCTTTGAATTCATTTATCGCGACGCGCTGTTCAGGCTCGCTTTGCTATGGTTGTCGTGTGCCTTCGACAACGAATGGCCGTGAAGTTGTCACGGTCGAGCGAATTTTACGGAAAAACTGGAGAAGAGAATGAAAAGCTTTATGTCACGTGCAGCGTTGGCTGGCCTGTTGCTGGGTGCATCGATGCTGGCAACGGCTGCCACACCTGCTCCCAAAGGCGCACAAGCGTCCATCGTTTCTCCTGCGGACGGAGCCACGGTTCCGCAAACTGTCGTCGTCAAGTTCGCTGTCGAGAACATTGCGCTGGCGCCGGCGGGCGACCTCACCAAGAACACCGGCCATCACCATTTGCTGATCGATGTCGATAAGCTGCCAGCCGCTGGCGCCCCGATTCCGAATGATGCCAACCATTTGCACTTTGGCAAGGCGCAGACCCAGGCTGAAGTCAAATTGACACCGGGCAAGCACACCTTGCAGCTTGAGCTGGGCGACAGCGGTCACATGCCGTTCGATCCGCCGATCGTGTCGGAGAAAATCACCGTCAACGTTAAGTAACATTAGTCACGCCCATGAAAAAGGAGACCCGAAGGTCTCCTTTTTTGTCACTCAAGTCACTATCAGAACAATACGCGGCAACGAATGGTGCCGTTGATGTGCTGCAGCTTCTCTTGCGCCATTTCCGAGTATTCGGCATCGACGTCGATCACGACGTAGCCGACTTTCTCGTTGGTCTGCAGGAACTGACCGGAAATGTTGATGCCGTTTTCGGCGAAGACCTTGTTGATCTCGCTCATCACACCCGGAATGTTCTCGTGGATGTGCAGCAGACGGTGCTTGCCAGGGTGAGCTGGCAGGGCCACTTCCGGGAAGTTCACGGACGATACCGACGTACCGTTGTCGCTGTACTTGACCAGTTTTTCCGCCACTTCCAGACCGATGTTGGCTTGCGCCTCAGCGGTGGAGCCACCGATGTGCGGGGTCAGGATCACGTTGTCCAGGCCACGCAGCGGGCTTTCGAACTCTTCTTCGTTGGAGCGCGGCTCCACCGGGAATACGTCGATGGCCGCGCCGATCAGGTGCTTGTCCTTGATCGCGTCCGCCAAGGCGTCCAGTTCAACAACAGTGCCGCGAGCAGCGTTGATCAGAATGCCGCCCTTCTTGATGGCGCGGATTTCCTTCTCGCCGATCATCCACTGGGTGGCTGCGGTTTCCGGAACGTGCAGGGTGACGATGTCGGACATGCCCAGCAGCTCGTGCAGGTTGCCGACCTGGGTGGCGTTACCCAGTGGCAGCTTGGTCACGGTGTCGTAGAAGTACACCTGCATCCCCAAGCCTTCAGCCAGAACCGACAGCTGAGTACCGATCGAGCCGTAACCGACGATACCCAGCTTCTTGCCGCGGATTTCGAAGGAGTTGGCTGCGCTCTTGATCCAGCCACCACGGTGGCAGGAAGCGTTCTTCTCAGGAATGCCGCGCAGCAACAGGATCGCTTCGGCCAATACCAGCTCGGCTACGGAGCGAGTGTTGGAGTACGGCGCGTTGAATACCGCGATGCCGCGTTCGCGAGCCGCGTTGAGGTCGACCTGGTTGGTGCCGATGCAGAAACAGCCGACAGCCACCAGTTTCTTCGCGTGATCGAAGATCTCTTCGGTCAGTTGAGTGCGGGAGCGAATGCCGATGAAGTGAGCATCAGCGATCTTTTCCTTCAGCTGGGCTTCCGGCAGAGAACCTGTGAGGTACTCGATGCTGGTGTAGCCCGCCGCCTTGAGGACGTCGACAGCCGATTGGTGGACGCCTTCGAGAAGAAGGAACTTGATCTTGCTCTTATCGAGAGAAGTCTTGCTCATCTGCGTAAACCTGTATCCCGGAGAAAATTGGCAGGAAATGGTCAACAGATGCTGACCCGGACGGCAAGAAAGCCGTCGCCGCAGGACAGCCGTTGGGCACTATGCTGCGGGGTCGATATGCTAGCATATGCACCCCGCTAAACACTCATTCCTGCGACGTGAAGCGTTCTCAGGATGACCATGAATTGTTCGAGAGTTCTATCGATGACCAATCCTGCGCTGATTGATGAGCTGAAGACCCTGGTTGAGCCTGGCAAGGTGCTGACCGATGCCGACTCCCTGAATGCTTACGGTAAGGATTGGACCAAGCATTTCGCCCCGGCCCCGACCGCCATCGTGTTTCCCAAGACCACCGAGCAGGTCCAGGCCATTGTTCGTTGGGCCAATGAACACAAGGTGGCGCTGGTGCCGTCCGGCGGGCGTACCGGGCTTTCGGCTGCGGCCGTGGCAGCCAATGGCGAAGTGGTCGTGTCCTTCGACTACATGAACCAGATCCTCGACGTGAACCTGACTGACCGCACAGCCGTTTGTCAGCCAGGCGTGGTTACCGAGCAATTGCAGAACAAGGCTGAAGAGCACGGTCTGTACTACCCGGTGGACTTCGCGTCGGCAGGTTCCAGCCAGATTGGCGGCAATATCGGCACCAATGCCGGCGGGATCAAGGTCATTCGCTACGGCATGACCCGTAACTGGGTGGCCGGCATGAAAGTCGTCACCGGCAAGGGCGATTTGTTGGAACTGAACAAAGACCTGATCAAGAACGCCACTGGCTACGACCTGCGTCAGCTGTTCATCGGCGCCGAAGGCACGCTGGGTTTTGTGGTCGAGGCCACCATGCGTCTGGATCGTGCGCCGAAAAACCTCACCGCAATGGTCCTCGGTACCGCCGATTTCGATTCGATCATGCCGGTATTGCACGCGTTCCAGAGCAAACTTGACCTGACTGCCTTCGAATTCTTCTCCGACAAGGCTTTAGCCAAGGTTATGGCGCGCGGTGATGTGCCGGCACCGTTCGAATCCGATTGCCCGTTCTACGCGCTGCTGGAATTTGAAGCGACCACGGAAGAAGTGGCCAACCACGCCCTGGAAACCTTCGAGCACTGCGTGGAGCAGGGCTGGGTGCTGGACGGCGTTATGAGCCAGAGCGAAACCCAGTTGCAGAACCTGTGGAAATTGCGCGAGTACATCTCCGAAACCATTTCCCACTGGACACCCTACAAAAACGACATTTCGGTCACTGTGTCGAAAGTCCCGGGGTTCCTGAAAGAAATCGATGCGATCGTCGGCGAACACTACCCGGATTTCGAAATCGTCTGGTTCGGCCACATCGGCGACGGCAACCTGCACCTGAACATCCTCAAGCCGGACAACCTGAGCAAGGACGAGTTCTTCGCCAAGTGCGCGACCGTCAACAAGTGGGTGTTCGAAACCGTCGAGAAGTACAACGGTTCGATTTCCGCCGAACACGGCGTTGGCATGACCAAGCGTGATTACTTGACCTACAGTCGCTCGCCGGTTGAGATCGAGTACATGAAAGCCGTCAAAGCAGTGTTCGACCCGAACGGCATCATGAACCCGGGCAAGATTTTCGCTGTTTGACTTTTAAATTTAAGAGCTACGAAACAGGAGTCGGTCAATGAGCTATCAGCATCAGTATGTCGACGGTACGCGTATTCATTTCCCGCTGGGGAAAGTGGTGTGCATCGGCCGTAACTACGCCGAACACGCCAAGGAACTGGACAATCCGGTGCCTACCGAACCACTGCTGTTCATCAAGCCGGGCAGTTGCGTGGTGCCGCTGGAAGGTGGTTTCAGCATTCCGACCGAGCGTGGCTCGGTGCATTACGAGGCGGAAATCGCCGTGTTGATCGGCAAGCCACTGTCGACCAAGCCGAGCCGTGAAGAAGTGCTGGATGCCATCTCCGGCATCGCCCCGGCCCTGGACCTGACCCTGCGCGACAAACAGGCCGAGCTGAAAGCCAAGGGCCTGCCGTGGGAAATCGCCAAGTCCTTCGACGGCGCGGCAGTCATTGCGCCGTTCGTGGCGGGCAGTACCTTTGCCGATCTGACCGACATCGGTATCCGCCTGACCATCAATGGCGAAGTCCGCCAGGATGGCAACAGCAAGGACATGCTCAATCCGATCGTGCCGATGATCCAGTACATGGCCGGCTGCTTCTCGCTGCAGGCCGGTGACGTGATTCTGACTGGCACGCCGGTAGGCGTTGGTCCGTTGAATGTCGGTGACGAACTGGTGCTCGAATTGCCGGGCACCAGCCGCTTCACCAGCAGCGTGCGCTGACCCAACACAAACCCTGTGGGAGCGGGCTTGCCCGCGATGAGGCCATGACAGTCAACATTGATGTTGAATGTCAGGCCGCCATCGCGGGCAAGCCCGCTCCCACAATGGTTTCTAGTGGTCGCAAGTTTCTGTGTCCACGCAGGGCAATCCCGCCATTTCCCGTTTTTTTCACATTTTGTCCGGATAATTCTTGGGCTTCTGGCGTCTGAGCCAGTCCCAATTGTGCTATTACCCATAGCCTGAATTTCTGGAACGTATCCCTGCATGACCACCCAACCGCTGCCCAAGCTGAAAACTGCCCGCCGCTCGCGCTTTGTCATGCGTTGGTATTCCTGGCTTTTGCTGGTGGCTGCTGCTGTGTATGGCCTCATGTTTGCGATGCACTGGGACGATCGCGGCGTGCTCTGGGTGAAGGAGCGTTTCGAAAGCCCGGCCGAGCGAAAAGAGAGTATCTGGCTGCCGGATTACCGGGCGGTGATCGACGCCAAGTTGCTGCCGGGCATGGAGAAGGACGAAGCGTCAGACGTGTCTTATGACCCGCAGACCAAAACCCTGTTTGCGGTGATGGGCAAGAACCCGTTCCTGGTCGAGCTGACGTTGCAGGGCGATGTGTTGCGCAAAATGCCGCTGGTGGGTTGGAGCAACCCGGAAGGGGTGACGGTCATGGGTAATGGTTTGCTGGCGATCACCGATGAACGCGCGCACCTGCTTTCCATCGTCAAGGTCGACGCCGATACCCGGGAACTGAATATCGCCAGTTTCCCGAAATACGACCTGGGCCCGTCGAAAAACCAGAATAAGGCCTTTGAGGCGATCGTTTGGGATGCGCGCAACCAGCAACTGCTGCTGGGTGAAGAGCGTCCACCGGCGCTGTTCAGCTGGAAAAGCGACGGCAGCCAAATCCTCAAGGGCGACAAGCAAAAGCTGTCCAGCGACGAATTGGATATCCGCAATCTGTCGGCCCCTGGCCATCGATCCGCGCACCGGCCATACCTTGGTGCTGTCCGCCGATTCGCACTTGCTGCTGGAATTGGACGAGAAAGGCGAGCAGGTCAGCTTCATGACTCTGCTGGGTGGTTTCAATGGTCTGAAGAAAACCATTCCCCGTGCCGAAGGCGTGACCATGGACGAGGCGGGCACGCTGTACATTGTGAGTGAGCCGAACCTGTTCTACCGGTTCGAAAAACAACCGTAGGGGTCGGCAATTGTCGTCAAAGGCCATTGGCCATTAAGCTTGAATTCATGCTGCCGTGGTATTTCATCCGCCCGTCTTGTTTCCGAGCTCGCCTGAATGCGCCGACTTGCCCGTCCCAAACCCCTGATGCTGATCTTGTCGGTCATTGCGCTGATCGTGCTGATTGCCGTCGGCCAGTACCTGCGTCTGTTCGAGCGTACCTGGTTCAATGTGCAGGCGTTATGGCAGCCGATGAATGCCCAGTCCATTGGCCTGGATCAGTATCAGGTAGCGATCGAGGCGCAAGTCATTGATGGTCTGGACGACGATGTTTCGGCGCTGACCTTCGATCCCGTGCGTAAAAGCCTGTTCACCGTCACCAACAAAAACGCCGAGCTGATCGAATTGTCCCTGGAAGGCAAAATCCTGCGGCGTGTGGCGCTGGTCGGGTTTGGCGATCCGGAGGCGGTGGAGTTCATCAGCGCTGACACTTATGTGATCACCGACGAGCGCCAGCAACGGCTGATCAAGATTCATCTGGAGAAGGACACGACGTTCCTCGATGCCGCGGACGCCGAACAGATGACCCTCGGCGTGCACATGAGTGGCAACAAGGGGTTTGAAGGGTTGGCCTATGACTCGGTGGGCAAGCGCTTGTTTGTCGCCAAGGAGCGCGATCCGATGCTGATTTACGAAGTGCAGGGCTTTCCGCATTACAACCCGGAAAAATCCTACGCGGTGCACGTGGTGAACAACCCCAAACGTGATGCCGGGATGTTCGTGCGAGACCTGTCGAGCCTGCAATACGACGAGCGCAGCGGCCATTTACTGGCGCTGTCCGATGAGTCGCGACTGATTCTGGAGCTGGATGTCGACGGGCGACCGCTGACCACCCTGTCACTGAGCAAGGGGCGTCAGGGATTGCAGAAAACTGTACCGCAAGCGGAAGGCATCGCCATGGACGACGACGGCACCCTGTACCTCGTCAGCGAGCCGAACCTTTTCTACGTCTTCAAAAAACCACCGCAACCCTAACCAACACCGCAAAACACTGTGGGAGCGGGCTTGCCCGCGATGGCGGCCTTTCAGTCAACATCAATGTTGAATGTGACGGCCTCATCGCGGGCAAGCCCGCTCCCACAGGTATTTCATTTGCCCATGAATCCGGGCTATCTCGCTTACTCGGCGCGCAGGGTTTTCACGCCTTCACTCGTGCCCAGCAGCAGCAAATCAGCCGGGCGGGCTGCGAACAAACCGTTGGTGACCACGCCGACGATGGCATTGATCTGTGTTTCCAGCTCCACCGGGTTGGTGATCTGCATGTTGAACACGTCGAGGATGATGTTGCCGTTGTCGGTCAGCACGCCTTCACGGTAAACCGGGTCGCCGCCGAGCTTCACCAGTTGGCGGGCCACGTGGCTGCGGGCCATCGGGATCACTTCCACCGGCAGCGGGAACGCACCGAGCACCGGCACCAGTTTGCTGGCGTCGGCGATGCAGATGAAGGTCTTGGCCACGGCCGCCACAATCTTCTCGCGGGTCAGGGCCGCGCCGCCGCCCTTGATCAGGTTCAGGTGCGCGTCGCTTTCATCGGCGCCATCGACGTAGAACTCCAGGTCGCTGACGGTATTGAGCTCATACACCGGAATGCCGTGGCCTTTGAGGCGGGCGGCGGTGGCTTCGGAACTGGCGACCGCGCCATCGAACGCGCCTTTGTGCTTGGCCAGGGCATCGATGAAACAGTTGGCGGTGGAGCCGGTGCCGACCCCGACGATGCTCTTGTCGTCGAGTTTCGGAAGGATGAAGTCGACGGCGGCCTGGGCTACGGCCTGTTTGAGTTGATCCTGGGTCATGCGGGCTCCGAGGTGCCGAAAGGGGAACGAAAGGCCGGCATTATAGGCCTCGCGATGGGGAAGGTCATTGCCCGATTGGCGGGGCGTGATCGTTACCTGTAGGAGCGAGGCTTGCCCGCGAAGAGGTCGTCACATCCAGCATAAATATTGGCAGTAAGATCGCTTTCGCGGGCAAGACTCGCTCCTACAAGTGTGGTCGCCCGCCCAAAAGCCGGGTTAGACTCCTTGGCCCTGCCCAACCCGCTCAGTGATGCTTTCCGATGCTCGAACAGTACGTCAAAAAGATCCTCACCTCGCGCGTTTATGACGTTGCCGTGGAAACCCCATTGCAGACTGCCCGCCAGCTCTCCGAGCGGCTGGGCAACGATATCTGGCTCAAGCGTGAAGACTTGCAGCCGGTGTTCTCGTTCAAGATTCGCGGCGCCTACAACAAGTTGACGCAATTGAGCGATGAAGAGCGTGCTCGCGGCGTGGTCACCGCGTCGGCGGGCAACCATGCGCAAGGCCTGGCCCTGGCGGCCAAGGTACTGGGCGTGAAAGCGACCATCGTGATGCCCAAGACCACCCCGGAAATCAAGGTCGAAGGCGTGCGTTCACGCGGCGGCAAAGTGGTGCTGCACGGGGATTCGTTCCCGGAAGCCCTGGCCTACTCGCTGAAACTGGTCGACGAAAAAGGCTACGTCTACATCCACCCTTACGACGATCCCCACACCATTGCCGGGCAGGGCACGGTGGCCATGGAGATTTTGCGCCAGCACCCTGGCCGTCTGGACGCGATCTTCGTCCCGGTGGGCGGTGGCGGATTGATCGCCGGGATCGCGGCGTACGTGAAGTACCTGCGGCCTGAAATCAAAATCATCGGCGTCGAGCCGGACGACTCCAACTGTCTGCAAGCCGCCATGGCCGCTGGTGAACGCGTGATCCTGCCTACCGTGGGCCTCTTCGCCGACGGCGTCGCTGTGGCGCAGATCGGCCAGCACACGTTCGACATCTGCAAAGACTACGTAGACGAAGTCATCACTGTCAGCACTGACGAGATCTGTGCGGCAATCAAGGATATCTACGACGATACCCGCTCGATCACGGAGCCTGCTGGTGCCTTGGGCGTGGCCGGGATCAAGAAGTACGTCGAGCAACGCGGCATCACGGGGCATACCTTCGTCGCCATCGACTCGGGTGCCAACGTCAACTTCGACCGCTTGCGCCACGTGGCCGAGCGCGCCGAACTGGGCGAGGGTCGCGAAGCCATCATCGCCGTGACCATCCCCGAGAAACCGGGCAGTTTCAAGGCGTTCTGCGAAGCCATCGGCAAGCGCCAGATCACCGAATTCAACTACCGCTACAACACCGGCAGTGAAGCGCACATCTTTGTCGGCGTGCAGACTCATCCGGAAAACGACCCGCGCAGTGCGCTGCTCGCCAGTCTCACCGAGCAGGGTTTCCCGGTGCTAGACCTGACCGACAACGAACTGGCCAAGTTACACATCCGCCACATGGTCGGCGGGCGTGCTGTCCATGTGGTCGATGAAGTGGTGCTGCGCTTCGAGTTCCCGGAGCGTCCGGGTGCGTTGTTCAACTTCCTCAACAAGCTCGGCGGGCGCTGGAACATTTCGATGTTCCACTACCGCAACCACGGCGCGGCCGATGGCCGTGTGGTCGCGGGCCTGCAAGTGCCGCACGACGAGCGTCATCTGGTACCGGCCGCGCTGGAAGAAATCGGTTACCCGTATTGGGACGAAAGCGACAACCCGGCCTATCAGCTGTTTCTCGGCTGAGCGGCTACGCTGATCGGCAGGCCATAAGGAAATCGAACAATGGAAACGTTAACCGCCCTGAAAGTGGCGCACATGGTTGCAACGGTAGTGTTGCTGGTGTGCGCGCCGGGTTTGGCGATATGGGTCTGGCGCACACGCCGTAACGGCGACGCGACGGCTCATACTCGCACCTTGCAACGACCGCAGGTGTTCATCTGGCTATTGATGGGCCTGGCACTGCTGAGCATGCCGTTCACCGGTTGGTGGATGGTGCATCTGGTGGGCTGGCCGTTGGGGCAGACCTGGTTGCTGGCGTCCAGTGTGCTCTACACCGTGGCGGCGCTGGGCTGGTTCTGGCTGGTGGTGCGGCTGAATCGGCTGCGCAAGGCGCCCGCGGGGGGGAATGCGAAGTTTACGTTTGCGTTGGCGTTGTTCAGCTTTGTCTGCTTTATCGCCATTGCGGGGTTGATGGGGGCCAAGCCGGTTTAGGGCTTTTGACCGAGTCGACCCAATCGCGGGCAAGCCCGCTCCCACAAGGTTCTGCTGTGTGACATAGATAGCATT
Organism: Pseudomonas sp. ADAK2 TE3594; assembly: GCF_053628675.1. Classification (NCBI taxonomy): domain Bacteria; kingdom Pseudomonadati; phylum Pseudomonadota; class Gammaproteobacteria; order Pseudomonadales; family Pseudomonadaceae; genus Pseudomonas; species Pseudomonas sp. ADAK2 TE3594. The sequence continues at coordinate 5,617,771 of NZ_JBRJGV010000001.1, read as the reverse complement.
TACAGCAGAGATCCCTGTGGGAGCGGGCTTGCCCGCGATGGCGATCTCAATCGCGCAACGAAATCACCGGCCAGCCACGCTTCTCGGCCTCGGCCCGCAAATTAGGATCCGGATCAACAGCGATCGGATTCGCCACCTGTTCCAGCAACGACAAGTCATTCATCGAATCACTATAGAAATAGCTGTCTTCCAGATTATGGCCGGTTTCTTCCAGCCAACGATTCAACCGGGTCACCTTGCCTTCGCGGAAGCACGGGACATCAGTGCTGCGCCCGGTGTAACGGCCGTCGATCATTTCGCATTCGGTGGCGATCAGGGTTTCAACGCCCAGACGTGCTGCAATGGGCCCGGTCACAAAGCGGTTGGTGGCGGTGATGATCACCAGTTTGTCGCCGGCCTCGCGGTGCTTGGCCAGCAGTTCGATGCCTTTGGGCAGCACGATCGGTTCGATGCAGTCGCGCATGTAGTCCTGGTGCCATTGATCCAGCGTGGCCATTTCGGTGCGGCCGAGAACTTCGAGGCAGAAGTTCAGGTACGCGTCGTTATCCAGCTTGCCGGCCAGGTAATCCTGATAGAACTCGTCGTTGCGTGCCTTGTAGGCGACGGCGTCGAGGAAGCCGCGTTCGCACAGATAGTCGCCCCAGGCGTGGTCACTGTCACCGCCCAGAAGCGTGTTGTCCAAGTCGAATAAAGCCAGCCGCATTGCAGTTACTCGCTGAAAAGTCTGTAGAAAGGCGTCCAGAATACGGACTTTTCACAAGAGTGCACATAAGGTAGGTCGGCTCGTTGCTGCTTTCACAACCTTTGTGGAACAATGCGGCGACATGCGTTTGCGAGGTTGTTGCCGTGATCGACCCCGATGGTTTCCGCCCCAATGTCGGGATCATTCTGACGAATGATGCCGGCCAGGTGCTATGGGCTCGCCGTATCAATCAAGATGCCTGGCAGTTTCCACAGGGCGGGATCAACCCCCAGGAGACGCCGGAAGACGCCTTGTACCGCGAGTTGAACGAAGAAGTGGGCCTGGAGCGCGAAGATGTTGAAATACTCGCCTGCACCCGGGGCTGGTTGCGCTATCGTTTGCCGCAACGTCTGGTCAGGACGCACAGCCAACCGCTGTGCATCGGCCAGAAGCAGAAATGGTTTCTCCTGCGCCTGATCTCCAACGAGCAGCGGGTGCGGATGGATTTGACCGGTAAACCGGAATTCGATGGCTGGCGCTGGGTCAGCTATTGGTATCCGTTGGGCCAGGTGGTGACATTCAAGCGCGAGGTTTATCGCCGCGCTCTCAAAGAGCTTGCCCCGCGCCTTTTAGCGCGCGACTGACGACGGAGTTCGACCCCGAGCCATGCTCAATACGCTGCGCAAGATCGTCCAGGAAGTTAACTCCGCCAAGGATCTCAAGGCGGCGTTGGGGATTATTGTGTTGCGCGTCAAAGAGGCCATGGGCAGCCAGGTCTGCTCGGTCTACCTGCTTGACCCAGAGACCAACCGCTTCGTGTTGATGGCCACCGAGGGCTTGAACAAGCGCTCGATCGGCAAAGTCAGCATGGCACCCAACGAAGGTCTGGTCGGCCTGGTCGGCACGCGTGAAGAACCCCTGAACCTCGAAAACGCCGCGGATCACCCGCGCTACCGTTACTTCGCCGAGACCGGTGAGGAGCGCTACGCCTCGTTCCTCGGGGCGCCGATCATTCACCACCGTCGCGTTGTCGGCGTGTTGGTCATTCAGCAAAAAGAACGCCGCCAGTTCGATGAAGGTGAAGAAGCCTTCCTCGTGACCATGAGCGCGCAACTTGCCGGCGTTATCGCCCACGCCGAGGCCACCGGTTCGATCCGTGGCCTGGGCCGTCAGGGCAAAGGTATTCAGGAAGCAAAGTTCGTCGGTGTACCGGGTTCGCCGGGCGCGGCGGTCGGAACCGCGGTCGTCATGCTGCCGCCGGCCGATCTGGACGTGGTGCCGGACAAGACCATCACCGACATCAACGCGGAACTGGGCCTGTTCAAGACCGCCATCGAAGGCGTACGCGCCGACATGCGTGCCTTGTCCGCCAAGCTGGCGACCCAGCTGCGGCCTGAAGAACGGGCGTTGTTCGACGTTTACCTGATGATGCTCGACGATGCCTCGCTCGGCAGCGAAATCACCACGGTGATCAAGACCGGTCAGTGGGCTCAGGGCGCGTTGCGTCAAGTGGTCACCGAACACGTCAACCGATTCGAATTGATGGACGACGCCTACCTGCGTGAGCGCGCCTCGGACGTCAAAGACCTCGGTCGGCGCTTGCTGGCTTACCTGCAGGAAGAGCGGCAGCAGACGCTGGTCTACCCCGACAACACCATTCTGGTCAGCGAAGAACTGACGCCGGCGATGCTCGGCGAGGTGCCGGAAGGCAAGCTGGTGGGTCTGGTGTCGGTACTCGGTTCCGGCAACTCACACGTGGCGATCCTGGCGCGCGCCATGGGTATTCCGACGGTGATGGGCCTGGTCGACTTGCCGTATTCCAAGGTCGACGGCATCCAGATGATCGTCGACGGCTACCACGGTGAGGTCTATACCAACCCGAGTGACGTGCTGCGCAAGCAGTTCGCCGAGGTGGTCGAGGAAGAGAAACAACTGGCCCTCGGGCTGGATGCATTGCGGGACCTGCCGTGCGTGACGGTCGATGGCCACCGCATGCCGCTGTGGGTCAACACTGGCCTGCTGGCGGACGTGGCACGGGCGCAGAAGCGCGGTGCCGAGGGCGTGGGTCTGTACCGCACCGAAGTGCCGTTCATGATCAACCAGCGCTTCCCGAGCGAAAAAGAGCAGCTGGCAATCTATCGCGAGCAGCTCGCCGCGTTCCATCCGCAACCGGTGACCATGCGCAGCCTGGACATCGGCGGCGACAAGGCGTTGTCGTACTTTCCGATCAAGGAAGACAACCCGTTCCTCGGCTGGCGCGGCATTCGTGTGACCCTCGACCACCCGGAAATCTTCCTGGTGCAAACCCGCGCCATGCTCAAGGCCAGCGAAGGCCTGAACAACCTGCGCATTCTGCTGCCGATGATTTCCGGCACCCATGAACTGGAAGAAGCCCTGCACCTGATTCACCGGGCCTGGGGCGAAGTCCGCGACGAAGGCACCGACGTGCCGATGCCGCCGATTGGCGTAATGATCGAGATTCCGGCGGCGGTGTACCAGACCAAGGAATTGGCGCGACAAGTGGATTTCCTGTCGGTCGGTTCCAACGACCTGACCCAGTATCTGCTGGCCGTGGACCGCAACAACCCGCGGGTGGCCGATCTCTACGACTACCTGCACCCGGCAGTATTGCAAGCCTTGCAGAACGTGGTGCGCGACGCCCATGCCGAAGGCAAGCCAGTGAGTATCTGCGGCGAAATGGCCGGTGACCCGGCGGCGGCGGTGTTGTTGATGGCGATGGGCTTCGACAGCCTGTCGATGAACGCCACCAACCTGCCGAAAGTGAAGTGGATGCTGCGTCAGATCAACCTGAGCAAGGCCAAGGAATTGCTGGCTGAGCTGATGACCATCGACAACCCGCAAGTTATCCACAGCTCGCTGCAACTGGCGCTGAAGAACCTTGGGTTGGCGCGGATGATTAATCCGGCTTCGGTCAAAACCCTCTAAGAGGCTGATGGCCCCATCGCAGGCAAGCCAGCTCCCACAGGAATTTGGGTCGATTCACTGATTTGTGATCAACACCAAAACCTGTGGGAGCTGGCTTGCCTGCGATAGGGCCAGTCCAGGCAGCACAAAATCAAATCCTGATCTCTACTTCCCCCAAATGCCCCCCATACGGCCCGAAACTCCGTTCGACCATATGCCGCCCCCCATCCGCCTGAACGATCAACGCCGTGCTCGCCCGTGTCCCGTAAGTCGGGCTCTTGATAAACACGCTCGACAACAACGTCTCGGTGGCCTGCCCCACGCCAGTGTCCGGCAGTTCGGCAAGCGGCGCGGTCTGCGGGTCGCTCAGCAAGGCTAACAGCGCCTGCGGCTGCGGATCGCCCAATACTTCGCTCAATGCTGCCTTGGCCTTGAGCACTTTCGGCCACGGCGTATCAAGCCCCGCGTTCGATAACCCATAAATGCCCGGCTGGAGCATGACCGCCTCCGTCTCCCGGGCATTGAAGTGCCATAGCTCGTTGGCATTGCCAATCAACAGATTAAATCCGGCATATTCAGGCGAACGTCCGACAACGTCCTTTAAATAGTCGTCAATCGGCATGTCCCCGCTGAGAAACTGCGCCACCAGTTCGCCTCGCGACTTGCGCGCCGGCGGCTGAAGGGGATCACGGATGTTGGTCAGCGCGGCGAAGCGCCCGTTGGCGCCGACACCGAGCCACGTACCGCCAGCCTCAAGGTCGCGGCCGGCATACACGTGCGGAGCATGTGGCCATTGCGCCAGGGGCAGGCTGGGCCGGGCATAGAATTCGTCGCGGTTGGCCGCCACGATCAGCGGCTGGGCATGACCCGGCCGCCAGGCAAAAACAATCAGGCACATAAGGTGGTCCTTGTGTGTTTTTTGCTCACTCTACGCAGACATCGCTCATCGATCCATCGCCATCCACAGTGGAGCCCGAGGCCATGCTTCCGTTACCATGCCGCTCCTGATTCGGGATGCTTGGGGATGCGGCCATGGAATTTCTGCTCTATCTGGCGCTGGGCGCCTGTGCGGGCGTGTTGGCCGGGCTGTTCGGGGTAGGCGGCGGGATCATCATTGTCCCGGTGCTGGTGTTCAGTTTCACCTTGCAGGGATTTGATGCGTCGATCCTGACGCATCTGGCAGTCGGCACCTCCCTGGCGACGATCATCTTTACGTCGGTCAATGCGGTTCGCGAGCACCATCGCCGCGGCGCCGTGCGTTGGCCGATTTTTGCCTGGATGACCCTGGGTATTCTGATCGGTGCCGGTTTCGGCGCGCTGACTGCCGAAGCCATTTCCGGGCCGAATTTGCAGAAGATCATTGGTGTATTTGCGCTGATCATCGCCGTTCAACTCGCTTTGGACTTCAAACCCAAAGCCAGCCGAACGGTGCCGGGCAAAGTCGGTCTGACCGTCGCGGGCAGCGTCATTGGCTGGGCTTCGGCGATTTTCGGGATTGGCGGCGGCTCGTTGACCGTGCCGTTCCTGACCTGGCGCAGCGTACCAATGCAGCAGGCGGTGGCCACTTCGTCGGCCTGTGGCCTGCCAATCGCCTTGGCCAGTGCATTAAGTTTCATGATTTTGGGGTGGCACGATCCATTGTTGCCGGCCCATAGTCTCGGTTTTGTTTATTTGCCGGCGCTGCTGGGGATTGCCCTGACCAGCATGGTATTCGCCCGCCTTGGTGCGCGACTGGCCCACAGGCTGTCGCCGCGCTTGCTGAAAAGACTGTTTGCCGCTTTGCTGTTTTGCGTCGGCTTGAGCTTCTTGCTCTGACGCGTAGCGCAATCCTGGCTTAATCCTGGCGTGACAGCGTCGCCCGGGAATTTGAAGGTTTCAACTCTAACGAGGAGTCGCAATGCTGCCTTACCCGCAGATCGACCCGGTGGCCCTGGCCATCGGTCCGCTGAAAATCCACTGGTACGGCCTGATGTACCTGATCGGCATCGGCGGCGCGTGGTGGCTGGCATCACGCCGGCTGAACCGCTTCGACCCGACCTGGACCAAGGAGAAACTCTCCGACATGGTGTTCTGGATGTCGATGGGTGTCATCGTCGGTGGCCGCCTGGGTTATGTGCTGTTTTACGATCTGAACGCCTACCTGGCCAACCCGACCCTGATCTTCGAAGTGTGGAAGGGCGGCATGTCGTTCCACGGCGGGTTCATCGGCGTGATGTTGGCCGCGCTGTGGTTCGGTAAAAAGAACGACAAGTCGTTCTTCCAGCTGATGGACTTCGTCGCGCCGATGGTGCCGATCGGCCTGGGTGCCGGGCGCATCGGTAACTTCATCAACGCCGAGTTGTGGGGCAAGGCCACCGATGTGCCGTGGGCGATGGTCTTCCCGACCGATCCGGCGCAACTGGCCCGTCATCCGTCGCAGCTGTACCAGTTCGCGCTGGAAGGCGTGGCGTTGTTCGCCATCCTCTGGCTGTTCTCGCGCAAGCCGCGGCCGACCATGGCAGTGTCCGGGATGTTCGCGCTGTTCTATGGCATCTTCCGCTTCATCGTCGAATTCGTTCGCGTGCCGGACGCGCAACTGGGTTATCTGGCCTGGAACTGGCTGACCATGGGCCAGGTACTGTGCGTACCGATGATTGTCGGCGGATTGTTCCTGATCTGGCTGGCTTATCGACGCGCTCCGGCGGCCCCCGCAGCTGCGGTATAAGAAGCAGGCGCTATAAATTCGAACCCCGGGGCGACAGTCCCGGGTTCAAGGACACAGGTAATTCATGAAGCAATATCTCGAACTGGTCGCCCACGTCATCAAGAACGGCACCAAACAGGCCAACCGCACCGGCGTGAACACCATCAGCTTTCCGGGCGCGATGCTGCGCTTCGATCTGCGGGAAGGTTTCCCGGCGATCACCACTCGCAAGATGGCCTTCAAATCCGCCATCGGCGAAATGTGCGGATTTCTGCGCGGGGTGAACAACGCCGCCGAATTCCGGGCGCTGGGCTGCAAGGTCTGGGACCAGAACGCCAACGAAAACGCGCAGTGGCTGGCCAACCCGTTCCGTCAGGGCGAAGACGACCTCGGCGAGATCTACGGCGTGCAATGGCGCAAATGGCCGGCGTACAAACAGATCCCGGTCAGCAACCAGGCCGCCATCGAGCAGACCCTGAGTCAGGGCTACCGCCAAATCGCCGAGGGCGAAGAAGATGGCCAGGCTTATGTGGTGTTGTACAAGGCGATCGACCAGATCCGCCAGTGCGTCGACACCATCATCAAGGACCCGGGCAGCCGTCGCATTCTGTTCCACGGCTGGAACGTCGCCCAGCTCGACGAAATGGCCTTGCCGCCGTGCCACTTGCTGTACCAGTTCCACCCGAATGTCGAGACCAGGGAAATCTCCCTGACCCTCTACATCCGCTCCAACGACCTGGGCCTGGGCACGCCGTTCAACCTCACCGAAGGCGCCGCGCTGCTGAGCCTGATCGGTCGCCTGACCGGTTACACACCGCGTTGGTTCACCTATTTCATCGGCGACGCCCACGTCTACGAAAATCACCTGGACATGCTCAACGAACAGCTCAAGCGCGAGCCGTTCGCCATGCCGAAGCTGAAGATATCCGACCGCGTGCCGGAGTTTGCCAAGACCGGTGTTTATCAGCCGGAGTGGCTGGAGTTGATCGAGCCGAGCGATTTCTCGCTGGAAGGCTATGAGCACCACGCGCCGATGACCGCGCCGATGGCGGTCTGATTCAGGCACCGCTTCGCGGTGTTCGCGGGCAAGCCTCGCTCCTACAGATGATGCGTCGTGTCCATTTCCGGGCGACCAACACAAATCCTGTAGGAGCGAGGCTTGCCCGCGAAGGCGTCCTCAATGGCCGTGACTTCTCCCGACATGTGAATGCTCAACCTCCGTCGCCACAACCCCGCCGCTCACTTCCAGCCGCTGCAAAATCCCGCACTGATCGATATCCGGCCCTTCGCTGCAGCGTTGGCGCAGGTCGAGCAGTTGTGTCTGCAAGGCCAGCAAACCATCGATCCGCGCCTTCACATGGTGAATGTGTTCGTCGATCAACGCGTTGACGTTTTCGCATTGATCCTGCGGACTGTCGCGCAGGGCCAGCAGGCTGCGGATTTCCTCGAGGGTCATGTCCAGAGTGCGGCAGTTACGGATGAAGGTCAGGCGCTCGGCGTGGGCCTGGGTGTAGACGCGGTAATTGCCGTCGCTGCGGGCCGGCTCCGGCAGCAGGTTTTCGCGCTCGTAGTAGCGGATGGTTTCCACGGCGCAGTCGGTGAGTTTCGCCAGTTCTCCGATTTTCATCGCGACAATCTCCAAAAGGGTGCTTGACCCTATAGTGGCTACAGGGTCTTTACTTGGCAACAGGCACCTTCATGGACGCGACCAATGAGCGATTCTCTTCACACCCATAAACCCGAGGCCGGGCATGATCACAGCCCCAAGCTGCAGCCTGTGCACAAGCATGACCACGCAAGCCATGACCATGGCGGCCACGGGGATTCCTGCTGTTCCTCCAAAGCAGCAGCGCCGTCGCTGATCAAGTTGAGCGAAACGCCGACCGCCGGTGCGCGGCTGAGCAGTTTCCGCATCGAGGCCATGGACTGCCCGACCGAGCAGACGCTGATCCAGAACAAACTCGGGAAGCTTTCGGGTGTGCAGCAACTGGAATTCAACCTGATCAATCGGGTGTTGGGCGTGACCCATGACCTGCCAGGCACCGCGCCGATCATCGATGCGATCAAGTCGCTCGGCATGCACGCCGAGCCGCTGGAGCCGGGCGTCGAAGCGCCAACCCCGGCGCCTGAGAAAAAGCCTTGGTGGCCATTGGCATTGTCCGGCGTTGGCGCGCTGGCAGCTGAAGTTATCCATTTCACCAACGCGGCGCCGAATTGGGTGGTGGCGGTTATCGCGCTGATCTCGATCCTCAGCGGTGGCCTCAGCACCTACAAGAAGGGCTGGATCGCCCTGAAAAACCTCAACCTGAACATCAACGCGCTGATGAGCATCGCGGTGACCGGCGCGATTCTGATCGGCCAATGGCCGGAAGCGGCGATGGTGATGTTCCTGTTCACCGTGGCCGAGTTGATCGAAGCCAGGTCCCTGGACCGGGCGCGCAACGCCATCGGCGGGCTGATGCAGATGACCCCCGAGCAAGCCACGGTGCAGCAGGCCGACGGCAGTTGGGTCGCACAACCGGTTAAAAACATCGAACTGGGTGCGCGGGTGCGGGTGCGTCCGGGCGAACGGATCGGTCTGGACGGCGAAGTGCTGTCCGGCAGCTCGACCATCGATCAGGCGCCGATCACCGGTGAAAGCCTCCCGGTGGAAAAAACCATCGGCGACAAAGTGTTCGCCGGCACCATCAACCAGTCCGGTTCGCTGGAATACACGGTAACCGCCGCGGCGAACAATTCGACCCTGGCGCGGATTATCCACGCTGTGGAACAGGCTCAGGGGGCACGCGCTCCGACCCAGCGTTTCGTCGACAGTTTCTCGAAAATCTACACCCCGGCGGTGTTCATCCTGGCCCTGGCCGTGGCGGTGATCCCGCCGCTGTTCATGGATGCGCTGTGGTTCGACTGGATCTACCGGGCGCTGGTGCTGCTGGTGGTCGCCTGCCCGTGTGCATTGGTGATTTCCACCCCGGTGACCATCGTTAGCGGTCTCGCGGCAGCGGCGCGCAAAGGGATTCTGGTCAAGGGCGGCGTTTATCTGGAGCACGGCCACAAACTCGATTACCTGGCCCTCGACAAGACCGGCACCCTCACTCACGGCAAACCGGTGCAGACCGACTATTTGTCCCTCGACCCCATCGCGGATGAAATTGCCCCGGCCATTGCGGCGGCCCTGGCCGGTCGTTCGGATCACCCGGTGTCGCTGGCCATCGCCAATGCGGCTGCAGTTGTGGATAACCGGCGCGCCCCCGCTGTGGATAACTTCGAAGCCCTGGCGGGTCGTGGTGTGCGCGGCGAGATCAACGGTGAGCTCTACCACTTGGGCAACCATCGCCTGGTGGAAGAGTTGGGCCTGTGTTCGCCAGCGCTGGAAGAGAAACTGTTTGCTCTGGAGAAACAGGGCAAGTCGGTGGTGCTGTTGCTCGATAAATCCGGTCCACTGGCATTGTTTGCCGTGGCAGACACCGTGAAAGCGTCCAGTCGCGAAGCAATCCAGCAGTTGCACGAGTTGGGCATCAAAACCCTGATGCTGACCGGCGACAACGTTCATACCGCTCAGGCCATCGCCGCCCAGGTGGGCATCGATCAGGCGCAGGGCGATCTGTTGCCGACCGATAAACTGCAAGCCATTGAAAGGCTGTATGCCCAAGGTCATCGGGTCGGGATGGTCGGCGACGGCATCAACGACGCACCGGCACTGGCGCGGGCCGAGATCGGTTTCGCCATGGCGGCGGCCGGTACCGACACCGCCATTGAAACTGCCGATGTCGCCCTGATGGACGACGATCTGCGCAAGATTCCGGCTTTCATCCGCCTGTCGCGGCAGACCTCGAATATCCTCAAACAGAACATTGCCCTGGCATTGGTCATCAAGGCGATCTTTCTTGGGGTAACCTTCGCCGGGATCGCCACCATGTGGATGGCGGTGTTCGCCGACATGGGCGTGAGCCTGTTGGTGGTGTTCAACGGTTTGCGCCTGTTGCGCAAATAGACGACGAGGGAAGGGTGTGCTGAGTGCCGAGCTGAAGGCGTTTTACATGGTTGCCCGGTTGGGCAGCATTACCCTGGCGGCGAAAAAGCTCGGCCTGAGCCAACCGACGGTGACGACCCAGATTCGCCATCTGGAAAGCCAATACTCGGTTGAGCTGTTCTACCGTGGCGGTCGCCGCCTCAGCGTCAGCGACGAAGGCGCGCGGTTGTTACCGATGGTCAAGGCGCTGTTGCAGCAGGAAGCCGACATCGAGTTCTTCCTGCGTAACAGCGGTCAGGTCCAGGGCACGTTGCGCATCGCTGCCACGGCGCCGTATTACATCCTCGACCTGGTGAAGACCTTTCGCGAGCGCTTGCCGCAGGTGGAGGTGTCGGTGGAAATCGGTAACTCCCAACAGGTGCTCGAGGCGCTGGAGGACTACCGGGTCGATGTCGCTGCGTCCTCGCAGTTGCTGGACGATGCGCGATTGATCCGCCGCGTGCTCGGCAGCGATCCACTGGTGCTGGCGGTGCATCGCAATCATCCGCTGGCGGTGCATGATCATGTGCCGCTCAGTGCGTTGGCCGGGCATACCTTGTTGATGCGCGAATCGGGCTCGACCACTCGGCGTTTGACCGAAGAGTTGCTGGCCGGCGCCGGGGTGAGTTTCGGGCCGCTACTGGAGATTGGCAGCCGGGAGTCGATCCGAGAGGCGGTGCTGCGCAACATTGGTATCAGCATCATTGCCCGGCAGGAAGTGCCTCACGATCCGCAATTGCGGGTGCTGACCATCGAGAATGCGCCGCAGATTCCCGAGTATCTGTACTGCCTCAAGGAGAGAAAAGGTGCGCGGCTGCCGGCGGCGTTTCTCGGGTTGGCGCAGGAAATGGCCCCGGCCTGAGGCGTGTGGCGATGCTTATGGCCTCTTCGCGGGCAAGCCTCGCTCCTACAGGTTGATCGTATGCCCCTGTAGGAGCGAGGCTTGCCCGCGAAGACGTCCGTCGGTACGCCGCCGCATCCAACCCAAATCCCCGAATACCACTATCGGCCGTTTTTGCCTCATTGCCACATGACGGACGCATTGCAAACCTAGGATGGCCCTCATCTGCTTGATGAGGCCTGTCCATGAACCACTCGACTGCAACTGCCCTGACCAACCCCGGCGCGCCGATGAAAGTGCGCGGCGTGCAGAAACGCTTCGGCGCGTTCACTGCGTTGGATAACGTTTCCCTCGACGTGGCGGCCGGTGAGCTGGTGTGCCTCTTGGGGCCTTCGGGCTGTGGCAAAACCACCTTGCTGCGCTGCATTGCGGGTCTTGAGAAACAAGACAGTGGCGAGTTGTACCTCGGCGATCGCGACGTTTCCCACCTGGCACCTCAAGCCCGGGACTACGGCATTCTCTTCCAGTCCTACGCACTGTTCCCCAATCTCAGCGTCGAGGCGAATATCGCCTACGGCCTCACCGGTAGCAGTCGCGATGAAGTGCGCCAGCGCGTCGGTCAGATGCTGGAACTGGTTGGCCTGATCGGCAGTGAGAAAAAATACCCCGGCCAATTGTCCGGCGGTCAGCAGCAGCGAGTCGCACTGGCTCGGGCCCTGGCGCCGGCCCCTTCATTGTTGCTGCTGGACGAACCGATGTCGGCGCTTGACGCCCGCGTCCGCGAGCATCTGTGCACCGAACTGCGCCAATTGCAGCGCAACCTCGGCGTCACCACCCTGATGGTTACCCACAATCAGGATGAAGCCATGCTGATGGCCGACCGCATCGCCGTGATGCACAACGGCAAGGTCGAGCAGTACGCCACGCCACAGGAAATCTACGACCGTCCGGCCACACCGTTTGTGGCGGAGTTCGTCGGTCAGGGCAACTGGTTGCCGTTTCGCCGTAGCAGCGACAGTCATGCCCAGGTCGGCGGGATGAACATGCGCCTGGCCGAAGGCAGCGCTAAAACTGCCTCGGGTCGTTTGTTCTGCCGCCCCGAGGCCATCAACGTCAACCCGCCGGTGCATGAAGAAAACCTGTTCCCGGCCAAGGTTCGCGAGATCACTTTTCTCGGCAACCGCTGTCGCATGAGCTTCGAACTCGATCAGCTGCCGGGCCATGCGCTACTGGCGGAACTGGCGCCGGAAGCCATGCCGCGTCTTGGCGCGCAACAGATCATGGTCGCCTTGCCGCCGCGCAGCCTGCAGGTGTTTGCCTGATGAGCGCGAACGTCGCGCTGCCGATACCGCACAAGCAGGTCCGGCAGACCTCCCGTGCCGAAATCGGCGACCGGTTGTTTGTGGTCGGCGGCAAGGTCGTGCTGCTGGTGTTGCTTGGCGTCGCTGTGTTGATGCCGTTGCTGGCGATCTTCTGGCGCGGTTTCAGCTCTGAAGCCGGGCAGGGCGGTGGACTGATCGCCGCTCGCGAACTGCTGACCAGCGCCAATTTCCACTGGTTACTGGGCAACAGCCTGAAAGTGTCTGTCAGCGTCGCGGCCATTGTCGTACCGCTGGCTTATCTGTTTGCCTACGCGCTGCAACGTACGTTGATTCCCGGTAAAGGCATCTGGCGCGGCATGTCGCTGCTGCCGCTGATGGCGCCGTCGATGCTGCCGGGGATTGCGCTGGTTTATCTGTTCGGCAACCAGGGCATGTTGCGCGGTTTGCTCTCGGACAATATCTACGGCTTCTGGGGCATTGTTCTGGGCGAGGTCATCTACACCTTCCCACATGCCTTGATGATTTTGCTGTCAGCGTTGTCCCTGGCGGACGCGCGACTCTTCGATGCCGCCTCCAGCATGGGCGCCAGTCCGGCGAAAGCCTTTCGCAGCATCACCTGGCCGGCGACCCGTCAGGCGGTGTTCGCAGCGTTCTGCCTCGTCTTCACCTTGACCATCACCGACTTCGGCGTGCCCGTGGTGGTCGGGGGCGACTATCAAGTGCTGGCACTGGAAGCCTACAAAGCCGTGGTCGGCCAGCAACAATTCGGTCGCGGCGCGCTGATCGGCATGGTCCTACTGCTGCCGGCGCTGTTCAGTTTCGGCGTCGACGCCTGGCTGCGTCGGCGTCATGGCGATTCCATGAGCGGGCGGGCGCAAGTCTTTCAACCGACGCCATCGAAGCTGCGCGACGGTTGTTATCTGGCCATCGTGCTGTTGATCTGCGCGGTGTTGCTGCTGGTGTTCGGCATGGCAGTGTTCTCATCGCTGGTGAAGTTCTGGCCGTACAACCTGTCGCTGTCGCTCAACCATTACCAGTTCAACGACACGGCGGGCGGCGGTTGGCTGGCCTACGGCAACAGCGTGAAGATGGCGTTGTGTACGGCGTTGATCGGCAGTGTGCTGATCTTCACCGGTGCGTACCTGATGGAAAAAACCAAGGGTCAGCAGGGACTGAATCTGACCCTGCGCATGCTTAGTTTCGTGCCGATGGCGGTGCCAGGTCTGGTGCTGGGTCTGGGTTACGTCTTCTTCTTCAACCTCAGCGGCAACCCGCTGCATGTGCTCTACGGGACCATGACCCTGCTGGTGGTCTGCACCATTGCTCACTATTTGACCACCGCACAAATGACTGCCACCACCGCGTTGCGCCAACTCGATGCCGAGTTCGAAGCCGCCGCGCTGTCGCTCAAGGCGCCGTTGTATCGGCACTACCTGCGGGTCACCGTGCCGATCTGCCTGCCGGCGCTGCTGGATATCGTGCGCTACCTGTTCGTCTCGGCCATGACCACCGTCTCGGCGGCGATCTTCCTCTACAGCCCCGACACCATCCTCGCGGCGGTGGCGGTGCTGAACATGGACGACGCCGGCAACGTCGGCGGCGCGGCGGCGATGTCGACCCTGATTCTGTTCACCTCGGCGGGCGTGTCCCTGCTGTTGGCCTGGGCCTCGCGCGGTTTGTTGCGCCGCTCCCAGGCCTGGCGGCAGACCGCGCCCGGTCACTGATTTGCCCCCCACACCTCAACTCAAACAGGAAAAGATCATGTTCAAGCCCCTGGCCCTGGCCGCTGCTGTCCTCACCGCTTTCAGCCTGAACGCCTTTGCGGCGAAAACCGAGTTGACGGTGTACACCGCCCTCGAAGCCGAACAACTGAAGACCTACAAAGAGGCCTTTGAAAAGGCCAACCCGGACGTCGAGATCAAGTGGGTGCGCGATTCCACCGGCATCATCACTGCCAAACTCCTGGCCGAAAAAGCCCGTCCGCAAGCTGACGCGGTATGGGGTCTGGCGGCGTCGAGCCTGGCGATCCTCGACCAGCAAGGCATGCTGCAAAGCTATGCACCGAAGGATCTGGGCAAGATCGGTGGCAACTACCGCGACGCTGCCAACCCGCCAGCCTGGGTCGGCATGGACGTCTGGGCGGCGACCATTTGCTTCAACACCGTCGAAGCCGAAAAGCAGGGTTTGAGCAAACCCGTGAGCTGGCAGGACCTGACCAAGCCTGAATACAAAGGCAAGATCGTCATGCCCAACCCGGCCTCGTCCGGCACCGGTTTCCTCGACGTCAGCGCCTGGCTGCAAACCTTCGGCGAGAAGCAGGGCTGGCAGTACATGGACGATCTGCACCAGAACATCGGCCAGTACGTTCACTCCGGTTCCAAGCCATGCAAACTCGCTGCCGCCGGCGAATTCCCGATCGGCATTTCCTTTGAATACCCGGCCGTTCAGCTGAAACGCCAGGGCGCGCCGCTGGACATCATCCTGCCGAAAGAAGGCCTGGGCTGGGAGATCGAAGCGACTGCCGTGATCAAAGGCACACCGCACGAAGACGCGGCGAAGAAGCTGGCTGACTTCTCTGCAAGCCCGGCGGCGATGGAGCTTTATAAAGAGAACTTCGCGGTGCTCGCGCAACCGGGTATCGCCAAGCCGCAGACCGAACTGCCGGCGGATTATGAGCAGCGCCTGATCAAGAACGACTTTGCCTGGGCCTCGAAGAATCGCGACGAGATCCTCACCGAATGGCGCAAGCGTTATGACGGCAAGTCCGAGAAAGTGGCTGCCAAGTAAGTTCTTTATTGGCTGACAGGGCCTCTTCGCGGGCAAGCCTCGCTCCTACAGGTTGATCGCATTCCCCTGTAGGAGCGAGGCTTGCCCGCGAAGGCGGCCTCGAATTCAGGACATCTCTTAATGACTCAACACAGCAACATGCTAATCGTAGGCGCCGGCATTCTCGGCCTGTCCCACGCCTATGCCGCCGCCAGACGCGGTCTGAAAGTCACCGTTTTCGAACGCAGCGAAACGCCGCTCGGCGCTTCGGTGCGCAACTTCGGCCAGGCACTGGTCACCGGCCAGCCACCGGGCCCAATGCTTGAACTGGCCAAGGCCAGCCGCGACATCTGGGGCCAATGGGCACAACTGGCGGGCCTGCAACTCAAGCGCAACGGCTCGTACCTGTTCGCCCGCACCGAAGCGGAAGAGCACCTGTTGGAAGCCTTCTGCGCCGGCCGCGCCATGCAGCACGGTTACCGCGTTGAGCTGCTGCGCGGTGCGGCGTTGCGCGATTTATACGGCGGACAGTTCAGTCATCACCGCGCCGCGTTGCACGGCATGGACGACCAGCAGTTGTACTCCCGTGAAGCGATTCCGGCGTTGATCGACTACCTGCACCGCGAACTGGGCGTCGAGTTTCACTTCTCCACACTCGTGCGTGACATCGAGCCCGGCCGCTTGCACAGCACCGCCGGATCCTTCAGCGCGGAGCAGATCATCGTCTGCTCCGGTCACGATTATCAAACGCTGCTGGCTGAGCCGATTGCTGAGCTGAATCCGCAAATCTGCCGCCTGCAAATGCTCCGCGCCCGCCCGCAGATCAACCTCAACCTGCAACACGCGCTGCTCACCGGTTTGAGTTGCGTGCATTACGGCGCCTTCGCCGATTTGCCGGAAGCCGCCGCGGTGCAGGCGCAGATTCTGCGCGAGGCACCCCATCTGCATGAAAACGGTATTCACCTGCTGATCAGTCCGACGCCTTACGGTGAGTTGATCATCGGCGACTCTCATCATTACGGCAGCGATCCATCACCGTTCAATGCCGAGCAGGTGGATGACTGGATGATTGAACTGGCCGAGCAGACGTTGGGTTGCACGGTGCAAGTGGTCGAACGCTGGCAGGGCGTCTATGGTTCACGCGGACCGGGGCCGTTCTCCTTTCTGCGGCCGATGCCAGGTGTGAGCGTGGCGTTGATGCACACCGGCGTCGGCATGAGCGTCGGGCCGGCGCTGGCCGAACGTAACGTCATGACTTTATTGGGAGACAGTTGATGGGCCGCCATGAGCAAGTGATCGCCGAGGTGTTCGGTCTGTACGAGCGTTTTGGCGACAACGATTACATCGGCGAACCGGTGTCGCAGATCGAGCACATGTCTCAGGCGGCGGAACTGGCGATGGCCGAAGGGTTCGATGATGAAGTGGTACTGGCGGCGTTCTTTCATGACATCGGACATATCTGCGCCGAGGGTGCCGAGAACATGGGTGGTTTTGGTGTGGTCAGCCATGAGCGTTTGGGCGCTGAATATTTGCGTCGGGCCGGCTTCAGCGAACGCCTGGCGCGGCTGGTGGAATACCACGTTCAGGCCAAGCGTTATCTGACGCTCAAAGAGCCCGGGTACTACGAGCGCTTGAGCGAAGCCAGTCGGCGGACGCTTGAGTATCAGGGCGGGGTGATGACGGCTGCCGAAGCTGAGGCGTTCGAGCAGGATCCGTTGTGTGCGGTCAGTTTGCGGATGCGTCAGTGGGATGAATTGGCCAAGGAGATGTGGGTGCCGGTGATGGATCTGGGCATCTTGAAGGCAAAGGCGTTGCGGCTGTTGGCTGAGTAAAGCTTCACAATCGAGTCGCGCCCATCGCGGGCAAGCCCGCTCCCACAAGGTCTCGGGTGATACAGAGATTGCATGAACACCGAAGATCCCTGTGGGAGCGGGCTTGCCCGCGATGAGGCCAGAGCTGACACCGCAGATTGCGGGTCTTTAAAGTTGTTGCGCCAACACCTCAACCTGCTCTTGGCGCTCCCCCTGACTCAACTTCGAATTCGGATTAAGCGACGACCACTGCGGATGCGCCCGCGCCTTGTTCAGCGCTTCGGGCAGTTTGCCTTCGCGCCAGGTTTTGTCCTGCGGCGTGGCGACCTGAATGCTGTCCATCGCCGCATGCCCGCGCTGGTTCAGCGCTTGCAGCAATTGCCGCTGGCGCAAGGCCAACAACCGTAGCACGCCGTCGTCGACGGTCAGTTCTCGCTGTCCTTTGATCTTGCCCAGCAGACGGCTGCCGTAACTGCGGGCAGTTTGCAGGGCGCCGCCGGCAATCGCGCCGGCCAGTGCCGCGGCGCCGAGGGTCAGGCCGCCCACCAGCAGATCGACCCCGGCCCCGGCCGCCGCGCCAGCCGCGATACCGCCGCCGACCCGTACACCGAGCTGTTTCAGGGTTTCCGGGTTGAACAGGTCATCGCCCCAGCGGCCATCGAGCAACGGCAAGTCACTGGCCGCCGCGTCTTGTGGGCGGAAGGCATAGAGCTTGAGCAAGGCCTCGACGCAGCGTTGTTCGCGCTGACGCACTGCTTTGCGCAGTTCGCTGATCGCCTGCTGTTCCTGCTCCACCTCGCTGACCACACTGCGGCGACAGGCGGCGCAATCGATCAATAAATCGGCAATCAGTCGCGCAGCACTCTGCTGACGGGCCAGGCGTTGGGCCTGCTGGTCGGCGATCAAACGCTCCAGTTGTTCGCGGGAGTTTTCCAGCAGCAGCGCGAGGCTTTCATAGAGTCGACGTTCGCCATCCTCCGGCGGTGCAACGCTGTCGAAACGCACCAAGGCATGTAAGCCGAGACGCGCCAGGGCTTCGCGCCAATCGGGCTCGCGATGCTGGGCGCTGCTGACAAAATTCAACACTGGCAGCAGCGGTTTGCCGCAACTGGCCAACACTTCCAGTTCGTCGCGGTACTTGGCCAGCACCGGCTCCCGGGCGTCGATCACATAGAGGCCGGCGTCCGAGGCGAGCAGTTGCCGCAGCACTTTGGCTTCCTGTTCGAAGCGCTGCCGGGCTTCGCTGCCCTCGAGGAATCGTGCCAGCCGTGCCGGGCCGTCGAGGCGTTCGCCGGGGCGTTCCAGGCGCTCGAGGTAGTCGAGCAGGGCGATGGCGTCTTCCAGGCCCGGCGTGTCGAACAGATCGAGCAACGGCTCGCCGTCTACCGACAATCGCGCGCCTTCGACGTGGCGGGTGGTGCTGGGACGATGGGACACTTCGCCGAAGCCGACATCTCGCGTCAGCGTTCGCAGCAACGAGGTTTTGCCGACATTGGTGTGGCCGACCACCGCGAGCTTCAATGGCTTATTCCAGGCATCAGTCATGACCCGTCTCCAGCCAGTTCAACGGCGCGCAATCGGCGAATGGCAGGTCCAGTTGTTGTAGCGCGACATGCCAGTCGCCCAGGCGTTCGGCATCCAGCGCTTCGCCCGGCGGCGCTTGCAACAACCACACACGGGTGGCGGTAGCGCTGCGAGACAGTTCGGCGATCAGCGCCAGGCTGCCACGGTCCGGCGAACGCCGTGGGTCACAGGCGATGGCCAGACGGGCCGGGGGAAAACGACTCAGCTGTTCGAGCAGTTTGTGCCGGGATTCACGGCTGTCGAGGACGCCGGCGTTGTTGACGTTTTTCGGCAGCTGGGGCGGCCAGGGGCGTTGGTCATCCAGCTCGATGGCCACTAACAGCGCGCCATCGCTTTGCAGGTCACTGGCAGTTTTTTCAACCCGATGAAGTTGTTCTGGCGCGGCATCGCTGATGCCCAGGCGCTCACTGGTGGGCATCAGCCGTTCGCGCAGTTGGGCGTAGCCGGGCAGGTTCAAATCCAGATGCAGGGCCGCTTGACCGGTTTTCCAGCGCCACAGGCAGAACAATGCGAGCAATAGGCGCGGCAAAACACCGTACACCAGCAGCACACCAACCAGCCACGCCGCCCAGGCCTGGCGGGCGCTTTCGATGTTCAGCGCGGCATCGCCGCTGGCGCGGATCATCTCCACGCTGGGCACACCGAAACCGAGCAAGGCCGGCAGGGCGCCGAGGGCTTGGGTCATGGCGACGAAGGTGTCACCGCCGAGAATGGTGGTCTCCCAGACGAAGCCATAGCGCCGGGTCGCCATCAGCGTCAGCACCATCACCAAAGCGCTGAACATCGCCAGCAACCACAACCCGTTGACCAGCACGCCCAGCGCCCAACGATTGAGTTTCTGCCGTTGCAGCAACAGCAGCAGGGCGGGCGCCAGTTGCGCGGCGTTGGCATCTCGGGCGAGTTTTTCACTGAGCCACAGCCACAAGCGTCCGAGGGCGGCGCTTTGTTCCCCGGCGAACACCAGGCCCAAGGCCCAGCTCAGCAATAGAATCAGGTTTAGCCCGAGCAGACTGCCCAACGCCCAGAACACATTGACCGGCGGCTGGCCATCGCCCAGTGCGGCAAACGCCAGCCCGGCTCCGCTGATCACGGCCAGCACAGCCAGCACGATCAGGGCCAGTCGCGCGCCTTGCAGCCAATGTTTGAGGGCGTGGGTCTGTCCGTCACGCTCGGCCAGCCACCGGGCGCGGCGTTGAATGCGCGTCGGCAGGTCGCCGCCGGCGCTTCGTGCGATTCGATTGGCTTCCAGATCGTCCAGCGGGCCTGCGTGTTCTTCACGCAGACGTATGGTTTCACTCAGCCAGAGGTTTTGCAGGGGCGTCAGTTCAGTCACGCGGCATCCCGTCGCTTAATTGAGCGGTGAGCATAACCGCTGTGACGCTTATCGGGGTAAGGGAGGCTCTGGTATCCTCGCCGACATGACTAAATCACTCCCCCTCAGCCTGATCGCAGCCCTCGGTGAAAACCGTGTGATCGGCATCGACAACAGCATGCCCTGGCACTTGCCGGGGGACTTCAAATACTTCAAGGCCACCACCCTCGGCAAACCGATCATCATGGGTCGCAAGACCTGGGATTCCCTCGGTCGTCCGCTGCCGGGCCGGTTGAACATCGTGGTCAGCCGTCAGGCGGATCTGCAGCTGGAAGGCGCGGAGGTTTATCCGTCGCTGGAGGCTGCCGTCGTTCGGGCGCAGGAATGGGCGAACGAGCAGGGCGTCGATGAGGTGATGTTGATTGGCGGCGCGCAGTTGTATGCGCAAGGGTTGGCACAGGCTGATCGGCTGTACCTGACGCGCGTGGCGCTAAGCCCGGAAGGGGATGCGTGGTTTCCAGAGTTTGATTTGAACCAGTGGAAGCTGGTGTCGAATGTTCCGAATCCGGCAGAAGGCGACAAACCGGCTTACAGCTTTGAGGTTTGGGAAAAGGCCTAAAAGCTTCGCGGGCAAGCCTCGCTCCTACAGGGGTGTGGTGAATCACATTAGGTGATCGACACAAATCCCGTAGGAGCGAGGCTTGCCCGCGAAGAGGCCCGCTCAGACGATGAAAGTCTTAAGCCTGAGCCAACGTCCCATGCTCATCCGCATCCAGCAGTTCTTTATCCGTCTGCTGCATGATCTGGCTGGTGATCGCCCCAGCGGTGATCGAACCACTCACGTTCAACGCCGTACGCCCCATATCAATCAACGGCTCAACCGAAATCAGCAACGCCACCAGTGACACCGGCAAACCCATGGCCGGGAGCACGATCAACGCGGCGAAGGTCGCGCCGCCACCGACCCCGGCCACACCGGCCGAACTCAGCGTCACAATCGCCACCAACGTCGCGATCCACAGCGGGTCCAGCGGGTTAATGCCCACGGTCGGCGCGACCATCACCGCCAACATCGCCGGGTACAGACCGGCGCAGCCGTTCTGGCCAATGGTCGCGCCGAACGAGGCGGCGAAACTGGCAATGGACTGTGGAATACCCAAACGGCTGGTCTGGGCTTCGATGCTCAGCGGAATGGTGGCGGCGCTGGAGCGGCTGGTGAAGGCAAACGTCAGCACCGGCCAGATCTTGCGGAAGAAGCGCAGCGGGTTGATCCCGGCCGCCGACACCAGCACGCCGTGCACCACAAACATCAGCCCCAGGCCGATATAGGACACCACTACAAAACTGCCGAGCTTGATGATGTCTTGCAGGTTGGAGCCGGCGACCACTTTGGTCATCAGCGCCAATACGCCGTACGGGGTCAGCTTCATCACCAGACGCACCAAGCGCATCACCCAGGCTTGCAGGGTGTCGATGGCGTTGATCACTTTCTGACCTTTTTCGACATCATCCTTGAGCAGCTGCAGTGCGGCGACCCCAAGGAATGCCGCGAAGATCACCACGCTGATGATCGATGTAGGTTTGGCGCGAGCCAAGTCGGCGAACGGGTTCTGCGGGATGAACGACAGCAGTAGCTGTGGCACGTTCAGGTCGGCGACCTTGCCCGCGTAATCGCTCTGAATGGTTTGCAGGCGAGCCATTTCCTGGGTGCCGGCGACCAGGCCTTCGGCGGTGAGGCCGAACAGGTTGGTCAGGCCGATGCCGATCAGCGCCGCGATGGCGGTGGTGAACAGCAGCGTGCCGATGGTCAGGAAGCTGATTTTGCCCAGCGACGAAGCGTTGTGCAGGCGCGCCACGGCACTGAGGATCGAGGCGAACACCAGCGGGATCACGATCATTTGCAGCAACTGCACATAACCGTTGCCCACCAGATCGAACCAACTGATCGAGGCTTTCAGTACCGGGTTGCCGGCACCATAGAGGGTGTGCAAAGCAACACCGAACACCACGCCCAATACCAACGCGAGCAGGACTTTTTTCGCCAGACTCCACGTGGTGTGACGGGTTTGTGCCAGACCGAAGAGCAGGGCGAGGAACACCAGCAGATTGAGGATCAGCGGCAGATTCATAGAAGCTCCATAGACTTGTGCCAGCCACCTTCGTGTGTGACTGCGAACCGGCAAGCCTAACAGCTTGATATGTAATGATTTAATATCAAAAACAGCGGTTGGCTGTCGTTTTTGGAATAAGCCGCTGACGCTGTGGGGAATGCCGCTGACGGAATCAGGATGCAAGCGGTCGCGGGCAGGCGGGGACTGTCATACAGATTTGTTAGCGTCGATATCTTTGAATCAGGGAGAAAGCGCTAATGAAGTTCGCACCGAAAATGCTGGCTGCCGTACTGGGATTGAGTTTGGGCCTTGGCCTTGCCGGCCAGGCGTTCGCTACTGACCTGAAGCACTGGCCAGCCGATCAGGCCAAGGCGCTGGACGCGATGATCGCGGCCAATGCCAACAAAGGTAACTTCGCGGTGTTCGACATGGACAACACCAGTTACCGCTACGACCTCGAAGAGTCCTTGCTGCCGTTCATGGAAAACAAAGGCTTGATCACTCGCGAGAGCCTCGATCCCTCCCTGAAACTGATTCCGTTCAAGGACACCGCCGACCACAAGGAAAGCCTGTTCAGCTACTACTATCGCCTCTGTGAAATCGACGACATGGTTTGCTATCCATGGGTCGCCCAAGTGTTTTCCGGCTTCACCCTTCAGGAACTCAAGGGCAACGTCGATGAGTTGATGGCGTCTGGCAAACCGGTGCCGAGCACTTATTACGATGGTGACGTGGTCAAGACCATCGATGTTAACCCGCCGAAAATTTTCACCGGTCAGAAAGAGCTCTACAACAAACTGATGGAGAACGGCATCGAGGTCTATGTGATGACCGCCGCCTCTGAAGAACTGGTGCGCATGGTCGCTTCCGATCCGAAGTATGGCTACAACGTCAAACCGCAGAACGTGATCGGCGTGAGCCTGATGCTCAAGGACCGCAAGACCGGCGAGCTGACCACGGCACGCAAGCAGGTTACTGCTGGCAAGTATGACGAGAAGGCCAACCTGGGCCTCGAACTGACCCCGTACCTGTGGACCCCGGCAACCTGGATGGCCGGCAAGCAGGCGGCGATCCTGACCTACATCGATGAATGGAAGAAACCGGTCCTGGTGGGCGGCGATACCCCGACCAGCGACGGCTACATGCTGTTCCACAGCGTCGACGTGTCCAAGGGCGGCATCCATTTGTGGGTCAACCGCAAAGACAAGTACATGACCCAGATTAACGGCATGATGGCCAAAAACGCTGCAGCCCAGGCGAAAGAAGGGTTGGCGGTGACGGCGGACAAGAACTGGGTGATCGTCAAGCCGGAAGAGATTCAGTAGGACCGAGTCGCGCCCATCGCGGGCAAGCCTCGCTCCCACAGGAGCTGAGGTGATAAGTAGATTGTTTGAACACCGAAGGTCCCTGTGGGAGCGGGCTTGCCCGCGATGGGGCCATAACATTCACCATTGATCGTTCCCACGCTCTGCGTGGGAATGCAGCCCGTGACGCTCTGCGTCACTGGACGCAGAGCGTCCCTTGAGGCATTCCCACGCGGGAGCGTGGGAACGATCAAAAAATGCCCCGCACTTGGCGGGGCATTTTTTTGTTCGACGGTTAAGTATTACAGCCCGTCGAGCATCGCCTTGTTACGTACCGCACCCTTGTCGGCGCTGGTGGCCAACAGGGCATAGGCTTTCAGCGCAGTGGTCACTTTACGTGGACGCACTTCCACCGGTTTCCAGCCTTTCTTGTCCTGCTCGGCACGGCGGGCGGCCATTTCTTCATCGCTGATCAACAGGTTGATCGAGCGGTTCGGAATGTCGATCAGAACCTTGTCGCCATCCTGCACCAGACCGATCGCGCCGCCGGCAGCGGCTTCTGGCGAAGCGTGGCCGATGGACAGGCCCGAAGTGCCGCCAGAGAAGCGGCCGTCGGTGAGCAGGGCGCAGGCTTTGCCCAGGCCTTTGGATTTCAGGTAAGACGTCGGGTACAGCATTTCCTGCATGCCCGGGCCGCCTTTCGGGCCTTCGTAACGAATGATCACGATGTCGCCGGCCTTCACTTCGTCGGCGAGGATGCCGCGCACGGCGCTGTCCTGGCTTTCGTAAATCTTTGCGTTGCCTTCGAACACGTGGATCGACTCGTCGACGCCGGCGGTTTTCACCACGCAACCGTCCAGAGCGATGTTGCCGTACAGAACGGCCAGGCCGCCTTCTTTCGAGTAAGCGTGTTCGACACTGCGGATGCAGCCGTTTTCACGGTCGTCATCCAGGGTTTCCCAACGGGTCGACTGGCTGAACGCGGTTTGCGTCGGGATGCCTGCCGGGCCGGCCTTGAAGAAGTGATGCACGGCTTCGTCGGTGGTCTGGGTGATGTCCCACTTGGCGATGCCTTCAGCCAAGGACTTGCTGTGTACGGTCGGCAGGTCGGTGTGCAACAGACCGCCACGGGCCAGGGAGCCGAGAATGCTGAAGATCCCGCCGGCACGGTGCACGTCTTCCATGTGGTACTTCTGGATGTTCGGCGCGACCTTGCACAGTTGCGGTACATGACGGGAGAGACGGTCGATGTCGCGCAGGTCGAAATCGATCTCGGCTTCCTGGGCCGCGGCCAGCAAGTGCAGGATGGTGTTGGTGGAACCGCCCATGGCGATGTCCAGGGTCATGGCGTTTTCGAACGCCTTGAAGTTGGCGATGTTGCGCGGCAACACCGACTCATCGTTCTCGCCGTAGTAACGCTTGCACAGCTCGACGATGGTGCGGCCGGCCTGCAGGAACAGCTGTTCGCGATCACTGTGGGTGGCCAGGGTCGAACCGTTGCCCGGCAATGCCAGGCCCAGGGCTTCAACCAGGCAGTTCATCGAGTTGGCGGTGAACATGCCGGAGCAGGAGCCGCATGTCGGGCAGGCGCTACGCTCATACTCGGCAACCTTCTCGTCGGAGGCGCTGGAGTCGGCGGCGATCACCATGGCGTCGACCAGGTCGAGACCATGGCTGGCCAGTTTGGTCTTGCCGGCTTCCATTGGGCCGCCGGACACGAAGATCACCGGGATGTTCAGGCGCAGGGAGGCCATCAGCATGCCAGGGGTGATCTTGTCGCAGTTGGAGATGCAGACAATGGCGTCGGCGCAGTGGGCGTTGACCATGTATTCGACGGAGTCGGCGATGATCTCGCGGCTCGGCAGCGAATAGAGCATGCCGTCGTGGCCCATGGCGATGCCGTCATCCACGGCGATGGTGTTGAATTCTTTGGCGACGCCGCCGGCCCGTTCGATTTCGCGAGCGACCAGTTGCCCCAGATCCTTGAGGTGCACATGGCCCGGTACGAACTGGGTAAAGGAGTTGGCAATGGCGATGATCGGCTTCTTGAAGTCGTCATCTTTCATCCCCGTGGCGCGCCACAGTGCGCGAGCACCGGCCATGTTGCGGCCGTGGGTGGATGTTTTCGAGCGGTAATCAGGCATGAAGCACTCCGGGCGGCTAATCAGGTATCAAAAGGGAAGTGAGCTTCTATTGACGTCTGGAACACTCAGAAATGGCCGTGTGTCCGGAAGTTGCCGATAACTTTGCGGGATCGCCGCGCGC
Organism: Pseudomonas sp. ADAK2 TE3594; assembly: GCF_053628675.1. Taxonomy (NCBI): domain Bacteria; kingdom Pseudomonadati; phylum Pseudomonadota; class Gammaproteobacteria; order Pseudomonadales; family Pseudomonadaceae; genus Pseudomonas; species Pseudomonas sp. ADAK2 TE3594. The sequence goes on along the minus strand of NZ_JBRJGV010000001.1, from coordinate 5,592,156 downwards.
TTCAGCTTGAGCTCATAAACCCGCCGGGGGATGACTGGCGATGAATCTCGCGATTCTACACCGCTGGCGTCAGGAGGGAATGCCGGAAAGTGTTGAACCAGCGCTGACGGAGCGTGTGGGATGACGATCGGCAGGATTATTCGACGTTTGGGCTGGCTCTTGGGCTTTTTGCTCGGCTATTGATACGACTGTTGAGCGCCAGCGCCACGCTGCTCAAGATGATGAAGCTGTATCCAAGGGTGGATTGCAGGTTGGCCGGGCTCAAGCTGATGAGCGCACTGATCAACCCGCCGCAGATGAAAGTCACCGTGCTGCCAGCCGACGCCGAGGTTCCCGCATTTTCAGGGAACAGGCTCATGGCTTTGGAACTGGCGGCCGGCCGGGTGATGGTGGTGCCGGCGGTACAGATAAGCATCGGTACCAGGACGGTGATCGGGGACAGCGCAAAGTGGCTTGAGAGGTAAAGCATGATGACACCGGACAGCAGGATCAGGCTCAACCCGCTGATGATTTGATGACCGGGGCTCATGCGTTTACCCAAGAGCGTCGCCACCATGCCGCCAACAATGTAGGCGCCACCGTATATCAACAGAATCAGCGAGAAGTCATAGGCCGATAGCTGGAGTTGATCCATGAAAATCAGCGGCGAAATGACGATGAACGAAAAATGGCAGGCGAAAGCAAAGGCTGAGATCAACCAATAGGGCAGGAAGTCGGCATCACGCAGGACCCGACCATAGGACTGGAAGATATTCGGTCGGGCTCCGGTTGCCGCCGGCCGGGTGTTTTCGAGAAACAGACAAGCATTGAGCAGCACCACGCCAGCCAGTGCGATAAACACCCAGAAGCTGCCCTGCCAGCCCAGCGTGGCTTGCAGGAACGTACCGGCCAGCGGCGAGACCGAGATGAAAATGCCGCTGGCGGTGACCATCAGGATCCGCAACCGGGTACGTTCCTCACCCTCGAACAGATCCTGAACCAGCGCTTGTGACAGCACGAAACACCCGCAGCCCAAGGCCTGAATGACACGGAACAGCAGGAAGTAGAGATAGTCCGTGGTCAATATGCAGCCCATTGCACCCAGCATCGAAACGGTTATTCCGGCGAGCAACAGTCCTTTGCGCCCGATCACATCCGACAGCGGCCCGATCAGCAATTGAGAGGCCGCAATACCGACGGCAAACAGACTGATCGACAGCGCAATATCGGCGCGCGTGTTGCGAAAGTGTTCAGCGAGCGCAGGGAACGAGGGCAGCAGGACATCCAGCGGGAACACGCCAAGCAGTACCATTGCCAACAACAGGCCGACCTTCCCTCGGCGGTGTCTGACGGTTACCGCAGAGTGCCCTTCATCCATCGATAAGTCCTGCCTTGATGAACAGTTGCCGGTTGTAAGGCAGATCGAAAAAACCGGCCTTTTTCAAAGCCTGAAGCGTCGCCCCGGCGCCGGATCGCGCACGCTGAAGGGCGGCTTGGGGGCTGGTCAGTTCACCGAGCACTTGCGTGACGGCGGTCTCGCCGATACCCGCGCTGTGCAGGCTTTCCCGCAGCCATCGCTCATCGGCCTCGAAGAAAATCCGGATGCTGTCCAGCAGCAGCCTGGCGGCGAATATGCGTTGACGGCTGTTCAGCGTCAGCCACAGGTAATGGAACACTTCAGAGAAATAGCGGCTGTGGCGCGCCTCATCCGCGAGATGCTCCCTGAGCATTATCTGGACGCTCGACACCAGGTCGTCACGGCAGACGTCGAGCAGTTCCCTGGCAATGATCGTTTCCGATACGAACCCGACGAGAAACCAGGCCAGCGCCCGGTGTTGGTCAGGTGTGCGCTCGAGCAGGGTGTTCAATCGCGTGATGCGGTGCGGCATGACCGGGCGCAGGTTGATCCCGTAGACCCCGGCAATCTGCTCGGCAAGGCTATTGGAGAACAGGGCGTGATAACCCTCGTCGGTATAAAGCTGAAGCGCTGCGGTCTTCATCCGTGAGGGAATGTTGACCTTCAATTCACCGTGGATGATGGTTTCCACGGAACGGTTGACGATGCGGTGTTCGAGCACGGTGGTGTAGTCGAGGAAGTACACCAGATGATTGGCCGACAGCCGCTGGATGACGGTTTTCCCCAGCGCTTTGATAGCCGGGTGATTCAGGTAAGCCAGCAAACCTGGGGGAAACCAGTGACGTGTTTCCAGTTGCTGTTCCAGGTCTGGCGGTAATAGATAGTCATGCTCGCTGGTTCGCACCGACGCGCGGGTATTCCAGTCGCCGAGGGTGAAACGCAGCGCCCAGGAAACGGGGTGGTCTGACGCGGCAATGATGGGGTCGGTCATTGTTGCGGCTCCCGACTGCTCAGCAGATCCTTCAACTCCTTGCACATCACTTGTCCGTCGCTGTGGCCGCAGCCAACAAAAAACAAGGGTTGTTCTGCGTTGTTCTCGAGCCCCAGCAATGTTTCGACCTGATCGTCCGTCAGTGCTCCGGTCAGCCACGTGTTCAGCCCCAGTGCAGTGGCCACCAGCTGAAAGGTCTGGGAAATATGTCCCGCCTCCACGAAGGCCATTCGGTAGGCTCGCGAGTGTTCATATTTCCACCACAACTTGTCGAAGCGAGCGGTAATGAACAGACCCACCGGCAGGTTATTGATGAAATGTTGCCCACACAGCAACTGCCCCAGGGGCGAGTCAGGTGCCGGGTTGATGAAGCTCAGTGCGTGGTTAGTGGGATGGTAGGCGTAGAGCCCGGGTTTCAGGCCGCTGACGTTTTGTACATGAAGAAAGCCTTCGCAGGCATTCAGCCCGCCCCCGGACGGGCTGCTGCGTCGGGCACCGAGACCTTCGACGATGGTTTCGTCGACGTCATTTTCGCGCTCATGCAAGTAGCCCAGGGACAGGTAAAGCAGTGTGCCGACATCTTCCAGCGAAACCGCTTCATCCGTGAAGGTGCGGCAGGTTTTTCGGCCGATCAGGACGTTGGCAAGGGAGCCCTCCGGCAGGCAGGAAGGTTTTGGCAGGGCGATCAGCTCGCATGCCTGGCGTTCTGTGAGCCTGGCGTCCGGCGCGGGTGCGCCCAGTACTTCGGTGCAATGATCCAGATAGTATCTCGACCATTCATGAATATTCTGAGGAACAGTTTCGCAGGGAATGTTCTTGGTGCCGATATGGAATATTTTCGACAGTTCATCCCAGCCCCATTCAATAGTGTCTTGTATTGAGGTGGTCAGTATTCCGGAGTTCAGAAGTTGAGTGTCTACTCTGTTGCTGTCGTTATACAGTTCGGGGTTGTGGATAAGTTGTGTAAGCCGGGTTGAATATTCCAGATTAAGTTCAAATTGTTTGTGGTTTTTGTAATCCCAGACTATTTGGCCGGGCGTACGGGGAAGTATGAACAGGTATGGATTTATCTGCATGATGGACGGTTCGCTCTGGACGTAGCTATAGAAAACGCTGGGTAGCCGGCACTCCCCAGCGTTTCATTTACTTAGCGGGTTTTTGGCGCAACCAGAAAAGCCAGGTTAGCGATTTTGTTTGTTTCCAGAGTAATTGCTTTCATGTTTTTTGACTCCTTGTCATTGATAGTGAGTGTCACTTCGCGGTGACAACTCAATCATAGGCGGTAATGAGCCCTTATCAAGGGGATGTTAAGTAGGAATATTCTAGTAATTTTGTCGGAGCGATCTGGCGGTAGGCGCAAGTTTGTAAGTTATATTCTTTTAAATAAAAGATGCAGGGAAACGTCCTGCAAGTCAGTAGGACCGCAAGAGTAAGAAACAGAGGCTGAAGAGTGGATCGTGTGGCGTTAAAACGGCTGACGGAGAGCCTGTCGGCTCCCCGTCAAACCAGCGTACTCAGCTGTTTGGCAGCAGACGGCAGGTGATGCTCTTGATGTAGCGAGTCTCGGCAATCGCTGGGTGTACCGGGTGATCCGGGCCCTGACCGCCGCGCTCCAGCATCTGGATGTTGCGGTCCAGGTGACGGGCGCTGGTCAACAGAATGTTCTGCAGATCGTCTTCCGGCAGGTGCATCGAGCACGAAGCGCTGACCAGGATGCCGTCCTTGCTAAGCAGGCGCATGGCTTGCTCGTTCAGGCGACGGTAGGCGCCTTCACCGTTTTTCATGTCTTTCTTGCGTTTGATGAAGGCAGGAGGGTCGGCCACGATGACGTCGAAGCGCTCTTCGCTGGCTTTCAGTTCCTTCAGGGCTTCGAACACGTCGCCTTCGATGCAGGTCATTTTTTCGGCGACGCCGTTCAGTGCGGCATTGCGCTCGACGCCGTCGAGGGCGAAGGCCGAAGCATCGACGCAGAACACTTCACTGGCGCCGAAGGCAGCTGCTTGAACGCCCCAGCCGCCGATGTAGCTGTACAAGTCCAGTACGCGTTTGCCTTTGGCATAAGGTGCCAGACGCGCGCGGTTCATGCGGTGGTCGTAGAACCAGCCGGTTTTCTGCCCCTGGATGACTGGCGCTTCGAATTTCACGCCGTTCTCTTCCAGCGCGACCCATTCCGGCACCAGGCCGAATACGGTTTCGACGTAGCGGTTGAGGCCTTCGGCATCACGGGCAGCGGAGTCGTTCTTGAACAGAATGCCGCTTGGCTTGAGCACTTGGGTCAATGCCGCGATCACGTCATCTTTGTGAGCTTCCATGGTCGCCGAGGCGATCTGGACTACCAGGATGTCGCCGAAACGGTCGACCACCAGACCTGGTAGCAGGTCGGAGTCGCCGTAGACCAGGCGATAGAACGGCTTGTCGAACAGGCGATCGCGCAGGGACAGGGCAACGTTCAGGCGATGCACCAGCAGCGACTTGTCCAGCGGCAACTTGATGTCGCGCGACAGCAGACGGGCGCAGATCAGGTTGTTCGGGCTCATGGCAACGATGCCCAGCGGCTTGCCGCTGGCGGCTTCGAGGATCGCCTGGTCGCCGGCCTTGAAACCGTGCAAAGGCGTAGCGGCTACATCGATTTCGTTGCTGTAGACCCACAAGTGGCCGTTCCGCAGGCGACGGTCGGCGTTGGCTTTGAGGCGCAGGCTAGGCAGGGACATGACGTCGCTCCGGAAAAAAGAGCGGGAGTATAGCGTGTTGCGCAAGGGCTCGGCTTGGCGGATGGACATGCGGTGAGGGGGGCTGCAACTTGTGGGAGCGAGCCTGCTCGCGATGACGGCGGTACATTCAAGATCAATGTTGGCTAATCCGACGCTATCGCGAGCAGGCTCGCTCCCACAGGGAGTGCATTTGTTCTGGGCAATAAATGAAATTTCGGCGACATAGCCGCGGGTGTGTCAGATCCATCTTCTTAAGGGTTAGAATCCCCGCCTGACCCGGAGTGTGTACTTATGTCCCAAGAGTTGACGACCGCACAGATTCAACAGTCCCTGCAAGGCATCAGCGTGCCGGCCCAGCCGCAGATCATGGTGGATCTGCAGATGGAGCAATACATGCCCGACCCGGACCTGGAAGTGATCGCGAAGCTGATCTCCCAGGACCCAGGCCTGTCCGGCGCCTTGCTGAAAATCGTCAACTCGCCGTACTACGGCTTGAGTAACAAGATCACCGCGATCCAGCGGGCAGTGAACCTGTTGGGCAGCCGTTCGATCATCAACCTGATCAATGCGCAGTCGATCAAGGGCGAGCTGAACGACGACGCGATCGTCACCCTCAACCGCTTCTGGGACACGGCGCAGGACGTGGCGATGACGTGCCTCACCCTGGCCAAGCGCGTCGGTGTCCAGGCCGGTGATGAAGCCTATGCGCTGGGCCTGTTCCACGATTGCGGCATCCCGTTGATGCTCAAGAAATTCCCCGACTACATGAAAGTGCTGGAACAGGCCTATGGCAATGCCAGTGCCGAATGTCGCGTGGTGGATACCGAGAACAAAAAATACAACACCAACCACGCCGTGGTCGGGTATTACACCGCCAAGTCCTGGCGCCTGCCGGAACATGTCACCCAGGCCATTGCCAACCATCACAACGCCCTGGCCATTTTCAGCGATGAATCGGCTCGTAATACGCCGCTGAAAAATCTGCTGGCGCTGCTAAAGATGGCCGAGCACATTTGCGCTTCCTTCCGGGTACTGGGCAACCAGTCCGAAGACCATGAATGGAACAGTGTCGGGCCTCTTGTGCTCGATTACATTGGTCTGTCGGAATACGATTTCGAAACCCAGAAACAAGAGATTCGCGACCTCGCCTCTCGTTGAGTGTCGAACCTCGCCTGATTCGAGAGCCTCATGCCTGAACTGCCGGAAGTTGAAACCACCCGCCGCGGGATTGCACCGCACCTGGAAGGCCAGCGCGTCAGCCGGGTGATCGTGCGTGAGCGCCGTCTACGCTGGCCGATCCCCGAAGATCTGGATGTGCGACTGTCCGGTCAACGCATCGTGCTGGTGGAACGGCGCGCCAAGTACCTGCTGATCAACGCCGAAGTCGGCACGCTGATCAGTCATTTGGGGATGTCGGGGAATCTGCGGCTGGTGGAAGTCGGCCTGCCGGCGGCCAAGCATGAGCATGTGGACATTGAGCTGGAATCGGGCCTGGCCCTGCGCTACACCGACCCGCGACGGTTTGGCGCGATGCTCTGGAGCCTCGACCCGCTCAATCACGAACTACTGATTCACCTCGGGCCGGAGCCGTTGACCGATCTGTTTGACGGCGAGCGGCTGTTCCAGCAATCGCGCGGGCGTTCCATGGCGGTCAAGCCGTTCATCATGGACAACGCGGTAGTGGTCGGCGTCGGCAACATTTACGCGACCGAAGCGCTGTTTGCCGCCGGCATCGACCCTCGGCGCGAAGCCAAGAGCATTTCCCGTGCGCGCTATTTGAAGCTGGCGATCGAGATCAAGCGCATCCTTGCCCTCGCCATTGAGCGCGGGGGCACCACGTTGCGGGACTTTATCGGCGGCGATGGTCAACCGGGTTACTTCCAGCAGGAGTTGTTCGTGTACGGCCGTGGTGGTGAACACTGCAAGGTCTGTGGCACAGGGCTGCGGGAAGTCAAGCTTGGGCAGCGCGCCAGCGTCTTTTGTCCGCGCTGCCAGAGCTGATATCGGCTACGGTCTATAGTCAGTGTTCTCACTGCCTAGCCGAAGGACCGTGCCATGAATCTGTTTCGAACCCTTGTCGTTGCGTTGTTGCTGAGCGTCGGTGCGTCCGCGCTGGCGGCTGAGAACGGCAGCGGCGATCCTCGTTACACCATCCAGAACCCACCGGCCTACGCCATGCTTGGCGATTTACTGATTGCCCGACCGTTATTGGTGGTGGCGACGGTGATCGGTGCCGGGGCGTTTGTGGTGTCGTTGCCGTTTACCGCGCTGGGCGGCGGTATTGGCGATGCGGGGCAGGCGTTGGTGGTCGATCCGGCGAAAGCCGCATTTGTGCGGTGTTTGGGGTGTATCGGGGAGGGGTTTGAGCAGCGGGAGTGAAATCAGTTACATCTACGGTGTGGCTGATGGCCTCATCGCGGGCAAGCCCGCTCCCACAGGGTTTACGCGGTCTTTGTAGGAGCGAGGCTTGCCCGCGAAGGCGCCCTGACAGGCGCCAAATGACTCAAGCCTTACCGGTAATCTTGCGATACTTCTCCATCAACTGTTCTTCAGTCTCCGGATGAGCCTCGTCCAGCGGGATGCAATCCACCGGGCAGACCTGCTGGCACTGCGGTTCGTCGTAGTGGCCGACACATTGTGTGCACAGGTTCGGGTCGATCACGTAGATCTCTTCGCCCTGGGAGATGGCGGCGTTCGGGCACTCGGGTTCGCAGACGTCGCAGTTGATGCAATCGTCGGTGATGATCAGGGACATGCTAACTCCAGCCGGGGCGGCAGGCCCGGGCGCAATAAATCAATGCGCACAATTGTGCCGCATTGGCGCCCGCAGTGCACGCGGGCGCGATCAAGTGCAGCGATCGAAGCTTGCGGTAGCCGTAAAAGATCGCAGCCTTCGGCAGCTCCTACTTTTTAAAGCGCAGGGTGAGGGCGTCGGCCACCGCCGGGTGGACGAACTTGGTGATGTCGCCGCCCAGGGCCGCGATTTCACGCACCAGCGTCGAGGAAATGAACGAATAACGCTCGGACGGGGTAAGAAACAGGCTTTCCACATCCGGCGCCAGTTGGCGGTTCATGTTGGCCAGCTGGAATTCGTATTCGAAGTCCGATACCGCGCGCAAACCACGCAGGAACACGTTGGCGTTCTTCTCTTTGGCAAAATGCGCGAGCAACGTCGAAAAGCCGACGACTTCAACGTTCGGCAGATGTTTAGTGACCTCGCGGGCCAGCTCCACACGTTGTTCCAGGGGAAACAGCGGGTTTTTTTTCGGGCTGGCGGCGACGGCGATGATCACGTGATCGAACAGGCGCGAGGCGCGTTCGACCAGATCGCCATGGCCCTTGGTAATAGGGTCGAAGGTACCTGGGTACAACACTCGGTTCATCGCGTCGTCCTGGCGGGAGTCCGTTGGGGAGTCGGATGGTATCGCAGCCTTCCCGGTCGGCCAAGTCGCCTGTTGGGTAAGAAAGCACTATAGACGATGGGAATTTTCCGCGTTTTCATGGGTTTTTCAAACGTTCGGCCAATGAAGTCGCCAATTGCGCCGTCAGTCCGTAAACCGACAATTGTGGGTTTGCCCCAATGCTGGTGGGGAAAAGCGAGCCGTCATGAATCGACAGATTGGCGAGTTGATGATGTCGGCCGAGGCTATCGGTCACGGCGTTTTTCGGGGCTTCACCCATGGCACAACCGCCCATCACATGAGCACTGCCCAGGCGCGTGCGATACAACTCAAGGCTCAGGTCATCAATCAGCGTGCGTGCTTCGGCCAGGGTTTTCACGTAACGAGCGTCGGCGTGCATCGGCATCACGGCGTTGGCGCCACCGGCGAACTGGATCTCGGCCATGCTGTGGAAAGCCCGGCGCAACCCGTCCCACGCGTAGGGTGAAACCTGATAGTCGAGCACCGGAGTGCCGTCACCGCGCAATTCAACGCTGCCGCCGGGGCTGTCCGGGTGAAAACCATCCCGCAGCAATGCCAGCATCGCGTGGGTGTGCGGCAGGTTTTCCATACGCCGGGCGCTTTGCGTGCCAAAACCGCCGAGTAACGTGCTGGCCAGCGCCGGATGCAGCGGTGGAACTTCAAGTTTGTAGGACATCTTGCCAGTGGTGCCATCCTGCCACTGGAAATGGTCGGAATAGATCGACTGCGGCGCGCCGTAGAACGGGTTGATCACCTCATCAAATAGCCCGGCGGACATGTTTACCAGGTGTAGGAAAGTCCGTTTGCCCAGCCGCTCGTGAGGATCCGGCGCCTCGGAGCGCAACAGCAGCGCCGGGCTGTTGATCCCGCCGCCGGCCAGCACGTAATGCCGCGCCTTGACCGTAATCGTGCGTCCGGTGGGCGCAACGCAACGCTCATCCATTGCCACGCATTGCAGCCCCGTAACCCTGCCGTCGTTGATCGACAGCTTTTCGGCGCGGGCCAGATAGAGCAGCTCGCCACCTTTTTCCAGGGTCGCCGGGATGGTCGTGACCAGCATCGATTGCTTGGCGTTGGTCGGGCAACCCATGCCGCAGTAGCCGATGTTCCAGCAGCCGCGCACGTTGCGCGGAATCACATGCCAGGCGTAGCCGAGTTTTTCGCAGCCTTTGCGGATGACGTCGTTGTTGGCGTTGGGCGGCACCCTCCATGGCGCGACACCCAGGCGTTGTTCCATTTTCTCGAACCAGGGCGCCATCTCGGCCGGTGTGTGGCCTATGACCTCGTGCTCTTTGGCCCAGTGTTCCAGCGTCGGGCCCGGGGTGCGAAAGCTTGAGGTCCAGTTGATCAGGGTGGTGCCGCCCACTGCCCGGCCCTGAAGGATGGTGATCGCACCGTCCTTGCTCATGCGCCCGATGCCTTCCTGATAGAGGCTGGTGTAGGCCTGGTCTTCGAGCATCTTGAAGTCGCTGCTGGTCTTGAGCGGACCTTCTTCGATCAGCAACACCTTGTAGCCGGCGGTGCTGAGGATTTCGGCGGTGGTCCCGCCGCCGGCACCGCTGCCGATGATTGCCACGTCCGCTTCGAGGGTCAGGTCCTCGGTCAGTTGGGCGCCGTTGTAGGTTTTCCAGCCACGGGCCAGGCCTTCGCGGAACGGATCGGGTACGGGCATGTTTGGGGTTCTCTTATTATTTTGGGTTCTGTGGTGAGGCAGCTGACGTCTTCGCGGGCAAGCCTCGCTCCTACAGGGTTTGAGTCGTTCACAAAAGGGTGGTCCATCTCAAAACCTGTGGGAGCGTGGCTTGCCCGCGATAGGGGCGACTCGGTCTCAAACCGTAGGCGGCCCGGGATACCCGCAATGCGCCCACGACTCCGCCCGGCTGTACCACGCCATCATCACCATTTGCAGCAACGAACTGTGGCCCATGCGCAGCAGGCTCAATGAGCTGTTTTCCCAACGGTCGAGAAAGTGCCGGATCTGTTCGCTGCTGGCGCTTTCCCAACTGCCCCAGATTCCGGTCAATGGGCCGCGTGTAATGCTCATCCCCAACACATCGAACAATTGCCGTGTCAGTTTGAGCATTTCCGGCGACAGGTGATTCAGGCCGTTATCCAGGCAGTGCAAGGTCTCGGCGACGGCGGCCGGCATTTTTTCGATGGTTACGGCGCCATCGAGCATCACCGGAATCACTGCCCGTAGAAACAGCAGGTCGCCACTGCGCAGAATCGCGAAACCGCTGGCAGGGTTGCTCGACGAGCAGCCGCTGAGGCTCGCGCCTAATCCGGCCGTGGCCAGAAAAGCGCTGGCGCCGAGGCTGAATTTAAGCAGGCCGCGCCGTGACAGCGCGGGTGTGTCGGACAGGCTTGGGCTCATTATTGTTATTACCCGGCGGTGATGATCGTTAGCGGATAAACAGCTTCTGGATCAGTTTCTGAATGGCTTTACCGTACGGCGGATAGATCAGTTTCGCCGCATTGAAGCGCTGTTTGATCAGCACGCCTTTGGCCTTGCTGAAAGTCAGGAAGCCCTCGTGGCCGTGGTAGTGGCCCATGCCCGAGGCGCCGATGCCGCCGAACGGCATGTCGTCCTGAGCAACGTGCAGCAAGGTGTCATTGAGGCAAACACCGCCGGAGTGGGTTTCGTGGAGGACGCGGTTTTGCTCGCGCTTGTCGTAGCCGAAGTAATACAGCGCCAGCGGACGAGGGCGTTGGTTGATGTAGGCAAACGCTTCGTCGAGATCCTTGTATGGCACGATCGGCAGCAACGGGCCGAAGATTTCGTCCTGCATCACCGTCATGTCGTCACTGACGTTGAGCAGCAGGCTATGACTCATGCGCCGGCCCTGGCCCTGATCGAACAGCGGAATCAGCAGCGCGCCCTTGCTGGTGGCGTCGCTGAGGTAGCCGTTGAGCCGTGCCAGCTGCCGGTCGTTGATGATGGCGGTGTAGTCCGGGTTGTCGGCCAGCGTCGGATAAAACCCGCGAACCGCCTGGCGATAGGCTTCGACGAAAGAGCCGACGCGGTCTTCCGGCACCAGCACGTAGTCCGGGGCGACACAGGTTTGCCCGGCGTTGAGGGTCTTGCCGAAAGCGATACGTTCGGCGGCGTCCTCGAGCGGCACATCGCGGGAAACGATGGCCGGGGACTTGCCGCCCAGTTCGAGGGTCACCGGTGTCAGATTCTCGGCCGCCGCGCGCATCACGTGTTTGCCGATGCTGGTGGCACCCGTGAACAGCAAATGATCGAAACGCAGCCGCGAGAACGCCACACCAATATCGGCCTCACCCAGCACCACGCAGACCAGGTCCTGGGGAAAAACCCGGCCCAGCAATTCCTTGAGCAGCAAACCGGTGGCAGGGGTCGATTCGCTGAGTTTGAGCATCACCCGATTGCCCGCCGACAACGCGCCCACCAACGGCCCGATGGCCAGGTAAAGCGGGTAGTTCCACGGCACGATTACTCCGACCACGCCTAACGGCTGATAAACCACTTTGGCCGACGCTGGCTGAAAGGCGAGGCCGACTTTGCGTCGCGAGGTTTTCATCCAGCCTTTGAGGTGCCGGCTGGCGTAATGAATGCCGTGCAGGCTGGGCATCAGTTCGGCGAGCAGGGTTTCATCGGCGCTGCGGTGGCTGAAGTCCTGGCTGATGGCGTCGATCAGGGCCTGACGCTCATTGCTCAGCAGGTCCTTCAACGCCTTTAGCCATTGCTGGCGCTGAGCCGCGGGTGGCATCGGGTTGGCTGCATACGCCGCGCGCTGAGCGTCGAACAGGGCTTGGAGTTCGTCCAGAGGCTGCTGCAGGTTCTTCAGGTAGGCGATGTCAGCAGGCATGGTCGGCTCCGGATTTATTGTAATGAGGGACTTTCTAGAGTCTATGCTCTAGAAAGTCAAATGGCACTCTGGTACGGCTTTGTTTTATCCATGCACGGATAGGTCGTAAGATGCCCCTCATCGCACTCTGAATTAAAGCTCAAGCCATGGCCCCTCGGATCAAAACCAGCGAGCGCATCGTGCAGAACAGCCTGGAGCTGTTCAATCAACAGGGCGAGCGCAGTATCAGCACCAACCACATTGCTGCCCACATGGAGATTTCCCCGGGCAACCTGTACTACCACTTCCCCAACAAGCAGGCGATCATCGCCGTGTTGTTCAGTGAGTACGAAAACCTGGTGGACAGCTTCCTGCGCCCGCCCCAGGGGCGTGCCGCGACAGTCGAAGACAAGCGCTTCTACCTCAAGGAATTGCTCTCCGCCATGTGGCGCTACCGCTTCCTGCATCGCGACCTCGAGCATTTGCTCGACAGCGATCCCGAGCTGGCCGCCCGTTCCCGGCGCTTTTCCCAGCGCTGCCTGATCCAGGGCACGCACATCTACGCGGGCTTCGTCGAGGCCGGCATTCTGTGCATGGACAAGGTTCAGATCGAATCCCTGACCCTCAATGCCTGGATCATCCTCACCTCGTGGGTGCGTTTTCTGTGCACCACGCGCGAAAACTCCAACCATTTGAGCGAACAGGCGATCAAACGGGGCGTGTATCAGGTGCTGGTGCTGGAGGCCGGGTTCGTCACGGATCAAGCTCACGATGCGGTGAATGCACTGTTCGAAGAGTTTTATGTGTCGCTGGCCCAGGCGCTGGAAGAAGTGGGATAGAGAAGTGGGATAAAGAGTGCAGTAGGATCGAATACCGTCGTCATTACAGGAGCCCGTTATGCCCATTGCGCAACTGATCAGCCCGCAAGCGTTGGACCTGAAGAAGGAGACGCCGGGGCTGGTGATTCTGGATTGTCGTTTTGCCCTCGAAGACCCTGATTACGGTCAGCGCAGCTACGCCGAAGGGCATATTGCCGGATCGAGCTTTGCCGATCTGGAGCGTGATTTGAGTGGGACAGTGGTCAAGGGGGTTACCGGGCGCCATCCATTGCCTGAACCCGCCGACTTGATCGAACGCTTTCAAACCTGGGGCATCAACGCCGACAGCGAAGTGGTTTTGTACGATGACGGTCCCGGCGCCTACGCGGCACGGGCCTGGTGGTTGCTGGCGTGGCTGGGCAAGCGCGATGGCGTATTCATTCTCGATGGCGGGCTGAAAGCCTGGCACGCCGCTGGATTGCCCCTGAGTCTTGATCCGCCGTCGGTTGCCCGCGGCACCTTCACCGGGACGCCGGATGCTTCGTTGGTGCTCAGCGCCCAACAGCTCCAGCAACGTCTCGGCCAGCCCGCGTTGACCTTGCTCGACGCCCGCGGCTTGCCGCGCTTCAAGGGTGAAGTGGAGCCGATCGATCCGATTGCCGGGCACATCCCCGGCGCACAATGTGCCGCGTTCACCGATAACCTGGGCGGCGACGGGCGGTTCTTGCCGGCTGAACAACTCAAGCAGCGGTTTGCCGCGAAGCTCGGTGATCGTTCACCGACGGAGCTGGTCGCGTATTGCGGTTCCGGCGTGACCGCCTGCCACAACCTGTTCGCCCTGTGCCTGGCGGGTTATCCGTTGGGGTCGTTGTATGCCGGGTCGTGGAGCGAGTGGATCAACGATCCTGCGCGAGGCGTCGCCACCGGCGAATAATCCCCAATCCATTGTGGGAGCGAGCCTCTTGTGGCGAGGGGGCTTGCCCCCGTTCGGCTGCGAAGCAGTCGCAGATCGGGACGATACGGTCTAACTGAAAAACCATATCCACTGGCTTCGGGAGCGCTTCGCACTCCAACGGGGGCAAGCCCCCTCGCCACAAAGGCTCGCTCCCACATGGTTAATAAGGTGCTCTTGAGATTTCACAGCTGCCGCGCGCTGCGATACGCCCCCGGTCCTACACCGTAAACCTGTTTGAATTGCCGGCTCAGATGGCTCTGGTCGGCAAAACCCAGTTGCGTCGCGACTTCCAGCGGCAGGCAGCCGCGTTGTAACAACGCCCGTGCCCGAGCGATGCGCTGCTGCATCAACCAGGTGTGTGGCGGCATGCCGGTGGCTCTGCGGAACACCCGGGCGAAGTGGAAGGGCGACAGGTTCACCGTCGCCGCCAGTTCTTCCAGCGAGGGCGGCGCCGCCAAGCGTGATTGCAGCAGTTCCTTGGCCAAGGTCACCGCCCGGTGTTCCTTGCCAGGTTTGCTGGCGGTCGGGACGGCTGCGTGACGTTGTAACAGTGACAGCATCATTTCCCGCCAAGCCGTTTGCTGCTGCAGCGCCGTGGACGGACTCTCCAGCAAACAATGCAGTTGGCAGAATCCCTTCACCAGATCCGGATCGCGATACAACGTGGCGCCAAACGCCGGCAAGGTATCGGTCGGCAGTTCGAGCTCATCCAGCAGTGAAAGAATCTGCCCGCTGTCGGGATAAAACGCCCGGTATAACCAACCGTCTTCCGTACCTTTGTGGCCGGTGTGCAGTTCATCCGGGTTGATCAGCACCAGGGTGCCGCTGCCCGCCAGATGCTCGGCGCCGCGATAGCGATAACGCTGGGCGCCGGCCATGATCATGCCGATCACATAGCCGTCATGCACATGAGGGGCGAAGCGTTGTTCGATGTAGCGTGCGGACAACAACTCGACCCCGGCCAACGGCGCCGTTTGCCAGAAGTGAATCGACTCGCCCTGATCCGAACCCATGGTTTACTTGCGCCCTGTGGTGGCGAGCCATTGGGGAATGCGCCTTTCCAGGTAGTAACCCGGTTGCCGGAACGAGCCCTCGACGAAGCCGACATGCCCACCCTTGGCCTGCAATTCGAATTGAGTGCTGGCGGACAACTCGTCGGCATGCGGCAGGCTATGAGGAAAGACAAACGGGTCATCGGCCGCCTGGATAATCAGGGTCGGTGTGCGAATCTCCCCAAGGAAATAACGACTCGAAGCGCGGCGATAGTAATCCGCGGCATCGGCGAAACCATTCAGCGGCGCAGTGACCCGGCCATCGAAATCCCAGAAGGTGCGCATATTCTCCAGCGAGCCCAGCGCCGCCAATGCCGCCAAGCCATCCTGATGCCCTTCATGCTGGAACCTGCGCTGTTTGTTCTTGATGTAGGCGACCATCTCCCGCATGAAATGCGCTTGATAGAACTTGGAAAACCCCTGGCTGATACGGTCGGCGCAATGATCGAGCCGAAACGGCACCGACACCGCCACCGCGCCGAGTACGCCGCTGTTGTTGCCGGTTTCGCCCAGATGCTTGAGTAAAACGTTGCCACCCATGGAATAACCGACCGCATACAGCGGCGCGAGGGGGCGTTGGGAGCGCAGGTGTTTGATGGTTTCGGCCAGATCTTCACTGGCCCCGGAATGGTAACTGCGCGGCAACAGATTGGGTTCGCCGGAGCAGCCTCGCCAGTTCAACGCGACGCTGGCCCAGCCCCGGGCACCCAGCGCCTTCTGCATGCCGGCCACGTAAGGCGAATTCGACGATCCGGTGAGGCCGTGCAGCACCAACACCAGTGGCACATTCGCGCTGTGGGGGCCGTGCCAGTCCAGATCAAGGAAATCACCATCTTCGAGCCATAAGCGTTCGCGCTCGCGATCCAGGTGTGTGGTTTTGCGCCATAGCGGTCCCCACAAGGTTTGTAAGTGCGGATTGCCCAGGCCGTAGGCGGGGGTGAAGCGTTCTGGCAGATGGGACACGATTGCTCTCGATGCAGCGGTGCTTACCCGCAGCGTTAACTGACTGAGCTTCGCACCGTTTTTACAGGCCGGACTAGCCGGCGATCCCTGCCATACGTTGCCACAACGCGTAATACACTCGTCCGGATTTTTGCTCCCGATGCAGGCGCCAATTTTCTGGCAAACCCAATATCGACGGTGCCGTTTCGCTTTCAGTGTAGACCCACGCATCGTCACTCAGCCAATGACGTTCTTCGAGCAAAGTGCAAACGGCCGGCAATAGATTCTGATTGAACGGTGGGTCGAGAAACACCAGATCGAATGCCGTGGCCGGTTGGGTTTCCAGATAGCGCAAGGCGTCGGCAGTCTGTACCTGACCGGTCGTGCAGCGCAGGGTGCCCAGATGTTCCTTGATGCTCGCTACCGCAATGTTGCTGGCATCCAGTGCCTGGCCCATTGCTGCGCCACGGGACAAAGCTTCCAGAAACAGCGCACCGCTGCCGGCAAACGGATCAAGTACCTTGGCCCCGGCGACATAAGGCGCGAGCCAGTTGAACAGGGTTTCACGGACTCGGTCCGGCGTTGGACGCAAGCCTGGCGCATCGGGGAAGCTCAGCTTTCGGCTGCCCCATTCACCGCCGATGATGCGCAGTTGATTCACACCGTTGTGCACGTTGTGAACAGGTTTTTTAGGACGCGATGGATGGGCCATTAATGCTCCGGAACCCCGAGCGGTTGCTCGGCAGGTTTGTCAGTAGGGGCCGGCAACGGCTTTTGTGGCACGGTCGGGCCAGCGCTGACGATGACCAGTTTGTCCGTGCTCAGGTGTTTGTTCAATGCGGTTTTGACTTGCTCGACGGTCAGGCTCTGGGACTGTTGCATGAAGTCTTCCAGGTAGCTCAGCGGCAAGTTGTAAAAACCCATGGCGCCGAGCTGCCCGACGATATCGGCGTTGCTGGCGGTGGACAGCGGGAAGCTGCCGGCCAGTTCACGCTTGGCATCGTCGAGTTCTTTCTCGGTGGGGCCGGTTTTAAGGTAATCGGCGAGCACATCCTGCACCAGTTTCAGCGTGCCTTCGCTCATCTCGGCGCGGGTTTGCAGGTTGATCATGAACGGGCCGCGAACCTGCATCGGGCTGAAACCCGAATACACGCCATAGGCCAGGCCGCGCTTCTCGCGCACTTCGCTCATCAACCGGGTGCCGAAGCCACCGCCGCCAAGGATCTGATTGCCCAGCGACAGCGCTGCGTAATCCGGATCGTCACGGTCGATGCCCAGTTGCGCGATCATCAGGTTGGTTTGCTTGGACGGAAACTCGATGTGGCCGATGCTGGACTTGGGGTCGGTCGGTTGTTCGATTTTTGCCAGGGCCGGCCCTTTGGGCAGGTCGGCGGACACTTGTGCGGCAACCGCTTCGGCCTCGGCGCGCGACAAGTCGCCCACCAGTGCAATCACCACGTTGCCAGCAGCGTAGGCTTTCTGATGGAAGCCCCGCAACTGCGCCAGGGTAATCGGTGGAATGCTTTTCGCCGTGCCATCGCTGGAGTGCGCGTACGGGTGATCGCCATACAAGCGGTTCATCAGCTCCAGGCTGGCAAGTTTGCCGGGGTTCTGTTTCTGGTATTCGAAGTCGGCCAGCATCTGGTTCTTGATGCGGGCAAACGAATCGGCGGGGAAGGTCGGTTTGCCGACGACTTCAGCGAACAGCTTCAAGGCAGGCTCGCGTTTGTCCGCGGCACTGAGGCTGCGCAGCGAGGCAATCGCCATGTCTTTATAGGCGCCGTTGCCGAAGTCGGCCCCCAGGCCTTCGAAGCCTTGGGCGATAGCGCTGACATCCTTGCCGGCCACACCTTCGTTGAGCATGGCATTGGTCAACAGTGCCAGGCCGGATGCATCGCCGTCCTGGCTGCTGCCTGCGGCGAAGATCAGGCGCATATCGAACATCGGCAGCTCACGGGCTTCGACGAACAGCACCTTGGCGCCTTCGGCGGTGTTCCAGGTCTGCACGTTCAGTGAGCGATGACTTGGGGCCTTGCCATCGAGTTCCGCCAGCGATTGCAGTTTCTGGCTCGCCTTGGCTTTGTCGAGGGCTTCGCTGGCGCTGGTTTCGTCAGATTTGGACAAATAGAAGGCGGCGGCCCCGAGCAGTGCGATGACGATCAGGCCGATCAGGGCCAGGCGCGGTTTTTTACGCTCACTCATGAGTCGTCTCCTCTGGCAGTACATGGGCGACGCTGAGACGTGCGCGGGTGAAATACAGCTTGGCGGCCTTCTGGATGTCTTGCGGGGTCACGCTTTCCAGGTCGGCGAGTTCGGTGTCCATCAGTTTCCAGGACAGCCCGACGGTTTCCAGTTGGCCGATGGCGGTGGCCTGGCTGGTGATCGAGTCACGCTCGTAGACCAGGCCGGCAATGACCTGCGCTCGCACGCGCTCCAGCTCTTCCGTGGACGGCGCGGTGGTTTTCAGCTGCTCGAGCAGTTTCCACAGGCCGGCTTCCACCTGGGCCATGGTTTTTTTCTTCTGGGTGTTCGGCGTGGCCGACAAAGTGAACAGGCTGTCGCCACGGGTATAGGCGTCGTAGCTCGACGAACCGCCAGACACCAGCTCTTCGCCGCGTTCCAGTTGCGTCGGGATCCGGCCGCTGTAGCCGCCGTCGAGCAGTGCGGAGATCAGGCGCAGAGCGTTCACCGAACGCTTGTCTTCAGCGGTAGCGATGCTCGGCACGTTGAAGGCCAGCATCAGGCTCGGCAATTGGGTCTGCACGTGCAGGGTGATCTTCCGTTCGCCGGGCTCGGCCAGCTCCAGCGGGATTTTCGCGGGTGGCACATCACGCTTGGCGATCGGGCCGAAGTAACGCTGGGCCAGGGTTTTGACTTCGTCCGGGGTCACGTCACCGACCACCACCAGGGTGGCGTTGTTCGGCACATACCAGGACTGGTACCAGTGGCGCAGTTCTTCGACCTTCATGCGGTCGAGGTCCGCCATCCAGCCGATGGTCGGCGTGTGATAGCCGCTGGCGGGGTAGGCCATGGCCATGAAGCGTTCGTAGGCCTTGGACATCGGCTTGTCGTCGGTGCGCAGGCGACGCTCTTCCTTGATCACCTCGATCTCGCGGGTGAATTCGTCGGCCGGCAGGCGCAGATTGGCCATGCGGTCGGCTTCCAGCTCGAACGCGACGCCCAGACGGTCACGGGCCAGCACTTGGTAATACGCGGTGAAGTCGTCGCTGGTGAAAGCGTTCTCTTCGGCACCGAGGTCGCGCAGGATCAGCGATGCTTCGCCGGGGCCGACTTTCTCGCTGCCCTTGAACATCATGTGTTCCAGCGCGTGGGACAGCCCGGTCTGGCCCGGGGTCTCATAGCTTGAGCCGACCTTGTACCAGACCTGGGAAACGACGACCGGCGCACGATGGTCTTCGCGCACGACGACCTTCAGGCCATTGTCGAGGGTGAATTCGTGGGTGGGTTGTGGATCGGCAGCCAGGGCTGAAAGTGGCAGACAAACTGTGCTGAACAGCAGGCCTGCAGCGCGGCGGGCTAGAGCATTCATTCGTTTTTAAACCTTTGGGGCTGCCCGCTTGGTCTTAGCCTAGGCGGGCGAGGAGGTGCTAGGATACTGATCCGTTTTACTGGCGGCCACGCCTATCAGGCCTTTGATCGGTCAGTAGGTTGTTTGGGTTTGCGGCTTGGGCTTTGAGTTTGTCGGCTAAACTCTGCGTTTTCGCCGACGATGCCGTTCCAGTCCTTCGTATTAATCAACCTTTGAGGTGCCGTTGGTACCTCGACAAAATGTTGCGCGTGAACAAGCTGGATGAATCGCAGTCTGTTCTGCATCGAATTATTTATTGCCGAGGCGCCCTTTGGCGCGTCGCTACCGTGAGATAGCCGTCCTCCATGTTTGGTTCCAACGACGACAAGAAGACCCCAGCTGCGGCTGGCGAGAAAAAAAGCCTGTTCGGATGGCTGCGCAAAAAGCCGCAGGAACCCGTTGTCGAACAGCCACAGCCACTTCCTGAGCCAACACCTGCGCCGGGCATGGAGCAAGAGCCTGTGCCGGTTGTCCTGCCGATCGCCGAGCCGGTACTGCAATCCGCGGCCGAGCCTGCGCCTGAGCCTGAAACCGTAGTCGTGGCCCCGTTGCCGCTGACGCCAGCCGCCGAGCCGTGGCTGACGTTGCCGGTGGCGGAAGAGCCGGTGGCGTTGGTCGAAGATGAACAAGCAGCTCACATCACTCCGCCGATTCCAGCCCCGACCGCGTTTGCTCCTGAGCCGGTTCAGGCGCCAGTGGTTGAACCGGTCGTTGAACCTGTGTTCGTGGCCGAGCCTGCGCCGGTTGTTCCAGAGGCTGTAGCGCCAGTATTCGTTGCTCCGGTTGCTCCGGTTGCTCAAGCGCCTGCACCTGCACCGGTTATCGCTCCTGTCGCCGCCACGCCTGTTGCGCCCGTTGAAACACCGGTCGAGCCTGTGCGTACCGAAGAGTCCAAAGCCGGCTTCTTCGCTCGCCTCAAACAAGGCTTGTCCAAGACCAGCGCCAGCATTGGCGAGGGCATGGCCAGCTTGTTCCTCGGCAAGAAAATCATCGATGACGAGTTGCTCGAAGACATCGAAACCCGTCTGCTGACCGCCGATGTTGGCGTCGAAGCGACGTCGGTGATCATTCAGCGCCTGACTCAGAAAGTCGCCCGCAAAGAACTGGCCGATGCCGACGCGTTGTACAAATCCTTGCAGGCGGAACTGGCGGCGATGCTCAAGCCCGTCGAGCAGCCACTGAAAATCACCTCGCAGAACAAGCCGTTCGTGATTCTGGTGGTGGGCGTCAACGGCGCCGGCAAGACCACCACCATCGGCAAACTGGCGAAGAAACTGCAACTGGAAGGCAAGAAAGTCATGCTTGCCGCCGGTGACACCTTCCGCGCCGCCGCGGTGGAGCAATTGCAGGTCTGGGGTGAGCGCAACAAGATCCCGGTGATCGCCCAGCACACCGGCGCCGATTCGGCTTCGGTCATCTTCGACGCCGTGCAGGCCGCCAAGGCCCGTGGTATTGACGTGCTGATCGCCGACACCGCCGGTCGTTTGCACACCAAAGACAACCTGATGGAAGAACTGAAAAAGGTTCGCCGGGTGATCGGCAAGCTCGACGCCGATGCGCCGCACGAAGTGCTGTTGGTGCTCGACGCCGGTACCGGCCAGAACGCCATCAACCAGGCCAAGCAATTCAACCAGACCGTCGAACTGACCGGCCTGGCGCTGACCAAACTCGACGGCACCGCCAAGGGCGGGGTGATTTTCGCCCTGGCCAAGCAGTTTGGTTTGCCGATTCGCTATATCGGTGTCGGCGAAGGCATCGACGATTTGCGTACTTTTGAAGCAGAACCCTTTGTCCAGGCATTGTTTGCCGAGCGGGAGCGTTCATGATTCGTTTCGAGCAGGTCGGTAAACGCTACCCGAATGGTCACGTCGGCTTGCATGAGCTGAGCTTTCGAGTCCGTCGGGGCGAATTCCTGTTTGTTACCGGCCATTCTGGCGCCGGTAAAAGCACGTTGTTGCGCCTGCTGCTGGCGATGGAACGTCCGACCACCGGCAAATTGCTGCTGGCAGGGCAAGACCTGAGCACCATCAGCAATGCACAAATCCCTTTCCTGCGTCGGCAAATCGGCGTGGTGTTTCAGAACCACCAGCTGCTGTTCGATCGCACGGTGTTCAACAACGTCGCGTTGCCGCTGCAGATCCTTGGCCTGTCCAAGGCCGAAGTCGCCAAGCGCGTGGACTCGGCCCTGGAGCGCGTGGCGCTCTCGGACAAAACCGATCTCTACCCCGGCGACCTGTCCACCGGCCAGCAACAACGCGTCGGCATCGCTCGCGCCATCGTTCACCGTCCAGCCTTGCTGCTGGCGGACGAACCCACCGGTAACCTTGATCCGCGTCTGGCGGCAGAAATCATGGGTGTGTTCGAAGACATCAATCGTCTGGGCACCAGCGTGCTGATCGCCAGTCACGACTTGGCACTGATTGCCCGCATGCGTCATCGCATGCTCACCCTGCAGCGTGGCCGATTGATCGGCGACGGGGAGGCTGGCGTATGAGTGCAACACGTAGCCCCAAGGTTTCCGAGCGTGTGGCCCCGAAGGCCGCCGATCCGCAACCGCAGTCGCAGAAGAAAAAGCGCGACGATGACGATGGCCCGGATTTTCCTACGCTGTTCCGCGCGTGGATCGAAAGCCATCGCGCCAGTCTGCTGGACAGCTTGCGCCGCTTGGGCAAGCACCCGATCGGCAGCTTTTTCACTTGCATGGTGATGGCAGTTGCCCTGAGTTTGCCGATGGGCCTGTCACTTTTGCTAAGTAACGTCGAGCGTCTCGGCGGTTCCTGGCAGCGTGCGGCGCAGATTTCCCTGTACCTGCAACTCGATGCCAGCCCTGAACAGGGCGAGTCGTTGCGCGAGCAGATCAAGGGCATACCGGGCGTGGCCGATGCCGAATACGTGGGTCGCGATCAGGCGCTGGAAGAGTTCCAGCAGCAGTCCGGGCTGGGCGAAGCGCTCAAGGAACTCCCGGAAAACCCGCTGCCGGGCGTGGTCCTGGTGACCCCGAACGAGGTCGACAAGCCCGCGCTTGAAGCATTGAGACAAAAACTTTCCGAATTACCGAAGGTACAACAGGCGCAACTTGATCTAGTCTGGGTCGAGCGTCTGGCAGCCATCCTCAAGCTGGGCGACCGATTTGTCTTCGGCCTGACCGTGCTTTTGGTTTCTGCATTACTTTTGGTGATAGGCAATACCATTCGTCTTCATATTGAAAACCGCCGCACAGAGATAGAAGTGATTAAACTCGTCGGCGGCACTGACAGCTATGTGCGCAGGCCCTTTCTGTATATGGGCGCGCTTTATGGCTTTGGTGCGGGGATTCTTTCCTGGGGTGTATTGGCGTTCGGCCTGAACTGGCTGAACGACGCGGTGGTTGGACTGGCCGGTTTGTACGGCAGTGATTTTGCGCTGGCCGGAGTGCCAGTTGCCGACGGTCTATCGCTCTTGCTTGGCGCGGTGCTGTTGGGGTATATCGGTGCATGGATTGCAGTCGCACGCCACCTGCGGGAGCTTGCGCCAAAGTAATATCATTTTGCTCGTATTGACCTTTCAGCGTTTATGGGAACTTGTCTTTTGGTTTCCGGTCAATTTTCGCAGTGCTGAACTGCACGAGTTATGTAAGTCGGAGGTTTTTTCGTATGACCAATTCTTTGCAGCCTGCATATGCTCTGGTCCCGGGTGCGAACCTGGAGGCCTATGTGCACACGGTGAACAGCATTCCATTGCTGACACCGGAGCAGGAGCGTGAACTGGCCGAGAGTCTCTATTATGAGCAGGATTTGGGGGCGGCTCGGCAGATGGTGCTCGCCCACCTGCGTTTTGTCGTACACATTGCCCGTAGCTATTCCGGCTACGGCCTGGCCCAGGCTGACCTGATCCAGGAAGGCAACGTCGGCCTGATGAAAGCGGTCAAGCGTTTCAACCCGGAAATGGGTGTACGCCTGGTGTCCTTTGCGGTGCACTGGATCAAGGCGGAAATCCACGAGTTCATCCTGCGCAACTGGCGGATCGTGAAAGTCGCGACCACCAAGGCCCAGCGCAAGCTGTTCTTCAACCTGCGCAGCCAGAAGAAACGTCTGGCCTGGCTGAACAACGAGGAAGTCCATCGCGTGGCTGAAAGCCTCGGCGTAGAGCCGCGGGAAGTGCGCGAGATGGAAAGTCGCCTGACCGGCCATGACATGGCTTTCGACCCGGCCGCGGAAGCGGACGACGACAGTGCATTCCAGTCGCCGGCCAACTATCTGGAAGACCACCGGTACGATCCGGCCCGTCAACTGGAAGACGCCGACTGGAGCGACAACTCCAACCACAACCTGCACGAAGCGCTTGAAGTGCTGGACGACCGCAGCCGCGACATCCTCTACCAGCGCTGGCTGGCAGAAGAAAAAGCCACGCTGCACGACCTGGCGCAGAAGTACAACGTGTCGGCCGAGCGTATTCGTCAGCTCGAGAAGAGCGCGATGAACAAGCTTAAGTTGTCGATCGCCGCATAACCGCAGCGCCGGCATTAAAAAACGCCCCGATCATTGATCGGGGCGTTTTTGTTGGTGCCCGCTTACACCGACTCCTTGTAGGAGCGAGGCTTGCCCGCGAAGGCGGTGTGTCAGACACATCACTGCTGAATGACACACCGCCTTCGCGGGCAAGCCTCGCTCCTACAGGTTCTGCGTCGAGTTACTGAGACCAAGGTGCCCGGCGCGAATCGTTGAGCCCGAGCAGATAGCTATCCCCGCCCAACTGACTCATCTGCTGCCGAATCCACCCGGCCCGTCTTGCAACGTAAGAGGTTGGATGACTGGCGCTCCACACCCGCGGGTTTGGCAGTACCGCAGCCAGCAAACTTGCCTGCTGTCGGGATATCGAGCGAGCGCCCACACCAAAGTGATGCCGAGCCGCCGCTTCGGCGCCAAACACCCCTTCATCCCACTCGACGCTGTTGAGGTACACCTCAAGAATCCGCTGCTTGGGCCAGAACACCTCGATCAGCCCGGTAAACCAGACCTCCAGGCCTTTGCGCAGCCAGCTGCGACCAGACCACAGAAACAGGTTCTTCGACACCTGCTGGCTCAGGGTGCTGGCGCCACGAATCGAGCCACCGCGTTCGTTATGCGCAAACGCCGCCTGAATCGCGCCGATATCAAAGCCCCAATGCTCAGGAAACTTCTGATCTTCGCCGGCAATCACTGCGACTTTCAGGTCGTCGGAGATTTCATCCCAGGGTTTCCAGGTGCGTTGCAGGTCAATGGGTTCGCCGTCGAACCAGGATTCGACCTTGCGCTCGACCATCAACGCGGTTCCCGGTGGCGGTACCACGCGAAAGATCAGCACCAGCAATACGCTGCCGCCCGCGAACCAGAGCAGGGCCTTCGTGAAACGACGGAAAATTAACTGCAGCATAGAGATGGCTTGGCCGAACCCGTTGAGCCGGCCATTATACAGACCCTGTTGATCGAGTCTGACTGGAGTTCTTCATGTTGCGTGGCTTCCTGATGCTGGCTGCTTTTTTCGGCTTCACCGGTGTTGCCTTGGGCGCATTCGCCGCCCATGGCCTGAAAAGCCGCCTGAGCGCCGAGTACCTGGCGATTTTCCATACGGGCGTCACCTATCAACTGGTGCACACCCTGGCGTTGCTGGGTGTAGCGCTGCTGGCCACGCAGATTCCCGGTCGACTGATCACCTGGGCCGGCGCATCATTTGCTATTGGCATTCTGTTGTTTTCCGGCAGCCTGTACCTGCTGACGATAACGGGCATCAGCAAGCTCGGGATCGTCACGCCCTTCGGTGGCCTGGCGTTCCTGGTCGGCTGGGTTTGCCTGGGGCTTGCCGCCTGGCGGGCGTAGGAGCAAGGCTTGCCCGCGAAGGCGGTGTGTCATTCGGAAATGATGGCGACTGACACACCGCCTTCGCGGGCAAGTCGGATCGCCGCATCGCTCGCTCCTACGGGATCTGGTTTCAAGACGAATGGCTTGGGTCGGCCTGACTGATCGGGCTAGAATGCCAGCCCCTAAAAATGATGGCGGCATTCGGTATGCGCATTCAATTGAACGGCGAATCCCTTGAACTGCCCGACGGTGAAACCGTTGCGGCCCTGCTGACCCGTCTGGAACTGACCGGGCGCCGGGTGGCGGTCGAGCTCAATCTGGATATCGTCCCGCGCAGCCAGCACGCTGAGACCACGCTGAATGACGGCGATTCCGTTGAAGTGGTACACGCCATCGGCGGCGGCTAGTCGCCCGGCCCTGATGGGCACAGAATTCTGCAAGAACCTCACCCCTACAGAGGATTTCCCATGAGCATCGTTCGTAGCGACAAGCCCTTCGTCCTGGCCGGTCGTACTTACCAGTCACGTTTGCTGGTAGGTACTGGCAAGTACCGCGACATGGAAGAAACCCGCCTGGCCATCGAAGCCTCGGGTGCCGAGATCGTCACCTTCGCCGTGCGCCGCACCAACCTCGGCCAGAACCCGGGCGAACCGAACCTGCTCGAAGTCCTGTCGCCGGATCGCTACACCTTCCTGCCTAACACCGCCGGCTGCTTCGACGCTACCGAGGCTGTGCGCACCTGCCGCCTGGCCCGTGAGCTGCTCGGCGGCCACAACCTGGTGAAGCTGGAAGTGCTGGCGGACCAGAAAACCCTGTTCCCCAACGTGATCGAAACCCTCAAGGCCGCCGAAGTGCTGGTCAAGGAAGGTTTCGACGTGATGGTTTACACCAGCGATGATCCGATCATTGCCCGTCAACTGGCGGAAATCGGTTGCATCGCAGTGATGCCGCTGGCCGGTTTGATCGGCACGGGCCTGGGGATCTGCAACCCGTACAACCTGCAGATCATCCTCGAAGAAGCCAAGATCCCGGTGTTGGTGGATGCCGGTGTCGGTACCGCCTCCGACGCCACCATCGCCATGGAGCTGGGTTGCGAAGCGGTGCTGATGAACTCGGCCATCGCTCATGCCCAGCAGCCGATCATGATGGCTGAAGCCATGAAACACGCCATCGTTGCAGGTCGCTTGGCCTACCTCGCCGGCCGCATGCCGAAAAAACTCTATGCCAGCGCCTCCTCGCCGCTGGATGGTCTGATCAAGTAAGAGCCATTGATGACTGAATCAAACGACACGCCAATCCAGACGGAAGAAGGCGACGAGCGCCAACACCGCCGCATCAAGAGTTTTGTGATGCGCGCCGGGCGCATGACCGAAGGCCAGCAACGTGGTCTGGACCAAGGTACGCCGCTGTTCGTACTGCCTTTGGCCGATGCGCCGGTGGATTTCGATCAGGTGTTCGGTCGCTCAGCGCCGCGCTCGCTGGAAATCGGCTTTGGCATGGGCCATTCGCTGCTGGAAATGGCCGCGGCCTCGCCGGAGCAGGATTTCATTGGTGTTGAGGTTCACCGTCCGGGTGTCGGCGCACTGCTCAATGGCGTGCTGACTCAGGGCCTGACCAACCTGCGCGTCTACGATTGCGATGCGATCGAAGTGCTCAACCGTTGCATCGCCGACAACAGCCTCGATCGCCTGATGCTGTTTTTCCCGGACCCGTGGCACAAGAGCCGTCACCACAAGCGTCGTATCGTTCAGGCATCGTTCGCTGAGCTGGTGCGTAGCAAGTTGAAGGTCGGCGGTGTGTTACACATGGCCACCGACTGGGAACCGTACGCCGAGTACATGCTGGAAGTGATGAACGTCGCGCCGGGCTATCGCAACCTCGCCGAAGACGGCAAATGCGTCCCACGCCCGACCGAACGCCCGATCACCAAGTTCGAACGCCGCGGCGAACGCCTTGGGCATGGCGTGTGGGATCTGAAGTTCGAAAAACAGTCTTAAGTACAACGCTGTAAAAACTGTGGGAGCGAGCCTGCTCGCGATAGCGGTCTGACAGTCAACGCGGATGTTGAATGTTATGACGCCATCGCGAGCAGGCTCGCTCCCACAGTTGTTTTGTGTCGGGTTCAGGGTCGGTGATGAGGCCAATCAATACCAGCGCCAAGCTTCTGTTGCTGAATTGGCTCAGGCCTGTGATACCTATAAGGGTTTGATGAACTTTACAGGCACCTGCTCCGTCAGCCAGACACCATTCTCGGCCTGATAGAACCTGAATCCTTGCTCCAGCATCTCCAGCGCAGCGACCTTGAGAATCACCACTGTTCCGTAGCGCTGGCCCACGGCGCTGGCAGTTTCTATTTCCTGAGATAGATGCACGTGATGACGTGATCCCGAGATCAATCCTTTCTCGTTGATCGAGGCCATGAACCGAGTAGCCGTGCCGTGATACAGCGTCGCGGGAGGGTGCTTTTCCTCGAACTGCAGGTCTACATTTTTCGTCGAGTGCCCCTGGACCGCTCGAATGCGTTGGCTGTCTTCGGAAATTGAAAAGCGTTTCTTGTCGCTACTGTCGACGACGTGTTTGATCAGCTCACGATCCAGGTTTCTACCGTGGCGCGCAGCACCGCTGATTAGTGCTTCGACATCCGCCCAGCCTTCGGTATCCAGTTCCAGACCGATGGATTGCGGCTCATGGCGCAGGATGTAGCTGAGAAATTTACTTGTTTCATCCAGTAGCTTTTTACTCATGATCTTCCCTGCAGATAGGTCAAGCATCTTGGGCATGGCGTGTAGGAGGGCTTCGGTCATACGCAATTCAAATGTGGGAGCGAACCTGCTCGCGATAGCGGTCTGACGGTCAACGAGGATGTTGAATGTTATGACGCCATCGCGAGCAGGCCCACATTTGTTTTGTGTGACGTTCAAGAATGATGTTTGGCCGCCGAAAGCTCTACGTCCCCACTTGTAAAGGAAGACAAGGTTTTGAAGTTCATCCTCGCCTGCATTCTTGTATTCAGCGCTCTGCCTTCACTGGTTTGTGCGTCGACGCTGACTATCGACGACTACTTTGAGCGTGCCCAGGACGCGGCTGACCAGATCAAACGTAACGCGGATGAGTTGGTCAGGCTGGAAGCAAGCGGGGAGCTTGATTTCAAGAACAAGCCCGAGCAAATAGGCCGCATGGAAAGTGATCTGGCCGCTTTCAAATACAATTTGAAGATGGCGTCTGACGGCGGGCACCCTATCGCGAGTTATTTGCTGGCCAACACCTTGAGCAAGCCGAGCCCTACGGAACAACAGCGCAGAGAAACCTGCGATCTCTATGAAAAAGCCATGGATCAAGGCTTGTTGGCGGCAGCCGTTGCCTACTTCCATCGATGCGATCAGGTTTACATGAAGTTTGACCGGCGCGATGCCGGTCACTTGAAATATCTGCAGACGCTCGAGGAACTGCTTCAGCAGGCAGATATTTTTGCTGACTTTTATCCAATGCCGGCCAAGCACGCTCTTTGTTTTCAGGACTTGCGGGCAGACATGCCAAAAGATCGAGTGATGGGGGCTTTGCAGGCGCGTACGGTTGCGTTGATGCTGACTGAAGATCAGTATCGGGCCGAGGCCAATTACATTCTGGCAATGAGTCGAGTAAATGAGAGCGGTAAGCTCGACAGTCAGAATGTTGTGTATCTGGATAAAGCCGAAGCATTGGGCTGCCACGACTTTATCGGGATCAATACCAAAATCCGCGGCGAAGCCCAGGCTTCAAAGACTCAATAAAGCGGGCTCAGCGGCGGTCGGCTACGACGCCGATCAACACCAGTACCACCAACAGCACCGGCGCCAGGCTGTAGTTGTTGAACTGGCTCAGGCCTTTGATGATCCATGGCGTGGCATAGATCAGCGCCACGCCGCTGCCGACCATGCACAGCAGAGCCATCAGCGGGACGCGCAAGGCGCCGGCGATGCTGCCCAGGCGTTGGTCGACCCAACCTTTGATGTCGGCGCCAAACAGCACCAGCAAGCAGCCCACCAGCGCCAGAGAGATTTCCGACAGGTTGCTACGGCTCCAGCGGGACACGGTGGCGAGCAGGTCGAGTACCAGATCCATTCGATTTCCTTATGTCAGAAATTTTTGCAGCAAGTCATTGAGAAACAGTTGTCCGCGCAGCGTGGCCGCCAGACGTGACGGTTCGACCTGCAACAAGCCACTTTGTTCGGCCTCGCGGCGAGCTTCGGCGAGGCTTTCCAGGGGTAGCCCGGTGCGCTCTGGATACAACCGCGCTTCGACGCCCTCGGTCAGGCGCAAGGCGTTCATCAGGAACTCGAACGGCAGCTCTTCGTTGGTCAGGGCTTTCTCGCCGGCGAGGAAGCTTTTGGCCGGGTTGAGATAGTCCTTCGGCAAGCGGGTCTTCCAGGTACGGACGATGCGCCCGTCCGGATGGCTGAGCTTGCCGTGAGCCCCGGCACCGATGCCGATGAAGTCGCCGAAACTCCAGTAATTGAGGTTATGCCGTGCTGGACGACCGGGCAGGGCATAGGCCGAGACTTCGTATTGCGCGTAACCGTGTTCGGCCAACAGCGCCTGACCGGCCTCTTGAATATCCCACAGGGTGTCGTCTTCCGGCAGCGTCGGCGGCTGGTTCCAGAACACCGTGTTTGGTTCCAGCGTCAGCTGATACCAGGACAGGTGCGTCGGCTTCAGGGCAATGGCCTGGCGCAGGTCGTTCAGGGCGTCGTCCAGGGACTGATCGGGCAAACCATGCATCAGGTCCAGGTTGAAGTTGTCGAAGCCGGCCTGACGCGCCATGCCGGCGGCACGCACGGCTTCATCACCGTTGTGAATCCGCCCCAGCGCCTTGAGTTTCTCTTCCTGAAAGCTCTGGATGCCGATCGACAGGCGATTGATGCCCAGCGCCCGGTAGGCGCGGAATTTCTCCTGCTCGAAGGTTCCGGGGTTGGCTTCCAGGGTGATTTCGATGTCGCTGGCAAACGGAATTCGTTGCTCGACGCCCTTGAGCAGGCGACCCAGAGCCTCGGCACTGAACAGACTCGGCGTACCGCCACCGAAGAAGATCGAGCTCAGCTCGCGGCCATAGACCGCATGCAGGTCTTGATCGAGGTCGGCCAGCAAGGCATCCACATACTCTTCTTCCGGCAACACGGGGCTGGCGGTGTGGGAGTTGAAGTCGCAATAAGGGCATTTGCGTACACACCACGGGATGTGGATGTACAACGCCAGGGGCGGCAGCACAGGCAGGGCCGCTCGAGGCGATTGGGCGGCGCCGCCGAAGATCAGCGGCGACGCGGACGAGTCATGGATCATTTCAGGCCCAGACGCTGGCGCAGCAGATCCATTGCACGGGCGCGGTGACTGATCTGGTTCTTGTCGCTCGGGCTCAGCTCGGCGCTGGAGCACTCGCGCTCCGGCACCCAGAACAGCGGGTCGTAGCCAAAACCGTGTTCGCCGCTGGCCTGGGTCAGGATGCGCCCATGCCACAGGCCTTCACAGAGGATCGGCAACGGATCGTCGGCATGACGCACCAATGCCAGCACACAGACGAACTGCGCGCCGCGCTCGGCTTGCGGCACGTCTTTCAAGACGTCGAGCAGTTTGGCGTTGTTCGCCGCATCGCCTTTACCGTCAGCGTAACGGGCCGAATAGATACCCGGCGCACCGCCGAGGAAATCCACCGCCAGCCCCGAATCGTCGGCCAATGCAGGCAGCCCGGAAATGCGCGAGGCATTACGGGCCTTGAGAATGGCGTTCTCGACGAACGACAGGCCGGTTTCTTCAGGCTCGACGCTGCTGAACTCGCCGATCGAGCGCAAGTGCACCGATTCGCCGAGCATGGCCTGGAGTTCCTTGAGTTTGCCGGCGTTGTGGCTGGCCAGTACGAGTTGGGTGAAATTCATCATTGGCCGGGGAAAAGCTCTTGTTGGAAACTGATGGTGTTGGTTTTGTCGCCGGTCTGCACCTTGATGTCAAAGGTGCGGATTTCCTGCTGATCCACCGGGAACTGGGCGATGTAGTACACCGCGCCTGTTTCAGTGATCTGTTTGAACTTCAACGGGATGCTTTGGCTGGTCAGGTCTTTGACCGTGCCGCTGACGTTGGAGACCAGCGGTTTGCCATCCTTGATCACCGAGACATTGATCACGCCCTGATTCTTGCTGCGGGTCAGCTCGGCCGCCTTGGCGATCTCCGGCGTCAGGAAAGTGGAGTTGAAGGTGTTGTAATGCACCGTCACGTCGCCAAAGGTTTCCTTGCGCTCGCCCTTGATGACATCGGCGGCCATGGCGGTGACGCTCAGGCAGGCAGTAAGTAAAAACAGCGCTAGACGACCCATGATCGTTCTCCTCGAAATGTCGTGATTCAGACCGCGACCTTGTGGTCCTGCAGCCCGGGGCTGCTGACTCGGTAAATACCGATTTCACCTAACAGATTAGGCCATAGCTTACTGGCCCACCCGTGCCGATGCTGTTGATCCACGGCAAGCCGATCAATGACCTTGGCTTCACGTTCGCGACACAGCGCTTCAAAGTCTTCGAAAGTGCAGAAGTGGATGTTCGGCGTGTTGTACCAGGTGTATGGCAGAAAATCCGAAACCGGCATCCGGCCCTTGCTCGCCAGGTACCAGCGGCAGCGCCAGTGACCGAAGTTGGGGAAGGTGATGATGCACTGGCGACCGACCCGCAGCATTTCGTCGAGGATCTTGTCCGGGTAGTGCACAGCTTGCAGGGCCTGGGTCATGACCACGATGTCGAAGCTGTTACTGGCGAAGTTGCCCAGACCCTTGTCCAGATCTTGCTCGATGACGTTGATACCCTTGGCCACGCACTCGGCAATGTTATCCGGGTCGTTTTCCAGGCCATAGCCGGTGACCTGTTTGTGGTCGCGCAGCCAGGTCAGCAACTCGCCGTCACCGCAACCGAGGTCGAGCACGCGGCTGCCGGCGGGGATCCATTCCTGGATGATTTCCAGATCGGCTCTCATGTCTTCCTCAAAGCGCTATACGGTTCATGTAATTGCTGAAGGCCTGCAAATAACGCGGGATCGGAATCAGGAAGGCATCGTGGCCTTGCGGAGCATCGATCTCCAGGTAGCAGACGTCTTTCCTGGCCGCCATCAGCGCGTCCACCAGTTCCCGCGAGCGGGCAGGGGAAAAGCGCCAGTCGGTGGTGAAGGACATCACGCAGAACCTGGCCTGGGCATTGGCGAAGGTTTTCGCCAGGTCATCGTCGAAGTTTGCCGCCGGGTCGAAGTAGTCCAGTGCCTTGGTCATCAGCAGGTAGGTGTTGGCGTCGAAACGTCCGGAAAACTCTTCGCCCTGATAGCGCAGGTAGCTTTCGACCTGAAACTCGACGCTGTGGAAGTCGTAGTTGAGCTTTTCGCTCTTCAGGCCGCGACCGAATTTCTCGCCCATGGAGTCGTCGGACAGGTACGTGATGTGCCCGACCATCCGCGCCAGCATCAGCCCGCGCTTGGGGATCACGCCCGCCTCCTGGAATGAGCCGCCGTGGAACTCCGGGTCAGTGAGGATCGCCTGACGTGCGACTTCGTTGAACGCGATGTTCTGCGCCGACAGCTTCGGCGCCGAGGCGATGGCCAGGCAGTGCCGCACGCGGTCCGGGTAAGTGATGGTCCACTGCAAGGCCTGCATGCCGCCGAGACTGCCGCCGATCACCGCCGCCCATTGGCGGATGCCGAGCAGGTCGGCGAGGCGTGCCTGGCTGTGGACCCAGTCTTCCACGGTCAGTACCGGGAAATCGGCGCCGAATGGCTTGCCGGTTTCCGGATTGACGCTGCTGGGGCCGGTGGAACCGTTGCACCCGCCGAGATTATTCAGGCTGACCACGAAGAACTTGTTGGTGTCGATCGGCTTGCCGGGGCCGATGCAGCTGTCCCACCAACCGGGTTTGCGGTCGTCGGGGCTGTGGAAGCCTGCAGCGTGATGGTGACCGGACAAGGCGTGGCAGATCAGCACGGCGTTGCTCGCCGTGGCGTTCAGCGCGCCGTAGGTTTCGTAGATCAGGTCATAAGCGGGCAGCGAACGTCCGCAGGCCAAAGCCAGGGGTTCACTGAAGTGCGCCAGTTGCGGCGTCACCAGACCAACAGAATCGGGGGGGAAGGCAGCTGGCATCGACCCTGCTCTCATTGAAATGAGGCGTAAGTCTAAAGACCGCTGTGGCTAGCGGCAAGCAAAGGCCGGGCCTGATTTTTTCCCAGGTAGACCGAGGCGCGGCAATCGCGAGCAGGCTCGCTCCCACAGGGGAACGCATTCCAATGTGGGAGCGAGCCTGCTCGCGATGAACGATGACGCGGTCAGCCCGCCGGGCGCAGCAGATCCGGCAAATCCGGCAGCTTCTTCGGCGAACAGATCCGCACCCGCTTCTGCCGGTTCAGCTCCCCGCTGATCAAACTTACCTGACTCTTGGAAACCCCGAATGCCTTGGCCAGAAACGCCATCAAATACGCATTGGCCTTGCCTTCAACCGGCGGTGCGGTCAGGCGGATCTTCAGGCGATCGCCATGCAGCCCGCAGAAATCATCGCTGCGGGCCGCAGGTTGCAGGTGACATTCCAGAATCAGGTCATCACCGTCCCAGCGAAAGTAGCTCATCAGCTCAGGCCGAGCAGCCCCATCGGCATGAGGGCGAAGTTCGCAAGGCGCGGGATCAGCCAGCTTTGCAGTAACTGGATCACGATGAACGCGAAGATCGGCGAGATATCGAGGCCGCCCAGGTTCGGAATGATCCGACGGAACGGGGCGAGTACCGGTTCAGTGATCTGAGCAACCAGCTCTGCACCCGGGTTGTGGCTCCCCGGGGCGACCCAGGACAGAATCACGCTGATGATCATCGCCCAGAAAATAATATTCAAAAACAGCGAGAAGAGCGCGATCAGCGCCCACGGCACCAGGAACAGCCAGTCGACCATGAAGCCTTTGAGCAGCAGGATCACCCCAATCAGCAGCATCTGAATGATCAGCGCCAGTACCAGTGACGACATGTCCAGCCCGAACATGCTCGGGATGACCCGGCGCAGCGGCTTGAGCAGCGGTTGAGTGGCTTTCACGGCGAACTGGCAGAGCGGGTTGTAGAAGTTCGCCCGCACCAGTTGCAGGATGAAGCGCATGAGCACGATCAGCAGGTACAGGCTGCCCAGGGTTTTAATTATAAAAATGGCAGCGTCATTGAGTCCAAGCATCATTGATTCCTTTGTAAGAGCTGATTAGCGGCCAAGTTGCTCAGCCATCTCAGCCGAGCGGTGCGCAGCGGCGCCGAGGGCTTTTTCGACCAGCGCTTCGAAGCCGCCGGCCTGGAACGACTTGATTGCAGCTTCGGTGGTGCCCGCAGGCGACGTCACGCGACGACGCAATTCTGCTGCGTCGACATCGCTGGCAACCGCCATGTGCGCGGCGCCCAGCGCGGTTTGCACCGTCAGTTGGGCGGCGATGTCCGCAGGCAGGCCAAGCTTCACGCCGGCAGCGGTCATGGCTTCGATCAGCAGGAAGAAATACGCCGGGCCCGAGCCGGAAACGGCCGTGACCGCGTCCAGTTGCTGTTCTTCGTTCAGCCACAGGGCAATGCCGACGGCCGACAACAGCTCTTCAGCTTGCTGGCGCTGTTCTGCATTCACTTCGTTCGTGGCAAACAACCCGCTCACGCCCTGACGCAGCAGCGCCGGGGTGTTGGGCATGCAGCGCACGATCGGCTGGGCGCCGAGCCAGTTGTTCATGCTGGCGCAAGTGATGCCGGCCGCAATCGAAACCACCAGTTGATTCGGCGCAAGGCTTGGGCGAATGGCTTCGCAAACGGCTTTCATCGCCTGGGGTTTGACCGCCAGCACGATCACGTCCACGCCCTGAATGGCGTCGGCGTTGTCGGCGAACACTTCGATGCCGTGTTCGGCACTCACGCGGGCACGGGTTTGTTCACCCGGATCGCTGGCGCGGATCTGCGTGGCGTCCAGACCTTTGGCGCGCAGGCCGCCGATCAGGCTGGCGGCCATGTTGCCGGCTCCGATAAAGGCAATACGAGTCTTGCTCATGTCAGGTCCTTATAAAGAGAGGTGTCAGCCATTGTTCATGGTTGACCGTAGTCGCGGGCACCAAACAGGGCCGTACCGATACGAACCCAAGTGGCGCCCTGGGCGATGGCCGACTCGAGGTCGTGGCTCATGCCCATGGAAAGTGTATCGAGTGGCAGGTTCAGGCTGGCTTGCAGGCTCTGTACGGCAGCAAAGGCTGCATCCTGGGCGGCGCGATCTTCAGTCGGCTCGGGAATCGCCATCAAACCGCGCAATTTCAAGCGCGGCAGTGCGCCGATGGCATTGGCCAGGGCGGGCAGGTCGGCCGGAGTGCAGCCAGACTTGCTGGCTTCACCACTGACGTTGACCTGGATGCAGATGTTCAATGGAGGCAAATCGGCAGGACGTTGTTCGGACAGGCGTTGTGCGATTTTCAA
The DNA here is from genome assembly GCF_053628675.1 of Pseudomonas sp. ADAK2 TE3594. Lineage (NCBI taxonomy): Bacteria > Pseudomonadati > Pseudomonadota > Gammaproteobacteria > Pseudomonadales > Pseudomonadaceae > Pseudomonas > Pseudomonas sp. ADAK2 TE3594. The sequence continues at coordinate 5,556,253 of NZ_JBRJGV010000001.1, read as the reverse complement.
GCGATCCACGGAATGCACCCAGTCGAAATGCTCGGCGATAGCGCGAGTCTTGTTCGATTGAATGGGGCCGATGAAGTGCCAGATCAAGGGCAGGTCGGCCAATTCGAGCTGTTTGCCCAAGGCTTCCTGCAGGTAGTTTTCGCCAAAGTCGCGGATCCCGGCGGCGTAGGCTTCACGCAGGGCGTCGGCGGGTTTGGTCTTGCTCACGGCCAGCAGCTGGATGCTGTTCTCACCGCGGTGGGCAGCTTTGGCTGCTGCCTGGATGCGTGAACTAACCTGAGCAATGTTGTCTGCTATCGTGGACATCAAGAGGCGCCAGCGGTCTGAAGGTTCGCGGCATTCTACTGGAATTGAGGAGCGCTATGGATATCACTGAACTGCTGGCTTTCAGCGCCAAACAGGGAGCATCCGACCTGCACCTGTCCGCTGGCCTGCCGCCAATGATCCGTGTCGACGGCGATGTGCGACGCATCAACCTGCCGGCCCTGGACCACAAGGAAGTGCATGACCTGATCTACGACATCATGAACGACCTCCAGCGGGTGGACTTCGAGAAGCATCTTGAAACCGACTTTTCCTTTGAAGTGCCCGGCGTGGCGCGTTTTCGGGTCAATGCCTTCAATCAGAATCGTGGCGCGGGCGCGGTATTCCGGACCATCCCTTCCAAGGTCCTGAGCATGGATGACCTGGAGATGGGGGAAGTGTTTCGCAAGATTACCGAGGCGCCCCGGGGCCTGGTGCTGGTGACCGGCCCGACCGGTTCCGGCAAGTCCACCACGTTGGCGGCGATGATCGATTACCTCAACAACCATCGCCATCACCACATCCTCACCATCGAAGACCCGATCGAGTTCGTCCACGAGTCGCGCAAATGCCTGATCAATCAGCGCGAAGTCCATCGCGATACCCGCAGCTTCGCCACAGCGCTGCGCTCGGCCCTGCGCGAAGACCCGGACGTGATTCTGGTAGGGGAAATGCGTGATCTGGAGACTATTCGGCTGGCGTTGACTGCCGCCGAAACGGGTCACCTGGTATTTGGCACGCTGCACACCACGTCGGCGGCGAAAACTATCGACCGGGTGGTGGATGTGTTTCCGGGCGACGAGAAATCGATGGTGCGTTCAATGCTCTCCGAGTCGTTGCTGGCGGTGGTGTCGCAGACGTTGATCAAGAAAATAGGCGGCGGGCGAATTGCCGCCCACGAAATCATGCTCGGCACTTCGGCGATCCGTAACCTGATCCGCGAAGACAAAGTGGCGCAGATGTACTCGTCGATTCAGACCGGAGGGTCGCTGGGGATGCAGACACTGGATATGTGCCTGAAGGAGCTGGTGACCAAGGGCGTGATCAGCCGCGAGCATGCGCGGGAGAAGGCGCGGTCGCCGGATAATTTTTGACGGATCCAGAAATGCCTTCGCGGGCAAGCCTCGCTCCTACAGATTGATGTCGGTCGCACCATTTGAGCGCGACCAACAATCTGTAGGAGCGAGGCTTGCCCGCGAAGAGGCCTTCACGAACGAAGCAAATCCTGGGTCAAAGATCAGCGCTGAACAACCCGCAATGCGTTCTGTTCTTTCGGCAGAACCCGCTTGGCAACCACGTAGTGGCTTTCCCAGTACGGTTTCTTCAGGGTGTCGATGGTCACCGACTTGCCACGGCGTGGTGCGTGGATGAAGCGGTCGTTGCCCAGGTAGATGGCAACATGATTGACCCGACGGCTCTTGATGTTGAAGAAAATCAGGTCGCCTGGCTTCAGATCGTTGCGATCGACCTTCTCGCCATGACCGCTGGCCATGGCGTTGGAGGTGCGTGGCAGGTCAAACGTGGCGTCGTTGAACGCGTATTTCACCAGACCGCTGCAATCGAAGCCTTTACTTGGGCTGCTGCCACCCCAACGATAAGGTGTACCGAGCACGTTTACCGCGCGGCTCAGTACGTTGCTGCTTTCCTTGGTCGCCATCGGCGGGACCAGATTGCCGTTTACGCTGCTCAGTTGGCTGGAGCGTTTTACGGTCTGTTTGTTTTTGCTCGAAGGAGCAGAAACATGGGATTTTGGAGTGTAACCATTAACGTTAGGAAGACGTTGCTCACGATTGGTGGCGTGGGCGGCCAGGGGCAATAATAGGCAAATGGTTAGCCATGTCTTGAAAAATGGACGCATTAGGCAAGGCTCATATGGGTGAACGCGCAACTTTATAACAGCTTTTTTGGCCCTTCCGAGGCCGTTGGTCGATTCAGGCGGCGGGCCACGGAACTAAAAAAGCGGCAAAATTGACGCGGTTGTCGGACAAAAGTCAGGTATTACAAGGCTTTGGCAGGAATGAAGTTAGCATTTGCCGTATGTCGGCCGCCTGTAAAAAAGTCACAAAGAATTCAAGAATATTTCTCTATCGTGTGAGTCGAGGTCATCCATGAACACCTATCAACACCCCGTTTCAGAGCAAGACACACACAGCAAAGTGATTGGTTACCTGTTGTGGATTTTCGGTTTTACCGGGGCTCACCGCTTCTATTACGGCAAGCCGGTGACCGGGACGATCTGGTTCTTTACCTTCGGTTTGCTGGGTATCGGCTGGCTGATCGACGTGTTTCTGATTCCGGCCATGGATCGTGAAGCGGACCTGCGCTTTACCGCTGGCCCCATCGAATACAACGTTGCGTGGATTCTGCTGACGTTTCTGGGGGTGTTCGGTGTGCACCGGATGTATCAGGGGAAGTGGATCAGCGGGTTGCTGTACCTGGTGACGGGCGGGGTGTTCTTTCTAGGGGTGTTGTATGACTTCTGGACGTTGAATGACCAGGTGTCGATTCGCAACGCGCAGAACAGAGGCGCCTTCCAATAAGTCATCGCGGGCAAGCCCGCTCCCACAGTGGATGTGTATTGTCCGCAAATCTTGCGGCCAACCGATAACCCTGTGGGAGCGGGCTTGCCCGCGATTGGAGCACCGCGTTCTACGCCTGGTGGCTGATCCGCCCATCCACCAGTGTGTAACGCACCACACCCGGCAGGCTGTGGCCAATGAACGGGCAGTTTTCGCCCTTGGACAGCCAGGTTTCACCGGCCACGGTCGAGGCCGCCGGGTCGAACAGCACGATATCTGCCGGCCCACCTACCGCCAGCTTGCCCGCCGGCAGACGCAATGCTTCGGCAGGGCCTGCGCCGAGTCGTGCGAGTAGCGTTGGCAGATCCAGCAAACCGTCTTCCACCAATGTCATCGCCAGCGGCAGCAGCAGTTCAACGCTGCTGATGCCCGGCTCGGTGGCACCGAACGGTGCCAGTTTGGCGTCGCGCTCATGGGGCTGGTGATGGCTGGAGATGGCCGAGACCACCCCCGACTTCACCGCTGCCCGCAGGCCGTCGCGGTCGGCGCGGGTGCGCAGCGGCGGTTGGACGTGATAGAGGCTGCTGAAGTCGATCAGCGCTTCGTCGGTGAGGATCAGCTGATACAACGCCACGTCCGCCGTGACCTTCAGGCCACGGGCCTGGGCTTGGGCGATCAGCGCTACGCCGCGGGCGCTGGTGAGCTGGCTGAAGTGTGCGCGTACGCCGCTTTGCTCGACCAGCAGCAGATCGCGGGCCAGGGCTACGGTTTCAGCGGTTTCCGGAATGCCCGGCAAACCGAGGAAACTCGCCGTCGGGCCTTCGTGAGCCAAGCCACCTTCGGCCAGATCATGGTCCTGCGAGTTGAAAATCACCGTCAGGTCGAACGTCGCCGCGTATTCCAGCGCCCGGCACAGGGTGCGGGTGTTGCGGAAGCTCTCCAGACCGTTGCCGAAGGCCACGCAACCGGCATCGCGCAGCGCAACGAGTTCGGCCAGCTGTTCGCCATCCAGGCCTTTGCTCAGGGCGCCGATCGGGAAGACTTTGGTGTTGCCGGCTTCGCGGGCGCGGTCGAGGATCAATTCGGCCACGGCCGAGGTGTCCAGCACCGGTTTGGTTTTCGGCGGGCAGCACAGGCTGGTCACGCCACCGGCGGCAGCTGCGCGGGTTTCGCTGGCGATCGAGCCTTTGCGGCTGTAGCCCGGCTCGCGCAGGGCAACGTTCAGGTCAACCAGGCCGGGGGCGGCCACCAGACCTTTGGCGTCGATCGTGTCTACTGCAACGAAACCCGCCGGAGCGGCGCCGAGGGCGACGATCTTGCAGGCTTCAACGTGGATATCAGTCACTTGATCCAGGCCGCTGGCCGGATCGATAACGCGTGCGCCGAGAATGCTGAGTTTCACTGGGCGTTCTCCTGCTCGAATTGGCGCTGGGCTGTTTGCCCGCTCATGGCCATGGACAGCACAGCCATACGAATCGCGATGCCGTAGGTCACCTGGTTGAGGATCACCGAGTGCGGGCCGTCGGCCACCGCCGACTCAATTTCCACCCCACGGTTGATCGGCCCCGGGTGCATGACGATGCAATCCGGTTTGGCCCCGGCCAGGCGTGCGGTGGTCAGGCCGAACAGGCGGTAGAACTCGCCTTCGCTCGGCAGCAGGCCGCCGGTCATGCGTTCACGCTGCAGGCGCAGCATGATCACCACGTCGACGTCTTTCAGGCCTTCGGTCATGTCGGTGTAGACCTTCACACCGTACTGCTCGATGCCGATCGGCAGCAGGGTTTTCGGCGCGATCACGCGGATGTCCGGGCAGCCAAGGGTTTTCAGGGCCAGCATGTTCGAGCGCGCCACCCGCGAGTGCAGGATGTCGCCGACGATGGCCACCGAAAGGTTTTCGAAGCCGCCCTTGTGCCGACGAATAGTGAGCATATCGAGCATGCCCTGGGTCGGGTGGGCGTGACGGCCGTCGCCACCGTTGATGATCGCCACTTGCGGGCAGACATGCTCGGCGATGAAGTGCGCCGCGCCGGAATCACCGTGACGCACGACGAACATGTCGGCGGCCATGGCTTCCAGGTTGCGCAGGGTGTCGAGCAGGGTTTCGCCCTTGCTCGCCGACGACGTCGACACGTTCAGGGTGATCACGTCGGCCGACAGCCGTTGGGCCGCCAGTTCGAAGGTGGTGCGGGTGCGGGTGGAGTTCTCGAAGAACACGTTGCACACGGTCTTGCCGCGCAGCAACGGGACTTTCTTCACCGCCCGGGCGCCAACCTCGAGGAACGAGTCAGCGGTGTCGAGGATTTCCGTCAGCAGCTCGCGGCGCAAACCGTCGAGCGAGAGGAAGTGGCGCAGCTGGCCCTGATCATTGAGCTGCAGCGGGCGCTTGGTTTCTAGAGGCGTCATCGCGAGGGGGACTCTCAATAGGGCGAAATTAAAGGGCGAGGTCTTGAAGTTCGAGCTTGAGTTCCGGGCCGGACAGTTTCACTCGTTCGTGGGCCGCCAGCGACAGCGTCGCGCCAACCACGTTCGGGCGGATCGGCAGCTCACCGGCGTCCAGGTCCAGCAGGCATACCAGCGTCACACTGGCCGGGCGGCCATAGTCGAAGAGTTCGTTCATCGCGGCGCGGATGGTCCGACCGCTCATCAGCACGTCATCGATCAGCACCAGGTGCTGGCCTTCGATCTCGAACGGCAGCGCCGATGGGCGTACTTGTGGGTGCAGGCCGTTCTGGCTGAAGTCGTCGCGGTAGAACGAAACGTCCAGGGTGCCCAGGGGCGAATCGCTGCCCAGTTCATCGAGCAATGCCTGAGCGACCCAGACGCCACCGGTCCGAATGCCGATATAGCGCGGTTCACTGATGCCACGGTTTTCCAGATAAGCCTTGAGACGGATCGCCATCTGGCTGATCAGTTCGGCGGGATTGGGCAGGCTCATGGTTTGCTCCTTCTTTGTCCCGAGCCGGATGCCGCTTGAGTGGTGGCTCGGGTTGTAGCTAAGGGAGACGCCGCAGCGGCTCTTCAGAATTAGGTGCGGTCAGGATTCGAACAACGCGCTGTTTTCGTCGAGCCAGCCTTGCAGCAGCAGGGCGGCGGCGATGGCATCGACCGGGTTGTCGCGGTAACTGCCTTTCTGGCCGCCACGGACCAGGCGTTCGCCCTTGGCCTCGAAGGTGGTCAGGCGCTCGTCGTGAGTATAAAAGGGCAGGTTGTAGCGGCCGTTCAGGCGGCGGGCGAACTTCTCGGCCCGCAGGCACATGTCGCTGGGTGTACCGTCCATGTTCAGCGGCAGGCCGACCACCACAGCGTCGGGTTTCCACTCTTTAATCAGGGCTTCGACCTGATTCCAGTCAGGAATGCCGTTTTGCGCCTTCAAGGTGCACAGCTCGCGGGCCTGCCCGGTAATCACCTGACCGACCGCAACGCCGATCTGTTTGGTGCCGTAGTCGAAACCCAAAATCAACCGCAGGGCCATCAGGCGTGCCCCGCCTGGCTGGTGAGCAGGCTGAGATTGACGCCCAGGTGTTTGGCCGCCGCTTCAAGACGTAATTCGCTGCTCGTGTTGAACAGGATGTCGGCATCGAACGGGCAGGTCAGCCAGGCGTTGTCGGCCAGTTCGGCTTCCAATTGCCCGGCTTCCCAACCGGCGTAGCCGAGGGTGATCAGGCTTTTCGCGGGGCCGACGCCGTCGGCGATGGCGAACAGCACGTCCTGGGAAGTCGACAGGGACAGCTCGCCTTCCAGATCAACGGTCGCCTGAAAAGATTTGCCCGATGGGTGCAGGACAAAACCGCGATCGGTTTGCACCGGGCCACCCATAAAGATCGGCACGTGCTGGCAGAGTACTGGCGGTTCGATATCGGGGCGCAATTGCTCGAGGATATCGGCCAGGTTCAGGTCCTGCGGGCGGTTGACCACCAGCCCCATGGCACCATTGGCCGTGTGCTCGACGATGTAGGTCAAGGTATGCGCAAAGTTCGGGTCGGCCATGTGAGGCATGGCGATCAGGAAGTGATGCTTGAGGTAGCTGGGGCTGACGTTCTTCATGAGCGCTAGTGTGGCGTTGGAGGGGCGAACTGACAAGCCGAGGATGCCGCAATTTGGCAGTCGACACCGATCAAATGTGGGAGCGAGCCTGCTCGCGATGACGGCGGCACAGTCAAAATTAAAGTGTCAGACAGGCCGCCATCGCGAGCAGGCTCGCTCCCACAGGGGGGGTGTGCTGGTCAATTACTGGACAACCGGTCCCCACGCGCAAACTTCCAGGTGCGGATGATTTCCAGGCGGTCGATGTCTGACAGATCCCCGGTAAACGGTGCAAACGGTGCCGCGAGGCGCACGATGCGCTGCGCCGCCTGGTCCAGCAGCGGCTGGCCGGAAGACTCCAGCACCAGCACTTCATACAGCGAGCCGTCGCGGTTGATCGAGACCATCAGTCGCAAATTGCCGTAAATCTGTTTGCGTCGTGCCTCGTCGGGGTAGTTGAGGTTGCCGATGCGCTCGACCTTCTTGCGCCATTCATCCTTGTACCAGGCACCCTTGTCGCGCATGGTCGATGCGGCGCTCAAACGGTGGATGCGCGGGCGCTTGGCGTACAGCTGCTGTTCGTTGGCCAGTTCGGCTTCCAGGCTGGCGATGTCGCTGGACAACTGCGAGCTGTCGAATGTCGGTGCCGCCACTTGGGGCTTGGCTTGGGGCTTGGGTTCTTCAGTCTTGGTTGCGGCTTTTTTCGGCTTCGGCGCGACGGTGGTCACAGACGCCTTGGGCGCGGCTTCCTGCACTTGAGGCTTGGCCGCCGGCGGTGGGGTGACTTGCTGCACCTTGTTGTCCTGGAATGGCGCGATCTCGGTGGTCTTGGGAATTGCCTTTTTATCCAGGGTGCCGCTGCCTTCCTGGTTTTCCTGGGCGAGAAAGTCAGCTTTCGCAGGCTTTTTTTCGCTTTTGAAGGTGGCGAGGGTGATTTCCAGGGTTTTGCTGATTTGCTGGGGTTCGACCATGGAGAACCCGACGCCCAACAACAAGGCCAGATGGATCAGCGCCGCCAGAAACAGGGTAAAACCGAGGCGATCGGCCGGGCGCACGCCGTGATGGGCGAGTTCAGCGGGCAGATCGGACGGAAGTGTCATAACAAGAAAACCAACATCGCGTTTTTTACAGGCCGGGGATGATAACGCAATGTTGGTTGTCTCTATCAACGAGCCTTGAGCTTCTGATCGATGGCATCCATCAGAAGGCCACCAATGTCGGTGCCGAACGCGTTGTCGATCTCGCGAATGCAGGTCGGGCTGGTGACGTTGATTTCGGTCAGATGCTCACCGATCACGTCGAGGCCGACGAACAGCAGGCCTTTCTCACGCAGGGTCGGGCCGACTTGCGCGGCGATCCAGCGATCTTTTTCGGTCAGCGGTCGGGCTTCGCCACGGCCACCGGCGGCGAGGTTGCCACGGGTTTCGCCTGCGGCCGGAATCCGGGCCAGGCAGTAATCCACCGGCTCGCCGTCGATCATCAGGATGCGTTTGTCGCCATCAACGATCGCCGGCAGGTAACCCTGGATCATGATCTGCTGCCGACCATGCAAGGTCAGGGTTTCGAGGATCACCGACAGGTTCGGGTGGCCAGCGGTGTGACGGAAGATCGACGAGCCGCCCATGCCGTCCAGCGGCTTGAGGATCACGTCACCGTGATGGTCGGCGAATTCACGCAACACGTCCGGGCGACGGCTGACGATGGTCGGTGGTGTGCACTGCGGAAACAGCGTGGCGAACAGCTTTTCGTTGCAGTCACGCAGGCTTTGCGGCTTGTTGACCACCAGTACGCCAGCATTTTCCGCTTGTTCCAGCAAATACGTGGAGTAGACGAACTCCATATCGAACGGCGGATCCTTGCGCATCAGGATCACGTCCAGATCACTCAGCAGCGCATCGCTTTCGCCACCCAGCTCAAACCATTTTTCCGGGTTGGCGAACACCTTCAGCGGACGCATCCGCGCGCGTGCTTCGCCTTCGGCCTGATACAAATCGCGCTGTTCCATATAGAACAGTTCCCAGCCACGCTTTTGCGCGGCCAGCAGCATGGCCAGCGAGCTATCCTTTTTATAGGAGATGCTGGCGATAGGATCCATGACAATCCCGACGCGAACGCTCATGGGGTTTTCCTCGAAATTGGGGTGGAAAGTGTTGTGAAAAAGTGGCGTCAGAGTGGCGCTGAGTGGGTTCCCGGTCAAGGAAAAACCACCGCCAGGGTCGCCCGATAGATTGGATGGGGAGACTGTGCTAAAAAGACTGCCATGCTGTGTTGGCCCTTAAGTATCAAGGGTTTCGAGCCAACGGTGAGCGGCAAACGGACAAATTGATTCACAAAGGCGACGGTAGAGCCACTATGGAACAGCATTCCAACGCCTTGAAGGTCATGGTGATCGACGATTCGAAAACGATTCGTCGCACCGCCGAAACGTTGTTGAAAAACGTGGGCTGTGAAGTCATCACCGCAATCGATGGTTTCGATGCCCTGGCCAAGATTGCCGACAATCACCCCGGCATCATCTTTGTCGACATCATGATGCCGCGTCTGGATGGTTATCAGACCTGCGCTTTAATCAAGAACAACAGTGCGTTCAAGTCCACGCCAGTGATTATGCTGTCGTCCAGGGACGGGTTGTTCGACAAGGCCAAAGGCCGGATCGTCGGTTCCGACCAGTTTTTGACCAAGCCTTTCAGCAAGGAAGAACTGCTGAACGCGATCCAGGCCCATGTACCGGGCTTCGCCGTCGTTTCGCCGCAGTAGGACACGCACAGTGACGCTCGGCCATGGGGCCCGGTGTCGACAAGAATGGGGAAGACCATGGCACGTATTCTGATCGTCGATGATTCGCCGACTGAAATGTACAAACTGACCGGCATGCTCGAAAAGCACGGTCATGAAGTGTTGAAAGCCGAAAACGGCGCCGACGGCGTGGCCCTGGCCCGTCAGGAAAAACCCGACGCGGTGCTGATGGACATCGTCATGCCCGGCCTCAACGGTTTCCAGGCGACCCGTCAGCTGACCAAAGACCCGGAAACCGGGCACATCCCGGTGATCATCATTACCACCAAGGATCAGGAAACCGACAAGGTCTGGGGCACGCGCCAGGGCGCCAAGGACTACCTGACCAAACCAGTCGACGAAGACACCTTGATCAAGACCCTGAACAACGTGCTGGCCGGTTGATCGTCCGGTCATGACCGAGTCGCTGACGGCTTTCGAACTGCTGCTGCAGATTGACCAGCGCTGTCGTCTGCTGGCGGCGGACCTGCCGTCCCAGCCGACTCGACAGGACAGCTGGAGCGGCATCGGCTTTCGCTTGGGCGAGCATTGGTACGTCGCGCCCATGGGTGAAGTCAGCGAAGTCCTGCACGAACCGCGCGTTACACAATTGCCGGGGGTCAAACCCTGGGTCAAGGGCGTGGCCAACCTGCGCGGGCGATTGCTGCCGATCATGGATTTGAGTGGCTTCATCGGTCATGAACTGTCGAATCTGCGCAAGCAGCGGCGGGTTTTGGTGGTGGAGCACAACGAGGTGTTTGCCGGGTTGCTGGTCGATGAAGTGTTCGGCTTGCAACACTTTGCCCAGGACAGCCTGGAACCGGCAGATACCTTGAGCGGCCCGATTGCACCGTTCATCAAAGGCCGGTTTCAGCGTGAGCAGAATTGGCAGGTGTTCAGCCCGTTTGCGTTGGCGCAGTCACAGAGCTTCATGAACGTAGCTCGGGGCGACGCCGCAATCCTGTAGGAGCGAGGCTTGCCCGCGAAGAACGATAACGCGGTGTTCCTGCGGGACCGCAGCGCCTGCTTCGCGGGCAAGCCTCGCTCCTACAAGGGCATTGAGTGAATTGAGCAGGACAGGCGAGGACCGATGATAAAAGCTAAAACAGACAAGCCAGAAGGGTCGCGCAGTCGGTCGCAGATCATCGTGCTGTTCATCGCGCTGATCGTCTTCATCATGCTGCTGTTCGCCAACTTCGCGTACCTCAACACCCAGGCGAATTACGACAAACAGTACATCGGCCACGCCGGTGAGCTGCGCGTGCTGTCCCAACGCATCGCCAAGAACGCCACCGAAGCCGCCGCCGGCAAGGCCGCGGCGTTCAAGTTGCTCAGCGATGCGCGCAACGACTTCGCCCAGCGTTGGGGCTATCTGAAGAAAGGCGATTCTTCCACCGGCCTGCCGCCGGCACCGTCCACCGTGCGCCCGGAAATGCGCGCTGTGCAGCTGGATTGGGAGCGTCTGCTGAAAAACACCGACGCCATCCTCTCCAGCGAGCAGACCGTGTTGTCTTTGCATCAAGTCGCCGCAACGCTGGCCGAAACCGTGCCGCAGTTGCAGGTCGAGTATGAGAAGGTCGTCGAAACCCTCCTGCAGCGTGGCGCCCCGGCCACTCAAGTGGCGATGGCCCAGCGTCAGTCGCTGCTGGCCGAGCGGATTCTTGGTGCGGTGAATACCGTGTTGTCCGGCGATGAAAATTCGCAGCAGGCGGCCGACGCTTTCGGTCGCGACGCGGCGCGTTTCGGCCTGGTGCTCAACGGCATGCTTCAGGGCAATGCGGCACTGAAAATCAGCCAGGTCGAAGACCGTGATGCACGCGCCCGGTTGACCGAGATTTCCGAACTGTTCGAATTCGTATCGGGTTCGGTGGACGAAATCCTCGAAACCTCGCCGGAGCTGTTCAAGGTCCGCGAATCGGCCTCCAACATTTTTACCCTGTCGCAAACCCTGCTCGATGAAGCCTCGCACCTGGCCAGCCGTTTCGAAAACCTCGCCGGCGGGCGCAGCACCGATACCATCGGCGGCTATGTGCTGGGCTTGCTGGCGCTGATGTCGATCATCCTCATCGGCCTGGTGATGGTGCGCGAAACCAACCGTCAGCTACGTGAAACCGCCGAGAAGAATGAGCGCAACCAGAACGCGATCATGCGCCTGCTGGACGAAATCGAAGACCTCGCCGACGGCGACCTGACCGTGACCGCCTCGGTGACCGAAGACTTCACCGGCACCATCGCCGACTCGATCAACTATTCCGTCGACCAACTGCGCGATCTGGTGGCGACCATCAACCTCACTGCCGGCCAAGTCGCCGCCGCCGTGCAGGAAACCCAGGCCACCGCCATGCACCTGGCCCAGGCCTCGGAGCATCAGGCGCAGCAGATTTCCGAAGCCTCCACGGCCATCAACGACATGGCCCAGTCCATCGATCAGGTCTCGGCCAACGCCGCCGAATCCTCAGCGGTGGCCGAACGCTCGGTGGAGATCGCCAACAAGGGCAATGAGGTAGTGCACAACACCATTCATGGCATGGACAATATTCGCGAGCAGATTCAGGACACCGCCAAGCGCATCAAACGGCTGGGGGAGTCTTCTCAGGAAATCGGCGACATTGTCAGCCTGATCGATGACATTGCCGACCAGACCAACATTCTCGCTCTTAACGCGGCGATTCAGGCGTCCATGGCCGGTGACGCCGGGCGCGGTTTTGCGGTGGTGGCCGACGAAGTACAGCGTCTGGCCGAGCGTTCGTCCGCGGCGACCCGGCAGATCGAAACGCTGGTGCGGGCGATTCAGGCCGACACCAACGAAGCGGTGATTTCCATGGAACAGACCACCACCGAAGTGGTGCGCGGCGCGCGTCTGGCGCAGGATGCCGGGGTGGCCCTGGAAGAAATCGAAGGCGTATCGAAGACCCTCGCGGCATTGATCCAGAGTATTTCCAACGCCGCGCAGCAACAGACTTCGTCGGCCGGCCAGATTTCCCTGACGATGAACGTGATCCAGCAGATCACCACGCAGACCTCGTCCGGCTCCACCGCCACCGCCGAGAGCATTGGCAACCTGGCGAAAATGGCCAGCCAGCTGCGGCGTTCGGTGTCCGGTTTCACCTTGCCGGCCGCTAAAGCGCAGGCTGCGGACAAAGCTTGAACCGCCTCAGGGCGTATGCATTTTGATTGGAGTAGTTATGGGTGATCGGCACGACTATGTGGCCCTCGAGTGGGTCAAAGGCGAGATTGCCGAAACGCTGAAACAGGCCCATCAGGCGATCGAAACCCTGATCGACGATCCACAGGCGACGCACACGCTGAGTGAGTGTCTGGCCTGTGTCCATCAGGTTCACGGTAGCTTGCAGATGGTCGAGTTCTACGGCGCGGCCTTGCTCGCCGAAGAGATCGAGCAGTTGACCAGCGCCTTGCAGCAGAACCGCGTCAGCCATCGCGACGAGGCGATCCATCTGTTGCTGCACGCCCTGGGGCAACTGCCGACTTACCTCGACCGAGTGCAAGGCGCCCGTCGCGATTTGCCTTTAGTCGTGTTGCCGTTGATCAACGACCTGCGCAGCGCCCGTGGCGAAAGCCTGTTATCGGAAACCAGCCTGTTCAGCCCGCAACTGCTGGAGCTGCCGCCCCTGAGCCAAGAAGCCCTGGCGCTGCTGGAACCGTCCGACTTGCCGAATGTGCTGCGCAAATTGCGGCAGATGTTGCAGATGGCGCTGGTCGGTTTGTTGCGCGAGCAGGATGACGAAACCCACTTCGGTTATCTGGCCAGGGTTTTTGCGCGCCTCGAAGCGCTGTGCGGCAATGCGCCCCTGAGCCCGTTATGGCAAGTTGCTTCGGCACTGGTCGAAGGCATGCGCAATGGCTCGATTGCCAACAGCCCGGCGTTGCGCAGTCTGTTCAAGGATGCCGATAAAGAGCTCAAGCGTCTGCTCGAACAAGGCATGTCCGCAATCAATCAACCGGCACCGCCGGAGCTGCTCAAGAGTTTGTTGTTCTATATTGCCAAGGCCGAACACCCCACCGGGCAGATGCTGACCATGAAAGATCGCTACTCACTTGACGATGCGCTACCCGACGGCGCGATGGTCGATGAAGAACGGGCAAGGCTGGCCGGCCCTGACCGCGACGCCATGCGTTCGGTATTGGCGGCGCTGTGTGAAGAGCTGGTGCGGGTCAAGGAGCGCCTGGACTTGTTCGTGCGCAGCGACCGTCAGCACACCTCGGACCTCGAAAGCCTGCTGGCGCCCCTGCGGCAAATCGCCGACACCTTGGCGGTGCTCGGTTTCGGCCAGCCGCGCAAGGTCATCATCGATCAACTGGCAGTGGTGCTGAGCCTCGCTCAGGGCCAGCGTGAACCCAACGACGCGACCCTCATGGACGTCGCCGGGGCCTTGCTTTACGTCGAAGCGACCCTGGCCGGCATGGTCGGTACCGTGGAGCCGGAAAGCCAGGAAGACAGCCGTCTGCCGACCACCGACCTGACGCAGATCCATCAGATCGTGATTAAGGAAGCGCGCATTTGCCTGCAACAGGCCAAGGACATGATCGTCGACTACATCGACGCCGACTGGGACCGCCAGCATTTGCAACCCTTGCCGGCGTTGCTGACCCAGGTGCGCGGTGCGTTGGCGATGATTCCGTTGGCCCGCGCGGCGAGCCTGGTCGAGACCTGCAACGGCTTCATCCGCGAACATCTGCTGGTGGACCCGGGCCAGCCCGGCTGGCAGCAACTGGACAGCCTGGCCGACGTCATCACCAGCATCGAGTATTACCTGGAGCGCCTCAGCGACGACCCCGAAGCGCCGGGGGAACACCTGCTCGACGTCGCGGAAAAAGGCCTGGCCTCACTCGGCTTCTTCCCCAGCGAACAGCAGGTGCCGATGCTCAAGGATGTGCTCAGCCCCAGTGAAGCCCTGGTCATGCAGGACATGCAGGAATTGGACGACCCCGAAACCGTTCAGTCTCTGGCCGATGTGCTGGCCAGCCCGGTGTCGTCCGTCAACCCGCCGGCCCTGACGACGCCGGGTAGCCTGTTGCCGCCGCCCGCCGGTGAAGAACCGGTGGACGATGAGCTGCGGGACGTCTTCCTCGAAGAGACTGACGAGGTGCTGGAAGTCCTCGAGGAGTATCTGCCGCGCTGGTCGGCCAGCCCCGACAGCACATCGGTCTTGACTGAATTGCGCCGCGCCTTCCACACCCTCAAAGGCAGTGGCCGGATGGTCCGTGCGCTGGTGTTGGGTGAGTTGGCCTGGGCGGTGGAAAACCTGCTCAATCGCGTGCTGGAACACAGCGTTGCACCTTCGCCTGCGGTGCAACAACTGGTGGGTGATGCGCTGAAGCTGCTGCCGGAACTGGTGGCCGAGTTCGCCGCCAATGCCCAGCGCCAGCGCAACGATGTCGATCAATTGGCCGCCCGCGCCCATGCCCTGGCCAAGGGTGATAAGCCGGTGTCCGATGAAGACGTGCAGGATGTCGCGGCGCTCGATCCACTGTTGCTGGAGATCTTCCGCAACGAAGCCGAAACCCATTTGAGCAGCCTCAATCGCTTCCTCGATCAAGCCTCCGAACACGTACCGCTTCAGGCCAGCGACGAGTTGCAGCGGGCTTTGCACACGCTCAAGGGCAGCGCCTCGATGGCCGGCGTGCTGCCGATTGCCGAGCTGGCGGCGTCGCTGGATCAACTGGCCCGGGAGTACAAGGCGCACCGGATTGCCCTCGACCTGGACGAAGTTGAATTGCTGCTGGAAGCCGAAGGACTGTTCCGCCTTGGGCTGCGACAACTCAAGAGCGCCCCGCTGGCTGAAATCCCCGACGCCCGTTCGCTGATCGAGCGCACCCACGCAGTGCTGGCCGAGCGTCTGCAAAGCCTGTTGAGCGCGCCGAATACGAGGCTGCGCATCAAGCGCGATCCGCAACTGATCAACAACTTTCTTGCCCAGGGCATGGACATCCTGCTGGACGCCGAAAGTCTGTTGCAGCGCTGGCAGCAGCATCCCGGCGAGCGGCAGGAACTCAGCGCGCTACTGGACGAACTGACCACCCTGGGCGAAGGCGCGCACCTGGCCGATCTGCATCCGGTGGATGAACTCTGCGAAGCTTTGCTCGATCTTTATGGCGCGGTGGAAGAAAGCAGCCTGGCGGTCAGCGAGGCGTTTTTCCATGAGGCGCAAAGTGCCCATGAAGCGCTGATCAACATGCTCGACGAACTGGCCGCCGGCCAGGAAGTCACTGCGCAACCGCAGCGGGTGCATGCCTTGCGCGACTTGCTCGATGAGAGTCTCGATCCATCCGCCATGGGCCTGATCCGCAGTGATGGCAGCCGCACCCTGAGCATCCGCGAACTGGGCAGCGCCACGGCCGAGCTGGAACAGGCGGCAACGCAGGTTGAGCTGGACGACGAAATCGTTTCGATCTTCCTTGAAGAGGCGGTGGATATCCTCGAGAGCGCTGGCCAGGCCTTGCAGCGCTGGCTGAGTGACCCGGACAACGCCGCGCCGCTGTTGTCCTTGCAGCGCGATTTGCACACCCTCAAGGGCGGTGCGCGGATGGCCGAGGTCGAACCGGTCGGCGATCTGGCCCATGAACTGGAAAGCCTTTACGAAGGCCTGGTGGACCGCCGTTACAGCCACAGCGAAGCGCTCGCGCAATTGCTGCAACAGAGCCATGACCGACTGGCCGCGTTCCTTGATCAGTTGCAGCACAACCGTCCATTGGGTGATCCGGGCGAGTTGATCGCGGCCATTCGTGAGTTTCGCCAGGGCAATGCCGGCAGCGCCGAGGTGATCGAACCAGCGGTCAGCCATGACTCGACGGGCCATGATCCCGAGCTTCTGGAGATCTTCCTCGAGGAAGGTTTCGACATCATTGAAAACTCCGGCGCGGCACTGTTGCGCTGGCAGGCCGAACCGTCGAATCGCCAGGAAATGGAAACCCTGCTGCGCGACTTGCACACCCTCAAGGGTGGCGCGCGAATGGTGGAAATTGCACCGATTGGCGACCTGGCCCATGAACTGGAATTTCTCTACGAAGGCTTGTCGGCGGGCGTGCTGCAACCTACTGCCGAGCTGTTCTCGCTGTTGCAACGCAGCCATGACCGACTGGCGCAGATGCTCGATGCCACCCGCGCCGGTCAGCCATTGCCGCCGGCCGATCGGCTGATCGATGCGATCAAGAATTTCAGCCATCCGGCAGTGCCCGAAACATCGGCACCCGTGACGCTGCCCGTAGCGCCCAAAGCCGAGCCAACCGCGCTGCAACCGGAAGGCACCGACACGGTCAAGGTCTCGGCGGAATTGCTCGACGACCTGGTCAATCTGGCCGGGGAAACTTCAATCTTCCGTGGCCGCATCGAACAACAGGTCAACGACGCACGGGTGGCGCTGAGCGAGATGGAAACCACCATCGAGCGCATGCGCGATCAGTTACGCCGCCTCGATACCGAAACCCAGGGGCGGATTCTCAGCCGTCAGCAAGTCGACGCCGAACGCCTGGGCTACGAAGAGTTCGACCCGCTGGAGATGGACCGTCACTCGCAGCTGCAACAGTTGTCTCGGGCGCTGTTCGAGTCTGCCTCCGACCTGCTCGACCTCAAGGAAACCCTCGAGCGGCGTAATCAGGACGCGGAAAACTTGCTGCAACAACAAGGCCGCATCAACACCGAATTGCAGGAAGGTCTGATGCGTACGCGCATGGTTCCGTTCGAGCGAATGCTGCCGCGTTTGAAACGCATCGTTCGTCAGGTCTCCAGCGAGCTGGGCAAGGACGTGGACTTCGTCGTCGGCAATGCCGAAGGCGAGATGGACCGCAACGTCCTCGAACGCATGGCCGCGCCACTGGAACACATGCTGCGCAACGCCGTCGACCATGGGCTGGAATCTGCCGAGGTGCGTATCGCGGCGGGTAAACCGGCTCAGGGCAAGATCACCCTCGATCTGTCGCGAGAGGGTGGCGACATCATTTTCGACATCCGCGACGACGGTGCCGGCGTGCCTTTGGACGCCGTGCGGCGCAAGGCGATCAAGCGCGGCTTGCTCGACCCGGACAGCGACATCAGCGACCGCGACGTGCTGCAATTCATCCTGCAACCGGGGTTCTCCACTGCCGAGAAAATCACTCAGATTTCCGGGCGTGGCGTTGGCATGGATGTGGTTCACGAAGAAGTCCGGCAGCTCGGCGGTGGCATGACCATCGACTCTGTGCCAGGGCAGGGCGTGCATTTCCGGATTCGCCTGCCGTTCACCGTGTCGGTCAACCGCGCGCTGATGGTGCAATGCGGGGAGGATCAATACGCGATCCCGCTGAACACCATCGACGGCATCGTGCGTGTGTTGCCCAACGAACTCGAAGGGCATTACCGGCTCGATCCGCCGACCTACGAATACGCCGGGCAACGTTACGAGTTGTGCTATCTCGGTGAACTGCTGAAAACCAGCACCCGCCCGAAACTGCTGGGCCAGAGCCTGCCGTTGCCGGTATTGCTGGTGCAATGCAACGAGCGGCACGTCGCAGTGCAGGTGGATGCCATGGCCGGCACCCGGGAAATCGTGGTCAAAAGCCTTGGCCCGCAGTTCGCCGCGGTGCAGGGTTTGTCCGGCGCGACGATACTCGGCGATGGCCGGGTGGTGCTGATTCTCGACTTGTTGGCGCCGATCCGCGCGATGCAGGCACAGGTGCCGAAGCGGCCTGTGACTCAAGACGTAGAGCCCGAGCCGCAACGGCCGTTGCTGGTGCTGGTGGTCGACGATTCGGTCACCGTGCGCAAGGTCACCAGCCGTTTGCTGGAACGCCACGGCATGAACGTACTGATCGCCAAGGACGGTGTCGACGCCATGTTGCTGCTCGAAGAACACATGCCCGACCTGATGCTGCTGGACATCGAAATGCCGCGCATGGACGGCTTCGAAGTGGCGACTCAGGTGCGCGCCGACGAACGCTTGCGGCATCTGCCGATCATCATGATCACCTCCCGTACCGGCCAGAAACACCGCGACCGCGCCATGGCCATTGGCGTCAACGACTACCTCGGCAAGCCATACCAGGAATCGGTGCTGCTCGACAGCATCGCATTGTGGAGCAAAACCCATGCATGAGCTGCGCTTCAACAAGCGCTCCAGCAACCTCACCGGCCTGCTGCTGCCCCTGGCCGACCGCAACCTGATCCTGCCCAATGTCGCTGTCGCTGAACTCATCGACTATCAGCCGGGGGCTTTCGATCTCGATACACCGCCGTGGTACCTGGGGCGGGTGACATGGCGGGAACGACAGATTCCATTACTCAGTTTCGAGTCGGCGTGTGGCAACAAAGTGGTGATCGGTGAGCGAGCGCGGATCGTCATCCTCAACGCCCTCGGCGGGCGACCTGAGTTGAAGTTCATTGCGCTGCTGGTGCAGGGGATTCCGCGGTCGTACAAGCTGGATAGCCAGTTGAGCTATGTGGATGTGCCGTTATGTGCGCTGGAGCAGGCGGCGGTGCAGGTGGGGGAGCAAGTGGCCAAGGTGCCGGATTTGTTGGCGTTGGAGGAGTTGCTTGCTACAGCAGGGTTAGCCCATTGATCGTTCCCACGCTCCGCGTGGGAATGCCTCAACGGACGCTCCGCGTTCGGTTTTTTGGGACGCAGAGCGTCCCGGGCTGCATTCCCACGCAGAGCGTGGGAACGATCAGGTTTCTGCGTTAAACCCCGGCCCGAGCCTTCATCTGCAACGACTCATGATGATCCAGCACTCGCTCCACCAACAACTGCACGCCATCTGCCAAACGGCTGAGCGCCAAGGTTACAGAGCGGCGTGAGCCTTCCACATCGTCCGCCAGGTCGGCAGCAATGGCGCTGATGGACAGCAGGTCTTCGGAGGCATTGGCCAGAAGGGCTTCGGTGTCGATATCGGGGGCGACGGTGAAGAGCTGGGACTTACGGCGTTTGGCTGGTTTTTCGTGGGGTGACGGGAAGTAATGGGAAAAGGCGCGGTCAGCGGCTTCCTTCATTTTTTCTGCATCGAGGGATGCTTGGGAATCGGCGTCGGTTTCCGGGGGATTGGGAGTAGCTTTGAACATAGTGAAGCTCCATTTAATGAGTTTCAGCTGCTCCATCGGGTTCCAATCGAAGGGGTGGCAGCTGTACGCGGGCTGGAACCCGGGCAAACGGACAAAACCCGACAGACACTAAGGTCTCCCGCGCACAGCCGCCATAACGGAGTGCACACATTAAAGGTGCGCAAGCATACGTTATGAAAGGCGCTTTTGCCTCGTTAACACCACGGGGTTCCAATCCCGGTCGCTGCGTTTGCAGCGACCCCCAAACGATAAAGACCAACGCAAAACCGCACCAGTCGGCGGGTTCCGGCATTGCTGTAGGCAGCGACGCCAGACTGCGTAGCCTCTCACCGTTCCTGCGGACAAACTTTTAAACACAAAACCCCAAGCTGTCGGACCTTCCAACAACCCCCTAGCCACAAAGGTTTCTGCATCAGGTTGAAGATTCCCAAAAAGGGACCTATCGTTCCTTTTTTGGGACTTATCGGTCGTTGCCGTGAAAAACCTGTCATTGAGCGAAGCCTTGTTCACCACCACCCAGCAAAAAGTGCTTGGCCTGTTGTTTGGTAAACCCGACCAAAGCTTTTACGCCAACGAGATCGCCCGCTGGGCTCAAGTGGGTAAAGGCAGCCTCATGCGCGAGCTGGATCGGTTGCAGCGGGCAGGCGTGTTGACCATGACCCGTCAGGGCAACCAGACCCACTATCAAGCCAATCCCGACTGCCCGATCTATGCGGAACTGCTGGGCATCGCCCGCAAAACCTTTGGCATTGCCGAGCCTCTGCGTCAGGCGCTCCAACCCTTTGCCGAACAGATCACCTGGGCATTTGTATACGGCTCTATCGCCAAGGATCAGGCAAACGCATCCAGTGACATTGATCTCATGCTGATCGGCGAGGGCCTGCACTACAGTGAAGTGATGGAGCGGCTCATGCCGATGGAGGAGCAGTTGGGCCGCGTCCTCAACCCGACGCTCTACACCCCCGACGACTGGGCCGCCAAACTGCTGGCTGAAAATAGTTTTGTCGTGCGGGTAGCGCAGCAGGACAAGATCAATCTGATGGGGGGAAACCCTTTGGAGTCCAAGGATGGGCAGCAACGAGAACCTGGAAAACCTGTTACGTAGCGGTGGACTGAAAGCCGAGCCGCCGGATCGCAAGGAATGCGAAGGGTTGATGCGTTCGGCTGTGGACCGATTGAAAGACGCGCAAACGTCTTCGCTTTCCTTCGCGAGTCGTTTCGACCTGGCTTATAACGCTGCCCATGCCCTTGCACTGACGGCTCTTCGCTTGTGCGGCTACCGTTCAGACAAGCGATATCTGGTGTTTCAGTGCCTGGTTCATACCGCTGATGTTGGCAAAGTACAGGTTCGACTATTCGCCCTGTGTCATGAGCGACGAAACCTGGCGGAGTACGAAGGCTATATGGATGAAGATCCGGCGTTGTTGGCGCATCTATTGGAAAGCACCGCGCAGCTGCAGATTCGTGTGCAGCAGAAAATGACCGGACTGTAATGCTCCGTCATTGAAAACTGCGGAGATTGTTCTGGCCCCCCATCGCGAGCAGGCTCGCTCCCACATTGGATCTCCGTCGTATACGAAACCCCTGTGGGAGCGAGCCTGCTCGCGATGGCGTCGGCATGACCAACCATTAACCTGACCGTAACAATCCAACACGCTGCTTGATTGATACCCCCACCCAACGCTCCTAAGGTGACCCCCACGACAGCGAACCCGTGGAGTGGTCATGACAACAACAATATCCCCCGACTCGCGATGGACGCGGCGGCGCAGCGAAAAGCAGCGGCGCCTCGAATTGGTGAAGGGGCTTGCCGACGGTGTGGTGCTGCCCACCGACAAGATCGTTGCGGCGCTGGAGGCATTGATTCTGCCCGGCGACCGTGTGGTGCTGGAGGGCAATAACCAGAAGCAGGCGGATTTCCTTTCCCGCTCCCTGGCCAAGGCCGATCCGGGCAAGCTGCATGACTTGCACATGATCATGCCCAGCGTCGGGCGTTCCGAGCACCTGGACCTGTTCGAGCGCGGCATTGCCCGCAAGCTCGACTTCTCTTTTGCCGGCACCCAAAGCCTGCGCATCAGTCAGTTGCTCGAAGACGGCCTGCTGGAAATCGGCGCGATCCACACCTACATCGAACTCTATGCGCGGCTGGTGGTGGACCTGATCCCGAACGTCGTGCTCTCGGCCGGTTTCATGGCCGACCGCGCCGGCAACATCTACACCGGCCCCAGCACCGAAGACACCCCCGCGTTGATCGAACCGGCCGCGTTCAGCGACGGCATCGTCATCGTCCAGGTCAACCAATTGGTGGACGATGTCAGCGAACTGCCTCGCGTGGATATCCCCGCGTCCTGGGTCGACTTCGTGGTGGTGGCCGACAAACCGTTCTACATCGAACCGCTGTTCACCCGCGACCCACGCCACATCAAGCCTGTTCACGTGCTGATGGCGATGATGGCAATCCGCGGGATCTACGAAAAACACAACGTCCAGTCCCTGAACCACGGCATCGGTTTCAACACCGCGGCCATCGAACTGATCCTGCCGACCTACGGCGAATCCCTAGGTTTGAAGGGCAAGATCTGCCGCAACTGGACCCTCAACCCCCATCCAACCCTGATCCCTGCCATCGAAAGCGGCTGGGTCGAAAGCGTGCATTGTTTCGGCACCGAACTGGGCATGGAAAACTACATCGCTGCCCGGCCCGATGTGTTCTTCACCGGCCGCGACGGTTCACTGCGTTCCAACCGGATGTTCTGCCAACTGGCCGGCCAGTACGCGGTGGACCTGTTCATCGGTGCAACCCTGCAAGTCGACGGTGACGGTCATTCCTCCACCGTGACGCGCGGTCGCTTGGCCGGTTTCGGTGGTGCGCCGAACATGGGCCACGACCCGCGCGGCCGCCGCCACGGCACACCGGCCTGGCTCGACATGCGTCACGACGATGCACCCGAAGCGCTGCTGGAACGCGGTAAAAAACTCGTGGTGCAAATGGTCGAGACCTTCCAGGAGGGCGGCAAACCGACCTTCGTCGAAACCCTCGACGCGGTGGAAGTGGCGAAGAAAAGCGGCATGCCGCTGGCGCCGATCATGATTTACGGCGACGACGTCACCCACCTGCTCACCGAAGAAGGCATCGCCTATTTGTACAAGGCCCGTTCCCTCGAAGAACGTCAGGCAATGATCGCTGCTGTCGCCGGGGTGACCGCCATCGGCCTGCGCCATAACCCGAAAGACACCGCCCGCATGCGCCGCGAAGGCCTGATCGCCTTGCCCGAAGACCTCGGCATCCGCCGCACCGACGCCACCCGCGAGTTGCTCGCGGCCAAAAGCGTGGCCGATCTGGTGGAGTGGTCCGGTGGCCTCTACAACCCGCCCGCCAAGTTCAGGAGCTGGTAATGCACGCATTCAACCTGCAACCGAAACCTTTAACCCTGACTGAGCGGCTGGCGGATCTGGCGGTGGACGCGCTGATCGACGAAGCGGACTTGTCGCCGAAACCGGCGCTGGTGGATCGTCGCGGCAATGGCGCGCACACCGATTTACACCTGGGCCTGATGCACGCCTCGGCGCTGTCGTTGTGGCCGGCGTTCAAGGCAATGGCGGACGCGGCCAGCGAATTTGGCGAAGTCGGTTTACCCCTGCGCGAAGCCCTTGGGCGGATTGGCCGCGACGGTGAACAAACGATGCTCGCCACCACCGACGGCGTGAATACTCATCGTGGGGCGATCTGGGCGTTGGGGCTGTTGGTAGCCGCCGCTGCGCTGGAACCTGAATCCAGCACCGCCAGCGGCATCACGTTGCGCGCCGCACGCCTGGCCTTGCTCGATGACCGCTACGCCCCGCGCCCTCTAAGCCATGGCGCTCAAGTGGCCCAACGTTATGGCGCTCGCGGTGCCCGTGAAGAGGCGCAGCTTGGTTTTCCGGCCGTGCTGCAACGTGGCCTGCCGCAACTCAAGCGCAGCCGCGCCGCCGGCCATGGCGAACAGAACGCCCGGCTCGATGCCTTGCTGGCGATCATGACGACATTGGCCGACACCTGCGTGCTCTACCGTGCGGGCGAACTCGGCCTGCAGACCATGCAACTCGGCGCCCAAGCGGTGCTTGACGCCGGCGGCAGTGCGAGCCTGGCCGGTCGCCGCCGTTTGCATGAGCTGGACCAACAATTAATCGCATTGAATGCCTCGCCCGGCGGCGCTGCGGACTTGCTCGCAGCCTGCCTGTTTATCGACCGTATCGAGTCGGGCGCCGGCGTCCTCCAGGGAGCGTTTTGATGGAAACCTTATCCTTTGAATTTCCCGCCGGGCAGCCGCCACGGGGCAGGGCGCTGGTGGGCTGCGTGGGCTCGGGCGATCTGGAAGTGCTGATCGAACCGGGGTTGGCCGGCAAGCTGACGATCCAGGTGCAGACCTCGGTCAACGGCAGCGAACAACGCTGGCAGCATCTGTTCGCGCGGATGTTCGACGGCCAGACACCGCCCGCGATGGCGATCGATATCCACGATTTCGGCGCCACTCCCGGCGTGGTGCGCTTGCGCCTGGAACAAGGCTTCGAGGAGATCTGCCATGACTGACAGCACAGCGCTTCTCAACCCATTCCTTGAAAGGCATAGCTTCGTCGAACTCGGCGCCCGGCAACGAGCGAAAGCGTTGCTCGACGCCGGGACCTTTCGTGAGCTGCTCGACCCGTTTCAGCGCGTCATGTCGCCATGGCTGTCGCGCCAGGGCGTGGTGCCGCAAGCCGATGACGGCGTGGTGATCGCCAAGGGCAGCCTCGGCGGATTACCGGTGGTGATCGCTGCCATCGAAGGCGCGTTTCAGGGCGGTAGCCTCGGTGAAGTCGGCGGGGCGAAAATTGCCGGCGCGCTGGAACTGGCCGCCGAGGACAACCGCAAAGGCATTCCCACTCGCGCCGTGCTGCTGTTGGAAACCGGTGGCGTACGTTTGCAGGAGGCCAATCTCGGGCTGGCGGCGATTGCCGATATTCATGCGGCGATTGTCGATTTGCGCCAGTACCAACCGGTAGTTGGCGTAGTCGCCGGCAGCGTCGGTTGTTTTGGCGGCATGTCGATTGCCGCCGGGTTGTGCAGCTACTTGCTGGTGACTCAGGAAGCGCGTCTTGGCCTCAATGGCCCGCAGGTGATCGAGCAGGAAGCCGGGCTTGAGGAATACGACTCCCGCGATCGCCCGTTTATCTGGAGCCTGACCGGCGGTGAGCAACGTTTCGCCAGTGGTCTGGTGGACCGCTATGTCGCCGACGACGTGGCGCAGATTCAGCAGCAGGTCGGCGAATTGCTCCAGCAGGGTTTGCCGGCGCAGCAACGCAGCCGCCAGGCCGAATGGTTTCTGCAACGGCTGGCGCATCTGGACGCCGAACCGCAAATCGAGCCGGCGACGGTTCGCGATCTGTATCAAGGAGAGCGCTCATGAGTTCGTATTCCCTGAGAGGCTTGAACTGGTTCAACGCCTTGAGTGCCGGCGCAAAACCGGTCGCGGGTTTGCCGGCGTCGTTGAAAGTCGCCGATGGTGTGCTGGGTGACCAGCCCGTGCGTTTTATCGCAGTGGTGGCCGATCCCGACAACCGTTTCGTCCGCGCCCGCAATGGCGAGGTCGGTTTACTGGAAGGCTGGGGCTTGGCCAAAGCGGTGGATGACGTCATTGCCGCGGATAACGACCAACCTCAAAAACGCGCCTTGATCGCCATCGTCGATGTGCCGAGCCAGGCTTACGGTCGACGCGAAGAAGCCCTCGGCATTCATCAGGCGCTGGCCGGCGCGGCAGACAGTTATGCCCGTGCCCGACTGGCCGGGCATGCGGTGATCGGCTTGCTGGTGGGCAAAGCAATGTCCGGGGCCTTTCTCGCTCATGGCTATCAGGCCAACCGGCTGATCGCGCTACGCGATCCGGGCGTGATGGTGCATGCGATGGGCAAGGCGTCGGCGGCGCGGGTCACCTTGCGCAGTGTCGAAGAGCTTGAAGCCTTGGCCGCCAGCGTGCCGCCGATGGCCTATGACATCGACAGCTTTGCCAGCCTGGGCCTGCTCTGGGAAACCTTGTCGGTGGAGCAGATCGAACAACCGACGACGGCGGATCTGGCGCGAGTGAACGAGTGTCTGGTTCAGGCGATTGAAGATGTCGGGGCTGGTCGTCGCGATCTGAGCAGCCGCTTGGGTGCACCCAACCGTGGCGCGTCGAGCAAGGTTCGCCAACTGCTGAGAGAGCAGTGGTGAGCACGCTTCTGGCCCACGACCTGCTGTGGGGGATGATCCCGGAGCAGCTGCCTGCGGATGCGCCTGCGTGGGTGATCGAGTCGATCAGCGCGGGTCAGCCGGTGGTGGTTCGGCGTGCGATGATTGCGCCGGATCAAATCGCGGTCGGCGTGCGCGGACGCTTGCGCGAGCAGCGTTACGCAACGTCGATGGCGATCGCAGCGATTTCACGTCGGGTAAGTCCGGAAGAGCTGTGTCATGTCGAGACGGTTCGGGACCTGCCGGCGTTGCGAGCGCTGGCGCAATTGCGACCAATGCTCGACACCTGCGGTTGGGTGTGGGGTGCCAGCGGCAGCGCCGGGTTTGAATTGGCCAGTGGTTTTGCGGCGTTGCATGAGCGCAGCGATCTCGATTTGATTCTGCGTACACCGCAACCGTTGAGCCGACTTCAAGCGCAAGAATGGGTGACGCTTCTCGACACCGCTGAATGTCTGGTCGACATGCAATTGCAGACACCTTACGGCGCGGTGGCTCTGCGCGAATGGGCCGGCTCGTCGCATCGGGTGCTGCTCAAAAACGCTCAGGTCGCCTGCCTGGTCACCGATCCGTGGAACCCGCAGGAGCAAGCAGCGTGAGCAGTTTGCTGGTGTTCCCCGGCCAGGGCGCGCAGCAACCGGGCATGCTTCATCGTTTGTCTCGGGAAACGCTGATCGAGGCGAGCGAGGTGCTGGGTGAAGATGTTTTGTTGCTCGATTCTGCCGAGGCGTTGCAGTCGACGAGGGCGGTTCAGTTATGCCTGCTGATCGCCGGAGTCGCCGCTTCACGTCAGTTGTTATTGAGCGCGGATTACGTGGCCGGATTGTCCATCGGCGCCTATCCGGCGGCGGTGGTCGCCGGCGCCTTGAGCTTCAGCGATGCGTTGCATCTGGTCAGCCTGCGCGGTGAGTTGATGCAGCAGGCTTATCCTCAGGGCTATGGCATGACCGCGATCATCGGTCTGGATTTGGCGACGGTGGAAGGTTTGCTGGCGCAGGTTCACAGCGTCGACACACCGGTGTACCTCGCCAACATCAACGCTGATAACCAAGTGGTGATTGCTGGCAGCGACGAGGCGATGAAAGCGGTTGCCGAGTTGGCGAAGGGGCGTGGCGCCGGTCTGGCCAAGCGTCTGGCGGTCAGCGTGCCGTCCCATTGCCCGTTGCTGGATACACCGGCAAGAGCCTTGGCCGAAGCCTTCGCCAAGGTGCAGTTGAAGGCGCCGACACTGGGTTATTTGAGCGGCAGCCGCGCACGGCCTGTCACCCATGCCGACGCCCTGCGTGACGACCTGGCGTTCAACATGTGCCGCGTGGTGGATTGGCGCGGCACGGTACAAAGCGCCTACGAGCGTGGCGTACGTCTACAGATCGAACTGCCGCCCGGTGCGGTATTGACCGGGCTGGCGCGCCGGGTGTTCGAGCAGGGCACCGTGATTGCCTTCGACGGTGCGCGGCTCGATACCTTGCAGGCGCTGTTGCGTGAGGAGGGAAGCCGCCAACCCTAGATCACCGACTCAGGCTGCGAACTACAAAAACAACAATTCCGACGATGCACTTTGAGGACTACAACAATGATTATTTACGGTGTGGCGCTGTTGGCGATCTGTACGCTGGCAGGGGTGATCATGGGTGACATGCTCGGCGCATTGCTGGGTGTGAAATCCAACGTCGGCGGGGTCGGGATCGCGATGATCCTGCTGATTTGCGCGCGGTTATGGATGCAAAAACGCGGCGGCATGACCAAGGATTGCGAGATGGGCGTCGGCTTCTGGGGCGCCATGTACATTCCGGTGGTGGTGGCGATGGCCGCGCAACAGAACGTCGTTACCGCCTTGCACGGCGGCCCGGTGGCGGTGCTGGCGGCGATTGGTTCGGTGGTGCTCTGTGGCTGCACGATTGCGCTGATCAGCCGGACCCACAAAGGCGAGCCCTTGCCCGATGAACCGGCGGATATAACGTCGGTTGGCGCACCGGCAGGAGGTCGCTGATATGTGGGATCTCATCGAGAAAGGTCTGGAGCATAACGGTCTGATCACGGCGTTCGCGTTCGTTGGCGTGATCATGTGGGTGTCGGTGGTGTTGTCCAAACGCCTGACCTTCGGGCGGATTCACGGCTCGGCGATTGCCATCGTCATCGGCCTGGTGCTGGCCTGGGTCGGCGGCACCATGACCGGCGGGCAAAAAGGCCTTGCGGATTTGTCACTGTTTTCCGGTATTGGTTTGATGGGCGGAGCGATGTTGCGGGACTTCGCCATCGTCGCCACGGCGTTCGAGGTGCAGGCCACCGAAGCGAAAAAGGCCGGGATGATTGGTGTTATCGCGCTGCTGCTGGGCACGATTCTGCCGTTCATTGTCGGGGCGAGCATGGCCTGGGTGTTCGGTTATCGCGATGCGATCAGCATGACCACCATTGGCGCGGGCGCGGTGACGTACATCGTCGGGCCAGTGACCGGGGCAGCGATTGGTGCCACGTCCGATGTGATGGCGTTGTCGATTGCCACCGGGTTGATCAAGGCGATTCTGGTGATGGTCGGCACACCGATGGCGGCGCGCTGGATGGGGCTGGATAACCCGCGCTCGGCCATGGTGTTTGGCGGCCTGGCCGGGACGGTGAGTGGGGTGACCGCAGGGCTGGCGGCGACGGATCGGCGGCTGGTGCCGTATGGCGCGTTGACCGCGACGTTCCACACCGGGCTTGGGTGCTTGCTTGGGCCTTCGCTGCTGTACTTCATTGTTCGCGGGATTGTGGGTTAAGCCAGTAGATCATCGCTGACTGTTCCGGCGCCATCGCGAGCAGGCTCGCTCCCACATTGGAATGCAATCCCCTGTGGGAGCGAGCCTGCTCGCGATAGCTGCGACACGGTCTCAAGCCTGCCGATTGGCATACATCCGGCACTCTGCCAACAGCGCCAGCAAATTCGGGTCACGCTCCTTGGCCTTCAGAAACACCACACCAATGTGCTGCTGCAGCCGATACTTTTCCTGCAATGGAATCAGCTTCACCCGGTTCTCATACACCGCCGCAATCCTTCCCGGCAGCAACGCATAACCGACCCCCGAGCTGACCATGCTCAGCAGGGTGAAGATGTCGTTGACCTGCATCGCCACCTTCGGCTCGAACCCCGCCTGCTTGAACACCCGAATACCGTCCTGGTGCGTAGCGAAGCCTTGGGTCAAGGTGATGAATGTCTCGTCGCGCACTTCGGCCAGATCGACTTCGGTCCGCTGGGCAAAGGGCGAATCCGCCGGCGTGGCGAGGAAGATGTCATCGGAAAACAGCGGAATCTGCTCGCAGTCCGGGTCGTTGACGCTGTCATCCAGCGACACCAGGATCGCGTCGACTTCCATGTTCTTGAGCTTGTATAGCAGGTCAATGTTCGAGCCCAGGATCAGGTCGATATTGAGTTCGCTTCGGCGAATCTTCAGGCCCATGATCAGCTGCGGCACGGTCTTCACCGTCAACGAATACAGTGACCCAAGCTTGAAACGCTCAGCGGAGAACCCGGCCGCTTCGCGGGTCAGGCGCACGCTTTCGAGCACGTCCTGGATCAGCTTCTGCGCGCGCTCTTCCAGCACATAAGCGCTTTCGAGTGGGGTCAGGTTGCGGCCTTCGTGTTTGAATAGCGGGCAACGCAGGGCACTTTCCAGGGAGTGAATAGCGCGGTGCACGCTGACGTTGCTGGTTTGCAACTCGGCAGCGGCGCGGGCCAGGTTGCCGGTGCGCATGAAGGCCAGGAACACCTCGAGTTTTTTCAGGGTCAACTCTTCATCGATCAGCATGGGCCAGACTCTTATTCGAATCGTTCGATTGTGCCCAATTGGCTGACGTTTGGCTCGATGGCTTTCGTAGGAGCTGCCGAAGGCTGCGATCTTTTGATCTTCGGCACTTTCAGAGGGCGCCTAGAATCAAGATCAAAAGATCGCAGCCTCGTTTCACTCGACAGCTCCTACGGGGCTTTGTGTTAATGAATTTTGAGGTGAGCAATACATGTATCACGGGGAAAGATTGAACGCCTGGACGCATTTGGTCGGGGCGGTGGCGGCGTTTGTCGGGGGCGTGTGGTTGCTGGTGATTGCCAGTATGGATGGCAGTCCGTGGAAGATCGTCAGCGTGGCGATTTACGCGTTCACCTTGCTGGTGCTCTACAGCGCCTCGACCGTGTACCACAGCGTGCGCGGGCGCAAGAAAGCGATCATGCAGAAGGTCGATCACTTTTCGATCTACCTGCTGATTGCCGGCAGTTACACGCCATTCTGTTTGGTGACCCTGCGCGGGCCGTGGGGCTGGACGTTGTTCGGAATTGTCTGGGGGCTGGCGCTGATCGGTATCCTGCAAGAGATCAAACCGCGCTCGGAAGCACGGATTCTGTCGATCGTGATTTACGCGGTGATGGGTTGGATCGTGCTGGTGGCGGTCAAACCGTTACTGGCGGCGTTGGGCCCTGTCGGTTTTACCTGGTTGGCGTCGGGCGGGGTGTTGTACACCGTGGGGATTATCTTTTTTGCCCTCGATCATCGTCTGCGCCATGCCCACGGGATCTGGCATTTGTTTGTGATTGCCGGGAGTCTGCTGCACTTCGTGGCGATTATGTTTTACGTCTTGTAGACCGCACTGCAGCAATTTGCAAAACCTGTAGGAGCGAGGCTTGCCCGCGAAGAACGATGACGCGGTGTACCTGATATACCGCGGGGCCTTGTTCGCGGGCAAGCCTCGCTCCTACAAGGGACACAGGTGATCCAGTTGCGCCTGCGCCCGTCGGCTGAACACCTGCAACAAGTCGCTCAAGGTGTGCGGCGGCGGTTCATCGGCGCGGGTCACTGCGTACAGGGTGATCGGCAGCGCCGGCGCGAGGGGGCGAATTGCCGTGGTGGCGGGGGACGCGCCGAGCGCGGTGAACGGGTCGATCACCGCCAACCCGGCACCGGATTCAACCATTGCTCGCGCCAGTGAGTAGGTCTGCACCGCGATGCGTACCTTTGGCGGCGGATTGACCGCTTCAAGGTAGCTGTCGAGTCTGGCGGCCAGCGGGTCGGCGCTGGACAAGCCAATCAGCGGCGCACCGGCCAGTTCGATCAACGGCAACGGTTTACCGTGAGTGTCGTCGGCCCAAAATCCTTTCGGCGCCAGCGCCACCAGCATCCCACAGGCCAGGGCCTGCGCCTTCAGGCCCGGATGATCGGGCAGTTGCAGCGTCAGAGCGACATCCACTTCGCGCATCAGCAGGTTCTGCATCAACTCGCGGCTGTGGGCGCTGGACAGTTCGCAGGCGATTTGCGGGTAGCGTTGCGTCCATTCGTTGATCGCCGGCGGCAGCAGCGACAAGGCCAGCGCCGGGATCGCGCCGATCCGTACACTGTGGCCCGGCTCGCGGCGCAGGCTCTGGGCCAGACGTCGCACGCCTTGCAGGCTTTCGGTGACCTTGTCGACCTCGCGCTCAAGCTCCAGGGCTTCGGGCGTCGGCTGCAATTTACCGCGCACCCGCAGGAACAACGCAAAGCCCAGTTGCTGTTCGGCGTGTTGCAGCACTTTGCTCACCGCCGGCTGCGACACGTGCAGCAACTGAGCGGCGCCACTGACCGAACCGGTCTGGCGAATGGCCTGGAAAATCTCGATGTGTCGTAGTCGCATGGCAAGCCCATAACCTTTGTTTATGGCTCAGGCATCTTTATGCATTGTTCAACGTCTGTCACCTGGTCCTAAGCTGAGGGCACGTTTCAACAACGCTTAAGGACTGACATGGCTCAGCGGGTTTGCATCATCGGTGGCGGCGTCATCGGGCTGACAACGGCTTACGCACTGGTTCGCGACGGCATCGACGTGACGCTGATCGAGGCCCGGGATTCGTTTGCCAGCGAGACCAGTTTCGCCAACGGCGGCCAGTTGTCCTACCGCTACGTCGCGCCACTGGCCGATGCCGGCGTACCGTTGCAGGCGCTGGGGTGGATGTTGCGCGGTGACTCGCCTTTGAAACTGCGCCCGCGTCTGGACCCGGCCCAATGGCGCTGGATGGCGTCCTTTCTGGCGGCCTGTCGGCGTTCGGTGAATCAGCGCAACGGCGCGCATCTGCTGCGCCTGGCGCTGCTGAGCCAAGCCACGCTGCAAGGCTGGCGCGACGAAGACCGCCTCGACGGTTTCGACTGGCGGCGCAACGGCAAACTGGTGACGTTTCGTGAAGCCGCGAGTTTCGAGCATGCGCGCCAAGGGCTGGCTGATCCGCGACAGCAGCAGGTGTTGTCCCGGGCCGAGTGCGCACAGCTGGAGCCGGCGCTTGCCGATGCGCCGTTTGTGGGCGCGATCTACACGCCCGATGAAGAAGTCGCCGATTGCCATGCTTTCTGCTTGCAACTGGTGGCCCGGCTCAAGGCGTCGGGGCGTTGCGAGTTTTTGCCGGGCCGCACGGTCACCGGCATTCGCCACGGGGACGGCGCGGTGCAGGCCGTTGAAATGGGCGCTCAGGTATTGCCGGTTGAGCAGTTGGTGATCGCTGCCGGGCATCGCAGTCCAGCGCTGGCCTTGCCGGGCATGAACCTGCCGCTGTATCCGCTCAAGGGTTACAGCCTGACCATGCCGATCCGCGCCGAACACCGCGCGCCAGAGCTGAGCATCACCGATTACAACCGCAAGATCGTTTACGCCCGCATCGGTGCACAACTGCGGGTGGCGGCGATGGTCGACATTGTCGGTTTCGACCCGGCACTCGATCCCAAGCGTCTGGCGCTGATCAAACGCCAGGCGCAGGAAACCTTGCCCAATGCCGGCGATTATGACGCCGCCATCGAATGGGCCGGCATGCGCCCGGCCACTCCTAGCGGCGTGCCGTTGATTGGCGCCACGGCGTACCGCAACCTCTGGCTCAACCTCGGCCATGGCGCCCTGGGTTTCACTTTGGCCTGCGGTAGCGCTCGGTTGCTGAGTGAGCTGATTGCCCGGCGCACACCCTCGATTGAAATGCAGGGCCTCGCCCCCCGCGTCGCCTGACTTGAAAAGGAAAAACCGATGAGCATCAAGCGTATCAACAGCAACAGCCGACTCTCTGGCGCGGTGACCTTTGGCGATCTGGTGTTTCTCTCGGGACAGGTTCCGGGTGACAGCACCGACGTCACCGGCCAAACCGCCGAAGTGCTGGCGAAGATCGATGCGTTGCTGGCCGAGGCTGGCAGCGACAAGGATCATCTGCTCAACGCGACCATTTACCTGAACGACATTGGCCGCGATTTCGCCGCCATGAACGAGGTCTGGTCACAATGGCTGTCGCCGGACAAGGCACCGACCCGCACCACGTTGCAGGCGCAACTGGCCCGTCCAGAGGTCCTGGTGGAAATCACCGTGATCGCCGCCCGCCGTTAATTCGATCTACCCACAACGGAGAATAACAATGCAAAAAATCACGTTGATCGGCTGCACCCTCGGCCTGCTGCTCGCCAGTCAGGTCCAGGCTAACGAAGCGCCGCTGACCGGCACGCTGAACAAGGTCGCCAATGCCAAGAGCATCACGCTGGGTTATCGCGATGCGTCGGTGCCGTTCTCTTACGTGGGTGACCACACGGGGCAGCCGATGGGCTATTCGGTGGACTTGGCGAGCAAGATTGTCGAGCGCATCAAGCAAAAACTCGAACTGCCGGATCTGCAGGTGAAGTACAACCTGGTGACCTCGCAAACACGCATCCCGCTGGTGCAAAACGGCACGGTCGACCTTGAATGCGGCTCTACTGGCGTGACTGCCGAGCGCATGCAACAAGTGGCGTTTTCCTATGGGTTCATCTACGTGAAGGGGCAATTGCTCACCGCGAAGGACAGTGGCATCAAGAGCTTCGCCGACCTGCGTGGCAAGAACGTTGTGACCACCGCCGGCACCACCAATGAGCGGTTTCTGAAGAGCTACAACGTCGATCACAAGATCGATATGTTTGTGATCAGCGCCAAGGACCACGGCGAAGCATTCCAGATGCTGCAGTCGGGGCGGGCGGCGGCGTTCTACATGGACGATGCGCTGCTCTACGGTGAACGGGCCAAGGCTCGCGATCCGCATAAGTGGGTCGTGGTGGGCGAGGAGCAATCGCGGGAAATCTACAGCTGCATGGTGCGCAAGGGCGATCCGCAATTTCTCGAGTTGGTGAATTCGACGCTCGCCGATTTGTATAGCTCAGGGGAAATCAACGGCATCTACAACCGCTGGTTCCAGCAGCCGATTCCGCCTAAAGGGTTGAACCTTGAGTTTCCGATGACCAGCGAGTTGAAAGCGATCATTGCGAAACCGGTGAGTGATCCGGTGCAGTAGCTCCTGAAAGATCGTTCCCACGCTCTGCGTGGGGCCTCTACGGACGCTCCGCGTTCGGCTTTTGATGGGACGCGGAGCGTCCCGGGCTGCATTCCCACGCAGAGCGTGGGAACGATCAAACCTAAAAGTCCCCCCACAACTGCTGAGCTACTGCCAACGCCACCACCGGTGCGGTTTCGGTGCGCAACACGCGAGGGCCGAGGCGGGCGGCGTGAAAGCCAGCAGCCTTGGCCTGCTCGACTTCAGCGTCGGACAACCCGCCTTCCGGGCCGATCAGAAACGCCAGTGTCGCCGGTTTCGCATGGCTCACCAGCGGCTCGGCCACCGGGTGCAGCACCAACTTCAATTCGGCCTGCGTCTGCTTCAGCCAATCAGCCAACAACAGCGGTGGATGAATCACCGGCACCCGTGAACGCCCGCATTGCTCGCAAGCGCTGATCGCCACCTGACGCCAATGCATCAGGCGTTTGTCGGCGCGCTCGTCCTTGAGGCGGACTTCGCAACGGTCGGTGAAGATCGGGGTGATTTCGCTGACGCCCAGTTCGGTGGCTTTCTGAATCGCCCAGTCCATCCGCTCGCCACGGGACAAGCCCTGGCCGAGATGGACCGCAAGCGACGACTCGACCTGCCCGGCGAAGCTTTCATCGATGTTCACCACGACGCGCTTCTTGCCGACTTCCGCCAACGTGCCGCGAAACTCATGGCCCGAACCGTCGAACAATTGCACCGCATCACCCTCGGCCATGCGCAGCACGCGGCTGATGTAATGGGCCTGGGCCTCGGGAAGCTCGTGTTCGCCGGTGCTCAAGGGGGCGTCGATAAAGAAGCGGGACAGTCTCATCAATGGTCTCTGTAATTCGTCTGAACTGATCGTTCCCACGCTCTGCGTGGGAATGCCTCACCGGACGCTCCGCGTCCGCTTTTGGGACGCAGAGCGTCCCCGGCTGCATTCCCACGCAGAGCGTGGGAATGAGAGAAACTAGCCCGGATCACGGTAACCCGGATGAAAGTCCTTCGGCACTGCCACGCTGATGCTGTCACGGGTAGCGATGTCGATGCCTTCACTGGCCACCTCGGCCAGAAAATCGATCTGCTCCGGAGTAATCACGTACGGCGGCAGGAAATACACCACGCTGCCCAACGGCCGCAGTAAAGCACCCCGCTCCAGCGCATGCTGGAACACCCTCAGACCACGACGTTCCTGCCACGGATAAGCTTCCTTGGTGGCCTTGTCCTTGACCATCTCGATGGCCAGCACCATGCCGGTCTGGCGCACTTCGGCAACGTTCGGGTGATCGGCCAGGTGCGCGGTGGAGGAGGCCATGCGTTGAGCCAGGGCCTTGTTGTTCTCGATGACGTTGTCTTCTTCGAAGATATCCAGCGTCGCCAATGCCGCCGCGCACGCCAGCGGATTGCCGGTGTAGCTGTGGGAGTGCAGGAAGGCGCGCAGGGTCGGGTAATCGTCGTAGAAGGCGCTGTAGACCTCATCGGTGGTCAGCACCGCCGCCAACGGCAGGTAACCACCGGTCAGGGCCTTGGACAGGCAGAGGAAATCCGGACGGATGCCGGCCTGTTCGCAGGCGAACATCGTTCCGGTACGACCGAAGCCAACGGCGATTTCATCATGAATCAAATGCACGCCATAACGATCACAGGCGTCGCGCAGCAACTTCAGGTACACCGGGTGATACATGCGCATGCCGCCGGCGCCCTGAATCAGCGGCTCCAGAATCACGGCGGCCACGGTGTCGTGATTTTCGGCCAGGGTCTGCTCCATGGCGGCGAACATGTTGCGCGAATGTTCTTCCCAGCTCATGCCCTCGGGGCGCAGGTAGCAATCGGGGCTCGGCACCTTGATGGTGTCCATCAGCAGGGCCTTGTAGGTTTCGGTGAACAGCGGCACGTCGCCCACCGCCATCGCCGCCATGGTCTCGCCGTGGTAGCCATTGGTCAGGGTGACGAATCGCTTTTTGTTCGGCTGGCCGCGGTTGAGCCAGTAGTGAAAGCTCATTTTCAGTGCGACTTCGATGCACGACGAACCGTTATCGGCATAGAAGCACCGGGTCAGGCCTTCCGGCGTCATCTTCACCAGACGCTCCGACAGTTCAATCACCGGCTGATGGCTGAAACCGGCGAGGATCACGTGTTCCAGCTGATCGACCTGATCCTTGATGCGCTGGTTGATCCGCGGGTTGGCGTGGCCGAACACGTTGACCCACCAGGAGCTGACAGCGTCGAGGTAGCGTTTGCCTTCGAAGTCTTCCAGCCAGACGCCTTCGCCGCGCTTGATCGGGATCAGCGGCAGCTGTTCGTGGTCTTTCATCTGGGTGCAGGGATGCCACAACACCGCGAGATCGCGTTGCATCCACTGATTATTCAGGCCCATGTTCAGTCTCCTCGAGGCGGCTCGCTTGGTGCGCGGGCAAACAATCGCGCAAGCCTATGCAATGCGCGTCATCGGGACAACCCATTGTGTCGATTGAGCTACTTTGTATAAGGAGATAGACGTCGCTGGCGGCGTTTTGATGGCTGACGTATTCTTCGCGGTTCTTTGAGTCGTCTGGCTCGTAAAACCGCTATTTCCTCGTGTATTTCCGGAGTTCGCTGAATGTCTGCTGGTTGGCTGCGCGCCTGTGCGCTGGTGATGTTGGGGCTGTTCAGCGTTTCGGCGCTGGCCAAGGATAAAACGGCGATCGTGGTCGGCGGCGGGCTTTCGGGCCTCACCGCGGCGTACGAACTGCAGAACAAAGGCTGGCAGGTCACCCTGCTGGAAGCCAAGCCGACGTTGGGCGGCCGCTCCGGCATGGCCACCAGTGAGTGGATCGGCAACGACAAGACCCAACCGGTACTGAACAAGTACGTCTCGACGTTCAAGCTGACCACCACGCCAGCCCCTGAATTCGTGCGGACTCCGAGCTACCTGATCGACGGTGAATATTTCACCGCCGCCGATCTGGCGACTAAACAGCCGGCCACCGCCGAGGCGCTGAAACGCTACGAAAAGACCCTGGATGATCTGGCGCGTTCAATCGAAGACCCGCAGAACCCGGCCGCCAACAGCACGCTGTTCGCCCTGGACCAGATTAACGTGTCCAACTGGCTCGATCGCTTGAATCTGCCAGCCACCGCGCGTCAGTTGGTGAATCAGCAGATTCGTACCCGTTATGACGAACCTTCGCGCCTGTCGCTGCTGTACTTCGCACAACAGAGCCGCGTCTACCGTGGCGTTGCCGACCGTGACCTGCGCGCCTCGCGTCTGCCTGGCGGCAGCCCGGTGCTGGCCCAGGCCTTCGTCAAACAACTGAAAACCATCAAGACCAGCTCGCCGGTTTCGTCCATTACTCAGGACAAGGACGGCGTGACCGTGAAGGTCGGCAGTGTTGGCTATCAGGCGGACTATGTTGTGCTGGCCGTGCCGTTGCGTGCACTGAACAAGATCCAGATGACCCCGGCGCTGGATGCCCAGCACATGGGCGCCATCAAAGGCACCAACTACGGCTGGCGTGACCAGATCATGCTGAAGTTCAAGACGCCGGTGTGGGAAAGCAAGGCGCGCATGTCCGGCGAGATCTACAGCAACACCGGCTTGGGCATGTTGTGGGTCGAGCCGGCCCTGAAAGGCGGCGCCAACGTGGTGATCAACCTGTCCGGCGACAACGCGCGCGTGATGCAGGCCTTCGGCGACAAGCAGATGGTCGATCAGGTACTGATTCGTCTGCACGCCTTTTATCCACAGGCACGCGGTTCATTCACCGGTTATGAAATTCGTCGCTATAGCACCGACCCGTCGATGGGTGGCGCTTACCTGGCCTTCGGCCCGGGCCAGATCAGCAAGTACTGGCGTCTGTGGGAGCGTCCACTGCAACGT
Organism: Pseudomonas sp. ADAK2 TE3594; assembly: GCF_053628675.1. Classification (NCBI taxonomy): domain Bacteria; kingdom Pseudomonadati; phylum Pseudomonadota; class Gammaproteobacteria; order Pseudomonadales; family Pseudomonadaceae; genus Pseudomonas; species Pseudomonas sp. ADAK2 TE3594. The sequence goes on along the minus strand of NZ_JBRJGV010000001.1, from coordinate 5,518,195 downwards.
GTAGCCTTTGCCGGCGAACACACCGATACCTTGTACCCAGGCACTCTGGAAGGCGCGTTGCGCACCGGTCAGCGTGCAGCCAGTCAGGTAGAAGACCTGGCGGCGGGCAAATCGTTTGAACCGGCGAAAGTTGTTCCGGCGGCGACCGCAGCAGCGGCTGGTGCAGTGGCGGCGAAGAAAGGTAACTTCTTCACCAACCTGTTCGGCGGTTCTGACGACAAACCGGAACCGGCCAAGGCGCCAGCACCCGTGGCACCGGTTGCTCCGGCACCCGCCCCAGCACCTGCGCCGACTCCAGCGCCAGCGCCAGCACCGGTTGAGGCGCCGAAGCCTGCGGCACCGGTGAAAGCAGAGCCTGCCAAGAAAGCACCGGCCAAAGCGCCAGTGAAAAAGCCTGCTGCCAAAACCGAGGCCAAAAAAGCTCCGGTCAAGGCGACGGCGAAAAAGACTGAGCCGGCGAAGAAACCAGCGGTCAGTGCCGCTGCGAAGACCCCGGCGACGACTGAAACCAAGACGCAGTAAGTCCTGGAATCAAAAAAAGCGCGGCAGTGATGCCGCGCTTTTTTTATGTCTTGCGTATGTCGCTGCTGATTTTGCTGTGACCCTAAGCTAGATCGACACTATGGACTTCGTCGCTTTGGTAGTCGCTGACATAGGCATGGTTATGTTGATCAAGAACCATGTCATACGGTTCGGAAGCACCAGGGATGGGCACCCGGCGAACGATTTCATACGTGGCGGTATTAATTTCCACGACCTCTTTTTTGATTTGATCAACGGCATAAGCGTTTTTTTCGCCGAACACAATTTTCCCTTCGCAAGTCACAAAATCGAAATGCCTGGCGGTCGATAACTTAGGGTCCAGTACGGTCAGTTTTTGAGCGTCCAGACACACGATATACACTTCTTTGTCGTCGGGACTGACGGTAACTGCTGACGGATACTTTTCGGTTTTGATGATATCGAGGACTTTGAAAGTCTTGCTGCTGATGATCGTTAGTGCGTCCTGATAAGGGCCATCAGGAGAGTTTGTACTGGAAATATAAAGACGCGAATCGTCCTGGCTGATATCCACACTTATGGAGGGAGAGGGTAATCCTCTCACTCTGCTCACCGCATAAGTGCGGGTATCAATAATTGCCAGCCACTCTTTGTTTTGTCGAACGGTGACGTAAACATGCTTGCCGTCTCGGCTTACGACGATTCCCCGAGGATATTTTCCCACTGTGACGTTACCCACCGCATAGGTTTCAGTATCAATGACCGAAACCGAACTTGATCCGTAGTTGGTCACATAAGCTCTTTTCCCTCCATGGGCAAGGACGATGTTCTGGGGGTAATGCTCGACGGCGATGGTGTGGATTACCTTTCTGTTCCGGGTGTTGATCACTGACACATTGCCTGAAATGTAATTGCAAACAAAAACCCGTGATCCATCGTTGTTGATGGCTATCCCTCGCGGCCCTGCCCCTACGGGTATCGAATTGGATAGGTTTCCCGTAATCGCGGGGGATGAACTCGAATGGTGACTCATGGTAGAACTCCTGTTCAGACGCTCGGGCTAACGCCCGAGATCAGGTTCATCAATGACCTGTGATGGTGGCTACTGTCAGATATGACAGTTCTGACGAGTGGTAAAGGCTTTTTGGAAGCGAGCATGGGACAGCGTCTGTAGGTTTTTTCTTCTGGTTAACACTCTCTTAATATCTCGACCCCAAGGTCTTGATCGTATTTTTCGATATTTCAGAGCGAAATTTTCCGCTTTAAATCGATAGATAACTCGATAGTCTTGGGCGCAGTTCTTACAGGATTTGGGCAATGCAGCTACGTAACTCTTCTTCCCGCTACGGTTGGATCAGCATCTTCGTGCACTGGGGTGTGGCGCTCGCGGTCTTCGGCCTGTTCGCCTTAGGGCTGTGGATGGTTGGTCTCGACTACTACAGTTCCTGGCGCAAAGATGCGCCGGATCTGCACAAGAGCATTGGCCTGGTGTTGTTCGCAGTCATGTTGCTACGGGTGTTGTGGCGCTTCATCAGCCCACCTCCACCGCCCCTGCAAAGTTATAGCCGCATGACACGTCTTGGCGCCGTGTTCGGCCATGCCTTCCTCTATCTCGGGCTGTTCGCTGTAATGATTGCCGGTTACCTGATTTCCACCGCAGACGGTGTCGGGATCCCGGTGTTTGGCCTGTTTGAAGTTCCTGCACTGATTTCCGGACTACCGGACCAGGCAGACACCGCTGGTGTTATTCATTTGTACCTGGCCTGGGCGCTGGTAATTTTTTCCGGCCTCCATGCGTTGGCAGCATTGAAACACCACTTTATCGATCGTGATGCGACCCTGACGCGAATGTTGGGACGCAAAGCCTGATGTTCAACCTCGACTCCAAAGGAATAGAAAGCATGTTGAAAAAGACGCTCGCCGCTCTGGCAATCGGTTCTGCTCTGTTGTCGGCTAACGTGATGGCGGCCGATTATGTTGTCGACAAAGAAGGCCAGCACGCCTTCGTTGATTTCAAGATCAGCCACCTGGGTTACAGCTACATCACCGGTACCTTCAAGGACATCGACGGCAAGTTCAGCTTCGACGCCGCCAAGCCTGAAGACAGCAAGATCGAGTTCAATGTGCGCACCGCCAGCGTGTTCACTAACCACGCCGAACGCGACAAGCACATCTCCAGCGGTGACTTCCTGAACGTGGGCAAATTCGCCGACGCCAAGTTCGTTTCCACCAGCGTCAAATCCACCGGCAAAAACGCCGCTGGCAAAGACACTGCCGACGTAGCCGGTAACCTGACTTTGCTGGGTGTGACCAAGCCAATCGTGGTCAAAGCCACCTTCCTGGGTGAAGGCAAGGATCCATGGGGCGGCTACCGTGCCGGCTTCGAAGGCACCACCAGCATCAAGCGTTCCGATTTCGGCAAGCAGAAAGACCTGGGCCCACAGTCTGACGCGGTCGAGCTGTACATTACGTTTGAAGGTGTGAAGGCGAAGTGAATTTCGCTGCTTGAACAAAAGCGCCCCTGATCTCGCGATCCGGGGCGTTTTTTTGTTTCTGATGGATTAGGGGCGATCGACACATAACCCTGTAGGAGCCAGGCTTGCCGGCGAAGGGGGCGACTCGGGTTTTGCGGTGTAGCGGATGACGCTTTCGCGGGCAAGCCTCGCACCTACAAGTTTTTTGTTGAGGCATAAAAAATGCCCCGGATCTTGCGATCCGGGGCATTTTTCATGGCTTTGAAAAACTCAGCGATTGCGGGTCAGCAAGGCTGGTTTTTCGCCGCGCGGACGGCCTGGGAGTTGATCAAGCTGCTCAGGTGTCGGGAAGCGATCGCTTTTCGACTCCTTGTGAATGATCTTCGGTGCCGGGCCGCGCGGGTTCTGCACGGCCGGTTCCGAACGAGGCTGCTCGTCACGGGCCGGGCGGCGGTTGCGGGACTCCTCGCGACGGGCCTGGCCGTCACGTGGAGCACCGTTGCGTGGGCCGCTGCGCTTGGCCGGTGGGGTGCCGGTGGTTGCGCCGCTGCTGCTGCGCGGACCGTTTTGGCGACCTTGTGGCTGGCCGGTACGCGGAGCACCTGCGCCTGCGCCTTGTGCCGGAGCGCCCGGACGGCGACCACGGCCCTGAGCCGGTTTGGCTTGAGGCACGTAGTCGACGCGGTTACCGAAGTTATCGACATCGTCGTCCAGGAACTCGTCCGGAGCACGGTCAGCGGCGGCGCGAGGTGCCGGACGCTGTTGCTCACGCGCCGGAGTGCCTTCGCGAGGCTTGTGTTCACGGGCCGGACGATCGCCACGGCCAGTGGCAGCAGGTTTCTCCTTGCCGCCCTTGTCCTTGCCTTTGTCCTTACGACCGCCACCACCACCGCTGCCGTTCGGACCGTCGCCGCGCGGGCCACGTGGGTTGCGCGGGTTACGCACATCCGGACGCTCGCGAACTTCAGGTTTCTCGGCTTCCACAGCGCTGGAGTCGAAGCCCATCAGGTTGCCGTCGGCAATCTTCTGCTTGGTCATGCGCTCGATGCTTTTCAGCAGCTTTTCTTCATCCGGAGCAACCAGCGAGATCGCCTCGCCCGAACGACCGGCACGGCCAGTACGGCCGATACGGTGCACGTAATCTTCGTCGACGTTTGGCAGTTCGAAGTTGACCACGTGAGGCAACTGATCGATGTCCAGGCCGCGAGCGGCGATGTCGGTGGCGACCAGGATGCGCACTTCACCAGCCTTGAAGTCGGCCAGGGCTTTGGTGCGGGCGTTCTGGCTCTTGTTGCCGTGGATGGCGACGGCGGTGAGGCCGTGTTTGTCCAGGTACTCGGCCAGGCGGTTGGCGCCGTGCTTGGTGCGGGTGAACACCAGTACCTGTTCCCAGGCGCCGGCGGTGATCAGGTGCGCCAGCAACGAACGCTTGTGGCTGGCGGCCAGGCGGAATACGCGTTGTTCGATCCGCTCGACCGTGGTGTTCGGCGGCGTGACTTCGATGCGTTCCGGGTTGTGCAGCAGCTTGCCGGCGAGGTCGGTGATGTCTTTGGAGAACGTCGCCGAGAACAGCAGGTTCTGGCGCTTGCTCGGCAGACGGGCGAGGACCTTTTTCACGTCATGGACAAAGCCCATGTCGAGCATGCGGTCGGCTTCGTCCAGCACGAGGATTTCCACGTGGGACAGATCGACGCTGCCTTGGCCGGCCAGGTCGAGCAGGCGACCGGGGCAGGCCACCAGCACGTCGACACCGCGGGACATGGCCTGAACCTGAGGGTTCATGCCGACGCCGCCGAAGATGCAGGCGCTGACGAACTTCAGGTCACGGGCATAGACCTTGAAGCTCTCGTGCACCTGGGCCGCGAGTTCGCGGGTTGGGGTCAGGACCAGTACGCGCGGTTGGCGCGGGCCGTGACGCTGGGATTTGTCCGGGTGACCGTTGGGAAACAACCGTTCCAGAATCGGAAGGGCGAAGCCGCCGGTTTTACCAGTACCTGTCTGTGCCGCAACCATCAGGTCGCGACCTTGCAACACGGCGGGAATGGCCCGCTGTTGCACCGGAGTAGGCTCGGTATAGCCCGCTGCCTCGATGGCGCGGACTAAAGCCTCGGAGAGACCGAGGGAAGCAAAGGACATGAGTAATCCTGTTTTAGTTAGGGCTTGGCCCAATGGGAGTCTTGCCTGGCGCGAATCGCGTTTAAGAGGACGCAATCCCGTCCGGTCCTGCTGGGCCTTGAAGGCTCGTCTGGAGCGCTCGCGCGGGCTGAAAAGCTGCGCTGTAGCGGGATCGAGATGCCTTGAACAAGTCCGAGCGTCCGGGCGTGAGCCTGGCGGGAAGGCCGGAGTATAACAGAGCAATCACTGCGCGCCGCTTTCCTGCTGCTCAACGGTTTTTCCGCCGGTTGTGGTGGCGCTGGCAGCTCGTGCTTCGATGGCCGGGCCGGCACCATAGCGGGCGCTCAGTTCGGCGTAGGCCGGCTCGCGCTTGAAGCGTTTGAGCTCGGCACCGAAACGCTGCACCAACAAATCCATCCCGGCATTGCGGCGTACCGCCAGAAACTGGCTTTGCTGGCTGATGATGATCGGGTTCTCGGTGATCTTGTCGCGGATATTCAGTTGATCGAGCAAATGCTGGCCGACCCGGCGATCGGTGATCAGCAGGTCGATGCGGCCGCGCACCAGTTTGCCGAAGTTGGCTTCATGGGTGGGTGCCGGCTCTTGGGTGAACAGCGTCGATTCGCTGAAGTCCTTGCTGTACAGGTAGCCCGGCGAGGTGCCGATGGTCAGGCCTTTCAGATCGTCCAGGGTGCGAAATGGAAAGGGCCGTTCGTTGGCGTAGAACATCACGAACTCGACTTGTGAGAGTGGTTCGCTGGGGTAGAGCAGGGTCGCATCACGTTCATCGCTGTGGAAAATATCCAGCGCGCCATCCGCCTGGCCTTGCTCAAGCATCGACAGACAGCGTTTCCATGGCAAGAACTGCCATTCGACGTCGATCCCGAGGCGTTTGAAGACAATGGCCGTGGTTTCGTAGTCCAGGCCCAGCGATTTGCCGTTTTCCTCGTACACGTAAGGTGCCCAGGGTTCGGTGACAATACGCAACTTCTCGCCCCGGGCGGTGAGGCTCAGGCAAGTGAACAGAAGCACGGTCAGTAACTGAGCGATCAGGGGCATGGATTGAGATTACGACGAGAAATCATAAAGAGCCAGAAACCGGATCCAGAAGCTCTATCTCAGGATATGGCTGCACAATAAAGGGGCGCCGCAAAGCAAAAGATCGCAGCCTTCGGCAGCTTCCACAGGCGCGTAGAAGCTGCCGAAGGCTGCGATCTTTTGATCTTGCCTTTGCTTTTGCTTTGTTTTTAACGCGGCAACTTCAGGTTATTCCACACCGCCAGGCTCGGCTCAGCCTGGTTCAGCGTGTAGAAATGCAGCCCTGGCGCGCCACCCTGCAGCAGGCGTTCGCACATCTCGGTGATGACTTGCTCACCAAAGCCTTGAATGCTCTGGGTGTCGTCGCCGTAGGCTTCCAGTTGCTTGCGGATCCAGCGCGGGATTTCCGCACCGCAAGCGTCGGAAAAGCGCGCCAGCTTGCTGTAGTTGGTGATCGGCATGATCCCCGGCACGATCGGGATGTTCACGCCCTTCGCCCGTACACGCTCGACGAAGTAGAAATAACTGTCCGCGTTGAAGAAGTACTGGGTGATCGCACTGTTGGCGCCGGCGTTAGCCTTGCGCACGAAGTTGTTGAGATCGTCTTCAAAATTGCGCGCTTGCGGATGCATTTCCGGGTAAGCGGCGACTTCGATGTGGAAATGATCACCGGTTTCTTCACGAATGAATTCAACCAGGTCATTGGCGTGACGCATCTCGCCGCTGGCCATGCCCATGCCCGAGGGCAGGTCACCGCGAAGCGCAACGATACGCTTGATGCCGGCTGCCTTGTACTGGCTCAGCAGGCCGCGCAGGTCGTCCTTGCTGTCGCCCACGCAAGACAGATGCGGTGCGGCAGGGACTTTGACTTCGCTTTCAAGCTGCAACACGGTGTTGAGGGTGCGATCACGGGTCGAACCGCCAGCGCCGTAGGTGCAGGAGAAGAAGTCGGGATTGTAGGTCGCCAGATGACGGGCAGTGGCGATCAGTTTTTCATGCCCAGCATCGGTCTTCGTAGGGAAGAACTCGAAGCTGTAGCGACGGTCTTGGGACATGGGAATACCCTTGAAAACGCGTAAGCCTTGATGACTTGCACATCCCAATGAGGGAGCGGGCTTTTGTGGGAGCCGGGCTTGCCCGCGATGGCATCACCTCGGTGTCACTGAAACACCGAGGCGCCTGCATCGCAGGCAAGCCAGCTCCCACAAAAAGCCCGCTCCCACAAGGGAGAGCAGGCAGCGGGTCAATCAGTAGCGGTAAGCGTGCGGCTTGAACGGGCCTTCGACGGTCACGCCGATGTAGTCAGCCTGAGTCTTGGTCAGTTGAGTGACCACGCCACCGAAACCGCGGACCATTTCCAGGGCCACTTCTTCGTCGAGTTTCTTCGGCAGTACTTCAACGGTCAGGCGCTCGGCTTTCTGGGCTGGTGACAGGTCGGCGTACTTCTGGCCGAACAGGAAGATCTGTGCCAGAACCTGGTTGGCGAACGAACCGTCCATGATGCGGCTTGGGTGGCCTGTGGCGTTGCCCAGGTTAACCAGACGGCCTTCGGCCAGCAGGATCAGGTAGTCGTCGTTCTGAGCGTCGAAAGCGCCAGGACCGGTGCGGTGAACCTTGTGAACCTGTGGCTTCACTTCTTCCCATGCCCAGTTCTTGCGCATGAAAGCGGTGTCGATTTCGTTGTCGAAGTGACCGATGTTGCAGACCACAGCGCGCTTCTTCAGGGCTTTGAGCATGTTTGCGTCGCAAACATTAACGTTGCCGGTGGTGGTCACGATCAGGTCGATCTTGCCCAGCAGCGCTTTGTCGATGCTTGCTTCGGTACCGTTGTTGATACCGTCGATGAACGGCGAAACCAGCTCGAAACCGTCCATGCAGGCTTGCATGGCGCAGATCGGGTCGACTTCGGAGACTTTAACGATCATGCCTTCCTGACGCAGGGACTGGGCCGAGCCCTTGCCCACGTCACCGTAACCGATGACCAGCGCTTGCTTGCCGGACAGCAGGTGGTCGGTACCGCGCTTGATCGCGTCGTTCAGGCTGTGACGGCAACCGTACTTGTTGTCGTTCTTGCTCTTGGTCACCGAGTCGTTGACGTTGATGGCCGGGATTTTCAGCTCGCCCTTGGCCAGCATGTCCAGCAGGCGGTGAACGCCGGTGGTGGTTTCTTCGGTGACGCCGTGGACGCGGTCCAGGATCGCCGGGTATTTCTTGTGCAGCAGCTCGGTCAGGTCGCCGCCGTCGTCGAGGATCATGTTGGCATCCCAAGGCGCGCCATCTTTGAGGATGGTTTGCTCCAGGCACCACTCGTACTCTTCTTCAGTCTCGCCTTTCCAGGCGAAAACCGGGATGCCGGCAGCAGCGATAGCGGCAGCGGCCTGGTCTTGAGTCGAGAAAATGTTGCAGGACGACCAACGCACTTCGGCACCCAGGGCAACCAGGGTTTCGATCAGCACGGCAGTCTGAATGGTCATGTGGATGCAGCCGAGAATCTTCGCGCCTTTGAGCGGCTGCTCGGCGGAGTATTTGCGGCGCAGGCCCATCAGGGCTGGCATTTCGGATTCAGCGATGATGGTTTCGCGACGGCCCCAGGCAGCCAGGGACATGTCGGCGACTTTGTAATCGTTAAAATCTACAGGCGTGATAACAGCGCTCATGATGAGCCTCCATTCGTAATGTATGCGAATGGGCGCCGTTGTGCGTTTAGTGTCTGGCCGTGGCCAGTCAACGCCCCATCCGAGCCTGACAGGTCGAACCTGCTGCAGCGCCCCTCGGACAGGTGGCGGGAAAACGGTAGCAAGTGAACATTACCGTTTTGAAACGGGGGCGATTATAGCGGGCTATGCTGATCTTCCAAAGCCTTTCTGCAAGGTCAATGTCCGAACGGTAATCGAGGCCATAGTCGATGCTTGATAGAGCTCTAATCCGGGCTCTGCCATGATGGCCAGCATCAATCGGCAAGACGGTCAGGAGTGAGCATGAATTTCCACACCCGCAAATGGGTAAAACCCGAAGACCTCAACCCCAACGGCACGCTGTTCGGCGGCAGTCTGTTGCGCTGGATCGACGAAGAAGCGGCGATCTACGCCATCGTCCAGCTGGGTAATCAGCGCGTGGTCACCAAGTACATTTCCGAAATCAACTTTGTCAGCGCCTCGCGCCAGGGCGACATCATCGAGCTGGGCATCACCGCCACCGAGTTCGGTCGCACCTCGATCACGCTGACCTGCGAAGTGCGCAACAAGATCACCCGCAAGAGCATCCTGACAGTAGAGAAGATGGTTTTCGTGAACCTGGGCGAAGACGGCCTGCCTTCGCCGCACGGCCGGACCGAGATCAGGTATGTCAAAGACCAGTTCAAGGATGATGACATCGGCGGGTGAAGTTGGCGGTGTGGCCTTCGCGAGCAAGCCCACTCCCACATTTGATCCTCAGTGAACATAGACTTTGTGCACGACAGATATCCAGTGTGGGAGCGGGCTTGCTCGCGAAAGCGGTCTATCGGTCAGAGATGATTTAACGGATCACTGAACAGCTCCGAACCCCGCGTGTCGTAATTAAACGACCCGCCACCGGTTCAGGAGCTTTATGGACACGCCCAAAGACGGCAAGACCCCGGACCTCTCGGCAAAAGAACAGCGCGAGGTCGACAAGAACCAGCCACCGCGCGCGGCGGTGCTGCACGAAATCATTCGCACCCAAGGTGATAAGGAACTCGAGCGCAGCGTTGCGGCGCTGTGGTGGTCGGCCCTGGCTGCGGGCTTGACCATGGGCTTGTCGCTGATGGGCATGGGGCTGCTCAACTCGCGTCTGCCGGACGGCGAAGGCTTCAAGGTGATTGCCAGTTTCGGTTACTGCGCAGGTTTTCTCGCGGTGATTCTGGCCCGTCAGCAGCTATTTACCGAGAACACCCTGACTGCCGTGCTGCCGATCATGAGCAAGCCTACGCTGGGTAATTTCGGTCGGCTGTTGCGGCTGTGGTCGGTAGTGCTGGTGGGCAACCTCTGCGGCACCTTGCTGGTGGCGTATGTGATGCTGCACTTGCCGATTTTCGACACCAAGACCGATCTGGCCTTCCTCGACATCGGGCGCAAGGTCATGGAGAACGACGCCAGCAAAATGTTCGCCAAAGGCATCATCTCCGGCTGGATGATCGCCACCATGGTCTGGATGATCCCGTCCATGGAAAGCGCCAAGATGTGGATCATCATCCTCATCACCTATTTCATGGCGCTGGGAGATTTCACTCACATCGTGGTCGGATCGGTCGAGGTCTCGTATCTGGTGTTTGCCGGCGAGTTGCCCTGGAAGGATTTCTGGCTGGTATTCGCAGGACCCACGCTGGTGGGGAACATCATCGGCGGCAGTTTTATCTTCGCGCTGATCAGTCACGCGCAGATTCGCAGTGAAAGCGGACCGCCGAAGACATCTGCGGAGCGGGACCAGGAAACCGAACCGCAGAAGATCAAAAAATGAAGGGTAAACGTACCTGATGCCAGTCAGTTCAAGGTGCGAAACCTGTGGGAGCGGGCTTGCTCGCGAAGGCGGTGTGTCAGGCGACATCAATCTTGACTGTGCCGCCGCCTTCGCGAGCAAGCCCGCTCCCACATGGATTGCGCTTAGCCGGACACATTGACCGTGACAGCACTGCGACGCTGCAGGTAGATGAAAAACAACGCCGTCAGCACCGTCAACCCGCTGACCAGTGCGCCGGTCCATGGCAGATCCGCCAGGTCCGCGCCACTGGCCACCACCAGCCCGCCAATCCATGCCCCGGCTGCGTTACCGAGATTGAATGCACTTTGATTCAACGTCGATCCGAGGTTCGGCGCTTCATGAGCCTGATCGATGATCAGCAATTGCAGAATCGGGCACAGCGCAAACGCGAAGATGCCCCACAACACCAGCGTGATCGCCGCCGGGATTACTGAGTGACTGGTCTGGCTAAAAGCAGCCAGCACGACGACCACCGCCAGCGCCATGCCCACCAGAGAAGGCAGCAAACGACTGTCCGCCAATCGGCCGCCAAGCATGCTGCCCGCCGTCAAGCCTACCCCGAACAACAGCAGCATGATGGTCACGCCATGCGGGCTGACACCGGTGATGTCTTGCAGGATCGGCGCGATATAGGTGAACACGCTGAACAGACTGGTGGACGCCAGCACGCTCATGCCCAGCGCCAGCAGCACGTTGACCTTGCCCAGCACTTTGAACTCGCTGGCCAGGTTGGCCTTGTCCATGGGGATTTCCTTGGGCAGCCAAACCCACTGCGCAATAGCCGCAATCACGCCGATTACCGACACCGCCCAGAAGGTCGAGCGCCAGCCGGCGTATTGCCCCAGCGCGGTGCCCAATGGAACGCCCAGCACGTTGGCCAGCGTCAGACCGGTGAACATCATGGCAATCGCCTGGGCTCGTTTGTTCGGTGCCACCAAACCGGCGGCGACCACCGAGCCGATGCCGAAAAACGCGCCGTGGCACAGCGCGGTGATCACCCGCGCGGCCATCAAAGTGGCGTAGTTCGGCGCCAGGGCACAGAGGATATTGCCGAGAATGAACATCAGCGTCATGCCCAGCAAAGTGGCTTTGCGCGGCATGTTGGCGGTACCGACCGCGAGGATCGGCGCGCCGAACACCACGCCCAGGGCGTAACCCGTGATGAGCAGCCCCGCGTGAGGAATGCTCACGGCCAGGTCGCGGGCGACATCCGGCAGCAAGCCCATGATGACGAATTCGGTGGTGCCGATGCCGAAGGCGGCAACGGCCAGTGCAAGCAAGGCGAGTGGCATGCGCAAGGTCTCTGTCGGTAGTCTTGACGCTTTGATCAGGCATGCGCAGGCCGACGACCGTTCTCGGTGAGAGCGGGCAGAGGCAGCAATTATTGGAATTAGTGTGTGCGCAACTGAGTGCGGCGTGGTCGCTTGCAGTATAAACAGCTGCGGACATATGGCGAATCAATTCTCTGCCCGTGATGTTGGAGCTGCCGAAGGCTGCGATCTTTTGATTTTGGATGATCAGAAAATCGCAGCCTTCGGCAGCTCCCGCGGGGGAGGATGGGGGCAAAATAAGGAGTGTGTCGTGCTTGCGACGGTTCTGGTGTTGGTGGCGGCGCTGTTGCACGCGGCGTGGAATACCCTGATCAAATTCAGTGCAGAGCGGCTGTTGGTGGTGGCCTGCATGGACAGCGTTGCGCTGCTGTTTGTCGCCCTGATGCTGCCCTTCGTGGCGCTGCCGCCACTGGAGATGTGGCCGTGGATTCTCGCGTCAGCGGCATTTGAGTTGCTCTATCGCTACCTGTTGATCCAGGCCTATCGGGTCGGCGATCTCGGGCTGGTCTATCCGTTGATGCGTGGACTGTCGCCGCTGGTGGTGCTGGCGCTGACGCTGATCTTCGCCGGGGAAGTGCTGACAGCACAGCAGATCTTCGGGATTTTGCTGATCCCGTTCGGCATGTTGTGCCTGCTCTGGCAAGGCGGTGGCGGGGTGCGTCTGCCGTGGTCGATGCTGCCGGTGGTGGCACTGATCGGGTTGTGCATCGGTTGCTACACCTTCATCGATGGCCAGGCCTTGCGGCGCTGGTCCCATCCGCTGGACTACCTGGTGTGGGTCACATTGCTCAGTGCCTGGCCATTCCCGTTGCTGGCGCTGGTGCGCAAACGCCCGGCGTTCATGCTGTTCTGGCGGGAACAGTGGCGGTTGGGATTGGCGGTCGGGTTTTGCGTACTGTTCAGCTACGCTCTGGTGCTTTGGGCCATGCAGCTCGGTTCGATTGCCGAAGCGGCGGCGTTACGCGAAATCAGTGTGATCCTGGTCGTGCTGTTCGGTATGCGCTACCTGAAAGAACCTTTCGGCAGGCCCCGGCTCTTGGCCTGTGGGCTGGTGCTGATCGGCATGTTGGTGATGAAGTTTTAGTCGCCGCTGATGGAATTCGATTTTCTATAACTTGAAGAAGGGACTGCGTTATGACGGTTGCTCTGTGGTGCATTTTGATTGCGATCTGCTTGCCATATCTATGCACAGGCGTCGCCAAGTTCAGCGGCGGCAAGTTCGGGCTGAAACAGAATCACGACCCGCGGGCGTTTCTGGATTCGCTTGAAGGGGTGGCCAGGCGTGCGCATTCGGCGCAGTTGAACAGCTTCGAAGTGACACCGGCGTTTGCTGCAGCGGTAATCGTCGCGCACCTGGCCGGTAATGCCGATCTGGTGACGATCAATGTGCTGGCGGTGTTGTTTATCACCAGTCGGCTGCTGTACATCATTTGCTATCTGGCGGACTGGGCAATTCTGCGGTCGTTGGTGTGGGCCATTGGAGTGGGGTTGATCGTCAGTTTCTTTGTTGTGTCTGTTTAAAGAAGATCAAAAGATCGCAGCCTTCGGCAGCTCCTACATTGGTCGCGTGCGCCGCAATATCGCGGATGAACATCGATCCCTGTAGGAGCTGGCGAAGCCTGCGATCTTTTGCTTTTAAAGTGTGTCAGCCACCTGCGGCACTTGCGGCAACGCCGCCCCTTTAGGCCAAAGCATCCAGATCTGTCCCTGCTGTTTCATGTCGCCGGCCAGTTGCCCGGCCGCATCCCCGGTGCCCCAGAACAGGTCCGCGCGGACCTCGCCGGCAATCGCGCCGCCAGTATCTTGCGCGGCCACCGGACGTACCAGTGCGCTGCCGTCCGGGCGTGTGGTCGATAGCCACAGCAGACTGCCGAGCGGAATCACTTTGCGGTCCACCGCCGCGCTATAACCTGCGGTCAGCGGTACATTCAGCGAACCGCGCGGCCCTTCATTGCTGTCGGGGTTGCGGGTGAAGAACACGTAGCTGGGGTTGCTGCCGAGCAGTTCGGGAATGCGCGCAGGATTTGCCTTGGCCCAGGTGCTGATAGCGCCCATGGTCACGTCTTCTTTCTTCAGCTCACCCTGGTCCACCAGCCAGCGGCCGATGGGGCGATAGGGGTGGCCGTTCTGATCGGCATAACCGATGCGCAATTGACGACCGTCATCAAGCTGGATGCGACCCGAACCCTGGATTTGCAGGAACTGCAGGTTCATCGGGTCGGTCAGCCAGGCAATCACCGGCGCCTTCACACCGTTGGTTTCAATGGTTGCCGCGTCGTCGTACGGCTTGAGCACGCGACCTTCGAGTCTTCCCCGCAGGCGCTTGCCTTTGAGTTCCGGATAGATACTGTCCAGCGAGACGATGATCATGTCCTCGGGCACACCGTACACCGGGATGTTGGCTTCCTCGGTCTGGGTCAGGCTGCCGGGGTACACCGGTTCGTAGTAACCGGTAATCAGGCCGTTGGGGTTGTCATTGGCGGCACGCAGGCCATAGACGTCCAGATTCTGTTTGAGGAAACCGCGGATGTCCTTGGCGGTTGGCTGCACATTGGCGGAAGCCGCACAGGTGCCGCCCCAGACCGGGTCGGCCTTGAGTCGGGTGCAGGCGCTGCGCCACGAGCCGAAGCCGGCGACGAGGTCGTTGTCGGACACTGCCGGAAGCGCTTCCCAGGTGGCGCTGGAGTAGGTCGCCAGTGCGTGGGTTTTCGGTTTGCTGCTGTCGCCGCCGGTGCAACCTGCCAGCACGGCCACCATCGGAAGGGTCCAGGCCAGATTGTGACGCCATGCCTTGAAACGGCTGTTCATGGAGTAATTCCTTTGTCGGTTGCCTGAGTGCTCCATGCGCTCAAACAACCCGTATTGATAATAGGGCTATTGGTCTTTGCCGGTGACGCGAGGATACTGGCCGCCGTTTCCAGTGACCCGAAGCCACCATGACTCTTAAAAGACTTTCTGTTGTATTGCTGGCCTGCCTGACCTTGTCCGCCTGCGGTGGTGTCGACCCGAACTCGCCACTGGGTCAGCGCAAGGCGATCTTCAAGCAGATGCTCAAGACCGGCGAAGACCTGGGCGGTATGTTGCGTGGGCGTATTCCGTTCGATGGCCCGAAATTCGCCGACGGCGCCGTGAAACTTGATGCCTTGTCCCATGAGCCGTGGAAACATTTCCCGCAGGTGCGCGAAGAGGATCACACCAGCGCCAAGGATGATGTCTGGCAGAAGCAGGCACGCTTCCAGGAAATGGCCCGCATCCTTGAAGACGCCACCGGTGAACTGGTGATTGCCAGCAAGGTTCAGCCCTACAAGGTCAGCAATCTGGGGCCGGCGGTACAGAAGGTCGAAGATGCCTGCAGTGCGTGCCATAAAGAGTTTCGGGATCATTGATTGCAGAAAAGATTGCAGGGCAGGAGCTGCCAAAGGCTGCGATCTTTTGATCTTGAAAGATCTTTTTACTTATCCAGCTCATCCAGCGCTTCCTGCAACTCTTTGCGCGATTGAGCCAGTTTGTCTTTGCGCTTGTTGATCTTCTCGGCGTCGCCTTTTTTCATCGCCTTCTCGAGGTCGGCCTGACGCGTGCTGACTTCGTGCTTGGCGTCGAGCACCTTGTTTTCCCGTTCCTTCTTCAAGGAGGCGTCGGTGCAATGGGCAGTCACTTCGTTCAGGGCGGTTTCCAGGCCCGCCTGTTGATCGGCGTTGCCGCGGGACTTGGCCAGTTCAATCTGGTTGATGATGCCCTGTTTTTTAGCTGCGCAGCCGGTCAGCCCCGGGGCGTCTTCGTCAGCCATCAATGGAGCGGCCATCACGCTGCACAGGGTCAACACGGCGAGCGGTGAAAGAAGTTTCATAAAAGCTCCAGGTGAAAAATTCGATATAGCGATGGGCTGTTTGAGCGCATCGGCACCTTTGGGTTCCCGGTTCTCAGGCAGGGCTGGCGTCTAGAAACCGTCAATCCCGGCAACACGTAATGTCTCACTCAAGGCCAGGACCTGCGGGTCGCGGAAAAATGCGCTCAATTGCGCTGCACGCCCCGGGCCGATGCCGGCTTCGGCCTGCCATTGTTCGGTGTTTCGTTGCGCCAGCGCCTGCCATGAGTCGGCAAGGCGTGCCTGGCCGGTCGGCGGCAAGCCCAGGGCTTTGAGCCAGCGAGCGAATGGGCGTTGCCGGGCGCTGTTGAAACTGTTCAAAAGACGAGCACTGCTGCGCTCACCGAAGCCGTCAATGTTAGCAAGCTCTTGCCCATCGAGGGTCATCCAATCGAGCAGGTTGTCGAGGCGTTCGGCCTTGAGCAGTTTTTCCCAGGTGCCTGGCCCGACATGAGGCAATGCCAGCCCCTGTTTACCACTGAGCCAGGCCAGGCGCGCGAGGAATTGGCTTTCGCATCCTGGTGTTGGTTGCCAGCAGCTTAAAGAATGAAAGTCTGTTGCCAGCGGTACATTCAGTTCCGGGCGTTTGGTGCTGCGCAATACGACACCATCGAGCCTGGGGATAGTCAGCCCCGCCAGGCTGATGGCGACCTGATCGCCGGGCCGGATGTCCAGCGCTTCCCAGCGTTGCAGGGAGCTGGCGCTCACGTGCTTGATCTGACGGTCATCAAGCATCACCGGTACCAGATCCAGCACCGGTGTGATCCGGCCGGTCCGTCCAATCTTGAAGTGGACCTTGCGCACTTCGGCCAGCGCCTGGGCAAAAGGGTATTTCCAGGCGACGCTCCAGTAAGGCGCTTTTGCCTGCCAGCGCTCGGCCGGTGGGCGCTGGCTCTGGCGCAACACGATCCCATCGCTGGCAAAGGGCAGGGGGGAGCGATACCAGTGATCGCGCCAGTGTTTGGCATCGGCAAATGCCTTGATCGGCTGACTGTAGGGCGCTGTGCTCGGGAACCCCAATTCATCCAGAGCCGCCACCCGGGCCGGCAGGTTTTTCGGGCCTTGTGGCCAGTCCCAGACAAACAACCCGATACCGGCGGCTTGCTCGATGCTCAGCGCCTTGCGCGCCATCAACCCGGCCACCGTGGCCCGGGCATTGAGGCTGCCAGCCTGAGCTTGCACGTGTTCGGTCAGACGCCAATAGAGTTCGCCTTGCAGCAACAAATCCAGCGGCTGCGAAAGCTTTTGAGGGATGGCGGCGATCTGGCGCGCCGAGGCAGTCCAGTCCTGGCCGTTTACCCCGTCTCCCCGACTGATCGCCCGGTGCAACCAACCGTTGCGATAGATCAACGTCACCGCAACGCCGTCGACCTTGGGCTGAATCCAGACGTCCCCGCGATCTTTTAGCCAGGCTTCGACGGCGTGCTCATCGCGCAGTTTTTCCAGACCGGTGTGGGCGATGGGGTGAGCGGCCGTGCCGCCAGCCGTACGCAATGGTTCGGTGGAGGGGCCTGAATCAAAACATTCGCGCAATTCGCTCAGTCGTGCGCGGGACTGATCGTAGAGTTCATCGGCGATCAGCGACTGGCCTTCACGATGGTAGCTGTCGTCCCAGCGATCGATTTGCAGTTGCAGAGTGGTGATTTCTTCCTGCGCGCGGGCCGGTGGCCAGTCGGGGCATTCGGCGGCATGGGTGGTCTGGCAGGCGAAGGTCAGCAGGAAAGCGAAAAACAGGCGCAGGTTGGGGAGCATCGAGAGCGTCCTTGCTCAGTGGGATGCTTTCAAGGCTAGTCAGTTTTCGGGTGTGGGTTGCAAGGGTGTAATTCTGCGTGTTTCGAAGTGCGACGATCAAAAGATCGCAGCCTTCGGCAGCTCCTACAGGTGTACGCCAAGGCTGCGATCTTTTGATCTTTCCCATGAAAAAGCCCCGCACGGCGAACCGTGCGGGGCTTTTGGGTACCGCCGGGGAAGTCTTACAGGCCGGCCGCGACACGCAGGTCGTCGGCACGGTCGGTTTTTTCCCAGGTGAAAGTGGTGAACGTATCGTCGCCCACAGTCTTGGTAGCCGGGGTGCGACCGAAGTGGCCGTACGCAGCGGTTTCCTGGTACATCGGGTGCAGCAGGTCGAGCATGGTGGTGATTGCGTATGGACGCAGGTCGAACACTTCGCGAACCAGTTTGACGATCTTGTCGTCGCTGATTTTGCCGGTGCCGAAGGTGTTCAACGAAATCGACGTAGGCTGGGCAACACCGATCGCGTAGGAAACCTGAATTTCGCAACGCTCGGCCAGGCCGGCGGCAACGATGTTCTTGGCCACGTAACGACCCGCGTAGGCCGCCGAACGGTCAACCTTCGATGGATCCTTGCCGGAGAACGCGCCACCGCCGTGACGAGCCATGCCGCCGTAGCTGTCGACGATGATCTTGCGGCCGGTCAGGCCGCAGTCGCCAACCGGGCCGCCGATGATGAATTGGCCGGTCGGGTTGATGTGGAACTGGGTGTCTTTGGACAGCAGCTCGGCAGGCAGTACGTGCTTGACGATCAGCTCCATCACGCCTTCGCGCAGGTCTTTGTAGGACACATCAGGGTTGTGCTGGGTCGACAATACAACAGCGTCGATACCGACAACCTTGCCGCCTTCGTAACGGCAAGTCACTTGCGACTTGGCGTCCGGGCGCAGCCAAGGCAGCAGGCCGGATTTACGGGCTTCAGCCTGACGTTGAACCAACTGGTGCGAGAAGGTGATCGGTGCTGGCATCAGCACGTCGGTTTCGTTGCTGGCGTAGCCGAACATCAGGCCCTGGTCGCCGGCACCCTGATCTTCAGGCTTGGCACGATCAACGCCTTGGTTGATGTCGGGGGACTGCTTGCCGATGATGTTCATCACGCCGCAGGTCGCGCCGTCGAAGCCGACATTGGAGCTGTTGTAGCCGATGTCGAGAATCACGTTACGGACGATGTCTTCCAGGTCGACCCAGGCCGACGTGGTGACTTCACCTGCGATGATTGCCACGCCGGTTTTCACCAGAGTTTCGCACGCTACGCGGGCGAACTTGTCTTCAGCAATGATGGCGTCCAGCACCGCATCGGAAATCTGGTCGGCGATTTTGTCCGGATGCCCTTCAGACACGGACTCGGAGGTGAAGAGGGAGTATTCGCTCATCTCGATTTTTTCCTGAATTTACCGATGGTGAGTGTCGCCAGCCGGTCGCTGAAAATGGCGGACCTGAATCTGGAAACCATTACGTAAGCCTACATAGAGGCTTTCCCCGGGAACGAGTCCCGCAGCGGTGGCCCAACGGGCCAGATCGTCCTGTTCAAACCCCAACCAGAGATCACCGCAGGCCTCCCTGGCCCAACTCTGGTTGTGGCTACATAACTCTGTCACGAGCAGGCTACCGCCCGGTTGCAGCAAGTCGGCCATGCGCTTGAGTGCTTCGGCCGGCGCGGCGAAATGGTGCAGTACCATGTTCAATACAACGCAATCAGCCTTGTGGCTGACACCCTTCAATGCATCGGCCAATTGCAGGCTGACGTTAGCCAGCATTTCACGTTCGCAGAGCTGGCGGGCCAGATCGAGCATCGCCGGGCTGTTGTCCAGCGCCGCGACTTGAGCGAAACGACGCGCCAGTTCCGGCAGAAAACCGCCATCGCCAGGGCCCACTTCGATGGCTGTGGCTTCGGGGCCGAAACTCAGCTTGTCGAGCAGTGCCACCACGCTTTCGCGGTACTGCGGCAGGCCGGCAATCAGGTCTTGCTGGGCGCGAAACTTCTCCGCGACCCGTGAGAAAAAGTCTTGGCTGGCCGCCGCTCGCTGCCCGTGGACCTGACCGATCCGCGACTGAACGTCAGTTGGCAGGGTCAGGTTGTCCACTTCTTCCAGCAGCGCGGCATGCAGCTTGCCGCCCAGCAGATCGGTGTGGGGCAGGGCGCGACGGTAAAAAATCGCATTGCCTTCACGACGGGTCGCCACCAGATCGGCCTGGGCCAAAACCTTGAGGTGATGACTCATGCCGGACTGACCGATGCCGAAGATCTGCGCCAGTTCCAGTACGCCGAACGAATCGTTGGCCAGTGCGCGCAATACATTCAGCCGCAGAGGATCGCCGCCGGCCTTGCACAGGGCCGCCAGCTCATCGCAATCGTCATGTCGAATGGAGGGGGCGCGTAAATTCATAAGGCCAGCAGTCTAGTGACGGTCATAAATCACCGCAAGAGCAATATCAAAAAGTTTTGATATTGCTCGATGGATGGCATTTCTCAGCGTTAGCTTTAGTCAGCAAACGAACAGCGGAAAGGTTTCATCAGTCGAATACGCTGTTATCCATTGGAAAAACGTCTTCAGATGACTATCTGTCATTGCCCCGAGGCGGGTGGGTGAGGGAAAATGCTCGCCTTTTTTCCGTTTCGTTTTATTCACTCTCGATTCAATATCCGCAGGAGAACAGCGATGCCCAGCCGTCGTGAGCGTGCCAACGCCATTCGTGCCCTCAGCATGGATGCCGTGCAAAAAGCCAACAGCGGCCATCCCGGTGCCCCTATGGGTATGGCGGATATCGCCGAAGTACTTTGGCGTGACTACCTGAAGCACAACCCGAGCAATCCATCGTTCGCCGACCGTGACCGCTTCGTGCTGTCCAACGGTCACGGTTCGATGCTGATCTACTCGCTGCTGCACCTGACCGGCTATGACCTGTCGATCGATGACCTGAAAAGCTTCCGCCAGCTGCACAGCCGCACCCCGGGTCACCCGGAATTCGGTTACACCCCGGGCGTTGAAACCACCACCGGCCCACTGGGCCAAGGCCTGGCCAATGCCGTGGGTTTCGCCCTGGCAGAAAAAGTCCTGGCGGCGCAGTTCAACCGTCCCGGCCATAACGTTGTCGATCACCACACCTACGTGTTCCTGGGTGATGGCTGCATGATGGAAGGCATTTCCCACGAAGTCAGCTCCCTGGCCGGTACCTTGGGCCTGGGCAAACTGATCGCCTTCTACGATGACAACGGCATCTCCATCGACG
Organism: Pseudomonas sp. ADAK2 TE3594; assembly: GCF_053628675.1. Taxonomy (NCBI): domain Bacteria; kingdom Pseudomonadati; phylum Pseudomonadota; class Gammaproteobacteria; order Pseudomonadales; family Pseudomonadaceae; genus Pseudomonas; species Pseudomonas sp. ADAK2 TE3594. Next base: position 5,497,352 of record NZ_JBRJGV010000001.1, on the reverse strand, counting down.
GCGAAGTCGAAGGCTGGTTCACCGACGACACGCCGAAGCGTTTCGAGGCCTACAACTGGCAGGTGATCCGCAACGTCGACGGTCATGACCCGGAAGAAATCAAGATCGCCATCGACACGGCGCGTAAAAGCGAGCGCCCGACGCTGATCTGCTGCAAGACCACCATCGGTTTCGGTTCGCCGAACAAGCAAGGCAAGGAAGATTGCCACGGCGCCCCATTGGGTGACGCGGAAATCGCTCTGACCCGTGAAGCACTGAAGTGGAACCACGGCCCGTTCGAAATCCCGGCCAACATCTATGCCGAGTGGGATGCCAAGGAAGCCGGTCGCGCTGCCGAAGCCGAGTGGGATCAGCGTTTCGCTGCGTACTCCGCGGCCTTCCCGGAGCTGGCCAACGAGCTGGTTCGTCGTCTGAGCGGCGACCTGCCGGAAGACTTCGCGGAAAAAGCGGCTGCTTATATCGCTGAAGTCGCGGCCAAGGGCGAAACCATCGCCAGCCGTAAAGCCAGCCAGAACGCCCTGAACGCGTTCGGCCCGCTGCTGCCGGAACTGCTCGGCGGTTCGGCTGACCTGGCCGGTTCCAACCTGACCCTGTGGAAAGGTTGCAAAGGCGTCACCGCCGAAGACGCCAGCGGCAACTATATGTACTACGGCGTTCGCGAGTTCGGCATGAGCGCGATCATGAACGGTGTGGCCCTGCACGGCGGCCTGGTGCCTTACGGCGCGACCTTCCTGATGTTCATGGAATACGCCCGCAACGCAGTGCGCATGTCGGCGCTGATGAAGAAACGCATCATTTATGTGTTCACCCACGACTCCATCGGTCTGGGCGAAGACGGCCCGACTCACCAGCCGATCGAGCAACTGGCCAGCCTGCGCTGCACGCCGAACCTCGACACCTGGCGTCCAGCCGATGCCGTTGAATCGGCAGTGGCCTGGAAATGCGCTCTGGAGCGTGACGATGGCCCGTCGGCACTGATCTTCTCCCGTCAGAACCTGCAGCACCAAACCCGTGACGCGGTGCAGATCGAGTGCATCAATCGCGGCGGCTACGTGCTGAAAGACTGCGCAGGCGAGCCTGAGCTGATCCTGATCGCCACCGGTTCGGAAGTCGGCCTGGCCGTCCAAGCCTTCGACAAACTGACCGAGCAAGGCCGCAAGGTGCGTGTTGTTTCGATGCCGTGCACCAGCGTCTTCGAAGCCCAGGACGCTGGCTACAAGCAAGCGGTCCTGCCATTGCAGGTCAGCGCGCGGATCGCCATCGAAGCTGCTCACGCGGACTACTGGTACAAGTACGTGGGCCTGGAAGGCCGCGTGATCGGCATGACCACCTACGGCGAGTCGGCGCCTGCGCCTGCCTTGTTCGAAGAGTTCGGCTTCACCCTGGAAAACATCCTGGGTCAGGCTGAAGAGCTGCTGGAAGACTAAGTCCGACAGTTGCGTTGTCTGTGCTGACGTCTTCGCGGGCAAGCCTCGCTCCTACAGGGATTTACACCGCCCATGTAGGAGCGAGGCTTGCCCGCGAAGGCAATTGAACATTCAACGCAACACTGACGGATTCACCACGGTAATCGAGAACCCCATGCCTCAACCGCGTCCTTACAAAGTTGCACTCAACGGCTACGGCCGGATTGGTCGTTGCGTCTTGCGTGCGTTGTTTGAGCGAGGCTCGACGGCCGGGTTTGAAATTGTTGCGATCAACGATCTGGCCGACATGGCCAGCATCGAATACCTGACACGCTTTGACTCCACTCACGGGCGGTTTCCCGGTGAGGTGAGGGTCGAGGGCGATTGTCTGCATATTAAAGGCGACTGCGTGAAGGTCCTGCGCAGTGCCACCCCCGAAGGCATCGATTGGGCGTCACTGGGCGTCGATCTGGTGCTGGAGTGCTCCGGCGCTTATCACACGCGTGCTGATGGCCAGCGGTTCCTCGACGCCGGTGCGCCGCGGGTGCTGTTCTCCCAGCCGATGGCCAGCGAGGCAGATGTCGACGCCACCATCGTCTACGGCGTGAACCAGGATTGCCTGACCGGCGATGAGCTGCTGGTATCCAACGCGTCCTGCACCACCAACTGCGGCGTGCCGCTGTTGCGCCTGCTGGATCAGGCCATTGGTCTGGAATACGTGTCGATCACGACCATCCACTCGGCAATGAACGATCAACCGGTGATCGACGCCTATCACCACGAAGACCTGCGCCGCACCCGTTCGGCGTTCCAGTCGGTGATTCCGGTGTCCACTGGTCTGGCGCGAGGCATTGAACGCCTGCTGCCGGAACTTGCCGGGCGAATTCAGGCCAAAGCCGTGCGGGTGCCGACGGTTAACGTGTCCTGCCTCGACATTACGATGCAGACCGTAAGTGATACCGACGCCACCGAGGTCAACCGGATTCTGCGCGAGGCCGCCACCCATGGCCCGCTCAAGGGCCTTCTGGCCTACACCGAGTTGCCTCACGCCAGTTGTGATTTCAATCATGACCCACATTCGGCCATCGTCGATGCCAGTCAGACCCGCGTTTCCGGCCCTCGGCTGGTGAACATCCTGGCCTGGTTCGACAACGAATGGGGTTTTGCCAATCGAATGCTGGACGTTGCAGAACACTATTTGCAAACAGCTGCACCACAACCAAAACCTGCTCTCTAAAACAGCTATCCAGGAAATGCGACCCATGACCGTGTTGAAGATGACCGACCTCGATCTGCAAGGTAAGCGCGTACTGATCCGCGAAGACCTCAACGTCCCAGTCAAGGACGGTGTTGTCACCAGCGATGCGCGAATCCTGGCTTCGCTGCCGACCATCAAGCTGGCCCTGGAAAAAGGCGCGGCCGTGATGGTCTGCTCGCACCTTGGCCGTCCGACCGAAGGCGAGTTCTCGGCCGAGAACAGCCTCAAGCCAGTCGCTGACTACCTGAGCAAAGCCCTGGGCCGCGAAGTGCCGCTGGTGTCTGATTACCTGGGCGGCGTCGACGTGAAAGCCGGCGACATCGTGCTGTTCGAAAACGTGCGCTTCAACAAGGGCGAGAAAAAGAACGCTGACGAACTGGCCAAGCAATACGCGGCCCTGTGCGACGTGTTCGTGATGGACGCCTTCGGCACCGCTCATCGCGCCGAGGGTTCGACCCACGGCGTGGCCAAGTTCGCCAAAGTCGCCGCTGCTGGCCCGCTGCTGGCCGCCGAACTGGACGCACTGGGCAAGGCCCTGGGCGCCCCGGCGCAGCCAATGGCCGCTATCGTTGCCGGCTCCAAAGTGTCGACCAAACTCGACGTGCTCAACAGCCTGAGCCAGATCTGCAACCAGCTGATCGTCGGTGGCGGCATCGCCAATACCTTCCTGGCCGCTGCTGGTCACCCGGTCGGCAAATCCTTGTACGAGCCGGACCTGCTGGATACGGCCCGTGAAATCGCCGCCAAGGTCAGCGTGCCACTGCCGGTGGACGTGGTAGTTGCCAAGGAATTCGCTGAAAGCGCGACCGCGACCGTCAAGCTGATTGCCGACGTGGCCGCAGACGACATGATCCTGGACATCGGTCCACAGACCGCGGCGAATTTCGCCGAGCTGTTGAAGTCGTCCAAGACCATCCTGTGGAACGGCCCGGTGGGCGTGTTCGAATTCGACCAGTTCGGTAACGGCACCAAAGTGCTGGCCCAAGCCATTGCCGAAAGCTCGGCGTTCTCCATTGCTGGCGGCGGTGACACCCTGCGCGGCCATCGACAAGTATGGCGTTGCTGAGCAGATCTCCTACATTTCTACCGGCGGCGGCGCGTTCCTCGAATTCGTCGAAGGCAAAGTGCTGCCGGCCGTTGAAGTCCTGGAAAGCCGGGCCAAGGCCTGAGGCCGCGCAGTTGACCAGGCAAAGGAGTGTTCACATGGTCAGGACCCTAGTGTTGTTGATCGCCGCGGGTATGCTGGCGGCTTGCGGGAGTAACCCGAAAGCCACGCCGGAACCCGCGCCGCAAACGCAGGAAAAAGGCTGCTACCAGGCCGACTGGCAAGCGGAAACCAACCCGGTGATCAACAAGCGCTCCGGGCCCGATGGCCTGGACAAATACGAGACACAGACCCCGGCCAAGGAACATGGTTGCCCTTGAGGGGTCAGACTCTTTACTCAAGGTGGGCGGCGTGCGCCGTCAGCCGAGGAACACGGATGAAAGGCTTTATCGCCGTTGCGGCATTGGCATTGCTGGCAGGTTGCACCCATTTGAACCTGTTCAACGCTGCCGGGCCAGCGGACAGTTGGACCACCTGGACTTGCGATAGCCAGGCCAAAGTGCTCTGGCGCTACACTGACATCAACCGCAAGGAAGTCGATGTTCGCCTGGGCGGTGCTGATCAGGTCTACCGTTTGAAGCTGGAGCCGGGCGCCGAAGGTTCGCTGTACAGCAACGACATGCTGGCGTTTCACGTAAAAGGTGAGGAAGGCCTAGTTTACTGGGTCGCCACCAACGATTTGATCGGCCGCGGTTGTAAAGCCGAGTAATTGAAAGCTTGCGCAAAACCTGTAGGAGCGAAGCTTGCTCGCGAAAGCGGTTTAACTGACAACACCTGTGTTGAATGTGATGACCCCTTCGCGAGCAAGCTCCGCTCCTACAGGAAATCGACGGCTTGTAGAGATTTAGGCAGCACCGAATTCGCAGCCCGGGCCAACCCCCGATCTGCAATAACTTGAATAGCCGCCGCCGCTACGGCAGGCTGGCACGATTAACGACCCTCAACCGGGAGAGAGACACACAATGGCACTTATCAGCATGCGCCAGATGCTGGACCACGCAGCCGAGTTCGGCTACGGCGTTCCAGCCTTCAACGTCAACAACCTTGAGCAGATGCGCGCCATCATGGAAGCCGCTGACAAGACTGACTCCCCGGTGATCGTCCAGGCTTCGGCCGGTGCTCGCAAATACGCAGGCGCCCCGTTCCTGCGTCACCTGATCCTGGCGGCAATCGAAGAATTCCCGCACATCCCGGTGTGCATGCACCAGGACCACGGCACCAGCCCTGACGTCTGCCAGCGCTCCATCCAGTTGGGCTTCAGCTCGGTGATGATGGACGGCTCCCTGGGCGAAGACGGCAAGACCCCGACCGACTACGACTACAACGTCCGTGTTACCCAACAAACGGTAGCCATGGCTCACGCCTGCGGCGTTTCGGTTGAAGGCGAGCTGGGCTGCCTGGGTTCGCTGGAAACCGGCATGGCCGGTGAAGAAGACGGCATCGGCGCCGAAGGCGTTCTGGATCACAGCCAAATGCTGACCGACCCGGAAGAAGCCGCTGACTTCGTCAAACGCACCCAAGTCGATGCCCTGGCCATCGCCATCGGCACCAGCCACGGCGCCTACAAGTTCACCAAGCCACCTACCGGCGACGTGCTGGCCATCGACCGCATCAAGGAAATCCACAAACGCATCCCGAACACCCACTTGGTGATGCACGGTTCGTCTTCGGTTCCGCAAGAGTGGCTGGCGATCATCAACCAGTACGGCGGCGACATCAAAGAAACCTACGGCGTACCGGTTGAAGAAATCGTCGAAGGCATCAAGCACGGCGTGCGCAAGGTCAACATCGACACCGACCTGCGCCTGGCATCCACCGGTGCGATGCGTCGCCTGATGGCTACCAACCCTAGCGAATTCGATCCGCGTAAGTTCTTCGGCGCGACCGTGACTGCAATGCGTGATGTGTGTATCGCACGTTATGAGCAGTTTGGTACGGCGGGCAATGCTTCGAAGATCAAGCCGATCTCGTTGGAAGCGATGTATCAGCGTTACCTCAAAGGTGAGTTGAACGCTAAGGTGAACTGAGCCTGAGCGTTTTATCACGTTGAAGAGAAACCCGCCGAGAGGCGGGTTTTTTTATGGAGGAGATTTCATCTGGACGCTGTCTGACGTAAGGCGCTTGAAATGTTACTTATAGTGGACATAATAAAAATATTCGTTAGTAAAGTCCGATATAGGTGACATTCATGCTCCTGCACAACCCCTCTGTGTTCGGTGAAAGAGTCCGCCAGTTACGACGCGCCAAAGGCTATAGCCAGGCAATATTGGCGCACAGAGCAAAATGCAACCGCAAAACCATCATTGACCTTGAGGCCGGTGAAAATGTCGCGCTTTACACCGCGTTCCGGGTGCTATCAGCGCTGGGCATGGCGCTTGAAATTGTCGACAACCGAATTGATCTCAAATCCCTTGCTGATCTGGTAGAGCACGATGAGTAAGGTCAAACTGCTCAACGTCATGACACCGCAAGGCTTTTCGGGCGAGCTGTCCAAGGGGTCGCAGTTCTCGTTTGCCTACGAATCCGCCGATGCACCCAGGGAAGTCTCACTGGTCATGCCCTATGACCCGACGCCTTCGGTGAGCAATGTGCTGCATCCGATCTTCGATATGAATGTGCCTGAAGGATTTCTGGCCGATCAGATCAAACGCCGGATGGCCAAGCATATGCAGGTGGATGAAATGCGCCTGTTATCGGTCATCGGAGGGAATCAAATCGGGCGCCTCACCTACCAGAACCCGGCAGAGGCACTCGTGTCCGTTCGTGCTCAGGTCGGGCTGCAGGAAATCCTGTCTGCAGATGCTTCGCAAGGTGTCTTCGAGTTCCTGGTCGATACCTATTTCGAGTCGGGCATTTCAGGTGTGCAGCCCAAGGTGCTGGTACCCGATCTGGATAAGCTCACCGGTAATCGAAAAACCATGCTCAGCTCCGATCTGATCGTTAAGTCAGGCGCAGACGAGTATGCACACCTGGCTCAGAACGAATTTCTCTGTCTGGAAGCGGCCCGTCTTGCCGGGTTGGAAACGCCGCCGTTCTGGCTGTCTGAAAACGGTGATCTATTTGTGATGGAGCGATTCGATCTGAACGCTTCCGGTCGTCTCGGGTTTGAAGACATGGCCGTCCTTCTGGGGCTCAACAAGGATCCCCATGACAACTACAAGTATTCCCAAAGCTATGAAACCCTTGCTGCGGTGATTGGCCAAGTCTGCCGACATGGCGATCCGGTGCGCGAACTGGAGCGCTTTTTTTCTTCGGTTTGTCTTTCAGTCATGGTCCGCAACGGAGACGCACACCTGAAGAACTTCGGTGTGATCTACACCCATCCTGATGCGCTTGAAACAGTGCAATTGGCACCGGTTTTCGATGTCACGACCACGACCGTTTATGAAAACTACAATCCAAAATCCGGTCGGTCATTGGTTGACCGGACGTTGGCCATCAAGATGAACAAAGTGAAAAACTACCCGGATCGTCAGCAATTGATTGAATTCGGTCGAAAACACTGCGCGGTGGAGAGGCCGGCCTTGATCATTGAGCGTATTGCCGAGGCGATGACTCAAGCGTTAACGGTTAATCGATATCGCGTGGATGGCGAACTCCTTGCGGATATGCAGCGTGAGTGGGATGCCGGGCGGATGGCGGCGCGGGATGACACTGTTGTGTCGGGGCTTAGGCGTAAACCCGTGGGCAAGACGGACAGGTGATTTTTGTGGTGGTTGGCAGGGACAAAGGGATTTATTTAATCGTCCCTTATTCAGTTAGTTGAACGCTATGGTTAACTGAGCCTGAGCGTTAAACTGCGCTGATAAAGAACCCGCCGAGAGGCGGGTTTTTTATTGGAAGCAAGTTTGCTCGCGTTGCTCCAACCAGAGCCCGATTACTCCTTCAATTCGACGTGGTCCAGCGCCTGGTTCACCGCCAGTTCGCCGAGCATGACTACCTGAGCGATGCCCAGCAGGGTCTTGCGATGGGAGGTCTCCAGCAGCGCCGCGAAATTGTTGAGCATGGTGGTGGCCGAGCCCAGTGTTTCGCTGGCGTTGGCCAGCAGGGATTCGGTGTTGTACTTCGGATTGGCCAAGTACATGGGCTCGGGTTCGTTGGTGGTGGCCATGATTTTGGCGGCCGGGTGAGGTAATGGTCGAGGGCGCGCTCGGCGGCTTCGTGGAATTTTTTTGAATCGGGGGATTCGTAGGGGGATGCCGGGTCGGTGACCGGCGGATGCGGCGTTGATTTAGTCATTTGCTCGAAACCTGATTGGAGTGCCCCCTCTCTGGCTACTAATCAAAGTGGAGGCAACTGTACGCAGGTTAGTAGACCGGGGTTTCGAGCAAGCCGGCGCACCCGAAGGTGCCCTGCGCACAGTTACCATCAAGCGCAGGAATCGAAATCCCTGACTGACAGATGCTTGTGCACCAAGCTCGAAACCACGGGCTACTAAACCCGATCACTGGAAATCAGTGACGCGAATCAAGTTACCGGTGGGCTTCAAGGCGCACAAGTCGGCGGATTCTGGCGTACCTGTAGGTGGTGACGCAAGCCGTTGTAGGCTTCATGAAGTAACGCTGAGTGTCTTTAAACGTGAGCGTTTAAGTGGGGCCAGATGCCGGTCAGTGAAGTGATGGAGTTGGACATAAAGAACCTGTGGCGAGGGAGCTTGCTCACGCTGGGGCGCAAAGCGGCCCCCAAAAAAGAGGGACTGCTGCGCAGCCCAACGGGAGCAAGCTCCCTCGCCACAATGGGTGGATTCCTTCGAAACTTCCGGAGCTCAAGATCTTTTAGGGATTAGGTATCGTGATCGATATCCAGCTTGCTGAACGTCACTTGCCCGCCTTCACTGGTGTACCCGGTGTTGTCCTGCACATAGGCGCCGGCCTTGAAGTACAGCGGTTTATCACGCCACATCGCGCTGATGTCGGTGTCCCATTGGTAACCCGCCGCACTGATGCCCAATGCACCGCCGGGGCTGAGGTGAATGAGGTAGGAGAATTCCCGATCGAGTTTTACGCCGGTGGCAAGGGTGATGACCCGGGCGGTGTCGTCGTCAGGATGCATTCGGACTTTGGCGACGATGTTTCCGGTCGCGCTGGAGTCCTTGTATTGATATTCGAGCTTCACCATCGGCTTCTGGCTTTGGTAGGCGTGGATCTGGCCAATGACGATCTTGCCCGTGCTGGGTACCTTGCTGACCGTAAGGGTCGCACGCAGGGAGTTATCCGCGTCGGGGTAGTACCAGTTTTTCAGCGTGCCATTGCTGTAGGTTTCGCGCAGTTCGGTGCGAGGGTAGATTGCGTTTTCAGTGCGGGTGCCGGTTACCGGGGACCAGAAAAACAAGGTGCCAGTGTCGGAGTGGAAGTATTGATCCTTGAAGCCGTCCACCAGTTTGGTTGTTTCAACGGTGTACGGCGGACTGCCGACAGGAACGCTGAGGTTCCAGGTTGCGAGATCGATCATATTCAAGCTTCCACATTTTTTCTGCACGCGAGTGCCAGAAGCTCTAGCGCGCGACTTCGGGGCCGTCTTTATAAGCGTAGAACGGCTGTTTGTTAATGCCCGTTTGGCAGATGGTTGACGTCAACATCCTGTCGAAATGCCATCTTTCCCGGTTTACGGGGGCTGTAGGACTGACCGTTAGTCGGCTATGTGAAACTTTACTGAAGTGATGGCACACCGGCACCTTCTGCTTTCGCGGATCCGGGTCTAGAGTGAAGTCGCACTACGTGTCCGGTTTTCACAAGAAACCGGCCTGAGGTCCCGAACAAGAGATGCAGCATGGAATGCGCACAACCTACGCCAGCTGAAGGCAGCTCAATCCTTTTAATTGTTGATGACTACCCCGAGAACCTGATCAGCATGCGCGCGTTGTTACAGCGCCAGGACTGGCAGGTATTCACCGCGGCTTCCGGCTTTGAAGCGCTCAGCCTGTTGCTCGAACACGACGTCGACCTGGTGCTGCTGGATGTGCAGATGCCGGGTATGGACGGTTTCGAGGTGGCGCGCTTGATGCGTGGTAGCCAGCGAACCCGACTCACGCCGATTATTTTCCTTACCGCCAACGAACAATCCCAGGACGCAGTGATCAAGGGCTACGCCAGTGGCGCGGTGGATTACCTGTTCAAACCGTTCGACCCGCAAATTCTCAAACCCAAAGTCCAGGCCCTGCTCGAGCATCAGCGTAATCGTCGTGCCTTGCAGAAGTTGAGCCATGACCTGGAAGTCGCTCGTGCCTTCAATGCTTCGGTGCTGGATAACGCCGCCGAAGGCATTCTGGTGGTGGGCGAGGATGGGCTGATTCGTTTTGCCAACCCGGCGATGTCTCGCCTGCTCAATGCCACGGTGCACGAACTGCAAGGCAAAGAGTTTCTGGATTTCCTGCAAAAACCGCACATCCCGATCTGGGCCGACTCCGAATTGTTTGCCGGCTACAAGCGCGGTGAAACCCTGCGCCTGCACGATGCGTTGCTGCGTACTGCGCCCGGCCAGCAAGTGCCGGTGGCATTGTCCTGCGCGCCTTTGCCCACCGAACAACATGCCATGGTGGTGACGGTGCTGGACATGTCGGTGGTGCGCCATCTGCATCAGCAGCTGGAGTTCCAGGCGGTGACCGATCCACTGACCGGGCTGCTCAATCGCCGGGGTTTTTATCAGACGGTTGAAAACCTGCTGCTGCGCGGTGAACGCTCCGACAGCACCTGGGTGCTGTTGTACCTGGACCTCGACGGCTTCAAGCGGGTCAATGATTCCCTTGGCCACGATGCTGGCGACCGGGTGCTGCGTTGGGTGTCCGAGCAGCTGAAGGCGTGTCTGCGGCCCTTCGATATTCTGGCGCGGATGGGTGGCGATGAGTTCACCGCGCTGCTGGATCTTGAGCTCCCCGAGCATGCGGCAAAGATTGCCGAGAAGCTCATCGAGCGGGTATCGATCTGTCAGCAAATCGAAGGCATGGACATCGCCTTGGGCGCCAGTATCGGCATCGCCACTTATCCCGATTGCGGGGCTAATCTCGACGGGTTGATGCGGGCGTCCGACATCGCCATGTACGAAGCCAAGCGTGCCGGGCGTCAGCAATATCGCTTCTACGATCACGAAATGAATGGCCGGGCGCGCTCGCGGCTGATGCTTGAAGAGAGCGTGCGCACGGCCATCGAGAACCGTGATTTCAACCTGGTGTATCAGCCTCAGGTAGCCATTGCCGACGGGCAGATTCGCGGGTTCGAAGCGTTGCTGCGCTGGCAGCATCCGAGTGTCGGCGATGTACCGCCGGGGCTGTTTTTGCCGTTGCTGGAAGAGGCGCGGTTGATCAGTCGCCTGGGCAGCTGGATTTACCATCGCGGGGCTAAACAGCGAAAAGCCTGGGAAACCTTGTTTGCCGAAGATCTGGTGCTGGGCGTCAGTTTGAGCAGCACGCAATTCGGATTGCCCAACCTGGTCACCGAGCTGCGCCAGGTGCTGGACCGCCATGGTTTGAAACCGCGGCAGCTGGAGGTCGAGGTCACGGAAGAGGCCTTGATGCTTAACCCCGACGAGACCCGCAAGCAGCTGCGTTTGCTGCGCAATTTGGGAGTACGGGTAGCGCTGGATGATTTTGGTTCCGGGGCTTGTTCGCTGGCGCACCTGCGAGACCTCGAACTGGACACGCTCAAGCTCGACCGGCATTTGATCGCCCGGTTGCCGGGGTCCGAACGGGATGCGGCGCTGGCTCGCAGTGTCATCGACTTGTGCAAACAGTTCGGTCTGTTAGTCATCGCTGAAGGGGTGGAGACGGTGGCGCAATATGAATGGCTGCAAGCCAACGGTTGCCAGTATGTGCAGGGGTTTCTGGTCGCGCGGCCGTTGATGGCCGAGGACACCCGTCACTTTGTCGAGCCGTTCGACTGGAGCGCGCTGACGAGTTGAATTCGTTACACTGGCGGCCTTTTCGTGACTCGTGTTGCCGCCCCAATGACCGCGTTGAAATACCTCCAGGCCTATCCCGCTACGTTGCAGGACCAGGTGCGACAGATGATCGCCGAAGGTCGGCTGGGCGACTACCTGAGCCAGCGATATCCGCAAAAGCACGGGGTGCAGAGCGACAAGGCGCTGTACACCTATGCTTTGGACCTCAAGCAGGAATACCTGCGTAACGCCCCGGCGATTGACAAGGTGTTATTCGACAACCGTCTGGACCTGACCCACCGGGCGCTCGGCCTGCATACCGCGATCTCCCGGGTACAGGGCGGCAAGCTCAAGGCCAAGAAAGAAATTCGCGTGGCATCGTTGTTCAAGGACGCACCCTCCGAGTTTCTGAAAATGATCGTGGTGCATGAGTTGGCGCATTTCAAAGAGTCGGATCACAACAAGGCGTTCTACAAGCTGTGCGAACACATGTTGCCGGGGTATCACCAGGTGGAGTTCGATGTACGGGTGTACCTGACTTGGCGGGATATGCAATAGAAGCTCAAGATCAAAAGATCGCAGCCTTCGGCGGCGCCCACAGGCGCGTAGGAGCTGCCGAAGGCTGCGATCTTTTGATCTTCTGATAAGGAGCGCATGGATGGACGTGAGCAAGACCAAAAGCAGCTTCTACCGCCGGTTGTACGTGGCGTACCTGATCGATAGCGGATTGGCCAGCAGCGTCCCGGCTTTGACTGAAGTCACCGGCATGCCTCGGCGCACAGCCCAGGACACCATCGCGGCATTGGCGGATCTGGATATCGTTTGTGAATTCGAGCAGGAAGAGGGCGCGCGCAACCATGCGGGGCGCTATCGGATTCGCGAGTGGGGGGCGATTGATCGGGGGTGGATCGAGCGTAATCTGCGGCAGATTAAAGCGGTACTTGAGTATCCCTGAGTATTGCGGCGTCGGTGCTGACGCCATCGCGGGCAAGCCCGCTCCCACCGGGTCCGGGGTGGATTGCAAATGTGTGATCCACTCGCGATCACTGTAGGAGCGAGGCTTGCCCGCGAAGAGGCCGTCAGGAACGACGCATCCCGATATGCGGAATGTCATCTTCCAGGTATTCCTCACCCACCACGACAAACCCGTACCGTCCGTAATATCCCTGCAAATGCGCCTGGGCCGAGAGGTAGATCGGCACTTCAGGCCAGTGCTTTTCTGCCTGTTTCAACGCCTGGCTCATCATTTCATGCCCAAGCCCGGTGCCGCGTGCAGCGGGAGCAATGATCACCCGGCCAATCACCACGTCGCCGCCCTGTAACTCCGGGTCGAGCAAGCGCAGGTAAGCCACCAGACGATCCCCGTCCCAGCCCATCAAATGGCAGGTGTCACCTTCCAGGTCCTGCCCGTCGATGTCCTGATAAACGCATTTCTGCTCGACGACGAACACTTCGGCGCGCAGCTGCAGAAGGGCATACAGCTGCTCTTTACCCAGATCGCTGTGGTGCTTGCAGACCCAATCGATTGTCATCTTCAGATTCCTTGAACAACGTTGCTCCGATACTAAGCGTCCTGACGTGGGATGTCTTGATGGCAGAGAAATCTGTGACAAAGGCCAAAATGCCATCATTCATTTCTCGCGAGATTGTCTTCTTTGTGTAATCTGCGATGAAGCGCTGTGCAATGTCGTCGATGAGCTAATGTTAGGACCTGGGTTTCGCCGGTAGAGGGGCCTTGGAGTTTTGGCTGAAAAACACGTCGGGCAGCCCGCCCGCTAAGGATTTTCTGGCATGCCGCGATTGCATCGAGCGTTTGCTTTGATTGGATTGCTGTTGCTGACACAGAGCGCGGCAGCGGAAAAGCTGCGTCTGGTAGCCGATGCCTGGCCTCCCTTTACCGACGCCACGCTGGTTAATGGCGGATTGGCCACGGACATCGTCAGCACCGCACTGGCCCGGGCCGGTTATGCCAGTGAGTTCGAACAGGTGCCATGGGCGCGAGCCTTGTTTGGGGTAGGCGAGGGGCGTTACGACGTGCTGGTCAACGCTTGGTACACCGACGAGCGCACGAAACTGGGGCAGTTTTCCAGCGAGTACCTGCTCAACCGCGTGCGCTTTCTCAAGCGCAAAGACGCGCCGATCGAATTCAGCAACCTGCAACAACTGCATACCTACCCGATAGCGGTGGTACGCGGTTATGCCTATTCGCACGAGTTCGATGACGATGTGTCGCTGCAGAAAGTACCGGTGCATAACTTTGCCATGGCTGTGCGCATGGTCGCGGCCGACCGGGTCAAGCTGACCCTGGAAGACGAGTTCGTCGCCCGGTATTACCTCGCCCGCGAGTCACCCAAAGTACGCAATGCCGTGGAGTTTTTGCCCAAGCCGTTGAGCGAGAACAGCCTGCATATTCTGGTGAGCCTGAAGAACCCCCAGCATGAACAGATCGTCGCCGGGTTCGACCGTGAGATTGCGGCGATGAAGGCTGATGGGAGTTATGAGAAGTTGCTCAAGCAGCATGGGATGTGATCTGAAAGGACTGCGGTGTCTGAGCTGACGTCTTCGCGGGCAAGCCTCGCTCCTACAGATTAGGTGTCTGGCACAAATCCCGTAGCCGACACTGATTCTGTAGGAGCGAGGCTTGCTCGCGAAGGGGCCGGCCCTGTCACTAAAAGTCTCAAGCCTCGCTCGTATCCTTGATCAAATGCGCCGCCAACGTCCGCAACGGCCCCAGTTGCCGGCAGATCAACGCCAGTTGCGTCTGCACCAACCGCTGCCCTTCATCGATCTCATCCGGCATCTGCTCAAGCCCATTGGCCAGCGCTTCTTCCTCATCACTCTGAATCGCAATCGGCTGTTTGCTCGCCAGGCCTTGGGCGATTTCGTCGAGGCTGGTGGCCAGACTCACGCCGGCGCCGTCGACCAAATGCTCGCGCACGTCCGACGGTAGTTGGGTTTCACGGTGTGCCCCCAGCCCCGACAAATAGCTGAGCAAGGTGTGCGACAACACCAGGAAACGGAACCCGACGTCCGCTTCCTTACGGAAATGGCCCGGCTCCATCAGCATGTTGGCCAGCGTCGTCGACAACGCGGCATCGGCGTTGTGCGCGTTGCGTCGAGCCAGGCGATAAGCCAGGTCGTCGCTTTTACCGGCGGCGTATTGCTGCATGATCTGGCGCAGGTAAATGCTGTTGCAGGTCAGGGTGTTGGCCAGCACTTTGTTCAGGCGTCGACCCTGCCAGTCCGGCAGGAACAGGAATACCGCCAGCCCGGCGATCAGACTGCCGAGCAAGGTATCGAACAGTCGCGGCAGAAGCAGCCCATAACCATCGCCCACCTGGTTGAAGCAGAACAGCACCATGAGCGTGATCGCGGCTGTCGCCAGGGTGTAGCGGGTGGTGCGGTTGGTAAAGAACACCACCCCTGCAACGATGGCGAAGCTCGACTGGATCAACGGGTTGGGGAACAGATCGAACAGCGCCCAGGCCACGGTCAGGCCAATGGCGGTGCCGATGATCCGCTGCCCGAGTTTGCGGCGGGTGGCGCCGTAGTTCGGCTGACAGACAAACAGCGTGGTGAGGATGATCCAGTAACCTTGCGACGGGTGGATCAAATGCACCATCGCGTAGCCGATGCTCAACGCCAGGGGCAGGCGCAGGGCATGGCGGAACAGCAAGGACGTCGGCGTCAGCTGCGTGCGCAAGCGTATCCAGACATCCTTGAGGCTGCGTGGCGAACGGTCGAGCAGGCTGCTGTCGGTGGCGTCTGCGAGCGCATCGGGGTTGCTGGCGTCGCTGAGTAAACGGTCGAGGGTGCCGAGGTTGGCGGCCAACGCTCGCAACGAACGCAACAGGCCGCGCCACGCCGGATTGCTCTGGATACGCAGGTGTTCGAGGGACGCGTGCAGGTCGCTCAGGGCCTCGGCGAAGCTTGCGTCATAGGTGAATGGCTGGCGCATCTGGATCGATTCGGCCAGCGCGCGGCAAGCCTTGCCTTGCTGGCGCAGCAGGCGCTGACAGCGGAACAGCACGTCGCTGTGGAAGAACGCTTCGGCCAACGCGTTGTAGGGGTAGTGTGAGGAACTGGCGCGCTCGTGAATGTCCTGAGCGAGGAAGTACAGCTTCAGATAACGGCTGACTTTCACGCCCGGCCGACCGTCGCCGACCCGATGCAGAATGATTTCCTTGGCGGCGTTCAGGGCCGCCACCACCCGACCATTCTGTTGGGCCAGTTCCAGGCGCCGCGCTTCCACGTCCATCTGGCGGATCGGTTCGAACAGCGACGATTTCAGTTTCAGGTAATAACCCAGTTCACGGAACAACCGCGCCAGGCTTTGCTGCACCGGCTGGTTGGAAAACATTGCCTGCCACAGCACCGAGAGCAAGCCATACCAGGCCGCACCGGCCACCAGCAGCACCGGCTCGTGCCAGAAGTCAGTGACCGCGCCGCCTCGTTGGTCCACGCCGATCATGGTGTAGACCGATAGAATCAGCGTCGCTGAAGCGATCGCGCCATACCGTTCGCCCAGCGCGCCGAGCATGGTCAGGCAGAAGCTGGCCAGGGCAAAGGCGATGATAAAGAGGACGGGGTAGGGGAAGAGCAGTTCGACGGACAGGGCGGCGACCATAAAACACACCAGCGTCACGGCCAGTGCGTTGAGGCGACCCTGCCAACTGTCGTCGGTTTCAGCCAGGGCGCTCGCGATGATCCCCAGGAACAACGGGATCAGCAGCCCCATTTCATCCTGATACCAACACAGCGCCATGCTGCCGGTCAGGGCGATGAATACCCGCACGCTGTAGCTGAATTTATCCAGCGCCCAGAGGCGACGCAGAGACTGCCGAAATGTGGTCGATGACATGAAGTGCGAAGGCCTTCCGAGGCAATGACGCTAAATTGAGCCACTAATGACGCCGACGCAATGGCGCCGATCACATCTGACAGCAAAATCTGTTCCTTGCGCACTCTGTGTTGCCTGTCGGGACGCCTTCGCGGGCAAGCCTCGCTCCTACAGGTTTTGTGTCGCCACAAAAATTGCGGCAACTCCGCCCCGTAGGAGCGAGGCTTGCCCGCGAAGAACGATAACGCGGTCGATCAGACGTACTGCGCGGCGGCGTAACCGGAGGCCCATGCCCACTGGAAATTGAAGCCACCCAGATGCCCGGTGACATCGAGCACTTCACCGATGAAATACAGCCCTGGGCTTTTCAGCGATTCCATGGTCTTGGACGACACTTCGCGCGTGTCGACGCCGCCCAGGGTCACTTCGGCAGTGCGGTAGCCTTCAGTGCCGGCCGGCACGACTTTCCAGCTCGCCAGTTTTTCGGCGATGTCGGCCAGCTCGGCGTGGGTGTACTGCTTCATCGGTTTGGAGACGAACCAGTTGTCCGCCAACAGGTTGGCCATCTTCTTGGTGAAGATTTCACCGAGCAGGGTTTTCAACTCGCTATTCGGGCGTTCGGCCTGCTGCTGTTGCAGCCAGCTCGGTACGTCGTGATCCGGCATCAGGTTGATTTCCACCGTGTCGCCGGATTCCCAGAACGACGAAATCTGCAAGATCGCCGGCCCGCTGAGGCCGCGGTGGGTGAACAGGATGTTTTCGCGGAAACTCTGATCGTTGCAGCTCACCAGGCAATCCACCGACGTACCGGACAGCTCGGTGCAAAGCTCCTTGAGCTGATCGGTGATGGTGAACGGCACGAGGCCGGCGCGGGTTGGTAGCAGGTCGTGACCGAACTGCTTGGCCACTTGATAACCGAAACCGGTGGCGCCCAGGGTCGGAATCGACAAGCCGCCCGTGGCGATCACCAGGGATTCGCAGGTGATCTGGCCCAGCGTGGTATCCAGCAGATAACCGCTTTCCAGCTTCTCGATGGTCTGAATCGAGGTGTCGAGGTGCAGGCTGACGCCGACCTGATCGCACTCGTCGAGCAGCAGGCCGAGGATGTCGCTGGATTTGTTATCGCAGAACAACTGGCCGAGTTTCTTCTCGTGGTACGGCACGCCGTGTTTGGCCACCAGACCGATGAAATCCCACTGGGTGTAGCGCGCCAGGGCAGATTTGCAAAAATGCTCGTTCTGCGAGAGGAAATTGCCCGGTTCGGTGTACATGTTGGTGAAATTGCAGCGGCCACCGCCTGACATGAGGATTTTCTTGCCGGCCTTGTTCGCATGATCGAGCAACATCACCTTGCGCCCGCGCCCGGCGGCGGTCAGCGCACACATCAACCCTGCGGCGCCAGCGCCAATGATCACGACTTCGGTAGAGCGCAAAACGGTGTCCTCACAAGGGCTAACTCAAATCCCGTAGGAGCGAGGCTTGCCCGCGAAGAACGATAACTCGGTCTACCTGATGCACCGTGTAATCGTTCTTCGCGGGCAAGCCTCGCTCCTACGGGGGGCGGTGGCGGTTTTACAGGATGCGCACGCGCAGCGAGCGGCCTTTGATTTTACCGTCGTTCAGGCGCTGCAAGGCTTGCTTGGCGATCCCGCGCTCCACGGCCACATAAGCCTGGAAGTCGAAAATCGCAATCTTGCCGACCTGGGCACCCGGGATGCCGGCATCGCCAGTCAGTGCGCCGAGAATGTCGCCCGGACGTACCTTGTCTTTACGGCCCGCACCAATGCACAGCGTGCTCATCACCGGCAGCAGCGGTGCGCCGCCCTGGGATTTGAGGTTGCTCAGCTGATCCCAGCTCAACGGCGACTTCTGCAGCAGCTCGATGGCCTGGGCGCGGTGGGCTTCGGACGGGGCGACCAGGCTGATCGCGATGCCTTTCTCGCCCGCACGACCGGTACGGCCGACACGGTGAATGTGGATTTCCGAGTCACGGGCCAGTTCGACGTTGATCACCATGTCCAGCGCATCGATGTCCAGACCGCGCGCGGCAACATCGGTGGCGACCAGTACCGAAGTACTGCGGTTGGCGAACATCGCCAACACCTGATCGCGGTCACGCTGTTCCAGGTCACCCTGCAGACCGACGGCGGAGATGCCTTTGGAGGTCAGGTGATCAACGGTTTCCTGAACCTGCTGCTTGGTGAAGCAGAAGGCAACGCAGGACGCTGGACGGAAATGCGCGAGGACTTTGACCACCGCGTCCATGCGCTCTTCCGGAGAGATCTCGTAGAAGCGCTGCTCGATCTGCGTATCGTCGTGGAACGCCTCGGCCTTCACGATCTGAGGGGTGCGCATGAATTTCGACGCCAGTTGCTTGATGCCCACCGGATACGTGGCGGAGAACAGCAGGGTCTGGCGGCGCTCCGGGGTCTGGGCGATGATTTCTTCAATGGAGTCGTAGAAACCCATGTCGAGCATGCGGTCGGCTTCGTCGAGGATCAGCGTGTTCAGGCCATGGAGCACCAGCGAACCCTTGCGCAAGTGCTGCTGGATGCGCCCGGGAGTGCCGACGATGATGTGCGCGCCGTGCTCCAGGGAGCCGATCTGCGGGCCGAAAGACACGCCGCCACACAGGGTCAGGACCTTGATGTTGTCTTCGGCACGGGCCAGGCGACGGATTTCCTTGGCAACCTGGTCGGCCAGCTCGCGAGTCGGGCAAATGACCAGCGCCTGGCAACCGAAGAAGCGCGGATTGATCGGGTTCAACAGACCGATACCGAAGGCGGCGGTTTTGCCGCTGCCGGTCTTGGCTTGGGCGATCAGGTCCATCCCCTTGAGGATCACCGGCAAGCTTTGCGCCTGGATCGGCGTCATCTGGGCATAACCGAGGGAGTCGAGGTTAGCCAGCATGGCGGCGGACAGCGGCAAAGTATTAAAAGCGGTGGCGATGGTGGTCACGGGACTGGCCTGCAAAACAAAATGTCGCGCAGTGTATCAGTCTCATGGCCATTCGCCTGAAGTTTCCGGACGAGAAGTCGTAGGGTCAGTGCTCGATATCGTGCTCGCGGCTGACCGTCCGTCGGCCATCCTTGGGTGAAAGCTGCGAGAAGATCGTTGCAGCCAGCATCGCCATGATTCCGACCGTCACAAACGTCAGCTGGAACGCGCCCAGAACCGTGTCCACGCCGTCATTGCCGATCTCTGCCGTGAAGCCACCGAGCAGGGCGCCCGCGCAGGCCACACCGAGGCTCAGGGACAATTGCGCGACTACCGACAGCAAACTGTTGCCGCTGCTGGCGCTGGCGTCGTCGAGGTCGATCAGGGTGACGGTGTTCATCGCGGTGAACTGCAAGGAGTTGATCGCCCCCAGAACCGCCAGCTGAGCCAGCAGCAGCCAATACGGCGTCTGCTCGCTGACCAGGCCCATGCTTGCCAGCATGATCCCCAGCGCCAGTGTGTTGCCGGTCAGCACGGTGCGGTAGCCGAAGCGTTCGATCAGCGGCCGCGCCACCGACTTGGCGACCATCGCGGCCGCAGCCAGGGGCAGCATGCTCATCCCGGCCTGTGACGGCGAATAACCCAGCGCCACTTGCAGCAACAACGGCACCAGAAATGGCAATGCGCCGCTGCCGAGGCGAGCGAACAAGTTGCCGAGGATGCCCACCGCGAAGGTCCGGGTCTTGAACAGCGATGGCGCAAACAGCGGATTGTCGATGTGCCCAGCCCGCAGCCAATACGCCGCCAGACAGGCCATGCCGCCAAACAGCAGCAACATCACCCGCAAGTGCGGCAGGTGCAGTTCGCCGAGGCCTTCCATGGCGATGGTGATCAGCACCATCGCCGCGCCGAACAGCAAAAAGCCCAGGCTATCGAAGCGGGTGCGCTCACTGCCGCGCAGGTCGGGAATGAATTTCCATACTGCGTAGCAACCGAGGACGCCCACCGGCAGGTTGATCAGGAAGATCCAGTGCCAGGTCAGGTATTGCACCATCCAGCCGCCCATGGTCGGGCCGATCAGCGGGCCGAGCAGGCCTGGAATGGTAATGAACCCCATGATCCGCACCAGCTCCGAGCGCGGATACGCGCGCAGCACCACCAATCGACCGACCGGCAACATCAAGGCGCCGCCGAGCCCCTGAATCACTCGGGCGCCGATGAGCATGCTCAGGGTGCTCGACAAGGCGCAAAGCAATGAGCCGAGGCTGAACAGGAGGATCGCGCCGAAAAAGATCTTTTTGGTGCCGAAGCGATCGGCGATCCAGCCGGAGGCGGGGATCAGTAAGGCGACGGTGAGCATGTAGGCGATGATTACGCCCTGCATGCGCAGCGGGTCTTCGGCCAAGTCCCGAGCCATGGCGGGGAGGGCGGTGTTGAGGATAGTCCCGTCGAGGGACTGCATGAAGAAGGCAATGGCCACAACCCACGGTACCCAGCGGGCGGTGACGGCGTCGAGAGGTGGGCGGTTGGGCATGGGACCTCTTGTGGGCGGAGTTGATCGTTCCCACGCTCCGCGTGGGAATGCATCCTGTGACGCTCTGCGTCACGCCTGCAATGGGACGCGGAGCGTCCCGGGCGGCGTTCCCACGCAGAGCGTGGGAACGATCTGTGTCAGAGCGTCAACGTAAGTCGGCTGACGAGCGCACCCGGCAATAACGCCGAAGCAGTCGCCCGCTGACTGTAGGTGCTGGCCGACAACAGCAGTTCGCGCTCCTTGGTCAACGCTTCGAGCTGCGAACCGAGCAGGCTGTAGACGCTGTCATCGAAACGCATGGTGCTGACCGGCGCCTGAATCTCGCCGTTCTCGACCCAGAAAGTCGCAAATCGCGTCATGCCGGTCAGGCGCGCCGCCGGTTGGTCCGAGTAGTTCAGGTACCACAGGTTGCTGATGTAGAGCCCGGTGCCGAGGCGCTTGAGGATGTCTGCCTGCTCCAGGTTGCCGCCTTGCATGACCAGCGCCGTCGGGTATTCATGGCTGCTCGCGCCGTTGGCAGTGAGGCCGTATTCGGCGGCGCTGCGGGAATTGATCAGTCGGGCATTGGCCATGCCTTTGGCGATCAACCCCAGATCATCGCGGGGGTAACCTTCGTCGGAAAACGCCGGGCTCAAGGAGCCGCTGACCTGCTCACTCAACCATACGTCGGGGCTGAAGCCGGTTTCGCTGGCGTAGAGCTTCTGCAGCGGGCTCTGTTTGCTGGCAATCGCCTGGGCCGAAAACCCGCCCCAGCTCAGCATGCCCATGATTTCTTCCAGTGCTGCCGGCGCGAGATAGGCGCGGTATTCGCCGGGCGCCAGCGTGCGCAATGGTCGACCCAGAAACGCCAACTGCTCGCGGGCCTGCTGGAAGCGCCTGGCAAATCCTTCGCTGTTCCAGTCGTGCCCGGCATAGCTGGCTTTCACCGCCTGACCGTTTTCATGAAATAGGCTGAAATCGAAGTTGAAGCTGTTGGCCTGATGCCAGCCGAACGCGCCCGAGGAACTGGCGAAACCGCGACTGATCGGCCCGGCGGCATAGAAACCGACCAGGTCCAGACCCTCGGCAGCCTGAGTGATTTCAGCGACCACTTGCTCGGTGTCCGGCAGCGGATGCTCCTGCACGTTGTTGCTCTGCCAGTCGTTATGATTGAGCTGCAGGTACGGGTCCTGAGGCAACAGTGGCAGGGTTTCGCGCAACTGCTGCAGACCTTCGGCCAGACGCTGAAGATCAACTTCGTGGTCGCCCGACAGCGTGATATTCAGATCGGCATGGCGACCATCGTTGATCAATTTGAACCCGACACTCGCTTGCTGCACCTGCCCGGCCTGGCGGACCTTGGCGTGGTTGAAACGCACGAAAGCCGACGACTCGGCGGCGTAGCTAAGGGTGAATTGCTCCGGCGTGCGCAGTGCATCGCGCAGCCAATTGACCAGGTCCTTGAATGACTCGGCCTGGCTATTTGAAGTGCTCGTGGCAGTACTCATCAGGCATCTCCCCCAAACACATCCACATTGCTGAACACACAGGCCGGCGACGCATGGCCGACGCGGATCACCTGGTTCGGTTCGCCCTTGCCGCAGTTCGGCGTGCCTAGCACTTTGACGGTGTTGGCATCGCCGACAGCGCTGAGGCTTTTCCAGAATTGTGCGGAAATCGCCCGGTAGTTCGGGTTTTTCACCACACCCTTGAGTTTGCCGTTTTCGATCAACTGGCCCCATTCGCAACCGAACTGGAATTTGTTGCGCGCATCGTCGATGGACCACGAACGGTTGGTGCTCATCAAAATGCCGTGCTCGATATTGCCGATCAGTTGCTCGAGCGGCTGATCGCCGGGCTCGATGTTGAGGTTGGCCATGCGGTCGATCGGCGGACGGTTCCAACCACAGGCGCGGCTGTTGGCGACGCCGTCGAGGCCTGCACGGAATTGCGACAGCGCACCACCGAGCGGGCGCAGCAGCAAACCTTCTTTAATCAGGAACTGCTTGCTGGCAGCGCTGCCGTCGTCGTCATGGCCGTAGCTGGCGAGTTGCTCGGGGATGTCCGGGTCGAACGTGACGTTGAGCAGTTCGGAGCCGTATTGCAGGCTGCCAAAGTCTTCTGCCTTGACGAAACTGGTGCCGGCGTAATTGCGCTCATCGCCGAGGATGCGGTCGAGTTCCAGCGGGTGACCGATGGACTCGTGGATCTGCAGCATCATCTGGTCGGGCATCAGCAGCAAGTCGCGCGGGCCTTGCGGGGTGTTCGGCGCCAGCAGCAATTGCAGCGCCTGATCGGCGACTTTCGGGCCCGCACCGATCAGGCCGCAACGGCTGATCACATCAAAGCCGCCTTGTTGGCCGAAATTTTCGCGGCCCAGGGTGCGGGTCTGGCTGTCGTTGCCGTCGTAGGCGGTGACGTCCAGGCTCGGGTAGACGAAGCGCTGGGCCTGACGCAGCTCGGCACCGGCGCTGTTGAGGTAGATTTGCTCGACGTTGGTGATGCCGATGCTCGCCTGCCAGTTCACCAGTCGCTCGTCCTTGGGCACGGCGGCGGATTCGGCGCCGAGCAACTGGTAGCAATCGCTGAGGGACGGGAAGGGCTGGTCGAAGTTGGGTGAGAAATAGTCGGCGCGGTCGCTGGAAACGGCTTGCTCGCGCAGGTCGAGAAGAGCGTGAGGCTTGAGTCGACGGGCTTGTTGTTCAGCTTTCTCCAGCGCAGCTTGCAGTCCGGATTGGGACAGGTCGTTGGTGGCGGCATAGGCTTCGACGCCGTTGACCCGAACGGTCAGCATCGCGCCTTCGTCGCGGCTCAGGCTCGGCGGTTCGGCGACATTCTTGCGCACCGACAGGTACTGGCCGGACTCGCGCACATAACGCAGCGAAAAGAATTCAGCGCCCGTGCGCAAGGCAGCGAAGCGCTGCTTGAGCTGGGGGTGGAAATCGAACATTCGGGAACCTCCTTGGTATGGAGTTGCGATGTATCGGTATTGCGAGGGGATGAAACGTTTGCGTGGCGCTAGATTAGGCCCGGGCGGGGGGTAGATCAAGGGCGCAGCGGTGTAGGGAGGGATTGCCAGGATGTGTCAGGTCGAGATGTGTTGTCTGGTCGGGCCCCTTCGCGGGCAAGCCCGCTCCCACAGGGACCTTGGGTGGATCACACATTTGCAATCCAACCCGGAACCTGTGGGAGCGGGCTTGCCCGCGATAGGCGCGCCTCGATGTAACTGCCTTACTGAGCAGTCAGGCTCACATCCCGCAACGGCTTGCCACGCACCGGTGCATCACCGGCCACGTAGTAATCGGCCTTGCTGCGTGGCAATGGCTTGCGACCGCGGATCTTGTCGGCGATTTTCTCGGCCATCATGATCGTTGGCGCGTTCAGGTTGCCGGTGGTGATGATCGGCATGATCGAGGCATCGACCACGCGCAAGGCTTGCATGCCGTGCACACGACCTTCGCCATCGACCACGGCCATTTCGTCGGTGCCCATCTTGCACGAGCAGGACGGGTGGAACGCGGTTTCGGCGTGTTCGCGGATGAACTTGTCCAGCTGCTCATCGGTTTGCACGTCGATGCCCGGGCTGATTTCACGACCACGGAAGGCGTCCAGTGCAGGCTGCTGCATGATTTCACGGGTCAGGCGGATGCCATCGCGAAATTCCTGCCAGTCCTGCTCGGTGGCCATGTAGTTGAACAGGATGCTCGGGTACTCGCGCGGATCCTTGGACTTGGCCTGGATGCGACCACGGCTTGGCGAACGCATGGAGCCCATGTGCGCCTGGAAACCGTGCTCTTTCACACCGTTGCTGCCGTTGTAGTTAATCGCCACCGGCAGGAAGTGGTACTGAATGTTCGGCCAATCGAATTCCGGACGGGTGCGAATGAAACCGCCGGCTTCGAACTGGTTGCTGGCGCCGATACCGGTGCCGTTGAACAGCCACTCGGCACCGATGGCCGGCTGGTTGTGCAGCAGCAGCGAGGGGTACAGCGAGACCGGTTGGGTGCAGGCGTATTGCAGGTACAACTCAAGGTGATCCTGCAGGTTTTCACCAACGCCCGGCAGGTCATGGACCACCGGGATGTCGAGTTTCTTCAGCAGTTCGGCCGGGCCGACGCCGGAGCGTTGCAGAATCTGCGGCGAAGCGATGGCGCCGGAGCACAGCAGCACTTCTTTGCGGGCACGGACTTCAACGCGCTCTTCAGCGGCGCCGATCAGGTAACGCACGCCGACCGCACGTTTGCCTTCGAACAGGATCTTGTCGGTCAGGGCGTGGGTAACGATGGTCAGGGTCGAACGCTTCTTGGCGACGTCCAGGTAACCGCGAGCGGTACTCGCGCGGCGGCCATTCGGCGTCACGGTGCGGTCCATCGGGCCGAAACCTTCCTGCTGGTAGCCGTTGAGGTCTACGGTACGCGGGTAACCGGCTTGCACGCCGGCTTCAACCATCGCGTGGAACAGCGGGTTGTTACCGGCTTTCGGCGTGGTCACGCTGACCGGACCGTCGCCACCGTGGTAGTCGTTCGGGCCGATGTCACGGGTTTCCGCCTTGCGGAAGTACGGCAGGCAGTCGAGGTAGGTCCAGTCTTCCAGACCGGGCAGTTTCGACCAGTTGTCGTAGTCCATGGCGTTACCACGGATGTAGCACATGCCGTTGATCAGCGAAGAACCACCCAGGCCCTTGCCGCGACCGCATTCCATCCGGCGACCGTCCATGTGTGGCTCCGGATCGGTTTCATACGCCCAGTTGTAGCGACGACCTTGCAGCGGGAACGCCAGGGCGGCCGGCATTTGCGTGCGGAAATCCAGACGGTAGTCCGGGCCGCCCGCTTCGAGCAGCAGGACGGTGACGCCTTCGTCTTCAGTCAGACGGGTCGCCAGGGTGTTACCGGCCGAGCCGGCACCGATGATGATGTAATCGAATTCTTGGGACATTGAATGCACCCTCTTTGAAAGTGGTCAGGTCGACGAGTGCTTCGCACTCGATCGCGGGCAAGCCACGCTCCCACAGGGATCGGGGGCACCGCAGATTTGGCGAACGACGCCAAACCTGTGGGAGCTGGCTTGCCTGCGATAGCGATCTCGCAGGCGAAGCAAATTCCGCCTTAGAAAACCGAGGCGTAATCGCCCAGTTCGACCTGTACCGATTTGATGCGTGTGAAGTTATTCAGCGAGCTGATGCCGTTCTCACGACCCACACCCGACTGCTTGTAGCCGCCGACCGGCATCTTGGCGTCGGACTCGCCCCAGGCGTTGATCCAGCAGATACCGGCTTCCAGTTGATGGATCACACGGTGAGCGCGATTCAGGTCTTTGGTGACGACGCCAGCGGCCAGGCCGAACTCGGTGTCGTTGGCGCGACGGATCACTTCTTCTTCGGTTTCGTAAGCCAGAATGCTCATCACCGGGCCGAAGATTTCTTCGCGAACGATGGTCATCTCGTCGGTGCAGTCGGTGAACACGGTCGGTGCCACGAACGCGCCTTTGGCGAATTCGCCGTCGGTCAGACGATCGCCGCCGCACAGCAGGCGGGCGCCTTCTTCCTTACCTTTGGCGATGTAACCCAGCACGCTTTCCATGTGGGCGAAGCTGACCAGCGGGCCGAAGTTGGTGTTTTCGTCTTCCGGGTTGCCGACGCGAATGCGGGCAACGCGCTCAACGATCTTGGCTTCGAACGCAGCTTTCAGGTGGCTCGGTACGAACACGCGAGTGCCGTTGGTGCAGACCTGACCGGAGCTGTAGAAGTTGGCCATCATCGCGGTGTCGGCGGCGCGATCGAGGTCGGCGTCGTCGAAGATGATCAGCGGGGATTTGCCGCCCAGTTCCATGGTCACGTCTTTCAGCGACGAGGCAGAAGCACTGGCCATGACCTTCTTGCCGGTGTCGGTGCCGCCGGTGAAGGAAATTTTTTCGATGCGTGGGTGCTCGGTCAGCCAGGTGCCGACTTCACGGCCGCTGCCGGTCAGTACGTTGAACACGCCGGCTGGCAGGCCTGCTTCGGTGTAGATCTCGGCCAGTTTCAGCGTGGTCAGGGAGGTGACTTCGCTTGGCTTGAAGATCATTGCGTTACCGGCTGCCAGGGCCGGTGCGGATTTCCACAAAGCGATCTGGATCGGGTAGTTCCACGCGCCGATACCGGCCACGACGCCCAGCGGCTCGCGACGGGTGTAGACGAACGACGTGGTGCGCAGCGGAATCTGTTCGCCTTCGATGGCCGGCACCAGGCCTGCGTAGTACTCCAGCACGTCAGCGCCGGTAACGATGTCGACGTAACGGGTTTCGGAGTACGCCTTGCCGGTGTCCAGGGTTTCCAGGGCGGCCAGTTCATCGTTGCGCTCGCGCAGGATGTCGACGGCACGACGCAGGATGCGCGAACGCTCCATGGCAGTCATCGCAGCCCAGATTTTCTGGCCCTTTTCGGCACTGACCACAGCGCGCTCAACGTCTTCCTTGGTCGCACGTTGTACGGTTGCGAGGACTTCACCGTTAGCCGGGTTGATGGCTTCGAAAGTGGCGTCGCTGCTGGCGTCGGAGTAACCGCCATCGATGTAGAGTTTTTGCAGTTCGAAACGGGCCATAAAGTCCTCGCAAGTGCATAAGTTAGTTGGCGTTAACCACCGGGCGTGCCGTAAAGCCTTGGCAACGCTGGTCAGTGGCGGTTCAGGTGCTGAGCGGTTCTGTGTGCTCTAACTCACCTGCTTGGCCAGTTGGAAATCCATGTATTCGTAAGCGATCTGGTGCGCCTGCCCGGTGTCGAAAGCATCTCCCGACAGCGCGCCGCGCAACCACAAACCATCAATGAGGGCTGCCAGGCCACGGGCGGCGCTGCGCGCTTGATCAAGCGGCAACACACGGCGGAACTGGCAGCACAGGTTGGAATACAGACGGTGATCGTTGATCCGCTGCAACCTGTGCAATGACGGGTGGTGCATGCTGGTGGCCCAGAAGGCCAGCCAGGTTTTCATTGCCGGGCCATTGACCTGGCTGGCGTCGAAGTTGCCTTCGATAATCACCTGAAGGTGAGCCCGTGGGCTGGTGTCCTCCAGCGCCTGACGGCGCGCGGTGACGTTCTCGCTGAGGACACTCATCAGATACTGCGCCGTGGCGGCGATCAGGCCGTTCTTGTCCTGAAAGTAGTGACTGATGATGCCATTCGAGACACCGGCCAAACGGGCGATCAGCGCAATGCTGGCGTCCCCCATGCCGACCTGATCGACGGCCTGTAGCGTGGCTTCGATCAATTGCTGGCGGCGGATGGGTTGCATACCGACCTTGGGCATCTTGCACATCTCCTTAGGCCTTCCCGTAGACGAATAACGGCTACCGGGTTGAGGGCCAGTCTATTTTGTTTTGATTGAACGTTCAATCAACAAAGAATAAGATCTGCGACAAATCGTCGCTGCTTACAGATTTTTCCTACGTGTAAATGGCGATAACCCGACATCCAAAAATGCTCGAAACCTATACGCGCAGGCGTTCCAAGGGTTTCGGGCTTTTTTCGGGGTGTCTTTATATCACCCGCCGGTCGGCTGCCAACTAACCGATTGGTCGGGTAACGCGTTGCCTTGTGTTCTTCTCTCGCACTGCCTGGAGCATCTGTGCCATGAGTTCTGCCTCTCTAATAAAGACCCCACCCGAGAAGGTGACGGTCAACGGTTGGGTGTTCTACACCTCTACCGCGTTGATTCTGCTGTTGACCGCCATTCTGATCATCGCCCCGCAAGAGGCCGGCAGAATGCTCGGCATTGCCCAGGCGTGGTTGTCCCGCAGCTTCGGCTGGTACTACATGGTGGTGATCGCCGCCTACCTGGTTTTTGTGGTTGGCCTGGCGTTTTCGTCCTACGGCAAACTCAAGCTGGGCAGCAAGGACGATACCCCTGATTTCAGCTACGGCGCCTGGGCGGGGATGCTGTTCTCGTCGGGCATCGGCATTTCCTTGCTGTACTTCGGTGCATCCGAGCCGCTGGACCACTATTTCAATCCGCCGGAAGGCGTGGCCGGCAGCAACCTTGCGGCCCGTCAGGCGGTGCAACTGACATTCCTGCATTGGGGCCTGCATGGCTGGGCGATCTACGCACTGGTCGGCCTGGCCGTGGCGTACTTTGCCTACCGGCATAACCAGCCGCTGGCGTTGCGGTCAGCGCTGTATCCGCTGGTCGGCGAGCGTTGGGTCAAAGGCGCGGCTGGTCATGCGGTGGACGGCTTCGGCATGTTCGTGACCTTGCTGGGGCTGGTGACGAACCTGGGGATCGGTTCGCTGCAAGTGTCGTCGGGGCTGGAAAACCTGTTCGGCATGGAGCACAGCAACACCAACCTGCTGATCGTGATCATCGTGATGAGCACCGTGGCGACCATCGCCGCTGTGTCTGGCGTGGAAAACGGTATTCGCCGCCTGTCCAACTTGAACATCGTGTTGTTCAGCGGTCTGCTGATTTTCGTGCTGCTGTTCGGCCCGACCCTGCACCTGCTTAACGGCTTTGTGCAGAACATCGGCGACTACCTGAACGGCGTGGTGCTGAAGACCTTCGACCTCTACGTGTACGAAGGCGACAGTGAGAAGTCTGACCGCTGGCTCGGCCTGTGGACTCTGTTCTACTGGGCCTGGTGGATTTCCTGGGCCCCATTTGTCGGCATGTTCATCGCGCGTATTTCCCGTGGTCGCACGGTGCGTGAGTTAGTGGCCGGTGTGTTGCTGATTCCGCTGGGCTTCACCTTGGCATGGCTGTCGATCTTCGGTAACTCGGCCCTGGACCTGGTGATGAACCATGGGGCGGTGGAACTCGGGAAGACGGCGCTGGAACAGCCGTCGATGGCGATCTACCAGTTGCTTGAGCATTACCCGGCGTCGAAGATCGTGATCGGCGTGTCGATTTTTGTCGGCTTCGTGCTGTTCCTGACCCCGGCGGATTCCGGCGCGGTGATGATGGCCAACCTTTCCTGCAAGGGCGGCAATGTTGACGAAGATGCGCCGCACTGGCTGCGGATTTTCTGGTCGGCAGTGATCACTCTGGTGACCATCGGTCTGTTGTTCGCCGGTAACTTCGAAGCCATGCAAACCATGGTGGTGCTGGCCGGTCTGCCGTTCTCCGTAGTGCTGGTGTTCTTCATGTTTGGTTTGCACAAGGCCATGCGCCAGGACGTGCAAATCGAACAGGAGCAAGCGGAACTGGCAGCGCGTGGTCGTCGTGGATTCAGCGAGCGTTTGACCCAGCTGGACCTGCAACCGAACCAGTCGATCGTTCAGCGTTTCATGGACAAGCAAGTCAGCCCGGCGCTGGAAGATGCAGCTGTGCAATTGCGTGCCCAGGGCCTGGATGTGCAGACGTTGCTGGGCAAGTCGAAACGCTGCATGGGCGTGCGGATCGAGATGGAAGAGGGCAACCCTTTTGTCTACGAAGTGAGCCTGGACGGTTATCTGGCGGCGGCGAGTGACACGGTGTCTGCTGAAAGCGCTGATGAACCGCGCGCACGTTACTACCGCGCCGAGGTGTACCTGCACAACGGCAGCCAGGATTACGACTTGATGGGCTTCACTCAGGATCAGATCACCCGTGACGTGCTCGATCAGTTTGAAAGCCATCGGCAATTGCTTGGCCGGGTTTATAGCTAAGAGGTGAGTGGCGCGGTGTTCCAGTGACACCGTGTCGTATTCTTCGCGGGCAGCCTCGCTCCTACAGGTATTCGGTTGATCACCTATTTATGATTCAACCCCTAACCTGTAGGAGCGAGGCTTGCCCGCGAAGGGGCCATCAGCCGCAAAACCGCATGCCCCGATATCCCGCAAACAAAAACGCCGCGATCTCTCGCGGCGTTTTTGTGTCTGCTGCTTCTTACCCCAGGTTCTTGCCGAGCAGCGCGTGATACAGCTCGCTGTCGCCCAGGATTCCGACAACCTTGTTGTTGTCGTGCAGCACCAGCTTGTTGCCGGTCTGGTAACGAATCTGCAGCGCATCGCGCATGCCGATGTTGGAGTCCACCAGAGTTGGCCGACGCCCCAAACCTTCAACCGCTTGCCCTGGTATCCAGTTCTGCAGGTCCAGGCTCGAGCCGTTCTGGCGTGCGCCTTTGATGGTGTTGCCTTCGGCCAGGTCCAGCCACGAATCGCCGCCCGGATCGAGGCACACCGAACCGTTGATGCGTTTGCAGTTGTCCAGGGTGCGCATCAGGCTGCGACCGCACAATACGTTCAGCGGGTTGGTGTGGGCGACGAAGGTACGCACGTAATCATCCGCAGGGTTGAGGACGATTTCTTCCGGTTTGCTGTACTGGATGATCCGGCCGTCCTTCATGATCGCAATACGGCTGCCAAGCTTCAGGGCTTCATCGAGGTCGTGACTCACGAAAACGATGGTCTTGCTCAGTTTGCGTTGCAGCTCCAGCAGTTCGTCTTGCAGACCTTGGCGAATCAGCGGGTCGAGGGCCGAGAACGGTTCGTCCATCAGCAGAATGTCGGCGTCCATCGCCAGTGCTCGGGCCAGGCCGACACGCTGTTGCATGCCACCGGAGAGCTCATTGGGTTTCTTGTTGCGCCACTGGGTCAGGCCCACCAGCTCAAGCTTCTCGTCCACCAGTTTGCGGCGTTCCTTCTCGGGGCGACCCTGCATTTCCAGACCGAAGCTGATGTTCTCGCGCACCGTCAGCCAAGGCATCAGGGCGAACTTCTGGAACACCATCGCGATGCGCTTGGTGCGCATCATTTTCAGTTCCGCCGGCGTGCACGAGGCGATGTCGATCTGCTTGCCTTCGTGCTCGACGAACAACTTGCCACGGCTGACGGTGTTGAGGCCGTTGATGCAACGCAGCAGGCTGGATTTACCGGAGCCGGACAGGCCCATCAGTACGCAGATTTCACCTTTTTCGATGTCCAGGCTGGCCTTTTCGACACCGACGATTTGCCCGGTCTTTTTCAGAATCTCGTTGCGGGTCATGCCCTGGTCGAGGAGTTTGAGGGCCGCGCGCGGGTCTTTGGAGAAGATCACGTCCACGTCTTCGAAGCGAATAATGCTCATGCGTCACCCCCTACTTTAGCGTCGGGTTGTTTGCAGATACGGTCGAGCATGATCGCCAGCAGTACGATCGCCAGGCCTGCTTCGAAGCCCAGGGCGATATCAGCAGTGTTCAGTGCGTTGACCACGGGTTTGCCCAGGCCATCGGCGCCCACCAGTGCCGCAATCACCACCATCGACAACGACAGCATGATGCACTGGGTGATACCGGCCGCGATGCTTGGCATGGCGTGGGGCAGTTCAATTCGCGAGAGCAGCTGACGGCGCGAGCAGCCAAAGGCCTTACCGGCGTCCATCAGTTCGTCTGGAACATCGCGGATACCCAGGTAGGTCAGGCGGATGGGCGCGGCAATCGCGAACACCACCGTCGAGATCAGACCCGGGACCACACCCAGACCGAAGAGGGTCAGGGTAGGAATGAGGTACACGAAGGTCGGCACGGTCTGCATCAGATCGAGCACCGGCCGCATCACTGTGTAGAACATCGGTTTGTGCGCGGCGACGATGCCCAACGGCACGCCGATCAGCACGCACACCAGGGTGGCGAACAACACCTGGGCGAGGGTTTCCATGGTTTCCTGCCAGTACCCCAGATTGAGGATCAGCAGAAAGGAGGCGATGACGAAAACGGTCAGGCCCCATTTGCGTTGGATGAAGTGTGCCAGTAGCGCGATGAGGCCGATCAATGCCAGCGGGTTGAACCAGGTCAGCGCAAAAGTCACGCCGTGGATCATCGTTTCCAGTGACACGGCGATTGCGTCGAAGGTGCTGGCGCCGTTTTGCGTCAACCATTCAACGAAGCCCGCGATGTACTGGCCTAAAGGTATTTTCTGATCAATCAGCATGGTAGTGAACGTCCGCATGCAAGGGAATAAACAGCCCGGGCGAGCGAACTCGCCCGGCGTAAGCATTACTGCGCAAGCTTGGCTTTCACGGCCTCCAGGCCAGGTTTACCGTCAATGGTGGTCACGCCAGCAAGCCAGGTATCGAGCACCTGTGGATTCTTCTTCAGCCAGGCCTTGGCGGCCGCGTCAGGCTTCATTTTGTCGTCCAGGACGTTGCCCATCAGCGTGCTTTCCATGTCGAGGGTAAACACCAGGTTTTTCAGCAACTGACCAACGTTGTTGCATTCCTGTGCGTAACCCTTGCGGGTGTTGGTGTAGATGGTTGCCTGGCCGAAGTTCGGGCCGAAGTACTCGTCGCCGCCAGTCAGGTACTTCATCTTGAAACGCGTGTTCATCGGGTGCGGTTCCCAGCCCAGGAACACCACGGCGGTGTTGCGGCGCTGGGCGCGATCGACTTGCGAGAGCATGCCTGCCTCGCTGGACTCGACCACCTTGAAGCCGGCGTCTTTCAGGCCGAAGGCGTTCTTGTCGATCATGCTCTGGATCAGGCGGTTGCCGTCGTTACCCGGTTCGATGCCATAGATCTTGCCGTCGAGTTCTTTCTTGAACTTGGCGATGTCGGCGAAATCTTTCAGACCTTTGTTATACAACTCTTCGGGCACGGCGAGTGTGTATTTTGCGTTTTCCAGATTAGCGCGCAGAGTGTCCACGGTGCCGGCATCGCGGTAGGCCTTGATGTCGTTTTCCATGGTCGGCATCCAGTTGCCGAGGAACACGTCCATGTTCTTGCCGTCGGCCAGGGACTTGTAGGTCACCGGCACGGAAATCATCGTGGTCTTGGTCTTGTAGCCCAGGGCATCGAGAACGACGCTGGTGGTGGCGGTAGTGACGGTAATGTCCGTCCAGCCGACATCGGAGAAGTTTACGGTGCTGCATTGGGCCGGTTCTGCGGCTTGAGCCAGAAACGGCAGACTCAGCATGGCGGCCAACAACAACGACGGGGAACCTTTCATAAGGGGCGACTCCTTGGTGTTTTTTTTGGCAGTGTTCCGACTGGACCACCGCACTTATCTGTTGCGGTTGGATGGCGTTTTGGAGACAGCTCTACCACGGCGCCTTGCAATCGAGTCGATACGATCATGTACCAGTGAAAATCTGACGCCTACAGGGTGCGTCGTAACCAGTACAGGGATGGTCGCATCCAGTGTTGGTAACGTCGTTTACAGCTTTTTTCAGCCCGTTTTGCCCCTCTGATCCGCAAAAAAACGGCGAAAACACAGCGTAAGCGGCCTGCGGCGCTAGCGGGCATGAGTGCGTCGGTGTGAGACGTTGAGCGACATGACAAAAGCCTGATGATGCGGCCATCTCGGCGGATTGCAGCTTGAGCGTAGCAGCTCCGTCACTGGGCGCTTTTGCGCCTGGAGCAGGCACATCCAGGAGTTCAGCAGTAATGGCTATCAGCGTTTTCGACTTGTTCAAAATCGGCATCGGCCCTTCCAGTTCGCACACCGTGGGGCCTATGCGCGCCGCGGCGCTGTTCGTGCAGAATTTGCGCGAGCGGGGGCTTCTGGAGCAGGTGTGTCGCGTCGAAGTTCAGCTTTATGGATCGCTTTCGGCCACCGGCATCGGTCACGGCAGCGACAACGCGGTGATCATGGGGTTGATGGGCGAATGGCCGGACGCAATTGATCCGTCGCAAATCGGCATCCGCATCGAGACCTTGCGTGAAACCGGCACGCTATTGCTCGACAGTCGCTTGTCGGTCCCGTTCATCTGGGCCCGGGACATGCGCCTGATCGACGAGAACCTGCCGTTCCATCCCAACGCCATGACCCTGGTTGCCGAAGGCGATCACGGCGAGTTGCATCGCGACACCTACTATTCCATCGGCGGCGGTTTTGTCGTCGATGAGGCACAGGCTTCCAGCGGCGTGGTGGATCTGGATCGCACCGTGCTGCCTTACGACTTCTCCAGTGCCGTCGAGCTGCTCAGTCTCTGCAAGCAGCACAACCTGCGCGTTGCAGAGCTGATGATGGCCAACGAGAAAGTCTGGCGCAGCGAAGAGGAAATTCGCGCCGGCCTGATGAAACTCTGGCGCGCGATGCAAGATTGCGTGGAGCAAGGCCTCAAGCACGAAGGCATCCTGCCCGGTGGCCTGAATGTGCGTCGTCGCGCAGCCAAACTGCACCGTAGCCTGCAGGAGTTGAACAAGCCCAACGTGATCGGCTCGACCTTGAGCGCCATGGAGTGGGTCAACCTGTTCGCCCTGGCGGTCAACGAAGAAAACGCTGCTGGCGGGCGCATGGTTACGGCGCCGACCAATGGCGCGGCGGGGATCATTCCGGCGGTGTTGCACTACTTCATGAAGTTCAGCGAGGCAGTGACCGACGCCAACGTGGTCGACTACTTCCTCAGTGCCGCAGCGGTGGGGATTCTGTGCAAGAAGAACGCCTCGATTTCCGGTGCCGAGGTCGGGTGCCAGGGTGAAGTCGGTTCGGCCTGCGCCATGGCGGCGGCCGGGTTGGCGGAGATTCTCGGTGCCACACCGGAGCAACTGTGCAACGCGGCGGAAATCGGCCTGGAACATAACTTGGGCCTGACCTGCGACCCGGTGGGCGGGCTGGTGCAAGTGCCGTGCATCGAGCGCAATGCGATTGCCGCGGTGAAAGCGATCAACGCGGCGCAGATGGCGCTGCGCGGCGACGGTCAGCACTTTATCTCGCTGGACCGGGTGATCCGCACCATGCGTGATACCGGTGCCGACATGCATGACAAATATAAAGAGACATCGCGCGGTGGGTTGGCGGTTAGCGCGGTTGAGTGTTGAGACCGGGTTGACCCCATCGCGGGCAAGCTCGCTCCCACAGAATTCGTTGTGTGGCCGAGAACCAAGGCACACCACAGATCCTTGTGGGAGCGGGCTTGCCCGCGATAGCGCCAGACCAGTCAAAACTGCGCACCAAGTGAACACTCGCACCAAAACGCGCCACCTTTTGGCGCGTCGCTTACAGATAAGCGCCTCACCCAAGGTCAGGGATCCAAACCAGCCTTGACCGTCCGTCACCCGTGCTTGCGGTGACACTCTCCCGGAGAGGGTCGCAGCCCTGTTCCCACAAGTGCTACCGATTTGCTCACACGCAACGGGGCAGAGGGGCTGCGGCCCTTGATGGCACTTATAACCTCCCGTCTCTGCATGTCATATTTAGACACATCGCGACGTCGTTTTCAGGAGTTATTGAACGCGTATTCAAGTTTAGGCATGGCAATTGCTCTGTCATTACAAAGCCCGTCTCCCACGCGAGAACGATGGCAATAAAAAGAGCCTCCGCCTGAGGCCATCACCCGCTTTGTGTGAGGAGATACCGCGATGACGACGTTCAACTCCGGGGCCCAACCCCAGAACCGTGCGCCTCAATCCATCGGCTTTTTGCTGCTGGACAATTTCACGCTTATTTCTCTGGCCTCCGCAGTAGAACCTCTGCGCATGGCCAACCAATTGTCCGGCCGCGAGCTGTATCGCTGGACCACACTCACCGTCGATGGCGGTCAGGTCTGGGCCAGTGACGGTCTGCAGATCACCCCCGACGCCTCCATGCACAAAGCACCTCCCCTGGACACCATCATCGTCTGCGGCGGTATCGGCATTCAGCGCACCGTGACCCGCGAGCATGTGTCGTGGCTGCAAAGCCAGGCGCGTCAGTCCCGACGTCTCGGCGCGGTCTGCACCGGTAGCTGGGCTCTGGCGTGCGCCGGCCTGCTGGACGGTTTCGATTGCAGCGTGCACTGGGAATGCCTGGCGTCGATGCAGGAAGCTTTCCCGCGGGTAGCCATGAGCACCCGACTGTTCACCCTCGACCGTAACCGTTTCACCAGCTCCGGCGGCACCGCGCCGCTGGACATGATGCTGCACCTGATCAGCCGCGATCACGGTCGTGAACTGTCGGCCGCGATCTCGGAAATGTTCGTCTACGAGCGCATCCGCAACGAGCAGGACCACCAGCGCGTGCCGCTCAAGCACATGCTCGGCACCAACCAGCCGAAGTTGCAGGAAATCGTCGCGCTGATGGAAGCCAACCTCGAAGAACCGATCGACCTCGACGAACTGGCAGTATACGTCGCCGTGTCGCGTCGTCAGCTGGAGCGGTTGTTCCAGAAATACCTGCACTGCTCGCCGTCGCGTTACTACCTGAAACTGCGCCTGATCCGCGCTCGGCAACTGCTCAAGCAAACGCCGATGTCGATCATCGAAGTGGCGTCGGTATGTGGGTTCGTGTCTACGCCGCACTTCTCCAAGTGCTACCGCGAATACTTCGGCATTCCGCCGCGCGACGAGCGCGTGGGTTCCAACACCACACAACAAGTGGCGATGATGCCGCTGCCGCAAGCCTTGGTGTTGTCGCCATTGTCCGGGCCGCTGTCGGCGTTGAGTCAGGCGCGCAATGAGTCGACTTTCGCGAGCGTAAGGCTCTAAACCGCGCGGGCTTCATTCGCGGGCAAGCCTCGCTCCTACAGGACTGATGTCGATCGCGATTGTTCGATACGACGCCAAACCTGTAGGAGCGAGGCTTGCCCGCGAAGGCAATCTATCAGGCGCTACGGCTCTGCTGATACGCCGCCAGCGCCGGCAGCAATTGTTTGTCGATCGCCTGGCGCACGGCCGGCAGGATGGTCGCGCTGCTGGTGTACATCTGCTTGACCATGGTCCGCAGTGTCATCGCCCGTTCATCGTTCAAGCCTCGCACCGCACACTCGCAAGCCTGTTCGGCCGTGGAGCCGCTCGGTACTTGAAAGCCCAACGATTTCAGCTGGCCCAACAGGTCTTCCTGGTCAATCAAATCGGCGTGCATCATGACGCAATCCTTCTTCAGGGAACGGTGTCGTGGCTCGATTCTGGTAGGGGCTGGGGATGGCGGCAAGGACGATTTGTCGCAATGGCCGCAATACCTATGAACAGGTCGTTTTCGGCTAACTTGCCATGCATGGGAATGGGCACACTGGATTCAGCTGGATTCACGAAGGTTTGGTCACCCTCGCGCAACAGCTCCTCAACAGTACCCTCCTCAGCTCCGATCCTGTCACGGCTTGATCGGGGTTTTTTTTGCCTGTGAATCAGTGATGAAAGTGTTGATTGGGCTGACGCTTTCGCGGGCAAGCCTCGCTCCTACAGAGTTTTGCGTGATTCCTGTAGGAGCGAGGCTTGCCCGCGAAGAACGATGACGCGGTTTATCTTTGCAACACCAAAATCCGCGACAGCAATTCATCCCGATCAACATAGCAACCCTGGAAATGCCGGGCACCGGTAGCGGGGTCGAAAGCGTTGCGGGCGTGGAGGGTGCGGCGGTTGTCGAAGCACCACAGCTCACCGGGTTTGAGCCGCGTCATCACCCGGAAGCGCGCCTCGCGGGTCATCCCAATGAAGCGACGGTAAGCGCGATACAGCTTGGGCATCTGCTCGACTGAAGCATCGAACGGCCCACGCAGAAAGTTCGCCATGCGGATTTCCGACACCTGCCCGAAAGCATCCAGGGCGATGATCGGCGCCAGGCAGCGGTAGTCGCTGTGGCGGTCCTTGTTGCGGAACTCCACGGGAATTTCACACAAGGCTTGAAACGCCTCGGGATCTTCCTGGCGCAAGGCTTGGGCGATGGCAAAACCGTCGACGAAAATGCTCTCGCCACCGTCGGCGTCATTGACCAGGCAATGCAGAAATTGCAGCCCCGGTTGCAACTCCCGGGTCGGCAGATCGCTGTGCAGCGGCAGGTTGAAGGCGGTGTAGGCATTGCTGTCGGCGTCGGCCTTGGATTGCACGTTGAACAGCACACCGAAATTGCTCTCGCGGATGAACGAAATCCGTTGGGCGATCAGCTTCAGCGAGCCCGGCTCGGGGGGCACACCGCGGACCTGAGTCAGGCCGGTATCGCGCACGGCCAGCAGCCATTGCAGCAAGGCATCGTTGTCGTCCATCAACGCCTGATAGTCGAACACCGGCAACTTCAGCTGGCTGTCCCACAGCTTGCTTTTCGGTTTGGCGGCCCGGCGTTCGGCGCGGGTTTCGTCGTCATAGGCGTGGGCTCGCAGCCAGCCCGGGTCGAAGCGGCTGAGGTGGCCGTCCTGCCAATCGACACACAGACAACCATCGGTATCGATTCGAGCGCTGTCGGGGATCAGATTTTCCGCGACATCGACGATTTCCAGCACTTGCTCGCGGGTCACCGTGTAGACGCACTGCGGGCACGGGCAGTTATCCCGTAGCCATTGATGATGAAAAGGGCTGACCCGACCGTCCGCCCACTGCACTTGAATTCGGTCCGCCAGGGTGTGCACGGCGGTCAACGCGCTGATCAACGGGTAGGTGCGGAAATCGGCAAAAGCGGCGGCGGTGTTCATGACGAGCTCCTTGTTATTTTTCGGGGGGTAAAGCAATCACTCGGCCGATCCAGGTGGGGGCGGGCAGATCGGCTTGCTCGGCGACAATGGCCTGCAGCTTGCTCAAGGTTTCTTCGCTGAACGGTGCGGATCGCGGCCCGGCCAGGTCGACGTGCAGCAGCATTTGTTCATTGCCCGCCAGCTCCTTGTCACCGCCCACCAGATGCAGGCTGTGGTAGAGGTGCAGGCGCTTGCGGTCATGGCCGATGATCTGGGTGTGCACTTCGACATCGGCATCGAGCTTCACTTCGTGCAGGTAGTTGAGGTGCAACTCGAGGGTGAACAGCGAATTGCCGCTGGCTTCGCGGTTGTTGCTGTCCATGCCCAGTCGATCCATCAGCGCGTCGGTGGCGTAGCTGAAAATCAGCAGATAGAAGGCATCGCGCAGGTGGCCGTTGTAGTCGACCCAATCGGGGATGATTTTGGTTTGGTAGGTGGTGAGGGTGGGCATGATGTCACATCCGAAATGGTTGAGGCCTGTAGGAGCGAGGCTTGCCCGCGAAGAACGATAACTCGGTCTACCTGATGCACCGTGTAATCGTTCTTCGCGGGCAAGCCTCGCTCCTACAGGGGGGGCGTTTAGTCTGCGAACGCCATTCCATGCTTCTCTTTGGTGGTTTTCACCGCCTCCAGTACCGCCAGCAAGCAATCATCACGATAGCGCTCCAGCGCCGAGATGCTGTGCTTGCCCAACTGCTCGCTGGTGCCATCCACCACATCATCAATCAATTTGTCGGTCAGCTCCGGTGCCGGCAGATAGGTCCAGGGCAACTGCAACGCCGGCCCGAACTGCGCCATGAAGTGCCGCATGCCCGCGTCGCCACCCGCCAGGGTGTAAGTCAGGAAAGTACCCATGAACGACCAGCGCAGGCCTGCGCCAAAACGAATCGCATCGTCGATTTCACCGGTGGTCGCCACACCGTCGTTAACCAGATGCAGCGCCTCACGCCACAGCGCTTCGAGCAAACGGTCGGCGATAAAACCGGGTACTTCCTTGCGCACATGCAGTGGGCGCATACCCAAGGATTCATAGACTTTCATTGCCGCTTGAACCGCTTCCGGCGCGGTATTTTTGCCACCGACCACTTCCACCAACGGCAGCAGGTAAACCGGGTTGAACGGATGCCCGACCACGCAGCGTTCCGGGTGGGTCGAGCTCTCGTAGAACTCGCTCGGCAACAACCCCGAAGTACTGGAACCGATCAAGGCATTGGGCTTGGCCGCTGCGCTGATTTTGCTGTGCAGTTCCAGTTTCAGGTCCAATCGTTCGGGAGCACTTTCCTGAATGAAATCTGCGTCGCGAACGCATTCTTCGATAGTGGCGACAAAGCGCAGACGATCTTGCGACGCGCCGGGTGCCAGGCCTTGCTTCTCCAGCGCGCCCCAAGCATTGGCGACGCGCTTGCGCAGGGCCGCTTCGGCACCGGGCGCCGGATCCCAGGCCACTACGTCGAGGCCGTGGGCGAGGGCGCGGGACACCCAGCCGCTGCCGATGACACCGCTGCCCAGGGCTGCGAAGGTTTTGATATCAGTGATAAAGCTCATGGCGACGTCCTAAAGAATTTCGGTAAGCCCTGTAGGAGCGAGGCTTGCCCGCGAAGAGGCCGGTACATCCAACGCATCTCTGGCGGCAGGAAAACCGCCTTCGCGGGCAAGCCTCGCTCCTACAGGGTTTTGTGTGTGGGGGTTAACCGCGCTTGGTCAGGCCCATTTTTGCCCGGCCTTCAGCCGGCGTCAGAACGTGGGCGCCGAGGCGGCTGAGGATTTCGCTGGCGCGCTCGACCAGTTGGCCGTTGGTCGCCAGAACACCCTTGTCCAGCCACAGGTTGTCTTCCAGGCCGACCCGCACGTTGCCGCCGAGCAGCACCGCTTGCGCCGCCATCGGCATCTGCATGCGACCGATGCCAAACCCGGCCCAGACCGCGTCGGCCGGCAGGTTGTCGACCATGGCTTTCATGGTGGTGGTGTCGGCCGGCGCGCCCCACGGGATGCCCAGGCACAGCTGGAACAACGGGTTATCCAGCAGGCCTTCCTTGATCATCTGCTTGGCGAACCACAGGTGGCCGGTGTCGAAGATTTCCAGCTCAGGCTTAACGCCCAGCTCTTGAATGCGTTTGGCACCAGCGCGTAGCTGGGCCGGGGTAGACACGTAAATGGTGTCGCCGTCACCGAAGTTCAGGGTGCCGCAATCCAGGGTGCAGATTTCCGGCAGCAGTTCTTCGACGTGGGCGAGACGGGTCAGCGGGCCGACCAGGTCGGTATTCGGGCCGAATTCCATCGGGTTCTCGCCCGCGCCGATTTCCAGGTCACCGCCCATGCCGGCGGTGAGGTTGACGATGATGTCGACGTCGGCCTCGCGGATACGCTCCATCACTTCGCGGTACAGCGCCACGTCACGGCTGAACTTGCCGGTTTGCGGGTCGCGAACGTGGCAGTGAACCACGGTAGCGCCGGCCTTGGCGGCTTCCACGGCAGCCGCGGCGATTTGTTTTGGGGTGACCGGCACGTGTGGGCTTCTGGCGGTCGTGTCGCCAGCACCGGTGAGTGCGCAGGTGATGATGACGTCGTGGTTCATGAGGCAGGTTCCTTACAGGCGTGATTTTTAGGTGTGGCTCAGGGCATGACGATTCCGCTCGCAGCCCGCATCGGGCTGCGAATCGGTGGTTCAATCGGTTTATTTACTGGTCAGTTTCAGGTTTTCAGCCGCCGGTTTGCCATCGAAGGTGGTCACGCCTTCGAGCCAGCGTTGCTTGTCTTGCGGGTGATCCTTGAGCCATTGCTTCGCCGATTCGAAAGCGTCCTTGTGATCCAGCAGAGGCTGCATCATCCGGCTCTCGTCTTCGGCGGTGTAGGTCAGGTTGCTCAGCAAGCGACCAATGTTCGGGCATTGCTCGGCGTATTTCGGCGCGGTGACCGTCCACACGGTGGCCATGCCTTCGTTCGGGCCGAGGGCGTCTTCGCTGCCGGTGAGGTAGGTCATTTGCACGTTGACGTTCATCGGGTGCGGGGCCCAGCCGAAGAACACCACGGCTTCCTTGCGCCGCACGGCGCGATCCACCGCCGCAAGCATGCCGGCCTCGCTGGACTCGACCAGCTGGAACTTGCCCAGGCCAAATTGATTCTTGGTGATCATCGCCTTGATCTGGGTGTTGGCGCCCGAGCCAGGCTCGATGCCGTAAATCTTGCCGCCCAGTTCTTTTTCGAACTTGGCGATGTCGGCGAAGGTTTTCAGGCCTTTGTCGGCGAGGTAAGTCGGCACGGCGAGGGTGGCGCGAGCATCCTTGAGGCTTGGCGCTTCAAGCACTTTGACCTGCTTGGCATCGACAAACGGCGTGATGGTCTGGGTCATCAGCGGGTTCCAGTAACCGAGGAACAAGTCCAGGCGCTGGTCGCGAATCCCGGCGAAGATGATTTGCTGGGAGGCACTGGTCTGTTTGGTGTTGT
This sequence comes from Pseudomonas sp. ADAK2 TE3594, assembly GCF_053628675.1. NCBI lineage: Bacteria > Pseudomonadati > Pseudomonadota > Gammaproteobacteria > Pseudomonadales > Pseudomonadaceae > Pseudomonas > Pseudomonas sp. ADAK2 TE3594. The sequence continues at coordinate 5,454,700 of NZ_JBRJGV010000001.1, read as the reverse complement.
AGCCGAGGCCGTCGAGCAACACCTGGGTCATGGCGCTGGTGGCGATCACGTCGGTCCAGTTCACTACGCCCATGCGCACGTTCTGGCACGACGCGGGTTCGGCCGCCATGACGCTGGCGCTCAAGAAAGCGGTACCGCTGAGTGCAAGAACACAGCTGCTGATCAGTCGTTTCATGTCGGGTTCCTCGGCAGGTCGTTATTGTGGGTTCCGGTGTCTGATGCGCCGGTGATGCCAAGTTACGCAGCAAAGCCCCCGTAAAAACGCACTGCGGCGACCAGCTCTTGCACTGCAGCGACCTGAGCCCTTGAATGCTCGTTGCAAGTGGCGTATCAACGTCCACACGCTAACCGCCCTCTCGTTACCTGGCCTCTTTTTACCTGCTAAGCGAGTGCGCTCCATGTCCCAGGATTTCTACTTCTTGTTGATGCCGGGTTTTTCGGCGATCGGTTTTATCTCGGCGATCGAGCCGCTGCGGGTCGCCAATCGCTTTCGCGGCGAGTTGTATCGCTGGCATGTGTTGAGCGCCGATGGTGGGGCGGTTTTGGCCAGTAACGGCATGTCGGTCAACGCCGATGCCGCGCTGGAACCCCTGAAGAAAGGCGCGACCTTACTGGTGGTCGCCGGTTTCGAGCCGCTGAAGTTCGCCACTCCGGCACTGGAGCACTGGTTGCGTCGTTTGGACATCGAAGGCGTGACCCTCGGCGCCATCGACACCGGCAGCTTCATCCTCGCTGAAGCCGGTCTGCTCGATGGCCATCGCCTGACCTTGCACTGGGAAGCCATCGACGCCTTCAAGGAGTCTTATCCACAGCTCAGCGTCACTCAGGAGCTGTTCGAGATCGACCGCCGACGCATCACCTCCGCCGGCGGCACGGCCTCCATCGACCTGATGCTCGACCTCATCGGCCAGGCCCACGGCCCGGAACTGGCGATCCAGGTCAGCGAACAATTCGTACTCGGGCGCATCCGTCCGCGCAAAGACCACCAGCGCATGGAAGTCGCCACGCGTTATGGCATCAGCAACAAGAAACTGGTGCAGGTGATTGGGGAGATGGAGCAGCACAGCGAACCGCCACTGAGTACCCTGGAGCTGGCGGAATCGATCAAAGTGACCCGGCGCCAGCTGGAACGCTTGTTTCGCCTGCATCTGAACGACACGCCGAGCAATTTCTACCTGCGGTTAAGGCTGGAGAAGGCGCGGCAGTTGCTGCGTCAGACGAACATGAGTGTGTTGGAAGTGAGCATCGCGTGCGGGTTTGAATCGCCGTCGTATTTCACCCGCAGTTATCGGGCGAGATTTGAGCGGTGCCCGCGTGAAGACCGACGTACGGCTAAAGCGTAATTCTGACGACACCCGAGAAACCTGTGGGAGCGGGCTTGCCCGCGATGAGGCCGGCACATTCAATGTTGATGTTGACTGACACACCGCCATCGCGGGCAAGCCCGCTTGTGTCTTGAGCAGGAATTAGACTGAGGGTGAGAGAAAATGTTACTTCTTCATCAAGACCGAGCACGCCGCCTTGTACGCCTCATGCTGATACTTGTTCAGCGTCTCCGGCAGTGCAAAATCGAACTTTTTGTTCTGCGCATTGATGGTCTGCGGCGACAGCAGCGTCACCTCGCAATTTTCCAGCAGCTGGAAAATCCCCTCGATTTTGAACGTAGTCGGCCCACCGGCGAACTCGCCTTTCTTGCTGCGCTTCTTGATCGCGATCCGGTCGATGGAGTTCTCACGGACAAACGACGCCACCTGAGCGGCGAAGACTTTGACGTTGGCGGCTTCGTCGTCCTCATCGAGGGCGATTTTCTTGGTGGCGAGGGCGACGTGACTGAGCGCCTGACCGTCGAGGGAGGCCACGGCGATGATCGCTTCGCTGCCTTTGATTTCGATGCCGCAGATTTTCATTTCAATCCCTTTTCCTGATGCTGGCGTTCAGCTTACAACTCTAGTTGGTTGGCGGTGATGCCAAAAGCTGCGGCAATTTTTTCACGGGTTGCCTTGCGGGGCTTGGAGACCGTTTCTTGCTGGGCGAAAGCCGGTTGGGAAATACCCATGCGCTTGGCAACTTCATCTTGCGTAAGGTTCAGGTGCTCGCGCCAGGCGCGAATAGGAAGTGCTCCAACGACGATACGGCTCACTACTTCGTGGGGGATCAAATAATTCTCCATTCTTATGCTTTTACTCCTGCCCAATAGACTCCAAAAACTCCGACCGCTCGTCACTCATGCGCGCCACGCAATCATTTTGCGCAATGGTGAACGCTTTGCTACCGCTGGTCGCCGGAAATGCGTCCACTGCACAATCGGCATCCCGGGTTTTCAGCCATTGCTGTTGCGCGGTCTTGATTTTGGCGGTGATGTCGGTCAGTTGCGCCTTGTTGTTGCCGTAAAGCGTTTGCATGCGCTCGGTCAGGCTCTGGTAGTTGTCGCTCAGCAGCTGTTCGGCGGTGGTTCTGCTGTAGGCCGAGCATTCCAGGGTCTGGATTTCGTTTTCGACGGCGTCGCAGGGGTTGTTGTCGGCCTCTTCAGCTGCTTGTACGCCAGTTGCCATCAGTGCCAAAGCCAGGAAGATCGATTTCATTGCGCCGCCGCCCCTTAATCCAGTAATGCATTCAGTAAAACATCCAGTGATGCGGCGAATTCTGGCCCAAGCGGGCGGCGTTGGATAGGTAGGCAATGACGCCCTTTGACGACCCTTTGTCGCGGATTGACGCTTTCGGCAAACCCCCTGTCGTTTTTGCACCCGGCTACCCCTGCACCGAGGCATATGCTGGCCCCAAAGCGCCGGCACACGATTCGGCGCATGAATCGCTAATAGGGGACAGCCTGATGAGCCCAGCCGAATTGCACGCCGACAGCATCGTTATCGACGGGCTGATTATTGCCAAGTGGAACCGCGAGCTGTTTGAAGACATGCGCAAGGGCGGTCTGACCGCGGCCAACTGCACCGTGTCGGTGTGGGAGGGCTTCCAGGCCACTGTCAACAACATCGCCGCCAGCCAGAAGCTGATCCGCGAGAACAGCGACCTGGTGATTCCGGTGCGCACCACCGCCGATATCCGCAAGGCCAAGGAACAGGGCAAGACCGGCATCCTCTTTGGTTTCCAGAATGCTCACGCCTTTGAAGACCAGATCGGCTACGTCGAGGTCTTCAAGCAGCTCGGCGTCGGTATCGTGCAGATGTGCTACAACACCCAAAACCTGGTGGGCACCGGTTGCTACGAGCGCGACGGCGGCCTGTCGGGTTTCGGTCGTGAAATCGTCGCTGAAATGAACCGTGTCGGCGTCATGTGCGACCTGTCCCACGTCGGCTCGAAGACGTCCGAAGAAGTCATCCTCGAATCCAAGAAGCCGGTCTGCTACTCCCATTGCCTGCCGTCGGGTCTGAAAGTGCACCCGCGCAACAAATCCGATGAAGAACTGAAGTTCATCGCCGATCACGGCGGTTTCGTCGGCGTGACCATGTTCGCGCCGTTCCTGGCCAAAGGCATCGATTCGACCATCGACGACTACGCCGAAGCGATCGAATACACCATGAACATCGTCGGCGAAGACGCCATCGGCATCGGCACCGACTTCACCCAGGGCCATGGCCAGGACTTCTTCGAATACCTGACCCATGACAAGGGCTACGCCCGCCGTCTGACCAGCTTCGGCAAGATCATCAACCCGCTGGGCATCCGCACCGTCGGCGAGTTCCCGAACCTGACCGAAACCCTGCTCAAGCGTGGCCATTCCGAGCGCGTGGTCCGCAAGATCATGGGCGAGAACTGGGTCAACATCTTGAAGGACGTCTGGGGCGAGTAAGCCACAGCACCTCTGAATCCTTTCCCCCGGCCGTCCGCGCCGGGGGCAACACCAAAATTTTTCTGGAGTTAAGTTTCCATGGCCAAGATCGCCCCGCAATTGCCAATCGAAGTCGACAGCGAAACCGGTGTCTGGACCTCCGACGCCCTGCCGATGCTGTACGTACCGCGCCATTTCTTCGTCAATAACCATATGGGCATCGAGGAAGTGCTGGGCGCCGACGCCTACGCTGAAATCCTCTACAAGGCCGGCTACAAGTCCGCCTGGCACTGGTGTGAAAAAGAAGCTGAATGCCACGGTCTGGAAGGCGTCGCAGTGTTTGAGCATTACATGAAGCGTCTGTCGCAACGCGGCTGGGGCCTGTTCAAGATCCAGGACATCGACCTCGACAAAGGCACCGCCAGCGTCAAGCTTGAACACTCCGCATTTGTCTACGTGTACGGCAAGGTCGGGCGCAAGGTCGACTACATGTTCACTGGCTGGTTCGCCGGCGCCATGGACCAGATTCTTCAGGCCCGTGGCAGCTCGATCCGCACCGTTGCAGAACAGGTTTACGGTGGCTCCGAAGAAGGCCACGACGACGGTTTGTTCACCGTCAAGCCGTTGTAAGTCGAGGAACCCGCCATGGCTTTCGAAGCAATGTTTCAACCGATTCAAATCGGCAAACTGACCATCCGCAACCGCGTGCTCAGCACCGCGCACGCCGAGGTCTACGCCACCGACGGCGGCATGACCACCGACCGGTACGTCAAATATTACGAAGAGAAAGCCAAGGGCGGGATCGGCCTGGCGATTTGCGGCGGTTCCTCCAGTGTGGCCATCGACAGCCCGCAAGGCTGGTGGAAGTCGGTCAACCTGGCCGACGACCGGATCATTCCGCACTTCCAGAACCTGGCCGATGCCATGCACAAGCATGGCGCCAAGATCATGATCCAGATTACCCACATGGGCCGACGCTCGCGCTGGGATGGCGAGCATTGGCCAACCCTGCTGTCGCCGTCGGGCATCCGTGAACCGGTGCACCGCGCGACCTGCAAAACCATCGAACCGGAAGAAATCTGGCGGGTAATCGGCAACTACGCAAGCGCAGCCGCACGAGCCAAGGCCGGTGGCCTGGACGGCGTCGAGCTGTCTGCCGTGCACCAGCACATGATCGACCAGTTCTGGAGCCCGCGGGTCAACAAGCGTACCGATGAATGGGGCGGCAGCTTCGAAAACCGCATGCGTTTCGGCCTGGAAGTGATCAAGGCTGTGCGCAAGGAAGTCGGTCCTGACTTCTGCGTCGGCATTCGTCTGTGCGGTGATGAGTTCCACCCGGACGGCTTGTCCCACGAGGACATGAAACAGATCGCCAAGTACTACGACGACACCGGCATGATCGACTTCATCGGCGTCGTGGGCTCGGGTTGCGACACCCACAACACCCTGGCCAACGTTATCCCGAACATGAGTTATCCACCGGAGCCATTCCTGCACTTGGCCGCCGGTATCAAAGAAGTGGTGAAGGCTCCGGTTTTGCACGCGCAGAACATCAAGGATCCGAACCAGGCGACCCGTATTCTGGAAGGCGGCTACGTCGACATGGTCGGCATGACCCGCGCCCACATCGCTGACCCGCACCTGATCGCCAAGATCAAGATGGGCCAGGTCGACCAGATCAAACAATGCGTGGGCGCCAACTACTGCATCGACCGTCAGTACCAGGGCCTGGACGTCTTGTGCATCCAGAACGCCGCGACTTCCCGTGAATACATGGGCGTGCCGCACATCATCGAGAAGTCGACCGGTGTGAAGCGCAAAGTCGTGGTGGTCGGTGCCGGTCCTGCCGGGATGGAAGCGGCTCGCGTGTCAGCCGAACGTGGCCACGACGTGACCCTGTTCGAGAAGAAAGAATTCATCGGCGGGCAGATCACTACCGCGTCGAAAGCTCCGCAACGGGACCAGATCGCCGGCATCACCCGCTGGTTCCAACTGGAGCTGGCGCGCTTGAAAGTCGATCTGCGCCTGGGCGTGGCGGCGGATGCGGCGACCATTCTCGACCTGCGTCCGGACGTGGTGGTACTCGCTGTCGGCGGTCATCCGTTCCTGGAGCAGAACGAACATTGGGGCGCGGCTGAAGGCCTGGTGGTCAGCAGCTGGGACATCCTCGACGGCAAGGTTGCACCGGGCAAGAACGTGCTGGTCTACGACACCATTTGCGAGTTCACCGGGATGTCGACGGCTGACTTCCTCGCCGACAAGGGCAGCCAGGTCGAGATCGTCACCGACGACATCAAACCGGGCGTGGCCATCGGCGGTACGTCGTTCCCGACTTACTACCGCAGCATGTACCCGAAAGAAGTGATCATGACCGGCGACATGATGCTGGAGAAGGTCTACCGCGAAGGCGACAAGCTGGTGGCGGTGTTGGAAAACGAATACACCGGCGCCAAAGAGGAGCGGGTGGTGGACCAGGTCGTCGTCGAAAACGGCGTGCGTCCGGACGAAGAAATCTACTACGCGCTGAAGGAAGGCTCGCGCAACAAAGGCCAGATGGACATCGAAGCCCTGTTCGCGATCAAGCCACAACCTTCGTTGAGCCAGGCGGGCGACGGCTACTTGCTGTTCCGTATCGGCGACTGCGTGGCCCAGCGCAACACCCACGCGGCGATTTATGACGCGTTGCGGTTGTGCAAGGATTTCTAAGAGCTTGTGGATAACCTGTAGGAGCGAGGCTTGCCCGCGAAGGCCGACTGACATTCAACATTGATGTTGGCTGATCCATCGCCTTCGCGGGCAAGCCTCGCTCCTACAGGGATTCGAGCAAGGCATCCAGGTAGTTTGGCCTGCAAGACCCTGCGGTCTTTGGGAGCTCCACATGTTGAACACCCTTCTTCCAATCCTGTTGTTCGCTGCCTTGGGCCTGGCTGTCCTGGGCGCGTTGCGGCGGGTGGCTATGTGGCGTCAGGGCCGGGCTTCGAAAGTCGACCTGATCGGCGGTCTGTTCGCCATGCCCAAACGCTACATGGTCGATTTGCACCACGTCGTCGCGCGGGACAAATACATTGCCAACACCCACGTTGCCACGGCCGGTGGTGCAGTGGCGTCCATTGTGCTGGCGATTCTGGTGCATGGTTTTGGCCTGCATAACCGCATCCTCGGTTATGCATTGCTGCTGATGTCGGCGGTGATGTTTGTCGGCGCGATCTTTATGTTCCTGCGCCGTCGCAACCCACCGGCCCGCTTGTCCAAAGGCCCGTGGATGCGCCTGCCGAAAAGCCTGATGGCGTTCTCGGCGTCGTTCTTCCTGCTGACCCTGCCGGTCGCCGGCATCCTTCCGGAAAACTTCGGTGGTTGGGTGGTGGCGGCGATCCTCGGCGTCGGCGTGCTCTGGGGCGTGTCGGAACTGTTCTTCGGCATGACCTGGGGCGGGCCGATGAAGCACGCCTTTGCCGGCGCACTGCACCTGGCCTGGCACCGTCGCGCCGAACGCTTTGGTGGTGGTCGTTCCACCGGTTTGAAGCCGCTGGATCTGAATGATCCGAACGCGCCACTCGGTGTGGAAAAACCCAAGGATTTCACCTGGAACCAACTGCTCGGCTTCGACGCCTGCGTGCAGTGCGGTAAATGCGAAGCCGCGTGCCCGGCGTTCGCCGCTGGCCAGCCGCTGAACCCGAAAAAACTGATTCAGGACATGGTCGTTGGCCTGGCCGGTGGTACCGACGCCAAATTCGCGGGCAGTCCGTATCCGGGCAAAGCCATTGGCGAACACGGTGGCAATCCGCATCAACCGATCGTCAACGGTCTGGTGGACGCTGAAACCCTGTGGTCCTGCACCACTTGCCGTGCCTGCGTCGAGGAATGCCCGATGATGATCGAGCACGTCGACGCCATCGTCGACATGCGTCGCCATCTGACCCTGGAAAAAGGCGCGACCCCGAACAAGGGCGCCGAAGTCCTCGAAAACCTGATCGCCACCGATAACCCTGGCGGCTTCGCGCCGGGCGGGCGGATGAACTGGGCGGCGGATTTGAACCTGAACCTGCTGAGCGAGAAGAAATCCACCGACGTGCTGTTCTGGGTCGGTGACGGTGCCTTCGACATGCGCAACCAGCGCACCCTGCGTGCCTTCGTCAAAGTGCTGAAAGCGGCCAAGGTCGACTTTGCGGTGCTGGGGCTTGAAGAGCGCGACAGCGGTGACGTGGCCCGGCGTCTGGGCGATGAAGCGACCTTCCAGCTGTTGGCCAAACGCAACATCCAGACTTTGGCCAAATACAGCTTCAACCGCATCGTCACCTGCGACCCGCACAGTTTCCACGTGCTGAAAAACGAGTACGGCGCCTTCGACGGCAACTACCTCGTGCAGCACCACAGCACCTACATGGCGGAGATCATTGGCGAAGGCGCCCTGAACCTCGGCCAGCACAAAGGCAGCAGCGTGACCTATCACGACCCGTGCTACCTCGGCCGCTACAACGGCGAGTACGAGGCGCCGCGCGAAGTGCTGCGCGCCCTGGGCATCGAGATCAAGGAAATGCAACGCTCCGGTTTCCGTTCACGCTGCTGCGGCGGCGGTGGCGGTGCACCGATTACCGACATTCCGGGCAAGCAGCGGATCCCCGACATGCGCATGGAAGACATCCGCGAAACCGGCGCCGAACTGGTGGCCGTGGGTTGCCCACAGTGCACCGCGATGCTCGAAGGCGTGGTCGAACCGCGTCCACTAATCAAGGACATCGCCGAACTGGTGGCCGACGCCTTGCTCGAAGACGCCGCGCCGGGAAAGCCTTCGGCACCGGCCAAACGTGAACCTGCGGAGGTGCATTGATGAGCGACATTATCCGCCGCGACCCACGCGCCGAATGGATCGCCCGCAACCGTCTGCACCCGCTGCACGCGGCCATGCAACCGGCGCAACACAGCTGGATGGGACCTAACGGTCTCATCCGCAAGAACCCTCACGGGATCGGTTTTATCGGCCCCAACGGCATCAAGCGGATTGACCGCAGCGGTGCTCAGCAGGGCGGGGCGACCAAACGCTCGGCCGCGGTTGAAGTGCAATTGCCGCTGCATCAAGTCGCTGCTCCTGCGTTCTACATCAGTGTGGTGCCGGACATGGTCGGCGGCCGCTTGAGCAGCCACGACCGCGACTTGCTCGGCCTGGCCCATCAGTTGGCCGGCAAGGACGGCGCGGTACTGGCCGTGGTCTTCGGTGAGCACAAGGAAAACGCCTTCGCCACGGCGGGCGTTGACCGCTTGCTGGTACTGGAAGGCGACGAATTCAGCGGTTATGCACCAGAGCAACGCGTCCAGGGCCTGCGGGCTGTGGATAACCAGTTCAACCCTCGTCACTGGTTGCTGCCGGACAGCCGCAGCGGTGGTGGCGAACTGGGTCGACGCTTTGCCGCCGCACTGGGCGAACGCCCGGCCACGCGGGTCTGGCAGGTCAAGGATCAGCAGTGCATCGGCCGCGCCGGTGCTGGTTTGCAGGACCTTGCACGTCCGGTCGCCCGCTTGATTCTGGCGGCTGCCGAATGCGCCGAACCGGTCAGCGAAACCCGTCACGAAGCCTTGCCAGTGGAGTTATCCACAGCAGTCGCCCGCAGCCTGTCGCGGATCGAAGATCTGGGCGCGGTGGCGGTGGACCCGGCGGCGATTCCGATGGCCGAAGCCGAGTTCATCTTCTCGGGTGGCAACGGGGTCAAGGACTGGGGACTTTTCCACAGGACGGCCGAGGCGTTGGGTGCGACCGAAGGTGCATCGCGCGTGGCGGTGGACGATGGCTTCATGGCCCGCGACCGTCAGGTCGGTGCGTCCGGCACTTGGGTCACGGCACGGGTTTACGTGGCGGTGGGCATTTCCGGGGCGATCCAGCACCTGCAAGGCATCGGTGCCTGCGACAAGGTGGTGGCGATCAACCTCGATCCTGGCTGCGACATGATCAAACGGGCCGACCTGTCGGTGATCGGTGAGAGCGCCGAGATTCTTCAAGCCTTGATCGATGCGGTCGAGGCTTACCGCAATGAAGCCAAGCGCGATGCGGCTTAAGGGAAGGAAAGGGTTATGAGCACGAAAATCATCAGCCTGGTGTCCATCGGCGCCCACCCGACCTCCGGCCGGCCGCGCCGCGCCGAGCAGGATGCACGAGCAGTTGAACTGGGCCTGCAACTGGCTGGGGATAACCTGCAAGTGCTGCATGCCGGCGATGTTGCAGAACCGGCACTGCGCGCTTATCTGGGCATGGGCCTGGAACAGTTGCATGTGCTGGAGCAACCGGAAGGTGCTGACGCGTTGCCAGCATTGACCGCGTATTTGCGCGATGCCGGGGCGCAGGTGGTGCTGACCGGCAGCCAGGCGGAAACCGGCGAAGGCTCGGGGATGTTGCCGTTCCTGTTGGCGGAAAGCCTCGGTTGGCCGCTGGTGGTGGGTTTGGCGCAAGTCGAATCCATCGACGGTGGTTCGGCGCTGGTGCTGCAGGCCTTGCCTCGCGGTCAGCGCCGTCGCTTGAAAGTGCGCCTGCCGTTTCTGGCGACTGTGGATAACGCAGCGCCCAAGCCTCGGCAGAGTGCCTACGGTCCAGCGCGGCGCGGGGTGTTGCAGGCGGATGAAGTCGAGGTGATCGACGATGAACTGCTGGCGGTGGCCACGCTGCAACCGGCCAAACCACGGCCAAAACGCTTGAAAGTGATCAAGGCCAAGAGCGGTGCAGATCGCATGAAGGCCGCGACGGCCAAGGCCAGTGGCGGAGGCGGGCAGGTGCTCAAGGGCGTGACCGCGCAAGCGGGCGCCGAAGCCATTCTCAAGTTGCTGATTGAAGAAGGCGTGGTCCGTCAGGGTTGAGCGACTGCAACAACCGGTCATAAAACCGTTGGCCTGGCCGGTTGTGACGCATCAACCTGCACGCTAAAAAGGTCGCTCGTATTCTGTGGAGTCACATCAATGGAAGTTGAATTTCGTCCGGCTTTGCGCACGGATGCGCGCGAGATTGCCCGTTTGTTCCAGATTTCATCAGAGGGTGCTTCGGATTACATCTGGAGCCAGCTGGCGGAGCCCGGGCAGGATCTGCTGGAAGTGGGTGCCACTCGTTACGCCCGTGAAGATGTCGATTTTTCCTATCAAAACTGCCTGATCGCGCAGGCTGAGGGAGAGGTCATCGGCATGCTGCACAGCTACGTGATGCGCCACGATCCTCAGGCCGCTCCCGTGACCGACCCGGTCCTGGCGCCGTATGCCACCATGGAAATCCCCGACACCCTCTATATTTCGAGCCTGGCGCTGCATGAGGGGTGGCGCAATCAGGGTTTGGGCAAACAGTTCCTCGCCTACGCCTACGACCGTGCCAACCGGTTGGGGCTCAATGGCTTGAGCCTGATCGACTATGCGGCGAACACCGGCGCCCGGCGATTTTATGAGCGCCATGGCTTCCGGATCGTCGATACCTGCCAGATCACGCCCCACCCAATGATTCGGGTTACGGGTGAGGCTTATTTGATGTATCGGCCGTAAGGACATCGAACACCTGTGGGAGCGAGCCTGCTCGCGATGACGGACTGACATTCACCATCGATGTTGCCTGATCTGGGATTGCGCATTTACCCACAATCCCTGTTAGCGCTTCTGTGGATAACATGTTCGCCCCTCGCTACACCCCATGCCAATCAAGCCCTGCAGCCCTCCGTACAAAAAACAACCAGCCTAACCCACGGTTTTTTCGAGCTTTTTCCACAGAGTAACGTCGCTCACACGCCGATACTTGCCCCCAATCTCTGTTGGCGCTTCTGTGGATAAGATGTTCGCTGTCCGCTACAGGCTATACAAACCGTGGCTTTCAGTGGGTTGATCAAATAATGTTCAATTCGCGCTTTTTCCTCGTTAATCCTCCCGCAAACCCCGAATTCTCACGGCTTTCAGCAGTTTTCCACAGAGCCTGCAAAGTTGCCCCCAAAGTCTGTTGGTGCTTCTGTGGATAAGGTGTTCGCCATCCTCTACAGACCATATAAACCGTGCCTTGCAGGCTTCTGATCAAAAAACGACCAACGCTTGCGCAAAACTCTGCTTCTGGATAAGTCACGGTTTTTCTTGGTTTTTTGTGAATATATTTGGCACGTCATCCACAGTTGTCCCCAATAGCTGTGGGTGGAGATGTGGATAACTTGTTCGCTGAACCCTGCAAGCCACGGTCTGTATAGGCCCGAACGCGATAGATCAGATTTCATACAGGTCTAAGGCGCTTCCTTGACTTCGATCTGTCGCCTGTCTTCACTTTCACGGCATAAGGACAGCCGTCTCTTATCCACATCTGGTTCAGGGAGAACGCGTGATGGATAGCCAGCGATATCGCTCGCACCCAAGCCCCTGCATGACCTGTGTTCCAAAACCTGCCTCCTTGCTGCGTAAACGAATTCATCGTCGCGCCGCCAATCAGCGCGCTCGCCTATAGCGCCTGAGCCTTTTATCCATGCCAAAACGCAGCTGCCATTGAGGCCCGACCGTGCCCGGTGACCAGGTGTTCGTTCATCTATCGATTGCAGGCAACCACAGAGTTGCCCATCTGCCTGAGAGGAAATGAGTCATGACACGGATTGCCACGCCCATCAGCGACATCAAGGAACATTACGACGTGATCGTCATCGGCTCCGGCTACGGTGGCGGGATCGCGGCGTCGCGCCTGTCCCGGGCCGGCAAGCAGGTGTGCCTGCTGGAGCGAGGCCGGGAAATCCAGCCCGGCGAATACCCCAATACGATGCTGGCGGCCACCGAAGAGCTGCAAGTCCATGACCCGGACGGGCACATCGGTTCGCGCACCGGGCTGTTCGACCTGCACGTCAACGCCCAGCAAAACGTGGTAGTCGGTTGTGGTCTGGGTGGCACATCCTTGATCAACGCCAACGTCGCGCTGGAGCCGGAGCCCGGTGTGTTCGACGATCCGCGCTGGCCGCTGGCGGTACGTGAGCATCGCGACACCTTGCTCAAGGACGGTTACGCCCGGGCTCGGGAGATGCTCAAGCCCAATCCCTACCCGAAAACCGCTCCGACCTTGCCCAAACTCGAGGCTAACCAGAAGTCCGCCGACTACCTCAAGCAAGGCGCGCACTTCTACAAGCCGCCGATCAATGTGACCTTCGACAAACTGCCGAACAACCTCAACCACGTCGGTGTCGAGCAATTACCGTGCAACCACTGCGGCGACTGCGTGTCGGGCTGTAACAACAAGGCCAAGAACACCACGTTGATGAATTACCTGCCGGATGCCTGGAACCACGGTGCGGAGATTTTCTGCCAGGCCGAGGTGCGGCACCTGGAGCGCGACGGCGACGGCTGGATCGTGCACTTCCAGTACCTGGACAGTGGCCGCGAGAAATTCTCCGCGCCGACGCTGTTCGTCAAGGCTGACATTGTCGTGGTGTCGGCGGGCACGCTGGGCTCCACCGAAATCCTCCTGCGCTCCCGGGACAAAGGTCTGGCGACGTCCAATCAGCTTGGCGAGAACATGAGCGGCAACGGTGACATCCTTGGCTTTGGCCACAACTGCGACCAGCCGATCAACGGCATCGGTTTCGGCGCGCATCCGGCTAGTGAAATGAAACCGGTCGGCCCGTGCATCACCTCGATCATCGACATGCGCACCGAAGGCGACTGGCGCAGCCGCATGGTCATCGAAGAAGGCTCGATCCCCGGCGCGCTCGGCGGGCCCATGGTGCCGAGCATGGCGGCGTTCGCCGGGTTGATCGGCAAGCCCACCGACGACAGTTTCACCGGCAAGCTCAAGTACGCGGAGCGCGAAACCGAAAGCTTCCTGCGCGGCCCGTATCACGGCGCCCTGCACAACATGCAGACCTACCTGATCATGAGCCACGACGACGGCAAGGGTCGCATGGTGCTCGACAGCAAGGATCAATTGCGCATCGACTGGCCGGGCGTCGGCGAGCAGGAAAACGTGAAGATTGGCAACGACCGGCTGCACCAGAGCACCAAGGCGTTGGGCGGGATCTGGGTCGAGAACCCGATCTGGACCGAGCTGCTCAAACACAGCATCGTTTCCGTTCACCCGCTGGGCGGTTGCGTCATGGGCGAGGACGCGGAGCAAGGGGTGGTCAACCACAAGGGGCAGGTATTCAGCAGCGCCAGTGGCACCAATGTCTATGCCGGGTTGTACGTGACCGACGGCGCGGTGATTCCGACCTCCCTGGCGGTCAATCCGCTGCTGACCATCTCCGCCGTGAGCGAGCGCAACATGAGCCTGCTGGCGGCCGATCGCGGTTGGCACATCGACTACACGCTGCCCTCGGCGCCGCGTAAACAGGTGGCGCCGCCGACCCTCGGCGTGCAGTTCACCGAAACCATGAAGGGTTATTTCTCCAAAAACTTCACTCAGCCTCAGGGCACAGATCTCAAGCTCTATGAAGCGGCCGCCAAACGTGGCGAGTCGGATAACTCGCCGATCGCGTTCACCCTGACCATCACCGCCAACGATCTCAACCGCATGATCAAGGAGCCGGAGCACGCGGCGACGCTGGTCGGCACGCTCAATGCGCCGGGTCTGTCGCCGGAACCGCTGACCGCCAGCAATGGCGTGTTCAACCTGTTCGAGGAATATCAGGAACAGGTCGGCGTGCGGCACATGAATTACGACATGAAACTGACCGCCGAGGACGGCAGCGATTATTACTTCAGCGCGTTCAAGACCGTGCCCGAAGACAATGGCGTGCTGAACGTCTGGCACGACACCAGCACCCTCTACGTGACGCTGTATCGCGGGCCGGACAAAACCGGTGAGGTGATTGGCTCGGGTGTGATGCACATTCAACCGGCCGATTTTGCCAAGCAGATGACCACTATGAAGGTGCTTAACGCGCGCAACGAACGCGAACGCATCGAAGGGTTGGCGCGGTTCGGCAAGTTCTTCGCCGGCATCTTGTGGGAGAGCTACGGCGGCGTGTTCGCCGGCGACATCTACTTCAACCCCGATGCGCCACCCCGGCAGAAACGCCCGCTGGATGCGCCGACGCCGAGCGTGCATTTCTTCCAGACCGAAGACAGCGTCCAGCTACGCCTGACCCGCTATCAGGGCGGCAGCAAAGGGCCGGTGATGCTGGTGCATGGCTTGGGCGTGGGCTCGAATATTTTCTCCACCGACACCATCCAGACCAACCTGCTGGAGTTCTTGTGCAAGCACGAGTACGACGTCTGGCTGCTGGATTTCCGGGTCAGCATTCTGATACCGGCCAGCAAGCACGAATGGAACGGCGATCAGATTGCGCAGTACGACTTCAAGGCTGCCATCGCGCAGATCCAGCAGGCAACCAAGGCGGCGGACGTGCAATGCGTGGTGCATTGCTACGGCGCGACGACTTTCTTCATGTCGCTGCTGGCCGGGTTGCAGGGGGTGCGTTCGGTGGTGTGTTCGCAAATTGCCGCGGATACGGTGGTCGCCACGGCAACGGGGCTCAAGGCCGGTCTGCACCTTCCGGGGATGCTCGACGCCATTGGCATCAAATCCCTCACCGCGTATGCCGACAACAAGGAGAGCTGGTTCAACAAACTCTACGACAAGGCCCTCAACGTCTACGCCCGCATCGAGGCCCAGGGCTACTGCACCAACCCGGTATGCCATCGCATCACCTTCATGTATGCGTCGCTGTACCGCCATGACACGCTCAACGAGACCCTGCATGACAATCTGCATGAGCTGTTCGGCGAATCGAACATGCAGACCTTCGAGCACTTGGCGCTGATCCTGCGCAAAGGTCATCTGGTGGACTTCAAGGGTCAGGACGTCTACATGCCGCACTTCGACCGGCTGACCATGCCGATCTGCTTCATCAGCGGCGAAGACAACCAGTGCTACCTGCCGGAAAGCACGCTCAAGACCTATGAGCGCGTGTGCAAAGCCCATGGACCGGAGCGCTACAGCCGGCATGTAGTGCCGGGTTACGGGCATATCGACTGCATGTTCGGCAAAAATGCAGTGGTCGATGTGTACCCGATCATCCTGCAACACCTGGAGAAAACCGCCCTCGGCTAGTCGTTAGACCGAGTTGGATTCTTCGCGGGCAAGCCTCGCTCCTACAGGTTTCGCGTCGCTTTTGTAGGAGCGAGGCTTGCCCGCGAAGACGATCTATCAGGCGCTACACCTCGTGGTCATGCACAAGGAAATGGATGCTATGGACAGTTACATCCGCTGGTTTCAACGCTTCATCTGGATAGGCATCGTGATGAATATGGTCTTCGCGATTCCGGCGCTGTTCGCGCCGGCGTTGCTGACCTCGATGCTCGGGATGCCGCCGCAACTCTCCGATCCGTGGCTGGAAAACGCCGGCATGCTGCTGGTCGGGATCAGCCTGTTCTACATGCCGTCAGGCTTCAACGCGCCACGATACGTCGTGCATTCGTGGCTGTGCGTGTTGTCGCGACTGGTCGCCGTGGCGTTCTGGATCTACCTGATCAACACCAGCAACCAGGCTCAAGTGTTCGTGCCGATGCTGCTGGGCGATCTGAGCATGTTCCTGATCCTCGGGGTTCTGCTGTACCTGGGCAGCGCGCCGGCCAATCGGCCCTTGGCGTTGCTTCGCGATGGCTGGGTTGAGTGGCGCGCAGCGTGGGCGCGACGCTGGCAGCGGCACAGCTTCAAAGTCGCCACGCTGGTCGTGGTGCTGGCGCTGGGGTTTATCGGCTACGAAACCTGGTACCAGATGCTGCGGGTGGTGCCGGCAGAGCAATACGCTTCCGATGAGGACCACTACAAGTACGGCGCCATCGGCCTGGGCATCGAGGCGCGGATTCCCTATTACCTGTTCGCCGTATTGCCGCAGATGTGTCCGGATAAGCTGCCGAAACCCGGCGGCTATGAAGTCTTCGGTTTCCTCTACGAGAACGGCAAGGACCTGCCGATCGGCATGGCCAAGCGGCAGATCGGCTACCCGACCGTGGAGCCCAACTGCGCCCTGTGCCACACCGGTTCCTACCGGGCCAATACCAGCGACGTCGCCATCCCGGTGGCCACCGCGCCGGCCAATACCCTGCAACTGCAGGCCTTCCAGTGGTTCGCCTACAATTGCGCCAGCGACCCGAAATTCACCCCCGACGCGGTGATGACGGCGATCAACAGCAAGTTCCAGCTCGGGTTCTTCGAGCGGTTGTACAACCGCTACGTGATCATTCCGATGGCCACGAGCGCGCTGATCAAGCAGAAACAGGCCTATGCCTGGCAACGACTGCGCGCACCGCAAGGGCCGGGGCGCACCGACACCTTCAACCCGACGAAAATGGTGGTGTTCGGCTTCCCGGATGACTCGACCATCGGCACCGTCGACTTGCCGCAAGTCTGGAACCAGAAGCCTCGGGAGTCGCTGTACCTGCACTGGGACGGCAACAACAACGACATTCATGAGCGCAACTACGCGGCAGCCATGGCCGTGGGCGCGACGCCAGAGTCAGTGTTGCCGGACAGTTTCAACCGGGTGACCAACTGGTTGCTGGGCCACAAGGCGCCGGCATGGCCGTTCACGCTGGATCAGGCCAAAGTCGCGCGGGGCAGACCGGTCTGGGAAAACAACTGCGCCGGTTGCCATGATTTCGGCCGCACGGACACCGGTCAGGTCACCACCAGCATTGATGAACTGGGCACCGATCCCCATCGGCTGAACTCGTTCACCAATGGTTTAGTGACGGCTTTCCATGGCTTCAAGAAATCGCCGTTCGACTTTGGCGCCTATCGCAAGACCCAGAGCTACAGCAACACGCCCACCGACGGCGTCTGGTTGCGTGCGCCGTACTTGCACAACGGTTCGGTACCGACCCTGTGGGACTTGCTGCAACCACCGGAAAAGAGGCCGCTGGTGTTCTTCACCGGCTCTGATGTGTACGACCAGGACAAGGTCGGCTTCGTCACCAGTGGCCAGCAGATGAAGGCCTCGGCGGACTTCAAGTACGACACCCGTCTGGAGGGCAACCACAATGGCGGCCACCTGTACGGCACGCAGCTGTCGGAACTCGATAAGCGGGCGCTCATCGAGTTCATGAAAACCCTGTGATTCCACTACGGATGGAGGAAAGCGACATGTCATTGGTCAGTCATTGGGAACACGAGTACGACAAGGTCAAGCTACGCGTACATGGCTTGTTCACCCGTTTGGAAATGGCCTGGAAAAAGCTCGTCAGCGAGCTTGAGCCGGAGGAGTACCAGGCCATTGTCGCACTGCTGCAACGGGGCCACGATCAGGCACAATACGTGCTCAAGCACGGCGATGTGCCCGACGATCAGCCGAGTGTGCCGTGGGAGTTGGCCCATGGCTTGTCGATCCTGCACATCGGCAACGCCAGCCCCTTGCCGCAATCGGTAGACGAACTGCAAACCCGCGTGCTCAAGGACGGCAGCCTGCTCGGTTGTCGCAAATGGGAGCTGCTGGATCTGTTGTGGAGCGAGGCATTGCTCAAGTGGATCGAGAACCTGCGGCATCACGCGCCGTTCGCCACCACCCCGGCGTTGATGCGCATGGACAGTGACGTGACCCTGGCCATTGCCGGTGACTGGGGCACCGGGCCGTTCGATAGCCACGCCCCGGCGGTCTCAGTCGCCAACCAGATGCAACTGGCCCAGGCTGATTTCACCGTTCACCTGGGGGACGTGTACTACGCCGGCACCCGCTCTCAGGAAGACGTCGACATGGTCGGCTGGCCCATGGGCAAGCACGGCTCGTTCACCCTCAATTCCAATCACGAGATGTACAGCGGCGCCCATGGCTACTTCAAGGAACTGGCCAAGCGTTTCCCGGCGCAGCAGGGCACCAGTTATTTTGCGTTGTACAACGATGACTGGCTGGTGATCGGGCTCGACACGGCTTACGCCTCGGATGCGATCAACCTGTACATGGACGGTGCACTGAACAAACAGCAGATCGACTGGATGAAAGACTTGCCCCAGCGCAAGAAGATCATGGTGCTCAGTCATCACCAGGGTATCGACATTACCGGGCACAACAAGACGGCGCTGTATCAACCGGTGTGCGATGCCTTGGGCCGCGAGCCGGATTATTGGTATTGGGGGCATTTGCACAACGGCATCTGCTACGCCGCTCAAGGCGGGTTGCATGCACGCTGCGCCGGGCATGGGGCGATTCCCTACGGCAATGCCAGCGAGCTGAACGGGCATGCGCGGGTGCTGTGGTCGGAAACGCAAAATGCGCAGGATGAGGCGTACCCGGATCGGGTGTTGAACGGTTATGTGAAGGTGCGGCTGGTGGGGGAAAACATCGAAGAGACGTTTATTGGGGAGGATGGGTCGGTGCGGTGGTCTTCAAGTTGATGGAGTGAATGTTACGGCCTCATCGCGGGCAAGCCCGCTCCCACAGTGATTGGGGTGTTCACAGAGTTTGTGAACACCGCCGATCCTTGTGGGAGCGGGCTTGCCCGCGATGCTTTTGCTCTTAGCCTTGAACCGGAACGCCTTTGAGGTACGGCGCAGGCTCGGCCCCAAGGTTGTTCAGCAACCGCTCGCTGTACCAATCCACAAAGTTCACCACGCCAAACTCATAGGTCTTGGAGTAAGGCCCTGGCTGGTACGCGGTGGAGTTGATCCCGCGCTGGTTTTCTTCGGCCAGGCGACGGTCCTGGTCGTTGGTCGCATCCCAGACCTGGCGCATGCGCTCCACGTCGTAGTCCACGCCTTCGACCGCGTCCTTGTGCACGATCCACTTGGTGGTGACCATGGTTTCCTGAGCGCTGATCGGCCACACCGTGAACACGATGATGTGGTCGCCCATGCAGTGGTTCCACGAGTGCGGCAGGTGCAGGATGCGCATCGAACCCAGGTCCGGGTTCTTGATGCGGCCCATGAGTTTGGCGCAGCCCTGTTTGCCGTCCATGGTCATCGACACGGTGCCCTTGAGCAGCGGCATGCGCACGATGCGGTTACGCAGGCCGAAACTGGCGTGGGCGTAAGGGATCTTCTCGGCTTCCCAGGCTGCGGCGGAGGCAGCGACGTGGTCCTTGAAGGCCTGGTCGGCACGCGGGTCAGTGACGTCGTCCCATTCCAGCAGGGTTTTCAGCAGTTCCGGGTGCGATGCGTTGCAGTGGTAGCACTCGCGGTTGTTTTCCAGCACCAGTTTCCAGTTGGCCTTTTCGAACAAGGTGGTCTGGATCGCCACCTTGGTGTTCTCCATGTCGTACGGTTCCATGTAATGGTTCAGCGTCGACAGGAAGTCATCAATGGCCGGCGGGTTCTCCGACAGGCTGATGAAGATGTAACCGCCAGCGGTTTTCACATTCACCGGCTTGAGGCCGTACTGCTTCATGTCGAAGTCGGCGCCCATCTCGGTGCCGGCGAACAGCAGGCGACCGTCCAGCTCGTAAGTCCACTGGTGGTAGTGGCAGACCAGTTTGGCGACTTTGCCTTTTTCGCTGGTGCACAGCCGTGAACCACGGTGACGGCAGACGTTGTGGAACGCATGGACCACGCCGTCGGCACCACGAATCACGATGATAGGGTTCTTGCCGACTTGCAGGGTCAGGTAGTTGCCCTTGGTCGGGATCTCGCAGGTCATGCCGGCGATCAACCACTCTTTCTGGAAGATTTCCTGCATGTCGATATCAAACAGCCGCTCGTCAGAGTAAAACGGCTGCGGCAGCGAGAAAGTGCGCTCGCGCTCTTGCAGCATCTGCGCGGTGGCCTTGCGTGCGGGTTCCAGTGGATCGCCCAGGCTCAGGGTAGTGGTGACGTCCATCATTTAATCCTCAAGGCCATTCTGTGTGGCCGGCGAAAGTGGCTAATCAGGTTTGCTACGCAAGGTGTAAAGGTTGTGTCTTGGTATGGAGCGAGTGTGGGGCCGGCGCTAGCCAGAACCTTATCCATGGGCGACATGGCCCAATCTGTTCCCGACGCGCAACCCCCGGTAGATGCGGGCTGGTCGCGATAAGTATGTGAATGTCGCAGATAGGTAAATGGGTGGTTCGCACGTTACGCAGAATCGCCAACATAAGGCCGACCATCGGCGGTGGAGAACAGCATGTCCAACAGCTTCCTGAATCCGGTAACCACCCAGACCTGGGCCAATGGTCGACACATTGTCCGTTGCGTCAAAGTCATCCAGGAAACCTGGGATGTGCGCACCTTCTGCTTCATGGCCGACCAGCCGATCCTGTTCTTCTTCAAGCCTGGGCAGTTCGTCACCCTGGAGCTGGAAATCGACGGCGTGCCGATCATGCGCTCCTACACCATCTCCAGCTCGCCGTCGGTGCCGTACAGCTTTTCGGTGACCATCAAGCGCGTGCCGGGCGGCAAGGTGTCCAACTGGCTGCACGACACCCTGCATGAAGGCCAGGAGCTGGCGGTGCACGGGCCGGTCGGGTTGTTCAACGCCATGGACTTCCCCGCGCCGAAAGTGCTCTACCTCAGCGGCGGCGTCGGTATTACACCGTGCATGTCCATGGCCCGTTGGTTCTATGACACCAACGGCAATGTCGACATGGTGTTTATCCACAGCGCCCGCTCACCGAAAGACATCATTTACCACCGCGAGCTGGAACACATGGCGTCGCGGATCGATAACTTCAGCCTGCACCTGATCTGCGAGAAACATGGTCTGGGCGAGCCGTGGGCCGGTTATCGCGGTTACCTGAACCACAAGATGCTCGAACTGATGGCGCCGGACTTCCTTGAACGTGAAGTCTTCTGCTGCGGTCCGACCCCGTACATGAACGCGGTCAAGCGCATGCTTGAGGCGGCGGGTTTCGACATGAAGCGTTATCACGAGGAATCCTTCGGCGCGACGCCGCCGGAAGCCCGTGCCGATGCGGTGGAGCAAGCCGAGCAAGCGGCGGACGCTCCAGAAATCGACGCGGCGGATCTGCATCAGGTGGAATTCACCGCGTCCGGCAAAAGTATTCGCGTGGCGCCAGGGGAGACCGTGCATGCGGCGGCGGCCAAGCTTGGCTTGCTGATTCCGAAAGCCTGCGGGATGGGGATTTGCGGGACCTGCAAGGTGATGAAACTGGGGGGCGAGGTCGAAATGGACCACAACGGCGGGATTACCGAAGAAGACGAGGCCGAAGGGTTCATCCTGTCGTGCTGCAGCGTGCCGAAGGGTGACGTGCGGATCGAGTTCTGATACACGCCACGCCACCTGTGGGAGCGAGCTTGCTCGCGATGACGGAATCAGATTCAACATCAATGTTGGCTGATCCACCGCTATCGCGAGCAAGCTCGCTCCCACAGGAACGGTGTTTCAGTCGATAAACAGGTCCGGCATCAGTTTGTCGGTGGAGTCCGGTTCAAACCGATACCCCTCGAAATCCGTCATCCCGTTTTCCCTCAAAATCTCCTCATCAATCAGCAACCGACCGGTGATGCTGCGACCACTGCTGCTCAGAATCGCGTAAGCCGCATCCGCCATAATCGCCGGCGTGCGCGCATGTTTGAACGACTCGCGCGACCCCAGCTGAAACTCGATGGCGGCAGTGGCGATCATGGTCTGCGGCCACAGGGAATTGACGCTGATGCCGTAGTTGGCGAATTCCTCACTCATGCCTAGCGTCAGCATGCTCATGCCGTATTTGGTCACCGTGTAGGGGCTGTACTGGGCGAACCATTTGGTGGCCAGGTTCAGCGGTGGTGACAGGTTGAGGATGTGGCCGGCGGTTTTTTTCAGATAGGGCAGGGCGGCCTGACTGCACAGCAGCACCGCGCGGGTGTTGATCTGGTGCATCAGGTCGAAGCGCTTGAGTTCGATGTGTTGCACCCCGGTCAGCTTGATCGCCCCGGCATTGTTGATCAGCGCATCGATGCCGCCGAAATGTGCACTGGCGTCGGCCATGGCCTGGCGCACGGCAACTTCATCGCGCACATCCACCTGCAAGGCCAACGCCTTGCCGCCGGCGGCTTCGACTTCCGCCGCCACGCTGAAGATGGTGCCGGGCAGTTTGGGGTGAGGGGTGGCGCTTTTAGCGGCAATCACGATGTTGGCCCCGTCCTTTGCTGCCCGCAGCGCAATCTCACGCCCGATGCCACGGCTGGCGCCGGTGATGAACAGGGTTTTGCCTTGTAGTGACATGCATACGCTCCTGATTGTTGTTATCTGAGCGGATCGAAACAGCTCGCCAGTCAATGTAGACCAACTCCCCAACCTGATCATTCCCACGCTCCGCGTGGGAATGATCAGGTTGGGGAGTGCTATGAGCTTCAATACCAACGCTGAATCTCGATCAGCCCCTCCATCCCTGCATAATTCATCGCGCTGGAATAGCGCCAGTGCCCAGGTAAATCCACGTACCCACGCTTCACCGGGTTGTAGTGGATGTAATCCAGTTTCTGGCGCATCACGGTTTCGCTGTACACCATTTCCGCGTGTGACCCTTCCTGCCACAGCTGATAAACCCTGTCCTGTTGTGTGCACGTTTGCTGAAACGCAGGCGCTGCAACGCGCGCTCTGCGCCTTTGTTTTGCAGATCGTCGATGATTTGGCGGGTGGTGAAGGATTTGAACTGGCGGAGACATTTGCTCAGGTCTGGAGCTTCGGCAACGAAATGCAAATGGTTTTCCAGGACGACGTAACCATACAGCTTTAGACCTTGGTAGGTTTGTTGATAGCGCCAGCAATTGAGCAGGTGATCGACAATGTAGGGGCGGATAAACAGTGGGAGCCATTCCATGATTGTGCAGGTCAGGAAATGCGGTTTGTCGGGTTCGGTGATGGTGTAGCGGCTTCGGCCCATGGATGCATTCCTTTGCGGGGGAATGACTAGGGTGAGCGGGGTTGTGTGAGGGGGCTAGAGGACAGCGCCGCGCAGTGAGTAAGAAATTGCGATGCGCCACTGTGATCGTTCCCACGCTCTGCGTGGGAATGCAGCTCGTGACGCTCTGCGTCACTGCGGTATTGGGCATTGCGTCGGCGTTGAGGCAGGAACGCGGAGCGTCCCAAGAGGCATTCCCACGCAGAGCGTGGGAACGATCAGTACGATCAGGCCGACATCACGTGCCGAATATCCGTCGCCAATTCGCGCACGCGCTCTTCTTCGGTGTCCCACGAGCACATGAAGCGTGCGCCGCCGTTGCCGATGAAGGTGTAGAAGCGCCAGCCCTTGGCGGTCAGCGCGGCAATTGCCGGTTCCGACAGTTGCAGGAATACGCCGTTGGCTTGCACCGGGAACATCAGTTCCACGCCAGGGATATCGCTCACCAGTTCGGCCAGCAGCTGCGCGCAGTGGTTGGCGTGGCGGGCGTATTTGAGCCAGGCGTCGTTTTCCAGGATCCCGACCCACGGCGCCGAGAGGAAGCGCATCTTCGACGCCAGTTGCCCGGCCTGTTTGCAGCGGTAATCGAAGTCTTCAGCCAGTTTGTGGTTGAAGAACAGGATCGCTTCACCCACCGCCATGCCGTTTTTCGTGCCGCCGAAGCACAAGACATCGACCCCGGCCTTCCAGGTCAGGTCTGCCGGTGAGCAGCCAAGAAATGCGCAAGCATTGGAGAAGCGTGCGCCGTCCATGTGCAGGTTCAGGCCCAGTTCTTTGCAGGTGACGCTGATGGCGCGGATTTCTTGCGGGGTGTACACGCTGCCGACTTCGGTGGCCTGGGTCAGGGTCACTACGCGGGGTTTGGGGTAGTGGATGTCCTGGCGCTTGAGGGCGATTTCGCGGATCGACTCCGGCGTCAGCTTGCCGTTTTCGGTGCGGGCGATGAGCAGCTTGGAGCCGTTGGAGAAAAACTCCGGTGCGCCACATTCGTCGGTTTCGACGTGGGCGGTTTCCGAGCAGATCACGCTGTGGTAACTCTGGCACAGCGATGACAGGGCCAACGAGTTGGCCGCGGTGCCGTTGAAGGCGAAGAACACTTCGCAGTCGGTTTCGAACAGTTTGCGGAATTGATCAGATGCGCGTGCGGTCCACTCATCGTCGCCATAAGCGCGCTGGTGGCCGTGGTTGGCCTGTTCCATGGCAGCCCAGGCTTCAGGGCAGATACCGGAATAGTTGTCGCTGGCGAATTGTTGGCTCTTATCGGTCATGGACGGCTTCCGTGGTCGAGGCTCTTATGGTGAAGAGCATCGTGGTCAATGATGGTGCGCACTTTACCGAAGATCGTCCGGGGAGCACACGGGATGTTGCTGTCAGAAAAATACACGGTTGACGGGCAATTATGCACATGACTCAACGGGATGGGGCGCTGGATCTGCTCAAGTGGCTGGCGCTGCTGAGCATGGTGCTCGATCACCTGCGATATGTCGGTTACTCCATCGATCTGCTGTATGTGCCGGGTAGATTGGCGTTCCCGTGGTTTTGTTTGGCGATGGCGGCAAATCTGTCGCGGGCACAGGCAGTAACGACCGACGGCCAATGGCGCTACCTCGGTTGGTTATCGCTGTTTAGCGCTCTGAGCGAAATTCCCTACCGGCTGTACATTCCTGATCACAACACCTTGAACGTGTTGCCCACGTTGGTTCTGGGTTTGTTGGTCGCCCGTGGCTGGCAGCTCAGGCTGCTTCAGCCGCGGCTATTAGCGGCGGGTGCCTTGTTGCTGGCGGCGCTGTTCCCGGAACGACTGATGTTCGGATTCTTCGGCGTGCTGTTGCCGCTGGCGATGTTGCTGGTGATCAGGCGTCCCTGGTATTTCAGCCTGCTGCCGGGGCTGGTCTGCCTGGCGGCCAATCAATGGCAAGTGCTGTATTACGCCGCCCGGCTCGGCAGCGGTGCGGCGATCCTCGGCATTGCCGCTTGTCTGATTGCGCCACTGTTGGGGATATTGTTATTGCGACAGGCCCAAGGCATCCAGCCACCGCCGATGCGTCGCTGGGCGTATGCGCTCTATCCCGTGCATTTCCTCGTGCTTCTGGCCTTGCGCCAACTCATCGCCTGACCCCTGAGCTTCTACAGATGCGCGCAAAACCCTGTGGGAGCGGGCTTGCCCGCGATGGCGGCATCACATCCAGCATTGATGCCAGCTGACCCACCGCTATCGCGGGCAAGCCCGCTCCCACAGGGGATCCTTTCTGATTTGAAGATTGTGTCCGGCCAGCCTTTTCGGCCTATGTCGTAAACGCACCTTTGCGTGGCGTCCATAGGCATTTGACCTGTCTGCGCCGGTCATACCATCGCATCCAAAGGGCACTGCCGTAACGCCAGTGCCTTACCGAGACGAATGGCGCATAGATGCCGCTGGGAGAGACGCGATGTTCAGCAAGCAAGACCAGATCAAGGGTTACGACGATGCACTGCTGGCGGCGATGAATGCCGAGGAGCAACGCCAGGAAGATCACATCGAGCTGATCGCGTCAGAGAACTACACCAGCAAGCGCGTGATGGAAGCGCAAGGCAGCGGCCTGACCAACAAATACGCTGAAGGCTATCCGGGCAAGCGCTACTACGGTGGCTGCGAGCACGTCGACAAGGTCGAAGCCCTGGCCATCGAGCGCGCCAAGCAATTGTTCGGTGCCGACTATGCCAACGTTCAGCCGCACTCCGGCTCTTCGGCCAACAGCGCCGTGTACCTGGCCCTGCTGCAAGCCGGCGACACCATCCTCGGCATGAGCCTGGCCCACGGCGGCCACCTGACTCACGGCGCCAAAGTGTCGTCCTCGGGCAAGCTGTACAACGCCGTGCAGTACGGCATCGACACCAAGACCGGCCTGATCGATTACGACGAAGTCGAGCGCCTGGCCGTCGAGTGCAAGCCGAAGATGATCGTCGCCGGCTTCTCTGCCTACTCCAAGACCCTCGACTTCCCGCGCTTCCGGCAGATTGCCGACAAGGTCGGTGCGCTGCTGTTCGTCGACATGGCTCACGTTGCCGGTCTGGTCGCTGCCGGCCTGTACCCGAACCCGCTGCCTTACGCTGACGTGGTCACCACCACCACCCACAAGACCCTGCGCGGTCCGCGTGGTGGCCTGATCCTGTGTAAGGCCAACGAAGAAATCGAGAAGAAGCTCAACGCTGCCGTGTTCCCCGGCGCTCAGGGCGGCCCGCTGATGCACGTCATCGCCGGTAAAGCCGTGTGCTTCAAGGAAGCGCTGGAGCCAGGCTTCAAGGCTTACCAGCAACAAGTGATCGACAACGCCCAAGCCATGGCCGGCGTATTTATCAAACGCGGCTACGATGTAGTGTCCGGCGGTACCGATAACCACCTGTTCCTGGTCAGCCTGATCCGTCAGGGCCTCACCGGTAAAGAGGCGGACGCAGCACTCGGTCGCGCCCATATCACTGTGAACAAGAACGCTGTCCCGAACGATCCACAGTCGCCGTTCGTGACCTCCGGCCTGCGTATCGGCACCCCGGCGGTGACCACTCGCGGCTTCAAGGTTACCCAGTGCGTTGAACTGGCCGGCTGGATCTGCGACATCCTCGACAACCTCGGCGACGCCGATGTCGAGGCCAATGTCGCGCAGCAAGTGGCAGCCCTGTGCGCGGACTTCCCGGTTTATCGCTGAGCGCGGTTTTGGAGTAAATGACTATGCAACGCTATTCGGGCTTCGGCCTCTTCAAACACTCCCTCAGCCATCACGAAAACTGGCAGAAGATGTGGCGCACGCCGACCCCGAAAAAGGTCTATGACGTGGTCATAGTCGGCGGTGGCGGGCATGGTCTGGCGACCGCCTACTACCTGGCCAAGGAACACGGCATCACCAACGTGGCCGTGGTCGAGAAAGGCTGGCTGGGCGGCGGTAACACCGCGCGCAACACCACCATCGTTCGCTCCAACTACCTGTGGGACGAGTCGGCGCACCTGTACGAACACGCGATGAAACTGTGGGAAGGCCTGTCCCAGGACCTGAACTACAACGTGATGTTCTCCCAGCGTGGCGTTTACAACTTGTGCCACACGCTTCAAGACATTCGTGATTCCGAGCGTCGGGTCAGCGCCAACCGCCTCAACGGCGTGGACGGCGAACTGCTCGATGCCAAACAAGTAGCCGACGAGATTCCGTACCTCGACTGCTCCAAGAACACTCGCTACCCGGTGATGGGCGCAACCGTCCAGCGTCGCGGCGGCGTGGCCCGTCACGATGCCGTGGCGTGGGGCTTTGCCCGTGCCGCCGACGCACTTGGCGTGGACCTGATTCAACAAACCGAAGTGATCGGCTTCCGCAAGGAAAACGGCGTGTGCATCGGTGTTGAAACCAACAAGGGCTTCATCGGCGCCAAGCGCGTCGGTGTGGTCACCGCAGGTAACTCCGGGCACATGGCCAAACTCGCCGGTTTCCGTCTGCCGATCGAATCGCACCCGCTGCAAGCGCTGGTGTCCGAGCCGATCAAGCCGATTATCGACAGCGTGATCATGTCCAACGCCGTACACGGTTATATCAGCCAGTCCGACAAGGGCGACCTGGTGATCGGCGCCGGTATCGACGGCTACAACGGCTACGGCCAGCGTGGTTCGTACCCGGTGATCGAGCACACCATCCAGGCCATCGTCGAGATGTTCCCGGTGTTGTCCCGCGTACGCATGAACCGTCAGTGGGGCGGCATCGTCGACACCACGCCGGATGCATGCCCGATCATCTCGAAAACCCCGGTACCGAACATGTTCTTCAACTGCGGTTGGGGCACCGGTGGCTTCAAGGCCACACCTGGCTCGGGCAACGTGTTTGCCGCGAGTCTGGCCAAGGGTGAAATGCACCCATTGGCTGCACCTTTCTCCATCGACCGTTTCCATAGCGGTGCGTTGATCGACGAACACGGCGCTGCAGCAGTCGCCCACTAACAGGAGAAATCCCTATGTTGCATATCTTCTGTCCTCACTGTGGCGAACTGCGCTCCGAAGAGGAATTCCATGCATCCGGCCAGGCGCACATCCCACGCCCGCTGGACCCGAACAGCTGCACCGACGAGGAGTGGGGCGACTACATGTTCTTCCGCGACAACCCTCGCGGTCTGCACCACGAACTGTGGGATCACGTCGCCGGTTGCCGTCAGTACTTCAACGTTACCCGTGACACCGTGACCTACGAGATTCTCGAAACCTACAAGATCGGCGCCAAGCCGCAGTTCACCGACAAGACCGACAGCCCGAAAGCGGCCGCCACGGCTCTGGGAGAGAAGGTATGAGCCAGATCAATCGCCTGTCCAACGGCGGACGGATAGACCGCAACAAAGTGCTGAGCTTCACCTTCAACGGCCAGGTCTACAAAGGCTTTGAAGGCGACTCCCTGGCTGCAGCCCTGCTGGCCAACGGTGTCGACATCATCGGCCGTAGCTTCAAGTACTCGCGTCCGCGCGGCATCTTCGCCGCCGGTGCCGAAGAGCCGAACGCTGTGCTGCAGATCGGTGCGACCGAAGCCACGCAGATCCCGAACGTACGCGCCACGCAACAAGCGCTGTATCAAGGCCTGGTCGCCACCAGCACCAACGGCTGGCCGAGCGTGAACAACGACATGATGGGGATTCTCGGCAAGGTCGGCGGCAAGCTGATGCCGCCGGGCTTCTACTACAAAACCTTCATGTACCCGCAATCGTTCTGGATGACCTACGAGAAGTACATTCGTAAGGCTGCCGGCCTCGGCCGCTCGCCGACCGAGAACGATCCGGACACCTACGACTACATGAACCAGCACTGCGACGTGCTGATCGTCGGCGCTGGCCCTGCGGGTCTGGCGGCTGCGCTGGCGGCTGCCCGCAGCGGTGCGCGTGTGATCCTGGCCGATGAGCAGGAAGAGTTCGGCGGTAGCCTGCTCGATTCCCGCGAAAGCCTTGATGGCAAGCCTGCTACCGAATGGGTCGCCAGCGTCATCGCCGAGCTGAAAAACACCCCGGACGTGCTGCTGTTGCCGCGCGCCACGGTCAACGGTTACCACGACCATAACTTCCTGACCATTCACGAGCGCCTCACCGATCACCTCGGTGACCGTGCCCCGATTGGCCAGGTGCGTCAGCGCATCCACCGGGTTCGCGCCAAGCGTGTAGTGCTGGCGACCGGTACTCACGAGCGTCCACTGGTTTACGGCAACAACGACGTGCCGGGCAACATGCTCGCTGGTGCTGTGTCGACTTATGTTCGTCGTTACGGCGTGGCACCGGGCAAGAAACTCGTGCTGTCGACCAACAATGATCACGCCTACCGCGTAGCGCTGGATTGGCTCGACGCCAGTCTGCAAGTGGTCGCGATCGCCGACGCCCGCAGCAACCCGCGTGGTGCGCTGGTGGAAGAAGCACGCGCCAAAGGCATCCGCATCCTGACCGGCAGCGCCGTGATCGAGGCCCGTGGCAGCAAGCACGTCACCGCCGCTCGTGTTGCCGCGATTGATGTAAAAGCACACACCGTGACCAGCCCGGGCGAGTGGCTTGATTGCGACCTGGTTGCCAGTTCCGGCGGTTACAGCCCGGTGGTTCACTTGGCGTCGCACTTGGGCGGCAAGCCGATCTGGCGTGAAGACATCCTCGGTTTCGTACCGGGCGAAGCACCGCAAAAACGCGTGTGCGTCGGTGGCATCAACGGCGTCTACGGCCTCGGCGATTCGCTGGCCGATGGTTTTGAAGGTGGTGCTCGCGCCGCCAGCGAAGCCGGTTTCAGCGGGGTCGAAGGCACCTTGCCGAAAGCCTTGAGCCGTCTGGAAGAGCCGACTCTGGCGCTGTTCCAGGTGCCTCACGAAAAAGCCACTGCCCGTGCGCCGAAGCAATTCGTCGACCTGCAGAACGACGTCACCGCTGCCGCCATCGAACTGGCGACCCGCGAAGGCTTCGAGTCGGTCGAGCACGTCAAGCGTTACACGGCGCTGGGCTTCGGCACCGACCAGGGCAAGCTCGGCAACGTCAACGGCCTGGCCATTGCCGCCCGTTCGCTGAACGTGACCATTCCGCAGATGGGCACCACCATGTTCCGTCCGAACTACACGCCGGTGACTTTCGGCGCCGTGGCCGGTCGTCACTGTGGGCACATCTTCGAGCCGGTTCGCTTCACCGCGCTGCATCACTGGCACGTGAAGAACGGTGCTGAATTCGAAGACGTCGGTCAGTGGAAACGTCCTTGGTACTTCCCGAAAAACGGTGAAGACCTGCACGCCGCGGTAAAACGCGAATGCAAAGCCGTGCGCGACAGCGTCGGCCTGCTGGACGCTTCGACCCTGGGCAAGATCGACATCCAGGGCCCGGATTCGCGTGAGTTCCTCAACCGCATCTACACCAACGCCTGGACCAAGCTCGACGTGGGCAAGGCCCGCTACGGCCTGATGTGTAAAGAAGACGGCATGGTGTTCGACGACGGCGTG
This sequence comes from Pseudomonas sp. ADAK2 TE3594, assembly GCF_053628675.1. Classification (NCBI taxonomy): domain Bacteria; kingdom Pseudomonadati; phylum Pseudomonadota; class Gammaproteobacteria; order Pseudomonadales; family Pseudomonadaceae; genus Pseudomonas; species Pseudomonas sp. ADAK2 TE3594. The sequence goes on along the minus strand of NZ_JBRJGV010000001.1, from coordinate 5,423,731 downwards.
ACTGCATGCCTGGCCGACAACCATTTCGTGATGACCACCACCACCGGCGGCGCTGCACGCGTGCTGCAATGGCTGGAAATCTACCACCAGACCGAATGGCCAGAGCTGAAGGTGTACTTCACTTCCGTGACGGATCACTGGGCGACCATGACCCTGTCGGGGCCGAACAGCCGCAAGCTGCTCAGCGAAGTCACCGACATCGACTTGAGCAACGAAGCCTTCCCGTTCATGACCTGGAAAGAAGGTCTGGTCGGTGGTGTGCCGGCGCGGGTGTTCCGGATTTCGTTTACCGGTGAGCTGTCGTACGAAGTCAACGTGCAGGCCGACTACGCCATGGGCGTGCTGGAAAAAATCGTCGAGGCCGGCAAGCAGTACAACCTGACCCCGTATGGCACTGAAACCATGCACGTACTGCGGGCAGAGAAGGGCTTCATCATCGTCGGTCAGGACACTGACAGCTCGATGACCCCGGACGACCTGAACATGGGCTGGTGTGTCGGTCGCACCAAACCGTTCTCGTGGATCGGCTGGCGTGGCATGAACCGCGAAGACTGCGTACGTGATCAGCGCAAGCAATTGGTCGGTCTGAAGCCGATCGATCCGACCAAGTGGCTGCCGGAAGGGGCGCAACTGGTGTTCAACACCAAGCAAACCATCCCGATGACCATGGTCGGTCACGTGACTTCCAGTTACCTGCACAACTCCCTGGGCTATTCGTTTGCCATGGGTGTGGTCAAGGGCGGCTTGAAGCGCATGGGTGAGCGGGTGTTCGCACCGCTGGCCGACGGCAGCGTGATCGAGGCGGAAATCGTTTCTTCGGTGTTCTTCGATCCGAAAGGCGATCGCCAGAACGTGTAACACCACAGTACCTGTGGGAGCGTGGCTTGCCCGCGATGAACGATAACGCGGTGCCACAGGCAGACCGAGTTGCTCCCATCGCGGGCAAGCCACGCTCCCACAGGAATACGAATACAGGAACAGGTGCTTTATGACCGCAGCCAATGTTTACCAACAACGCCCAACCACCGGGGCCAAGGCCGAGTCGTCGCTGCATCATGCCGACCTCGCCAGCCTGGTGGGCAAGGGTCGCAAGAACGCCGGCGTGATCGTGCGTGAGAAAAAACTCCTCGGTCACCTGACCATCCGTGGCGATGGTCACGATGCCGCGTTCGCTGCCGGCGTACACAAGGCCCTCGGCCTGGAACTGCCAGCCGCGCTGACCGTGGTGATCAAAGGCGAAACCAGCCTGCAATGGATGGGGCCGGATGAATGGCTGCTGATCGTGCCGACCGGTGAAGAATTCGCTGCCGAGAAAAAACTTCGTGAAGCACTGGGCGACCTGCACATCCAGATCGTCAACGTCAGCGGCGGCCAGCAGATCCTCGAACTCAGCGGCCCGAACGTACGCCAGGTGCTGATGAAATCCACCAGCTATGACGTGCACCCCAACAGCTTCCCGGTGGGCAAGGCTGTCGGCACGGTGTTCGCCAAGTCGCAATTGATGATCCGCCACACCGCCGAAGACACCTGGGAACTGCTGATTCGCCGCAGCTTCTCGGATTACTGGTGGTTGTGGTTGCAGGATGCGGCGGCTGAGTACGGGCTTAGCGTCCAGGCTTGAGATTGCCTTCGCGGGCAAGCCTCGCTCCTACAATTGACCGTGTCGCCCCGTTATTTCATGGCCGACATCAATCCTGTAGGAGCGAGGCTTGCCCGCGATCAACCGCGAAGCGGTTGCCCATAACAACAGGAGTCACCGCACTATGAGCCGCGCACCAGACACATGGATTCTGACCGCCGACTGCCCCAGCGTCCTCGGCACCGTGGATGCGGTGACCCGCTTTCTGTTCGAGCAGGGCTGCTACGTCACCGAACACCATTCCTTCGATGACCGGCTCTCGGGCCGTTTCTTCATTCGCGTGGAGTTCCGTCAGCCTGATGGCTTCGACGAACAAGCCTTTCGCGCCGGTTTGGCGGAACGTGGTGACGCCTTCGGGATGGTCTTCGAACTGACCCCGCCGCACCACCGGCCAAAAGTGGTGATCATGGTTTCCAAGGCCGATCACTGCCTCAACGACTTGCTCTATCGCCAGCGCATCGGCCAGTTGTCGATGGACGTGGTCGCCGTGGTTTCCAACCACCCGGACCTCAAGCCGTTGGCCGACTGGCACCAGATTCCGTACTACCATTTTCCGCTGGACCCGAACGACAAGCCGTCCCAGGAGCGTCAGGTCTGGCAGGTTATCGAAGAGTCCGGTGCCGAACTGGTGATTCTTGCCCGTTACATGCAGGTTCTGTCGCCAGAGCTGTGCCGCAAACTCGATGGCAAGGCGATCAATATCCATCACTCTTTGCTGCCGGGTTTCAAGGGCGCCAAGCCGTATCACCAGGCCTACAACAAGGGCGTGAAACTGGTCGGCGCCACGGCGCATTACATCAACAACGACCTGGACGAAGGCCCGATCATCGCCCAGGGTGTGGAGGCTGTGGATCACAGTCATTACCCAGAAGATTTGATCGCCAAAGGGCGGGATATCGAAGGGCTGACACTGGCGCGGGCCGTTGGTTATCACATTGAACGACGGGTGTTTTTGAACGCCAATCGCACCGTTGTTCTTTAGATCGCCTTCGCGGGCAAGCCCGCTCCCACAGGGTTTTGTGTTGTTCACAGACCTTGTGTACACCCGATCTACTGTGGGAGCGGGCTTGCCCGCGATGGCGCCATAACAAACAACACAAGACACACAGGCAATAACCCGAGCAATCAACGCGCCGCCGCTCCATGGCGACGCGACCGCTACATAAAAACAACAGCGAGGTGAAAGCATGTCTGGCAATCGTGGTGTGGTGTATCTCGGCAATGGCAAGGTCGAAATACAGAAAATCGACTATCCCAAAATGCAGGACCCGCGCGGCAGGAAGATCGAGCACGGCGTCATCCTGCGCGTAGTGTCCACCAACATCTGTGGTTCCGATCAGCACATGGTGCGCGGGCGTACCACCGCTCAGACCGGTCTGGTGCTGGGCCACGAGATCACGGGTGAAGTGATCGAGAAGGGCAGCGGTGTCGAAAACCTGCAGATCGGCGACTTGGTGTCGGTTCCTTTCAACGTTGCCTGTGGCCGTTGCCGTTCGTGCAAAGAGCAACATACTGGCGTCTGCCTGAGCGTTAACCCGGCGCGTCCGGGCGGTGCCTATGGTTACGTCGACATGGGTGACTGGACCGGTGGCCAAGCCGAATACGCGTTTGTGCCGTATGCCGACTTCAACCTGCTGAAACTTCCAGATCGCGACCGGGCCATGGAAAAAATCCGTGACCTGACCTGTCTCTCCGACATCCTGCCCACTGGTTACCACGGCGCAGTGACTGCCGGCGTTGGCCCTGGCAGCACCGTGTACATCGCCGGCGCCGGCCCGGTTGGCCTGGCAGCTGCTGCTTCCGCTCGTCTGCTGGGTGCTGCGGTGGTGATCATCGGTGACGTCAACCCGATCCGCCTGGCCCATGCCAAGTCTCAGGGTTTCGAAATCGCCGACCTGTCGACAGACACCCCACTGCACGAACAAATCGCTGCACTGTTGGGCGAACCGGAAGTGGACTGCGCCGTCGATGCCGTAGGCTTCGAAGCTCGCGGTCACGGCCATGCCGGCGTGAAGCACGAGGCTCCGGCCACCGTGCTCAACTCGCTGATGGGCGTGGTTCGCGTGGCGGGCAAAATCGGTATCCCCGGCCTCTACGTCACTGAAGATCCGGGTGCTGTGGATGCGGCCGCGAAAATGGGCAGCCTGAGCATTCGCTTCGGTCTGGGCTGGGCCAAATCCCACAGCTTCCACACCGGCCAGACGCCAGTGATGAAGTACAACCGCCAGCTGATGCAGGCGATCATGTGGGACCGCATCAAGATTGCCGACATCGTGGGTGTTGAAGTCATCAGCCTGGATGACGCGCCACGTGGTTATGGCGAGTTCGATGCGGGCGTGCCGAAGAAGTTTGTGATCGATCCGCACAAGTTGTTCAGCGCGGCGTAAGGCTGGGAGCAAGACGGGAAGAAGGGCGACAGTGATGTCGCCCTTTTTTATGGGAGCTGTCCCGCGCTTTCAGGTTCTGTCGGGTTGTTCACAGGCCTGTTCGGCGGGAGCGGGCGTGCCATTCATCGTATGGGTTCGGGGTTCCACGACCGGGGGGGAACATGCCAGCAGATGCCCGGTCAAATCGGCAGTTTTGCTGCCCTGCCGGGTGGTTCTCATGGCACAAGAGGATGTCTGGATGAACGTTTCACGCGGTTTTGCGCTGGCATCGCTCATGGCTGTTGCTTCGTTGACGACGCTGGCCGCGAGCCCGGCCTTTGCACAGTTCAGCCTCAGCGATGCGGCCAATGCGGTTACGGCGATGCAGGGTAACGAGGACGATGACAGCGACGAGAGCGAAGATGCCGTGGCGGCGCTACCCAAGGCTGCCGGTTTGCTCACTTCCCTGGGGTCTCAGCTCAATGTCACGCCAGAACAGGCCATGGGTGGTGCCGGTGCGATGCTGGGGCTGGCCAGGAACCAACTCAGCGGCCAGGACTTCACCGAACTGAGCAAAAATGTGCCGGGCCTCGATCAGATCGCCGGCAACAGCGCCATCAGTGGCTTGAGCGGGCTGGGTGGGCTGGGCGGGCTGCTCGGCGGTGGTGTCGACAAGAACCCTTTGCTCAATGGTTTGCTGGGTAACGTCAAGGACACCAAGGACCTGAACAACGCGTTCAGTGCCCTGGGCATGGACACCGGCATGATCGGCATGTTTGCTCCGGTGATTCTGCAATACCTCGGTCAGCAAGGCGTCGCCGGTTCGCTGCTGCAAAACCTTGGCGGGATCTGGGGCACCGGCAACGGCATAGGTAGCTGAGTCAGCCCTCGGCGCGCAGTGCCTTGATGCGCCGGTCCTTCTCGATCCAGAGCTGGTTGACCCAGTTCTGGACGTGTTCGCGAAACACCGGATCGTTTTCGTAATCGCCTTGCCACAGCGCCGGGTCCAGTTCGCGTGTGTGGATGTCGATGATCACCCTCGGCACATTGCCGCTGATCAAATCCCAGAACCCTGGGATTTTCTGCTGTGGATACACCACCGTCACATCGAGAATGGCATCCAGCTGTTCGCCCATCGCCGCCAGCACAAAAGCCACGCCGCCAGCCTTGGGCTTGAGCAGGTGGGTGAAGGGTGACTGCTGCTGGGCGCTTTTCGTTGTGGTGTATCGAGTGCCTTCCAGATAATTGACCACCGTCACCGGCTGACTCTTGTACAACTCGCAGGCTTGTTTGGTGATCTCCAGGTCCTTGCCGGCCAGCTCCGGGTTCTTTGCCAGGAACGCCTTGGTGTAGCGCTTCATGAACGGATAGTCCAACGCCCACCAGGCCAAGCCCAGGAACGGCACCCAGATCAGTTCTTTCTTGAGGAAGAACTTGAAGAACGGCGTGCGCCGGTTAAGCGTCTGGATCAGCGCCGGAATATCGACCCAGGATTGATGGTTGCCGATCACCAGATATGAGGTGTCGCGGCGCAAATCATCGCCGCCGCGGATGTCCCATCGGGTGGGGATGCACAGTCGGAAGATCAGTTTGTCGATCTCGGCCCAGGTTTCGGCAATCCACATCACCGCCGCCGAGGCATCATCGCGAAAGCGCCCGGGCAAGAGCAGTTTCAGCAAGGCGAACACCATCAAAGGCCCGAACAGCACCAGGGTGTTAAGCAACAGCAGCAGGGTAACGAAACAGCCGGTGAGCAGGCGGCGCATAAGCAACTCTTGAAAGCGTTTGGGCGCGCCATGATAAGCAGCTTCAGGCGACAGGCCAAATCGGTGGTGACGAATGTTTCACGTTTGCGGCGGTATGCTTGAGCGAATTTGAATGGGGCAGGCTGTTGTATTGATTGATCTGGCCTCTTCGCGGGCAAGCCTCGCTCCTACAGAGTTCCTGTCATATGCACTATCGCGAACGACACGTATCTGTAGGAGCGAGGCTTGCCCGCGAAGCGATCTCAAGAACGAACGAATTCAAAGGCAGGGGTTCTAAAATCCCGCTGCCCACTCCTCAAGGAAGCCCATTACGTGAAATCTCTCCTTGCACTGCTTTCCCTCGTGGCCCTGCCGGTCCTGGCCGCTGAGCCGACCCTGTACGGGCGTTACGAATACATCGCGCTGCCGGAAATCGGCGGCGAAGTCCTCAAGGCCAAAATGGACACCGGCGCCCTGACCGCGTCCCTGTCGGCCAAAGACATCGAAACCTTCACCCGTGACGGCGACGAGTGGGTGCGTTTCCGCCTCGCCACCAAAGGCGCGAGCAACAAGGTCTACGAACACAAAATCGCGCGGATCAGCAAGATCAAGACCCGCTCCGAAGAAGACGAAGATGACAAGGACGCGATCGAGCCCACCAAGCGTCCGGTGGTCGATCTGGAACTGTGCCTGGGTAACGTAAAGCGCACCGTCGAAGTCAACCTCACCGACCGCAGCAGCTTCAATTACCCGTTGTTGATCGGCGCCAAAGCATTGCGTGAATTCGGTGCGGCGGTGAACCCGGCACGGCGTTTCACGGCAGACAAACCCGACTGCTGATTGACGGCGAATCAGCCTTGGGGCACCGTTCGCCCACTTAACTAGCGGGCTCGGACGCCATGCCTCATATCCTGATTGTCGAAGACGAAGCGGCGATTGCCGACACCCTGATTTTCGCCTTGCAGGGCGAGGGCTTCACCACCACGTGGTTGAGCCTTGGCGCAGCGGCGCTCGAGCATCAGCGCGCCACGCCGGCCGACCTGATCATCCTCGATATCGGCCTGCCAGACATCAGCGGCTTTGAGACCTGCAAGCAATTGCGGCGTTTCAGCGAAGTGCCGGTGATGTTCCTCAGCGCCCGTGATGCCGAAATCGACCGCGTGGTGGGCCTGGAGATCGGCGCCGACGACTACGTGGTCAAGCCGTTCAGCCCTCGGGAAGTGGCGGCGCGGGTCCGGGCGATTCTCAAGCGCATGGCGCCACGACCGGTGGCGGAGGTGGCTTCAGCGCTGTTTCGCATCGACAGCGAACGGGTGCAGATCAGCTATCGCAACCAGCCGCTGAGCCTGACTCGCCATGAGTTTCGTTTGCTGCAATGCCTGCTGGAACAACCTGAACGAGTTTTCAGCCGCGAGCAATTGCTCGATGCACTGGGTGTGGCCGCCGATGCCGGTTACGAGCGCAGCATCGACAGCCACATCAAGAGCGTGCGCGCCAAATTGCGCCAGGTGAAGGCTGACGCCGAGCCGATCCAGACTCATCGCGGCCTCGGTTACAGCTACAGCCCGGGGCACAGCTGATGTCACTGGGGATCCGGATTTTTCTGGTCTACGTGCTGTTCATCGGCCTGACCGGCTACTTTGTGCTCAACACCGTGATGGAAGAAATCCGCCCCGGCGTGCGCCAGTCCACCGAAGAAACCCTGGTCGACACCGCCAACCTGATGGCCGAGATCCTGCGGGACGACTTCAAGGCTGGCACCCTCAGCCAGAACCGCTGGCCCGAGTTGCTCAAGGCTTACGGTGAACGGCAACCGAAGGCGAAAATCTGGGGAATGCCGAAGAATCAGGTCAACCACCGGATTTACGTGACCGATGCCAAGGGCATCGTGGTGCTGGATTCCAGTGGCATCGCGGTAGGCCAGGACTACTCGCGCTGGAACGACGTCTACCTGACCCTGCGCGGCGAGTACGGTGCGCGTTCGACTCGCAGCAATCCAGATGATTCGAACTCGTCGGTGATGCACGTCGGTGCGCCGATTCGCGACAACGGTCAGATCATCGGCGTGGTGACGGTGGCCAAGCCCAACAGCTCGCTGCAGCCTTATGTTGATCGCACCGAGCGGCGATTGCTGATTTATGGCGCCGGGCTGATTGGCCTCGGTTTGCTGTTCGGTGCGCTGTTGTCGTGGTGGCTGAGCGCGGCGCTGCGGCGGTTGACGGCGTATGCCCAAGCCGTCAGCGAAGGCCGGCGGGTCGAGGTGCCGCATTATCGTGGCGGCGAGCTGGAACAACTGGCCACGGCGGTGGAGCAGATGCGCACCCAGCTCGAAGGCAAAGCCTACGTCGAGCGTTATGTACACACCCTGACCCATGAATTGAAAAGCCCGCTGGCGGCGATCCGTGGCGCGGCGGAGTTACTGCAAGGTGAGATGCCGCTGGCTCAGCAGCAGCGTTTCGTCAGCAACATCGACAGCGAAAGTGCGCGCATGCAGCAGTTGATCGAACGACTGTTGAACCTGGCGCAGGTGGAGCAACGCCAAGGGCTGGAAGAGCGGGTGGCCGTGCCGTTGGCGGGTTTGGTGGATGAACTGTTAAGCGCGCAGGCGGCACGAATCGAAGGCAAGCAGTTGCGTGTGGAACTGCAAATTGCGGCGGATCTGAACCTGCTCGGTGAGCCGTTTCTGTTACGTCAGGCGCTGGGCAATCTGCTGGAAAATGCCTTGGACTTCACCCCGACTCGCGGTGTGCTGCGCTTGCGCGCCGAACGAGTCGGTGAACAGATTGAGTTCAGGCTGTTCAACCAGGCCGAGGCGATTCCCGACTATGCATTGCCGCGCTTGAGCGAGCGCTTCTACTCACTACCGCGTCCGGACAGTGGGCGCAAAAGCACGGGGTTGGGGCTTAACTTCGTTGAAGAAGTGGTCAAGTTGCATGGCGGGGAGATGAGTGTCGGTAATGTCGATGGTGGGGTTGAAGTCAAATTGAGCCTGCCTTAGGACCGAGTCGCAGCCATCGCGAGCCTGCTCGCGATGGGGCGGGCCCAGTCTCCACAAAGTCTCCACATTCCCCCCATAAATCTCCCACACACCAACGCCAGACTTTCCCCATCCAAACAGGGAGAGTCCCATGAACCGTAGCCTGACCCTAAAACTCGGGGCGATTGGCCTTTTGATTCTGTTGCTGCTGATCCCGTTACTGATGATCAACGGCGTGATCCAGGAGCGGCAACAACTGCGCGACGGTGTGCTCGAAGACATCGCCCGCAGTTCCAGTTACAGCCAGCAATTGAGCGGCCCGCTGATGGTGGTGCCCTACCGCAAAACGGTACGCACCTGGAAAACCAACGAAAAAACCAACCAGCGTTACCAGGACGTCGGCGAGGAGCGCGGCAGATTGTATTTCCTGCCGGAGCGCTTCGAACTGGACGGCCAGGTCCAGACCGAACTGCGCGCCCGGGGTATCTACGAAGCACGACTGTTTCATGCCGACAACCGCATTAGCGGGCATTTCTCGGTCCCGGCGCAACTGGGCATCAAGGAGGACTTCGCCGACTACCGGTTTGACCAACCGTTCCTGGCCGTTGGCATCAGCGACATTCGCGGCATCGAGAATGCATTGAAACTCGAACTCAATGGCCAGAGCCTGGACTTTGTACCGGGTAGCCAAGTGCGCTGGTTGGGCGAGGGTGTGCACGTGACGCTGCCAGCGCTGGATACCAGGCAGGCCACGGAACTGGCCTTCGGTTTCGACTTGCGCCTGCAAGGCACCGGCCAGTTGCAGGTTCTCCCGGTGGGCAAGACCAGCAAGGTTTCACTGGCCGCCAATTGGCCTCATCCCAGCTTCATCGGTAACTACCTGCCGGCCCAGCGTGAAATCACCGATCAGGGTTTCACCGCCAATTGGCAGACCTCGTTTTTCTCCACCAACCTGCAAGAGGCGTTGAACAGTTGTGTGTCTGGCGGCCAGTGCGAGGCGTTCAGCGGTCGCAGCTTCGGCGTGAGTTTCATCGACCCGGTGGACCAGTACCTGAAAAGCGATCGGGCAATCAAATACGCGTTGCTGTTCATCGTCCTGACCTTCGCCGGTTTCTTCCTCTTCGAAGTGCTGAAAAGCCTGGCGGTACACCCGGTGCAATACGCGCTGGTGGGCGTGGCACTGGCGTTCTTCTACCTGTTGCTGTTGTCGCTGTCCGAACACATCGGCTTCGCCCTGGCGTATCTGCTGTCGGCGAGTGGCTGTGTGGCGTTGATCGGTTTCTATGTCTGCCATGTGCTGCGCAGCGTGCGTCACGGCTTGAGTTTTTCGGCGGGATTGGCGGCGTTGTATGGGTTGCTCTATGGCTTGTTGAGTGCCGAGGATTACGCGTTGTTGATGGGCTCGCTGCTGTTGTTCGGGCTACTGGGCGTGTTCATGGTGCTGACCCGCAAGCTGGACTGGTACGGGATCGGGCAGAAAACCGCGAAACCTCTGGACTTTGATATTGGAGCCGTGGAATGAGCCGGTCGTTGGGGTTGCGTGAGGATCAGCGGGTGGGCGAGGTGTTGGCGATGCGGATTGCGGGGTTGTTTCCGGTTGATTCGGTGTGGTGCCATCGCGAGCAGGCTCGCTCCCACATGAGAGCTGAGTTGCTGCACACAGGGTGTGAACAACACAAATCCCCTGTAGGAGCGAGGCTTGCCCGCGAAGACTGCAGACCAGTCACCGAAAGTTTCAGACCTTGGGCATCGTAGCAATCATCGAAGGCCGCTGACTCACCTCAAAATACCACTCTGCCAGCTTCGGATTCTCTTTGCGCCATTCCAGATCCGAATGGCGCAGATCCAGGTAACCCAAGGCACAGGCCACACTGATTGCCGCGACATCGAAATGACTGGTCAGCTCGGCAATCGCGTCGGCTTCCAGCAGGGCCAGGGCGCGACGAATCTTGTCGCGCTGACTGTCGAGCCATGCGTCCCAATGTTTTTCCGGGGCGCGCAGGGCCACTTCATAGCGAATCATCACCGCTGCGTCCATGATTCCGTCTGCCAGAGAAGCCAGCGTCATGCGCCGCCAGCGCGCCGAGCCTTCACGAGGAATCAGCGGATTGCCGACGTGCTGATAGTCGAGGTAATCGAGAATCACCCGGCTGTCATACAACACATTGCCGTCGGCCAGGCGTAGCGCCGGAATCTTGCCCAGCGGGTTGTCTTCGTTGAGCGCCGGATCCGGGCTGACCGGCGTGAGCTGGCTGGCTTGCAGCGCCACGCGGTTCGTTTGACCGGTTTCGTGCAGTAGCACCATGACTTTGCGAACGAAGGGCGACGCGGGGCTGTGGAACAAGGTCATGCTGGGAGCGGACATGGCAGCATCTCGATCGTGGGCAGTGTCGGCAGCATAGCGCGTTGACCCGATAGCTCAAGATGGCTTTAACCCTTGTAGGTTTTTAGCGGTGTTGCAGAAATCCGCGCATGGCGAGGAAGGCAGGGATCCCCAGCCCGAGCCAACTCAATGCGTCCCACACGCCATCGCCCAGCAACGCGGCAAACAGACCCGCGGCGCTGAGCAGGGCAATGACGGTGGGCGTGGCGAAGACCTTCCAGAAATTCGACTGTCTCGGTCTCATGCTGGGCTCTCCGCGTTTTCGAGTACCGGTTTTGCGACCTTGCGCCGCACCACCCACAAGTAAACCCCACTGCCGAGCACAATGATGGTCAGCACATCGAGGGTCGCCCAGAGGATTTTCATCGGCATGCCGCCGTAATCTCCGAAGTGCAGCGGCTGCGACATGCCCATGGCGTCCATGTACCACGGCCGTTCGGCCACCGCCGTGACTTGCAGGGTGCTGGCGTCGATCAACACCGGCGTCAGCAGGTGCGAAGTCAGTTGGGTGCTGCCTTTCATGAACACGGCGTAATGGTGTTCGCTGGAAAACCGCGTGCCGGGGAAGGCGATGAAGTCGGGCTGCATGCCCGGCGCGACGTCTTTGGCGATGTCGAGCAAGCGAGTTGCAGGCGCCAATTGAGTCAGCGGCGGCGCATCGCGGTAAGGCGCGATCATCGCGCTCAGGCTGTCGTTGCGCCACGCGGCGATCAGTAAGTCGGCGCAGGCGCTGATCACGCCGGTCACGCCGACCACCAAGGCCCAAGTCAGCGTCACCACGCCGATCAGGTTATGCAGGTCGAGCCAACGCAGGCGGGTGGATTTGTCGTGGCGCACGGTGGCGAACTTCAAGCGCCGCATGAACGGCAGGTACAGCACCGTTCCGGAGATGATCGCCAGCACAAACAGAATCCCCATGAACGCCAGCAGCAACTTGCCCGGCAGGCCGGCGAACATGTCTACGTGCAAGCGCAACATGACCATCATCAACCCGCCATTGGCCGATGGCATTTCCAATGCTTCGCCGGTGCGAGCGTCGAGCATGAAGGTGTGGGACGAGTTCGGCTCGGTGCCAGCAGTGGGCGCCATGATCGCGATGAGGCCGTTGGGGTCTTCGTCGTCGTAGCCGAAATACTGCATGACCTCGCCGGGACGATGCTTTTCAGCCGCGTGCACCAACTGCTGCAAATCCAGCTGAGGGGTATCGGCCGGCATCGATTTCAACTCGGCGGCATCGCCCAGCAGATGGTCGATCTCGTGGTGGAAGATCAACGGCAGGCCGGTGAGGGCCAACATCAACAGGAATATTGTGCAGATCAGGCTGGTCCAGGTGTGAATGCAGGACCAGCGGCGGATGGTTTTGCTTTTCATTTCATGGCCTTCAGAAAGACCAAAGCCGTCCTCGAAGGACGGCCTGGTCGTGGCGCGTGTCAGTTCAGGCGATTACCACTTGTACGTCGCACTGGCGACGACGCTGCGTTGGTCGCCGTAGTAGCAGTAGAAGCTGTCGCAAGTGGAGATGTAATCCTTGTCGAACAGGTTGGTGGCATTGAGTGCCAGTGATGCACCTTTCAGACTGTTATCCAGACGGCCCAAGTCGTAATGGACCGCTGCGTCGAACACCGTGTAGGCATCAGCCTTGCCCAGCCAGGTGTTGCCCTGGTCGCCATAAGTATTGCCGGTGTAGCGTGCGCCGGCACCGATACCGAAACCATCCAGCACACCGTTGTGCCAGGTGTAATCGGCCCACAGCGAGGCTTGCTGGTTAGGCATCAGTTGCAGGCGATTGCCCTTGAAGTCACCCTTTTGTACTTCGGACTTGGCCAGGGTGTAGGCGGCGATGACTTTCAGGTTGTCGGTGACGTCGGAAACGGCTTCCAGCTCCAGGCCTTTGACCTTCACTTCGCCGGTCTGGCTGGTAATCGAGACGTTGTTCGAGTTGGTCGTGGGGACGGAGACGTTTTTCTGGGTCAGGTCATAGACCGCAGCCGTCAGCAGGGTGTTGCTGCCCGGCGGTTGGTACTTGATGCCCAGCTCCCACTGCTTGCCTTCAGTCGGCTTGAACGAATCGGTCGGCGATGCCGTGGCTTTGCTGGTCGGCTGGAACGACTCGGCGTAGGACAGGTAGGGCACTAGACCTGAGTCGAACACATAGCTGATCGCTGCGTTGCCGCTGAATTTCTTGTCCCGTTCGGTGTTGGTGGCATCACCCTTGTTGAAGAATTTGGTGCCCGTGTGGATCCAGTCCTCACGACCGCCGAGAGTCAGACGCCATTGATCGAGGGCCATTTGGTCCTGGACGTACAAACCGGTCTGGTAGGTCTTCTGGTCATAGTCATAGAACGCCGTCGAGCGTGACGGGCGAACGATTGGCTGGCCATAGATCGGGTTGTTGACGTTGGTGGTCAGACCGTCACCGAAGATCGAGGTGTAGTTGGTATTGGTGCGCTGGTGATCGAGGCCGATCAGCAGGGTGTGGCGGATGTCGCCGGTCGCGAAGTCGCCCTGAAAGTTGTTGTCCACGGCGAACTGGCTGATGTCCTCGTCGACACTGGTGCTCGAACGACCCACGTTGCCCTGGGCGTCGACCTGAGTGAACGGGTAGGCGCCCGGCGTGAGGGCCTGGAAAGACAGGTCCGACTTGGTGTACCGCAGGTTTTGCTTGAACTGCCAGACATCGTTCAAACGATGTTCAAAGGCGTAGCCCAGCGCGTAATAGGTGCGGTCGTAGTATTCCCAGTCCGGGTCACCGAGGTTTTTGTGATGGGAGATATTGCCGAGCGGCGAATGGATCTTCGTGCCTTGCACTGGCAGGAACTGGCTGGTGATGCCTGTGTCGTCGCGGGTAAATTGCGTCAGCAGCGTGAACTTGGTGTCAGGGTCGATGTTCCAGGTCAGGCTCGGTGCGATGTTGTAGCGTTTGTTGTCGATGTGATCGACCTGTGTGCCGCTGTCGCGCAATACACCGCTCAGACCATAGGTAAACCGACCTTCGTCATCGATCTTGCCGGTGCTGGCGAAGCTGATTTGACGATGGTTGTCGCTGCCGTATTGCAGCTGGATTTCATTGCTCGACTCGGCGCTGGGACGGCGGCTGACCATGTCCAGCAGGCCGCCCGGCGGGGTCTGGCCGTAAACCGAAGAGGCCGGGCCGCGCAACAGGGCGAGGCGATCAAGGTTCCAGGTTTCCTGTTTCGGATTGGCGTACACGCCTTTTGGCAGTGGCAGGCCATCGAGGAATTGCGTCGGTTCGAAACCGCGCACGAGCAACCAGTCGGCGCGGGTGTCGCTGCCGTAGCTGCTGGCGACGATGCCGGGCATGTAGCGCACGGCGTCATCGATGTTTTGCACACCGCGATCTTCCATTTGCTGGCGGGTGGCGACGGAAATCGAACGCGGCGCTTCGACCAGTGCGGTGTCGGTCTTGGTGCCTGCGGTGGTGCGCGTGGCCACGTAACCTTCGACCGGACTCCAGGCAGTTTCCGCATTTTCCAGGCCAATGACGGCGGTTTCCGGCAAGGCCATCACGCCCTCGGGCACGGCCACCAGGCTGTAGGTGCCGGCGCTGCTCTGTTCCAGTTGCAGGCCGGTGCCGCGCAAGGCTTCCCGCAGGGCGCCGGTGGCGTCGAACTGGCCCTTCACCGGCGCCGAAGTCTTGCCCGCCGCCAGCGATGGATTCAACGACAGCGCCAGGCCGGCCTGGCTGGCAATCTGATTCAGGGTGCTGGCCAATGGCGCAGCCGGCAGGTTGTAGGCGCGAACGCTGGACGCCTGTTCAGCGGCGATCAGTTGGCTGCTGGCCAGAGGGGCGCAAAGGGCAATGGCGACCGCCAGCAAACGGGGGCGCAACACGGTGTCTAGCGAACGGGACATACAGCGGCTCCTGAATGGAAATATTTCTCAATTGCCTAGGTGCCGGACGAGAATTCAAAAGTGATAGGGGTGGATGAAAATAATTTCTATTCATCAATCGCAGTGACGCTGACGGCCTCTTCGCGGGCAAGCCACGCTCCCACAGGTTTTGTGTCGAGCGGGAATTCTGTGAACGGCACAAAACCTGTAGGAGCGAGGCTTGCCCGCGAAGGCGGCGGATCAGGCGCAGCGCCTTTTAGGGCTTGGCCTCAGTCTTCGCCGCCACCGTTACCCACCATGGCGTGTGCTGTTCGATCTGCACCGGCAGGGTCGGTAAAAGCGCACTCAGCGCCTTGTCGGTATCGTTCAAGGGGAAGCTGCCAGTGATGCGCAGGTCGGCGACCTCTGGCATGACACCAAGATGCCCACGACGATGGCGGCCGAGCTCGTGGACCAGATCCTCCAATCGCGCGTTGTCCACCACCAGCATGCCGCGGGTCCAGGCATCGGCGCCGAGGTTAAGGGTGATGATGGGGCCCAGGCCATTGCTGCGCATCAGCACTTGCTGGCCTTCGCGCAGGATCTGTTCCTCGGGGCTCGATTCGGGATGGGCGGCTACCGCTGATTTCAACACGCTCAGGCGCGTGCCTTCATCTTCACGCTTGACCAGGAAGCGTGTCCCCAGTGCTCGCATGCTGCCTTCGCGAGTTTCGACGATAAACGGCCGGGCATCGCCATGGCCGGTTTCGACGAGGATTTCCCCTTCCTGAAGGACGATCAGCCGCTGCTTCTCATCGAAACGCACATCCACTGCGCTATGGGTGTTGAGGTTGATCTGCGTGCCGTCGGTCAGGCGCAGGGTGCGCTGCTCGCCGGTGGCGGTGCGCTGGTCGGCCAGCCAATAGTCGATGGGCAGATAACGATCACCGGCGAACAGCGCCAGGCCGATCACCGCGACGACGCTGGCCAGACCGCTGCCGAGCTTGCGCACCCGTCGCCGGATGCTTTCGCGCGATTGCAGCAGGGCAGTGCGGGCCGGGCCATTGGCGACGCTGAAACGCTGGTCGAGCATGCCCAACTGACGCCACGCCCGAGCATGTTCTTCGTGGGCGGCGTGCCATTTGGCAAACTCTTCGCGCTCGACCGCGTTGCCGGAATCCAGCGACAGTTGCCAGGCAATCGCGGCATCCAGCACTTGTGCTGACACGGGTTCGGAGCTGACCGGGCTCATACCGGCTCACCGTACAACGCGATGTAGCACTGACGAATGCCCTGGGCCAGGTACTGACGAACCCGCGGCACCGACACCCCCAGACGCTCGGCGATTTCTGCGTGGCCGAGACCATCGAGACGGTTATAGAGAAACGCCGCCCGGGCCTTGCTCGAGAGCTTGCCCAGCAGGCGATCGATGGCTTTGAGGTCTTCGAGGATCAGTTGCTGTTCTTCCACCGAGGGTTGTTCGCCTTCGGGGATCAGCATCAACTCGCTAAGGTAGGCCTGTTCCAGCGCGGCGCGACGGAAATAGTCGAACAGCAAGCCCTTGGCGATCGCCACCAGAAACGCCCGGGGTTCGCGAGGCGCCTGCAGTTCATCACGGCCCAGCAAGCGCACGAACGTGTCCTGGCTCAGGTCTTCGGCCCGTTGCGGGCAGGCCACGTTGCGCCGTAGCCAGGCCAATAGCCAACCGCGATGGTCGCGATACAACGCACCAACGAGCTCACTGTGAGGGCTTTGGACTGACGACACGCAACATCACCGAATGGGAAGTGTTAAGTAACGAGAATTGTTCGCGATTGTGGCAGAGGCGGGGGAGGTAAGCAATTGGCGCTGGTCGGGTGGTTTTGGCGGGGGGGTATTCCAGTCAGACCGAGTTATCGTTCATCGCGGGCAAGCCACGCTCCCACAGGTTTTTCGTCGTCCGCCGATTTCGCAAACGGCACAAAACCTGTGGGAGCGTGGCTTGCCCGCGATGGGGCCCGAACAGTCACCGAAGATCTAGAAAGACGGCGCTTGCCGCCGCCGCTTCCACTGACTCAGCCGCTGCTGCAAATTCAACGGGCTATGAATCTGCTGCTGTCGCGCCCGGCTGAACAAAATCAGCACCAATTCCGCCGTCGCCAAGGCATCGGCACTGGCGTTGTGCCGTTCGAAAACCTGCAGCTTGAACCAGTCGATCCACTCGTCCAGCCCGGCTTCACGAAAGTGTGCCTGTGGGCACAGCAGTGGCGCGATGTCGGCCACGTCCAGAAACGGATGCTGCAACTTGTAGCCCAGATGTTCTTTCAGCGCCCGCCCCAGCATGTGCTGGTCGAATGGCGCATGAAAGGCCAGCACCGGACTGTCGCCGACGAACTCCATGAACTCGAGCAAGGCTTGCGCGGGGTCGCTGCCGGCGGCGATGGCGCTCGGGCCCAGACCGTGAATCAACACGCTGGGACCGAGTTTGAGTTCGGTGCATTGCAGCGTGCGTTCGAATTGCTGGCTGAAATCGATCGCCCCGTCCTCGATCACCACCGCGCCGATGGACAACAGCCGATCCTTATTCAGGTTCAGCCCGGTGGTTTCCAGGTCGAGTACCACCCAGCGTTGCTCGCGCAGGCTGCAATCACCCAGCTCGGCCACGGCCGGCAAGTGCTCCAGACGTTGTTGCAGTTCACCCGGCAAAATGGGGCTGACCGGGCGCAGCCATGAAAACAGGCTCATAGCTGATACCGCAGGGTCAGGCTGCTTTGCAGGCGTTGCGCCTGGCGCAGGGATTCACGCAGGATGCGGCGGTCCAGATGATTGAGGCTGTCGGGATCGACACGGTTGGAGTAGGGCAAATTCTCTCGGGTCTGTAGCTGATGTTGCTGCATGCGGGTTTGCTGGATGAAGTGATAGGCCTCTTCATAGGCAGCACCATCCAATTTCTCGATGACCTCTTTTTCCACCAATTGGCGAAAGCGCTCCAAGGTATTGTTCGCGTCGATACCGTGGGCCAAGGCCAGTACTCGAGCGCCATCGACGAACGGGGTCAAGCCCTGGAGTTTCAGATCGAGGGTGGCTTTCTCGCCATTCTTGCGCGCCAGCACGAATTCGCGGAAACGGCCTACGGGCGGACGGTTGCGCAGGGCGTTTTCGGCCATCATGCGTTGGAACAAGCGGTTGTCGCCGACCTGATCGAGGATGCCCTGGCGCAGCTGCTCGCAGCCTCGCTCGTCACCCCAGACCACGCGCAGGTCGAAATAGATGCTCGACCCCAAGAGGTTTTCCGGTGTCGCCTCACGGATAAACGCCGCAAAGCGTCGCGCCCATTCGGCCCGGGACAAACACAGCTCGGGGTTGCCGGCCATGATGTTGCCCTTGCACAGGGTGAAGCCGCACAGCGCCAGGTTCTGATTGATCTGCTGGGCAATGGGCAGCAACTTGCCGCGAATCTCGGCGGCGTGCGCCGCGTCGCGGGCTTCGAACAGAATGCCGTTGTCCTGATCAGTGTGCAGCGTCTGCTCGCGGCGGCCTTCGCTGCCGAAACACAGCCAACTGAACGGCACGCCGGGGTCACCCTTTTCTGCGAGCACCAGTTCGATCACCCGGCACACGGTGTGGTCGTTGAGCAGGGTGATGATGTGGGTGATCTGGGTCGAGGATGCTCCGTGCGCCAGCATCCGCTCCACCAATTGGCCGATCTCGCCGCGCATCGCCACCAGGTTTTCCAGCTTCTGGGCACTGCGAATAGTCCGCGCCAGATGCACCAGATCGACCCGTTGCAGGGAAAACAAGTCGCGTTCCGAGACCACGCCGCACAGGCGCTGGTCCTTGACCAGGCAGACGTGGGCGATATGCCGCTCGGTCATGGCAATCGCGGCGTCGAAGGCACTGTGGTCCGGCGTCAGGTAAAACGGCGCCCGGGTCATATGCCCTTCGATGGCTTCATCGAAGTCGCTGGTGCCGTTGGCCACCACATGTCTCAAGTCGCGCAGGGTGAAAATGCCCAGGGGCGCCTTTTGCTCATCGACCACTACGATGCTGCCGACTTGCTGATCGTGCATCAGCGTCACGGCTTCACGCAGGGGGGTGATCGGGGTGCAGGTCACCGGGTGACGCATGGCCAGTTCACCCAGCCGGGTATTGAGGGAGTACTGGGTGCCGAGGGTTTCCACGGCTTTTTGCTGAACTTGTTGATTGACCTGATCCAGTAAACTGCTGACACCGCGTAGGGAAAAGTCGCGAAACGGACTGGAAAGTGCGAACAGTTTGATGAACGCCAGCTTATTCAGCTGTAGGCAGAAGGTATCTTCGGCCGCCAGGTGTTCGGTGCGAGTCGCCCGTTCCCCCAGTAGCGCGGCGAGGGGGAAACATTCGCCGGTGGTGATTTCGAAGGTGGTTTCGGTCCCGCCCTTGGCCGTGTGCGGACGTTCGCCCACGACCCGGCCCTGTTTGACGATGTAGAAATGCTCAACCGGGCCATCGGCAGGTTTGATGATGCTTTCGCCGGGGGCATAGAAACGTAGCTGACATTGCTCGACCAGATAGGCCAAGTGGGCGTTTTCCATCTGATTGAACGGCGGGAAGCGCTGTAGGAATTGCAAAGTGCCCTGGATGTTCTGCAACACCGCGGTTTTCCCTGCCTGGGTGAAGGCGTCCGCTTTACTCATAACCATTACCGCAGTCTTTTTCTGATTGTTGTGTCGGATCGATGTGTTAGATCGTTACAGGCATGGTCGGCCCCTAAGAGCAGGGTGCCCATTGGACGTAAGTCTAGGTAGGCAGTGCCACCGTCGGAATATGGGAAATGTCTGACACAACTGAGGGAAAAACCTCCTACATTGTCTATTGGAAAAGTTTCCGACGAAGTGCACATTGAAGTCTGCTGAGCGATGTCTGACCACTGTGTCAGGGATCGAATCGAAAACGTTGAGAAAACCATGTCCGACCACGATATTTTGAGTGATGCCGAGCGCGAAGCGCTCAGTGCCGTTATGTTGGAACCAGACTTGCCGCCGCAGCGGGTGCTGATCGTCGATGACGATAAGGACTCCAGGGAATTGCTGTCGGAAATTCTGGGGCTGGACGGCATTCACTGCATGATGGCGGCCAGTGGCGAAACAGCGCTCAAATTGCTGGAGACGAAGTCATCAATCGGGTTGGTGATTACCGACCTGCGGATGGGGCACGTCGATGGTCTGGAACTGATCCGTCAGGTGCGGGAGTCGGCTCGTGCGGCATTGCCGATCATCATCGTCTCCGGCGACGCCGACGTGAAGGATGCGATCGAAGCCATGCACTTGCACGTAGTGGACTTTCTGCTCAAGCCCATCGATAGCGGCAAACTGCTTGAATTGGTCAAGCATGAGCTGGGGATGGATGTGTAGCGGCTCTCAGTTGCGGCGAGGGGCTGTTGTGGCAAGGGGCTGTTGTGGCGAGGGGGCTTGCCCCCGTTCGGCTGCGCAGCAGTCGTAGATTCTCACTGAAAAAATGCATGGGGGCCGCTTCGCAGCCCAACGGGGGCAAGCCCCCTCGCCACAGGAATAGCATGCACAAATGAAAAAGCCCTGATCTCTCGATCAGGGCTTTTTCATGTCCGACATCAGCGTTTACTCAAAGGCCATTGGCAGCCTTGAACTCGCGACGACGACGGTGCAGAACCGGCTCGGTGTAGCCGTTCGGCTGTTTGGTGCCTTCGACCACCAGTTCGACCGCCGCCTGGAAGGCGATGTTGCTGTCGAAGTTCGGTGCCAGCGGACGGTACAGCGGGTCGCTGGCGTTCTGACGGTCAACCACCGGCGCCATGCGCTTGAGGCTTTCCATCACCTGATCTTCAGTGACAATGCCGTGGCGCAGCCAGTTGGCGATGTGCTGGCTGGAAATACGCAGCGTCGCACGGTCTTCCATCAGGCCGACGTCATTGATATCCGGCACTTTCGAGCAGCCCACGCCCTGGTCGATCCAGCGCACCACGTAACCGAGAATGCCCTGGGCGTTGTTGTCCAGTTCGTTCTTGATCTGCTCCGCGGTCCAGTCTGGGTTGACAGCCAACGGGATGGTCAGGATGTCGTCCACCGAAGCGCGTGCGCGTTTGGCCAGTTCGGCCTGACGAGCGAACACGTCGACCTTGTGGTAATGCAGCGCGTGCAACGCGGCGGCGGTCGGCGATGGAACCCAGGCGGTGTTGGCACCCGCCAGCGGATGAGCGATTTTCTGCTCGAGCATCGCTGCCATCAGGTCCGGCATGGCCCACATGCCTTTACCGATCTGGGCGCGACCTTGCAGGCCGGTGCTCAGGCCGATGTCGACGTTCCAGTTCTCGTAGGCGCTGATCCACTTCTCGGCCTTCATGTCCGCTTTGCGCACCATCGGGCCGGCTTCCATGGAGGTGTGGATTTCGTCGCCCGTGCGGTCGAGGAAGCCCGTGTTGATGAACACCACGCGCTCGGCGGCAGCCTTGATGCAGGCCTTGAGGTTGACCGTGGTACGGCGTTCCTCGTCCATGATCCCGACTTTGAGGGTGTTGCGCGGCAAATCGAGGACGTTTTCGATACGACCGAACAGCTCGTTGGTGAACGCAGCTTCTTCCGGGCCGTGCATCTTCGGCTTCACGATATAGACCGAGCCGGTGCGGCTGTTCTTGCGCGAGCTATTGCCGTTGAGGCTATGAATCGCCGCGAGGCAAGTCACCAGACCGTCGAGAATACCTTCCGGTACTTCGTTGCCGTCTTTATCGAGGATCGCGTCGATGGTCATCAGGTGACCGACGTTGCGCACGAACAACAGCGAGCGACCGTGCAGGCTCAGTTCGCTGCCATCGAGGGCGGTATAGGTGCGATCGGCGTTCATGGTGCGGGTAAAGGTCTGACCGCCCTTGGAGACTTCTTCCGACAGATCGCCCTTCATCAAGCCGAGCCAGTTGCGGTAGATCACCACTTTGTCATCGGCATCGACTGCGGCGACCGAGTCTTCGCAGTCCATGATGGTGGTCAGCGCGGCTTCCATCAGGATGTCTTTGACGCCGGCCGCATCGGTCTGGCCGACCGGGGTGCTGGCGTCGATCTGGATTTCGAAGTGCAGGCCGTTGTTCTTCAGCAGGATCGCGGTTGGAGCCGCTGTATCGCCGTGGAAACCGATCAGTTGCGCATCATCGCGCAGGCCTGTGTTGCTACCGCCTTTAAGGGCGACGACCAGTTTGCCGTCAACGATTTTATAGCCGGTGGAATCGACGTGAGTGCCGGCAGCCAATGGCGCCGCTTCGTCGAGGAAGGCACGGGCGAAGGCGATGACCTTGTCGCCGCGAACCTTGTTGTAGCCTTTGCCTTTTTCCGCGCCGTCCGCTTCGCTGATGGCGTCGGTGCCATAGAGCGCGTCATACAGCGAACCCCAGCGGGCGTTCGAGGCGTTGAGCGCGAAGCGTGCATTCATCACCGGCACCACGAGCTGTGGACCGGCCATGCGGGCGATTTCGTCATCGACGTTTTGTGTCGTTGCCTGGAAATCAGCCGCTTCTGGCAGCAGATAACCGATGTCTTGCAGGAAGGCTTTGTAGGCCACCGCATCGTGCGCAACACCTGCACGAGCCTGGTGCCAGGCATCGATACGAGCCTGGAAATCATCGCGTTTGGCGAGTAGGGCTTTGTTCTTCGGCGCCAGGTCATGGATGACCTTGTCGGCACCGGCCCAGAACTTATCGGCGGTGAGGCCGGTACCGGGAATGGCTTCGTTGTTCACGAAGTCGAACAGGACTTTGGCGACCTGCAGGCCACCGACTTGAACGTGTTCAGTCATTGCTTGCCTCACTCTGCTCAGCTATTTCGCTTTTCAGCTCTTCAATTTAACAATGAAGCCTCTGGCCATTTAAACCACAAACCCATCTACCAGTACATGCCATTGCTGGCGGCTGGGTTCGATCCGATCAACGGCTTTGCGGCCTTGCTGACAGGGCTTTCAGGGGTTGCGACGGCACCTGCGGCAGACATCGATCCAGCGTTATGTAGTGCGCGCTGCGGCATACTACATGATGAATTGCGGTTGTGAAAATTAGACTAATTACGTCGTTCTGCGACCCCATGACGCATTGCAGTCATGTCGGGGAACGGGATGTTCTCAAAAAACTATTGGATTGTTCCAGTTAAATATAAAAACTTGTACACGATTTATGGTTCGGCAGGATTATTGGTGGTGCCCCATTCGCGGGCAAGCCTCGCTCCCACAGGGTTGGGGTAATCCACGATTATGGGAACGACGTGGACCTGTAGGCGCGAGGCTTGCCCGCGAAAGGGCCGGTCGATTCAACACACAATCGAATCTACTCCAGGCACCCATCAACCCTTGCCTATACTTGTTTTTCTATAATAAAAGTCATGACCAGAGGGCTGCGCCATGGACCATCTCGTACTCACTGTAATTGCTCCAGACAAGCCCGGGCAGGTCGAGCGCATTGCTCAATGCATTGCCGAGCACGGCGGTAACTGGCTGGAGAGCCGCATGTCGCGCATGGCCGGACAGTTCGCGGGGATTCTTCGGGTGGGTGTGCCGGCCGAGGCCTACGACGAACTGGTAGACGCCCTACAGGGAATGTCGGCCCAGGGTATCCGCGTGCTGATCGCCGAAAGCGGCATTGAACAATCCTGCACCTGGAAGCCGATTGCCATGGAACTGGTGGGCAATGATCGGCCGGGCATTGTTCGAGACATTACGCGTTTGCTGAGCGAACAGGGCGTGAACCTGGAAAGTCTGGTGACCGAAGTACGCCCGGCGCCGATGAGCAGCGAGCCGCTGTTCCATGCCGAGGCGATTCTCGCGGTGCCACTGACCTTGTCGCTGGAGGTGCTGCAATCACGCCTGGAAACCCTGGCGGACGATCTGATGGTCGAATTGGTGCTGCGCAGCGAACCCTGAAAGGTTATCCAAGTTATACGTGCACCTGCCTGTGGATAACCTGTAGAGACACCTCGCCAGGCCACGTCGGCCGGTGCTCTTCAGGATCTGATCAAAAAACCAGCAGTTTCAGTGACTTGCGCACAAACGCCGGGGATCACACTGTGGATAACCTTGGGAAGGATGGATGCAGGCCACGGGATACGTGGCCTGTAGAGGTTTGTGCGTTTTCTGATCAGCTGCGGCGGCGCAGACTTATCCACGCATCGACGCTGTAAACCGCCAGACCGGCCCAGATAAAGATGAACGCCACCAGCGTGCTGGACGACAAGTGCTCGCCAAACAGCAGAACGGCTTGCAACAACACCAGTGTCGGCGCCAGGTACTGGAGAAATCCGAGGGTGGTGTAGGGCAAGTGCCGGGCGGCGGCGTTGAAACATACCAGCGGCACCAGCGTCACTGGACCTGCCGCCACCAGCCACCAGGCTTCAGAGGTGGTCCAGAATTCGGCTTGCGCGCTGGTCGCCGTCGGATTGAACAGCAACCAGGCGACAGCAATCGGCACCAGCATCCAGGTTTCCACCACCAGCCCCGGCAGCGCCTTGACCGGGGCCTGCTTGCGGATCAGTCCGTAGAAGCCGAAGGTCAATGCCAGTACCAGCGACACCCACGGCAGACTGCCGACTTGCCACACTTGCTGCGCAACACCGACCGCCGCCAGGCCAACCGCCAGCCATTGCATGCGCCGAAGCCGTTCGCCGAGGATCAGCATTCCCAACAGCACGTTTACCAGCGGGTTGATGTAGTAACCGAGGCTGGCTTCGAGCATGCGACCGTTGTTCACCGACCAGACGTAGGTCAGCCAGTTGGCGGCGATCAACGTGCCGCTCAGGGCCAGGATTGCCAGCCGTCGCGGGTTCTCACGCAGTTCGCGCCACCAGCCGGGATGTTTCCAGACGAGCAGCAGCAAAGCGCCGAACAGCGCAGACCAAAGCACTCGGTGGATGATGATTTCCACGGCGGGCACGTTGGCGATGGCTTTGAAGTAGAGCGGGAACAGGCCCCAGATGATGTAGGCACTCAGGCCCAGGATGTACCCGCGACGCGGGTTGGCGGCTTGCATGAGAATCCTTGCTTAGGCAGCTAACAAAGAGGGGATTGTATAGATGTGTTTGATTTTTTGTAGGAGCGAGGCTTGCCCGCGAACAACGATGACGCGGTCTGCCTGACGTACCGCGTCATCGTTGTTCGCGGGCAAGCCTCGCTCCTACAGGGGTTGTGGTGTTTAGAAGAGTTTCAGTGGTTCTTCATTGAGTGCGGCGAGTTGCTCACGCAACGCCAGCACTTGATCGCCCCAATAACGCTCGGTGCCGAACCACGGAAAGCTGCGAGGGAAGGCCGGGTCGTCCCAGCGCCGGGCGAGCCAGGCGCTGTAGTGCATCAGGCGTAAGGCGCGCAGCGGTTCGATCAGCGCCAGTTCCCGCGGGTCGAAGTCGTGGAATTCGTTGTAGCCGTCCATCAATTCTGACAACTGACCGAGACATTCCTGACGATCACCCGCCAACATCATCCAGATATCCTGCACCGCCGGGCCCATGCGGCAGTCGTCGAGGTCGACGATGTGGAACATCTCGTCGCGGCACATCATGTTGCCGGGGTGGCAATCGCCATGCATGCGGATGTTCTGGTGCGGCGTGGCCTTGTAAACCTCTTCGACCCGCTTGAGCAGATCGCGGGCCACGGACTCGTAGGCCGGCAGCAAACTTTTGGGTACGAAATTGCCTTCGAGCAGAGTCGTCAGCGAGTCCTGACCAAAGTTCTTTACCCCAAGCGCTTCACGGTGTTCGAACGGTTTTGTAGTGCCGACCGCATGCAGACGACCCAGCAGTTGGCCCAGGCGATACAGCTGATCGAGATTGCCCGGTTCCGGTGCACGGCCGCCACGACGGGGGAACAGGGTGAAACGGAAACCGTTATGTTCGTGCAGGCTGGCACCGTTGTGAATCATCGGCGCGACCACCGGTACGTCGCACTCGGCGAGTTCGAAGGTGAATTGGTGCTCTTCGAGAATCGCTTCGTTGGTCCAGCGCTGCGGGCGGTAGAACTTGGCGATCAGCGGCTCGGAGTCTTCGATCCCGACCTGATACACACGGTTCTCGTAGCTATTGAGCGCCAGAATGCGTGCGTCGCTGAGAAAGCCGATGCTTTCGACGGCATCGAGCACGAGGTCTGGGGTGAGCGTTGCAAACGGGTGGGCCATGCTGACTCCTGCGCGCAGCAGGCTGCCGCGTCCGGCCAAGCATGGTAGCGCAGACGGGGCTTCTTTAGGGGGTGGGGTTGAGATCAGTGGTGTTTGGGATGACGCCTTCGCGGGCAAGCCTCGCTCCTACAAGGGATCACGCTGTACCTGTAGGAGCGAGGCTTGCCCGCGAAGAGGGCCTATCAGGCGCCGACGATCCCGCCATCCTCGCGGGAAATCGCCATCACCGAAGACCGCGGCTTGCCGTTGGGCAGATGCTCAGGGAACGTCGACCCACCGTTTTCCCCCGGATGCTGAATCCCGACAAACAGGGTTTTCTGATCTGGCGAGAAGCTGATCCCCGTCACCTCGCAGCCCACCGGCCCGACCATGAAACGACGGATCTCGCCCGTCACGGGGTCGGCACAGAGCATCTGGTTATTGCCCATGCCCGCGAAGTCGCCTGCGTTGCTCGAATCGCCATCCGTAAGGATCCACAAGCGCCCGGCCTTGTCGAAGCCCAGGCCGTCCGGGCTGTTGAACATGTTCTGCGGGGTGATGTTCGACGAACCGCCCTTTGGCGTACCGGCGTGGACGCCCGGGTTGCCAGCGACCACAAACAGATCCCAGGCAAAGCTTTTCGAGCCGTGATCGTCGCGGTCGGTGCGCCAGCGCAGGATCTGCCCGTAGACGTTCTTCTCGCGCGGGTTCGGGCCGCCCACTGGTTGGCCTTCTTCGCCGCGTTTGGCGTTGTTGGTCAGGGTGCAATAAACCTGGCCGTCCTTGGGGCTGACGACGATCCATTCCGGACGGTCCATGCGCGTGGCGCTCACGACGCTGGCTGCGAGGCGTGCATGAATCAGCACTTCAGCCTGATCGGCAAAACCGCTGCTGGCATCGATGCCATTCTTGCCGTGGGTCAGTTCGATCCACTGGCCTTGGCCTTTCGGGTGATCGGTGTTGCCGTCGCCCGCGTCGAAACGCGCCACGTACAAGGTGCCATGGTCCAGCAGGTCGCGGTTGGCTTTGGGATTTCTGTGGTTGATCTTGTCGCGGCTGACGAATTTATAGATGAATTCGCCACGTTCGTCGTCGCCCATGTACACCACGGCGCGACCGTCATTGGTTTCGGCCAGGGCGGCGTTTTCATGTTTGAAGCGGCCCAGCGCGGTGCGTTTGACCGGCGTCGACTGCGGATCGAACGGGTCGATTTCCACCACCCAGCCATGACGATTGAGTTCGTTGGGGTTTTTCGCCAGATCGAAGCGCGGATCGTGTGGATGCCAGTTGATGTCTTTACTGGCCACCACCGCACCGTAGCGTTTCTGCGCGGCGTCGAACTTCTGCTCGGCATTGCTGCTGCCAAAGCAGTCAGTGAAGTTCTCTTCGCAGGTCAGATAAGTGCCCCACGGCGTCTTGCCGTTGGCGCAGTTCTGGAAGGTGCCGAGGACTTTCTTGCCGTGTTTGTCGGCGCTGGTTTTCATCAGCTCGTGACCGGCCGCCGGACCGCTCAGGCGCAACGGCGAGTTGCCGTGAATGCGGCGGTTGTAGCGCGAGCCCTGGACGAACTGCCACTGGCCGTTCTTGCGCTGCACTTCGATCACCGACACGCCTTCGCAGGCCAGGGCCTTGCGCACATCTTCCGCCGATTGCGGCGTACCGCCGTGGGGGTAGAGGTAACGGTAGTTGGTGTATTCGTTGTTGATCGCCATCAGTGCCCGGTCTTTGTCACCGGGGAATTCGAACAGGCTCATGCCGTCGTTGTTGTCGCCGAACTGGACTTCCTGCGCCTGGGCCGTGCCGTTGCCGCTCGGGTCGAACGCCGGGCCATTTTTTTGCAGTGGCTGGCCCCAGCTGATCAGCACCGAGGATTTGTAGCCCGGCGGCAGGGTAATGGCGTCGGTCGTGGCGGCAGCGATGCTGTCGAAACCCAACAGTTTGCTGGAGCCGGCGCTGACGCTGGCGGCCAGCACGCTGCGGCTCAGCAGGTTGCCCCCGAGAAACATCGCTGCACCGCAGAGGGCGCCAGCGCTGATGAAGCCACGACGGCTGAGGCCGACCATCTTTTCGAGGTCGGTGGATTGGTTGTCTTCTAATAGGCTCACATCAGGCTCCCTGCGGGTTTTTGCAGTCACCTTAATGGTGGTTGATGAAGCTTTTGTTGCATCGCCACAACACACTCCTACAGGGGCGCGATGCACTTGGGCTAGAGCGGTGTACCCAGGAGGATGTTCGACGGTGCGAATTGCACAAGAACGGGTTTGCCAGCGGTAAGTTCGAGGGTTTTCAGATGCAGCGGCTCGGCCAGGGCGCAAAGTGTCTGGCCATTGGGCAGGCCGATGCGCACTTCGCTGGGACCGTCGTCGGCGTCGAGGATTTCTTCGATCATGCCCTTCAGGCAATTGTTGCCGGGCGTCGCTGCTTGATCGATGCCCAGCAGTTCCAGCCAACCGGCCTTGATCAGTGCCACCACTTCGGTGCCGGTTTGCAGTTCCAGGCGCAGAGTGCTGTCGTGAGTGATCTGCGCATCGATACGCAAGCCTTCGGCCAGTTCAAGACGGATGCGGTCGTTGCGTCCTTGCGCATCGATCGCCACGACCTTGCCGTGCAGTTGATTGCGCGCACTGGTTCTGAGCATCAGCCGACCGAGCAGGTCCAGGTCGCTGGCATCCTCGGCGGCTTCCAGCACCTGAGCCTGCAAGGCTTGCAGCTTTTGATACAGGCGCAACACGCGTTCGCCTTCGCTGGACAGTTTGGCGCCGCCACCGCCCTTGCCGCCGACGCTGCGCTCCACCAGCGGTTTCTGCGCGAGGTTGTTCAGCTCGTCGATGGCGTCCCATGCCGCCTTGTAACTCAAACCTGCGCTTTTCGCGGCGCGGGTGATTGAGCCTTGTTCGGCGATGTGTTGCAGCAACGCGATGCGCTGCGGGCGACGGACAATGTGCTGGGACAACAACGTAGGCAAGGACATGGCAAGGCGCTTTGGGCTGTGGCGATGGGGAGGACGTTGGCGGCTTGGCGCACGAGAGTCAAGTCAGGTCACGTCGCCAGGTTTTGGGGTACGGGCCAGGCAGTAGACGTCGACTCGCGCGGCGCCCGCATCCATTAACAAGCGAGCCAGGGCCTGGGCGGTGGCGCCGGTAGTCAGTACATCGTCGACCAATGCGAAGTGGCGACCCTTGATCGAGGCCGCGGGCGCCAGGGCAAAGGCGTTCCGCAGGTTCTTTTTACGGGCGTCGGCATTCAGTTCTTGTTGCGCGCTGGTGTCCTGAATCCTCAGCAACAGCGTTTCATTGCAAGGAATGTCGAGGCTAACGCTGAGCCAGCGGGCGAGCATCGCCGCCTGGTTGAAACCCCGCTGACGCAGACGTTTGGAGGCCAGCGGTACGGGTATCAGCACATCGGGCCGATCCAGATCTTCATCGAAGCGATGTTGCAGAAACTGAGCGAGAAGTTCGGCGAGCAGGCGGCCTAACGGCCACTTCGCGCTGTGCTTGAAGCGGGTGATCAAACTGTCGACCGGAAAGCTGTAAGTCCAGGGCGCGGCGACTCGCTCGAAGGCCGGCGGTTGTTTCAAGCATTGGCCGCAGGTCAGGCCCGTGGCAGGCAACGGCAGGGCGCAGGTTTGGCAGTGCTCGCCCAGCCAGGGCAACTCGGTTTCGCAGGCCATGCAGATTGGGGTGATGTCGTCCGCGGTTTCTGCGCAGAGCAAACAGATTTGTTTATTTTTTAACCAGATGTAAACCGGTCCTTCGTATCGTGGTTGACAGCGCATCGCTCTTCCTTAAATATGCCGAACATCCGTGTCGCGTCTGTGGGTATTCCATTCCCCAGCCGCTTGCCAAGCATAAACAAGGAAACGCCCATGAGCGCCAGCACCACTGCAACCCTGCGTCATGACTGGTCTTTGGCCGAAGTCAAAGCACTTTTCGTTCAGCCATTCAACGACCTGTTGTTCCAGGCCCAGACGGTGCACCGCGCGCATTTCGATGCCAACCGCGTCCAGGTCTCGACGCTGCTGTCGATCAAGACCGGTGCTTGCCCGGAAGATTGCAAATATTGTCCGCAGTCCGGCCACTACAACACCGGCCTGGAAAAAGAAAAACTGATGGAAGTGCAGAAGGTCCTCGAAGAGGCCGCTCGCGCCAAGGCCATCGGTTCGACCCGTTTCTGCATGGGCGCGGCGTGGAAGCACCCGTCGGCCAAAGACATGCCTTACGTGCTGGAGATGGTCAAAGGCGTGAAAGCCATGGGCCTGGAAACCTGCATGACACTGGGTCGTCTCGATCAGGACCAGACCGTCGCCCTGGCCGAAGCCGGCCTGGATTACTACAACCACAACCTCGACACCTCGCCGGAGTTTTACGGCAGCATCATCACCACCCGTACGTATAGCGAGCGCCTGCAAACCCTGGCTTACGTGCGTGAATCGGGGATGAAGATCTGTTCCGGCGGCATTCTCGGCATGGGCGAGTCCCTCGACGACCGCGCCAATCTGCTGATCCAGCTGGCCAACCTGCCTGAGCATCCAGAGTCGGTGCCGATCAACATGCTGGTCAAAGTCGCCGGTACGCCGCTGGAAAATGCCGACGACGTAGACCCGTTCGACTTCATCCGCATGCTCGCTGTCGCACGGATCCTGATGCCAAAATCCCACGTGCGCCTGTCCGCCGGCCGCGAAGCGATGAACGAGCAGATGCAGGCCCTGGCGTTCTTCGCCGGCGCCAACTCGATTTTCTACGGCGAAAAACTGCTGACCACCGCCAACCCGCAGGCGGACAAGGACATGCAACTGTTCTCACGCCTGGGCATCCTGCCGGAAGCACGTGAAGAGCACGCAGACGAAGTGCATCAGGCCGCCATCGAACAGGCACTGGTGGAGCAGAAGAGCAGCGAGATGTTCTATAACGCGGCTGTCTGACTTCACCCCGCCCTGTAGGAGCGAGGCTTGCCCGCGAATGAGGCACTTTGGTCTATCTGACTGACCGTGGTGATCCCTTCGCGGGCAAGCCTCGCTCCTACAGGAGTTGTTTGTTTTCCTGACCCGTGAGGCC
This sequence comes from Pseudomonas sp. ADAK2 TE3594, assembly GCF_053628675.1. Classification (NCBI taxonomy): domain Bacteria; kingdom Pseudomonadati; phylum Pseudomonadota; class Gammaproteobacteria; order Pseudomonadales; family Pseudomonadaceae; genus Pseudomonas; species Pseudomonas sp. ADAK2 TE3594. The sequence goes on along the minus strand of NZ_JBRJGV010000001.1, from coordinate 5,392,629 downwards.
TGCATGTCTTTCGATCTCGCCGCACGCCTTGCTTCCCGTCGTGCCGAAAACCTTTATCGCCAGCGCCCATTGCTCGAAAGCCCGCAAGGCCCGGAAGTGGTGGTCGATGGTCAGCCGTTGCTGGCGTTCTGTAACAACGATTACCTGGGCCTGGCCAATCACCCGCAAGTGATCGAAGCCTGGCGCGCCGGCGCGTCGCGCTGGGGCGTGGGCGGTGGCGCTTCGCATCTGGTGATCGGCCACAGCGGCCCGCATCACGCACTGGAAGAAGCCCTCGCCGAGTTCACCGGCCGTCCGCGAGCTCTGCTATTCACCACCGGTTACATGGCCAACCTCGGCGCGGTCACCGCATTGGTCGGGCAGGGCGATACGGTGCTCGAAGACCGGCTCAATCACGCGTCGTTGCTGGACGCGGGGTTGTTGTCCGGCGCGCGTTTCAATCGCTATCTGCATAACGACGCGGCCAGTCTGGCCAAGCGCCTTGAGAAGGCCACCGGCAATACGCTGGTGGTCACCGACGGTGTGTTCAGCATGGACGGTGACGTCGCCGACTTGCCGGCGCTGGCGCGGGAAGCCAAGGCCAAAGGCGCGTGGCTGATGGTCGATGACGCGCACGGTTTTGGTCCGCTGGGGGCCAATGGCGGCGGGATCGTCGAGCATTTCGGTCTGAGCCAGGAAGATGTGCCGGTGTTGGTCGGCACCCTCGGCAAGGCTTTCGGTACGGCCGGTGCATTTGTGGCTGGCAGTGAAGAGCTGATCGAAAGCCTGATCCAGTTCGCTCGGCCTTACATCTACACCACCAGCCAACCACCAGCGCTGGCCTGCGCGACGCTGAAAAGCCTGGAGCTGTTGCGCAGCGAACACTGGCGACGTGAGCATCTGCAGACGCTTGTTCGTCAGTTCCGCCAAGGCGCCGAACAGATTGGCCTGGAGTTGATGGACAGCTTCACGCCGATCCAGCCGATCATGATTGGCGATGCCGGGCGCGCAGTTCGACTGTCGCAGATGCTGCGCGAACGCGGGCTGATGGTGACTGCGATTCGTCCACCGACCGTGCCCGCGGGCAGCGCACGCTTGCGTGTAACCCTGACCGCCGCTCACAGCGAGGCGCAGGTACAGCTATTGTTAAATAGACTGGCCGATTGTTTTCAACAACTGGGACCGGAGCCAAGCCATGCGTGATCGTCTGATTCTGCTGCCGGGCTGGGGTCTCGGGATTTCGCCACTGGAACCCTTGGCAGCTGCCTTGCAGGGTTTGGATGAGCACCTGCGCGTCGAGATCGAGCCATTGCCGGAACTGGAATCGAGCGACCTCGAAGAATGGCTCGATGAGTTGGACTCGACGTTGCCGCAGGATGCCTGGCTCGGTGGCTGGTCATTGGGTGGCATGCTGGCGTCCGAGTTGGCGGCGCGACGCGGTGACCGCTGCTGCGGCTTGGTGACCCTGGCGAGCAACCCTTCTTTTGTCGCCCATGAACGATGGTCGAGCGCGATGCTCGGCGAAACCTTCGATGCGTTTCTGGCCGGCTGCAAGGCTGACTCGCGCATGACGTTGAAACGTTTTTCGCTGCTGTGCGCCCAAGGTGCCGAAGACCCGCGCGGGATGTCGCGACTGTTGCTCGCTGGCGCACCTCATACGTCTTCGCCGGTGCTGATGAGCGGCCTGGAGTTGCTCGCACAATTGGATACCCGGCAAGCGTTGCAAGCGTTTCGCGGCCCGCAATTGCACTTGTTCGCCGGCCTCGACGGGCTGGTCCCGGCCGAAGCGGCGGGGGACTTGCTGACGCTACTGCCGGATGTCGAAATCGGTCTGATTGAACAGGCCAGTCACGCGTTTCTACTGGAAGACCCTCACGGTGTGGCGGGGGCGATTCAGGCCTTTTTGCATGAGTTCGGTGATGACTGATTTATCCCTTCCCAACCTGCCCGGCGGCTTGCCTGACAAACGCCAGGTGGCGGCGTCCTTTTCCCGTGCGGCGGCGAGCTACGACAGCGTGGCCGAACTGCAGCGCGACGTGGGCAGCGAGTTGTTGCGTCGATTACCGGAAGATTTTGTCCCTGCTCGTTGGCTGGATATGGGCTGCGGCACAGGGTATTTCAGCCGAGCCTTGGCGCAGAAGTTTCCTGCGTGCGCCGGAGTGGCGTTGGACATCGCAGAAGGCATGCTCAATCACGCCCGGCCCTTGGGCGGCGCGACTCATTTCATCGCGGGCGATGCCGAGCGCTTGCCGTTGCAGGATTCGACCTGCGACCTGGTCTTCTCCAGCCTGGCGGTGCAATGGTGCGCGGATTTCGCTTCGGTGCTCAATGAAGCGTATCGGGTACTGAAACCGGGCGGGATTTTCGCGTTTGCTAGTCTGTGTGTAGGCACTCTGTACGAATTGCGCGACAGCTGGCGTCAGGTGGACGGCTTGGTGCACGTCAACCGCTTCCGCGAGTTCGGTGTTTACCAACAGCTTTGCGCGGGCAGCGGCTTGAAGGTCGTCAGCCTCGAAACGCGTCCGCATGTGCTGCATTACCCCGATGTCCGCAGCCTGACCCATGAGCTGAAGGCGCTTGGGGCGCATAACCTGAACCCCGGTCGGCCGGGCGGTTTGACCGGCAGGGCGCGGATCCTCGGCCTGATCGAGGCTTACGAGCAATTTCGTCAGGCACAGGGACTGCCGGCGACTTATCAAGTGGTTTACGCCGTGTTGGAGAAACCCTTATGAGCGCAGCCTATTTCATTACCGGTACTGACACCGATGTCGGCAAGACCACCGTCGCCGCAGGTTTGCTACATGCCGCACGGTTGGCGGGCTTGAGCACGGCAGCGGGCAAGCCGGTGGCCTCCGGCTGCGATCTGACACAGAAGGGATTGCGCAACGCCGATGCGCTGGCCCTGTTCGCCGAGTGTTCGATACCGTTGACCTACGAACAGGTCAATCCGGTCGCGTTCGAACCGGCGATTGCACCGCATCTGGCAGCGCGGGAGGCTGGCGTGGCGTTGACCGTGCAATCACTGTTGACACCGATGCGGCAGATTCTCGATATGCAGGCGGACTTCACCTTGATCGAAGGCGCTGGCGGCTGGCGAGTGCCGTTGGCGGATCAGGACAATCTGTCGGACCTGGCAATGGCGCTGGGTCTGCCGGTGATCCTGGTGGTCGGCATACGGCTGGGTTGTATCAATCATGCACTGCTGACAGCCGAGGCTATCGCACGGGATGGTTTGCAGTTGGCAGGGTGGGTCGCCAATATCATCGATCCGAAAACCTCGCGACTGGAAGAGAACCTCGCGACGCTGGCCGAGCGTATTCCCGCACCGTGTCTGGGACGGGTGCCGAAACTCAAATCGGTAACAGCCGAAGCGGTGGCCGAGTATCTACAACTGGATCTGCTGGACTGAAGTTTTAACGTGGGTTTTACCTATGACAAGGCACTGTGCCATTAGTGTTTTTGTCGGGCCTTTTGTCGGCGTGTCTGGTTCAATGGCCGCTGTTGATCCTTTGTCGGACGAGTTCCCCCATGGAAATCTCAGGAAACACCGCTTTTTATGCAGGTCTGAGCACTATTCAGACAGGGCAGAACCGTGTCGATCAGGCTTCGGGTCAGATCGCCAACAACACCATCGAGCGCTCGGTCACCAGTCAGTCCTCCGAGACTCAGGTCGATCGTCTGCGTTCGGTAGACCGCAGCCAACAATCGGACTTGGCCAGCAATATGGTCGAGATGTCTCAGGGTAAGTTCCAGGTGGAACTGGGCGTCAAAGTCGCCAAGGCATCCGATGAAATGCTTGGGACGCTGATCGATACCTACGCGTGATCCCTCGCTGAATCCGCTACTCCAACGCCGCGCCTGTTCGCGGCGTTTTTCTGCGTAAGTCCTTCTTCCTCAACTAATCTCTCCTACATGACGTGTTGCTCAGTCAACGGCGGCGCGCAACTGCGTGGCCGAGCTTTTCATGGGGCGATGACGAACGGCAAAAGATCGGCGCTTGACAAGAATTGGGCGTAAACGTATGTTTCAAACAACTGTTTGACCGTCACAACAAATCAACGCGGTCGTTCATTCCCGGTTACATCAGCAGAGGTTTATCGCTATGCCTGACTACAAGGCCCCCTTGCGTGATATTCGCTTCGTTCGTGACGAACTGCTCGGCTACGAAGCGCACTATCAGAGCCTTCCGGCTTGTGCAGACGCAACTCCGGACATGGTTGACGCCATTCTCGAAGAAGGCGCCAAGTTTTGTGAGCAGGTGCTGGCTCCGCTGAACCGCGTGGGTGACACCGAAGGCTGCACCTGGAGCGAGTCCGGCGTGAAAACGCCGACCGGTTTCAAAGAAGCCTACAAGCAATTCGTCGAAGGTGGCTGGCCAAGCCTGGCTCACGACGTAGAGCACGGCGGCCAAGGCCTGCCAGAGTCTCTGGGGCTGGCCGTCAGCGAAATGGTTGGTGAAGCCAACTGGTCGTGGGGCATGTACCCAGGCCTGTCCCATGGCGCGATGAACACCATTTCCGAGCACGGCACGCCTGAGCAACAAGAGGCTTACCTGACCAAACTGGTTTCCGGCGAATGGACCGGCACCATGTGCCTGACCGAACCGCACTGCGGCACTGACCTGGGCATGCTGCGCACCAAGGCCGAGCCTCAGGCCGACGGTTCCTACAAAGTGTCCGGCACCAAGATCTTCATCTCGGCCGGTGAACACGACATGGCCGACAACATCGTCCACATCGTTCTGGCACGTCTGCCGGATGCACCAGCCGGCACCAAAGGCATTTCCCTGTTCATCGTTCCGAAATTCCTGCCCAACGCAGACGGCTCGATCGGCGAACGCAACGCTGTGACCTGCGGTTCCCTGGAACACAAGATGGGCATCCACGGCAACGCCACTTGCGTGATGAACTTCGACGCGGCCACCGGTTACCTGATCGGCCCGGCGAACAAAGGCCTGAACTGCATGTTCACCTTCATGAACACCGCACGTCTGGGCACCGCGCTGCAAGGTCTGGCTCACGCCGAAATCGGCTTCCAGGGCGGCCTGAAATACGCTCGCGATCGTCTGCAAATGCGCTCCCTGACTGGCCCAAAAGCGCCGGACAAAGCCGCTGACCCGATCATCGTTCACCCTGACGTACGTCGCATGCTGTTGACCATGAAGGCTTTCGCCGAAGGCAACCGTGCGATGGTTTACTTCACCGCCAAGCAAGTCGACATCGTCAAGTACGGTGTAGATGAAGAAGAGAAGAAGAAAGCCGACGCACTGCTGGCCTTCATGACGCCGATCGCCAAAGCCTTCATGACTGAAGTCGGTTTCGAATCCGCTAACCACGGCGTACAAATCTACGGCGGCCACGGCTTCATCGCCGAGTGGGGCATGGAGCAGAACGTTCGCGACAGCCGCATTTCGATGCTGTACGAAGGCACCACCGGTATCCAGGCACTCGACCTGCTGGGCCGTAAAGTGCTGATGACTCAAGGCGAAGCGCTCAAAGGCTTCACCAAGATCGTCCACAAGTTCTGCCAGACCAACGAAGGCAACGACGCGGTCAAAGAGTTCGTCGAGCCATTGGCAGCGCTGAACAAAGAGTGGGGCGAGCTGACCATGAAGGTCGGTATGGCTGCCATGAAAGACCGCGAAGAAGTTGGCGCCGCGTCGGTGGACTACCTGATGTACTCCGGTTACGCCTGCCTTGCCTACTTCTGGGCTGACATGGCGCGTCTGGCTGCCGAGAAACTGGCTGCCGGCACCACCGAAGAGGCGTTCTACACCGCCAAGCTGCAAACTGCGCGCTTCTACTTCCAGCGTATCCTGCCGCGTACCCGCACTCACGTCGTAACCATGCTGTCGGGTGCCAACAACCTGATGGACATGAAAGAAGAAGACTTCGCACTGGGTTACTAAGCCCTACGCAGTCCTTCATAAAGCCGCTGCTTCCTCGGGAGCAGCGGCTTTTTTGTGTCTGATGAAAACCGCGTTGCCTGTAAATATTCCTGACTAAAACGCTAAGAAGAACGCCATTGCTGCCGTTAAAGAGGATGGCGATGTGACACACGTCACATTGCACGTGCTTAGCTGCCCTAAATGCAGGCACAATGCCATCTTTGTTTGCCGGGTCGGAGCTTTACCCTTGCCGCGTTCTTCCGCAGTACGTTTCAGCCATTTTTTGCCATCACTGCTGTTGTTGCTGGCGGGGCTTGCGGCTGCCTACGTCAAGGATCTCAACGTCTTCTTCACTTCGCTGTTTAACGTGCTGCCTACGTTGGTGCTGTTGCTCGGCGGGGCGTATTGCGCGGTTTACCGACGTCAGCGTGAACTGTTTCTGATGGTCACGGTGTACATCGCCTACTTCCTGCTCGACACCCAGACCGACTACTACCGCGACAACGGCAAAGTTCGTGAAGACGCCGCCGTGGTCTTCCACCTGTGCTGTCTGCTGCTCCCGTTGCTGTTTGGCTTGTTCGCCGCCTGGCAAGAGCGCACTCACCTGTTCCAGGACATGGTGGCGCGCTTTGCTGTGTTGCTGGCGTTCGGCAGCGTGGCGCTGGGGCTGGAACAAAGTTACCCACACGCGCTGTTGATGTGGCTGTCGGAGATCCGCTGGCCAGCCCTGCATGGTGCCTGGATGAGCCTGATCCAGTTGTCCTACCCGGTATTCATCGCCTCATTCCTGTTACTGGCCTGGCAATACTGGCGCAACCCGAGACCCTTGCATGCTGCGCAATTGGTGGGGCTGTTGGGATTGTTCTGGATGTTGCCGAAAACCTTCATCCTGCCATTCACCCTGAACATCATGTGCAGCCAGGTGATGTTGATGATTGCCGCGGCGGTTGCCCATGAGGCCTATCAGATGGCGTTCCGCGATGAGCTCACCGGCCTGCCGGGTCGCCGCGCCCTGAACGAACGCATGCAACGGCTGGGGCGCAATTACGTGCTGGCCATGGGCGACGTCGATCATTTCAAGAAATTCAACGACACACATGGTCACGATGTCGGCGACCAAGTGCTGCGCCTGGTTGCCAGCAAGCTGTCGAAAATCAGCGGGGGCGGTAGGGCGTATCGCTACGGCGGTGAAGAATTTGCTCTGGTGTTCGCAGGCAAAACCCTTGAAGAGTGCATGCCACACCTGGAAGTCATCCGCGAATCCATCGCCACCTACAACATCCAGCTGCGCAATCAGGACAACCGTCCCCAGGATGACCAGCAGGGACGCCAGCGCCGCGCCGGTTCAGGCGCCTCGAGTGTATCGGTCACCGTCAGCATCGGTGTCGCCGAGCGGTTGGAGCAGCGCACGCCGGAAGAAGTGCTCAAATCCGCTGACCAGGCGCTCTACAGCGCCAAAGGCGCGGGGCGAAACTGTGTGATGGCTTTCGGTCAGAACCGCCGTGGCGCGGTGCGCATGGACGCCGCTGCGGGTTGAGTGATGATGGCGCATTCAGCGTCTGGACTGTGATTGTGAGGCGTGGTGCGCGGCAGTAGGTTTGAGCAATCTGCTGCCGGAGAAATGACCATGCCCGAGTACAAAGCTCCCCTGCGCGATATGCGCTTTCTGATCGACCACGTCTTCGATTTTCACCGCAACTACGCCGCGCTGGGCGCCACCGATGCCAGCCCGGACATGATCAATGCGATCCTTGAAGAAGGCGCGAAATTCTGTGAGAACGTTCTCGCACCGCTGAACCGAAGCGGCGACGAGGAAGGCTGCCATTTCGACAACGGCGTGGTCACAACGCCTACAGGTTTCAAGCAGGCTTTCGCACAGTACGTGGAAGGCGGCTGGCATGGTCTGGCGGCGGATCCGGCTTACGGCGGCCAGGGTTTGCCAAGTTCTTTGGGGCTGGTCATCAGTGAAATGGTCGGTTCCAGCAACACCTCCTGGGGCATGTACCCCGGCCTGACTCACGGTGCAATGTCGGCGATTCACGCCCATGGCACCGAAGAACAGAAACAAACCTATCTGAGCAAGCTCACCGCTGGCCAATGGACCGGCACCATGTGCCTGACCGAAGCCCATTGCGGCACTGATCTGGGCATCATCAAGACCCGCGCCGTGCCTCAGGCTGACGGCAGTTACGCGATCTCCGGCAGCAAGATTTTCATTTCCGCCGGCGAACACGACATGAGTGACAACATCATTCATCTGGTGCTGGCCAAACTGCCGGACGCTCCTGCCGGTACCAAAGGCATTTCGCTGTTTATCGTTCCTAAATTCTTACCCAATGCCGAGGGCGAGGCGGGCGAGCGCAATGGCGTTTCCTGCGGTTCGATCGAACACAAAATGGGCATCAAGGCCTCGGCCACCTGTGTGCTGAATTTCGATGACGCCAAGGGTTTCTTGATCGGTGAGCCGAACAAGGGCCTGAACTGCATGTTCACCATGATGAACCACGCGCGGCTCGGTACCGGCATGCAAGGTTTGTGTCTGGGTGAGGCGAGCTTCCAGGGCGCGATCAAATACGCCAATGATCGTCTGCAAATGCGCGCTCTGACCGGTCCGAAAGCGCCGGAAAAAGTCGCCGACCCGATCATCGTTCATCCCGATGTGCGCAGGATGTTGCTGACCATGAAGGCCTTCAACGAAGGCAACCGGGCGCTGACTTACTTCACCGCACAGTTGCTGGATGCTGCACATCTGAGCCCGGATGAAACGGCGCGTCAGGATGCCGAAGACCTGTTGGCATTCCTGACGCCGATCTGCAAAGCCTTCATGACCGACACCGGGCTGGAGGTGACCAACCTCGGCATGCAGGTGTTTGGTGGTCACGGTTTCATTCGTGAGTGGGGCATGGAGCAGTTGGTTCGTGACTGCCGGATCGCGCCGATCTACGAAGGCACCAATGGCATTCAGGCGCTGGACTTGCTTGGGCGCAAAGTCCTTGGCAGTCAGGGAAAACTGCTGCGCGGCTTCACCAAAATCGTCCACAAGTTCTGCGCGGCAAACGCTGAGCATCCGCAACTCGGCAGCTATGTGGCGCAGCTCAATAGTCTGAATCAGCAGTGGGGCGAGTTGACCACCAAGGTCGGCATGGCGGCGATGAAAAATCCGGATGAAGTCGGTGCCGCCTCGGTGGATTACCTTATGTACAGCGGCTACATCATCCTCGGCTACCTGTGGCTACGCATGGCGTTGGTGGCCCAGGCGCAGTTGGAGGCGGGCGGCGATGCCGATTACTGCCAGGGCAAGCTGGCGACCAGCGAGTTTTACTTCAAGCGTTTGCTGCCACGTACCGCCGCACATCGGGCAGCCATCGAGGCGGGCAGTGATTGTCTGATGAAGCTGCCGGCGGAGTTGTTTGCGCTCTGACGGTTACCCGAAAAGCTTCGCGGGCAAGCCTCGCTCCTACGGTTCTAGGTCGTTCACGTGAAATGCGTGCGACACGACCGTAGGAGCGAGGCTTGTCCGCGAATGCGTTCTGGCAGGCGAGAACTATCTCAGCTGAAATGCTGATGACTAAAAATAACAAAACAGTCATGAGTTGACCCTATGTGTCGTAAAAGTTGTTGAGGTACACTCGGACACAACGAAATCACTATTCTACGAACCACCTGTTTAGATCTTGCGAGGTTTGCCATGGCTGACTACAAAGCGCCCCTGCGCGATATGCGCTTCGTCCTCAATGAAGTTTTCGAGGTCGCCAAACTCTGGGCCGAACTGCCTGCGCTGGCCGAGACTGTCGACGCTGAAACGGTCGAAGCCATTCTGGAAGAAGCCGGCAAGGTCACCAGCAAAAGCATCGCGCCCCTGAGCCGTGCGGCTGACGAAGAAGGTTGCCACTGGGCCGACGGTGCCGTCACCACCCCGGCCGGTTTCCCACAGGCTTATCAGACCTATGCTGAAGGCGGTTGGGTCGGGGTCGGTGGCGATCCGACCTACGGCGGCATGGGCATGCCCAAGGCGGTTTCGGCGCAGGTCGAAGAAATGGTCAACTCCGCGAGCCTGTCGTTCGGTCTGTACCCGATGCTGACTGCCGGCGCTTGCCTGTCGATCAACGCCCACGCCAGCGAAGAGCTGAAAGCCGCGTACCTGCCGAACATGTACGCCGGTGTATGGGCCGGTTCCATGTGCCTGACCGAGCCGCACGCCGGTACTGACCTGGGGATTATCCGCACCAAGGCCGAGCCTCAGGCCGACGGTTCCTACAAAGTCAGCGGCACCAAAATCTTCATCACCGGCGGTGAACACGACCTGACCGAGAACATCATTCACCTGGTACTGGCCAAACTGCCGGACGCACCGGCGGGGCCGAAAGGCATTTCGCTGTTCCTGGTGCCCAAGTTCATGGTCAATGCCGATGGCAGCCTGGGCGCGCGCAACCCGGCGAATTGTGGTTCGATCGAACACAAAATGGGCATCCAGGCGTCCGCGACCTGCGTGATGAACTTCGACGAAGCCGTGGGTTACCTGGTCGGCGAGCCGAACAAAGGCCTGGCGGCGATGTTCACCATGATGAACTACGAGCGTCTGGGCGTCGGCATCCAGGGCCTGGCCACTGGCGAGCGCTCGTACCAGAACGCTATCGAATACGCTCGCGACCGTCTGCAAAGCCGCTCGCCGACCGGCGCGCAGAACAAGGACAAAGTCGCTGACCCGATCATCGTGCATCCGGACGTGCGCCGCATGCTGCTGACCATGAAAGCCTCGAACGAAGGCGGCCGTGCTTTCTCGACTTACGTGGCGATGCAACTGGACACCGCCAAGTTCAGCGAAGACGCCACCACCCGCAAGCGCGCAGAAGATCTGGTTGCACTGCTGACGCCGGTGGCCAAGGCATTCCTGACCGATCTGGGTCTGGAAACAACGGTTCACGGCCAGCAGGTTTTTGGCGGTCACGGCTACATTCGTGAGTGGGGCCAGGAGCAACTGGTTCGTGATGTACGGATCACTCAGATCTACGAAGGCACCAACGGTATTCAGGCGCTGGACCTTGTAGGACGCAAGATCGTCGGCAGCGGCGGGGCGTTCTACACACTGTTCGCCGACGAGATTCGTCATTTCACCGCGACAGCCAATGCTGACCTGGCGGAGTTCACCCAGCCGCTGAATGATGCGGTGGACACCCTCGACGAACTGACTGCGTGGCTGCTGGACCGGGCAAAAAACAACCCGAACGAGATCGGTGCGGCGTCGGTGGAGTATCTGCAAGCATTCGGCTACATGGCCTACGCCTACATGTGGGCACTGATGGCCAAGGCAGCCTTCGGCAAAGAAGCGCAAGACGATTTCTACGCGAGCAAACTCGGTACGGCGCGGTTCTATTTCGCACGTCTGCTGCCGCGTATTCACTCGTTGAGCGCGTCGGTAAAGGCGGGCAGCGAATCGCTGTTCCTGCTGGACGCAGGACAATTCTGACCCTTTGACGTTATGTAAGCATTCTCTTACATAACGTGCTGCTGTTTTCCCATAGGCGAAGATTGGATCCAGAGCTAATCTACTTCACATGGACGTCGCGCAGGAAGCGCAAAGCAACAACACGGACACGTAGGATTCTGCCAGGATGGCGGAGTGAAATGGATGTCAGGGAAACAGTCTGCAAAGCCCCGCTTCGGCGGGGTTTTCTTTTGCCTGGAAAAAAGTGCTCAGCTCAAACCGTCCAGTTTTGCCGGGCCATTCAAGTGGTCATCCGGCCCATTCATCACTTCTTCCAGCAATGTCCGCAACAACGTCAGCGAAGCCTGCTGCCGCTGCACATCCCGACACACCAATCCGACTTTCAGCGGCACCCGCGGCTCGCTCAGTGGCTTCCACAGCAAGGCCTGATCACCATGGGTCTTTTGCGAGCGCCCAGGCAGAACCGTCGCCAGTCGCGTGTGCGGCAGGCTGTCGAGAATCCCCGCCATGTTGTTCAGCTCAGCCTGCACCTGCGGGCGACGTCCCAGATTGGCCAGTTGTGCCTGCCAGATCTGCCGCACCTGAAACTCCTCACCCAGTAGCAACATCGGTAACTCGGCGGCCTGGCTCATGGAGACTTTCTTGAATTCGCGCAACGGGTGATCCGCCGGGATGACAAGGGTCAGTTCATCTTCGTACAACTGCACGCCGTGCAAACCCGGCTGACGGGGCGGCAGGTAACTGATGCCGATGTCCAGTGAACCGTTGAGTAGCCGCCGCTCGATTTCCAGGCCGGTCAGTTCATAGATCTGCACCACCAAATGTGGCTGTGCCTTGCGCACGCGTTCGAGCATTTGCGGCACGAGGCTGGAGTGGACGGTCTGCAGTACGCCGATGGCCAAGGTTCGTAGCGCCTTTCCCTTGAAGTTGCCCAAGGCTTCGCGTGCGCGCTGCAGGCCATCAAGCAAGGGCAGGGCATGGTTGTACAACGTATGGGCAGCCAGAGTGGGCAGCAGGCGTTTACTGCTGCGTTCGAACAAGCTCACATCGAGATTTTTTTCGAGTTGGCGAATCTGCTGGGACAACGCTGGCTGGGAGATTGAAAGTCGCTCGGCGGCCCGGCCGACGTGGCCTTCTTCGTAGACCGCGACGAAATAACGCAGTTGCTTGAAATCCATAAGTAATACTTATCGAAAATACTGGGAAATCGAAATGGCTCAGTGCCTTGCCTAAGCCTAGTCTAACCGCATTCACAGGGCTTACAGGGCCAGAGCGCACGATGAATAGCGTTTACGACGATGGTGTTTACATAGGCAAGACAGAAAACCTCAAACGAGGTTTTATCCAATGAATCTGTTCAACCTGCGACGCAAACCACCGAGCCTTGATGACCTGGCGATGGACACCTCCCTGTCGTCCAGAAGCGACAACTTATCCAGCGAGTGCCTGATGCCCAGTGTCGAACGGCCGAAACAGATTTTCGTGCGGGGCCAAGGCTCATGGCTGTGGGACAGCGATGACCGCGCTTATCTTGATTTCTCACAGGGTGGCGGCGCCAACAGCCTTGGACATAGCCCTTCGGCACTGGTCAAAGCCATTTCGGAACAGGCTCAGTCGTTGATCAACCCAGGTTTCAGTTTGCATAACCGTGGCATGCTCAACCTCACGGAACGGCTCTGTACCAGCACCGGCAGTGACCAGGCGTATCTGCTCAACAGTGGCAGCGAAGCCTGTGAAGCAGCGATCAAGTTGGCGCGCAAATGGGGTCAGCGGCATCGCGGCGGTGCTTCGCGGATCATTGTTGCCAGTAAAGGTTGTCATGGCCGTAGTCTCGGGACGATTTCAGCGTCGGACAGTTCGAATCTGATCAACCGATTCGAGCCACAACTGCCGGGCTTCAGTCATGTTCCGTTCAATGACCTGCCGGCGTTGCATGCGGCCGTGGACGCCCAGACTGTCGCAATCATGCTCGAGCCGATCCAGAGCGAGGCCGGAGTGATTCCCGCCACCGAACACTACCTCAAAGGTGTCGAGCGCCTGTGTCGTGAGCTTGGCATCTTGCTGATACTCGACGAAGTGCAAACCGGCATCGGTCGCTGCGGCAGCTTGCTCGCCGAACAGTCCTACGGCGTGCGGGCAGATATCGTCGTGCTCGGCAAAGGGCTTGGCGGTGGCGTGCCATTGGCGGCATTGCTGGCGCGAGGCCAAGCCTGCTGTTTCGAAGTCGGCGAACTGACCGGCACCCATCACGGCAATGCGCTGATGAGTGCTGCCGGTCTCGTCGTCCTCGACAACGTGCAGGACAAGGGCCATCTCGATCATGTGCGCGAGGTTGGTCAGCATCTGCGTGAAGGCTTGAGTCGTCTGGCTCATCGCTACGGTCACGGTGAGTTACGCGGGCAAGGACTGCTCTGGGGGCTTGATTTGTCCGACGATTCGGCTGAGGCCGTAGTCAAGGCTGCGCTGTACGAAGGATTGCTGCTCAACGCCCCGCAACCCGATTGCTTGCGCTTTACCCCAGCCCTCACCGTCAGCAAGGCCAATATCGACGAAATGCTCCTGCGCCTGGCTCGCGCCTTCTCCCGCGTACGCACCGCACAACTGCAGTGCCGCAAAGGTATTGCGGTCTGATCAGATCCGTCCTACACGAATTCCAGAACCGTCTCGCGGTATAACGCAGCGCCCTACGCCTGATTCTTTTGGCGTGGGGCGTTTTTTTGTGGCTGCGTTTTGCCAAACGTATCTCGGCGCTTGAGTGATTGCTGGATCAATGGCTTTTTAGTGGGAACCGGCAGGGAATGCCGGTTCCAGCGGAACAACTTTGTTGAAGAGCTGATTTTGAAATCTATACCACTGGGTGGTATGTTCTGGTAAGGGATGCCGATGTCACCAAGGCTATTCAAGACAAAAAGTTTTGCGATACAAGCCGGTAAGGCGTGGATCAGTGATGAGGAACTTCGGGAGGCGTTCGCCGAGATGCTCAATGGCCAAGCGGATAATCTCGGCGGCGGAGTCTGGAAGAAACGTTTGAATGCCAATCGCCATCGGTCGATTGTTCTGGCCAAGGGTGGGCGTTACTGGATTTATCAGATGCTGTTTGCCAAGCAGGATCGGAGCAATATCAGTCCGACGGAGCTGAGTGATTTACGCAAGCTGGCTAAGTCCTACGCAGGACTGACAGATGTGCAAGTCTGGCGCTTGCTGGACATTAAGGAGTTTTTGGAGATACCTCATGAGTAAAAAATTCAAAAGCGAAGTATTTGAATCGATACACGAATCGGCCAGTGCCTTGCTTACCGTCGGTGCAATCAGCAAGGCGACCATGCGCGAATTCGATGAGTCATGCCTTGCAAGGGTGCCGGACGCGATCCCGGCAGAGCAGATCAAAGCGCTGCGCGAACGCAACAACGTCAGTCAGCCGGTGTTCGCGCGTTATCTGAACACCAGCGCCTCGACGGTTAAGCAATGGGAGGCGGGAGACAAACACCCCAGTGGCATGGCGTTGAAGTTGCTGAGCATCGTTCAGAAGTACGGTCTCGAGATACTGGCTTGAAGAGCTGCAATGAACCCTGAAGAACGCCGCAGGTCGATTAGCTGTATGGTTTCACAAGAGCCAACTTCAATCAGGAGCTATCCCATGGACTTTATTCGAATCATCATCGCTATTTTGTTGCCGCCACTGGGTGTGTTTCTGCAAGTCGGTTTCGCTGGGGCATTCTGGCTGAACATTCTGCTGACGTTGTGCGGTTACATTCCAGGGATCGTGCATGCGGTGTATATCATCGCCAAGCGCTGAGTTTTGCTGCGTCAGGTAAATAGCCTTCGCGGGCAAGCCTCGCTCCTACGGGGTTACGTTCTGTAGGAGCGAGGCTTGCCCGCGAAGGGTGCGACACGGTTTCAGCCCGCGAGCGCCATCACCTTCCGATAAAACAACCACTCCTGCTCCAGCGCATGGGCCTGATTGCCGGCCTTGCGAAAGCCATGGCGCTCGTCGGCGTAGTAATGCGCTTCGACCAGAATGCCGTTGTCCTGTAGCGCAGTGACCATGTCGCGGGTCTGTTGCGGCACCACCACGGCGTCCAGTTCACCCTGAAAGAAAATCACCGGAACGCTGATGTTGTTCGCGTGCAGCAATGGCGTGCGCGCGGCGTAGCGTTCGGCGTCCTGCACCGGGTCGCCGATCAACCAATCCAGATAATCACCTTCGAACTTGTGGGTGGCGTGGCCTAGCGCAACGGGATCGCTGACGCCATACAGGCTGGCGCCCGCACGAAAGACCTTGTGAAAGGCCAGTGCGCACAACGTGGTGTAGCCACCGGCGCTGCCTCCACGAATAAACGCTTTGTCGCCGTCGATCAGTCCCTGATCGGCGAGGTAGGCCACCACCGCACAGGCATCTTCCACATCCACCTCGCCCCAGCTCAAATGCAGTGCCTGGCGATAGGCGCGGCCGTAGCCGCTGCTGCCTCGGTAATTGAGGTCGGCCACGGCGAAGCCGCGTTGCGCCCAATACTGGATTCGCGGGTCGAACATCGGGTAGCAGGCTGAAGTCGGGCCGCCGTGAATGAACACTACCAATGGCGGTTTCGTGTCGTTGGTCATCGCCGGGTAGAAGAAACCATGGGCCTCGCCCAAACCGCTTGGATAACGCAGGGTTTGCGGGCGGCTGATCTGTTCGGCTGGCAGTGGTGCAATACCGCCGGCCAGAACGTTGACCTGGCGTGTTTCACGGTCGATGGCAATGATTGCCGATGGACTGACCGGCGAAGCGGCGATGCAGTAGATGAAGTGCTCATCCTGTGCGAGATGGCGGAAGCGGCTGTAGTCGCCAGTGAAATCGTCACAGGAACCATCGTCATGACAAAGCCCCAGTCGACCAAAACCGCCTTCGCTCCAACTCGCCAGATAAGAGTCTTCGCTCAACGGCAACCAGGTGCAACCACCCAGTTGCCAAGGCGCCGGTCCATGGTCGGCGGCAGCACTCGGGAGTGGACTCAGACCGTTGCCCGATTCCACCCACGGCTGCCAGAAACCGCCGCGATCCGTCAAACAAAACAGACGGCCGCGGTCATCGAATCGTGGTTGTTGCAGTGACTCCTGGACACTATCGCCAGCTATACAGCGCGGTTGCGCGAAGGTGTGATCGCTCTGGCGTTCGGCAACCATCAGGCGAGTAGCGGTCCACGGTTGATCCGGGCGGTTCCATTCGATCCAGGCCAGACGCTGACCGTCAGGGCTCACGGTCGGTGCCGCATAGAAGTCGGAGCCTTCGGCCAGCAGATGACGTTGGCCGTCAGCCAGATTGATAGTCACCAGGCGATGTCGATCGCGGTTCTCTTCCACGGCCAGTACTTGTCCGTTGGCGAATTGCAGATCGCCGTAACGGCATTCATTTGAAGTCAGGGCCTCAGGTGCCTCACCCGTCAGCGATTGCCGATACAGCTGCTGATCGGCCTCGTTGACGAAAACCAGCCCGTCATCGGTCAGACAAAACGCGCCGCCGCCATATTCGTACACCCGGCTGCGCACACTGAAGGTGGGCGGCGTCAGGCAACGAGCCTGGCCGTCGCGCCACTGCCAGATCCGGCAGGCGGCGTCCTCGGGGCGGTATTCGTTCCAGAACAGGCCATGTTGCCCGACTTGTAACTCGGCGAAGTCGATGCCGGCCGCGACAGCCTTGGCGGCGCTCAAGGGTTCAGCTTTTGGCGATGAGGCGTGAGTTTCGTTCATTGCGAAAGGCCAGTTGTTCAATGGTCTGGGTCGCGTGTTCGGCTTCTTCGCGGGCCTTGAGAATCACGCCGTGATGTTCTGACTTGCTGCACACCGGGTCGGCGTTGCTCGCGTCACCCGTGAGCATGAACGCCTGGCAGCGACAGCCGCCGAAGTCTTTTTCTTTCTCGTCGCAGGAGCGGCACGGCTCGGGCATCCAGTCGTAACCGCGAAAACGGTTGAAGCCGAACGAGTCGTACCAGATGTGCTGCATGCTGTGGTCGCGCACGTTGGGAAACTGCACCGGCATCTGTCGTGCACCGTGACAAGGCAGAGCGGTTCCGTCCGGCGTGACTGTCAGAAAAATACTGCCCCAGCCATTCATGCAGGCTTTCGGACGTTCTTCGTAATAGTCCGGCGTCACGAAAATCAGCTTGCACGGATGCCCTTCGGCTTCCAGTTTGGCGCGGTATTCATTAGTGATACGTTCGGCGCGCACCAATTGTTCTTTGGTCGGCAACAGGCCAACCCGATTGAGCTGGGCCCACCCGTAGAACTGGCACGTCGCGAGTTCGACGAAGTCCGCTTCAAGGGCGATGCACAGCTCGATGATCCGGTCGATTTTATCGATGTTGTGCCGATGGGTGACGAAATTCAGCACCATCGGGTAGCCGTGAGCCTTCACGGCGCGAGCCATTTCGAGCTTTTGCGCGAAGGCCTTTTTTGAACCGGCCAAGAGGTTGTTCACCTGCTCGTCGCTGGCTTGAAAACTGATCTGGATATGATCGAGCCCGGCCTTTTTGAAATCACTGATTTTCTGCTCGGTGAGGCCAATGCCCGAGGTGATCAGGTTGGTGTAGAAGCCCAGCTTGCGCGCTTCAGCGATGAGTTCGGCGAGGTCTTGGCGCACCAGCGGCTCACCGCCGGAAAAGCCCAATTGCGCTGCGCCCATCTCCCGGGCTTCGCGAAAGACTTTGAGCCACTGCTCGGTGGTCAGTTCTTTGCCTTGTTCGGCGAAATCCAATGGATTGGAGCAGTACGGACACTGCAGCGGGCAGCGATAGGTCAGCTCGGCCAGCAACCACAGTGGCAGGCCGATTTCGGGCTTGGGCGGTAACTTGTCTGACACGGAATCAGGCAAGTTCGATCCAGTGCTGAGCACGGGCAACCTCCATGAATTGCTCGATGTCGTCACCGAGCTCAGGCACGTCGGGGAACCGCGCGCCCAGTTCGGCGATGATCGCCGCGACATCCCGCTGGCCATCAATCAAGCCGCCAATCAGCGCGGCGCTGTCGTTGAGTTTGATCATGCCTTCCGGGTAGAGCAGCACATGGCCTTTTTGCGCCGGTTCGTACTGGAAACGGTAGCCGGGACGCCAGGTCGGGGTTTTGCTGCGATCGAAACTCATAAGGTGATTCCTTTATGCCAGACCCGCTGTTCGGTCACGCTGTGGTAGGGCGGGCGGTTCAGTTCATAAGCCATGCTCATGGCATCGAGCATGCTCCAAAGAATGTCCAGTTTGAACTGGAGAATTTCCAGCATGCGCTCCTGGCCTTCCCGCGTAGTGTAGTGCTGCAAAGTGATCGCCAGACCGTGCTCCACATCCCGGCGAGCCTGGCCCAGGCGAGTGCGGAAATACTCGTAACCGGTCGGGTCGATCCACGGGTAATGCTGCGGCCAGCTGTCGAGGCGCGATTGGTGGATCTGCGGCGCGAACAGCTCGGTCAGCGAACTGCTGGCGGCTTCTTGCCAACGAGCCCGGCGGGCGAAGTTGACGTAGGCGTCGACGGCGAAACGCACGCCAGGCAGCACCAGTTCCTGAGAGCGCAGCTGATCCGGGTCGAGGCCGACCGCTTGGCCGAGGCGTAGCCAGGCTTCGATGCCGCCCTCTTCGCCGGGGGCACCGTCATGGTCCAGCAGGCGCTGAATCCACTCGCGACGAATCTCCCGGTCCGGGCAGTTGGCCAGGATCGCGGCGTCCTTGAGCGGGATGTTCACCTGATAATAGAAACGGTTAGCGACCCAACCCTGGATCTGCTCGCGCGTCGCCCGGCCTTCATACATCGCCACGTGATACGGGTGATAGATGTGGTAGTAGGCACCCTTGGCGCGCAGGGCCGCTTCGAATTCGGCGGGGGACATTGCGGTGTCAGTCATTGCGGTTCTCCGGGGTACAACCGGTGGATTCTGGTGTGTCTGGTGGGACGCCTTCGCGGGCAAGCCTCGCTCCTACAGGTCGGCGTTATCGCTCTGTAGGAACGAGGCTCCCCTGCGAAGAGGCCATCCGCTACAACACAATACTCATGCCGTCATACGCCACTTCGACCTCGCGTCGAACCAGCTCCGCACGCTCTGGCGAATCCTCGTCGAGAATCGGGTTGGTGTTGTTGATGTGGATAAGCACTTTGCGCTGTTTGGGTAGCTGCTCCAGCACTTCGAGCATGCCGCCGGGGCCGTTCTGCGCCAAGTGGCCCATCTCCCGGCCGGTACGCGTGCCGACGCCACGACGCTGCATTTCGTCGTCGTCCCACATCGTGCCATCCACCAACAGGCAATCGCTGCTGGCCATGATCTTCAGCAGCGCTGCGTCGACCTTGCCCAGGCCCGGTGCATAGAACAGTTTGCCGCCGGTGCCCAGGTCTTCGACGATCAGGCCGATGTTGTCGCCCGGATGCGGATCGAAACGGTGCGGCGAGTACGGTGGTGCGGCGCTACGCAGGGGCAGCGGGGTGAAGCGCAGGTTCGGGCAGGCCGGGACGGTGAAGCTCTGATCGAGTTCGATACGGTTCCAGTTCAACCCGCCATTCCAGTGAGTCAGCATGGTGAACAACGGGAAACCGGTGCTCAGATCTTCGTGGACCATGTCGGTGCACCAGACCTGATGCGGGCAACCTTCGCGCAGGCTGAGCAGGCCGGTGGTGTGGTCGATCTGGCTGTCCATCAGGATGATTGCGCTGATGCCGGTGTCACGCAGCGCGCGGCCCGGCTGCATCGGAGCGAAGTTCTGGAGCTGGGCGCGGATGTCCGGCGAAGCATTGCACAGCACCCAGTTCACACCGTCATCGGAAATTGCGATGGACGACTGGGTACGCGCCTCGGCCCGCAGGCTGCCGTCGCGAAAACCTGCGCAGTTCACGCAGTTGCAGTTCCACTGGGGGAAACCGCCGCCGGCGGCGGAACCTAGAATCTGGACAAACATGGCCGCTCCATCATTGAAAGCTGAAAATAAAAACGCCCCGGCGAGCCGAGGCGTAGCACTGCATTCTCTACCAGACGGCAGAGCTTAGCGGCTTGCGAAGTACATGGTGACTTCGAAGCCGATACGCAGGTCGGTGTAAGCAGGTTTGGACCAGGACATAGAAGCGCTCCTTCAGGTGGATGGGACAGTTGAGACCTATACATATAGTCCACCTCCAGCCGGAGATGTTCAGATAGTTAGGTGGCTATGTTACTCAAAATTACAGAGCGATTGGCCACGAATCTTTGAGAAAGCTAATTGCAGCACCGGTAATGATCATTTTGCCACTTGCCAAAGCGTAGTGGGCAAGGCCCGCTGGCCAGGCAGCGCCAGCCACCTTCGGCCCGATTCAGTCGTAGTGCCGCCGCCAGCAAGGCTTCACGGTCGATCATCAGAATCGCCTGAGGCAGATGTTTCAGGTAATCAGACGAATGGCCGGCCAGTTTGCCTTGCCAGAGCAGTTCGGCGGCCTGGGCGTTGGGCAGGGCAGTGCTGTCGAATTGATCGGCCAAGGCTTGGCGCTGAGCGATGAAGGTCGCGTCATCGATGCTTTCGATCATCCCTTCCAATTCGCTGAGGAACTGTTCGATGTGCTCCAGCAAATCCAGAGGCGCAACGCTCGGCGATTGCACGCCAAACAGCAGCCCGGTCTGACCGTTTAGCTGGCGTAGTCCACTGAATACGGCGTAACCGAGCTGCAGCTCCACCCGCAAGCGCTGGTAGAACGGCGTCTGGCACACGTGCGCGAGCAAACGCCAGGCGGCCTCATCGGCGATGTCATGGGTTGCTGTCGGACAAAAGAGCAACAGCGCGTGTTCGCTGGAGGCGGTATCGACGAAGTTCCAGAGATGCTGCGAGCGAATCGACGGAGGCGGCGTCAATTGACTGTCCGCAGTGCCGGGAATACGACTCAAGGCAAGCCCCATCGCCGCTTGTGTCTGGGCAGACAGGCCGGTCGCCAGACCATCCCAGCGTGCGCTTGACCAGAGTTGCCGTAGGTCATCCGAGACTACGGTGTGCTCAAGGCATAGATCGGGCAGTGCCTTGAGCAATTGCCGAATCGGCATCAATGCAACGGCCGCCGGCTCTTCCTGTGAGAAATCGGCATCAGGTTTTATCAGTTCTTTCAGCGCATGTTCGAGGACTGTCGGCATCGGTTCCTGCAGCCCCGTCATTTTCAACAGCCACTCGTTGCTCGAAGCACTGAAGGAAAAGCCGACACCGGCCTGACGCGCATCTTCACGCAACATCCGCAGGTTGTTTTCCAGATTCGACTGAAGTCGGCTGTGAGGAGCGAACTCCAGGCGCCAGCGCAGATAAACCGCACCTTCATCCGTGTTATCCGGCAACGCCTGGCTGAACTGCATCGGCGATCGTTCGCGGCGACTGCGGGAGCGATCCTGGGCAAACGTCCGCAGGCCGCGGTGAGCGCTGGTCTGGCCGCGAATCAATCCGGCATTCGGGGCTGGGGTCTCGGCGCGCAAAAACGGGTTGGGAGGTGGCAGTTGCCACTGGCCAGTGAAGTTATCCACAGCGCCGATTTGTTTGAGGATTGCCTTGAGGGCGACGACGCCCTGTTCGGATAGTCCGTGTTCAAGCTGTTCGCTGTCTCGTTGGGCCAATTGCAAGGCACTACTGACTTGCTGTTGGCGTTGCAGCAGGGCGGCGTACTCTTCGCGTAATTCGGCCCAATCCTGACGGGAGGCAAAAAAGCCCAGCCAATCCAGAAGCCGTTCGCGGATCACATTGTCCGGTTGCGTGGCGTGGGCGGGCCGTGTGAATTCGACGAGCAGCAAGGCTTGGCCAGCGTAGTGATAGAGCGGCGCGGCTTTCAGGTTGTCCGTCAGCCCATGCTCTCGCAGCTGCGCGAATAGGCCTCCGGATTTTTTGGCGTTCAGCCAGTGGCACAGGAACGCCAGCGCTTCGGGCGATGAGTCGGGCAGCGCTTCGAAGGCGAACAGCAGATCCAGCCGACGCTCTCCCGCCTGTGGATAACTATTGTCTGAAGAATCCATCAACAGGGTGGGTTTTGTCTGAGGAACTTTCTCGCCGGAGGGAATAGCAACGGCAAACGCCTGTGCCATCTGCTTCAATTCATCGAGATTCTGTGGCCCGGCCAAACTCAGCGTCATCTGCCCGGCCTGGTAAAACCGCTGATAGAAGTCCTTCAAGGCTTGCTGAAACTCGGGCTGCGGCACCGGCAGGCTGTAACGGTTTCCCGCATGAAACGCCCGCAACGGATGAGCCGCCGAGAGTCCATCGTACAGCGCGAACTGTTGTTGGGCCGCCGCATCCCGCGACCAGGCGACAAATTCGGCGTGCAGCACTTCCCGTTCCCGCCGCTGATCGTCCGGATTCATACGCGGATGAGCGAGCATGTCTGACAAACGCTCCAGCCCACCGTTAAACGCCTGAGGCGGCAGCTCGAAAAAGAAGTCCGTCGTACGTTCGCTGGTTCGCGCATTCACCTGCCCGCCATGACCTTGCACGTAGGCCATCAGCCCTTGCTCTGCGGGAAAGCGCTCTGTACCCAGGAACAGCAAATGCTCAAGAAAGTGCGCCAGCCCCGGCCAGGCCAGTGGCACGTCGTGACTGCCGGCGGCGACCCGCAAGGCAGCGGCGCAACGCTTCAAATCGGGAGCATGACGCAGCGTCACCCGCAGGCCGTTGGCGAGGGTTTCAGTATGAAGGCGAGGGTGATTCAGCGCAGGCATGAGCACTTCCAGAACAGAGAAGCGCTAATGCTAGCGGATTAGGGCTTGTTCAGCTCGCCGTATAGCTCGGGACGGCGGTCGAGGAAGTAGCGATTGGCGGCGCGGGAATCGATCATCAGCTGACGATCCAGTTCACCGACAATCAGCGCTTCATCAAGTCCGGCCTGGGCGATGCGGCTGCCATCCGGCGCGGCGATGCTGCTCTGGCCGCAATACGGGATGTCGCCTTCGTGCCCACAATAGTTGGCGTAGGCCACATAACACTGGTTTTCGAAGGCCCGTGCCCGGACGGTGACGTCGGCAATGAAATCGTAGGGAATCATGTTTGCCGTCGGCACCAGAATCAGCTCGGCACCGGCCAAGGCCAGGCGGCGGGCGTTTTCCGGGAACTCCAGGTCGTAGCAGATCAAAAAGCCAAGCTTCCAGCCGTTGAGCTCAACCAGCGGAAACTCATCCGGCCCGGGGCTGAACATCGAGTGATCGAGGTCGCCGAACAAGTGAGTCTTGCGGTAGTTGCACAACCGCTCGCCATTGGCGTCGATCAACTGCACGGCGTTGTAGATCTGCCCGTCTTCGGTACGCTCCGGGTAGCCATACAAAATGGCGATCCCCGTCGTTTTGGCAATGCGCGCGATTTGCTGCGCCGATTCACCGTTATGCACCTCCGCCAGCACGCTGACCGCATCGATGCCGATGTTGTAGCCGGTCAGGAACATCTCCGGCAGCACCAGCAAGTCTGCGCCGTTGGCCTCCAGTGCCAGTTGATGCAGGCGTTGCAGATTACCTGCGACATCCAGGGGCAGCGGTGGACATTGGTAAAGGGCTACGCGCATTTCGGATTCCTCTTACTCGGGCAGGGCGATCGGACCGATCTCGTTGAACACATCTCCTGGACCCGGGTTTTCGGCGTGAGTTTCACCACCGAAGTGTTTCATGATGCCCCACACCGCGTTGAGCGACGTCTGCACCGCGCCTTCGACCCAGGCCGGCGTCCACGAAACGTCATCGCCGGCGATGAAAATCCCGCGCTGCTCGGCCGGCATGTCGTCCTGCATGAAGTGCGCGTACATGCGCTGGTTGTAACGGTAGTGACCGGGCAGGGCGCCTTTGAAAGCGCCGAGGAAATGCGGGTCGGCTTCCCATGAAACGGTGATCGGATCGCCGATGATACGCGCGGCGATGTCGACTTTCGGGTAGATCTTCTTCAACGCGTCCAGCGCCAGTTTCACGCGTTTTTCCACCGGGTGCGGGAGCATTTTCAGCGCGTCGCTCATCCACGAGTACGACAGGCAAATCACCCCTGGCTTGTCGTCGCCGTTATCGAACAGGTACGTGCCGCGGGTCAGGCGATCGGTGAGGGTCATGCTCATCAGGTCGCGACCGGTTTCCGGGTCCTTATCCTTCCAGAATGGGCGATCGACCATCACGAAAGTCTTCGACGATTGCATGTAGCGGGTGCGGTCCAGGGCCATCCACATCTTTTGCGAGAACAGGCTTTCGTCGCATTCGATCTGGGTGGTCAGCAGCCAGCTCTGGCAGGTGGTCAGTACGGCAGCGTACTCGCGTGTGTCGCCGTAGTTGTCGGTGACGGTAAAACGCCCGTTCGGTGCGTGGGCGATTTTTTTCACGCCAGAGCGCGGCGCACCGCTGTGCAGCGAGCTGAGACTGGTGCCTTCAGGCCAGTGTACGCAACGTTCCGGCACATGGCGCCAGATGCCCAGCGGCACTTGTTCCACGCCGCCGACTACCAAGTGCTGGTGATCGTCGCAGTTGGTCATCACCACGCGGAAGATTTCCAGCATCGAGTTGGGGAAGTCCGAGTCCCAGCCACCGGTGCCGAAACCGACTTGGCCGAACACTTCGCGGTGATGGAACGAGAGCTTGGCGAAGGCTTCGGAGGTGGCGACGAAATCATAGAACGTGCGGTCGTCCCACAGCGGCACCAGGGTGTTCCACAGTTCCTTGAGGCGCGGCACGTCGCGGTCGCGGATGGCTTGCTGGATATCGGAGAACTGCGAACCGGCTTCCAGAGCATCCGCCCAGGCGTCAGCGACTTCCTGGAACAGTGCAGGAAGATCCGCCAGTTTCTGTGCGTAATGAGTTTTGCCTTCCAGATCGATCACCGTGCTGCCCGACGCAGGCGTCAGCGGGTTCGGGAAGGGTTTGGTCTGGAGGCCGAGCTTGTCGACGTAGTGATAAAACGCAGTGGACGACACCGGGAAACGCATACCGCCGAGTTCGGCGATGATGCCTTCAGCGCCGTTGAAGGCCTGGGAGCGCAGACGGCCGCCCATCTTCGAGGCTTCGTAGACGACGGGTTTGAGGCCCAGTTTCATCAACTCATAGGCAGCCACCAGACCGGCAATGCCTGCCCCGACAATCGCCACTTCGGCGCCATGATTGTGCGTCGGAATGCTGCCCAGCCCGGCCGGATGCTCGATCCAGTCGTCGAAAGCGAAAGGAAAGTCCGGGCCGAAAACGGTGACCGGTTTTTTACCGTCTGCAGGATGGCGATTGTTCTTGTTCATGGCTGACCTTGCTGGCGACCTGACGCAGAGTGCGCGTCTGAGTATAGGAAAAGATGGCAGCCATTCTAGAGAGCGTAGAACACGTTAATAAGACGCAATGTGTCGTCGTTTTGCTAATTACTTGATCAATATGACGACATATCGCTACACACTGTAGGAGCGAGGCTTGCCCGCGAAGAGGCCCAACCAGACACCGAAGACCTACCGGCAGAAACTCAAACCGGCTGCCCCCGATCAATCTTGCTGCTCAAGATGATCGAAGTCGTCGTCTTTTCCACTCCATCCACACTGCCAATCTGATCCAGCAACTGATCCAGCTGCTCCGGCGAATCGGTGCGCAACCACGCCACATAATCAAATTCACCACTCACCGCGCACAGCTGCTGCACCTGAGCCATGGCGCTAAGACGACGCAACACTTCCTTGCCGGACCTCGGTTGTACGGTGATCCCGACGTAAGCCTGCAATCCGCCATCCACCACGCGCTGCCCCAGGCGCACACCGTAACCGGTGATTACTTTGGCCTTTTCCAGCCGCGCCAGACGCGACGTCACCGTGGTGCGGGCGATACCCAGTTGCCGGGCGAGCATGGCCACGCTTTCGCGGGCATTGATCTGCAAGGCCGCGATCAACTGGCGGTCGATTTCGTCGAGAGCGGGCGGGCGAGTGTCAGGCAAAGGGGCATCTCCAGCGGTATAGAGCAGTGGGCAGGCATGTTACAGGCACATCCTGCGCGGTGCTCGTGGCGGTTGTCTGGACTAGCCTTGGATGACCTGCGCAAACGCCTCGCGAAATCGCCGCATCCGCGCGCGAACCCACGGTGTATGCGCCAAAAACGGCAGGGCGGCAGCAACCCCCCATCAGCGAACGACGCGTGACATCAACTATAAAACTTCCTTTTTCGGATCATCAGAACGCCTCGGTCGGGTTACCAGGACACCGATGTAACGAAATGGTTAATGGTTGATTTAAGCTGGCGGAATGCCTGGAGTAATGATGCGGAACGGGTTCTACATCGATAGCATGGACACGAGCCGTTACTCTCATAGTCGAATGCGCAACGGAGGGCTGTGACGGGAGATGATGGGAATGATGAAGAAGATGCCTCCCGCGGTACGGGAACATGCATTGCAGATTGCGAATCACGAGATGGGGCACTACGTGATTGCCCGAGCCTTGGGATTTGAAACGGGTGATGTGACCTTGAAAGTCACCATGGACTTGAGGCATCAGGCCGGGGCTTCCATTATCTTGACGCGGTCGATCTCCTCGATAGAAGAGATGAAGGAACATCTGGAAGGTCGGCTGATCGTCCTCTTTGCAGGAGCCATGAGTCAGACCTTACCTGCAAAGCATTCAACCAGGAAACTCGTCGATAAATCGAAAGCGACAGCCATCCTGAATGGAGAGCTTGGGGCGGAACAGGATTACGCAAAAGTAAGGGAGTTACGGCAATTGCTGCGAAATATCTCCTACCCTGATACGGATCCAGCGTCATCCGAGCGCATAACTGCCGAACTTAAAGAGATCACTGATCGTGTGTGGCTGCGGACTCAACAACTCGTAGAGGAATTGGCCGATACGATTACCGGACTGGGCGCGGCGCTGGTAGACGGCATGGTCATCGTGGAGCAATGGGGTAGGCCGGCGGATACTTATGAGGTCGTGTTGACGAGGGAAATGCTTGAACGGTTACAGCCAGTGCAGGCCATTCCATCGTTGAGTATTTGGGCCTGAAAAGTGCCAAGCGCTGACTTCAATTTACAGGGCAGATATCCTGTTTTGGCATAAAAAATCGAGCAAACAATTCGGGTTGTGACTTGATGTTTAATTTGGCGTAAATATTTCGGCGGTGAACTTTTATCGTTTCTGCCGACAGGGAAAGTTTTCCTGCTATCTGTTTGTTAGAGAATCCGCTAAGTAATAACTTGAGCACGTCCTTTTCGCGTGTTGTTATTTGTGTGCCAAGCTGGAGAATTGTTTCTGGCCATAGAGTTGGTTCGGGGAGGTCTTTTTCTATGTCAATTTCAAAACACATGCGTTGATGCATTAATGCAGTTACCCATGGTTTGATGATGTCAAGTATTGTTATTTGCTCTTGGTTGAAGCGGGCGTTGCTGCCAAGGGAAATGCATAGCGTTCTATCGGCGTCGAGCTGAACATTGTACTGCGCTTCATCTACAGAAATATACTGTGCGAAGTATTGGTGATAATACTCGGTTTCAAGAAAGTGCTCCGGTGCAATATCCAGCATATGAAAAAAACCGCTCTGCGGGTTTTCTCGATTAGCTATATAAAATGGATCCAGCATATAGAGTCCCTTCACGTAGCGATGAATGAATGCATCTAGCTCTTCTGTGTCTGCTACTTCAGGAAGACTAACAACTTTCACTTGCTGATTGCTAAATATTAATACGACCCAGTTATCAATTTGCACATATTCATTTAACGTACGAATAAGTGAGCTCCAGAATTCTGGACGGTTCAACTGCATGATCAGCTTTCCAATCGATCGGTGCCAAGCCAGGCTATGAAGGTCGAGTGGCATTTTCTACCCCTTTAGGGTTAGGGATTCGTAGGTCGCGGCTAAGTATTCGTAGGTATTTACTATTCGTCAATGCCGGGTATATTCACGATCAGGATTCACGATGGCCATGAGGGCATGTCGTCTTGACAAGGATAGTTGTATGAGCAAATCACCTTTGCGAACCATTTTTGCAGCCTCGCTTCTCTGTGCAGGGATAAGCACATCAGTGGGGGCTGTAGAGCCAGGGGTGTATCTGTATAACTGGTTCGGGTTTATCGCACCGGAGACCCCAAAGGAGTTTGAGCAGGAAACCGGCACCAGCGTCCATATGGATGCGTTCGACAGTGCCGAAATCATGCAGAGTAAAGTGATGGCTGGGCGCACGGGGTACGACGTGGTTGTGGCTACCTCCAACGTGTTGCCAAGCCTGATCCAGGCGGGAGTTCTTCAGCCGTTGGATCGTAATCAACTGAGTAATTTGTCACACATCGATCCTGATATCTTGTCCCAGGTTGCGGTCAATGACCCTGGTAATCGCTACGCTGTTCCCTATTTATGGGGCACCACCGGCATTGGCTATGACGTTGATAAAGTCAAAGCGGCATTGGGTGATAATGCTCCGGTGAATAGCTGGGACTTGATCTTCAAAGAAGAAAACATCAGCAAACTCAAGTCGTGCGGTGTGGCAATGCTCGATTCTCCAAGTGAGATCATTTCAATTGCTTTGCATTACCTTGGGCTCCCTAGCAACAGTAGGAACCCGGATGATTACCAGAAAGCCCAAGCCCTGTTGTTAAAAATCCGTCCCTACGTCCTCTATTTCGACTCATCCAGAATCGACTCTGACCTGGCTGATGGCAATATTTGTGCAGTTGTAGGATGGGCCAATGGCGCCCTTGCTGCGCAGGCCATCAACAAGAAGGCTAATACTGGACGCAAGATTGCATACAGTCTTCCTCGTGAGGGAGCGCTGGTTTGGTCAGAAAATTTGGTTCTGTTAAAAGATGCTCCCCACCCAAAGGAAGGCATGGCATTTATTAATTATATGTTGCGACCAGAAATTATTGCCAAGAGCTCAAATCACACGTTGTATCCTAACGCTAATAAAGATGCCACAGAGTTTGTTGAGCAGAAACTGCGTGACAATACTTGGATTTATCCAGACAAAAAGACCGTTGCTACACTTGTTCCACTTGAGCCGCTGCCATTGAAGTTGGAGCGAATCCGCACTCGAGTTTGGACCAAAGTGAAGAGTGGTACGTGATCTTTGTTGTTCTATGAGGATCTTTATTTTATGTGAGGGTGCTGTGGATGCTACAGAGAAATTAAAAGCGAAATTATTGCGAAATGGGTGCGTCACCTGCAATAGCCCGCGTTTGTTTGGTGCACTGGTAATCACGTAGGGAGCAGGGGCAGCCCTTATCAGCCGACTTACTTAGGGGTTGTCACAAAGATTCTAGGGAAGGAGAAAAATCATGTACCAAGGTGATTGCCAATGCTACTTGGAGTCGGACGAATACAAAGCCTACAAGGAGATTGAGGAGCAGATCGGCCACTGCACGCCCGAACAAGCCTGGGCCATGTATTACGTCTCGATCGGGATGGTGCGTGAAAACATCGCCATGGCGGTGATGGAACACATCGCCAGAGGTAACAAGGCACTGCTGGTGGAGTTCCCCGAACTTGCACCGGCTGAAAGGGAGTTCACCAATCGAGTTAAGGCGGATCACGCAAGCCTTTACAGCGAGGGGGTCACCAGTCCTGGATCGCGACGGTGTCCATAGGATTGTATCAGCGGTGGCCGACCAGAAAACACGAAAGCCGCGCAATGCGCGGCTTTGAGTTTGGTGGGCCCAGTAGGACTCGAACCTACGACCAAGGGATTATGAGTCCCCTGCTCTAACCAACTGAGCTATAGGCCCTCAGTAGGCCGCGGATTATAGCGACGGTTTCTCGGCTGTGCTATCCGAAAAATCCAATATGGCTGTACGAAGAAACGTCGCGGCGAATTCGTCGGGGGGAAGCGGCAGGCTGACAATGTAACCCTGGATCTGTTCACAGCCCTCCGCAGCCAGGAATTGCTGCTGCGCCTGGGTTTCGACGCCCTCGGCGATGACGGTGAATTGCATGCTGCGGCCCAGGGCGATGATTGCGCGAACAATCGCCGCGTCGTGTGGGTCGTCCGGCAGGCCGCGGACGAAGGATTGGTCGATCTTGAGGATGTCCAGCGGCAGGCGTTTGAGGTAGCTCAGGGACGAATAGCCGGTGCCGAAATCATCGATCGCCAGTTGCACACCCAGGCGTTTGAGTTGGTGCAGCACCGCCAGCGCTTCTTCGGCCTGGCTCATGATGAAGTTTTCAGTGATCTCCAGTTGCAGGAAGCCGGGTTTGAGGTGGTTGTCTTTGAGCAATTGTTCGATCCGGCCAAGCAGGTTCGGCTGGCGCAGTTGCGCACCCGCGAGGTTGACTGAGAGTGGGCCCAGGCACTCATAGACCTGATTCCACTCGTACATCTGTCGGCAGGCGGTCTCAAGCACCCAATCGCCGATTTGCAGGATCATGCCGTTTTCTTCGGCCAGGGGAATGAAGTGCTCGGGAGGTACATCGCCGAAGGTGGGGTGATGCCAGCGAATCAGCGCTTCGGCGCCGACCACTCGATGATCGTCCAGACTGATTTTGGGCTGGTAGTACAAAAACAGCTCATTACGCTCGATGGCGCGCCGCAGTTCATGTTCCAGCGCCACGCGCTCGCTGGCTTGGGCGGTGAGGTCGCGGGTGTAGCTTTCAACTCGGTTACGGCCCTTGGCCTTGGAGCGATACATCGCCGCATCGGCGTTCTTGACCAGTGTAGCGACGTCGCAGCCGTCCTTGGGATACAGGCTGGTGCCGATGCTGGCGCTGATGAAAAATTCGTGCTCGCCGGCCTGGAAAGGGGCGGCGAAGCAATTGAGTAGTTTGGTGGCAATGTTGTCGGCGTCGCTGGATTGTTGCAGGCCGGGGAGCAGGATGATGAATTCGTCGCCCCCCAGCCGCGCCACGGTATCGATATCGCGCAACTGCTCCTTGAGGCGCACGGCAATGCCTTTGAGCAGCAGGTCACCGACCGGATGGCCGAGGCTGTCGTTGATGTGTTTGAAGCGGTCCAGGTCGAGGAACAGCACCGCGCCCTGGCCACCGTTTTCCTGTTGGCTGTTCAGCGCGGTCAACAGCCGACTCTCGAACAGTGTGCGGTTTGGCAGGCCAGTCAGCGGGTCGTGATGTGCCTGGTAGTCGAGCTTGGCCTGCGCGTGCTTGAGGCTGGAAATGTCCGCGAACACCGCAACAAAGTGGGTGATGAATTTATCCCGGTTGCGCACTGCGCTGATGGTTAGCCAGCTCGGATAGAGCTCGCCGTTCTTGCGTCGGTTGGAAATCTCGCCTTGCCAGTGACCGTCGGCGGTCAATTGATGCCACATCGCCGCATAAAATGCGCTGTCATGCAGGCCCGAGGCGAGCAGGCGAGGGGTGTGGCCCAGCGCTTCGCTCTCGCTGTAGCCGGTAATTTCGGTGAACGCACGATTGACCGCGCTGATGTGCTGCTGGGTGTCGGTGATCAATACACCCTCGGCAGTGCTCTCGAACACCGTGGCGGCCTGCTGCAATTTCTCCTGCATCAGATGCCGCTCGGTAATGTCCCGGGCGATGGTCAACATGCAGTCTTCATCGCCGATGGGCAATGGACGGCTTGAAACCTCACAGAGCCGGATCTGCCCGTCTTTGCGGCGGATGTGGCAACTGAAGTCACGGACGAAACCATCTCGGTGCAGCAACTCGAGCATCTGTTTGCGCTCGTTGAGATTGACCCAGATACCCAGGTCCAGGGCCGATCGATCCACGGACATCGCGCTGTTGAAACCGGTAATACGGCTGAAGCCTTCGTTGACTTCCAACAGCAAACCGTCGCTCTGCCGGGACAAGAGCAAGCCGTCGGGAGACGCATGAAAGGCCTTGGCGAATTTCTCTTCGGAGGTTTGCAGTTGTTGCTGGGTTTCCTTGAGCTGACTGATGTCCCGCACGACGACCACCAGGGCCGGGGTCGTATCGAGATCGAAAGGCTCGGCGGAAATCAGGCCGGTAAACACCTGGCCATTGCTGCGGCGAAAGGGCATCTCCAGGTTGCGGATGCTGCCGGCCTGCAATCGCTGCAACAAACCCGGCCCCACGCCGGGTACGCCCCAGATGTTCAGGTCGGTGGCGGTCTGGCCTATGACGTCTTCGGCCTTGAGGCCAATCTGCTCTTCGAACGCTTCATTGACTTCCAGCAGACAACCGTCGGAAAGCCGCGCGATCACCAGAATATCCGGGCATTGCTGGAACACCGACGCGAACTTCTGTTCCGACAGGCGCAGCGCCTCTTCAGTGCGCTTGGCTTCGCTGATGTCGATCATCAGCCCGCGCAGTACTGGTTCATGGGCGTGCTCGATCAGGCTGACGATATCGCGGACCCAAAGGCAGCGGCCGTCGGCGGTGATGACCCGGTAATCGACGCTGTGATCGCGTCCGGCCGCCACTTCGCGGTCGCAGAAGGTCTGGGCCCGGGTCAGATCCGCAGGGTGGATGATGTTGCGCCAAAAGCCCGGAATCAGCCAATGGGGCAGGGGATAACCAAGGAGGTCCTGAGCGTGAGGTGACACGTAACTGTAGGTGTAATCGCTGATCCGCGCTTCCCAGGCGATGGCTGAAAGACTCTCCACCAGCCCACGGTAATGGTATTCGCTGCTGCGCAGCTCCTGTTCCAGAGCGACCCGACGGGCAATTTCCGAACTGAGTCGGCGGTTGATCCGGATAACCACCGCCAGCACGATCATCAGAAACAGTAAGCCTGGCAGGCCGTAACTCAGCGCGTCCAGCCAGAAGGTTCGATGGTCCAGGACATTACCGACCCAATGTTCCTGGATGGCACTGATTTCACTCGGGGTCATGTCTGCCAGGACTTTGTCCAGGATGCTGACCAGCAGTTTGTTGTTCGGGGGCACGGCCATCGCCAATTGGTAGCGATAGGGGGTTTCACCGCTGACGTAGAGCCCATCAAGCTTGAGCTGGCGCAGACTCCAGACACTGGAGGCGAGATCGCCCACTACGGCGTCCACAGCGTCGGTGGCGAGCGCCTGCAGCGCCGAGCTGACGTTGGGCATGGCCACCAGATTCAGGTCGGGATGGTGGGTGCGCAATAGTTCATGGGGGGCATAGTTTTCCACCACGGCGATCTTCAGCCCGTATAGGTCTCCGAGTTTGCGCGGTTGGGGGCCTCCGACGTGAGCCAGAATGACAATCGGAAAGTCGAGATAGGGGCGGGTGAACGACAGATACGTCTGGCGCTCGGGGGTCGACATAATGCCGGGCAAGATGTCCAGCTTGCCTTGTTTGGCCTGCTTCAGGACCTCGGTCCAGCTGACCGGCTCGATGGGCGTGAGTTTGATGGCCAGCCGTTGGCGGATAACGTTGATGTAGTCCGCTGCCAGGCCCTGATAACGCCCATGTTCGTCGCGAAATTCAAACGGCGGCCAGGACGCGTCCACGCCCAGGCGCAATTCGGGATGAGCCGTCAGCCAGTTACGTTCTTCGTCGGTAAGAGTCAACGCACCAGCCGTTGCGGTCCAGGTCATCAGCGACAGCAAAAAAAGCACGGTCGGCCATCTGGGCATAACGGTCTCGTTATGGCTGGGGGGGAATGTTTCGAGTGTAGACGGGCTATTCGGCGGGGGGGATGTACGGGGCATTTAATCTGTATAAAGCAAAACCCCCGGCCTGGGCCGGGGGTTCTGTGATCACTCGTCGAGGAAGGAGCGCAAATGCTCGCTTCTCGTCGGGTGGCGCAGCTTGCGCAGCGCCTTGGCTTCGATCTGACGAATCCGTTCACGGGTCACGTCGAACTGCTTACCAACCTCCTCGAGGGTGTGGTCGGTATTCATGTCGATACCGAAGCGCATGCGCAGAACCTTGGCTTCACGGGCAGTGAGGCCGGACAGTACTTCGCGAGTCGCTTCTTTAAGGCTCTCAACAGTGGCGACATCGATTGGCGACTGCATGGTCGAGTCTTCGATGAAGTCACCCAGATGAGAATCTTCGTCATCACCGATCGGGGTTTCCATGGAGATCGGCTCTTTAGCGATCTTCAATACCTTGCGGATCTTGTCCTCAGGCATTTCCATGCGTTCGCCCAGCTCTTCCGGGGTCGGTTCGCGACCCATTTCCTGCAGCATCTGCCGGGAAATACGGTTGAGCTTGTTGATCGTCTCGATCATGTGCACCGGAATACGGATGGTGCGGGCCTGGTCGGCGATCGAGCGAGTGATCGCCTGACGGATCCACCAGGTGGCATAAGTCGAGAATTTGTAGCCGCGGCGGTATTCGAACTTGTCTACCGCTTTCATCAGACCGATGTTGCCTTCCTGGATCAGATCGAGGAACTGCAGACCACGGTTGGTGTACTTCTTGGCGATGGAGATCACCAGACGCAAGTTCGCTTCGACCATCTCTTTCTTCGCGCGGCGGGCCTTGGCCTCACCGATCGACATGCGACGGTTGATGTCCTTGATCTCGGCGATCGTCAAACCGGTTTCGGTTTCCAGCGCGGTCAGCTTCTGCTGGCAACGAATGATGTCCGGTTGCAGGCGACCAATGGCTTCAGCGTATTTGCTTTTGCCTTTGGCCAGTGCATCGGTCCAGCTTTCGTCGACTTCGTTGCCCGGGAACTGGCGCAGGAAGTCGGCACGCGGCATGCGGGCATCACGAACGCACAGTTGCATGATCGCGCGCTCTTGCTGACGCAGACGATCCAGGGCACTGCGAACACGCTCGACCAGGCCTTCGAATTGCTTCGGCACCAGTTTGATCGGCATGAACAGCTCAGCCAGGGCGATCAGCTCGGCGATTGCCAGCTTGTTGCCACGACCGTGCTTTTTCAGGGCCTTGCGGGTGATTTCCATCTGATCGGCGACAGCGCCAAAGCGCTGTGCGGCGATGACCGGATCCGGACCGCTTTCGGCTTCTTCTTCGTCGTCGGTCGCTTCGGCGTCATCGTCGTCGGTGTCGTCATCCGCTTTCACGGCTTTCGGGTCGACAGGCGGTGGCACTTCGGCAGCAGGCGGCGCAATGCCGTCGTCCGGGTCGATATAACCGCTCAGGACGTCGGACAGGCGGCCACCTTCGGTGGTGACGCGAGTGTACTCGGAGAGAATATGGTCAACCGTGCCAGGGAAGTGCGCGATTGCGCCCATCACTTCGCGGATGCCCTCTTCAATACGTTTGGCGATTTCGATTTCGCCTTCACGTGTGAGGAGCTCTACCGTACCCATTTCACGCATGTACATGCGCACTGGGTCGGTGGTGCGACCAATGTCGGTCTCGACCGCTGCCAACGCTGCTGCTGCCTCTTCGGCCGCGGCTTCGTCGGTATCGGCGTCGGCCAGCATAAGGGAATCCTTATCTGGCGCAACCTCGAATACGTTGATCCCCATGTCATTAATCATGCGGATGATGTCTTCCACCTGTTCCGGATCTGAAATATCCTCCGGCAGGTGGTCGTTGACCTCCGCGTAAGTCAGGTAGCCCTGCTCACGACCAAGTGTGATCAACTCTTTGATACGAGACTGCTGTTGCGCTTTTCCGGACATAACACCCTATCCACTGAAGGTCTTGGCGGGCAAAAAACAAGCCGAGGATTATACCTGAGCTATGACCTCACGCGCCAGTTGAGGTCGGGCTTGATACGGAAACATTGCGACTTAAAAGGTCGCGCAGTTGATTTTTCTCTTCGGCGCTCAATTCACTTTGACGTGCTTTTCGAAGAAGTTGTTCCAGGTTCCGCTCGCGTTGGCGGGCTGACAAGCTAGTAATGGTGTCGAAAAACTGTTGTTCAAGGTTATCTCCATCAATCAGCCATTCCTTTTCTGCCAGCGCTTTTAGCAGTCGGCCTTGTTCGGTGCCGTGCCAGCGCGCAATCAGTTGAAATGAGTTTAGCTTGGGATTCTTCTGTACGGCTTCGAGCAGGGCTACCAACAGTTGCGTGTTGGTATGATCCTCGGCAGCGAAGTGCCCCGCATCCTCGACTTTCTCAGCCAGTTGCGGGTGATGCAGCAACGTGCGCAAGGCGGCCAGGGTGGGCGGCTCTACAGCGGCTGGCACCCGTGGCGCCCGCGGTTGATCACGATCGCCGCCACGCTTGCCGTTCTTGTCCCACGGCTTCTTGTCCCATTTCTTGCCGCCTGCGCCAGGCTTTTTCGGCGTCCATTCCTGCTGCGGCGCGTACATCTCTTGCGCCTGCGGCTGATGGTAGTCGCTGTAATCCGGCATGGCGTCGTAATCGATGCCCGGATCGTAAGCGGGTGGCGCTTCCTGAGGCTGAGGCGTGCTTTGCACGAGTTGGCTCACGGCTTCACCGCTAAGCCCGGTAATTTCGCTCAGGCGCTGGCGCATCAAGATGCGCAGGTTGGCCCCCGGGACTTTGTCGATCAGTGGCGCGGCGAGGGTGGCCATGTGGGCCTTGCCTTCGAGAGAGCGCGGGTCCGATTCCTCGGTCAACTGTTGAAAAAAGTAATCGGCCAATGGCTGGGCGTGCTGATTGATGCGCGCGCGGAAGGCGTCAGTGCCCTCGGAGCGGACCAGGGTATCCGGATCCTCGCCCTCAGGCAGGAACAGAAAGCGCGCCCGACGTCCGTCTTGCAGGCATGGCAGGGTTGCCTCCAGCGCCCGCCAGGCGGCATTTCGGCCCGCCTGGTCGCCGTCGAAACAGAACAGTACGTTGGGCACGACGCGAAACAGGCGCTTCAAGTGCTCTTCGCTGGTGGCGGTACCCAAGGTTGCGACGGCATTGCGCAGGCCTTGCTGGGCGAGGGCGATGACGTCCATATAGCCTTCGACGACGATGATTTCGTCGAGGTTGCGGTTGTTCTTGCGTGCTTCGTAGAGGCCGTAGAGTTCCTGGCCTTTATGGAAGACCGGGGTTTCCGGTGAGTTCAGGTATTTCGGCTTGTCGTCGCCCAATACCCGGCCACCGAAGGCGATGATTCGCCCGCGGCTGTCGCGGATCGGGAACATCACGCGATCGCGGAAGCGGTCGTAGCGTTTGCCGGTTTCGGCGTTCTCGATCAGCAGGCCAGCATCGATCATGGCTTTTTGCTGCAGGGTATCGCTGCTCAAGTGCTTGTACAGATTGTCCCAGCCGGGTGGGGCAAAACCGAGTCCGAAGTCACGGGCGATTTCTCCCGTCAGTCCACGACCCTTCAAGTAATCCACGGCGGCTTTGCGCGATGGATGGCTTTTCAGGGCTTGACGATAAAAATCGGCGGCGGCAGTGAGCAGCGGATACAGCGGCGAATCGGTGGGCTGCCGCGGTTTGTGCGGCCGGCGACTCTCCTCGCGGGGAATTTCCATGCCGGCGGCTTTGGCCAGTTCTTCGACAGCCTGGACGAAATCCAGGTTGTCATGGTCCATCATGAAGCCGAGGGCGTTACCGCCAGCGCCGCAGCCGAAGCAGTAATAGAACTGTTTGTCGGGGCTGACGCTGAAGGAGGGGGTTTTCTCTTTGTGAAACGGGCAGCAGGCAGTGTAGTTCTTGCCGGCTTTTTTCATTTGCAGGCGCGAGCTGACCACGTCGACGATGTCGGTACGGTTCAGAAGGTCGTCAATGAAGCTCTGGGGAATTAGCCCGGCCATGGCGTTCTCGTCATCTGCGCTGAAATGGACCCAAAACGAAGGGCGGCCGAACGCGGGTCGTTGTTTGAGGCGCGCAGGGTGTGCGGCTCGACCGGTGTCGTCTGCGTATCGCTGTCGGGAAGTGTATCTGCCGAAAATCCACTGACGTTAGTACCAATCAGTATTCGACTATTTGAAAGTGTTTCGCTGAATCCGGCGACGGCCAGTCATTGGCCTCGGATAGCTCATAAGCGGGCACGCAAGAAGGTGCCTTGGGCTGATCGTCGTGAGAGGAATCAGTGGGTGTGCTCGTCAGTAGCCTTGGAAGGCTCGTCAGAAAAGACGTGCACCGCTGGCAAAAGAGCCAGGTCTGACGCTGTGAAGCAGATTTGTCTCGGTCGCGTCTGCGGCTTTGACGGTGAAGCATCAAGCGTTTTCCGCAAATGCCATTAGCCCGGCTGAGGGCCGGGCTTGGCAGAAGCTTGCTACGATCGTCTGTGTATTAGTACAGACGAACGGCGCGGCGCTGTTCGCGCTGAACTTTCTTGGCGTGACGCTTAACAGCGGCTGCTGCCTTACGCTTACGCTCAGAAGTTGGCTTCTCGTAAAATTCGCGGCTACGAACTTCAGCCAGTACACCGGCTTTTTCGCAGGAGCGCTTGAAACGACGCAGAGCTACGTCGAAGGGTTCGTTCTCTTTTACTTTGACGGCTGGCATCCAGAGCTACCTTCATTCATTACCGGGGTCAACATCCTCGCGGCAAAAGAGCACTTGAAGACGTCGGTTTTTAAGGGTTGCGGATGTTAACCCCTCATCGCTCGGAATGCAAAGCCTCTGATCGAAAACCGCTGGTCGGGGCATCACGCGACGACTATTATGCGCGCCTTCGAATTCAGCCTCTACAAGGCGCAAACCCATGCTAGTACTGGGATTAGAAACCTCTTGCGACGAAACCGGTGTCGCACTTTACGACAGTGAACGCGGGTTGTTGGCCGACGCGCTGTTCAGTCAGATCGATCTGCATCGTGCCTATGGCGGCGTGGTGCCGGAGCTGGCGTCGCGTGATCACGTCAAACGCATGCTGCCCTTGATTCGTCAGGTGCTGGCCGAGGCCGGCTGTGTGCCGACCGAGATCGACGCCATCGCTTATACCGCGGGTCCTGGCCTGGTCGGAGCCCTGCTGGTGGGGGCTTCGTGCGCCCAGGCGCTGGCCTTTGCCTGGGGCATTCCGGCCTTGGGCGTGCACCACATGGAAGGTCACTTGCTGGCGCCGATGCTGGAGTCGCAACCACCGGAGTTCCCGTTCGTCGCTTTGTTGGTGTCGGGTGGTCATACGCAGCTGGTTCAGGTCGATGGGATCGGCCAATACACGCTCTTGGGCGAGACCCTCGACGATGCTGCCGGCGAAGCATTCGACAAGACCGCGAAGATGATGGGCCTGAATTATCCGGGCGGCCCGGAGATCGCTCGTCTGGCAGAGCAAGGCGTTGCAGGACGTTTCACCTTTCCGCGTCCGATGTGTGATCGTCCAGGCTTGGCTTTCAGCTTCAGTGGCCTGAAAACCTTTGCTCTGAACACCTGGCAGCAGAGCGTCAACGCCGGGGACGACAGCGAGCAAGCCCGTTGCGACATCTCGCTGGCGTTCCAGCAGGCCGTGGTGGAGACTTTGACCATCAAGTGCAAGCGTGCCCTGAAACAGGCGGGTCTCAAGCGTCTGGTCATCGCAGGGGGCGTCAGCGCCAACAAAGCACTGCGGGTTTCACTGGAGAAAATGCTCGGCGACATGAAGGGCGATGTGTTTTATGCCCGTCCGGAGTTCTGCACCGATAATGGCGCGATGATTGCGTTTGCCGGCTGCCAGCGCTTGCAGGCCGGCCAGCATGAAAGCCTGGCGATCAGCGTGCAGGCGCGCTGGCCGATGGAGCAGTTGTCGGCGCTGTGATGAGCGGCGCTCACGTGCGGTATTTAAAAATGCCGTTCGCGCCCGGCAAACAGGTCGCGTAGATTGCCGCGATGACGCCAGACGATCAGGCCTGTGAGCGCGCTCATGGGTAGCAGTGCCGCCGGTTCTTGCCAGGCAAGCAGCGGCAGGGTCAGTGGCGTGGCAATCAGGGCGGCGAGTGAGCTGGTGCGGGTCAGGTAGAACGTCAGCAGCCAGGCGCAGACCGCCAGCAGCGCGGCGGGCGGGTAGAGCCCCAGCAGCATGCCGGCCGCGGTGGCGACACCCTTGCCACCGCGAAAGCGGAAGTACAGCGGAAACAGGTGACCGATAACGGCGCAGACGCCGATCCAGGCCTGTTCTTGTAGTGAAAGGCCTATTGCGCCCGCGATCAATACGGGCAGCAGGCCTTTGTTCAGGTCGCCGAGCAAGGTCAGGATGGCGAGTTTCTTGCCGGCCAGGCGCAACATGTTGGTGGCACCGGCATTGCCCGAGCCACTCATTCGCGGATCGGGGTTACCGGTCAGGCGGCTGAGCAAAATGGCGAAGGACAGAGAGCCGAGCAGGTAGGCGAGGATCGCCAGTAACCAAAACATGCTAACTATTCCGGGCGAGGACGCCCTGATTCTAACGGCGCATTGCGCCCTTGTCGTGCAGTGGAGAGAAGTGCTTGGACAGAGTGTTTATCGAGGGCCTGGAAGTCGACACCGTGATCGGTGCCTACGACTGGGAACGAGGCATCCGACAGTGTCTTCGACTTGATCTGAGCTTCGCCTGGGACAATCGTCCGGCCGCCGCCGGTGATGATCTGACCCTGGCGCTCGACTACGCGAGCGTTTCGTCGCGTATTCAGGCGTTTGCCGAGCAGGCGCAATTTCAGCTGGTCGAGACCTTTGCCGAGCGTCTGGCGGAAGTTCTGATGAGCGAATTCAACATCACCTGGATGCGCCTCAAACTGACCAAGCCAGGTGCCATTCCGGCTGCCGCGGGTGGTGTGGGCGTGGAGATCGAGCGCGGATGTCGCTGACTCAGGTGTATCTCGGGCTCGGTAGCAACATCGAGCGCGAAGCCCATTTGCAGGCAGGCCTGGACGCCCTGGCGGGTTTCCTGGTGGATATGCGCTGCTCGGCGGTATTCGAAAGCCAGCCGGTGGGGATCAAGAGCGGCCCGTTTTTCAACTTTGTGGTATCGGCCTTCACCGATCTGCCGCTGATGGAGCTGGATCGACGGTTGAAATTCATCGAAGCGGATAACGGCCGTTACGCGCCGGACCGCAAGGGCTTGCCGCTGGATATCGACGTGCTGCTATTCGGCGACCTGGTGGGCAACTTCGATGGCTTGATCTTGCCGCGGGCCGAAATTCTGAAAAATGCATTCGTGCTATGGCCGTTGTCGCTGATTGCGCCTGATAGAGTGCATCCGGGCGTAGGCAAGAGCTTTGCGACCTTGTGGAGTGAAGCGCAGATCGATCAGGTGTTGGCGCCGGTAGCTTTTGAGTGGCGCGGTGAGCAGTTGACCCCTTTGAGTTTGTTGTGAGGCGCAAGACGCCTTCGCGGGCAAGCCCGCTCCCACAAGTTAGCGTCGTTTACATAATCGACAAACGACTCGCACCTGTGGGAGCGGGCTTGCCCGCGATGCTTTTCAAGCAGGCGCCGCCGCTTTGTAAGCTTTCAACGCCTTGAGCCGCTCGCGCTTGATCGCCTCGCCCAACTCCGGCCCCTTGAATCCCTTCTCCAGCAACGGCTGAATCGCAATGCTTCGCGCCGCAGTTGCCGCACCCCGCAAATAATCCGCCTGTGGATAACTTCTCTGCTCCAGGCCTTTACGCCCTCGAGCGTCCATCTCGCACGCCGCGATAAATTCCTCAAAGCGCTGAGGTCGACGATAGACGTCGAAACTCTGCAGTAACTCCAACAAGGTCGACGGTTTCAACTCCAACGCACGATGGCCATGGGTGTGATACTCGCCCACCAGCAGCGCCAGTTCCTGACAGTCCT
Organism: Pseudomonas sp. ADAK2 TE3594; assembly: GCF_053628675.1. Taxonomy (NCBI): domain Bacteria; kingdom Pseudomonadati; phylum Pseudomonadota; class Gammaproteobacteria; order Pseudomonadales; family Pseudomonadaceae; genus Pseudomonas; species Pseudomonas sp. ADAK2 TE3594. Next base: position 5,350,988 of record NZ_JBRJGV010000001.1, on the reverse strand, counting down.
TCGGTGCCTTGAAGCGCTCGTTGACCGCTTTGATCAACTTCAGGCCTTTGTGCTCGTGAGCGATGTGGCGGGGCCATTCTTCCTCGGGCGTCAATCCTTTGCCCAGGTCATGCAGCAAGCAGGCCCAGCGTACGGTCAGCGGTTGTTTGTGCAGCGCCGCTTGCTCCAGCACGCTCAGGGTATGCACGCCCGTGTCGATTTCCGGGTGATGGGCTGCGGGTTGCGGTACACCGAACAGCGCGTCGACTTCCGGCATCAGTACCTTGAGAGCACCGCATTCGCGCAGCACCTCGATAAATACTTGGGGTTGGTCTTCCATCAGTGCGCGAGCGATTTCTTTCCAACTGCGTTCCGCGGTCAATGCCTCCAATTCACCTGATTCGCTGAGTTGACGCATCAGCTCCAATGTCTCGGGGGCAACGGTGAAACCCAGTTCCGCATAACGCGCGGCGAAGCGGGCAACGCGCAGAACACGGAGAGGATCTTCGGCGAACGCGGGGGAAACGTGACGAAGCAGGCGCGCCTCTAGATCCCGCTGGCCTTGGTAGGGGTCCGTCAGGTTCTGCTGGTCGTCTTCAGCCATGGCGTTGATCGTCAGGTCGCGACGAATCAGATCTTCTTCGAGCGTGACGTCGGGGCTGGCGTGAAAGATGAAGCCGCCGTAGCCGCGCCCGTTTTTGCGTTCGGTGCGGGCGAGGGCGTATTCCTCACCGCTTTTGGGGTGAAGAAATACCGGGAAGTCCGCGCCCACTGGACGAAAGCCCTTGGCGAGCATTTCTTCGGTGGTGGCGCCCACAACGACCCAGTCGATATCGGTAACAGGTTTGCCCAGCAGGCGATCACGGACCGCTCCACCGACTTTATAAATCTGCATAAAAAACCTCCGTTAGCCCGACAGAATAACCTTTGCGTCGAACTTCCGGAGGCAGAAAAACAGGATCAAAGATGAATGACTGCCAGGTCCAGCCGGCCGTAATCCCCCTCGCCGTGTTCACTTCTGGGCGGGACATGGTGGGTTTTCATCACCTGGTCCCCTTGCAGGGTTTCCAGGTGAATGTCGAAGCCCCAAAGACGGTGCAGGTGCTTGAGCACTTCGTCGGTGGAATCGCCCAGCGGTTTGCGGTCGTGTTGCTGGTGACGCAAGGTCAGGGAGCGGTCGCCACGCCGGTCGATGCTGTAGATCTGTATGTTGGGTTCGCGATTGCCCAGGTTGTATTGCGCCGCCAGGGTTTCACGAATGGTTCGATAGCCGTCCTCGTCGTGTATCGCCGGAACCAGCAGATCGTCCTTCTGATCGTCATCGAGGATGCTGAACAGCTTGAGGTCGCGGATCACCTTGGGTGACAGGTACTGCAGGATGAAGCTCTCGTCCTTGAAGCTGCTCATGGCGAATTTGATGCTGGGCAGCCAGTCGGTGCCGGCGATTTCCGGAAACCAGCGATAGTCCTCTTCGGTGGGGTGTTCGCATATCCGGCGGATATCGCGATACATGGCAAAACCCAGGGTGTAGGGGTTGATGCCGTTGTAGTAGGGGCTGTCGAAGCCGGGTTGAAAAACCACGCTGGTATGGGACGTCAGGAACTCCATCATGAAGCCATCGGTGACCAGGCCTTCGTCATACAAGTCGTTCATCAAGGTGTAGTGCCAGAACGTGGCCCAGCCTTCGTTCATCACCTGGGTCTGGCGCTGTGGATAAAAATACTGGGCGATCTTGCGCACGATCCGCACGATTTCGCGTTGCCAGGGCTCCAGCAGCGGAGCGTGTTTTTCGATGAAGTACAGGATGTTTTCCTGAGGTTCGGCGGGGAAGCGTGCGTTGTCCTTGTCGCTGTACTTGTCCGCGCCTTTTGGAATGGTTCGCCACAAATCGTTGATCTGCTTCTGCAGATGCTCTTCCCGATCCTTCTGCCGACGACGTTCTTCTTCGGCGGAAATCGGATAAGGGCGTTTGTACCGGTCGACCCCGTAATTCATCAGCGCATGGCAGGAATCGAGCAAGTCCTCTATCGCGTCGATGCCGTGGCGTTCTTCGCACTGCATGATGTACTGCTTGGCGAACACCAGGTAATCGATGATCGAGCTGGCGTCGGTCCAGGTGCGGAACAGGTAGTTGCCTTTGAAAAAGCTGTTATGGCCATAGCAGGCATGAGCCACCACCAGAGCCTGCATGCAGATGGTGTTTTCTTCCATCAGATAGGCAATGCAGGGGTCGGAGTTGATCACAATCTCGTAGGCCAGGCCCATCTGGCCGCGGCTGTAGGATTTTTCGGTGCTGAGGAAGTGTTTGCCATAGGACCAATGGTGATAACCCAACGGCATACCGACAGAGGCGTAGGCGTCCATCATCTGCTCGGCGGTGATCACTTCGATCTGGTTGGGGTAGGTATCCAGCGCATAGCGGGCCGCGAGACGACTGATTTCGCGGTCGTAGGCCTGGATCAGCTCGAATGTCCATTCGGAGCCGGTGGAAATGGGTTGGCGCTTCTGCTCTTTGGCGGTCATGTCACTAACCTGCGCTGGAAGAGTTCACGAAAGACCGGATAGATATCCCCGGCCGAGACCAGTTGCTGCTGGGCAAAAGTATCAGAGAAGGCTTCGGCGATGCGTTCGTACTCGAACCACAAGGCCTGGTGTTCGCGCGGGGTAATCTCAACATAAGTGTAGTACTGCACGAACGGCATGATCTGATTGATCAGGATGTCGCGGCAGATCGGCGAATCGTCGTTCCAGTTGTCGCCGTCGGACGCCTGGGCGGCATAGATGTTCCATTCATTGCTCGGATAACGCTCGGCCATGATCTCCTGCATCAGTTTCAGGGCGCTGGAAACGATGGTGCCGCCAGTTTCCCGGGAGTAGAAAAACTCCTCCTCATCCACTTCACGGGCACTGGTGTGGTGGCGGATGAACACGACGTCGATTTTGTCGTAATTGCGCTTGAGGAACAGGTACAGCAGGATGAAGAAGCGTTTGGCAATGTCCTTGGTTGCCTGGGTCATGGAGCCGGATACGTCCATCAGGCAGAACATCACTGCTTTGGAGCTGGGGTTCGGCTGCTTGATCAGCAGGTTGTACTTGAGGTCGAAGGTGTCGAGAAATGGCACTCGGTGGATGCGCGCGCTGAGCTTCTCGATTTCTGCTTCGAGCTCCTGGATATCGCCGAAGTTGTCCGGCTCTTCGCGTTTAAGCCGTAGCAGTTCCTCTTTGACTTCGCGCAACTTCGCCCGGCTGCTGCCGGACAAGGCAATGCGCCGTGCATGTGCCGAACGCAGCGTGCGGATAATGTTGATCCGCGACGGGTTGCCTTCGTTGCTGATGCCTGCGCGTACGGTCTTGAAGGTGTCGGTGCCGGTCAGGTGGCGTTTGACCAGATTGGGTAATTCAAGGTCCTCGAACATGAATTCGAGGAATTCTTCCTGGGTAATCTGGAAGACGAACTCGTCCATCCCTTCACCCGTGTTACCGGCCTTGCCGGGGCCTCTGCCGCCGCCACCTCCGGGCGGACGGGCAATGTGCTCGCCGCTGGTAAATTCCTTGTTGCCGGGGTGCACGATGGTTTGCTTGCCGCCACGACCGTGGTGAAGCACCGGCTCGTCGATGTCGCGGCCGGGAATGCTGATTTGCTCGCCGTGTTCCATATCGGTTATGGAACGCCGGCTGACCGCCTCTTCGACTGCCTTTTTGATGTGATCACGATAGCGCCGCAGAAACCGCTGGCGGTTTACCGTGCTCTTGTTCTTGCCATTGAGACGTCGGTCGATCACATAGCTCATGACTGCTCCTTAGAAGCTGTCCTGAAAGGGGCGAGCGTTAACGCAGCATAAGGCCAGTGCTGGAGGGTGTACACGCTCCCCCAAGCGCTTTGATGCTGCCTGAACCTCGCTACCGCATTTCGGACACCTCCAGAGGCCTGTGTAACAGAAAAAGCGTAAACAGGCCTCGGGCTAACGACAACCGGTCTGACCGGCAGCGGGTTACTGTGATTTTCTGACCCGCAAGTACCACTCGGACAGCAGTCGTACCTGTTTGTCGGTGTAGCCCCGCTCGACCATCCGTGTGACGAAGTCGTTGTGCTTCTGCTGGTCCTCTTTGCTGGCCTTGGCGTTGAAGCTGATGACCGGCAGCAGGTCCTCGGTGTTGGAGAACATTTTCTTCTCGATGACCACCCGCAGTTTTTCGTAGCTGAGCCAGGTTGGGTTCTTGCCGTTGTTGTTGGCTCGGGCGCGCAGTACGAAGTTGACGATTTCGTTGCGGAAATCTTTCGGATTGCTGATGCCGGCCGGTTTTTCGATTTTCTCCAGTTCCTCGTTCAGGGCTACGCGGTTGAGGATCTCGCCGGTTTCCGGATCGCGGTATTCCTGATCCTGAATCCAGAAGTCGGCGTACAGCACGTAGCGATCGAAGATGTTCTGGCCGTACTCGCTGTAAGACTCGAGGTAGGCAGTCTGGATCTCCTTGCCGATGAATTCGATATAACGTGGCGCCAGGTACTCTTTCAGGAAGCGCAGATAGCGTTCCCGGGTCTCGGCCTGGAACTGTTCCTGTTCGATCTGCTGTTCCAGTACGTAGAGCAGATGTACCGGGTTGGCGGCGATTTCGTGCGGATCGAAGTTGAAGACCTTCGACAGAATCTTGAAGGCGAAGCGGGTCGACAGACCGTTCATGCCTTCGTCGACGCCCGCTGCGTCGCGGTATTCCTGGATCGACTTGGCCTTCGGATCGGTGTCCTTGAGATTTTCGCCGTCATACACGCGCATCTTGGAGTAGATGTTGGAGTTTTCCGGCTCCTTGAGGCGTGAGAGCACGGTGAACTGCGCGAGCATTTTCAGGGTGTCGGGCGCGCAATGGGCCTTGGCCAGCGAGCTGTTGAACAGAAGTTTGTCGTAGATCTTCACCTCGTCGCTGACGCGCAGGCAGTACGGCACTTTGACGATATAGATCCGGTCGATGAATGCTTCGTTGTTCTTGTTGTTACGGAAGGTGTGCCATTCCGATTCGTTGGAGTGGGCCAGCAGGATCCCGGTAAACGGAATCGCCCCCAGGCCTTCGGTACTGTTGTAGTTGCCTTCCTGGGTAGCCGTCAGCAATGGGTGCAGCACCTTGATCGGTGCCTTGAACATTTCGACGAATTCCATCAGGCCCTGGTTCGCCCGGCACAGTGCGCCCGAGTAGCTGTAGGCATCGGCGTCGTTCTGCGGGAACTCTTCCAGTTTGCGGATATCGACCTTGCCCACCAGTGCCGAGATGTCCTGGTTGTTTTCATCTCCCGGCTCGGTTTTCGCGACCGCAATCTGGTTGAGGATCGACGGATAGAGTTTCACCACGCGGAACTGGCTGATATCGCCGCCGAATTCGGCCAGGCGCTTGGTGGCCCATGGCGACATGATGGTATTGAGATAGCGCCGGGGAATACCGAAGTCTTCTTCGAGGATCGCGCCATCTTCGGTGGCGTTGAACAGACCCAGGGGCGACTCGAAAACCGGCGAGCCCTTGATTGCGTAGAAGGGCACTTTCTCGATCAGTTGCTTGAGCTTTTCGGCCAGGGATGACTTACCGCCACCGACAGGGCCCAGCAGGTAGAGGATCTGTTTCTTTTCTTCCAGACCCTGAGCGGCATGGCGGAAATACGACACGATCTGGTCGATGCATTCTTCCATCCCGTGGAAGTCTTCAAAGGCCGGATAGCGGCGGATCACCTTGTTGGAAAAGATTCGCGACAGCCTCGAGTTGGTCGAGGTGTCGAGCAGCTCCGGTTCTCCGATGGCCAGCAAGAGACGCTCGGCGGCGGAAACGTAGGCGCTGCGGTCCTTTTTGCACAGCTCCAGGTACTCCTGCAGAGAGAGTTCTTCCTGGCGCGTGGACTCGAAGCGTTGTTGGAAGTGGCTAAAGATACTCATGACGTCACCTCGCTCGATACGTGGAGCCGACGCCGGATCACTCAGTCGATGCTGGCAGCAACCGAACAGGCAGTTGCTGTTTACCCCCCAGAACTCTCCCGGAGCTGACGACTCCGAAAGCTACTCCCGATGACCCGCGCGCCGGTGTACCGGCTCTCCCCTGTTTTGGATGGCCTGCGCTTAAGGATAGTTGGGAATTCGGAAGGTAAATGCAAGATGCGTAATAAGTTGTGGCAGACCGTTCGTCTGTCACCGCGCTAGCCCGCGGGGACCGGGGCTTGCGCGCATTGAAAAAAATTATTCGGAAGTGCCTTGCGCCGTTTCCGAAGGATAGGTCGTACGCCACAACTCGAAACCGCCATCCATGCTATAGACGTCGGAGAAGCCTTGGCTGACTAGATAGGCAGCCGCGCCTTGGCTGGAATTTCCGTGATAGCAGACCACTACTGTCGGCGCGTCCAGGTCAGCGCCCTGAATGAAAGCATGCAGGGAATGATTGTCCAGATGCTTGGAGCCAGCGATGTGCAGCGCGGCAAACGTTGCCGGATCGCGGACATCGACCACCACCGCGCCTTGTTCGCGCAGGGCTTGGGCCTGTTCTGGGGGGATACGTTTGAATTCGCTCATGGCGGGCTCCTGTGGCTCGGCTGAAAGCGCAGTCTAGCGCGGGGCGCTGGCTGACGTTTGTTCGGGAATAGGGGCGGCGACAACCGGCCGAGTGTGGCCATGGGCGTCGCATTTACACTGCAGGCGCTCACCGGTGTCGACGTTCATCAGGGTCATGGCGCCACCCCAGACGCAACCGGTGTCGAGCGCAAACAGGCCCGGCTCGTTGCACTGGCCTTCGAGCGCCGCCCAGTGGCCGAAGATGATCTTCAGGCCTTTGGTCTTGCGCTCCTTGTGGGTGAACCACGGCGCATAGCCCGGCGGTGCGGTGTCGATGCCTTCCTTGCCCTTGAGATCGAGTTTGCCGTCGCTGGTGCAAAAGCGCATCCGGGTGAAATAGTTGGTGATGACTCGCAAGCGCGCGGCGCCTTTGAGGTCGTTGTCCCATTTCACCGGCTCGTTGCCGTACATACCGTCGAGGTAAGGCGCGAAGCGGTTGTCGTCGTGCAGGGCTTCTTCGACTTCGGCGGCGCACTTCAAGGCTTTGCGCAGCGACCATTGCGGCGGAATGCCGGCATGGACCAGGGCGATATCGCGCTGTTCGTCGTAATGCATGAGCTTTTGTTGCCGAACCCACTCCAGCAGCTCCGCGCAATCGGGTGCTTCAAGAATCTCGCGCAGCGTATCCGCCTTCTTCAGGCGTTCGATGTTTTGCCCGACGGCCAGCAAGTGCAGGTCATGGTTGCCGAGCACGCACACCAGCGATTCGCGGAGGCTATAGAGAAAGCGCAAGGTTTCCAGCGACTGTGGGCCTCGGTTGACCAGATCTCCCACCAGCCATAACCGGTCCTGGGCCGGGTCGAAAGCGACTTGCTTGAGCAGGCATTGCAGCGGCTCAAGGCAACCTTGCAAGTCGCCGACGGCATACGTCGCCATCAGTGCAGGGCTCCGGGTACCGCCAGACGAAACGGAGCGATGACAGCATCGAAGTGTTTGCCGTCGTCGGCGACCATCTCATAGGTGCCCTGCATCGTACCGACCTTGGAGGTCATGACGGTGCCGCTGCTGTAAGTATGGCTCTCGCCCACGGCGATCAACGGCTGCAGGCCGACGACGCCTGCACCGCGAACCTCCTCGACATGCCCGTCACCGTCGGTGATCACCCAATGCCGTGAAAGCAGTTTGGCGGGCACCAGGCCATTGTTCTGCACGGTGATGGTATAGGCGAAGGCAAAGCGATTTTGCTCGGGTTGCGATTGTTCTGCCAGATAGCGGGTGACGACGCTGACGTCGACCTGATAACGAGGATCGGACATGCAAAAGGCCTTAGAAACGAAGCGGGACGCGGGGCATAGCTGATAGAACTCAGTCTAGGCCAAGTATCGGGTAGTAAACCAGAGTGGCGTCCTACCCGATAGCGCTCATCGCCTTTCAGTCGGTGGCAGGCTTTTGTAGGACTTGTTCGCTGAGCTTGTCGGCCAGGCGCACGAAGGCAGCCAGATCGAGCTGCTCGGGGCGCAAGCTGCCATCGACGCCGGCGGCTTCGATTTCGGCGTTGCTCAGCAGCAATTTGAGAGTGTTTCGCAATGTTTTACGGCGCTGGTTGAAGGCTTCGCGCACGACGCGCTCCAGCAGTTTGTGATCTTTGGCTGGATGCGGGAGTACCGCGTGAGGGACCAGCCGCACGATGGCTGAATCGACTTTCGGCGGTGGATTGAATGCGCCCGGGCCCACGTTGAATAGATGTTCTACCCGGCAGTGATACTGAACCATGATCGACAGGCGACCCCAGTCACCGCCACCAGGCCCCGCCGCCAGACGCTCGACCACTTCCTTTTGCAGCATGAAGTGCATGTCACGAATCAGGCTTGCGTTGTGCAGCAGATGAAAAATCAGCGGCGTAGAGATGTTGTACGGCAGGTTGCCGACCACTCGCAGGCTGTTCGGCGCAGCGTTCAGGCTGTTGAAGTCGAACTTCAGCGCGTCACCCTGATGCAGGTGGAAATTGCTCTTGCCGGCGAACTGCTGGTTGAGGATCGGGATCAGGTCCTTGTCCAGCTCTACTACGTCCAACTGGGCGCCGCTGTCGAGCAGGCCTTTGGTCAATGCACCCTGGCCCGGGCCGATTTCCAGCAGACGGTCTTCAGGCTTGGCATGGATGGAACGCAGGATACGGTCGATAACGCCGGCATCGTGCAGGAAGTTCTGGCCGAAGCGCTTGCGCGCCCGGTGTTGGTAATGCTCGGTCATAAACGGGTCTCGGCCATCTGGTAGGCGGTTTCCAGGGCGACTTGCAGGCTGCCGGTGTCGATTTTGCCGCTACCGGCCAGATCCAGGGCGGTGCCGTGGTCGACCGAAGTGCGGATGATCGGCAAGCCGAGGGTCACGTTGACTGCCGCGCCGAAGCCTTTGTATTTCAGCACGGGCAGGCCCTGGTCGTGGTACATCGCCAGCACCGCGTCGCAGTGCTCCAGATATTTGGGGGTAAACAGAGTGTCGGCGGGCAGGGGACCGCGAAGGTCCATGCCCTCGCCGCGCAGGCGCTCTAATGTAGGTTCGATGATGTCGATTTCTTCATGGCCCAGATGACCGCCTTCACCGGCGTGCGGGTTAAGCCCGCAAACCAGGATGCGTGGCTGGGCGATGCCGAATTTTTCTTGCAGGTCGGCGTACAGGATCCGCGTGACCCGCTCCAGGCGCTCCGGTGTGATTGCATCGGCAATCTCGCGAAGGGGCAGGTGAGTGGTCACCAATGCCACGCGCAAGCCGCGGGTGGCGAGCATCATCACCACTTGCGCGGTATGAGTCAGGTCAGCGAGAAACTCCGTGTGCCCGGAAAAGGCGATTCCGGATTCATTGATCACGCCCTTGTGCACCGGGGCGGTGATCATGCCGGCGAAATGCCCGTCCAGGCAGCCCTGGCCAGCACGCGTCAGGGTTTCCAGAACGAAAGCCGCATTGGCTTTGTCCAGTTGCCCGGCGATGACCTTGGCGTTAAGCGGCGTATCCCACACATACAGGCTGTTGGCCGGGGCCGGAGTATCTGGCCAGCTGTCCGGCGCTACCGGCAGCAGATTGACAGCCACGCCCAGCTGCGCGGCCCGCTCGATGAGCAGGTCGCGGCTGGTAATGGCAATCAGGGGATGTGGCTGAGCTTGCGAGGCGAGCAGCAGGCACAGGTCGGGACCTATGCCGGCCGGTTCGCCGGGGGTCAACGCGAAACGCTTGGGTTTCACTGCGTTGCCTGGTCTGCACCAGGGAGCTTGATTTCTACATACGCTTCGTCACGGATCTGACGCAGCCAGGTTTGCAGCTCTTCATCGTATTTGCGGTTACGCAGTACGGTCATTGCTTGCTGTTCGCGGGCCTGGTTGGTGCTGTCGGTGGCGCGGCGGCCAAGGACTTCCAGAACGTGCCAGCCATATTGAGTCTGGAACGGCTTGGACAGCTGACCTTGTGGGGTCTTGGCCATCACTTCGCGGAATTCAGGCACCAGTGCATTTGGGTCGATCCAGTTCAGGTCGCCACCGTTGAGGGCGGAGCCCGGATCTTCCGAGAAGCTTTTCGCCAGCTCGCCGAAATCTTCGCCCGCTTCGATGCGGGAGTAGAGCGATTGAGCCAGAGCCTTGGTTTTTGCTTCGTCGCGGATCGGGCTTGGTTTTACCAGGATGTGACGCACATGCACTTCGTCACGCACCTGGGCTTCGCCGCCACGCTTGTCGAGGATCTTCAAAATGATGAAGCCGCCCGGGGTACGCATAGGCTGGGTCACGTCACCCACTGCCATGGTGCCCAGCAGGCGATCGAACGGAGGTGGCAGTTGAGCGGCTTTACGCCAGCCCATGTCGCCGCCTTCCAGCGCGGTTTCGCTGGCGGATTTGGCGATTGCCAACTGACCGAAGTCAGCGCCTTGCTTGAGCTGCTGGTAAACCGCGTCGGCTTGTTTGGCGGCATTCTGAATCGCGTCAGAGTTGGCGCTTTCTGGCGTAGGAATCAGGATGTTGGCTAGGCGGAACTCTTCGGACAGCTGCATCTTGCCCAGGTCGGACGCCAGGAAGTTCTTCACCTCCTGCTCGGACACCTGGATGCGTTCAGCCACACGGCGCTGACGTACACGGCTGATGATCATTTCGCGGCGGATCTGGTCACGAGCGTCGTCATAAGACAGACCGTCGCGAGACAAAGCGGAGCGGAATTGTTCAATCGACATGTTGTTGCGCTGGGCAATGGTGCCGACAGCCTGGTTCAGTTCTTCATCGGTAATGCGGATGCCGGAACGCTCGCCGATCTGCAGTTGCAGGTTTTCGACGATCAGACGCTCGAGCACCTGCTGATCCAGCACGCCCGCAGGCGGTACGGCAGCACCGCGTTTGGCGATGGTTTGCTGAACTTCGTGAACGCGCTGGTCCAGTTGGCTCTGCATGACCACGTCGTTGTCGACGATAGCCACCACTTTATCGATGGACTGTACCGCGGCGTTGGCCGCGGTACCCAGGAACAGCGCGCCCAGCATCAGCGGGCGCAGACAATCAGAAAGCTTGGTCTTCACGTTCACGATAACCTTGGATGCCTTTGTCGAGGAAGCTCTCTACCTTGGCGCCGGTGAGGCCGCCGAGTCCCTTCAGAACAATTTGGAGGAAGATGCCGTGGTCGCCTTTTTCGTTTTCCGGGGCGTTCTGACTGAACTCGTCATAGCTGACCCAGTAACGGTTGATCAGGCGCAATTTCCAGCAGCAGTTGTCGTATTCGAAACCACCGAAAGCTTCCAGAGTACGGTTGCGGTTGTAGTCATACTGCCAGCGGCTGATAGCGTTCCACTGCGGCACGATCGGCCAGATCACCGAGAAGTCGTGCTGCTTGATCTTGTAGTAGTCCTTCACGTAGCCAGGAGTGCCCGGAGTACCGTAGTCACCGCCGCCTACCGACCATTTACCGGTGTTCTGGTCATAACGAACCTGGTCATTGCGATAGCGATAACCGGCGTTGATGACCTTGTTCGGGTTGTCTTCAGGCTGGTAGTGGAACATCGCGCTGCCCGAGCGAGGGCTGCGGCTGTCCGGGTCCCAGTTGTAATCGGCGGTGGTGCGCCAATCGCGGTTCCAGCGGTATTCGTATTCCAGTGCGTACGGCGAAACTTTGGCTTGTGCATCGTCGCGGGTTTTTGCATCGATACCTGGCAACTGGACTTCGCGGTCCTTGAAGTACACAGCCTGGCCGACGCTGATGCGTTGACGTTCGAAGCCGTTTTCTTCGATCCAGCGGTTGGTCACGCCCAGCGACAGTTTGTTCTCGTCGCCGACACGGTCGGAGCCGGAGAAGCGGTTGTCGCGGAACAGCGAGGCGTAGTTGAAGGTGTATTCGCCTGTATCAAATACCGGAATGTCCTCTTGGTCAGTCTCAGGGACGTAGAGATAGAACAGGCGCGGCTCGAGAGTCTGGCGATAGTTCTTGCCGAACCATTGCGTGTCGCGATCGAAGTACAGGCCGCTGTCGATGCTGGCAATTGGTACGCCACGGTTTTGATTGCTGCTGAACGTACCATTGATACGGTCTGCCTCTGCATCCTGCAAAGCGATGTCGCTTTTACCTTTGCCGTCCAGATCCAGCTGGTACTGGGTGTACTGATATTTCAGAGACGGCTTCAAGAACCCATAGGTCCAGTCCAACGGCAGGCTGACACTCGGCTTGAGATTCAAACGGTCGCCGTTAGCGCGAGCCAGGCCGGTTACGTTGTTATCAAGTCGCGGTGCGACGGTGCCATCTTCGTTTACGAAGTTGCCATTTTTCAAGTCACGGTCGAACCGGACGATTTCAGTCTCGTAATCGAAATCCAGACCTTCCGGATGATACGGCAGCTGGCCATTGAAGGTTATCTGCGGCAAACGATCATAAGGCGTGATGTTCGAAACAGTCGCCAGCTGATAAGCCTGGGCATTCAAGCGAGCGGTGTAGCTATCGCCACGATAGGTGACAGAGCCTTGTTGGTTCACGTAATCAGCGCTTTTCACACCAATCTGGTCAGTCTGCAGATCCTGGAAGTAATACGGATCGCTGATCTTGGTGTAATCGACCTGAGTCATTACGCGCGAGTCCAGGCCACCCTTGTGCTGCCAGTTGTACATGTAGCGGGTTTTTTCGTAGTCGCTCTGCTTGCTGCGCTCGGTTTCCTCGTCGTTGAGGTAGGCGGCGCCGAACTGACCTTCGCTGGACTTGGTGAGGTAGCGGAATTCGCCTTCCATCAACAGGCCACGGTTGCTCATGTAGCGTGGGTACAACGTGGCATCGTAGTTCGGCGCCAGGTTGAAGTAGTACGGAGTGACCAGCATGAAGCCGGTATCGCTGCCGGTGCCAATGGTTGGCGGCAGGAAGCCGGACTGGCGACGGTCGTCGATCGGGAAGTAGATGTACGGCGTGTACAGAACCGGAATGTCCTTGACCCGCAGTGTCACGTTGGTCGCGGTACCGAAACCGGTCGCCGGGTTCAAGGTGATGTTGTTGCCCTTGAGCTGCCAGGCGTTGCTGTTCGGTTCGCACGTGGTGTACGTACCATCCTTGAGGCGGATGATCGCGTTCTCGGCACGTTTGGCGTATAGCGCATTACCGCGGATACGCGATTTGTGCATCACGTATTCGGCGTTGTCGACCTTGGCTTCACCGGTGTCGAGCTGCACATCGGCGTGGTCGCCCACGATCAGTGCGCCATTGTCGCGAATGCGCACGTTGCCGCTCAGTTCGCCACGGCTTTCGGCCTGGTACAGGTTCGCTTCGTCGGCTTCGGCCTGCATGCTGCCCTGACGCATGACCACGTCACCGGCCAGGGTCGCGACCTGCTCCTCCTGCTTATAGCGGGAGGCCTTGGCACCGAGAAAGGTTGGCGCGTCACTTTTATTCGTCTTGTCATTCATGCCAGGACGAATCGGTTCGATATAGGAACCAGAGCAGTAAGGACCGGTTTCGGCCAATTGCGCTGCAGTGAGCTTCTCGCGCGGAACCCAGTCGAGGTGGCTGTAGTCTTCACTACGCGACTTCAGGCCGCGGCCCTTGGACTCGGTAACCAGCACTGGTTTGGCGCCGGTGTCTGCGCTGGAGCCGGTGTCTGCCGCGGCTTCACCAGTGGCGGAAACTGCGCTGCCGTCATGGACGGGGCGTGGCGGCAATGCAGCAGCCGGCGCCTTTGGCGCACAGTCCCAGGCACCCGAAGCAGAGACTGAGCAGTCATACTGTTCCGCGGCGACCACGAACGAAGTGGCTAGAGGTTGCAGGGCCAGCAGACTGCCGGTAACCAACAACGGAAATTTTTTACGAAACGCGGGGGATTTCAATGCCATCTTATTAGTCCGGGCTTCCTGCGTGCCATCTGCCCGCGGTGTGGGCCGCACGCCTCTCGATGGTCTGAAAAAGATGCTGGATAATAAAGCATGACCCGCTTGACGGCTAGCGCCGTCGGAGACCCTTGCAATGCCTGACCAAGATGTACGCTTGCAACACCTGAAAGTTTGGCTCGATGAACAGTTGGCTATCCTCTTTGCAGAACACGGCTGGGGCGTCGTACCCCCGGCCACGTTGACTGCGGCCAGTAGCGACGCGAGTTTTCGGCGCTACTTCCGCTGGGAAGGCGCAGGCCGGAGTTTCGTCGTGATGGACGCGCCGCCGCCCCAGGAAAACTGCAAACCCTTCGTGGATATCGCTTTTCTGCTGGCGAAATCCGGAATAAACGTACCGATAATTTATGCCGAAGACCTCGATCGTGGTTTTCTTTTGCTCAATGACTTGGGCAACAAGACTTACCTGGACGTGATCGACAGCGAAAACGCCGACGATTTGTTCAAGGATGCCCTGCAAGCGCTGCTGGCTTTCCAACAGTTGCCGATGGTGGCGCCGCTGCCAAGTTATGACGTGGCACTGCTGCGTCGCGAGCTGGAACTGTTCCCCGAGTGGTACGTGAAACGTGAGCTGGGCATTGAGTTCGACTCGGCGCAGCAAACACTTTGGCAGCAGGTCAGCGACCTGCTGATCGACAGCGCTCTGGCTCAGCCCAAAGTCCTGGTGCATCGCGACTACATGCCGCGCAACCTGATGCTCAGCGAGCCGAATCCCGGCGTGCTGGATTTCCAGGATGCGGTTTACGGTCCTGTGACCTACGACGTGACTTGCCTGTTCAAGGACGCCTTCCTCAGCTGGCCTGAAGAGCGTGTGCGTAGCTGGCTGGAGGATTACTGGCAGCAAGCTGGCGCACTCGACATCCCGGTGCAACCTGACTTCGAAGATTTCCTGCGCGCCAGCGACCTGATGGGCGTGCAGCGCCACCTGAAAGTCATCGGCATTTTCGCCCGGATCTGCCATCGCGATGGCAAGCCGCGCTACCTCGGCGATGTACCGCGCTTCTTTGCTTATATAGACGCGGTCATCGCCCGTCGCCCTGAACTGGCGGAGTTGGGTGAATTGCTGGCCAGTCTGCGTGCTGGAGCGACTGCATGAAGGCAATGATTCTGGCCGCGGGTAAAGGCGAGCGCATGCGTCCCCTGACCCTGACCACGCCAAAACCGCTGGTTCGCGCCGGCGGAGTGCCCCTGATCGAGTATCACCTGCATGCCCTGGCGGCTGCCGGGTTTACCGAGATAGTGATCAACCATGCCTGGCTCGGTCAGCAGATCGAAGATTATCTGGGCGATGGCTCACGGTATGGCGTGAGCATTCAGTACTCGGCGGAAGGTGAGCCGCTGGAGACCGGTGGCGGTATTTTCCGTGCGTTGCCGTTGTTGGGTGACGAGGCCTTTGTGGTGGTCAATGGTGATATCTGGACCGACTACGATTTTAGCGTGTTGCACCAGCCCATCGCCGGGCTCGCTCATTTGGTGCTGGCGGACAACCCGGCTCATCATCCGACCGGGGATTTCACCCTGCTCGATGGTCAGGTGCAGGACGGTCAGCCGGACACATCAACCCTGACCTACAGTGGTATTGCCGTGCTGCACCCACAGCTGTTTGACGGGTGCTCGGCCGGTGCCTTCAAACTTGCGCCGCTGCTGCGCAAAGCCATGGCTGACGGGCAAGTGAGCGGCGAACGCCTGAATGGGCATTGGGTGGATGTCGGCACCCACGAGCGCCTGACTGAAGTAGAAACTCTGATAGAAGCGAGACGCTGACATGTTGTGGCCAGGGACTCTGATTGGAGCCGGAGCGGGCTTTGCCATAGCCAGCATTCCGGGGGCCATGCTCGGTGCTTTATTGGGGCAGGCGCTGGACCGGCGCTTGCACCTGCAGAGCTGGGCGCATTTATGGGAAAAATTCGGCGGTCGCTCGGTGCTGCGCAACGATGAACTGCTGTTCGTGTTGTTGGGCCGATTGGCCAAGAGCGATGGGCGGGTAGTGGATGGCCACATCCAGCAGGCGCGGCAGGAAATGCGTTCGCTGGAGATGAGCGAACCGGCGCAGCGTCGAGCGATTGCGGCGTTCAACCGCGGTAAGTCGGGACATGACCGGTTGCGCGGTTATCTGCGACGCCTGAGTGCTCAACCCCATGCGGCGGAAGGTGTGCTACGTGCCTGTTGGCGGATGGTCTGGGCTGATGGCCGCGCCGGTAGCAGTGAGCGCGAGCTGATTGCCCAGTGGGGCAAATGGTTGGGCTGGACGTCGCATCAAGTGCATGCGCTGGCGAGCGACTACGAGCCGAAGCGCCCATCGGTCAGCAGCGCGATCACTTATCAAGACGCCTTGCAGCTATTGGGAGTGTCGGCGACCAGTGAGCCGGCACAAATCAAGCGCGCCTATCGACGCCTGCTCAGTCGTCATCATCCGGACAAGATTGCCGGCAGCGGTGCGACGGCGTTGCAGGTTCGCGAGGCCACGGACAAGACTCGCGAGCTGCATACCGCTTACACATTGATTCGTGAGCGGCGGGATTTTCGTTAGCAGGGTGGAGTTGTGTTGTCAGTGATTCCGTCTTCGCGAGCAAGCCTCGCTCCTACAGGTTTTATGATCGCCGGGCGCGACACGTAACCTGTAGGAGCGAGGCTTGCCCACGAATGGGGACGACTCGGTCTATCAGTCCGCCGCATTCTGTGGATTCAACCACCCGCGCACCCGACGAACCAGCTGCTCTTGTTCTGCCTTGGCATTTGGCAGCGCCTTGAGCGATACCTGACTGAACCCCGAAGTCTTCAAGCGCTTGCTGGCCTGCAAGCGTTCCAGCGCCGCGTTACGATCCCCCGACTTATCCATATAGAAGATATCTGCGGTAGGCAGCTTCAAGGTGGGTGTGAGCTCAGCCAGCCCCGGTTTTGCTGTAACAGGCGTCTGGGCGGCGACCATCACCAGCTTCTCCACTTGCGATGGCTGCTTCTCGCTCAGATAACGCGCGGCCCAGTAAGCGCCGGTACCATGGCCCAACACGACGATACTGCGAGCGCTTTGCTGTTCGGCGTAGGCGATGGCTGCATCGATGCGGGCGAAGATTCGCTCAGCGTCGGCTTTGGCCTGTTCTTCGGTGGTTTCGACGATGGCCTTGTCGGCCACGTCCGCTTCGCCGCCGGCCGCCTGTTCGATGGGCGCCGCAGTCGTGGAATCTTTGCTGCCGGCATCAGGCGTTTTAGGCGCTGGCGCCACTTCGACGATGCGTGGCGCAATGGCTTCGCTTTGCAGGTCCGGCAAGGTGATACTCAGGCTGCTCCACTCGGCGTCCGGCAACTTGCGCCGCAATGGGCTGATCGCTTGCGGCCAGTCAACGGTTTCACCGGCGCCCGGGATGATAATCACCGCGCCTTTGGGTTCGGCGGTATTGGCCGGTTTCCACAAGGCGAGAAAGTTGTCGGTGCCGGCTTGCAGTTGTTGCTGTTCCTGCGCCGGGATTTTTCGCTCAAGTGCGCTCGCTTCTTCCTGACTACGCTCAAGCAGAGGCTGGCGTTCAACCGGTTTTTCTTCTGCGGGTTTTTCCGCAGCGGCAGGTGCCGGGTCGGCCGCCTCGACGGAAAACGCGCAAGGCAGGATCAACGACAGGCACAATGCTGGCAGTGCCAGGCGGTAGACAGGGGGCATCGGATATTCCAGGCCAGAAGTTATTCCGGCAGCCTAATGGGTTGGTCAGTATTTGTCAGTGTGTGAGACTTCGATGATGCATTTTCGCTGCCTGTGGGTTATCGGCTGTTTATGGTTTCCCTTGATGGGCTGGGCGGCGCCCGCGCCACCGGCGCACGTCGTGCACCTGTCGCCAGCGCAACAGCAATGGCTGGCGCAGCATGGCGAGTTGCGGGTCGCAGTGGTGTTGCAAACGCCCTATGCTCAATACGATCGCCGCTTGCAGCGCCTGTCCGGGGTTAACGTCGAACTGATGAAGTGGCTGGCCAAGGCCCTTAAGCTCGAACTGAGCTGGCGTAATTATCCTGATCTTGCGCAATTGGAAGCCGCAGCGCGTGAAGGCGACATCGATATCGCGCCAGGCCTGACGCAAACCCCCGCAGGGTTGCGGCTTTGGCAGTTTTCCGACCCTTACATGCGGGTGCCGCAACTGGTGGTGAGCGACCAGAAAAGCACCGGTGCGGTAGAACTGGAAAAACTCGATAGCCAGACCCGCGTCGCCGTGCGCATGCCCAGCGTCACCGCCGATTATTTGCGCAGCACCTATCCTCATCTGAACCTGCAAGGCGTGCCTCTGGAGCGCCAGGCGCTGCAACTGTTGTTGAGTCAGCAGGCCGGTTACGCCGTGGTCGATGAAGCGCAGTTCGGGCGTCTGTCTGCCGAGCCTGAGTTCTCCGGGCTGGCCGTGGTGGGCGATATCGGTTTCCCGCAACTGCTGCGAGTGGCCACGCGCCGGGACTGGCCGGAGTTGGCCGGCATCGTCGAAAGCGCGCTGCGGGCGATCCCGGCGAAGGATCTGGAGCAACTGCACAATCAATGGGTGCAACCCAAGTATCCGCGACTGTCCGAGTCGCCGGGTTTCTGGCAGAACCTCTGCCTGCTCCTGATGGTGTTGCTGCTGAGCAGCATGGCCATTGTGTTCTGGCAGCGCCGTCAACAATACAGTCTGGAGCAACGATTGCTGGCGGCGCGCGAAGACATTGCCCTGCGCGAGGCCAGCGAAGAGGCCTTGCGCCTCACGCAGTTTTCCATCGATCAGAGCACCGTCGGCATCCTCTGGGTCAACTGGGACAGCCATGTGCGCTATGCCAACCGAGCGGCCGAAACCATGCTCGGCTACCCGGCGGGCGGGATCATCGATCGGCCATTGATCGACTTCGAGCCCGGCTTGCACATGGACCGCTGGCTGAGCCTGTGGAAACGCGCCCGGGCCAGTGAAGAAGGGCCGCAAAGTTTCGAAACCAATTGCGTGCGAGCCGATGGCAGTATTCTGCCGGCGGATGTTTCGTTGAGCTTTTTGCGCTTTCGCGATGGCGAATACCTGGTGGTTTACCTCAATGACGTCACCGAACGTCGTCGCGCCCTGGCCGCGTTGCAGGAAAGCGAAGCGCGGCTGCAAGGGATCGCCGCCAACGTCCCTGGCCTGGTCTTTCGTCTGGAGCGCGCGCCGGTGACCGGGCAGATCGACTTTGCCTACATCAGTGAAGGCAGTGAGAGCCTGGTGGGGTACTCGCCGGCGACTCTGGCCCATCGCGACAAAGGCTTGCGCAGCCTGGTGCATCCGGATGACAAAGCCAGTTATCACCAGACTCAGGACCATGCACTGGACACCGACAGTGACTGGTCGTGGCAGGGACGGATTCTGACCCGTCAGGGCGAGCAGCGCTGGGCCGAGATCAAGGCCATCACTCGTCGGCTCGAGGACGGCGCCTATGTCTGGGACGGGATCGTGTGGGACATCACCGAGAGCAAGCGCATCGAACTGGAACTGGCCAGTTCCCGCGAGCAATTGCGCGAGTTGTCCGCCCACCTGGAGAGCGTTCGGGAAGAGGAAAAGGCCCGTATCGCCCGGGAAGTTCACGACGAGTTGGGTCAGATGTTGACCGTGCTGAAGCTGGAAACGTCCATGTGCGAACTGGCCTACGCCCAGCTCGACCCGGGTCTGCATGAGCGCTTGAACAGCATGAAGCGGCTGATCGCTCAGCTGTTTCAACTGGTGCGCGATGTAGCCACGGCGCTACGGCCGCCGATTCTCGATGCCGGGATTGCCTCGGCCATCGAATGGCAGGCCCGGCGGTTCGAGGCGCGCACGCAGATCCCGTGCCTGGTACAAGTGCCGGATAACTTGCCGGTGCTCAGTGATGCCAAGGCCATCGGGCTGTTTCGGATCCTTCAGGAAGCGCTGACCAATGTCATGCGCCACGCCCAAGCGCATACTGTTGAACTGACACTGGCCCTTGAGGGCGACGAACTTTGTCTGACTGTTAGCGATGATGGCGTAGGATTTGTCGCCGCTCCTGGCAGGCCGACATCCTTTGGTGTGGTCGGCATGCGTGAGCGGGTGTTGATCATGGGCGGGCAGTTGTCGCTTGAGAGTGAGCCGGGGGAGGGCACGACCCTGACTGTGCGAGTGCCGCTGGATGAAGCCTGATGGTTTTGTGTTGTTTGAGCTGGCGCCTTCGCGGGCAAGCCCGCTCCCACAGGGGTTTGTGTAAGTGCGCAGATCTTTGACTCCCCTCAATCACTGTGGGAGCGGGCTTGCCCGCGATAGATCCTGGCTCTGACATAAGAAGAATGGAGAAGAACGTGATCCGTGTACTGGTAGCCGAAGACCACACCATCGTTCGCGAAGGCATCAAGCAATTGATCGGCCTGGCCAAGGACTTGCTGGTGGTAGGGGAGGCGAGCAATGGTGAACAGTTACTCGAGGCCTTGCGCCATGTTCCCTGCGAAGTGGTGTTGCTGGATATCTCCATGCCAGGGGTCAACGGCCTGGAAGCGATTCCGCGGATTCGCGCCTTGAACAATCCCCCGGCGATTCTGGTGTTGTCGATGCATGACGAAGCGCAAATGGCCGCTCGGGCGTTGAAGGTTGGCGCCGCAGGCTATGCGACCAAGGACAGCGATCCGGCATTGCTGCTGACGGCAATCCGCAAAGTCGCGGCGGGCGGGCGATACATCGACCCGGACCTGGCCGACCGTATGGTCTTTGAAGTCGGCCTGACTGATTCGCGGCCGTTGCACTCGTTGCTGTCGGAGCGTGAATTCTCGGTGTTCGAACGCCTGGCCCAAGGCGCCAACGTCAACGACATCGCCCAACAACTGGCCCTCAGCAGCAAAACCATCAGCACCCACAAAGCGCGACTGATGCAGAAACTCAACATCACCTCCTTGGCCGAACTGGTGAAGTACGCGATGGAGCACAAGCTCCTCTGATTCTGAACACGATCCCCCGTAGGAGCGAGGCTTGCCCGCGAAGCTTTTAGCGTCAGTGAGGACGCCTTCGCGGGCAAGCCTCGCTCCTACGGGATCGTTGAGGCATGTCCATTTGCGACATGCACACAATGCCGCTTTTGCCGGTTCTTATGGCTTGCAGCTCACCGCCTGTCGCTATCGCAAATCGACATATCCATCCCCGCCATCCTTGTAGGGCAATCCCTACCCCCAATCTTCCATCCGGCTGAGGCGATTCTCTCCTGCGCCCCGATTTGCGCCGCTCCCAGCGTCCACTAGGCTTAGTCCACAGCAGTCATCAATAACAAAGGTGTGGGTATGAGCCAGGTCGATTCAAGCGCAGGGGCCAATGACATTCTGGTCAGCTTTCGTGGAGTGCAAAAGAGCTACGACGGCGAGAACCTGATCGTCAAAGACCTCAACCTGGATATTCGCAAAGGCGAATTCCTCACCTTGCTCGGGCCGTCCGGCTCCGGCAAGACCACCAGTCTGATGATGCTCGCCGGTTTCGAAACGCCGACCGCCGGCGAGATTCAACTGGCCGGGCGCTCCATCAACAACGTGCCGCCGCATAAACGCGACATCGGCATGGTGTTCCAGAACTATGCATTGTTTCCGCACATGACCGTGGCCGAGAACCTGGCGTTCCCGCTGACCGTGCGCGGCTTGAACAAAAGCGATGTCAGTGACCGGGTCAAGCGTGTTTTGAGCATGGTTCAGCTCGACACCTTCGCCCAGCGCTATCCGGCACAACTGTCCGGCGGCCAGCAACAGCGTGTGGCCTTGGCCCGTGCGTTGGTGTTCGAACCGCAACTGGTGCTGATGGACGAACCCCTCGGCGCACTGGACAAACAACTGCGTGAACACATGCAGATGGAAATCAAACACCTGCACCAGCGTCTCGGCGTGACCGTGGTCTACGTGACCCACGACCAGGGGGAAGCCCTGACCATGTCCGACCGCGTCGCTGTGTTCCATCAGGGCGAGATTCAGCAGATCGCGCCACCGCGCACACTCTACGAAGAGCCGAAAAATACCTTCGTCGCCAACTTCATCGGCGAGAACAACCGCCTCAACGGCCGCTTGCACAGCCATACCGGCGACCGCTGCGTGGTCGAGTTGGGTCGTGGTGAAAAGGTCGAAGCGCTCGCAGTCAACGTCGGCAAGACCGGCGAACCCGTCACGCTGTCGATTCGCCCGGAGCGCGTGAGCCTCAATGGTTCGAGCGAGTCTTGCGTCAACCGCTTCTCAGGGAGGGTGGCGGAATTCATCTATCTGGGCGACCACGTCCGGGTTCGCCTGGAAGTCTGCGGCAAGACCGACTTCTTCGTGAAACAACCGATTGCCGAGCTCGATCCCGCGCTCGCTGTCGGCGACGTGGTACCGCTTGGCTGGCAGGTCGAACACGTTCGCGCGCTCGACCCACTTTTAGAGGCGCATTGATCGCCCCCTGCTTCACCAACACCAACCCTGCACGTGGAGAGAACAATAAATGTTGAGATCCCTGAAATTCACCGCTTTGGTCATGGGTATGATCGGTGCGGCACACGCGATGGCGGCGGGCCCGGACCTGACCGTGGTGTCCTTTGGCGGGGCGAACAAAGCCGCGCAGGTAAAAGCCTTTTACGCACCGTGGGAAGCGGCGGGCAACGGCAAGATCGTTGCGGGCGAATACAACGGTGAGATGGCCAAGGTCAAAGCCATGGTCGACACCAAGAGCGTGTCCTGGGACCTGGTGGAAGTTGAATCGCCAGAACTGTCCCGTGGTTGCGACGAGGACATGTTCGAGCAGCTTGATCCGAAGTTGTTCGGCAAGACCGAAGACTACGTCAAAGGCGCCATCCAGCCATGCGGCGTGGGCTTCTTCGTGTGGTCGACCGTGTTGGCCTACAACGCTGACAAGCTGGCATCCGCACCGACCAGTTGGGTCGATTTCTGGGACACCAAGAAATTCCCGGGCAAACGTGGCCTGCGTAAAGGCGCCAAGTACACCCTGGAATTCGCACTGATGGCTGACGGCGTTGCGCCGAAAGACGTCTACAAAGTACTGGCCGGCAAGGATGGTCAGGACCGTGCGTTCAAGAAACTCGATGAGCTCAAACCAAGCATCCAGTGGTGGGAAGCCGGCGCACAACCGCCGCAATACCTCGCGTCCGGTGACGTGGTCATGAGCTCGGCCTACAACGGCCGGATCGCGGCGGTACAGAAAGAAAGCAACCTGAAAGTGGTGTGGAACGGCGGTATCTACGACTTCGACGCATGGGCGATTCCAAAAGGTCTGGATAAAACCCGTGCTGAAGCGGCGAAGAAATTCATCGCGTTCTCGGTAGCTCCGCAGCAGCAGAAGACCTACTCGGAAAACATCGCCTATGGCCCGGCCAACACCCAAGCCGTGCCGTTGCTGTCCAAGGATGTCCTGAAAGACATGCCGACCACCCCGGAAAACATCGCCAACCAGGTGCAGATCGACGTCAGCTTCTGGGCTGACAACGGCGAGCAACTGGAACAGCGCTTCAATTCCTGGGCTGCGAAGTAAGACCACCCCGTGGGCTTACCCACTCTTGTAGGAGCGAGGCCTGCCCGCGAAGACGTCAGCACATTCAACATTAATGTTGACTGACACAGCGCCTTCGCGGGCAAGCCTCGCTCCTACAAGGGTGATGCGTAGTTATCAAGAACAGAGGTGGCCTTGCGGTCACGGAATGCCGCCTCTGTAACGATCAAAGATTTCCGGAGTACGCCATGGCCACCGCCATTCCCCTGAACGCGGGCACCGACCCCACCTTGAAGCAGCGGCTCAAGCACGCCGAGCGGATCAACCGCTGGAAAGCACAAGCCTTGATCGCGCCGTTGGTGCTGTTTCTGTTGCTGGTGTTCCTGGTGCCGATCGTGGCGCTGCTCTACAAAAGCGTCGGTAACCCGGAAGTGGTCGGCGCCATGCCACGCACCGTGGCGGCCATCGCCAGTTGGGACGGCCGAGGTCTGCCGGCAGAGCCTGTGTACAAGGCCGCCAGCGAAGACCTCGCCGAAGCCCGCAAGAATCAGACCTTGGGCGACTTGTCCAAGCGCTTGAACATGGAGTTGGCCGGCTACCGCAGCCTGTTGACCAAAACCGCACGCGCCTTGCCGTTCGCCACTGAGCCGGCTTCTTATAAAGAAGCGCTGGAAGGCCTCGACGAGCGCTGGGGTGATCCGGCCTATTGGCAAGTCGTGCGCCGCAACACCAGTGGCGTCACACCTTATTACCTGCTGGCCGCCGTCGACCACCGTATCGACGATCTCGGCGAAGTGGCCCCGGCCACTCCCGATCAGGCGATCTACCTCGATATCTTTGCCCGGACCTTCTGGATGGGCCTGATCATCACCGTGATCTGCCTGGTGCTGGCCTATCCGTTGGCTTACCTGCTGGCGAACCTGCCATCGCGGCAAAGCAACCTGTTGATGATTCTGGTGCTGTTGCCGTTCTGGACCTCGATTCTGGTGCGGGTCGCCGCGTGGATCGTGTTGCTGCAATCGGGCGGTTTGATCAACAGCGGCCTGATGGCCATGGGCATTATCGATAAGCCGTTGGAGCTGGTGTTCAACCGCACCGGGGTCTACATCTCGATGGTGCACATCCTGCTGCCGTTCATGATTCTGCCGATCTACAGCGTAATGAAAGGTATCTCACCGACCTACATGCGCGCGGCGATTTCCCTCGGCTGCCACCCGTTCGCCAGTTTCTGGCGGGTGTATTTCCCGCAAACCTATGCCGGTGTCGGCGCCGGTTGCCTGTTGGTGTTCATCCTCGCCATCGGCTACTACATCACCCCGGCGTTGCTGGGCAGCCCGAACGATCAGATGGTCAGTTATTTCGTCGCCTTCTACACCAACACCAGCATCAACTGGGGCATGGCGACCGCGCTCGGTGGGCTATTGCTGCTGGCGACGGTGGTGCTTTATCTGATTTACAGCTGGCTGGTGGGCGCCAGTCGCCTGCGCCTGAGCTAAGGGGAGAATGAAATGCTGAGTCCTTATATGTCGCCCATCGAACGGGTGTGGTTCTACAGCTTGCGGATCCTCTGCGGCTTGATTTTGTTGTTCCTGATCTTGCCGGTGCTGGTGATCATTCCGCTGTCGTTCAACTCGGGGAGTTTTCTGGTCTATCCGCTGCAAGGCTTCTCACTGCACTGGTACCAGGACTTCTTTGCTTCGGCGGAATGGATGCGTTCGTTGAAGAACAGCATGATCGTGGCTCCGGCGGCGACCGTGCTGGCGATGATCTTCGGTACGCTGGCAGCGATCGGCCTGACCCGGGGCGATTTCCCGGGCAAACCGCTGGTGATGGCGCTGGTGATTTCGCCGATGGTGGTGCCGGTAGTGATCATTGGTGTGGCCAGTTACCTGACCTTTGCCCCACTGGGATTTGGCAACAGCTATACCTCGCTGATCGTCGTGCACGCCGTCCTAGGTGTGCCGTTTGTGATCATCACGGTATCGGCGACGTTGCAGGGGTTTAACCAGAACCTGGTACGGGCCGCTGCAAGCCTGGGAGCTTCGCCGCTGACCGCGTTTCGTCGGGTGACCTTGCCATTGATTGCGCCGGGCGTGATTTCCGGTGCGCTGTTTGCCTTTGCCACCTCCTTCGATGAAGTGGTGGTGACGCTGTTCCTCGCTGGTCCTGAGCAAGCGACCTTGCCTCGGCAGATGTTCAGCGGCATCCGCGAAAACCTCAGCCCGACGATTGCCGCTGCCGCGACGCTGCTGATTGCGTTCTCGGTGGTCCTGCTGCTGACGCTGGAATGGCTGCGTGGGCGCAGCGAAAAACTGCGCACCGCCCAGGTATAAAGCAGCACCCCGATCAACCTGTGGGAGCGAGCCTGCTCGCGATAGCGGATCGACATTCAACATTGATGTCGACTGACACTGCGCTATCGCGAGCAGGCTCGCTCCCACAGGTGTTTTGTGTGGTTTTCGGGATTGGCGGTCATTCACCAATTTAATAGCAGACAAACCCCAATCCCCAGCTACTATTGTGCCCAGCTCCCCTATCTATAAGAGGCTGCGCACATGAGTCTTTCCTCTTTCAAAATCGCTCACAAACTGATCACCGGCGCAGGTGCCATCGAGCAACTGGCCGCTGAACTCACACGCCTGGATGTCGACAACCCGTTGATCGTCACCGATGCCGCATTGGTCAAGTCCGGTACGGTAGAGCTGGCGCTGGCGCAGCTGGGCGAGCGCAGTTACGAGATTTTCGACCGGGTGTTGCCGGATCCGGAAATTGCCATCGTCGAAGATTGCATGCGGGTTTACCGTGAAGGCGGGCATGACGGACTGATCGGCCTCGGTGGCGGCAGTGCCATCGACATCGCCAAGAGTGTTGCTGCCTATGCCGGTTACCACGGCGCGCTGGAGGATTTGTTCGGCATCGATCAGGTGCCGCGCAAAGGCCCGCCGCTGATCGCCATCCCGACCACTGCTGGCACCGGTTCGGAAGTGACCAACGTGGCCATCCTCTCCGACAAGGTTGCGCAGCTGAAGAAGGGCATTATCAGTGATTACCTGTTGCCGGACGTGGCACTGGTCAGCCCGCAAATGACCCTGACCTGCCCGCGCAGTGTCACCGCTGCCAGTGGCGTCGATGCGCTGGTGCACGCCATCGAGTCCTACCTGTCGCTCAATGCATCGCCAATCACCGATGCCCTGGCCATTGGCGCGATCAAGCTGATTACCCAGGCGCTGCCCAAGGCCTACGCCAATCCATCCCACCTGCAAGCCCGCGAAGACATGGCCACCGCCAGCCTGATGGCCGGCATGGCGTTCGGCAATGCCGGGGTCGGCGCAGTGCATGCGTTGGCGTATCCGCTGGGTGGGCGTTTCAACATTGCCCATGGCATCAGTAATGCCTTGCTGCTGCCGTATGTCATGACCTGGAACAAGATGGCTTGCGTGGAGCGTATGCAGGATATTGCCGAGGCCATGGGGGTGAAGACTGCTCATCTGAGCGCCAATGAAGCGGCGGACAAAGCCGTGGAGGCGATGACCGAGCTGTGCGCCGCGGTGGAAATCCCGCTGGGCCTGCGCAGTTTCGGGGTGCCCGAGGATGCGATCCCGGCCATGGCTGTGGAAGCCGCCGGCATCGAGCGCCTGATGCGCAATAATCCGCGAAAGCTGAGCGCCATCGATATCGAGAAGATCTACCGAGCGGCCTATTAGAGCCCAATCATCGCAGCACGGTGCGCGCGTCAAAGCATGAGGTATACAATGCGCGCCATCGTGATTCTGCTCAAAAAAGGTGCGTCATGCAGCCCTTCGTCATTGCTCCGTCGATTCTCTCCGCCGACTTCGCCCGCCTGGGCGAGGAAGTGGACAACGTCCTGGCCGCCGGCGCCGACTTCGTGCACTTCGATGTCATGGACAACCACTACGTGCCAAACCTGACCATCGGCCCGATGGTTTGCTCCGCGCTGCGCAAGTACGGCGTGACCGCGCCGATCGACGCGCACTTGATGGTCAGCCCGGTGGACCGCATCGTCGGTGACTTCATCGAAGCCGGTGCGACCTACATTACTTTCCACCCGGAAGCCACGCAGCACGTCGATCGTTCCCTGCAACTGATCCGCGAAGGTGGCTGCAAGGCCGGCCTGGTATTCAACCCGGCGACCCCGCTGGACGTGCTCAAGTACGTCATGGACAAGGTCGACATGATCCTCTTGATGAGCGTCAACCCGGGTTTCGGCGGCCAGAAGTTCATTCCCGGCACGCTCGACAAGCTGCGTGAAGCGCGGGCGCTGATCGATGCCTCCGGTCGTGATATCCGCCTGGAGATCGACGGCGGGGTGAACGTGAACAACATTCGCGAAATCGCTGCTGCTGGCGCCGACACCTTCGTGGCTGGTTCGGCGATCTTCAATGCGCCGAACTATCAGGAAGTGATTGAAAAAATGCGCTCCGAACTGGCGCTGGCTCGCCCATGAGTGGTTTTGAGCAGCTGTTCCCCGGGCGTCTGCCGCGGCTGGTGATGTTCGATCTGGATGGCACGCTGGTCGATTCGGTCCCTGATCTCGCGGCGGCTGTGGATAACATGCTGCTCAAACTCGGGCGTCAACCTGCCGGTATCGAACCGGTGCGCGAGTGGGTTGGCAACGGCGTGCATATGCTGGTGCGCCGGGCGTTGGCCAACCACATCGACGGCGAGGGTGTCGATGAGGTCGAGGCCGAGCATGC
Organism: Pseudomonas sp. ADAK2 TE3594; assembly: GCF_053628675.1. Taxonomy (NCBI): domain Bacteria; kingdom Pseudomonadati; phylum Pseudomonadota; class Gammaproteobacteria; order Pseudomonadales; family Pseudomonadaceae; genus Pseudomonas; species Pseudomonas sp. ADAK2 TE3594. Next base: position 5,322,972 of record NZ_JBRJGV010000001.1, on the reverse strand, counting down.
CCTGGAATTGTTCAATGGCTTTTATGAGGACGGTCACGAACTGACGGTGGTTTACCCCGGCGTGCGTGACACCCTCAAGTGGCTGAGCAAACAAGGCGTCGAAATGGCGCTGATCACCAATAAACCGGAGCGCTTCGTCGCGCCGCTGCTGGATCAGATGAAGATCGGCCGTTACTTCAAATGGATCATCGGTGGCGACACCCTGCCGAATAAGAAACCTGACCCGGCCGCGCTGTTTTTCGTGATGAAAATGGCCAACATCCCGGCGTCGCAATCGTTGTTCGTCGGCGACTCGCGCAGCGATGTGCTGGCGGCGAAAGCGGCGGGGGTCAAATGCGTGGCCCTCAGTTATGGCTATAACCACGGTCGGCCGATTGCCGAAGAATCGCCGGCGCTGGTGATCGATGATCTGCGCAAACTAATTCCCGGTTGCCTGGATCCGGCCGCTGAGATAACGTTGCCCGACGCTGTTCAATCCCCTCCTGGAAACGCCATCGTGGTGGTCACTCGCAAACTCTGGATGAAAGTCATCAAGGCCCTGGCCCGCTGGCGTTGGCGCGCCTGACTTGTTCCTGGCCGGCGTACCGGCGCGTTTGCATACCTGACCGTTAGACCCTCAAGCCACGAGGCTACCCCATGATCCGCGAAGAATTCCTGCGTTTGGCCGCTGCCGGCTACAACCGCATCCCGCTTGCCTGCGAAACCCTGGCCGACTTCGACACGCCGCTGTCGATCTACCTGAAGCTGGCCGACGAGCCGAACTCCTACCTGCTGGAATCAGTACAGGGCGGGGAAAAGTGGGGGCGTTACTCGATCATCGGCCTGCCGTGCCGCACCGTGCTGCGGGTTCACGATCACCACGTCAGCGTGACTCACGACGGCGTCGAGATCGAAAGCCACGACGTTGAAGATCCATTGGCCTTCGTCGAAGAATTCAAAGCTCGCTACAACGTGCCGACCATCCCTGGCCTGCCGCGCTTCAATGGCGGTCTGGTGGGCTACTTCGGCTATGACTGCGTGCGCTATGTGGAGAAGCGTTTGGGCAAGTGCCCGAACCCGGATCCACTGGGCGTACCGGACATTCTGCTGATGGTGTCCGATGCGGTGGTGGTGTTCGACAACCTCGCCGGCAAAATGCACGCGATTGTCCTGGCCGATCCCTCGAAGGACGATGCTTTCGAACAAGGTCAGGCGCGTCTGGAGGAGCTGCTGGAAAAACTCCGTCAGCCGATTACCCCGCGCCGCGGCCTGGATTTCAGCAAGCAACAGTCTGCTGATCCGGTATTTCGTTCGAGCTTTACCCAGGACGATTACGAAAAAGCCGTCGATACCATCAAGGAATACATCCTGGCCGGTGACTGCATGCAGGTTGTGCCGTCCCAGCGCATGTCGATCGACTTCAAGGCTGCGCCTATCGACCTGTACCGGGCGCTGCGCTGCTTCAACCCGACGCCTTATATGTATTTCTTCAACTTCGGCGACTTCCACGTCGTCGGCAGTTCGCCGGAAGTACTGGTGCGGGTCGAAGACAACCTGATCACCGTGCGCCCGATTGCCGGCACCCGTCCGCGAGGCGCCAACGAAGAGGCTGACGTGGCGCTGGAAAAAGACCTGCTGTCGGACGACAAGGAAATCGCCGAGCACTTGATGCTGATCGATCTGGGCCGCAACGACACCGGTCGCGTCTCGGAAATCGGTTCGGTGAAACTCACCGAGAAGATGGTGATCGAGCGTTATTCAAACGTGATGCACATCGTGTCCAACGTTACCGGCCAATTGAAGGCCGGGCTGACGGCGATGGACGCACTGCGGGCGATTCTGCCGGCCGGCACCTTGTCTGGCGCGCCGAAGATTCGCGCGATGGAAATCATCGACGAGCTGGAACCGGTCAAGCGTGGCGTCTACGGCGGCGCGGTCGGTTACTTCGCCTGGAACGGCAACATGGACACCGCGATTGCAATCCGCACCGCAGTGATCAAGAACGGCGAACTGCACGTGCAGGCGGGTGGCGGCATCGTTGCTGACTCGGTGCCGGCACTGGAATGGGAAGAAACCCTGAACAAGCGCCGCGCCATGTTCCGCGCGGTGGCCCTGGCCGAGCAAACCCCGGACACCTGAGCTCCCACAGGGAATTCACTGGCATAAAAAACGCGGCACCTGTGAGGGCACCGCGTTTTTTTGCCTGCTGTTTGCCGGATCAGAAGTCCAGCGCAACCCCGACGGTAAGCCCTTGCTGGGTAAAGTCATCATCCTTGCGGAACGTGTACCCACCACGTAGCGCCAGATCGGCCGTCAATTTGTGACTGACCCCCAGGCTCACGCGATTCAAGTGGCTTTGTGGTGTATAGCCGTCCAGCTTGAAGTCCAGGGACGGTAGGCTGTTGAGCGCGATGTTTACTTTCTGAGTGTCATCCTCGTATTCACGCTCATACGCGTATTCGCCGAACACTTGAGTCTGCGGGGTGATCTGATACTTACCCTGCAGGCCGGCGCCCAAACGCTTTGAATCGCGGGTCTGATCATCAAAGGTCAGTGCTGTGGAACGAGTGCTGTTTTCCGAATAGCCGTCGACTTCCACTTTGGCGTAATCGGCGCTGATGAACGGTGACAGGTGCCATTCGCTGCCCGGTTGGGCAATGTCATAGCCAAGGCGAGTGCTGAAGGCCCAGAGATCGCCATCGGTATCGCCTTTCTCCGCACCTTCGCTGGCACCCAGGTCGAATTTGCGTTTGAGGTTGTCGTAATCCAGCTTGCCGCCGGTCAACGCGGCATCGGCCCACCAGCGATTCTGCTGGAACTGGGCGAAGGCGGTCGCCAGATAGCTATTGAGTTTGTAGTCCGAATCGTTACTACCTGCTTCCAGGTTCTGACGATAGAAGCCTGCTGCGACACCGACGCGCCAAGCTTCATTAAGGCGATAGCTGCCGCCGATATTCAGGTTGTAGCCGTTACCGTCGGCGCTGGCGCCGCTGCTTTGGCTATCGACATCCAGATGCTGACCGCCACCGGCGACAATCGCGCGCCATTGGCCGACGGCTTGCCAGTTCTCCCAGTCGGATTGCCACTGGCTACGCAGTTCGTCCTGGTGCGCACGCAAGGTAGCGTGGGCCATTTCCGGCAGCAATGTCAGCTCCCACGGCGCCGCCAGAAGGGAGTAGGCGTAGTCGGAAATCAGTTTTTGCCCGGCCTCGGTCGGATGGACCCCATCGTTGTAAATCAGCTTGCTGGGATCCGGCGTGGCACTGTTGATGCCATACGTAGGGTTTTCGGTGCAGCTGTTACCGCTGAAACAGGTCGCCGTCAGGTTCTGGCCTGTAGCAAAACCGAATCGCGCCGGATCGGCGAAGGTTTCCTGCAGCAGCAGCGGAATGTTCAATGGGATGATTTCGGCATCGATCCCTGCCAGTCGAGTGACCAGTTGCCGGTTGAAGGCAGAGCTCAGTAGTGAGGTGGGTGTCTGCTGGGGCGTGCCGTTGATGGCAGGCGTCAAACCCAGGTCGGGCAGCAGCCATACCACAATGTACCGGGCGCCGGCGGCCTGCAAGACCTGGACGCTGTTTGCCAGTCGATCCGCGGCGGCATTCGCCTGAGCGCCACTTTGTACAAGTCCCTGGAGAAAATCGTTACCACCCCCGGAAATGTAATACAGCGCATTCGGATTGGCGCTGAAGTTGTTTGTCGGCAGATAGCCCGAACGCGTGCGTTCACCCGTGGCGGATACGCTCGTGATCGAGGTGAGGATCTGGTCGGTGCGGTAACCGCCGACGGCCCAGTTATTGCCATCCGGCAGGCCCTGGTTCGCACGCACCGCCGAGGTTGAAGCGGCCGTCTGGTCCGGTGAAAACCCGAGCCTTTCACCCAGCAGTTGGGTCGAGTTGGCGGAATAGACTTCGCCGCTGCCGTTCTGGTAAACCGGTCCGGTCCGGTTGGTGAAGCGCAGGGTCGCACCGGCAGGGCCGCCCGTGTCGGTAAACTGCCCGGCATCGTTGAGGCTATCGCCGAAGACAATGAAATTCGAATAAGGGTTGGGCGCCGCGATCGCCTGGGTGCAGGCCATGGCGAGCAAGCAGCCGGCAAGCGGTACAGCCAACGTCTGTCTGATCATGAGCAAGTCCGTTTGTTATTGTTGTAGTGAGCAAAACGATGGTGCCAAAAACTATAGAGCCTGTTGCCGTTCGGCGCGAACCGGTCGATTGTTTCACGCGCTTCGATCGCCCATATTGCACGCTCTGCCCAGCTAAGTTACTGTGCCAAGACGTATAAATGAGACCTTCCCCGTGTTGATCGTCAGCAAACTTCTGGATCAAGTCATCAAGGCACACGCCCGTTGGCGTTGGCGCGCCTGAATCCTTCTGCCGGCCCGGCCGGATCTTTACCGCTTTGCCTTCTTTACCCGCAAGACAAACCGCTTTGCAGCGCAACTCCAGCGACTGACAAAGTGCAGGACGTTGCGGGTAAATCATTCGAAGGCTGTATTCAAAGTCAGTAAATTCAAGAGGTTCTTAACGCCATGTTGCTGATGATCGATAACTACGACTCTTTTACTTACAACGTTGTGCAATACCTCGGTGAGCTCGGCTCCCAGGTCAAAGTCGTGCGCAACGATGAGCTCACCATTGCCGAAATCGAAGCCCTCAACCCTGAGCGCATTGTCGTGTCTCCCGGTCCTTGCACCCCGACCGAAGCCGGTATTTCCATCGAAGCGATCAAGCACTTCGCCGGCAAGCTGCCGATTCTCGGTGTTTGCCTGGGTCACCAGTCCATCGGCCAGGCCTTTGGTGGCGATGTGGTCCGTGCCCGTCAAGTCATGCACGGTAAGACCAGCCCGGTATTCCACGAGGACAAGGGCGTATTCGAAGGTCTGAATCGCCCGCTGACGGTCACCCGTTACCACTCGCTGATCGTCAAGCGCGAAACCCTCCCCGATTGCCTGGAGCTGACCGCCTGGACCCAGCTCGAAGACGGCTCGGTCGACGAGATCATGGGCCTGCGTCACAAGACGCTGAACATCGAAGGTGTGCAATTCCACCCTGAGTCTATCCTCACCGAACAGGGCCACGAGCTGTTCGCCAACTTCCTCAAACAAACCGGCGGCACGCGCTAAGGACTTTCCATGGATATCAAGACAGCCCTGAGCCGTATCGTCGGCCACCTCGACCTCAGTACCGATGAGATGCGCGATGTCATGCGCGAAATCATGACCGGGCAATGCACGGATGCGCAGATCGGCGCGTTCATGATGGCCATGCGCATGAAGAGCGAAAGCATCGATGAGATCGTCGGTGCCGTGACGGCGATGCGTGAGTTGGCGGACAAGGTTGAACTCAATACCCTCGACGGCGTGGTCGATGTGGTCGGGACCGGTGGCGACGGTGCGAACATTTTCAACGTTTCCACCGCGTCGTCGTTCGTGGTCGCGGCGGCCGGTTGCACGGTGGCCAAGCACGGTAACCGTGCAGTGTCGGGCAAAAGCGGCAGCGCCGACTTGCTGGAGGCCGCGGGTATCTACCTGAACCTGACGCCAGTTCAGGTGGCACGCTGCATCGACAATGTCGGTATCGGTTTCATGTTTGCCCAAACCCACCACAGTGCCATGAAGCACGCCGCCGGCCCGCGCCGCGAGCTGGGCTTGCGCACGCTGTTCAACATGCTCGGCCCGCTTACGAATCCGGCCGGTGTGAAACATCAGGTGGTGGGTGTGTTCAGCCAGGCGTTGTGCCGGCCATTGGCCGAAGTTTTGCAACGTCTGGGCAGCAAACACGTGCTGGTGGTGCATTCGAAGGATGGTCTGGATGAGTTCAGTCTGGCGGCTCCGACCTTTGTGGCGGAATTGAAGAATGACCAGATCACCGAGTATTGGGTCGAACCCGAAGACCTGGGGATGAAGAGCCAGAGCCTGCACGGTCTGGCGGTGGAAAGCCCGGCGGCCTCCCTTGAGCTGATTCGCGATGCCTTGGGCAAGCGCAAGACCGAGAACGGTCAGAAAGCCGCCGAGATGATCGTGCTCAATGCCGGTGCCGCGTTGTACGCCGCCGACCATGCCAGCAGTTTGAAAGAAGGCGTTGCCCTGGCGCACGATGCGCTGCACACAGGCCTCGCTCGGGAAAAACTTGAGGAGTTGGGTGCATTTACCGCGGTATTCAAAGTGGAGAATGAGGGATGAGTGTACCGACGGTTCTGGAAAATATTCTGGCCCGCAAAGTCCAGGAAGTCGCCGAGCGTAGCGCCCGTGTGAGCCTGGCAGAGCTGGAAAATCTGGCCAAGGCGGCCGATGCACCCCGTGGTTTTGCCAAGGCGTTGATTGCGCAGGCCAAACTCAAGCAGCCGGCAGTCATTGCGGAAATCAAGAAAGCCTCGCCGAGCAAAGGCGTGATTCGCGAGAACTTCGTTCCCGCCGACATCGCCAAAAGTTACGAAAAGGGCGGGGCCACTTGCCTGTCGGTGCTCACCGATATCGATTACTTCCAGGGCGCCGATGCGTATCTGCAACAGGCCCGGGCGGCGTGCAAGTTACCGGTGATCCGCAAGGACTTCATGATCGATCCTTACCAGATCGTCGAATCCCGTGCATTGGGTGCTGACTGCGTGCTGTTGATCGTCTCCGCACTGGACGACGTGAAGATGGCCGAGCTGGCGGCCGTGGCCAAAAGTGTCGGTCTTGATGTGCTGGTGGAAGTCCACGATGGCGACGAGCTGGAGCGGGCCTTGAAAACCCTCGACACACCGCTGGTGGGCGTGAACAACCGCAACCTGCACACCTTCGACGTCAATCTGGAAACTACCCTCGACCTGTTGCCGCGTATTCCGCGCGATCGTCTGGTGATCACTGAAAGTGGCATTCTTAACCGGGCCGATGTCGAACTGATGGAAATCAGCGATGTGTATGCGTTCCTGGTCGGCGAAGCGTTCATGCGCGCCGAAAGCCCGGGTACCGAACTGCAGCGCCTGTTCTTTCCCGAGCGTGGCATTCCAGTGAGCGGTTCTACGCTCGACTGATTACACGCAGACCGAGTCGACCCCATCGCGAGCAGGCTTGCTCCCACAAGAGATCTACTAACATCAGAGATCCAATGTGGGAGCGAGCCTGCTCGCGATAGCGGCATAAGTAGCACCACAGGCTTCATGTCCAACGGAATACCTTATGACCTCACCAACCCCTCTGACCATTGAAGCCGGCCTGCTCGCCGAGCGGGATCTGTTGGCCCATGTGTGCACCGGTGAGTCGGAGTTCGGTCTGCTGTTCTGGCAACCCACTGACCGCGCATTGGTCATGCCCCGCCGCTTGAATCGTCTGCCACAGTTTGAGGCGGCGTGCGAAGTCTCCGCCGCCGCGGGCTGGCCGGTGCTGCTGCGTGAAACCGGCGGTGAGCCAGTGCCGCAATCGGCATCGACCATCAACATCGCTCTGGTTTATGCCCCTCCGCGCAGTGAAGGCGATCTGAACCGCATTGAAACCGGCTACCGGCGTCTGTGCGATCCGATCTGTCAGTTACTGGATGAGCTGGGCGGTACTTCGTCCCTGGGCGAAATCGAGGGCGCGTTCTGCGACGGTCGTTTCAACGTCAACCTCGATGGTCGAAAGATGGTGGGTACCGCCCAGCGTTGGCGCCAGAGCAAGGGCGGTCAGCGTCCGGTCGGCCTGGTGCACGGGGCGATGTTGATCGATGACGAGCGAGAGTCGATGGTCGCGGCGGTCAATCGCTTTAACGAAGCCTGTGGCCTGGAGCAGCGGGTTCGCGCTGAAAGCCACATCGCCCTGCATGAAAAGTTTGCCGCTCCTGAGGCACTGGAACGGCTCGATGCGCTATACCGACAGCTGCTGGCAGACATGCTCGGAGCTTGAATTCTCGAAGCCTGGTTTTCGAGCTTAGCGCGTGCCGAAGACCACCATGGTCTTGCCTTTGACGTCGACCAGGTTGCGCTCCTCCAGATCCTTGAGTACGCGGCCGACCATCTCACGGGAACAACCGACAATCCGGCCGATTTCCTGACGGGTCACCTTGATCTGCATGCCGTCCGGGTGGGTCATGGCGTCTGGTTGCTTGCACAGTTCCAGCAGGCAGCGCGCAACGCGACCGGTCACGTCGAAGAACGCCAGGTCGCCGACCTTGCGCGTGGTATTGCGCAGGCGCTGTGCGATTTGTCCGCTGAGCACGTAAAGAATGTCTGGATCTTGTTGGGACAGCTCGCGGAATTTCGCGTAGCTGATTTCCGCGACTTCGCATTCGACCTTGGCACGTACCCAAGCGCTGCGTTCCTGTTCCAGGCCGGCTTGCTCAAACAGACCCAGCTCGCCGAAAAAGTCGCCGGAGTTGAGGTAGGCAATGATCATTTCACGGCCGTCGTCATCCTCAATCAGGATGGTCACCGAACCCTTGATGATGAAAAACAGCGTGTCCGAGCGGTCACCGGCACAAATGATGTTGCTCTTGGCGGCATAGCGACGGCGCTGGCAGTGCATCAACAGTTTGTCGAGGTTCTTGATTTTGGGTGTTGGGGTAATAGCAACCATGGTTGTATCCCGAAAAGACTGCACGGTATGTTTTTTTGTAGGCGCTGGCGAAGCCTGCGATCCTTTTTATTCGCTGCAAAGCTGGCGATACGCCATTGATTTGGCGTCAGCTTAACAGACGCATTCCTTCAAGATTCGAGAATTTGCCTACGACGCAGATGGTTATGTCCTAGGAAGGCGAAGCGCTGCCAATCAAGGGCCCTGTGCTAAGCTGGCGACCCTTTTTTAGACAGTGGAGTCTTGGCGATGAAGGCACGCATCCAATGGGCTGGCGAAGCCATGTTCCTCGGCGAATCCGGCAGCGGTCATGTCGTGGTCATGGACGGACCGCCCGAAGCCGGCGGTCGTAACCTGGGTGTCCGGCCGATGGAAATGCTTCTGCTAGGTGTTGGCGGTTGCAGCAATTTTGATGTGGTCAGCATCCTCAAGAAGTCCCGTCAGGCCGTCGAAAGCTGCGAAGCGTTCCTCGAAGCCGAGCGTGCGACCGAAGACCCGAAGGTTTTCACCAAAATCCACATGCACTTCGTGGTCAAAGGCCGCGGGCTGAAAGAAGCTCAGGTCAAGCGCGCCATCGAGCTGTCGGCCGAGAAGTATTGCTCGGCCTCGATTATGCTCGGCGCGGCCGGCGTGGCGATTACCCACGACTACGAAATCATCGAGCTCGGTTGAATCAACGTGCAGACTCAGGTGATGCAAATTTTCTACGCGCGCAACATGCCGAACTAAGAGTTCCGAGTACAAAAAAGGCGACTACATTGGGTAGTCGCCTTTTTTATTACCGAAACGCGGTCCCTGTGGGAGCGGGCTTGCCCGCGATGGGGACGTCGCGGGCGCTGCAATACTTAGATCCGATAAGTACTCTTCGTCATCACCTTGGCCAACAAACTCATCCCGAACTTCACTGGTGCCGGAAAACGAAATCCACCTGCATCCAGCGCACTTTCAGCATGATGCTCTTCATCGATACGCATCTGCTCCAGGATCGCTCGGGATTTTTCGTCCCCGGCAGGCAGTTGCTCAAGGTGTTCGTTCAGGTGTTTGCAGACCTGATGCTCGGTGGCCGCAACGAAACCCAGGCTGACTTTGTCGCTGATCAATCCGGCGACCGCGCCAATCCCGAACGACATACCGTAGAACAGCGGATTGAGGATGCTGGTGTGGCTGCCCAACTGATGAATGCGCTGTTCGCACCAGACCAGATGGTCGATTTCTTCTTCGGCGGCGTGCTCCATGGCGGCGCGCACTTTCGGCAGCTTGGCGGTCAGGGCCTGACCTTGATACAGCGCCTGGGCGCAGACTTCGCCGGTATGGTTGATGCGCATTAAACCAGCGACGTGTCGGGTGTCCTCGTCGCTCATTTGCGCATCCGGCTGCACGATGGCCGGCGACGGACGGTAGGGCTGACCACTGAAGGGCAGCAAAGTACGCATCGCGGCGTCGGCTTGCAGCAGAAGACGGTCAATTGGCGAGTAGTGACGTTGGGTAGTCATGCTGACCTCCGGGAAGAATCTCGGCGGCCAGTTTAACCCAATCGGCGGGGGGGAGGGTTTGCGTTGGGTCATTTCCGGTGGTGTCACCACCAATCCTTGTAGGAGCGAGGCTTGCCCGCGAAGCTTTTGGCGCACTTGAGGACGCCTTCGCGGGCAAGCCTCGCTCCTACAGGGGGCGGTTGCTGGATCAGCCCGGCGGCCAGTGCATCTGGCGCTGACCCAACACGTGCATATGAATGTGATAGACGGTCTGCCCGCCCAATTCATTGCAGTTCATGACCACCCGGAAACCTTCTTCACAGCCCAATTCCAGAGCCAGGCGCTGGGCCGTGAACAGAATATGCCCGGCCAAAGCCTTGTCGTCCTCGGTGAGGTCGTTAAGGGTACGCACCGGTTTCTTCGGGACAACCAGGAAATGCACGGGGGCCTGTGGTGCGATGTCGTGGAAGGCCAGTACCTGGTCGTCCTCGTAAATGATCCTGGCCGGGATTTCCCGGTTGATGATCTTGGTGAACAGAGTATCCACAGCTGTTTTCTCCGTTGTTTGGGCTGGCCTGAGTGTAACCATGGGTTATGTCAGAGCCCAGTCTTTTGCCTTGAGGATTGATCAGCGCGGGCAATAGGCTTTGTTGACCATGCCCGCGATTGTCCGGGTCAGCCAGCGTGAGCCGAGCCGCGGCAGGAACGCGAACCAGCGATTCAGGCGACCGGGGATAATAATGGCGCGATTTTTCGCCAGCGCTCGCACGGTATAGAGCGCGACTTCTTCTGGACTCATCAGCAGTTTGCTCTCGACCAGTTTGTCGGTGTCCAGTTGCGCGGTGCGGAAAAACGCCGTGCGGGTCGGGCCGGGGCACAGCACCGATACCTTGACCGCACATTTCTTCAGTTCGACGCGTAAACCTTCGGAAAAATGCAGTACGTAAGCCTTGCTGGCGTAGTAAGTGCTCATCCAGGGACCGGGATGGAACGCCGCGACCGAGGCGACGTTCAGAATCTGCCCGCCGCCCTGCAAGGCCATGCTGTTGCCGATGGCATGGCACAAGCGAGTGAGGGCCAGGATGTTCACTTCGATCAAGTCCTGCTCGGTCATCCAGTCCTGGGCCAGGAATGGGCCGCAGGTACCGATGCCGGCACAGTTGACCAGCAAATCTATCTGCCTGTCGCCTTCCTCCAGCTCCAGCAAAAAACCGGACAGCCTCAGCGGCTCGCCCAGGTCGCAGGCGCGAAACAGCACCTCCACACCAAAACGTTGAGTCAGTTCAATCGCAATGCTTTCCAGCTGATCACGCTGTCGGGCCACCAGAATCAGGCTGCGGCCGCGCCGGGCCAGCGCTTCGGCCATCGCCAGGCCGATGCCGCTGGAAGCGCCAGTGATCAGAGCGTAACGGGTCATGCAGTTCTCCATCGCAACAGCTCCGCGCCGGCGACGCAGGTGTCACGGGCGGGGAGCGCTGTTCATTCTTTCGCAGAGTCTACAGGGGCCTCGGCTGCTTCGGCTGCATCATCGGATGAATTTGGCGCTTGTTCGGCCTCATCGGCCGGCTCCACTTCAACTTCGTCGGTGATCATCGAGCTGCTTTGATAGGTGCTCTCGGTGGCGCTTTCATACTCATCCTGGATCGCAGTGAGGCCACCAGTCAGCCCGCCGACGAACATGATCGCGATAAACACCAGCCACAGTGAAGCCAGCACCCTGACCGCGTTGCTGTTGGGCGGTGGTGGTGCGCCATATCGGTTGGCCGTGTTGTTACCCGGCACGATCATTATTACAAATGGAAAAACGCTGCCCACGACCGGCACAAGGTTCAGCAGCCAGAGCCAGCCGGACCAGCCGATATCGTGCAGGCGCTGCACGCTGAACTGGATGCTGATGAAGGCGAGCACCACGACCAGGATAAAGGCCAGCAGGCCAGCGAGAATCAAGCCGGCGGTCGAGTCTGTGCTGATGAGCGCGAAGCCGAAAATAGCCAGCATGGAACCAACGCCAAGGGTCACCAGCGTAAGAGCCATCGTCCAGGCCAGAAAGCGCAAGCGACCGATGCGGCCAACGAAACTGAATGCCTTGAGTGCAGAAAACTCCGGGAGTGCTTCGCCGACAGAGGCACGGGGCGGTGCATAGGGAGAATCGGGATCTGCCGTGACAGGTTGGCTGTAGGCAGGGGCGTGTTCGTGAACGTCGGACAGGTTCAGCTCGATCGAGGGTTCTGTTTCGATTCGGGCATCGATGCCGGTTTTCGTCAGCGCCTGAAGGTAAGTCTGCGCATCGGCGTGTGACAGGTCGCGCTTGAGTGCAACCGTCCGGCCACTGAACAGGCGCTCGATGGCCGCAACATCGCTTTTGAACAGCTCGGCGAGATTGAGCTTCGCGGTGGTGGCGTCAACACCTGGCTGCAGAGCGCCATCGAAGACGATCTTGAAACGGTTTTCGCTCATGGCCGAGGCATCCTTGTCGCGAGAGTTTGTAATAGACGGAGTTGCGAATATGGAGTGTAGGGCCAGCCGGATTGGGCTGGCCAAGTTTTTCTGTCAGCGCGGCCAGCGCTTGGGCAACGCCGCCGCCAGTTCCAGCGCCTTGCGGTATTCGGTGTCGAGACGTGCGACCAGTTGATCGACACTCGGCAGGTCATCGATTTCTCCGACGCCCTGGCCTGCGGACCACACGGTTTTCCAGGCTTTGGCTTCATCGCTCAACGGCTTGAGCTTGGAGCCGAAGTTCACCTCACCCTTGCCTTGCAGGGCTGCCATGTCGAAACCGGCGGCCTCCAGGCTCCGGCGCATGAAGCTTGCCGGTACTCCCGACACCGCTGGAGTATGGACGATGTCTGCGGCTCTGGAAGTCAGGAGCATCTCCTTATACGCGTCAGGCGCATGACTTTCAGTGGTGCCGATAAATCGCGTACCGAAGTAGGCCAAATCTGCACCGAGCAACTGCGCGGCAAGAATTTCATGGCCATGGTTCAGGCAGCCGGCCAGCAACAGGGTTTTGTCGAAAAACTGGCGAATCTCGGCGATCAGCGAAAACGGGCTCCAGGTCCCGGCGTGACCACCGGCGCCTGCAGCCACGGCGATCAAACCGTCCACGCCGGCCTCGGCGGCTTTTTCCGCGTGGCGACGGGTCGTCACGTCATGAAACACCAGGCCGCCGTAGCTGTGCACGGCGTCGACCAGTTCTTTCACGGCACCGAGGCTAGTGATCACGATCGGTACTTTGTGCTCAATGCAGATCGCCAGATCCGCCTGCAATCGCGGGTTGCTGTTGTGGACGATCAGGTTCACCGCGTAAGGCGCGGGGTTTTCCAGTTTCGCCAGCCCTGCTTCGATTTCTTCCAGCCAGGCCTTGAAGCCGCTGCTCTCACGCTGGTTCAGCGCAGGAAAGCTGCCGACCACGCCATTACGGCAGCAGGCGAGCACCAGTTCAGGGTTGGAAATCAGGAACATCGGCGCCGCCACCACGGGCAGACGCAAGCGTTGTTCGAGCAAAGCGGGCAGCGACATTGGAAGTACCCCGGGGTGAATGATGCCTGTTGGATTAAAACGGCCGAACGACGACCAGAATTACGATAGCCAGCAATATCAGAACCGGCACTTCATTGAACCAGCGATAAAAGACATGGCTGCGGGTGTTTTCGCCACGGGCAAAACGTTTTACCTGTGCGCCGCACATGTGGTGGTAGCCGATCAGGATAACGACCAAGGTCAATTTGGCATGCATCCATGCACCTTGGGTGAAGTAGGCGCTCGGGTTGAGGCTGATCAGCCAGATGCCGAACACCAGGGTGGCGATCATCGCCGGGCCCATGATGCCCCGATACAGCTTGCGCTCCATGATACTGAAGCGGTCCTTGCTGACGGTGTCTTCGCTTTGGGCGTGATAGACGAACAGGCGCGGCAGGTAAAACAGGCCGGCAAACCAGCAGACCATGCTGACGATATGAAGCGCTTTGAGCCACAGATAAAGCATTTTTAGTTATTCCAAGGTTCACGGTAGCGAAGATAGTAGGGGGTAGAGCGTCCGCACGTCACCTTGACGGTTGTCGCAGGGCCGCGCGGCCCCTATTATCGACGGCTTTCCAGTGGGTTCGTTGAGGGCAGGTTTATGGTCAAGGTCGGTATCGTCGGCGGCACGGGTTACACCGGTGTCGAACTGCTGCGTCTGTTGGCACAGCATCCGCAAGCTGAAGTGGTAGTGATCACTTCCCGATCCGAGGCCGGCCTGGCCGTGGCCGACATGTACCCGAACCTGCGAGGCCATTACGACGGCCTGGCATTCAGCGTTCCGGATATCAAGACCCTCGGGGCCTGCGACGTGGTGTTCTTCGCCACGCCGCACGGTGTCGCCCATGCCCTGGCGGGTGAGTTGCTGGCTGCCGGGACCAAGGTGATCGACCTGTCGGCAGACTTCCGTCTGCAAGACGCCGATGAGTGGGCCAAATGGTACGGTCAGCCGCACGGCGCGCCGGAACTGTTGGAGGAGGCGGTTTACGGCTTGCCGGAAGTCAATCGTGAGCAAATCAAACAGGCGCGCCTGATCGCTGTGCCGGGTTGCTACCCGACTGCCACGCAATTGGGTTTCCTGCCTTTGCTTGAAGCGGGTCTGGCGGATACTTCGCGCTTGATCGCAGACTGCAAATCCGGCGTCAGCGGTGCCGGTCGTGGCGCTTCTGTAGGTTCGCTGTACTCCGAGACGTCGGAAAGCATGAAGGCTTACGCCGTCAAAGGGCACCGTCACTTGCCGGAAATCCGCCAGGGCCTGCGTCGTGCAGCGGGCAAGGACGTGGGGCTGACCTTCGTTCCGCACCTGACGCCAATGATTCGCGGCATTCACTCGACGCTCTACGCGACTGTCGTGGATCGTTCGGTGGATCTGCAAGCGTTGTTCGAAAAGCGCTATGCCAACGAACCGTTCGTCGACGTGATGCCTGCCGGCAGCCATCCGGAAACCCGCAGTGTGCGTGGTGCCAACGTTTGCCGTATTGCCGTGCACCGTCCGCAGGATGGTGATCTGGTGGTGGTGTTGTCGGTGATCGACAACCTGGTCAAAGGCGCGTCGGGTCAGGCGGTGCAGAACCTGAATATCCTGTTCGGCCTGGATGAGCGCTTGGGTCTGTCCCATGCGGGCATGCTGCCGTAAGGCTTATCCCACTCAGCAAAAAGGCCCGTCGTACGGGCCTTTTTGCATTTTGGTCTGACAATTGGGTTGATTGATATACCGTAACAATAGTTGACCGATTTTCTGGGAGAAGCGGATAATGCGCGTCATCACGCATTATGGCGGCGTAACGCCGGGAGATAGTCAGCATGAGCGTCGAATCCTTCACCCCCACGGCTTTGCAATTCACCCACGGTGCCGCGCACAAGGTGAAGAGCCTGGTCGATGAAGAGGGGAATGATCGCTTGAAGCTGCGCGTATTCGTTACGGGCGGCGGTTGTTCAGGGTTTCAATACGGCTTCACCTTCGATGAAGAAGTGGCCGATGACGACACCATCGTCGAGCGCGAAGGCGTCAGCCTGGTGGTCGATCCGATGAGCTTCCAGTACCTGGCAGGTGCCGAAGTGGATTACCAGGAAGGTCTGGAAGGTTCGCGTTTCGTGATCAAGAACCCGAACGCTACCACCACGTGTGGCTGCGGCTCTTCGTTCTCGATCTGATCGCACCCTCACCGCATTACCAAACGCCGCAAGGTCTCAGGACTCTGCGGCGTTTTGCTGTCTGGGGTTTCAGGCTCAGGCGGGGTAGATGGCGCCGAGTACGCGCAGGCCGCGGGCACCGGTGACACTCGGACGGTTAGCCGCGATACCTTCCAGGCAGCAATGGGCCAGCCAGGCGAAGGCCATGGCTTCGACCCAGTCCGGGTCTACACCATACGCAGCAGTGCTGCTGACTTTCGCGTTCGGCAACAGACTGGCCAGGCGCTTCATCAGCGTGGCGTTGTGCGCGCCGCCACCACAAACCAGCAGCTCCCGGGTATCCGATTGGGCGCTTTGCAATGACTCGACAATGGTCAGCGCAGTCAGCTCAAGCAGCGTGGCCTGTACATCTTCGGCAGCGAAGGTCTGTAGCTGTGATAGATGCTGCATCAGCCACGGCAAATTGAACACTTCGCGGCCGGTGCTCTTCGGGCCTTGAGTCACAAAGAACGGATCACTGAGCAGCTCGTTCAACAGGGCAGGTTCAACCTTGCCACTGGCAGCCCAATGGCCGTCACGATCAAAGTTGTCGCCGCGTTGCTGGTGAATCCAGGCATCCAGCAGGACGTTCCCGGGGCCGCAGTCAAACCCGGCAACAGGCTTGCCGGGTTCGATCAGGCTGAGGTTGCTGAACCCGCCGACGTTCAATACCGCGCGGTTGCCAGGTCGTTCTTCAAACAGGGCTTCGTGAAAGGCTGGAACCAGTGGCGCGCCTTGTCCGCCAGCGGCTACATCGCGGCTGCGGAAATCGCTGACCACGGTGATGCTGGTCAGCTCGGTGAGTAAGGCCGGGTTGCCGATTTGCACCGTGAACCCGCGCGCCGGCTCGTGGCGAATGGTCTGGCCGTGGCTGCCAATCGCGCGAATGTCGTCGGGTTTCAGATTTTGTTGGTCGAGGAGGGTGTGAATGCCCTGTGCGGCCAGTTTCACCCAGTTCTGCTGGGCAATGGCGGAGCGGGCAATCTCGTCCGGGCCGCTGGCGCACAAGCCAAGCAGCTCGGCGCGCAGGGAATCAGGCATAGGGATGTAATGGGTGGCGATCAGCTTGATCGCCGGGGTTTGCTCGATCAACGCAATGTCCAGGCCATCAAGGCTGGTCCCGGACATCACACCTATATAGAGCGCCATGGCTTAGCGTTTCGAAGCCAGCTGAGTGGTTTTCTCTTGATCCATGCGCGCCATCAGCGGTTGGCTTTGCGCGAGGAAGCGTGAGCGTTCAGCTTTGGAGATCGGATCGGCCATCGCCACCTTCTGACCCAGCGGGTCGACGTGCACGCCATTGACCTGGAACTCGTAGTGCAAGTGCGGGCCGGTGGAGAGGCCGGTGGTGCCGATGTAACCGATCACCTGACCTTGCTTGACGCTGCCGCCAGTCTTGATGCCTTTGGCGAAGCCCTGCATGTGGCCGTACAGCGTGCGGTAGGTATTACCGTGCTGGATGATCACGGTGTTGCCGTAACCACCGCGACGACCCGCCAACAATACTTTGCCGTCACCGGCAGCCTTGATCGGCGTACCGCGTGGTGCGGCGTAATCGACACCTTTGTGGGCGCGGATCTTGTTCAGGATCGGGTGCTTGCGGCCCATGGAGAATTTCGAGCTGATGCGGGCGAAGTCTACCGGGGTACGGATAAACGCCTTGCGCATACTGTTGCCGTCAGCCGTGTAGTAGCTGCTGTTGCCTTGTTTGTTGGTGTAGCGCACCGCGGTGTAAGTCTTGCCGCGGTTGGTGAAGCGTGCGGAGAGGATCGGGCCGTTGCCGATTGCTTTGCCATTGACGACCTTCTGTTCATAGATCACATCGAACTCGTCACCCTGGCGAATATCCTGGGCGAAGTCGACGTCGTAGCCAAACACACTGGCCATATCCATGGTCAGGCTGTGGGACAAACCGGCTCGGGCGGCAGATTGCGACAGCGAACTGTTGATCACGCCATGAACGTAGGCGGAGCGAACAGTGGGCTTGGCGGTAATGCGGTTGAACGCATAACCCTTGTCGTTCTTGGTCAGGCTGATGCTTTCCATATCGCTGACTTTGCTGTGCAAGTTGGTCAGCTGGCCATCCGGGCTCAGTTCGAACTCAAGCTTCTGGCCATGTTTGAGTTGGCTGAACTGCTTGGCCTGCTTGTCGCTGGCCAGTACTTCATGCACCGAAGTGGCCGGAAGGCCGACTTTCTCGAACAAAGTCGAGAGAGTGTCGCCTTTGCTGACAATCACTTCCCTGTGGCCTGGCGCCTTCTTTTCTTCGACGACTGGCGCGGGGGCGACCTGAGCGGTTTCCTGGGTGTCTTCGGCGCTGTTTTCGATCTGCGCGAAAGGGGAGGCTGCCGGCTCATTTGTGGCTTGGACGACGTCGGCGGCGTCTTGATCTTGTGTCAGTTGTTCTGCAGGGCTTTCCAGTTCAAGACTCAGGGTCGTCTTTTTGGCTTCAACATCACTGGAAGGGAATACCAGAAGCGCCAGGCTGAGAAGGGCGGCGATGCCACTTGCTGCGAGCAGGTGGGTCTTCGGGTAAAGCGGCGGCGCTTTAGACGGTTCTGTGGTCATAGGTAATTTTGACTTTGAAAAGATGAATTGGAAAAGATGAATGACATGATGAAGACGAAATAACTGTATAAAATATAACCAAATCATCTCTGAAGCAAGCCTGCGAACGCTCTGTCCGTGGATTGGCGTCCGTGCGCCGGGCAAAACTTGTATTTGGTGCGCGATCTTGTATGGTTGTTCCCCTTTGAATCTGAGCCTTGCGGGTCTGTTATGAAGTCGGTTGAAGAGCAGCTAGCGCTGATCAAACGTGGTGCAGAAGAACTGTTGGTCGAGTCCGAGCTGATCGAGAAACTCAAGCGTGGCCAGCCGCTACGTATTAAGGCAGGCTTCGATCCGACTGCGCCGGATTTGCACCTGGGTCACACCGTGCTTATTAATAAGCTGCGTCAGTTCCAGGATCTGGGGCACCAGGTGATCTTCCTTATAGGTGACTTCACCGGGATGATCGGTGATCCGAGCGGCAAGAGCGCAACACGTCCTCCGCTCACCCGTGAGCAGGTTCTCGAGAATGCCGAGACCTACAAGACTCAAGTCTTCAAGATTCTTGATCCAGCCAAGACCGAAGTAGCGTTCAACTCCACCTGGATGGATCAGATGGGGCCGGCCGACTTTATTCGTCTGACTTCGCAATACACCGTGGCTCGCATGCTCGAGCGCGACGATTTCGACAAGCGCTACACGACCAATCAGCCAATCGCCATTCACGAATTCCTCTATCCGCTGGTTCAGGGTTATGACTCGGTCGCTTTGCGTGCGGATGTCGAGCTGGGTGGTACCGATCAGAAGTTCAACCTGCTGATGGGGCGCGAGCTGCAGCGTAGTTATGGTCAGGAGGCTCAATGCATTCTGACCATGCCATTGCTCGAAGGTCTGGATGGCGTGAAGAAGATGTCCAAGTCGCTGGGCAACTACGTCGGCATCCAGGAGGCGCCAGGTGTCATGTACGGCAAGCTGGTCTCTATTCCGGATGTGCTGATGTGGCGTTACTTCGAATTGCTCAGTTTCCGCTCCATGGAAGAGATCAATGCTTTTCGGGCTGACGTTGAAGCGGGCGCGAATCCACGTGACATCAAGATCAAGCTGGCCGAAGAGATCGTTGCGCGTTTCCATGGTGAAGAGGCTGCGGCCAATGCTCACCGTGCGGCGGGCAACCGTATGAAAGACGGTGAGCTGCCGGATGATCTGCCAGAGATCGAGCTGACCGCTGCCGAGGATATGCCGATTGCTGCTGTCCTTAATAAAGCGGGCCTGGTGAAGAACTCCGCAGTGGCGCGCGACCTTCTCGGTTCTGGTGGTGTGCGTATAGATGGTGAGGTTGTCGATCGCACCTTTATATACGTACTGGGCGCGACCCATGTTTGCCAGGCCGGGAAGAAGGCATTTGCGCGTATTACGCTCAAATCCGAATAAAGCTGAAATCAGGGGTTGACGGCAGATTCTGGAAGTCTATAATTCGCCCCACTTCCGGCGCAGTCGAAACGGAAAACTCCTTGGTAAACAAAGAGTTACGCAGTTTTCGGCAGCGGTTACGCTTCAGTTCATCGAAGCCAGAAGGAGTTGGTAGGGCAGTGTGTTTTCGCCTTATTGACGGTTCGATCATCTCGGTCGAAAGCGGAGAAAAAGAGGTGTTGACAGCAGCGAGTAACGCTGTAGAATTCGCCTCCCGCTAACGAGAGATCGAAAGCGCAAGTGGTTGAAGTTGTTAAAGATTTCCAAGCGAAACTTTGAAAACTTCTGAAAATAACCGCTTGACAGCAACAGAGGCTGCTGTAGAATGCGCGCCTCGGTTGAGACGAAAGATCTTAACCAACCGCTCTTTAACAACTGAATCAAGCAATTCGTGTGGGTGCTTGTGGAGTCAGACTGATAGTCAACAAGATTATCAGCATCACAAGTTACTCCGCGAGAAATCAAAGATGTAACCAACGATTGCTGAGCCAAGTTTAGGGTTTCTTAAAAACCCAAAGATGTTTGAACTGAAGAGTTTGATCATGGCTCAGATTGAACGCTGGCGGCAGGCCTAACACATGCAAGTCGAGCGGCAGCACGGGTACTTGTACCTGGTGGCGAGCGGCGGACGGGTGAGTAATGCCTAGGAATCTGCCTGGTAGTGGGGGATAACGCTCGGAAACGGACGCTAATACCGCATACGTCCTAAGGGAGAAAGCAGGGGACCTTCGGGCCTTGCGCTATCAGATGAGCCTAGGTCGGATTAGCTAGTTGGTGAGGTAATGGCTCACCAAGGCGACGATCCGTAACTGGTCTGAGAGGATGATCAGTCACACTGGAACTGAGACACGGTCCAGACTCCTACGGGAGGCAGCAGTGGGGAATATTGGACAATGGGCGAAAGCCTGATCCAGCCATGCCGCGTGTGTGAAGAAGGTCTTCGGATTGTAAAGCACTTTAAGTTGGGAGGAAGGGCAGTTACCTAATACGTAATTGTTTTGACGTTACCGACAGAATAAGCACCGGCTAACTCTGTGCCAGCAGCCGCGGTAATACAGAGGGTGCAAGCGTTAATCGGAATTACTGGGCGTAAAGCGCGCGTAGGTGGTTCGTTAAGTTGGATGTGAAATCCCCGGGCTCAACCTGGGAACTGCATTCAAAACTGACGAGCTAGAGTATGGTAGAGGGTGGTGGAATTTCCTGTGTAGCGGTGAAATGCGTAGATATAGGAAGGAACACCAGTGGCGAAGGCGACCACCTGGACTGATACTGACACTGAGGTGCGAAAGCGTGGGGAGCAAACAGGATTAGATACCCTGGTAGTCCACGCCGTAAACGATGTCAACTAGCCGTTGGGAGCCTTGAGCTCTTAGTGGCGCAGCTAACGCATTAAGTTGACCGCCTGGGGAGTACGGCCGCAAGGTTAAAACTCAAATGAATTGACGGGGGCCCGCACAAGCGGTGGAGCATGTGGTTTAATTCGAAGCAACGCGAAGAACCTTACCAGGCCTTGACATCCAATGAACTTTCCAGAGATGGATTGGTGCCTTCGGGAACATTGAGACAGGTGCTGCATGGCTGTCGTCAGCTCGTGTCGTGAGATGTTGGGTTAAGTCCCGTAACGAGCGCAACCCTTGTCCTTAGTTACCAGCACGTCATGGTGGGCACTCTAAGGAGACTGCCGGTGACAAACCGGAGGAAGGTGGGGATGACGTCAAGTCATCATGGCCCTTACGGCCTGGGCTACACACGTGCTACAATGGTCGGTACAGAGGGTTGCCAAGCCGCGAGGTGGAGCTAATCCCATAAAACCGATCGTAGTCCGGATCGCAGTCTGCAACTCGACTGCGTGAAGTCGGAATCGCTAGTAATCGCGAATCAGAATGTCGCGGTGAATACGTTCCCGGGCCTTGTACACACCGCCCGTCACACCATGGGAGTGGGTTGCACCAGAAGTAGCTAGTCTAACCTTCGGGAGGACGGTTACCACGGTGTGATTCATGACTGGGGTGAAGTCGTAACAAGGTAGCCGTAGGGGAACCTGCGGCTGGATCACCTCCTTAATCGACGACATCAGCTGCTCCATAAGTTCCCACACGAATTGCTTGATTCATTGAAGAAGACGATAGAAGCAGCTTTAAGCTCCAAGCTGATAGCTCAACGCTAACAGTTACGCGCTCGAAATTGGGTCTGTAGCTCAGTTGGTTAGAGCGCACCCCTGATAAGGGTGAGGTCGGCAGTTCGAATCTGCCCAGACCCACCAATTTTGTATGGGGCCATAGCTCAGCTGGGAGAGCGCCTGCCTTGCACGCAGGAGGTCAACGGTTCGATCCCGTTTGGCTCCACCATTAACTGCTTCGAAACGTTTGAGAGTTTAGAAATGAATATTCTGGTGTGAATATTGATTTCTAGTCTTTTGATTAGATCGTTCTTTAAAAATTTGGGTATGTGATAGAAAGATAGACTGGATGGCACTTTCACTGGTGTTGTTCAGGCTAAGGTAAAATTTGTGAGTTTAATCGCGAATTTTCGGCGAATGTCGTCTTCACAGTATAACCAGATTGCTTGGGGTTATATGGTCAAGTGAAGAAGCGCATACGGTGGATGCCTTGGCAGTCAGAGGCGATGAAAGACGTGGTAGCCTGCGAAAAGCTTCGGGGAGTCGGCAAACAGACTTTGATCCGGAGATGTCTGAATGGGGGAACCCACCTAACATAAGTTAGGTATCTTAAGCTGAATACATAGGCTTAAGAAGCGAACCAGGGGAACTGAAACATCTAAGTACCCTGAGGAAAAGAAATCAACCGAGATTCCCTTAGTAGTGGCGAGCGAACGGGGACTAGCCCTTAAGTGGCTTTGAGATTAGCGGAACGCTCTGGAAAGTGCGGCCATAGTGGGTGATAGCCCTGTACGCGAAAATCTCTTGGTCATGAAATCGAGTAGGACGGAGCACGAGAAACTTTGTCTGAATATGGGGGGACCATCCTCCAAGGCTAAATACTACTGACTGACCGATAGTGAACTAGTACCGTGAGGGAAAGGCGAAAAGAACCCCGGAGAGGGGAGTGAAATAGATCCTGAAACCGTATGCGTACAAGCAGTGGGAGCCCACTTTGTTGGGTGACTGCGTACCTTTTGTATAATGGGTCAGCGACTTATTTTCAGTGGCGAGCTTAACCGAATAGGGGAGGCGTAGCGAAAGCGAGTCTTAATAGGGCGTCTAGTCGCTGGGAATAGACCCGAAACCGGGCGATCTATCCATGGGCAGGTTGAAGGTTGGGTAACACTAACTGGAGGACCGAACCGACTACCGTTGAAAAGTTAGCGGATGACCTGTGGATCGGAGTGAAAGGCTAATCAAGCTCGGAGATAGCTGGTTCTCCTCGAAAGCTATTTAGGTAGCGCCTCATGTATCACTGTAGGGGGTAGAGCACTGTTTCGGCTAGGGGGTCATCCCGACTTACCAAACCGATGCAAACTCCGAATACCTACAAGTGCCGAGCATGGGAGACACACGGCGGGTGCTAACGTCCGTCGTGAAAAGGGAAACAACCCAGACCGTCAGCTAAGGTCCCAAAGTTATGGTTAAGTGGGAAACGATGTGGGAAGGCTTAGACAGCTAGGAGGTTGGCTTAGAAGCAGCCACCCTTTAAAGAAAGCGTAATAGCTCACTAGTCGAGTCGGCCTGCGCGGAAGATGTAACGGGGCTCAAACCATACACCGAAGCTACGGGTATCACTTAGGTGATGCGGTAGAGGAGCGTTCTGTAAGCCTGTGAAGGTGAGTTGAGAAGCTTGCTGGAGGTATCAGAAGTGCGAATGCTGACATGAGTAACGACAATGGGTGTGAAAAACACCCACGCCGAAAGACCAAGGTTTCCTGCGCAACGTTAATCGACGCAGGGTTAGTCGGTCCCTAAGGCGAGGCTGAAAAGCGTAGTCGATGGAAAACAGGTTAATATTCCTGTACTTCTGGTTATTGCGATGGAGGGACGGAGAAGGCTAGGCCAGCTTGGCGTTGGTTGTCCAAGTTTAAGGTGGTAGGCTGGAATCTTAGGTAAATCCGGGATTCTAAGGCCGAGAGCTGATGACGAGTTACCCTCTGGGTGACGAAGTGGTTGATGCCATGCTTCCAAGAAAAGCTTCTAAGCTTCAGGTAACCAGGAACCGTACCCCAAACCGACACAGGTGGTTGGGTAGAGAATACCAAGGCGCTTGAGAGAACTCGGGTGAAGGAACTAGGCAAAATGGCACCGTAACTTCGGGAGAAGGTGCGCCGGTGAGGGTGAAGCATTTACTGCGTAAGCCCACGCCGGTCGAAGATACCAGGCCGCTGCGACTGTTTATTAAAAACACAGCACTCTGCAAACACGAAAGTGGACGTATAGGGTGTGACGCCTGCCCGGTGCCGGAAGGTTAATTGATGGGGTTAGCTAACGCGAAGCTCTTGATCGAAGCCCCGGTAAACGGCGGCCGTAACTATAACGGTCCTAAGGTAGCGAAATTCCTTGTCGGGTAAGTTCCGACCTGCACGAATGGCGTAACGATGGCGGCGCTGTCTCCACCCGAGACTCAGTGAAATTGAAATCGCTGTGAAGATGCAGTGTATCCGCGGCTAGACGGAAAGACCCCGTGAACCTTTACTATAGCTTTGCACTGGACTTTGAATTTGCTTGTGTAGGATAGGTGGGAGGCTTTGAAGCGTGGACGCCAGTTCGCGTGGAGCCAACCTTGAAATACCACCCTGGCAACTTTGAGGTTCTAACTCAGGTCCGTTATCCGGATCGAGGACAGTGTATGGTGGGTAGTTTGACTGGGGCGGTCTCCTCCTAAAGAGTAACGGAGGAGTACGAAGGTGCGCTCAGACCGGTCGGAAATCGGTCGTAGAGTATAAAGGCAAAAGCGCGCTTGACTGCGAGACAGACACGTCGAGCAGGTACGAAAGTAGGTCTTAGTGATCCGGTGGTTCTGTATGGAAGGGCCATCGCTCAACGGATAAAAGGTACTCCGGGGATAACAGGCTGATACCGCCCAAGAGTTCATATCGACGGCGGTGTTTGGCACCTCGATGTCGGCTCATCACATCCTGGGGCTGAAGCCGGTCCCAAGGGTATGGCTGTTCGCCATTTAAAGTGGTACGCGAGCTGGGTTTAGAACGTCGTGAGACAGTTCGGTCCCTATCTGCCGTGGACGTTTGAGATTTGAGAGGGGCTGCTCCTAGTACGAGAGGACCGGAGTGGACGAACCTCTGGTGTTCCGGTTGTCACGCCAGTGGCATTGCCGGGTAGCTATGTTCGGAATAGATAACCGCTGAAAGCATCTAAGCGGGAAACTAGCCTCAAGATGAGATCTCACTGGGACCTTGAGTCCCCTGAAGGGCCGTCGAAGACTACGACGTTGATAGGTTGGGTGTGTAAGCGCTGTGAGGCGTTGAGCTAACCAATACTAATTGCCCGTGAGGCTTGACCATATAACACCCAAGCAATTTGTGAACTCGAAAGAGGCCAGATTGCGGTGTGTGAAGACGAAACGAACCGAAAGTTCGAGAACAAACACACAAACTATCGCATACCCATTCGCTGGAGCGTGATCTCGCAAGAGAGAACGACCTGGCTACCGAATTTCTTGACGACCATAGAGCATTGGAACCACCTGATCCCATCCCGAACTCAGCAGTGAAACGATGCATCGCCGATGGTAGTGTGGGGTTTCCCCATGTGAGAGTAGGTCATCGTCAAGATTAAATTCCGAAACCCCTATCTGCGTATGCAGGTAGGGGTTTTGTTTTGTCCGCAGGAAAATCTCGCTTGTAGGGTTTCTATGCAACAGCCCGGGGCATGGCTATCATGCGGGCCTCATTGTGAGGCGAGACTTGCATGCTGACGTTGTTAAAGCTTCTTAAGGATGGTCGATTCCATTCGGGCCAAGCCCTGGGTGCTGCCTTGGGCGTCAGTCGTAGCGCTGTATGGAAGCAGCTTCAGCACTTGGAAGCTGAGCTCGGTTTATCCATTCATAAAGTCCGCGGTCGCGGCTATCAACTGGCTGCGCCGTTGACACTGCTTGATCCTGCGGAAATAAGCGCGCAGGCGCCTTCTTGTGAGTGGCCCATTCTAGTCTTCGACTCAATTGACTCCACCAATGCTGAAGCCCTGCGCGCTATCGAGCGTGGCCAGCCTACGCCATTTCTGGTGCTCGCTGAGCGGCAAACGGCCGGTCGCGGGCGGCGTGGGCGAAAATGGGTCAGTCCGTTCGCGGAAAACATCTATTACAGTCTGGTGCTGCGTATTGATGGTGGGATGCGGCAGCTGGAAGGCCTGAGTCTTGTTGTCGGGCTTGCCGTAATGCAGGCCTTGCGAAAGCTTGGTATCTCGGGTGTGGGGTTGAAGTGGCCGAATGATGTTCTGGTGGGTCAGCAAAAGATTGCTGGAATACTGCTCGAGTTGGTGGGGGATCCTGCTGATGTGTGTCACGTGGTGATCGGTGTCGGAATAAATGTGAACATGCAGATGACCGATGAGGTTGATCAGCAATGGACGTCCGTGCGCCTCGAGTCGGGTAAGGCAGTTGATCGCAATCATCTGGTTGCGGAGTTAGGGTTGATGCTCCAGGCCTATTTAAATCGCCACCAGGCCGGCGGATTTCCGGCTATCCAGGCGGAGTGGGAGCAAAATCATCTATGGCAGGGGCGGGCGGTATCGTTGATTGCCGGTGTGAGTCAGATAGATGGGGAGGTGCTGGGTATCGATAGTCAGGGTGCCTTGCGCTTGAAGGTGAATGGTGTGGAGAAGGTCTTTAGTGGTGGCGAGCTCAGCCTGAGGTTGCGTGATGATTCTTGAGCTCGATTGTGGAAACAGTTTCATCAAATGGCGTGTGCTCGGCGAGGATGTCCGGCGGGTTATTGGCGAGGGGGTCGTTGATACAGATCTCGCATTGCTGGAGAGCTTGAGAGGGCTTAAGGGGCTCGCTCTCATGCATTGTCGTTTGGTCAGTGTCAGAACCGCCGAAGAAACCAGTGCACTGATTTCTCTGTTGACCGCGGCTTTCGGCGTTTCCGTCGTGTGCGCGGCACCGGCTCGCGAGATGTCCGGGGTTCGAAATGGTTATGAGGAGTTCGAGCGGTTAGGGCTTGATCGCTGGCTTGCAATGCTCGGAGGATTTCATCTGGCTTCGGGTGCTTGTCTGGTGCTCGACTTTGGTACGGCTGTTACGGCTGACTTTATTGCAGGGGATGGTGAGCATCTCGGAGGATTTATCTGTCCGGGGATGCCTTTGATGCGCAACCAGTTGCGTACCCATACCCGTAGAATTCGCTATGGAGATCTTGCTGCCGAGCGCGCTTTGGAGAATCTTGTTCCTGGGCGCACAACCGTCGAGGCGGTCGAGCGAGGTTGTTTGCTAATGTTGAGAGGGTTTGTCCTGACTCAGCTAGAGTTGGCGCGCAGCTATTGGGGAGAAGATTTCGCAGTCTTCCTGACTGGAGGGGATGCTGATCTGATCTCCGAGATTGTGCCCGAGGCCAGGGTGGTTCCAGACCTGGTATTTGTAGGTTTGGCGATGGCGTGTCCCTTGTCCTGAGGTTTTTATGCGTTGGTTGTTCCTGCTGTTGCTTGTTCTCAATGTGTTTTATTACGTCTGGCACCAACAGGAGGCTCCGCTTCGCGCGAAAGATGTAACCCCCCTGAGTTTGTATCGTGGCTCGCAGCAGGATATTCGTTTGTTGAGCGAGGCAGCTGATACAGTTCGAGACAAAGGAAAATCTACGCAGGCGGATAGCAGTTGTCTCTATCTGGGAGGTTCTGCTCGACAGGAGGTCGCGCAGGTAATCGAGCGTCGATTGAGTGACATGGATGTAAAGTTTCAGTCCTTGCCGAAGGATCTTCCTGAATATGCTGGTTACTGGGTGCGCATAGCCCCGGAAAGCCGGCGTTTGCTGGGGGACTCGCAGTTGCAAAACCTTTCTAAAGAATTCAATGAGTTAAAACATAAAATAATGCCGTGCGAGGGGGTTGCACCCGTCGAATAGTTTGCATAGAATGGCGCCCGCTTCGCAGTGAAGACCTTTTAACGGTCAGCAGTGTGAAGCGAGGTCAACGCAGCTAACCTCAGGTTTTTAATGAGAAAATGCTTGACAGAAGGCTGGCATGATATAGAATGCCGGCTCGCTTAGGAGGGGTTCCCGAGCGGCCAAAGGGATCAGACTGTAAATCTGACGTCTACGACTTCGAAGGTTCGAATCCTTCCCCCTCCACCATTTTTAGCGAGAGCTGCAAGCTCCGCGGGTATAGTTTAGTGGTAGAACCTCAGCCTTCCAAGCTGATGATGCGGGTTCGATTCCCGCTACCCGCTCCAAGTTTGCAGGTCCTGCAAAGTGTTACGCTCTTGTAGCTCAGTTGGTAGAGCACACCCTTGGTAAGGGTGAGGTCAGCGGTTCAAATCCGCTCAAGAGCTCCATATGACAAGGCAGATATGAAAATATCTGCCTTTGTTTTAATGGCTGATAGTACTTGCTTAATTCTTCTGCTAGGGGTGATTTCGATGGCTAAGGAAAAGTTCGAACGTAACAAGCCGCACGTCAACGTTGGCACCATTGGTCACGTAGACCATGGCAAGACGACTTTGACTGCTGCTCTGACCCGCGTCTGCTCCGAAGTGTTCGGTTCGGCAAAGGTTGACTTCGACAAGATCGATAGCGCCCCAGAAGAAAAAGCTCGTGGTATCACCATTAACACTGCTCACGTTGAGTACGATTCGGCTGTGCGTCACTACGCACACGTTGACTGTCCAGGTCACGCCGACTACGTAAAAAACATGATTACCGGTGCTGCGCAGATGGATGGTGCGATTCTGGTTTGCTCGGCCGCTGATGGTCCGATGCCGCAAACCCGTGAGCATATCCTGTTGTCCCGTCAGGTTGGCGTTCCGTACATCGTTGTCTTCCTGAACAAGGCTGACATGGTTGACGATGCTGAGCTGCTGGAGCTGGTTGAGATGGAAGTGCGCGATCTGCTGAGCACTTACGATTTCCCAGGTGATGACACTCCGATCATCATTGGTTCGGCGCTGATGGCGCTGAATGGTCAAGACGACAACGAGATGGGCACTACTGCCGTCAAGAAGTTGGTTGAGACTCTGGATAGCTATATTCCGCAGCCTGAGCGTGCTATCGATAAGCCGTTCCTGATGCCGATCGAGGATGTGTTCTCGATCTCCGGTCGCGGTACTGTTGTGACTGGTCGTGTTGAGCGTGGCATTGTCCGCATTCAGGAAGAAGTTGAGATTGTTGGTCTTCGTGACACTGTCAAAACTACTTGCACTGGTGTTGAAATGTTCCGCAAGCTGCTCGACGAAGGTCGTGCGGGCGAGAACTGCGGCGTTTTGCTGCGTGGTACCAAGCGTGATGATGTTGAGCGTGGCCAGGTTCTGGTCAAGCCTGGCACTGTCAAGCCGCATACCAAGTTCGCTGCTGAGGTTTACGTTCTGAGCAAGGAGGAGGGTGGTCGTCATACGCCATTCTTCAAAGGCTACCGTCCACAGTTCTACTTCCGTACGACTGATGTGACTGGTAACTGCGAGCTGCCGGAAGGTGTTGAAATGGTGATGCCAGGTGACAACGTTCAAATGACCGTTACCCTGATCAAAACCATCGCGATGGAAGATGGTCTGCGTTTCGCTATCCGTGAGGGCGGTCGTACCGTCGGCGCTGGTGTCGTAGCAAAAGTCATCGAGTAAGTTGTTGTAATGTCTTTTTCGGGCCGGCATAATGGTCGGCCTGATTTTGTTTTAGGTCAGTAGCTCAATTGGCAGAGCGACGGTCTCCAAAACCGTAGGTTGGGGGTTCGATTCCCTCCTGACCTGCCAGATTCACTTGGTGTGTCTGGCTTTCTTTTCACAGGATCTTCATAGATGACTCCTAAAGCTGAAGCTCAAGGCTCTCGCTTCGATCTGCTCAAGTGGCTAGTAGTAGTCGCTTTGGTGGTTGTTGGCGTTGTTGGCAATCAGTATTACTCTGCTTCGCCGATCCTGTACCGCGTACTTGCTTTGCTCGTCATTGCTGCTGTAGCTGCCTTTGTAGGCCTGCAGACAGTCAAGGGCAAGTCTTTCTTTGTACTGGTTAAGGAAGCTCGCACCGAGATTCGTAAAGTCGTATGGCCAACTCGCCAAGAAACCACGCAGACCACGCTGATTGTTGTGGCTGTTGTCCTGGTTATGGCGTTGCTGTTGTGGGGGCTTGATTCCCTGCTCGGCTGGCTTGTTTCCTTGATTGTCGGCTAAGGGTGTCCCGTGGCTAAGCGTTGGTACGTTGTGCATGCTTACTCCGGTTACGAGAAGCATGTCATGCGCTCGTTGGTAGAGCGCGTAAAGCTGGCTGGCATGGAAGATGGCTTTGGCGAAATTCTGGTTCCCACTGAAGAAGTGGTTGAAATGCGTAATGGCCAGAAACGCAAAAGCGAGCGCAAGTTCTTCCCAGGTTATGTGCTGGTCCAGATGGACATGAATGAGGGTACTTGGCACTTGGTCAAGGATACTCCTCGGGTGATGGGTTTCATCGGCGGTACTGCTGATAAGCCTGCACCGATCACGGATAAAGAGGCAGAAGCGATTCTGCGTCGCGTTGCTGATGGTAGCGACAAGCCGAGGCCGAAGACGTTGTTCGAGCCGGGTGAGTCGGTACGTGTCAATGACGGGCCGTTTGCTGATTTTACTGGCACGGTTGAAGAAGTTAACTACGAGAAGAGCCGGATCCAAGTGGCAGTGCTCATTTTCGGTCGCTCTACTCCGGTAGAGCTAGAGTTCAGCCAGGTCGAAAAGGTCTAGCTGAGCAAGCATCCCAACCCCGCAGCCCTAGGCTGTGGGGTTTTGTCGTCACTGGGATAAACGCGCAAGTAACCGGGGAGCCTTTCGAGGCGTTCGAACCCGTAATTGGAGTGCCTCATGGCCAAGAAGATTACCGCTTACATCAAGCTGCAAGTGAAGGCCGCTCAGGCTAACCCAAGCCCACCTGTTGGTCCTGCTCTGGGTCAGCACGGCGTGAACATCATGGAATTCTGCAAGGCTTTCAACGCCCGTACTCAGGGTATTGAACCAGGTCTGCCGACTCCAGTGATCATCACTGTCTACAGCGACCGTAGCTTCACTTTCGAAACCAAATCCACACCTGCTTCGGTTCTGCTGAAGAAGGCTGCTGGTCTGACTAGCGGTTCCGCTCGTCCGAACACCGTTAAGGTTGGCACCGTGACCCGTGCTCAGCTGGAAGAAATCGCGAAAACCAAAAACGCGGATCTGACTGCAGCTGATATGGAAGCAGCCGTGCGTACTATCGCCGGTTCTGCTCGTAGCATGGGCCTTAACGTGGAGGGTGTGTAATGGCTAAGTTGACCAAGCGTCAAAAAGCTATCGCCGGCAAAATCGAAGCAGGCAAGTCCTACAACTTTGTAGACGCTGCTGCTCTGCTGGCTGAGCTGTCGACTGTCAAGTTCAGCGAGTCGTTCGACGTTGCTGTGAACCTGGGTGTTGACCCGCGTAAATCCGACCAGGTCGTTCGTAGCGCTACCGTGCTGCCACACGGCACTGGCAAGACTGTTCGCGTTGCTGTGTTCACTCAGGGTCCAGCTGCCGAGGCTGCTCTGGCTGCCGGCGCTGACCGTGTAGGTATGGACGACCTGGCTGCCGAAATGAAAGGCGGCGACCTGAACTATGACGTAGTTATCGCATCCCCGGATGCCATGCGCGTTGTTGGTCAGTTGGGTCAGATCCTGGGCCCACGCGGCCTGATGCCTAACCCTAAAGTCGGCACTGTAACCCCAGACGTAGCTACCGCGGTTAAAAACGCCAAGGCTGGTCAGGTTCGTTATCGCACCGACAAAAACGGCATCATCCACACCTCCGTTGGCAAAGTCGGCTTCGATGCCGTCAAGCTGAAGGAAAACGTTGAAGCCCTGATCGCTGATCTGAAGCGTATCAAGCCAGCTTCCTCGAAAGGTATTTACGTCAAGCGCGTTACCCTGAGCACCACCATGGGTCCAGGTCTGGTCATCGACCAAGGCTCGCTCGACGCGTAAGACACAGGTTGGCGCAAGCGATTGCGCCAATTGAAAGATTGGGGTCCCTGCCTGGCGGGGGCTATCCAAGACCGTAGGCGACGCAAGTCTTAAACCACAAGCCTACGCAGATGGTGCTCCCGGTTCCTTACCGAATCAGACACCAAAACGACATCCGGCTTCGGTTGGATGAAACGGTAACAAGCAGGAGTTAAACCCGTGGCAATTAAACTCGAAGACAAGAAGGCCATCGTCGCTGAAGTCAACGAGGCTGCCAATGTTGCCCTGTCTGCTGTTGTGGCTGATGCCCGCGGCGTGACAGTTGGCGCTATGACCGGACTCCGTAAAGAGGCTCGTGAAGCTGGCGTTTACGTACGTGTTGTACGTAACACCCTGCTCAAGCGCGCCGTTGCTGGCACTCAATATGACGTGCTCAACGACGTGTTCACCGGCCCGACCTTGATTGCATTTTCGAAAGAACATCCGGGCGCTGCTGCTCGTATCTTCAAAGAATTCGCAAAAGGTCAGGATAAGTTCGAGATCAAGGCAGCTGCGTTCGAGGGCAAGTTCCTCGCAGCTAATCAGATCGACGTACTGGCAAGTCTGCCGACCCGTGACGAAGCAATTTCTCAGCTGATGAGCGTGATTCAAGGCGCAACCAGCAAATTGGCTCGTACTCTGGCGGCCCTTCGCGACCAGAAAGAAGCTGCTGCAGCCTAAGGCTGAGCGACTCCTTTCAGCGTTTATTGTTTATTTCGATGGCCGCGTAGGCTGTCACCCCAATACAGGAATTTATAGTCATGTCTCTGACTAACGACCAAATCATCGAAGCAATCGGCGAAAAATCCGTTCTGGAAATCGTTGAGCTGATCAAGGCCATGGAAGAGAAGTTCGGCGTTTCCGCTGCCGCTGCTTCCGCTGGTCCAGCTGCTGTTGCTGCCGTTGTTGAAGAACAAACTGAATTCAACGTCATGCTGACCGAAGCTGGCGAGAAGAAAGTTAACGTGATCAAGGCAGTACGTGAACTGACCGGTCTGGGCCTGAAAGAAGCCAAGGCTGTAGTTGACGGCGCTCCTGGCATCGTTCTGGAAGCTGTTTCGAAAGACGCAGCTGACAAAGCAAAAGCCACTCTGGAAGAAGCAGGCGCTAAAGTCGAGCTGAAGTAAGCATCGACTTTGCACCTCCAGCCCGAGCGTTAAGCGAAAGGCTGATGGCTGGTGGCTCTTGCCACCGGCCTTTTTCCGTTATTGGCAGCCGACTGGGTCGGTGCTGGTAACGAGCTGTAACCACCCGATGCGGTGGCGCAAACCATGGGGTTTGCACGATTTTCTGGCTGCTCCCGTCGGGAGGGGCCAAACAAGCAGGTGACCAAGCTGGGGAACGCTGATGGCTTACTCATATACTGAGAAAAAACGTATCCGCAAGGACTTTAGCAAGTTGCCGGACGTCATGGATGTGCCGTACCTCCTGGCCATCCAGCTGGATTCGTATCGTGAATTCTTGCAAGCGGGAGCGACTAAAGATCAGTTCCGCGACGTGGGCCTGCATGCGGCCTTCAAATCCGTTTTCCCGATCATCAGCTACTCCGGCAATGCTGCGCTGGAGTACGTCGGTTATCGCCTGGGCGAACCGGCATTTGATGTCAAAGAATGCGTATTGCGCGGTGTAACTTACGCCGTACCTTTGCGGGTAAAAGTGCGCCTGATCATTTTCGACAAAGAATCGTCGAACAAAGCGATCAAGGACATCAAAGAGCAAGAAGTCTACATGGGTGAAATCCCCCTGATGACTGAAAACGGTACCTTCGTAATCAACGGTACCGAGCGTGTAATCGTTTCCCAGCTGCACCGTTCCCCGGGCGTGTTCTTCGACCACGACCGTGGCAAGACGCACAGCTCCGGCAAACTGCTGTACTCCGCGCGCATCATTCCTTACCGCGGTTCGTGGCTGGACTTCGAGTTCGACCCGAAAGACTGCGTGTTCGTGCGTATCGACCGTCGTCGCAAGCTGCCTGCATCGGTACTGCTGCGCGCGCTGGGCTATACCACTGAAGAAGTGCTGGACGCGTTCTACACCACCAACGTCTTCCACGTGCAAGGTGAAAACCTCAGCCTGGAACTGGTGCCTCAGCGCCTGCGTGGTGAAATTGCTGTCCTGGATATCCTGGATGACAAAGGCAAGGTTATTGTCGAGCAAGGTCGTCGTATTACTGCTCGCCACATCAACCAGCTGGAAAAAGCAGGGATCAAAGAGCTGCAAGTGCCTCTGGACTACGTCCTGGGTCGCACTACCGCCAAGGTCATCGTGCATCCGGCAACCGGCGAAATCCTGGCAGAGTGCAATACCGAGCTGAACACCGAAATCCTGGCAAAAATCGCCAAGGCTCAAGTTGTTCGCATCGAAACTCTGTACACCAACGATATCGACTGCGGTCCGTTCGTCTCCGACACTCTGAAGATCGACTCCACCAGCAACCAATTGGAAGCGCTGGTCGAGATCTATCGCATGATGCGTCCTGGCGAGCCGCCAACCAAAGACGCTGCCGAAACCCTGTTCAACAACCTGTTCTTCAGCCCTGAGCGCTATGACCTGTCTGCGGTCGGCCGGATGAAGTTCAACCGTCGTATCGGTCGTACCGAGATCGAAGGTTCGGGCGTGTTGTGCAAAGAAGACATCGTCGCGGTACTGAAGACTCTGGTCGACATCCGTAACGGTAAAGGCATCGTCGATGACATCGACCACCTGGGTAACCGTCGTGTTCGCTGCGTAGGCGAAATGGCCGAGAACCAGTTCCGCGTTGGCCTGGTGCGTGTTGAGCGTGCGGTCAAAGAGCGTCTGTCGATGGCTGAAAGCGAAGGCCTGATGCCGCAAGACCTGATCAACGCCAAGCCAGTGGCTGCGGCGGTGAAAGAGTTCTTCGGTTCCAGCCAGCTTTCCCAGTTCATGGACCAGAACAACCCGCTGTCCGAGATCACCCACAAGCGTCGTGTTTCTGCACTCGGCCCTGGCGGTTTGACTCGTGAGCGTGCTGGCTTTGAAGTGCGTGACGTACACCCGACTCACTACGGTCGTGTATGCCCGATTGAAACGCCGGAAGGTCCGAACATCGGTCTGATCAACTCCTTGGCTGCCTATGCGCGCACCAACCAGTACGGCTTCCTCGAGAGCCCGTACCGTGTTGTGAAAGACGCTCTGGTCACCGACGAGATCGTGTTCCTGTCCGCCATCGAAGAAGCTGATCACGTGATCGCTCAGGCTTCGGCCACGATGAACGACAAGAAAGTCCTGATCGACGAGCTGGTAGCTGTTCGTCACTTGAACGAGTTCACCGTCAAGGCGCCGGAAGACGTCACCTTGATGGACGTATCGCCGAAGCAGGTAGTTTCGGTTGCAGCGTCGCTGATCCCGTTCCTCGAGCACGACGACGCCAACCGTGCGTTGATGGGTTCGAACATGCAGCGTCAAGCTGTACCAACCCTGCGCGCTGACAAGCCGCTGGTCGGTACCGGCATGGAGCGTAACGTAGCCCGTGACTCCGGCGTTTGCGTCGTGGCTCGTCGTGGCGGCGTGATCGACTCCGTCGACGCCAGCCGTATTGTGGTTCGTGTTGCTGATGATGAAGTTGAAACCGGCGAAGCTGGTGTCGACATCTACAACCTGACCAAGTACACCCGCTCCAACCAGAACACCTGCATCAACCAGCGTCCGCTGGTGAGCAAGGGTGATCGGGTTCAGCGCAGCGACATCATGGCCGACGGTCCGTCCACCGACATGGGTGAACTGGCTCTGGGTCAGAACATGCGCATCGCGTTCATGGCATGGAACGGCTTCAACTTCGAAGACTCCATCTGCCTGTCCGAACGTGTTGTTCAGGAAGACCGTTTCACCACGATCCACATTCAGGAACTGACCTGTGTGGCGCGTGACACCAAGCTTGGGCCAGAGGAAATCACTGCAGACATCCCGAACGTGGGTGAAGCTGCACTGAACAAACTGGACGAAGCCGGTATCGTTTACGTAGGTGCTGAAGTTGGCGCAGGCGACATCCTGGTTGGTAAGGTCACTCCGAAAGGCGAGACCCAACTGACTCCGGAAGAAAAACTGCTGCGTGCCATCTTCGGTGAAAAAGCCAGCGACGTTAAAGACACTTCCCTGCGTGTGCCTACCGGCACCAAGGGTACTGTCATCGACGTACAGGTCTTCACCCGTGACGGCGTTGAGCGTGATGCTCGTGCACTGTCGATCGAGAAGACTCAACTCGACGAGATCCGCAAGGACCTGAACGAAGAGTTCCGTATCGTTGAAGGCGCCACTTTCGAACGTCTGCGTTCCGCTCTGGTCGGCCACAAAGCCGAAGGCGGCGCCGGTCTGAAGAAAGGTCAGGAAATCACCGACGAAGTTCTCGACGGTCTTGAGCATGGTCAGTGGTTCAAACTGCGCATGGCTGAAGATGCTCTGAACGAGCAGCTCGAGAAGGCTCAGGCCTACATCGTTGATCGCCGCCGTCTGCTGGACGACAAGTTCGAAGACAAGAAGCGCAAACTGCAGCAGGGCGATGACCTGGCTCCAGGCGTGCTGAAAATCGTCAAGGTTTACCTGGCAATCCGTCGTCGCATCCAGCCGGGCGACAAGATGGCCGGTCGTCACGGTAACAAAGGTGTGGTCTCCGTGATCATGCCGGTTGAAGACATGCCGCACGATGCCAATGGCACCCCGGTCGACGTCGTCCTCAACCCGTTGGGCGTACCTTCGCGTATGAACGTTGGTCAGATCCTTGAAACCCACCTGGGCCTCGCGGCCAAAGGTCTGGGCGAGAAGATCAACCGGATGGTCGAAGAGCAGCGTAAAGTTGCTGAACTTCGCACCTTCCTGGACGAGATCTACAACCAGATCGGCGGTCGTAACGAAGATCTGGATAGCTTCTCCGACCAGGAAATCCTGGATCTGGCGAAGAACCTGCGTGGCGGCGTACCAATGGCCACTCCAGTGTTCGACGGCGCCAAGGAAAGCGAAATCAAGGCCATGCTGAAACTGGCAGACCTGCCAGAAAGCGGCCAGATGCAGCTGACCGACGGCCGTACCGGCAACAAGTTCGAGCGCCCGGTTACTGTTGGCTACATGTATATGCTGAAGCTGAACCACTTGGTAGACGACAAGATGCACGCTCGTTCTACCGGTTCGTACAGCCTGGTTACCCAGCAGCCGCTGGGTGGTAAGGCACAGTTCGGTGGTCAGCGTTTCGGGGAGATGGAGGTCTGGGCACTGGAAGCATACGGTGCTGCTTACACTCTGCAAGAAATGCTCACAGTGAAGTCGGACGATGTGAACGGTCGGACCAAGATGTACAAAAACATCGTGGACGGCGATCACCGTATGGAGCCGGGCATGCCCGAGTCCTTCAACGTGTTGATCAAAGAAATTCGTTCCCTCGGCATCGATATCGATCTGGAAACCGAATAACACGTGACGCGAATCGAGAGCGGGGCAGGATTGCCCGCTCTCTGCTCCGCCAGGAGGAAAGGCCTTGAAAGACCTACTGAATTTGCTGAAAAACCAGGGTCAAGTCGAAGAGTTCGACGCCATCCGTATTGGATTGGCATCGCCTGAGATGATCCGTTCGTGGTCGTTCGGTGAAGTTAAAAAGCCGGAAACCATCAACTACCGTACGTTCAAACCTGAGCGTGACGGCCTGTTCTGCGCCAAGATCTTTGGCCCGGTAAAGGATTACGAGTGCCTGTGCGGTAAGTACAAGCGCTTGAAGCACCGTGGTGTGATCTGCGAGAAGTGCGGCGTTGAAGTCGCGCTGGCAAAAGTTCGTCGTGAGCGCATGGCGCACATCGAACTGGCCTCGCCAGTTGCCCACATCTGGTTCCTGAAATCGCTGCCGTCGCGTATCGGCTTGCTGATGGACATGACCCTGCGTGATATCGAACGCGTTCTCTACTTCGAGAGCTATGTCGTTATCGATCCAGGCATGACCACCCTTGAAAAAGGTCAGCTGCTCAACGACGAGCAGTACTTCGAAGCGCTGGAAGAGTTTGGCGACGATTTCGATGCCCGCATGGGTGCCGAAGCTGTCCGCGAACTGCTGCACGCTATCGACCTGGAGCACGAGATTGGTCGCCTGCGTGAAGAAATTCCGCAAACCAACTCCGAAACCAAGATCAAGAAGCTGTCCAAGCGTCTGAAGTTGATGGAAGCCTTCCAGGGTT
Organism: Pseudomonas sp. ADAK2 TE3594; assembly: GCF_053628675.1. NCBI lineage: Bacteria > Pseudomonadati > Pseudomonadota > Gammaproteobacteria > Pseudomonadales > Pseudomonadaceae > Pseudomonas > Pseudomonas sp. ADAK2 TE3594. Next base: position 5,285,034 of record NZ_JBRJGV010000001.1, on the reverse strand, counting down.
CCGGCAACCTGCCAGAGTGGATGGTGCTGACCGTTCTGCCGGTTCTGCCGCCAGATCTGCGTCCACTGGTCCCGCTGGATGGCGGTCGCTTCGCGACTTCCGACCTCAACGATCTGTATCGTCGAGTGATCAACCGTAACAACCGCTTGAAGCGTCTGCTCGATCTGTCCGCTCCGGACATCATCGTGCGCAACGAAAAGCGTATGTTGCAGGAAGCCGTCGATGCGCTGCTCGACAACGGTCGTCGTGGCCGCGCTATCACTGGTTCCAACAAGCGTCCTCTGAAATCCCTGGCTGACATGATCAAGGGTAAGCAGGGTCGTTTCCGTCAGAACTTGCTCGGTAAGCGTGTTGACTACTCCGGTCGTTCGGTAATTACCGTAGGTCCGACCCTGCGTCTGCACCAGTGCGGTCTGCCGAAGAAGATGGCTCTCGAGCTGTTCAAGCCGTTCATTTTCGGCAAGCTGGAAATGCGTGGTCTCGCTACCACCATCAAAGCTGCCAAGAAGATGGTCGAGCGCGAACTGCCAGAGGTTTGGGACGTTCTCGCTGAAGTGATTCGCGAACACCCGGTTCTCCTCAACCGTGCACCGACCCTTCACCGTCTGGGTATCCAGGCGTTTGAACCGGTACTGATCGAAGGTAAAGCTATCCAGCTGCACCCTCTGGTCTGTGCTGCGTACAACGCCGACTTCGACGGCGACCAAATGGCCGTGCACGTACCGCTGACGCTGGAAGCCCAGTTGGAAGCGCGTGCGTTGATGATGTCGACCAACAACATTCTGTCGCCAGCCAACGGTGAGCCAATCATCGTTCCGTCGCAGGACGTTGTATTGGGCCTGTACTACATGACTCGTGAAGCGATCAACGCCAAGGGCGAAGGTCGTGTGTTCGCGGATCTGCAAGAAGTTGACCGTGTGTTCCGTGCCGGCGAAGCCGCACTGCACGCTAAAGTCAAAGTGCGGATCAACGAAACCGTCAACGATCGTGATGGCGGCAGCGTCAAGAACACCCGTATCGTCGACACCACTGTCGGCCGTGCGCTGTTGTTCCAGGTTGTTCCACCAGGCCTGTCGTACGACGTCGTCAACCAGCCGATGAAGAAAAAGGCGATCTCCAAGCTGATCAACCAGTGCTACCGCGTGGTTGGTTTGAAAGAGACCGTGATCTTTGCTGACCAGTTGATGTACACCGGTTTTGCTTACTCGACCATCTCCGGCGTTTCCATCGGTGTTAACGACTTCGTTATCCCGGATGAAAAAGCCCGCATCATCGGTGCCGCCACCGACGAAGTGAAAGAGATCGAAAGTCAGTACGCCTCCGGCCTGGTAACTCAGGGCGAGAAGTACAACAAAGTGATCGACCTTTGGTCCAAGGCGAACGACGAAGTTTCCAAGGCGATGATGGCCAACCTCTCGAAAGAGAAAGTCATCGACCGTCATGGCGTCGAAGTCGACCAAGAGTCTTTCAACTCGATGTACATGATGGCCGACTCGGGCGCGCGGGGTTCTGCTGCGCAGATCCGTCAGCTCGCCGGTATGCGTGGCCTGATGGCCAAGCCGGACGGTTCCATCATCGAAACGCCGATTACTGCGAACTTCCGTGAAGGTTTGAGCGTACTTCAGTACTTCATCTCCACTCACGGTGCTCGTAAAGGTTTGGCGGATACCGCGTTGAAAACTGCGAACTCCGGTTACCTGACTCGTCGTCTGGTAGACGTGGCGCAGGATCTGGTTGTGACCGAGATCGATTGCGGCACCGAACATGGCCTGGTAATGACTCCGCACATTGAAGGCGGTGACGTTGTTGAGCCGTTGGGTGAACGCGTATTGGGTCGTGTCATTGCCCGTGACGTATTCAAGCCAGGTACCGAGGAAATTATCGTTCCTGCCGGCACTCTGGTAGACGAGAAGTGGGTCGAGTTCATCGAGCTGAACAGCATCGACGAAGTGATCGTGCGTTCGCCGATCAGCTGCGAAACCCGCTACGGCATTTGCGCCAAGTGCTACGGCCGTGACCTGGCTCGTGGTCACCAGGTGAACATCGGAGAAGCGGTCGGCGTTATCGCTGCCCAGTCCATCGGTGAGCCGGGTACCCAGCTGACCATGCGTACGTTCCACATCGGTGGTGCGGCAAGCCGGACCTCTGCAGCCGACAGCGTTCAGGTGAAGAATGGCGGTACCGTCCGTCTGCATAACCTGAAGCACGTAGAGCGAGTGGATGGTTGCCTGGTTGCTGTGTCCCGTTCCGGTGAGCTGGCGATCGCTGATGACTTCGGTCGTGAGCGCGAGCGTTACAAGCTGCCGTACGGTGCCGTGATTTCGGTTAAAGAAGGTGACAAGGTCGACGCTGGCGCAATCGTGGCCAAGTGGGATCCGCACACTCACCCAATCGTTACCGAAATGAAAGGTACCGTGACCTACGTGGGCATGGAAGAAGGCATCACGATCAAGCGTCAGACTGACGAATTGACCGGTATGACCAACATTGAAGTACTCGACGCCAAAGACCGTCCAGCTGCCGGTAAAGATATCCGTCCTGCTGTGAAGATGGTTGATGACAACGGCAAGGATCTCTTGCTGCCGGGTACCGACGTAATTGCTCAGTACTTCCTGCCTGCTAACGCCCTGGTCGGTGTAGCGGACGGCGCGAAAATCGCGATCGGTGATGTTATCGCTCGTATTCCGCAAGAGACTTCGAAGACCCGTGACATCACCGGTGGTCTGCCGCGTGTTGCCGACTTGTTCGAAGCCCGTCGTCCGAAAGAAGCCTCGATTCTGGCTGAAGTCAGCGGCACCATCGCGTTCGGTAAAGAGACCAAAGGCAAGCGCCGTCTGGTTATCACCCCGAACGACGGTAGCGATCCGTACGAAGAGCTGATTCCGAAGTGGCGTCACCTGAACGTCTTCGAAGGCGAACAGGTAAACCGCGGCGAAGTTATCTCCGACGGCCCGAGCGACCCACACGACATCCTGCGTCTGCTGGGTGTGAGTGCGCTGGCCAAGTACATCGTGAACGAGATCCAGGACGTTTATCGTCTGCAGGGCGTGAAGATCAACGATAAGCACATCGAGACCATCCTGCGTCAGATGCTGCGTAAAGTTGAAATCGCTGAATCCGGCGATTCCAGTTTCATCAAGGGCGACCAGATGGAGTTGACTCACGTTCTGGTAGAGAACGAGCGTCTGGCTGGCGACGAGAAATTCGTTTCCAAGTTCACTCGCGTACTGTTGGGTATCACCAAGGCGTCGTTGTCCACCGAATCGTTCATCTCGGCGGCTTCCTTCCAGGAAACCACTCGCGTACTGACCGAAGCGGCGGTAACCGGCAAGCGCGATTACCTGCGCGGCCTGAAAGAAAACGTGGTCGTGGGTCGTTTGATCCCGGCAGGTACCGGTCTGGCTTACCACAGCGAGCGCAAGCGCCGCCGTGATGCTGACAAACCGTTGCGCGTAAGCGCCAGTGAAGTGGAAGCGGCTCTGACCGAAGCGCTGAACTCTAGCGGTAACTGAGTTCTGCGATAAATAAGCGTAGGGCCCTGGCCGTTCCGTTCATCGAATCGAGACAATTTGTCGAGGTTGGATGAGTGGGGAGGTCGGGGCCTTGCCTTGACTGGGGGCAAGATCCTCTTTAGACTCTTGTACCCCTAAATTTGGCGGGAATTCGTTCCTGCCATTTTGCTTTTCTTGCAAGACAATAGCGTCGCAAGACAACAGTGGAGCTAGTAGATGGCAACTATCAACCAGCTGGTACGTCAGCCGCGTAAGCGTATCGTCGAGAAATCCGACGTGCCTGCGCTGCAGAACTGCCCGCAACGTCGTGGCGTATGCACCCGTGTGTATACCACCACGCCGAAAAAACCTAACTCGGCACTGCGTAAAGTATGCCGCGTGCGTCTGACCAACGGTTTCGAGGTTTCCTCGTATATCGGCGGTGAAGGCCACAACCTGCAAGAGCACAGCGTGGTACTGATCCGCGGCGGTCGTGTAAAAGACTTGCCAGGTGTTCGTTACCACACCGTACGCGGTTCTTTGGATACTTCCGGCGTTAAAGGTCGTAACCAGGGTCGTTCGAAGTACGGTACCAAGAAGCCTAAGTAGTAGTGGCTTTTTGTAAAAACTGATTTTCTATTTTTCTGAGTCGATAAGAGTAAGGTCGGAGGCGTCCCGAAAGGGCACCGATTCCGAGCGAACCTGAAGACCGTTTGAGGGCTTATCCATGCCAAGAAGACGCGTAGCAGCCAAGCGCGAAGTGCTTGACGATCCAAAATACGGCAGCCAGATCCTGGCCAAGTTCATGAACCACGTAATGGAAAGCGGCAAGAAAGCCGTTGCCGAGCGTATTGTTTATGGCGCGCTGGAAAAGGTTAAAGAACGCAAGAACAGCGATCCCCTGGAAATCTTCGAGAAAGCTCTCGACGCCATCGCTCCGCTGGTCGAAGTAAAGTCGCGCCGTGTAGGCGGTGCTACTTACCAGGTTCCGGTCGAAGTTCGTCCGTCCCGTCGTAACGCTCTGGCAATGCGCTGGTTGGTAGACTTCGCCCGTAAGCGCGGCGAGAAGTCTATGGCTCTGCGTTTGGCTGGCGAACTGTTGGACGCTGCCGAAGGCAAAGGTGCTGCAGTTAAGAAGCGTGAAGACGTGCACCGTATGGCTGAAGCCAACAAGGCTTTCTCGCACTACCGCTTCTAATTTTAGCGTCACTAATTTTGCGAGGGCTTTATGGCTCGTACTACACCGATTAACCGCTACCGTAACATTGGTATCGTTGCTCACGTGGATGCTGGTAAAACCACCACCACCGAGCGCGTCCTTTTTTACACTGGCAAAAGTCACAAGATGGGCGAGGTGCATGACGGCGCCGCGACCACAGACTGGATGGTTCAGGAGCAGGAGCGTGGTATTACCATTACTTCTGCTGCCATTACCGCCTTCTGGCAGGGTTCCGAGAAGCAGCACAAGGACCAATACCGCTTCAACGTCATCGACACCCCGGGCCACGTTGACTTCACTATTGAAGTTGAGCGTTCCCTGCGTGTTCTCGACGGCGCGGTCGTTGTGTTCTGCGGCACCTCGGGTGTTGAGCCTCAGTCGGAAACCGTATGGCGTCAAGCCAACAAGTACGGCGTTCCACGTCTTGTTTACGTAAACAAGATGGACCGTGCTGGTGCCAACTTCCTGCGCGTGATCGGTCAGATCAAGCAGCGTTTGGGTCACACTCCGGTGCCAATCCAGTTGGCCATCGGTTCCGAAGACAACTTCCAGGGTCAGATCGATCTGATGGCTATGGAAGCTGTTTACTGGAATGACTCTGACAAAGGCATGGTTCCAGTTCGCAAGCCTATCCCTGCTGAACTGCAGGAACTGGCTGACGAGTGGCGCGGCAACATGGTTGAGGCTGCGGCCGAAGCCAGCGAAGAGCTGATGAACAAGTACCTCGAAGGTGAAGAGCTCACCAACGCGGAAATCAAGGCCGCTCTGCGTCAGCGTACTATTGCTGGTGAGATCGTTCTGGCTGTTTGCGGTTCTTCCTTCAAGAACAAGGGTGTTCCCCTGGTTCTCGACGCCGTGATCGACTACCTGCCGGCTCCTACCGACATTCCTGCCATCAAGGGTACTGACCCGGATGACGAGACCAAGGAAATGGAGCGTCACGCAGACGACAGCGAGCCGTTCTCGGCTCTGGCGTTCAAGATCGCTACCGACCCATTCGTGGGTACCTTGACCTTTGTTCGAGTTTACTCGGGCGTGTTGGCCTCCGGCGACGGCGTGATCAACTCGGTTAAAGGCAAGAAAGAGCGCGTGGGTCGTATGGTGCAAATGCACGCAAACGCCCGTGAAGAAATCAAGGAAGTACGCGCTGGTGACATCGCGGCCTTGATCGGCATGAAGGACGTCACCACTGGTGAAACTTTGTGCAACGCTGACAAGCCAATCATCCTGGTTCGCATGGACTTCCCGGAGCCGGTTATTTCGGTTGCCGTAGAGCCTAAGACCAAGGACGACCAGGAAAAAATGGGTATCGCTCTGGGCAAGCTCGCTCAGGAAGATCCATCTTTCCGCGTCAAGACTGATGAAGAGACTGGTCAAACGATCATCTCCGGCATGGGCGAGTTGCACCTGGACATCCTGGTTGACCGGATGCGCCGTGAGTTCAACGTCGAAGCCAACATCGGTAAGCCTCAAGTTTCGTACCGTGAGCGCATCACGAAGAGCTGCGAGATTGAAGGCAAGTTCGTTCGCCAGTCCGGCGGTCGTGGCCAGTTCGGTCACTGCTGGATTCGTTTTGCTCCTGCTGACGAAGGTCAGGAAGGTCTGCAATTCCTGAACGAAGTAGTGGGTGGTGTGGTTCCTAAGGAATACATCCCGGCTATCCAGAAGGGTATCGAAGAGCAGATGAAGAACGGCGTTGTTGCCGGCTATCCGCTGATCGGCCTGAAGGCTACCGTGTTTGATGGTTCCTACCACGACGTCGACTCCAACGAGATGGCGTTTAAAGTGGCTGCTTCCATGGCAACCAAGCAACTGGCCCAGAAGGGCGGTGGTGAGTTGCTTGAGCCGATCATGGCGGTAGAGGTTGTTACGCCTGAAGACTATATGGGTGACGTGATGGGCGACCTTAACCGTCGTCGCGGCATGATCCTGGGGATGGAAGACACGGTCTCCGGCAAAGTGATTCGCGCCGAAGTTCCGCTGGGTGAGATGTTCGGTTATGCGACCGACGTCCGTTCCATGTCCCAAGGTCGCGCAAGCTACTCTATGGAATTCAAAAAATACAATACAGCTCCGTCGCATATCGTCGAAACTGTTACCAAAAAACAAGGCTGATTCAGCCCCTTTAGGCTAGGAGTTAATTGTCGTGGCTAAAGAAAAATTTGACCGTACCCTCCCGCACGTCAACGTTGGCACCATCGGTCACGTCGACCACGGTAAAACCACGCTGACCGCTGCTCTGACTCGCGTCTGCTCCGAAGTTTTCGGTTCGGCCGTTGTTGCTTTCGACAAAATCGACAGCGCTCCGGAAGAAAAGGCTCGTGGTATCACCATCAACACCGCGCACGTTGAATACAACTCGCTGATCCGTCACTACGCTCACGTTGACTGCCCAGGTCACGCTGACTATGTGAAGAACATGATCACCGGTGCTGCTCAGATGGACGGCGCTATCCTGGTTTGCTCGGCCGCTGATGGTCCGATGCCACAAACCCGTGAGCACATCCTGCTGTCCCGTCAGGTTGGCGTTCCGTACATCGTTGTCTTCCTGAACAAGGCTGACATGGTTGACGACGCTGAGCTGCTGGAACTGGTTGAGATGGAAGTGCGCGATCTGCTGAGCACTTACGACTTCCCAGGTGACGACACTCCGATCATCATCGGTTCGGCTCTGATGGCTCTGAACGGCCAAGACGACAACGAAATGGGCACCACTGCCGTTCGTAAACTGGTTGAGACTCTGGACAGCTACATCCCGGATCCAGTCCGTGTTATCGACAAGCCGTTCCTGATGCCAATCGAAGACGTATTCTCGATCTCCGGTCGCGGTACTGTTGTAACTGGCCGTATCGAGCGCGGTATCGTCAAGGTTCAGGATCCACTGGAAATCGTTGGTCTGCGTGACACTACCGTCACCACCTGCACCGGTGTTGAAATGTTCCGTAAGCTGCTCGACGAAGGTCGTGCTGGCGAGAACTGCGGCGTTCTGCTGCGTGGTACCAAGCGTGACGACGTTGAGCGTGGCCAGGTTCTGGTTAAGCCAGGTTCGGTTAAGCCGCACACCAAGTTCGAAGCTGAAGTCTACGTTCTGAGCAAAGAAGAAGGCGGTCGTCACACTCCGTTCTTCAAAGGCTACCGTCCACAGTTCTACTTCCGTACTACTGACGTGACTGGTAACTGCGAACTGCCGGAAGGCGTTGAAATGGTAATGCCAGGCGACAACATCAAAATGGTTGTCACCCTGATCAAGACCATCGCAATGGAAGACGGTCTGCGTTTCGCTATCCGTGAAGGCGGTCGTACCGTCGGCGCTGGCGTCGTAGCCAAAATCATCGAGTAAGCTCTTTTTTGAGTAAGCTTCGATGAGTTGAAAAAGCCCCCGCTTAGCGGGGGCTTTTTTATTGGGTTGACACCTATATGGGGCGTCTATAGAATTGCGCCTCCTTTTAACGGGCGTATTGCGCTCGGTGGGAATAGCAGCCGGAGTCTGAAATCCAATGCAAAATCAGCAAATCCGTATCAGGTTGAAGGCTTTTGACCATCGCCTGATCGACCAATCCACCCAGGAAATCGTGGAAACCGCGAAACGTACTGGTGCTCAAGTGCGTGGTCCAATTCCACTGCCTACCCGTAAAGAGCGGTTCACCGTTCTGGTCTCCCCGCACGTCAACAAAGACGCGCGTGACCAGTACGAGATCCGTACTCATAAGCGCGTTCTGGACATCGTCCAGCCAACGGATAAAACCGTTGATGCACTTATGAAGCTTGATCTTGCGGCCGGTGTGGAAGTGCAGATCAGCCTCGGCTAAGACTCGGTCTTAGTCGTGTAACGCTCTGAAATGGGCGGCCATAGCGGGTGAAAGCCCCGTACACTCATGAGGTTTACAACATGACTATTGGTGTAGTCGGTCGTAAATGCGGTATGACCCGTATTTTCACCGAAGAAGGTGTCTCCATTCCGGTCACGGTCATTGAGATCGAGCCGAATCGCGTCACCCAGTTCAAAACTGAAGAGACCGATGGCTATCGTGCAGTGCAAGTCACTGTAGGCGAGCGTCGTGCTTCGCGTGTTACAGCTGCTCAGGCTGGCCACTTCGCTAAAGCGAACGTTGCCGCTGGTCGTACCGTAATGGAATTCCGCCTTGAAGAAGGCGAGTACCAGGCCGGCGATCTGATCAACGCTGAAATCTTCGCTGCTGGTCAACTGGTTGATGTAACCGGTCAGTCCAAAGGTAAAGGCTTCCAGGGTACGATCAAGCGTTGGAACTTCCGCGGGCAAGATAATACCCACGGTAACTCCGTGTCCCACCGCGTTCCAGGCTCTATCGGCCAGTGCCAGACTCCTGGTCGTGTATTCAAGGGCAAAAAAATGTCCGGTCATATGGGCGCTGAGCGCGTGACCGTGCAGTCCCTCGAAGTAGTGCGCGTGGACGCTGAACGCAATCTGTTGTTGGTCAAGGGCGCTGTTCCTGGCGCTACTGGCGGCAACTTGGTTGTACGTCCAGCAGCCAAGGCTCGCGGTTAAGGGGAAGCTGACATGCAATTAAATGTAAATGACGCTCAAGCGATCGAAGTTTCCGAACTGACATTTGGCGGCGAATTCAACGAGACGCTGGTTCACCAAGCAGTCGTGGCCTACATGGCCGGCGGCCGTCAAGGTAGCAAGCAGCAAAAGACCCGTTCCGACGTTCGTGGTGGCGGTAAGCGCCCATGGCGTCAGAAAGGTACTGGCCGTGCTCGTGCCGGTACTATCCGTAGCCCAATCTGGCGTGGCGGCGGTACCACTTTCGCAGCTCGTCCTCAGGATCACACCCAGAAGCTGAACAAGAAGATGTATCGCGCAGCAATGCGTTCCATCCTTGCTGAGCTGGTGCGTACTGATCGTCTGGTTGTGGTTCAGGACTTCGCTGTTGATGCACCGAAGACCAAAGATCTGCTGAACAAACTGACCGGCATGGGCCTGACTGACGTCTTGATCGTGTCTGAAGTGGTTGATCAGAACCTGTACCTGGCTGCTCGCAACCTGCCACACGTTGATGTACGTGACGTGCAAGGTTCCGATCCAGTTAGTCTGATCGCATACGACAAGGTGTTGATCACCGTGTCGGCCGTGAAGAAATTCGAGGAGCTGCTGGGATGAACCAGGAACGCGTATTTAAAGTTCTGCTTGGCCCGCACGTTTCCGAGAAGGCTACGGTTCTGGCTGACAAGAAAGGCCAGTTCGTTTTCAAGGTTGCAACTGACGCAACCAAGCTGGAAATCAAGAAGGCCGTCGAAAGCCTGTTCAGCGTGAAAGTAGAGCGTGTTACTACCCTGAATGTTCTGGGTAAGAGCAAGCGCACTGCTCGCGGTCTGGGCAAGCGTAATGACTGGAAGAAGGCAGTTATCTCCCTTCAGCCAGGCCAAGATCTCGATTTCAGCAGCAGTGCTGAGTAAGGAAGGGGTGCATCATGGCAATCGTTAAATGCAAACCGACTTCCCCTGGCCGCCGTTTTGTGGTCAAGGTGGTCAACCAGGAGCTGCATAAAGGCGCTCCTCACGCACCGCTGCTCGAGAAAAAATCGAAGACTGGTGGTCGTAACAACAATGGTCGTATTACCACTCGTCACATCGGTGGTGGCCATAAGCAGCATTATCGTCTGGTCGATTTCCGTCGCAACGACAAAGATGGCATCTCTGCCACTGTCGAGCGTATTGAATACGATCCAAACCGTACTGCTCACATCGCTCTGCTGCTGTACGCAGATGGCGAGCGTCGCTACATCATCGCCCCTAAAGGCGTGAGTGCTGGTGACCAGCTGATCGCAGGTGCTTTGGCACCGATCAAGCCGGGCAACGCTCTGCAACTGCGTAACATTCCAGTTGGTAGCACCGTACACGGCATCGAATTGAAGCCAGGTAAAGGCGCGCAAATCGCTCGTTCCGCTGGTGCTTCGGCTCAGCTGATCGCTCGTGAAGGTGTCTACGTGACCCTGCGTCTGCGTTCTGGTGAGATGCGTAAAGTGCTGGCTGAATGCCGCGCGACCCTGGGTGAAGTCTCGAACTCCGAGCACAGCCTGCGTTCGCTGGGTAAAGCTGGTGCCAAACGCTGGCGTGGCGTTCGCCCAACCGTTCGTGGTGTTGCCATGAACCCGGTTGACCACCCACATGGTGGTGGTGAAGGTCGTACCTCTGGTGGTCGTCATCCGGTATCGCCATGGGGCTTCCCGACTAAGGGCGCGAAGACTCGTGGTAATAAGCGTACCGACAAAATGATCGTCCGTCGTCGCAAGTAAATAGAGGGATACGACAGTGCCACGTTCTCTGAAAAAAGGTCCTTTTATTGATCTTCACCTACTGAAGAAGATCGAAGTGGCGGCGGAAAAGAACGATCGCAAACCAGTTAAGACCTGGTCGCGTCGCTCGATGATCCTGCCACAAATGGTCGGTTTGACCATTGCTGTGCATAACGGTCGTCAACATGTTCCAGTTCTCGTGAACGAAGACATGGTCGGCCACAAACTGGGCGAGTTTGCCGGTACCCGCACATATCGTGGGCACGTGGCAGACAAGAAAGCCAAGCGTTAAGGGGTAAGGAACGATGGAAGTAGCCGCTAAGTTGTCGGGCGCTCGAATCTCCGCCCAGAAAGCCCGCTTGGTCGCCGACCAGATCCGCGGGAAGAAGGTGGGCGAAGCGCTCAACCTGTTGGCTTTCAGCAGTAAGAAAGCCGCCGAGATCATGAAGAAAGTGCTGGAGTCGGCCGTAGCCAACGCCGAGCATAACGAAGGCGCAGACGTTGATGACCTTAAAGTCAGCACCGTTTTCGTCAACGAAGGGCGTTCGCTGAAGCGAATCATGCCACGTGCCAAAGGCCGTGCTGATCGCATCGTCAAGCGGTCTTGCCATATCACTGTCAAGGTTGCTGACAAGTAACGGAGTCGAAGAGATGGGTCAGAAAGTACATCCCATTGGCATTCGCCTGGGAATCGTCAAGGAGCACACCTCCGTCTGGTACGCAGACGGTCGGACTTATGCGGACTATTTGTTCGCTGATCTGAAGGTGCGTGAGTATCTCCAAGACAAACTAAAAAGCGCGTCCGTAAGCCGTATCGATATCCATCGTCCGGCTCAGACTGCACGTATCACCATCCACACCGCTCGTCCAGGTATCGTTATCGGGAAGAAAGGTGAAGATGTTGAGAAACTGCGTCAGGACCTGACCAAGCAAATGGGTGTGCCTGTGCACATCAATATCGAAGAGATCCGCAAGCCGGAGCTCGACGGTATGCTGGTTGCGCAGAGCGTAGCTCAGCAGCTGGAGCGTCGCGTAATGTTCCGTCGCGCTATGAAGCGCGCTGTTCAGAACGCCATGCGCATTGGTGCCAAAGGCATCAAAATCCAAGTGAGCGGTCGTCTCGGCGGTGCTGAAATCGCACGTACTGAATGGTATCGCGAAGGTCGTGTGCCACTGCACACCCTGCGTGCCGACATCGACTATGCCAACTACGAAGCTCACACCACTTACGGTGTGATCGGTGTAAAGGTTTGGATCTTCAAAGGCGAAGTAATTGGTGGTCGCCAAGAAGAACTGAAACCACAAGCACCAGCGCCTCGTAAAAAAGCTGCTAAGTAAGGGGTACGCCAAATGTTGCAACCAAAGCGTACGAAGTTCCGCAAGCAGATGACAGGCCACAACCGTGGTCTGGCTCAGCGCGGTAGCAAAGTCAGCTTCGGCGAGTTCGCGCTGAAGTCTGTAGCTCGTGGTCGTCTCACCGCTCGTCAGATCGAGTCAGCGCGTCGTGCTCTGACCCGTCACGTTAAACGTGGCGGCAAGATCTGGATCCGTGTATTCCCGGACAAGCCTATTTCCAAAAAGCCACTCGAAGTTCGGATGGGTAAAGGTAAGGGTAGTGTGGAGTACTGGGTTGCCCAGATTCAGCCAGGCAAAGTCCTGTATGAAATCGAGGGTGTTTCTGAAGAGCTGGCGCGTGAGGCTTTTGCCCTGGCTGCTGCAAAGCTGCCGCTCGCCACCGCCTTTGTTAAACGGACGGTGATGTGATGAAAGCGAATGAACTTCGTGAAAAATCCGCACAGCAGCTGAACGAGCAACTGCTCGGCTTGCTGCGCGACCAGTTCAATCTGCGTATGCAGAAAGCAACTGGCCAGTTGGGGCAGTCTCATCTGCTCTCGCAAGTTAAGCGTGACATCGCTCGCGTGAAGACTGTGCTCAACCAGCAGGCAGGTAAGTAATCATGGCTGAAGCCGAAAAAACTGTCCGTACGCTGACTGGCCGTGTTGTCAGCGACAAGATGGACAAAACCATCACCGTTCTGATCGAGCGTCGCGTTAAGCACCCGATCTACGGTAAATACGTTAAGCGTTCGACTAAGCTGCACGCGCACGACGAAACCAATCAGTGCCACATCGGCGACAAAGTCACTATTCGTGAAACTCGTCCTTTGGCCAAGACCAAGTCTTGGGCGCTGGTTGATGTTCTCGAACGCGCTGTGGAAGTCTAAGGACTAGGGGTCGGAGAAATTATATGATTCAGACTCAATCCATGCTCGATGTGGCCGATAACAGCGGCGCTCGCCGTGTTATGTGCATCAAGGTGCTGGGTGGCTCCCATCGTCGTTACGCTGGTATCGGTGACATCATCAAAGTTACCGTGAAGGAAGCAATTCCTCGCGGTAAAGTGAAAAAAGGCCAAGTGATGACTGCTGTAGTAGTCCGCACTCGTCACGGCGTACGTCGTGCTGATGGCTCCATTATCCGCTTTGATGGCAACGCTGCTGTTCTTCTGAACAACAAGCAAGAGCCGATCGGCACCCGTATCTTTGGGCCAGTGACCCGTGAACTTCGTACTGAGAAGTTCATGAAGATCGTCTCGCTCGCCCCAGAAGTGCTGTAAGGAGATCCGACATGCAAAAGATTCGTCGTGACGACGAGATCATCGTGATCGCCGGCAAAGACAAAGGTAAGCGCGGTAAGGTGCTTAAGGTTCTCGCTGACGACCGTCTGGTCGTTGGTGGTCTGAACCTGGTCAAGCGTCATACCAAGCCTAACCCGATGTCGGGCGTACAAGGCGGTATCGTCGAGAAAGAAGCGCCACTGCACGCTTCCAACGTTGCCATTTTCAACGGCGAAACCAACAAGGCTGATCGCGTTGGTTTTAAAGTAGAAGACGGCAAGAAAATTCGTGTCTTCAAGTCGACCCAAAAAGCGGTTGATGCTTGAACACTGCTAGGTAGAAGACCATGGCACGACTAAAAGAGATTTACTGGAAGGAAATCGCACCGAAGCTTAAGGAAGAACTTAAGCTTTCGAACGTGATGGAAGTTCCACGCGTTACCAAAATCACCCTGAACATGGGTCTGGGCGAAGCAGTCGGTGACAAAAAAGTCATCGAGCACGCTGTTGCCGACCTGGAAAAGATCACCGGTCAGAAAGTCGTTGTGACTTACGCTCGGAAATCCATCGCTGGCTTTAAAGTCCGTGAAGGTTGGCCGATCGGCGTCAAAGTGACTCTGCGCCGTGAGCGTATGTATGAATTCCTGGATCGTCTGCTGTCGATCTCCCTGCCTCGGGTTCGCGACTTCCGCGGCCTGAATGCCAAGTCCTTCGATGGTCGTGGTAACTACAGCATGGGCGTTAAAGAGCAGATCATCTTCCCGGAAATCGACTACGACAAGATCGATGCTCTCCGCGGTCTGGACATTACCCTGACCACCACTGCCAAGAACGATGATGAAGGTCGCGCTCTGCTGCGCGCTTTCAAATTCCCGTTCCGCAACTGATTGGAGTAGGAAAATGGCCAAGATGAGCATGAAAAACCGCGAGCTGAAGCGTCAGCTCACGGTTGCCAAGTACGCCAAAAAGCGTGCAGCACTGAAAGCTATCATCGTTGATCTGAACGCAAGTCCAGAAGCGCGTTGGGAAGCTACAGTAGCTCTGCAGAAGCAGCCACGTGACGCAAGCGCTTCGCGCATGCGTAACCGCTGCCGCCTGACCGGTCGTCCACACGGCGTTTACCGCAAGTTCGGCCTCGGCCGTAACAAGCTGCGTGAAGCTGCTATGCGTGGTGACGTACCTGGTCTGGTTAAAGCCAGCTGGTAAGCACTATCAAAGTCTCGGTGTTCGGGATCGCAAGATCCTGACCATCGGTGACCTTGAACTTGAATCAAGCCCCTATTGGGGCTTGATTCATTTGTGGGGTGTGTCTAGAATACCCGGCTCGCCTGAGCCCGTGCTTTTTTCGCGCGGATGTACTCGGCGACACGTAGTAGCCGCAAGGCTAATTTTTTGTGTATTAGGAGCGTCTAGCCCATGAGTATGCAGGACCCGTTAGCGGACATGCTAACTCGAATCCGTAATGCCCAGATGGCTGAAAAGTCCGTCGTAAGCATGCCATCTTCTACTTTGAAGGTAGCTGTTGCCAAAGTCCTGAAGGACGAAGGTTACATTGCGGGTTATCAGATCAGCAGCGAAATCAAACCACTGCTGTCCATCGAGCTGAAGTACTTCGAAGGCCGTCCGGTCATCGAAGAAGTGAAGCGCGTTAGCCGTCCAGGCCTGCGTCAGTACAAGTCCGTCGATGATCTGCCAAAAGTTCGTGGCGGTCTCGGTGTGTCTATCGTCTCCACCAACAAAGGTGTGATGACGGATCGTGCTGCGCGCGCTGCCGGTGTCGGCGGCGAAGTTCTTTGCACTGTGTTCTAAGGGGGGATAAGCATGTCACGCGTCGCTAAGAACCCCGTTAAGCTGCCAGCCGGTGTCGAAGTCAAATTCGCAGGCCAACAGCTTTCGGTGAAGGGTGCCAAAGGTACTCTTGAACTGAACATCCATTCGTCCGTTGAGATCGTTGAAGAAGCTGGTGAGCTGCGTTTCGCTGCTCGCAATGGCGATCAACAAACTCGCGCAATGGCTGGTACCACTCGTGCGTTGGTTAACAACATGGTCCAAGGCGTAAGCCAAGGCTTCGAGCGCAAGCTCCAGCTGGTCGGTGTTGGTTACAAAGCGCAAGCAAAAGGCACAGTGCTGAACCTGGCTCTTGGCTTCTCGCACCCAGTGGATTATGAACTGCCGGAAGGCATCACCGCTGAGACTCCTAGCCAGACCGATATCCTGATCAGGGGTATCGATAAGCAGCTGGTAGGTCAAGTGGCCGCCGAGATCCGCGACTTCCGTCCACCAGAGCCGTACAAAGGCAAAGGTGTGCGCTACGCGGACGAAGTCGTCCGTCGTAAAGAAGCCAAGAAGAAGTAGGGCATAGCAAATGACCGACAAAAAAGTTACTCGACTGCGTCGCGCTCGCAAAGCACGCCTGAAAATGCACGAACTCGAAGTCGTGCGTCTCTGCGTGTTCCGCTCGTCGCAGCACATCTACGCCCAGGTCATTTCGGCCGACGGCAACAAAGTCCTGGCAAGTGCCTCGACTTTGGATAAAGAACTGCGTGATGGGGCCACTGGCAACATCGACGCGGCCACTAAGGTTGGCCAGCTGGTCGCTACGCGTGCTAAAGCCGCTGGCGTCTCGCAGGTGGCTTTCGACCGCTCTGGCTTCAAGTACCACGGCCGCGTCAAGGCGCTGGCTGATGCTGCTCGTGAAGCTGGGCTGGAGTTCTAAGTTATGTCAAATAACGACCAAAAGCGCGACGAAGGCTACATTGAGAAGCTGGTTCAAGTTAACCGCGTAGCCAAAACCGTTAAAGGCGGCCGTATCTTCACTTTCACCGCGTTGACCGTGGTTGGTGATGGTAAAGGGCGTGTTGGCTTCGGCCGTGGCAAGTCGCGTGAAGTGCCTGCTGCGATCCAGAAGGCAATGGAAGCTGCTCGCCGCAACATGATCCAAGTTGATCTGAACGGCACCACTCTGCAGTACGCAATGAAGTCCGCCCATGGCGCTTCGAAGGTGTACATGCAGCCTGCTTCTGAAGGTACCGGTATCATCGCTGGCGGCGCTATGCGTGCTGTCCTCGAAGTTGCTGGCGTTCAGAACGTTCTGGCCAAGTGCTACGGCTCGACTAACCCGGTAAACGTGGTTCACGCCACTTTCAAAGGTTTGAAAGCTATGCAGTCTCCTGAATCCATTGCCGCCAAGCGTGGCAAAAGCGTCAAGGAGATCTTCTGATCATGGCTACCGTTAAAGTTACGCTGATCAAAAGCATGACCGGCCGCATCCCTAACCACAAACTGTGCGTTAAGGGTCTGGGTCTGCGTCGCATCGGTCACACTGTAGAAGTACTTGATACTCCCGAGAATCGCGGGATGATCAACAAGGCTTACTACATGCTGCGTGTCGAGGGTTAATCGATGAAACTCAATGATCTGAGTCCAGCGCCGGGTTCCCGTCGCGAAAAGCATCGTCCGGGCCGTGGTATCGGTAGTGGTTTGGGCAAGACCGGTGGCCGTGGCCACAAAGGTCAGTCCTCCCGCTCCGGTGGCACCATTGCTCCAGGCTTTGAAGGCGGTCAACAGCCGCTGCATCGTCGCCTGCCGAAGTTCGGTTTCGTTTCCCTGAAAGCCATGGATCGCGCAGAAGTGCGTTTGTCCGAGCTGGCTAAAGTGGAAGGCGACATCGTCACCGTGCAGTCCCTGAAAGATGCCAACGTGATCAACGTCAACGTTCAGCGTGTGAAAATCATGCTGTCCGGCGATGTTACTCGCGCTGTTACCATCGGAAAGGGAATCGGCGCCACCAAAGGTGCGCGTGCGGCTATCGAAGCAGCTGGCGGCAAGTTCGAGGAATAAATGGCTAAGCAAGGTGCTCTCTCTGCGCTCGGCAAAGGCGGTATGTCTGAACTCTGGGCTCGTCTGCGTTTTCTATTCTTGGCGATTATCGTCTACCGAATAGGCGCACACATCCCGGTTCCAGGTATCAACCCGGACCGACTCGCGGACCTGTTTCGACAGAATGAGGGGACCATTCTTAGCTTGTTCAACATGTTTTCCGGCGGCGCGCTGGAACGGATGAGCATCTTTGCATTGGGGATCATGCCGTACATTTCGGCATCGATCATCATGCAGCTGATGACCGCCGTCAGCCCGCAGCTGGAACAGTTGAAGAAGGAAGGTGAAGCTGGGCGTCGCAAGATTGCTCAGTACACCCGCTACGGCACTGTCGTCCTCGCTCTCGTTCAGGCAATTGGCATGTCCATTGGTCTGGCGGGGCAGGGTGTTGCGTTCACTGGTGACTTTGGCTTCCATTTCGTCGCGGTATCCACTTTTGTGGCTGGTGCGATGTTCATGATGTGGCTGGGTGAGCAGATTACTGAGCGTGGTGTTGGCAACGGTATCTCGATGTTGATTTTCGCAGGTATCGTCGCCGGTCTTCCGAGAGCGATCGGGCAGTCTTTCGAGTCTGCGCGTCAGGGTGATATCAACATTTTTGCCTTGGTTGCCATCGGTTTGCTGGCAGTAGCGATTATCGGTTTCGTGGTGTTCATTGAGCGTGGTCAGCGTCGTATTGCTGTTCATTACGCCAAGCGTCAGCAGGGCCGCAAGGTCTTTGCTGCGCAGACTAGCCACTTGCCGTTGAAGGTGAACATGGCCGGTGTTATTCCAGCCATTTTCGCGAGCAGCATTTTGCTGTTCCCGGCTTCGTTGGGTACCTGGTTTGGTCAGTCTGAAGGTATGGGCTGGCTGCAGGACATCTCGCAGTCGATCGCTCCTGGTCAGCCGTTGAATATTCTGCTGTTTAGTGCAGGGATTATTTTCTTCTGCTTCTTCTATACGGCGTTGATGTTCAATCCGAAAGACGTAGCGGAAAACCTGAAGAAGTCCGGTGCCTTTATTCCGGGCATCCGTCCAGGTGAGCAGTCTGCGCGCTACATTGATGGCGTTCTGACTCGTTTGACCCTGTTCGGTGCTCTATATATGACGGCCGTGTGCCTGTTGCCCCAGTTTCTGGTGGTTGCAGCAAACGTTCCGTTCTACCTTGGCGGGACCTCGTTGCTGATCGTGGTCGTGGTTGTGATGGACTTCATGTCTCAAGTACAATCGCACCTCGTTTCGCACCAGTACGAATCCCTGATGAAGAAAGCCAACCTGAAGGGTTACGGCAGCGGCATGTTGCGCTGAGTACCCATAAGGTTCGAGGAGTTGGTGATGAAAGTTCGTGCATCGGTGAAAAAGCTGTGCCGTAACTGCAAGATTATTCGCCGCGAAGGTGTTGTTCGAGTAATTTGCAGCGCGGAACCGCGTCACAAACAGCGCCAAGGCTGAGTGTGATTGTGCTTCAAGCCCGGCAGCTAGTGCGCTGCCGGGTTGATTATTTGTTATTACAGCGATATTATCTCGCGCCCTATTTCTTGGCTTCCGGGGCGTAGGTAGCTGTCAATTGGAGTCCCACTGAATGGCCCGTATTGCAGGCGTTAACATTCCAGATAACAAGCATACTGTTATCTCGCTGACCTACATCTATGGTGTTGGTCGCACTACTGCACAGAAAATTTGTGCAGTGACTGGGGTAAACCCAGCCGCAAAGATCAAAGATCTGAGCGACGAGCAGATTGAACAGCTGCGTGGCGAAGTGGCGAAGTTCACCACTGAAGGTGACCTGCGTCGCGAAATCAACATGAAAATCAAGCGTTTGATGGACCTCGGTTGCTATCGCGGTCTGCGTCATCGTCGTGGTCTTCCAGTGCGCGGTCAGCGTACCAAGACTAACGCGCGTACCCGTAAAGGTCCGCGTAAGCCGATCCGCAAGTAATCGCCCCAGCGAATCGACAGGAAATTAATCATGGCTAAACCTGCTGCTCGTCCTCGTAAAAAAGTTAAAAAGACAGTGGTTGATGGCATCGCCCACATCCATGCTTCTTTTAACAACACAATCGTGACCATCACCGACCGTCAAGGCAACGCTCTTTCCTGGGCTACCTCCGGTGGTTCGGGTTTCCGCGGTTCCCGCAAGTCCACCCCGTTTGCTGCTCAAGTAGCTGCTGAACGTGCTGGTCAAGCTGCGCTGGAATACGGCCTGAAAAACCTCGACGTTAACGTCAAAGGTCCAGGCCCAGGTCGTGAATCTGCAGTCCGCGCTTTGAACGGCTGTGGCTACAAGATCGCCAGCATCACCGACGTGACGCCAATCCCGCACAACGGGTGCCGTCCGCCGAAGAAGCGCCGCGTGTAATCCAGGAGATTGTAAAGAATGGCTCGTTACATTGGTCCAAAATGCAAACTCGCTCGTCGCGAAGGCACCGATCTCTTTCTGAAGAGCGGCGTGCGCGCGATCGAATCGAAGTGCAACATCGAAGCAGCACCTGGTATCCACGGCCAACGCCGCGGTCGCCAGTCCGATTACGGCACCCAACTGCGTGAAAAGCAGAAGGTCCGTCGTATCTACGGCGTTCTCGAGCGTCAATTCAGCGGCTACTACAAAGAAGCTGCTGGCAAGAAAGGCGCAACTGGCGAAAACCTGTTGCAGCTGCTCGAATGCCGTCTGGACAACGTTGTATACCGTATGGGTTTTGGCTCTACTCGTGCCGAATCCCGTCAGCTGGTATCGCACAAGTCGATCAGCGTTAACGGTCAGACCGTAAACGTTCCGTCTTACCAGGTTCGTGCTGGTGACGTGGTCGCAGTTCGCGAGAAAGCAAAGAACCAACTTCGCATTGTCCAAGCTCTCGATCTGTGTGCCCAACGTGGCCGCGTAGAATGGGTAGAAGTAGACACTGAGAAGAAGTCGGGCGTTTTCAAGAACGTTCCAGCTCGCAGTGATCTGTCCGCCGACATCAACGAAAGCCTGATTGTCGAGCTCTACTCCAAGTAAGGGCTAGAAAATAGGTGCATCCATGCAGATTTCGGTAAATGAGTTCCTGACACCCCGCCATATTGATGTGCAGGTTGTCAGTCCAACCCGCGCCAAGATCACTCTCGAGCCTCTCGAGCGTGGTTTCGGCCACACCCTGGGCAACGCGCTGCGCCGCATCCTGTTGTCCTCAATGCCCGGCTGTGCAGTAGTCGAGGCCGAGATTGACGGTGTGCTCCACGAGTACAGCGCCATCGAAGGTGTACAGGAAGACGTAATTGAAATCCTGTTGAACCTTAAAGGTCTGGCTATCAAGCTGCACGGTCGAGACGAAGTTACGCTGACCTTGTCGAAGAAGGGTTCGGGGGTGGTTACCGCTGCCGATATTCAGCTGGATCATGATGTCGAGATCGTTAACCCCGATCACGTAATCGCTAACCTGGCGTCTAACGGCGCCCTGAACATGAAGCTCACCGTAGCTCGTGGTCGTGGTTATGAACCGGCAGACTCGCGTCAGAGCGATGAAGACGAAAGCCGCAGCATCGGTCGCTTGCAGCTTGACTCTTCGTTCAGCCCGGTTCGCCGTATCGCATACGTGGTGGAAAACGCCCGTGTCGAACAGCGTACTAACCTGGACAAGCTGGTTATTGATCTGGAAACCAACGGTACCCTGGATCCTGAAGAGGCTATCCGCCGTGCTGCAACCATTCTGCAACAGCAGTTGGCTGCGTTCGTCGACCTCAAAGGTGACAGTGAGCCAGTGGTTGTTGAGCAGGAAGACGAGATCGATCCGATCCTGCTTCGCCCGGTTGACGATCTGGAACTGACTGTACGTTCGGCTAACTGCCTTAAGGCGGAAAACATCTACTACATCGGTGACCTGATTCAGCGTACCGAAGTAGAGCTGTTGAAGACTCCGAACCTTGGCAAGAAATCCTTGACTGAAATCAAGGACGTTCTGGCCTCCCGCGGTCTGTCCCTCGGCATGCGCCTCGACAACTGGCCGCCTGCAAGTCTTAAGAAGGACGACAAGGCGACTGCCTGATCGTCGTAATCACCGAACGTTGTGTTTGGTAAGGAATGAACCATGCGTCATCGTAAAAGTGGTCGTCACCTGAGCCGCACCAGCTCGCACCGCAAGGCCATGTTTCAAAACATGGCGGTGTCGCTGTTCGAGCACGAGCTGATCAAAACTACACTGCCAAAAGCCAAAGAACTGCGCCGCGTTGCTGAGCCGCTGATCACTTTGGCCAAGACAGACAGCCTGGCTAACCGCCGTCTGGCTTTC
The DNA here is from genome assembly GCF_053628675.1 of Pseudomonas sp. ADAK2 TE3594. Classification (NCBI taxonomy): domain Bacteria; kingdom Pseudomonadati; phylum Pseudomonadota; class Gammaproteobacteria; order Pseudomonadales; family Pseudomonadaceae; genus Pseudomonas; species Pseudomonas sp. ADAK2 TE3594. The sequence goes on along the minus strand of NZ_JBRJGV010000001.1, from coordinate 5,263,308 downwards.
GACCGTACTCGTTCGAAAGCTATCGTTGGTAAGCTCTTCAACGACCTGGGCAAGCGTTACGCTACCCGTGAGGGTGGCTACCTGCGCATCCTCAAGTGCGGTTTCCGCACTGGCGACAACGCGCCTATGGCGTACGTCGAGTTGGTTGATCGTCCTGTCGGCGGTGAAGCTGTATCCGCTGAGTAAGACGTCAGTCTGAAACAAGGAACCGGGCCTAGTGCCCGGTTTTTTGTGCGTGTAAGAAAAAGCGCTGTTCGTACAAGCTTCCTTGCGGTTCATGCCTTCAGTATATGAGCGGGATTGTTGGTAGTATTTTTCTATTGATGTCTGCAAATTAATGAATTTGTAGGTGCCATGATTGATGATCAATACTCCCTTCCACGCCGATTAGCCGGTAGTTCCGAAACTGACAAAGGATGAGATCGCATGAGCCAGAATAAAACGCTTACGACCGCCAGTGGCGCTCCTGTCGCCGACAACCAGAATTCCCGCTCCGCCGGCCCTCGTGGCCCTTTGCTGCTCGACGATTTCCACCTGATCGAGAAGCTTGCGCACTTCAACCGTGAAAACATCCCTGAGCGTCGTGTGCACGCCAAAGGTTCGGGTGCCTACGGTACGTTCACCGTGACTCGCGATATCACTCAGTACACTAGCGCCAAGCTGTTTGAGTCCGTCGGCAAACAAACTCCGACCTTCCTGCGATTCTCCACTGTAGGTGGCGAACGTGGTTCGGCTGACACCGAGCGTGATCCGCGCGGTTTCGCCCTGAAGTTCTACACAGAAGAAGGCAACTGGGACATCGTTGGCAACAACACGCCGGTGTTCTTCGTTCGCGACCCGCTGAAATTCCCCGACTTTATCCACACCCAAAAGCGCCTGCCGCAAAGCAACCTGAAAAGCGCGCAGGCGATGTGGGATTTCTGGTCGCATTCGCCTGAGGCGTTGCACCAGGTCACTATCCTGTTCTCGGACCGTGGCATCCCTGACGGCTATCGCCACATGCATGGCTTCGGCAGCCACACCTACAGCCTGATCAACGCCAATGGCGAGCGTCATTGGGTGAAGTGGCACTACAAAACCAGGCAAGGGATCAAGAACCTCGCTCCTGCAGACGCGGCGCGCTTGGCGGGTACCGATCCGGATTACGCACAACGCGACCTGTTCGGCGCCATTGAGCGCGGTGACTTCCCGAAATGGAGTGTCAATATCCAGATCATGACTGAGGCCCAAGCCGAGGCTCATTACGAAAACCCGTTTGACGTGACCAAAACCTGGTCGCAGAAAGAGTTTCCGCTGATCGAAGTGGGTGAGTTGGAGCTCAACCGTAATCCGTTGAACTACTTCGCTGAAGTCGAGCAGGCGGCGTTCGGTCCGAGCAATATGGTCCCGGGCGTCGGTCTGTCGCCTGACCGCATGCTGCAAGGTCGCGTGTTCGCTTACGCTGATGCTCACCGCTACCGTGTGGGGACCAATCACCAGCAGCTGCCGGTGAATGCGCCTCGCAGCCCGGTCAACACTTACCAGCGCGATGGCTCCATGGCGTTTGGCGCCAATGGTGGCGCAGCACCGAACTACGAGCCGAACAGCTACGTAGAGTCACCGAAACAGACACCGCGCTACGCGGAACCCGCTTTGGCCTTGAGTGGCGCGGCTGATCGTTACGATCATCGCGAAGATACCGACTACTACAGCCACGCAGGTGCGCTGTTCCGCTTGATGAGCGATGAGCAGAAAACTCTGCTGATCAGCAATATTGCCGGCGCAATGGCTGGTGTTTCCAGCGATGTGGTTGATCGCCAATTGCAGCATTTCTTCAAGGCCGACCCGGCGTATGGAGAAGCAATCGCAAAGGCTCTCAACGTACAGCTTAACTAAGTCTAAACGATAAGCAGAACCGCCCTCATTTGGGCGGTTTTTGCGTTATTTAAACTGCTTTTCTCAGAATATCTTCGCTTTTATAGCGTCGGGCGAGTGACCTTCCGGTCAGGTTGGTTCAAACTACAGACTTTCAAGCAGGGAGATGTAGGGCGATGCAAGGTCACCCAGACGTAATCGATTACCTCAACACGTTGCTGACAGGCGAACTGGCAGCCCGTGATCAATATTTCGTCCATTCGCGGATGTATGAGGACTGGGGTTTCACCAAGCTCTACGAACGTATCAACCACGAGATGGAAGAAGAAGCCGGGCACGCTGATGCCTTGATGCGTCGAATTCTGATGCTCGAAGGCACGCCTCGCATGCGTCCGGACGACCTTGATGTTGGCACCACTGTGCCGGACATGCTCGCCGCTGACCTGCGCCTGGAATACAAAGTCCGCGCCGCGCTCTGCAAGGGCATCAAACTCTGCGAGCAGCACAAGGACTATGTCAGCCGCGAGATGCTGCGGGTTCAATTGCATGACACTGAAGAAGACCACACCTACTGGCTTGAAAAGCAGATGGGTCTGATCAAGTTGATCGGTCTCGAGAATTACCTGCAATCCCACGCCTGATTGCATCGATACAAAAAGCCCCTGTCACTGAGCAAGTGACAGGGGCTTTTTTTGGAGCCGGATTCAGGCCCGATCACGCTCCAGCAGTGGCTTGAGGTAGAAGCCGGTATGCGACTGCTTCATCTCGGACACCTCTTCAGGCGTTCCGACGGCAATGATCTGCCCACCCTTGGAACCGCCCTCCGGCCCCAGGTCCACCAACCAGTCGGCGGTCTTGATCACATCCAGGTTGTGCTCGATCACTACCACGGTATTGCCGTGGTCGCGCAGACGATGCAACACGTCGAGCAGTTGCTGGATATCCGCAAAGTGCAGGCCGGTGGTCGGCTCATCGAGGATGTACAGGGTCTTGCCGGTATCGCGCTTGGATAGCTCACGAGACAGTTTCACCCGCTGGGCTTCACCGCCGGACAGCGTCGTCGCCGATTGCCCCAGCTTGATGTAGGAAAGGCCTACGTCCATCAACGTCTGAAGCTTGCGCGCCAAGGCTGGAACCGCGTCGAAGAACACCCGGGCTTCCTCGATGGTCATCTCGAGGGTTTCGTGGATGCTCTTGCCCTTGTACTTGATCTCCAGCGTCTCGCGGTTGTAGCGCTTGCTCTTGCAGACGTCGCACGGGACATAGATGTCTGGCAGGAAGTGCATTTCCACCTTGATCAGGCCATCACCCTGACAAGCTTCGCAGCGTCCGCCCTTCACGTTGAAGGAGAAACGCCCCGGCCCGTAACCGCGGGAGCGCGATTCCGGCACGCCGGCGAACAACTCGCGAATCGGCGTGAACAGCCCGGTATAGGTCGCGGGGTTGGAGCGCGGCGTGCGACCGATCGGGCTCTGGTCGATGTCTACAACCTTGTCCAGATGTTCCAGGCCTTTAATGCTGTCGTGAGCAGCCGCTTCCAGGGTCGTTGCCCCATTGAGTGCCGTAGCGCTCAAAGGAAACAGAGTGTTGTTGATCAACGTTGACTTGCCCGAGCCGGAAACACCCGTCACGCAGGTCAACAGGCCGATCGGAATCTCCAGATCGACGTTGCGCAAATTGTTGCCGCGAGCGCCCTTGAGGGCCAGCGACAACTTCTTGTTACGCGGCGTGCGTTTGGCTGGCACTGCGATCTTCACCCGCCCCGACAAGTACTTGCCGGTCAGCGAATCAGGGTGAGCCATGACCTCGGCCGGCGTACCTTCGGCGACGATATGCCCACCGTGTACACCCGCGCCCGGGCCGATATCCACCACATAGTCGGCCAGACGAATCGCGTCTTCGTCGTGCTCGACCACGATCACCGTGTTACCGATGTCCCGCAGGTGCTTGAGGGTGCCCAGCAACCGGTCGTTGTCCCGCTGGTGTAGGCCAATTGACGGTTCGTCGAGGATATACAGAACCCCCACGAGGCCGGCGCCGATCTGGCTGGCCAGGCGGATACGCTGGGCCTCACCGCCGGACAGCGTGTCGGCACTGCGATCCAGTGACAGATAGTCCAGGCCAACGTTGACCAGGAACTGCAGGCGCTCGCGGATTTCCTTGAGAATCTTGTCGGCAATTTCGCCACGGCGGCCGGTCAGCTTCAGCACGCCAAAATATTCACAGGCGTCGCCGATTGGCAGATTGGTCACCGCCGGCAAGGTCTTCTCGCCAACCCAAACGTGCCGCGCCTCGCGACGCAGACGGGTACCGCGGCAATCCGGGCAGGGTTGGGTGCTGAGGAATTTGGCCAGTTCTTCACGGACCGAAGCCGATTCGGTTTCGCGGTAGCGGCGTTCCAGGTTTGGCACGATGCCTTCGAACGGGTGCGAACGTTTGACGATGTCGCCACGGTCGTTCAGGTATTTGAAGTCGACGTTCTGCGAGCCGCTGCCATGCAGGATGAACTTCTGCTGATCGGCCGGCAGGTCGTTGAACGGCACTTCAAGGCTGAACTTGTAGTGCGAGGCCAGCGAGCCAAGCATCTGGAAGTAATAGACGTTGCGCCTGTCCCAGCCGCGAATCGCACCTTCGGCCAGGGTCAGTTCACCGTTCACCAATCGTTTGGTGTCGAAGAATTGTTTAACCCCCAGGCCATCACAGGTCGGGCAGGCGCCGGCCGGGTTGTTGAAGGAAAACAGCTTGGGTTCCAGCTCGCTGATGGCGTGGCCACAGATAGGGCAGGCAAAGCGCGCGGAGAAGATGATTTCTTCGCCGGGCTCGTCGTCCATTGGCGCCACCAGCGCAATACCGTCCGCCAGTTTCAGCGCGGTCTCGAACGATTCGGCCAGGCGTTGTTGCAGATCAGCGCGAACCTTGAAGCGGTCGACCACGACGTCGATCGAATGCTTCTTCTGTTTATCCAGCTTCGGCAGCTCGTCCAGCTCGCACAATCTGCCGTTGACCCGGGCTCGTACAAAACCCTGGGCGCGCAGTTCTTCGAAGACCGAAAGATGTTCGCCTTTGCGCTCGCGGATCACCGGGGCCAGCAGCATCAGTTTGCTGCCCTCCGGTTGTGCCAGCACCAGGTCGACCATCTGGCTGACGGTCTGGGCTTCCAGCGGAATGTCGTGATCCGGGCAGCGCGGAATACCGACGCGAGCGTAGAGCAGGCGCAGGTAGTCGTAGATTTCGGTAATGGTACCAACCGTCGAGCGCGGGTTGTGCGAGGTCGACTTCTGTTCGATGGAGATCGCTGGCGACAGACCTTCAATGGTGTCGACGTCAGGTTTTTCCATCATCGACAGGAATTGCCGGGCGTAAGCCGACAGCGATTCGACATAACGGCGCTGACCTTCGGCGTACAGCGTGTCGAAGGCCAGGGACGACTTGCCGGATCCGGACAGGCCGGTGATGACGATCAGTTTGTCCCGTGGCAGGGTCAGGTCGATGTTCTTCAGGTTGTGGGTTCGGGCCCCACGAATCAGGATCTTGTCCAAAGTGGCCTCGCTCGGCGGGCGTCGAAAACGTAGGAGTATACGGCCAAATACTGGATGGATGCACACTATCAAATGCGGGGCGCGCAGCCTTGCATGAAGACTGTGTCATCTGTGCGCGTCATAGCGTCGCGATATACCCCGTCAATCGATGGGACTGGTAGAATCGCCGCCGGTTCACATGAGGTTTTTCCATGCACGATCCCCACAGCGAACGCATGAGTGGCAGTGAGACCCGCGCAGCAAGCGGGCTGGCCCTGGTGTTCGCCTTCCGTATGCTTGGCATGTTCATGGTGTTGCCGGTACTGGCGACCTATGGGATGGACCTGGCAGGAGCGACCCCGGCCCTCATCGGGTTGGCGATTGGCGCTTACGGCCTGACCCAGGCGATCTTTCAGATTCCTTTTGGCTTCATTTCCGACCGCATCGGTCGCCGGCCGGTGATTTACCTGGGGCTGATCATCTTCGCCCTGGGGAGTGTGCTGGCGGCCAATGCCGATTCGATCTGGGGCGTCATCGCTGGACGCATCCTGCAAGGCGCCGGGGCGATTTCCGCGGCGGTGATGGCGTTGCTGTCAGACCTGACCCGGGAACAGCATCGGACCAAAGCCATGGCCATGATCGGCATGACGATCGGTCTGTCGTTCGCTGTCGCCATGGTTGTAGGACCATTGCTGACCCGCGCCTTCGGCCTGTCCGGGTTGTTCTTCGCCACCGGTGGCATGGCGCTGGTCGGCATCGTCATCGTCATGTTCATGGTGCCGCGTGCAACCGGGCCGTTGCAGCACCGTGAATCCGGCGTCGCGCGCCAGGCGCTGATACCGACACTCAAGCACCCGGACCTGCTGCGCCTGGACCTGGGTATTTTTGTGTTGCACGCGATGTTGATGTCGAGCTTCGTTGCATTGCCCCTGGCACTGGTCGAAAAAGCCGGGCTGCCCAAAGAGCAGCACTGGTGGGTGTACCTGACCGCACTGCTGATTTCCTTCTTCGCCATGATCCCGTTCATTATCTACGGCGAGAAGCGACGCAAAATGAAACGAGTTTTGCTCGGTGCCGTCGTGACGCTGATGCTCACTGAGCTATTCTTCTGGCAGTTCGGCGACAGCTTGCGGGCTCTGGTGATTGGTACGGTGGTGTTCTTCACCGCGTTCAATCTGCTGGAAGCCTCTTTGCCATCGTTGATCAGCAAGGTTTCACCGGCAGGCGGCAAGGGCACGGCAATGGGGGTTTATTCCACCAGCCAGTTCCTCGGTTCGGCACTGGGCGGGATCCTCGGCGGCTGGCTGTTCCAGCACGGCGGTTTGTCGGTTGTATTCCTCGGATGCGCCGGCCTGGCTGCCCTCTGGCTGGCCTTTGCTGTTACCATGCGCGAACCACCTTACGTGACGAGCCTGCGCTTGCCGTTGTCGCCCGAGGCGATCCGCGAAGCGGGTCTGGTCGAGCGCCTGAAGGCCGTCGTAGGGGTAACAGATGCGGTGATCGTTGCTGATGAAGCGGCGATTTACATCAAATTGGACACAGAACTATTGGATCGCACCACCCTTGAGCGCCTGGTGAACAACCCGGCCGAGGCAGCGTGCGTAGCCTAGGAGAACGTTATGGCCCGTGGGGTTAACAAAGTCATATTGGTCGGCACTTGCGGCCAGGATCCCGAAGTTCGCTACTTGCCTAACGGTAACGCCGTGACCAACCTGAGTCTGGCGACCAGCGAACAGTGGACCGACAAGCAAACCGGTCAGAAGGTCGAGAAGACCGAATGGCACCGTGTGTCGATGTTCGGCAAGGTTGCCGAAATTGCCGGCGAATACCTGCGCAAGGGTTCTCAGGTGTACATCGAAGGCAAGCTGCAGACCCGCGAGTGGGAAAAAGACGGTATCAAGCGTTACACCACTGAAATCGTGGTCGACATGCAAGGCACCATGCAACTGCTGGGCGGCCGTCCACAGCAGGGCGACCAACAAGGGGGGGGCAATAACTACCAGCAATCCGCCCCGGCTCCACGCCAACAGGCTCCGCGTCCGCAGCAGTCGGCACCGCAACAGTCGCGTCCGGCTCCTCAGCAGCAGGCCGCTCCTCAGCCGGCTCCGGATTTCGACAGCTTTGATGACGATATCCCGTTCTAAAAAGCAGCTATCCAGTCAGTAATAAAAAAGCGAAGCCAGTGATCTGGCTTCGCTTTTTTGTGGGCGCTGTTAACTGAATACAGCAGTCACATTGGCCCGTGCCGAGTGCAGTTTCTTGTAGCTATCAATCAACCGCAAGTGCCTGTCGAGCCCCTCCAGTTTCATGCTGGTCGGCGTCAAGCCATGGAAGCGCACGTTGCCGTCCACCGAGCCGATCGCTGCATCCGTCCGCTCGTTGCCAAACATCCGGCGGAAATTGGCCTCGTAGTCTTCCAGTTCCAGATCTTCGTCCAGCTTCATCTCCAGCACCACATTGACGGCCTGGTAGAACAAGCCGCGCTCAACCGTGTTGTCGTTGTACTGAAGGAACATCTCCACCGCCTCTTTCGCCTCTTCAAATTGCTGCAAGGCGAGATAAATCAGCAGCTTCAACTCCAGGATCGTCAGCTGACCCCAAGCCGTATTGTCGTCGAATTCGATGCCGATCAAGGAGGTGATATCGGTGTAGTCGTCCAGCTCACTTTCCACCAGGCGCTCAACCAGCGCTTTCAGTTCGTCTTCGTCCAGGCGATGCAGGTTCAGGATGTCGGTGCGGAAGAACAGCGCTTTGTTGGTGTTATCCCAGATCAGATCGTCCGCGGGATAGATTTCCGAATAGTTCGGCACCAGGATGCGGCACGCCTTCGCGCCGATATGCTCGTAGACCGCCATGTACACTTCCTTGCCCATGCCTTCGAGAATGCCGAACAAGGTCGCGGCTTCCTCGGTGTTCGAGTTTTCACCCTGGCCGGAGAAGTCCCACTCCACGAATTCATAATCCGATTTGGCACTGAAGAAGCGCCACGACACCACGCCGCTGGAGTCGATGAAGTGCTCGACGAAGTTGTTCGGCTCGGTCACCGCATGCCCTTCAAACGTCGGCTGGGGCAAGTCGTTGAGGCCTTCGAAGCTGCGGCCCTGCAGCAATTCGGTCAGGCTGCGTTCCAGCGCCACTTCCAGGCTCGGATGCGCGCCGAACGAGGCGAACACACCGCCGGTACGCGGGTTCATCAACGTGACGCACATCACCGGGAATTCACCACCCAGGGACGCATCCTTCACCAACACGGGGAACCCTTGCTCTTCCAGCGCCTGAATCCCGGCCAGTATCCCGGGGTACTTTGCCAGCACATCGGCCGGCACATCCGGTAGTGCAAATTCACCTTCGATGATTTCGCGTTTTACCGCGCGCTCGAAGATCTCCGACAGGCACTGCACCTGAGCTTCGGCCAACGTGTTACCGGCACTCATGCCGTTGCTCAGGAACAGGTTTTCAATCAGGTTGGACGGGAAATACACCACCTCGCCGTCCGACTGGCGCACGTACGGCAGCGAGCAGATGCCGCGCTCTTCATTGCCCGAGTTGGTATCGATCAGATGGGAGCCACGCAGCTCGCCGTCACGGTTGTAAATCTTCAGGCAGTACTCGTCGAGAATTTCAGTTGGCAGCTCATCTTTACGGCCAGGCTTGAACCAGCGTTCGTCCGGGTAGTGCACAAACGCTGCGTTGGCGATGTCTTCGCCCCAGAACTGGTCGTTGTAGAAGAAGTTGCAGTTGAGTCGCTCGATAAACTCGCCCAACGCCGACGCCAACGCGCCTTCCTTGGTCGCACCCTTGCCGTTGGTAAAGCACATCGGCGAGTGCGCATCGCGGATGTGCAGCGACCACACATTGGGCACGATATTGCGCCACGAGGCGATTTCAATCTTCATGCCCAGGTCCGCCAGAATGGCTGACATATTGGCGATGGTTTGCTCCAGCGGCAGATCCTTGCCCGCGATATAAGTGCTCGCCTCTGAACTGGACGCAGGCATTAGCAACGCCTGGGCATCGGCGTCGAGGTTTTCGACTTCTTCGATCACAAACTCAGGCCCGGCTTGCACCACTTTTTTCACGGTGCAACGGTCGATGGAACGCAGGATGCCCTGACGGTCCTTGTCGGAGATGTCCGCCGGCAACTCGACCTGGATCTTGAAAATCTGGTTGTAGCGGTTTTCCGGATCAACAATGTTGTTCTGCGACAGGCGGATGTTATCCGTGGGAATACTGCGAGTGTCGCAGTACAACTTCACGAAATAAGCCGCACACAAAGCCGATGAAGCCAGAAAGTAGTCGAACGGACCCGGTGCCGAGCCATCGCCCTTGTAGCGGATAGGTTGATCGGCCACCACCGTGAAGTCATCGAACTTGGCTTCAAGTCGAAGGTTGTCGAGAAAGTTGACCTTGATTTCCATGGGGGATTACCAGAATAACGGCTAAACGAATGGCCGCCATTATCCGGTATTTCAGCCGTAAGTCTTGCGGACATCGTACTTATGTCCACACCGGCGATGGATGGGTCAGTCGAGTATCAGGTGCGGCAAAAACCGGCTCGAATCCTTGGTGATCAAACTGTTGTCTTCCCGCACGCCGATACCGGCCGCCTGATCGCCGATAACCCAGGAACCCACCAGCGTAAAGCTGTCGCCAAACTTCGGTAGCGGGGCGAATTCCTGAAGGATAAATGGCGCGTCGGTGTAGGGCCCGTCCTCTTTCACGATCAGACCGTCAGCTGTTTGCAGCTCAATGTTGGCGCCTTCCCGGGAGAAGAACGGCTTGCGCACCCAGCCTTTGGGCACCGCTTTGCCTGGGTCGGCATCCAGGTGCGCCGCGAGCAGGTTCGGGTGACCTTTGTTGAACTCCCACAGCAGCGGCAGGATGCCCTTGTTGGAGATGATGGATTTCCAGGGCGGTTCGAAAAACTGTGTGTCGCTCTGAGCAATCGCTGCGCCGAAGGGTTCGTGGAAGATGAACTCCCAGGCATGCAGCTTGAACAGGTGAGGAATCCAGCGATCTTCGAGGTCGACGAAACGTCCGTCACTGGTGAGGCCAATGTCTTCGATATCGATGTGTCGCGATTCGATGCCGACCTTTTCTGCGATCAGGCGCAAGTAGTCGGTGGTGCCTTTGTCTTCGACCGAGTCTTTCATCGAGGCGAAATAGAAGGGGTGTTTGAGCTGCAGTTGGGCAAAGGCCTGATGCAGCTTGGTGTCGATGCTGTTGAACTGGTCGGCATGCTTGGGCAGCAAGCCGCGTTCGATGCATTGCTCCAACCAGCCCCATTGAAACGCCGCGGCCTCATACAGGCTGGTCGGCGTGTCGTAGTTGAGTTCCAGCAACTTGGCCGGCCCGCTGCCGTTGTAGGAGAAATCCATGCGTCCATACAGGTGCGGGTGGCCTTCAAGCCATGAAGTGCGAACCATGTCGAAGAATGGCGCGGGAATGCTCAGGCGCTCCAGCAACTCTTCGCTCTGAACCACGCGGGCCACCAGGTCCATGCACATCTCATGAATCTCGGTGGTCGGGTCTTCGAGATCGTTCTCGATCTGTTTGAGCGTGAATTGGTAATACGCGCTCTCGTCCCAATAGGGTTCGTCGTCGATGGTATGGAACAGAAAACCAAGAGATTCGGCGGTCTGTTTCCAGTCATGACGTTCTGCGCAGAGGATCTTCTTCATGGCTCTGTTTCCTTAACTGCTCGACCCGCCAAAGCTCTTGCTCGATCCACCCCAGCCGCTGCGTGCGCTGGCCTGGCTGCCGAAGCCGCCGCGGGAAGTGGAGGCCGCAACAGACACCGGCTTACTGCGGGTGATGGTGTCGGTGTAACTGCTACTGCTGCCGTAGCGCGCCTGATTGGACCTGTTGAAGGTTGAACCTGACGATACCCGCTGGCTGAGTGTCGAGGACGAGTAGCTGCCGCGATCATCGCGATAGCGGTAGACCGGCTCGGAGTAGTAGCTGTTGCGGTTGTTGCTGAGCATGTTGCCGATCAACAGCCCGGTCAGCAGGCTGCTGCCGGAGAATCCCGACCCAGCGGCAGTCGCTTCCGAAGCGGGCAGTTTTGACTTGGCTGCGTCTACTTCGGCTTGTGTCACTTCGCCATCGGCACTCAGCTCGAAACCACCGAGCTTGGGGATGAACTTGCCGGCGGAATCCTGCTGACACCAGTCGGCGACAAAGTCGGCGTCGCAATCAGCCTGGTTGTCGTACACCGGCGCAATGCTTCGATGCTGGGCCATGGCCTTCATATAGGCGTCAGAACAGATGTCGACCGGGAGCTTTTCGTCGGCGCACTGCTGGACGGACTGGAAGTTGTACTTTTTGTGTATCTCGTAGGTTTTTTCCGTCGGCCCGCAGCCTGATATCGCCATGGCGACCGACGCGGCCAGCGAGAGCTGAACGTACTTGCTTCGTTTCATCGGGATCTCCGTGGCGCAATCAGTTCTGGGAAGGGGTCATGCACGCGGCGTTCAACATGCCGACGCTGATGGCCACTGCCGCGATATAGATACCCGCAGCGATTTCGCCTTTTTTAATGCGTTCAGAGGCGCCTTTAAGCACCAGGCTGGTCACCAGAAAAGCCAGCAGTTGTACGAAAGCGGCGATCACTGCCCAGACGACGAAATCCAGAATGCTGATCGAATAGGCAATCACATTGCTGGCCGGAATGGCGAAACCGATGATGGCGCCACCCAGCGCGATCGCGGCCGCAACGTTGCCCGAGCGGATCAGTTCGAACTCTTTGTGCGGCGTGATTCGGGTGTAGATGAACTGGAACAGCGCGAACAGCACGGCGGCGCCGAGGATGTACAAAACAAACCCGAGCACGGCGGCTTTATTCAGGGAGATGGAGAGCGCTTCAAGCATGGACTTCTTCCTTTTTAAAAAGTGTTCAGGTCAGTGGTGTACAGCGAAATGCCCAGCGAAGTGCTCAAGCTGATAGTGCCTTCGGCGTCTTCTTCGACGGAAAACAGCAGGAATTCCCGGCGATCGGTCAGGCCGGTTTCGCGGGCGTACAGCATCGAACGGTGCTCGATGCTGTAGGACTCATCCGGGTTTTTCAGGCGTTCGCTCAACGCCACCAGTTCTGTCTGGCCGTTCTCGGTGCCCCATTCGCGGGTGTATTCGACACCGTTGTGGGTGTAGGTCGGCAGGCCGATCAGGCTTTGAGGGCCGGCCAGTCGACGCAGCTCCGCTTCACTGTTGATGGTGATGTAACTGAGGTAATTGAACAGGATCACCGACTCGACCTGTCCAGCGATGTCGCCGGTGGTGTGCACTTGCAGCCAGTAGTCTTCGTCGTTCATGTAATAGCGCGACAGCCAGGTCGACTGCCCGAGCTCAATGGTGCCGGCGCTCCAGACTTGCTGGGAGCCAGGGATAACCACAGCAGTGTTGCCGTCGAGCAACAATTTCAGAGTCGTGTCGAACATCACGCCCTTGCCCAATGCCAGGCCCAGCGGACCGATGGCGGGCAGGGTTTCGTTGGCTGTCCATTTCGATTCCGTATTCGCTTTCGGGGCCTCAAGCCCCATCAACTGTTTAAACCATCCCATTGGTGATTTCCTTGAGGCGAGTGGAGGCGATGTAGAAGAGTTCGCCGCCCTCAACGCGAGTGGCGCCGGGCGGGTTGATCGAAGGCTGTCGGGCGCCTTTGGCGCGGTAGCCGATAAGAGTAGCGTTGTGCTGTTCTTTCATCTGCGTGTACAGATCGCCGAACGTTGCTTCAAAGGTCTCGGGCAGCCGCATCAGGTATTGGGTGGCGCCTTGACCCACGCACAGCAGTTCATTGATGACCACAGACGAGCCCGGATCCTGAGAGGCGCGCACCAACATCTCGATGGCCATGCTCGAGGTGCATTCGAGGCTGGGCGCGTAGGCGCTGGCAAGGGCAGCGATTTCACTTTCATTGAAGTGGGCGACCACATGCCCGACAGGGTTCAGTTGATTGATCGCCAGCACGGTGGCCAGGGTCAGATCGTCTGAATGGGTTCGCACCAGGACGCGTTCGGCACCGGGAACGCCGGCCCGCAGCAAAAGCGCGGCAGAGGACAGGCTTTCGCCTTTGATAAAGTCCGCTTTGCCCGGCATGGGATTTTCTTCGAGGTCGCAATCGCAAATGACGATCAGGTTGTCATTGGAGGTTTCGTCCTGCAGCAATAAATCAATGACCCGCTCGCTGGACGCGCCTTCCCAGCCAATGAGAACGGTATGGCCGACCTTGCCGGTGAAATCGCCTTTGCCCTTCATGCCTTTTCTCCATACATCGATGACACTGCTGGTGGTTTTGCCGATGGCTGCCGTCAGCAGCGCAATGCCCCCGAGCATGACCCAGGTGGCCACGAAAATTCGTCCCGCCGATGTCTGTGGCGCGAGATCGCCATAGCCGACGGTGAGCGTGGTGGTGAGATAGAAGTAGGTAAACGTGGCGGGGGCGGTGAGGTGTTGTTCGCCCAGAAGCACCAGGCCGATATAGGCCGTGCTCAGGTGTATGGCCAACGCAATGGCCAAGCCTGCCCAGCCGAATCGATGGAAGAAGGACGAGGCGTACGTGCGCAATAAAAGGAAAATCGACATTACATCCCTGACTCCATGGGGGGCTCATTCCTGGCGACGTAATCGCTCTGGCGTCTGAGTGCTCAAATGCGCTTACCGGGCGGCATTAAACCTGCTGCGCGGCGTAGATAACAGTACCTTGGCTGCAATAAATCCGGCGATCGCACCAAAGATATGCCCTTCGAAGGACATGCCCTGGCGAGGAAGGAAGCCAAAGATCAGGCCGCCATAGAGCAGGACCACGACACTGGCCGTTATCAGGTTGCTCCAGCTCCTCTGGAACCAGGCGCGCGACAGCAGGTACGCCCACAGCCCGAATACCCATCCGCTGGCACCGATGTGTACGCCTGCAAAACCGAACAGCCAGACCAGTGAGCCGCCCAGCAGAATAATGATGGCGCTGACGGCGATGAACCGGCTGAGCCCTTCGACAATGACCAAAGTACCGAGGATCAAAAAGGCAATCAGGTTAGTGCTCAGGTGCGCAAAGGACACGTGCAAGAAAGGCGAGGTGATGATGCCGACCAGTCCGTGCAATGTTCTCGGGACCAGGCCGAAGGTAATAAGGCTGTAGCCGGTCGCCACATTGAGCAGTTGCAGCGCGACCATGAAGATGGCCACGCCTGCGATCGTCTTGAAACCCTTCAGGGCATCCATCCTTGACCTCGACTCGACTCGACTCGACGAAAATTGAAACGCAATCCATTGTGGGAGCGAGCCTGCTCGCGAAGCGTTTTGTCAGGCAACATTGATGTCGACTGACACTACCTCTTCGCGAGCAGGCTCGCTCCCACAGGTTATGCATTCGGCACTTGAGTCGGTTACTCAGCCGATTTTTTCTTCAGGCGTTCCAGAATCGCATTGGCGCTGCCTTCGTTCGGCGTGATGCCGGCTTCACGCAGCTTGCGCTCCAGGTCGGTGCCGGTCGACGCATCGGCCAGTTGGTCCTGTGCTTCCAGCTCAGCGGCGCGTTGCTGCTGCTTGGCTTGCAGGCGGTTCAGCGTACCGACGGCAGTTTCCAGTTTGCCGTTGGCGCCGCCACTGGCGATCGAAGCACTGACCTGGGCTTTCTGTACGCTTTCACGCGCCTTGGCCATGTCCACTTGCTGACGCAGGCTTTTGATGCGGTTTTCGGCCTTGGTGATGTCTTTGCGCATGTTGTCCGCGTAACCGCCGAATTCGGTGGCCTGCTTTTGCTCGACATCCAGTTCATTGGTCAGGGTCGAAATGGCTTCAGCCACTTCCAGTGCCAGGTCTTCGCGGTTGGCCTGGATCGCGGCCAGGGCCTTGGATTCCAGATCCTTGATCTTGGCGTTGTACTCGCTGACGCGATCCGCCGACAGTTTGTGCTTGGCCATGATGGTGACCAGCTCACGCTTGGCGTTGGCCAGCGCGCTGTCAGCATCGCGAATTTCCTGGTCGAGGATGCGCAGGGCCTGTTGGTCGACGATCGATTCGCCGACTTCGTTGGCACCGCCACGCAGCGCGGTGAACAATTTGCTCCAGATGGACTGAGTCATTGGATATTTCCTGTTCCCGAAAAATTAGATGAAGAAACGTTCAAAGGCTTCGCTGGCGCGCTGGACGTTGTCGACGAGGGTTTTGACCTCGGTCACGACGTTGGTCAGGCTGGAGTCGGAGCTCAGGGCACCGAACATGTTGTAAACGATCTGCCCGTTGGGCATGGACTCGATACCGATCGAGGACAGCGGGAACATTTCCCGGCTGCGCAGGACGGCATCGTTGAATGCCGGTACGTCGTTGATGGACTCGACGTCGACCAGAACGGTGTCCACGATGATCTGATCACCCACCACGGCGATGTAAATCGGCAAGCCACCGAAATCGTTCATTTCCAGCTTGATGCTGGACTCGGAACCTTGAACGAGGGAGAGGGTGATGTCGTTCGAAACCACTTCGTCGAGGGCCTGAAGGGCGCTGTAGAGGCGATCGATGTTCCAGTTGTTACCTGCGCTCATGTAATTCTCCGACATGAATGAGCCAGCCAGAATCGGTTGGCGTAGCTGTTTCTCCATCTGCTTGAGCAGGCTTCGGTTTTCGGGAAGCACCCAAGTCTCGTGTTTCACATACCCGGCGGCACCCAGGCCCGCGCGCATCTGCTTCATGTAGAAACTAGATGGTTTTTTCGCGGACGGTTTCGAGCGCTCTCCCTTTTGGCTCGCTGAATCGGTAACAGATCCGGTAGGCGGATCTGATGGAGAGCTGCTTTTCATGATGCTGACCCCGTTGTGAAAAATCTCACGCGTGAGAAACACTACAGGCAATTTTTGCGGATCTCAATAGCTCACGCGTGAGATTTTTTCGACTGTTGTGTCTACCGATTAATCCTGTGGGAGCGGGCTTGCCCGCGATAGCGATGTAACAGTCAACAAAGATGTTAGATGTGATGGCCTCATCGCGGGCAAGCCCGCTCCCACAGGTTTCTCACTTAACCAACCAGGAAGTCGTCAGTGGACACCACGCTGGCATAGGCAAACCCCAGGGACGACATGAAGGCGGCGTGAACGTGGGCGGCCGGGACGGTGATGCCATTGAACTCCAGGTCGCGGGTGGCGCAGGCGTCGTGGATCACTGTGACGGTATAGCCAAGATCGGCGGCCGCGCGGGTGATGCCGTCGATGCACATGTGGCTCATGCTGCCGACGATTACCAGATGCTCGATGCCTTGCTGGTCGAGGATGGCCTCCAGTTCGGTTTCACGGAACGAGTTGACGAAGTGTTTGAGCACCACCGGCTCGTCGGCGCGGTTGAGAACTTTGGGGTGCAACTTCGCGCCGTCGGAGCCCGGAGTGAAGAACGGCGCGGCATCGGAGGTGAATTCGTGACGAATGTGCACCACCGGATCACCGGCCTCGCGAAACGCCTGAATCAACCGTGCGGCGTTGTCCGCTGCGGCGTCGGCGCCCACCAGCGGCCACTTGCCTTGGGGGAAGTAGTCGTTCTGGATATCGACTACGATGAGTGCTTGCTTGGCCATGAGTGTTTCCTTGAAGTGTTTGTTGGGTGTGCATCAAGTATCAGGTTTTGCTGGCCGTCCGAGGATTGGCCGCACCGACAATAGAAGGGGGAAAACTGACAATGGGTGTAGAAAGGGCAGTCGCCGAACTGGGAGTGCTGATCTATCCCGGTGCGCAGATGGCGGCGGTGCATGGGCTGACGGACCTGTTCGGCGTGGCCAACCGGATCGCCGCCGAGCATCAGGCGGCGCAGCTACCGTTGCTGCGGGTCAGTCACTGGCAGGTCGATGGCGATCAAGTGCCCGAGCGGGTCTATGACACTCATCCAGGTCCGGCCGGCGCATTGGTTGCCGTGTTGATCCCGCCCTCGATCGGAGGTTTTTCCGAGCGGCAGGCGCCCCAAGAGCTTACTCGCTGGCTTCGTCAGCAACACGCCAACGGCGCGACCCTTGGCGGAGTCTGTGTGGGTTCTATTCTGTTGGCCGAAAGTGGCCTGCTCGATGGCCGTAGCGCCACCACCCACTGGACTTCGGCCAAGGCCTTCGCTGAGCGTTACCCGGCGATCAAGCTCAAGGCTGACACGCCGATTGTCGACGACGGTGACCTGATCACCACTGCCGGGTTGATGGCCTGGTCAGAGTTGGGATTACGCTTGGTGAACCGCTTGCTCGGGCCGAGCATTGCCACCGGCACGGCGCGATTTCTGGTGGTGGAGCACAGCGACAGCGCGAGCGAATGCGGCAGTAACTTTGCACCCATTCTCAATCATGGCGATGCGTCGATTCTCAAGGTCCAGCATTGGCTGCAAAGCACTGGGGCGACCGATGTCTCGTTGGCGGCAATGGCCGAGCGGGCGGGGTTGGAAGAGCGCACTTTCCTGCGGCGATTCCGTGCGGCGACCGGGTTGAAACCCACCGAATACTGCCAGCACCTGCGGGTTGGCAAGGCGCGGGAAATGCTCGAATTCACCAACGGCACCATTGATCACATTGCCTGGACCGTGGGTTACCAGGACCCGGGGGCGTTTCGGGCAACGTTCAAGAAGATTACCGGGCTGGCGCCGAGTGATTACCGGGCGCGGTTTGGGGTGATGCCGACTGCCGCCATGGCTCGGTAATCAGAGCACACCAGATCAGAAAATGTGGGAGCGAGCCTGCTCGCGATAGCGGTGTGTCATTCAACATAAACCTGGAATGTCAGGCCGCTATCGCGAGCAGGCTCGCTCCCACATGGGGCAGGCGGCAGGTTTTGAGTCGTGCAAAATGCCGGGTGTATTGAAAGGCGTCGTGCAGAATAAAACAGGCCTTGTGCTATCGCATATTTCACAAACGGCTGATTTGAAACCCGTTTCTCTCCAGCCGCTGTTGGCCTGATCTCTGCACCTCCTTCAGCTACATTCATCAAGCGCAAATTGAAGGGGAACGCATGACCCCAACAAACCGCAAGAAACTGGTGCTCGCCCATTCGGTACGCCCCAATGCCCCGCTGCACGAAGTCGAAACCAATCGCGCACTCGCTCGTTGGCTGGCGCAAGTCGTCGGGCTCGAATACGGCGGCAGTTATGACTTGGACCTGCATAGCGGCCGTGATGTTTATCTGTTGCCGACCCAGACGCTGGTGGGTGTCGCTGCCGCAAGGCAATTGGGCGTCAAAGGGCCGGAGGATTTGTGGGGCGGTTACGTCGACCACGCTTTCATCTGCACCAAAGCCATCAGTCATGGGTTGTTGAGCCGCTGTGCGTTCGCCCCCGAAGGCTGGTCACCGTTGTTTTCCGAACGGGTACGCAGCGTTGTGCTCGATGGCCTCAGCGTGTTCTCCCTGGACGATGCCCGCCCGGCAGCGGAGCATTTGCTCTACAGCGGCCCGATCCGCATGAAGCCTATTCATGCCTGCGCCGGACGTGGTCAGGAAGTGATCAAAAGCCTCGACCAGTTCGACGCCATCCTCGCTCGCCCCGATGCCAAAACATTGTTCACCGACGGCGTGGTGCTGGAACAAGACTTGACCGAGGTGGTCACCCATAGCGTCGGTCAGAGTTTTATCGGCGACAAAGTGCTGAGTTATTGCGGTGATCAATACTTGACCGAAGACGGTCAGGGCGAGCAGGTTTATGGAGGGTCCAATCTGTTGGTGGTGCAGGGTTATTACGAGGACCTGCTGGCGCTGGAGCTGCCGGATGACGTGCGACTGGCGATCAAGCAAGCGCAGGTATTCGACAGCGCGGCCGATGAAGCCTACCCCGGTTTCTATGCCTCGCGGCGCAACTACGACATTGCCCAGGGGCTGGATTGCGACGGCAAACAACGCAGCGGCGTGCTCGAACAGTCCTGGCGCCTGGGCGGTGCCAGCAGTGCTGAAGTCGCGGCACTGAAGAGCTTCGTCAACAACCCAGGCTTGCGCGCGATTCGCGTGTCGTCGGTCGAAACCTATACCGATCAACCTCTGCCGGCCAACGCCATTGAGGTCTACCGGGGGCCTGCGGAACACAGTGACTTTCTTCTCAAGTACGTAACGGTCAAATCCTATGACGGCTAGAAGCGAAACCATTGCGATCGACATCGATGATGAACAGATGAGCGGAACGTTCCTCAGCCCCAAATCGAAAGTCCCGGGAGTGCTTTTCGTTCACGGCTGGGGCGGTAGTCAGGAGCGCGACCTGGAGCGCGCCAAAGGCATCGCCGGGTTGGGTTGCGTGTGCCTGACATTCGACTTGCGCGGCCACACCGGCGGGACCGGTATTCCGTTGTCCCGGGTCACCCGCGAAGACAACCTGCGTGACCTGCTGGCGGCCTACGATCGACTGCTCGCCCATCCGGCGCTCGACACGTCTGCGATCGCCGTGGTCGGCACCAGTTATGGCGGTTATCTGGCGGCGATCCTGACGTCCTTGCGCCCGGTGCGTTGGCTGGCGCTGCGGGTGCCGGCGTTGTATCGCGACGACTTTTGGCACACCCCCAAGCGTGATCTGGACAAGGTCGATTTGCGCGATTACCGCAGCACGCGGGTCCGCGCCGACAGCAATCGCGCACTGCATGCCTGTTCGCAATTTACCGGGGATGTGTTGCTGGTGGAGTCCGAGACAGACGCCTATGTGCCCCACGCGACCATCATGAGTTACCGCGCGGCGTGTCAGCAGACCCACTCGCTGACTCACCGGATTATCGACGGCGCCGATCACGCCTTGAGTGATCCGGTTTCGCAACAGGCGTACACCTCGATCCTGGTGGGCTGGATCACGGAAATGGTGGTGGGCGAGCGGTTGAGCATCATTCAGTCATCGTAAAAAGATCGCAGCCTTCGGCAGCTCCTACATGGACATGTGAATACCCGTAGGAGCTGCCGAAGGCTGCGATCTTTTGATTCTGCTTCTTAATTCTGAGGTTTTTTCGAAATCCGCAACGACTTCGCCTTGGCTTCCACCACCAGATACATCACCACGGTAATCAGCAGCGGCAGGATGAAATAGATCGCCCGATAAGCAAGCAACCCCGCCACCAGGCTTCCCCGCGAGACCTCATGTTGCAGCAGCGCCACGAATACCGCCTCCAGCACACCGAGCCCGGCCGGAATGTGGGTGATGACCCCGGCAATGGCGCTGATCAGCAACACGCCAAGCACCAGCGGATAGTCCAGTTTGCTCGGCAGCAGGGTGAAGATCACCGCTGCCATCAACGACCAGTTCAGCGCGCCGAGGGCCAGTTGCAGGACTGCCATGTGCAACGACGGCAGGTTGATTTCCACGCCGCGAATCGACCATTCCCGTCGCCTGGAAAACCGGCAGGCCGCCAGATACCCCGCGCCCAACAGCAGCAACAACACGCCCACGCCTTGCAGGGCATCGCTGCTCAGTTTCCAGCCTGGCGGCATTCGCACCAAGCCGCTGCTGAACACCGCGCCGGCAATCACCATGTAGCCGAACCAGTTGGTCGCCAGGCTCAGCCCGAGGATTTTCGCGATGTTGCTTTTGCTCACGCCGAGCCGCGAATACAGCCGATAACGCATGGCGATGCCGCCGACCCAGGCGCTCAGGTTGAGATTAAAGGCATAGCTGATGATGCCCACCGGCAGTATCTGTCGCCAGGTCAGGTCCTGTCGGATGTAGGTGCGGCCGATCAGGTCGAAACAGGCGTACACCAGAAAACTCATCAGCGTCACCCCGGACGCGATGATCAGTGTGCGCACTTTGAAGTCGGCGAGGGTATCGAACACTTCGCCCCATTCGATGCGTTGGGCGAGCATCGTGAACAGCACGATCAGCGCCAGAAAAAACAGCATCGTCAGAGGCTTTTTCCAGCGGTGCCAGTGGGATTTTCTCGGCGTGTCGGAGTGAGGGGCCGGCCGCGCATCAGAATGGCTCATGCCTTATCGCTCTCGGTCGGATGGATGAAGGGTTTCAGACGCGGTTTATGCGCCGGTAGCCAACCAGCCCACGCCGGGAAATGCTGCAGGAAGTGAAACACCAGAAAACCGATGGTCATGTCCCAGACCCGTCCGCGAGGTGCCTTGTCCGCCGACATGACCTTGCAGTGATTGCTGCTCAACTCGTCGAGGCGCTGGAACAGGTCGCGGTTGAAGGCGCGGTCGCGGATCAATACGTTGGCCTCCAGGTTCAGGGCCAGGCTCAGCGGGTCGAGATTGCTTGAGCCAACGGTGCTCCAGTCCTCGTCGACCAGGGCGACTTTGCCATGCAGGGGACGGTCGCAGTATTCGTAAATCGCTACCCCGGCCCGCAGCAGATAGTCGTAGGTCATGCGCGCGGCGAGCCTGGCCACCCGCAAATCCGGCTGTCCTTGAAGAATCAGGCGCACCTCGACCCCTCGGCGCGCCGCATTGCGGATCTCCCGCAGCAGCCGATAGCCTGGAAAGAAATAAGCGTTGGCGATCACCACGCGATGCCGGGCACCGCGCAGTACCCGCAAGTACACCTCTTCGATATCGCCCTGGTGCTCGCCATTGTCGCGATACACCAGCCGAACCTGACCATCATGATCGCTGACCGCCAGTTCCGCGCGCCGCTGTCTGCGGCGTTGCCACCAGTACTTGGCCCGGGCCGGGCGACCGCTTTGCAGCAAGGCAAAATGATGAATATCGGCCACCGCCGGGCCTTGCACTTCAACCGAATAATCCTGTTTGGCTTCAGGGCCGAAGTCGGCCAGATGGTCGGCGGAAAAGTTGATTCCGCCGAGGAACGCAATCGTGCCGTCGACCACCACAATCTTGCGGTGCATGCGGCGGAACCAGTTGGTGCGGATACCGAAGTGACGCGGCGCAGGGTCGAATATTTGCAGGCGTACACCTGCATTGCTCAGCGCCGCGAGGTACTCCGTGCTCAGTTCGCCGCAGCCAAAGCCGTCGAGGTTGACGGTGATACGCACCCCGCGTTGAGCCGCTTCAATCAGGATTTTTTGCAGCTCATTGCCGACCTTGTCCTCGAACACAATGAAGGTCTCCAGCAGGATTTCACTCTGGGCCTGGCGCAGCGCTTCAAACACCCGTGGAAAGTATTCCTCACCGTTCTCCAGCAATTGGACCCGGTTATTGCCGTGCCAGCCGTATTCGACACCAACCACTGCGGGCTTGCGCACCGGCGGAGGTGTGGAAACGTGTTCGACCGTGGTTTTTTCCATCAATGGGCCGGTCATAGCTCGATCTCCACCGATAGCGGTGCATGGTCGGAAAGGTGTGACCAGGGCCGTGCCGCCAGTACTTGCGGATGGCTGGCCTTGAGGTTGCGCACGTAGATGCGGTCCAGGCGTAACGCCGGCAAACGCGCCGGGAAACTGCGCGCCGGTTTGCCATGCAACTCGGCAAAGACTTCACGCAAACCGCAGGGTTTGAGCAGCGCATCGGCGCGCTGGCGCCAGTCATTGAAGTCGCCGGCGACCACCACTGGGGCATCCTCCGGCAACTCTTCCATACGTTGGCTCAGCAGTTTGAGTTGTGCCTTGCGATGACTTTCGCGAAGCCCCAGATGGACGCAAATGGCATGCACTTCCCGACCATCGCCGGGCATCCGTAGCACGCAATGCAGGATTCCACGGTTTTCATGGCCGCTGATGGAAACGTCGAGGTTGTCGTGGCGAACGATCTGGAATTTCGACAACAGCGCATTGCCGTGATCGCCTGCGGGATAGACCGCGTTACGCCCATAGGCAAATTGTGGCCACAGGGTATCGGCAAGAAATTCGTACTGCGGCATCGCCGGCCAATTGAGGTAGCGCTGTGGATGGTGCTCGTGGGTGCCATGCACCTCCTGCAAAAACACCACGTCGGCGGACACACTGCGCACCGCCTCACGCAACTCGGGCAGGATGAAGCGCCGGTTCAGCGCGGTGAAACCCTTGTGGGTGTTGACCGTCAGCACGGTGAAACGGCTCACGGCGCTGATGATGGGTTGCTGTTCATCCGTGGTGCCGACCGGTTCGGGAATGCTCATGGCAGCACTCCTTCGGCAACCGGCTCACCGGGGGCCGTGGCAAGGTCTTTGTCGAGATGCAAACGCTCAAGCAGGCGGCGAGCATCGAAGGGCGCACGGACTTTGATGTCGTTATCGAAATAGCAGAACACTTCCCGGGATTTGCATGTCTTGGTTTTTTGTCGAGGGGCGATCAATTGCGGATCCGCTGGTTGTTTTCCGTGATACCAGGCCTCGATCCGGTCGCCCCAGCGTTGCAGCGCTTGTGGGGTGTAACCGCTGGCGTAGAGCTCTTCGGCACCGTGCAGGCGCAGGTAGACGAAATCACTGGTGAGGTCTTCGCGATACGGCCATTTGCCGGCGGTGTCAGCGATGACCAGCGCGGTGTTGTAGCGTTTGAGCAGACGGACGAAGGCGGGATCGACGAAACTTTCGTGGCGAATTTCCACGGCATGACGCAGCGGTTTTTTGCCATGGGCCTTCATGCTGGCGTGACCGTTCAGGCGCGGTTCGTGCTGGCGGGCGAGGGCGGCAGCCTGCTCCGTGTCGTGGGGTAATTGTTCAAGAAAGTTTTCGAACAACTCGGGGTCGAATTTGAAGTTGGGCGGAAATTGCCAGAGGATCGGGCCGAGTTTTTCCTTGAGCTCCAGCACCCCGGAGGCGAAGAAATTCGCCAAGGGTTTATGAATGTCCCGCAGGCGTTTGATATGGGTGATAAAACGCGGCGCCTTGACGCTGAACACGAAGCCTACTGGAGTTTCGTCGTACCACTGGGCGTAACGTTCGGGCCGTTGCAGGGCGTAAAACGATCCATTGATTTCGATGCTGTTGACCGCCCGTGAAGCGAATTGCAATTCGCGCTTCTGGGTCAGCCCCTTCGGGTAGAACTCCCCCCGCCAGGGCGTGTAGCGCCAGCCTGAAATACCGATATGAATCGCCGCCATGTCGCCTCCCGTCCTCGGACAGCCCTGTTTTTTGATGACTGCGGGGTGTACGGGAAAGTTTCGACGGGGCTACGGACGGTAAAGCGAAGAGCTTCGCGGGCAAGCCTCGCTCCTACAGGTATTCATGTGCCCGTGCAGGAGCTGCCGAAGGCTGCGATCTTTTGATTTATTAATGAGTTATGACGATCCGGGCAGAACCCTCAGCCGGTTCGGCATACACCGGACCCAATCGGTCAAGGCGCCCACTCCAGGCGGTCAGTGCCAGTGCGACCAATACCACCAGGCCGCCGATCCACGCGGTATGGATCAGGCCCATGTGCGCCACGATCAAACCACCGCCCCACGCCCCACCGGCAATGCCGAGGTTGAACGCCGCAATGTTCAGGCCCGAAGCCACGTCCACCGCATTCGGGGTGTGATGTTCGGCCTGACGCACCACATACACCTGCAGGCCCGGCACGTTGCCGAAAGCGACGGCGCCCCAAACCAGCACGGTGGCCAGGGCCAGCCATGGATTGCCGGCGGTGAAGGTCAGCACGAACAGCACGGCGGCGAGCAGGGCGAAGATGATTTTCAGGGCGCTGATCGGACCGTGCTTGTCCGCCAGTTTCCCACCCCAGATGTTGCCGACGGCTACCGAGATGCCATAGACCAGCAGCACCAGGCTGACAGTGCTGGCGCCGAAGCCGGAAATGTCCTGAAGAATCGGCGCCAGAAAGGTGAAGGCAATGAACGAGCCGCCGTAACCGACCGCCGTCATGGCATACACCAGCAGCAGGCGTGGCTGCTTGAGCACCTGCAATTGCTGCAACAGCGAAGCCGGTTTGCTGTGGACGATGTTTTTCGGCACGTAGAGCAGGCTGCCGATGAAGGCGATCACACCCAATGCCGACACGGCAAGGAAGGTTTCACGCCAGCCGAAATGCTGACCGATAAACGTCCCCAATGGCACACCAGTGACCAGCGCCACGGTCAGGCCGGTGAACATGATGGCAATCGCGCTGGCGGCTTTTTCCTTCGGCACCAGGCTGGTGGCGATGATCGAGCCAATCGAGAAAAACACCCCGTGAGCCAGGCCCGTGACGATCCGAGCAATGATCAGCGACTCGTAGCTCGGTGCTTTCCAGGCCAGTAAATTGCCGAGCGTGAACAGCACCATCAACGACAACAACAGCAATTTGCGTGGGACTTTGCCGGTAAGGGCCGTCAGCACCGGCGCGCCGATGGCCACGCCAAGTGCATACAGACTGACCAGCAGACCGGCGGACGGCAGGCTGACGCCGAGATCGGCACCGATGGTGGGTAACAGGCCAACGATGACGAACTCCGTCGTCCCGATGGCGAAAGCGCTGAGGGTCAGCGCGAGCAAGGCAATGGGCATGGCTGCAACTCCGGTGGATTGATTGATGGAGCGCAGTGTCGGGGTTTGGGTCGTGCGGAAAAATACGGGGATGGGCATTTGATATTTGCGTGCAGGTCAAATATCGAGTGACGAATGAAACCCCGTGGCGAGGGGGCAAGCCCCCTCACCACAGGTATTTGAGTCGGGCAGGCAATAGGCGGTGAATCGGGCGTCGGATCTGCCGCGAACCCAATGATTTGTGTTGGTGCGGATGACCCCATCGCGGGCAAGCCCGCTCCCACAGTGTTTTCTGTTATTCACAAAAATTGCATTCACAGAAGATCCCTGTGGGAGCGGGCTTGCCCGCGATGGGGCCGGCCCGGACAACATCAATGCCGGATCAGTTTGCTACGCACCTCGCCACTGGCTTGCTGATCCAGCTCCAGCCAGAACTGCTGCTTGCCGGCGATTTCGGCGGCGGCTGGCAAGCCGTCGCGATACACCAGTCGATTACTCGCCAGCGCCGGCACTTTCGCGCCTGGCAACAGGGTGCCGGCGAGGTTCAGCGGATCCACCCCACACACCGCGATCAGACTTCCATCGTGAGGTCGCCGCCTGACGTCGCGCAGCAATGGAATCGCCTCGGGCAGCGCAAATTGTTCCCCCGCCAGGCCACTGACAAACCGCCCGCCACGAATCTCGCCCCGGGCCTCGAGCCGATGGAACGTGCGCAGCAATTCCCGCCAACTCGGCAACCAGTCCGCCTCACGCTCCAGCAAGCGCCAGAACACCACGCCGTAACGGCGCAGCAAGGCCATGGCGATGTGCTCCAGGGTTTCGCTGGGTGTGGGCGCGGGTCGTTGCTTATCCACAGCCGGCGCGGTAGCTCCGCGTCGCAGTAACGCCCAGCGTCCGGCATCGTCCATGCCGCCGACAAACGCTCCGCGTCCGCGTCGGCTGCTGCGATTCTGGCGTTTGCTGGCCGGGGTAATCAGCGCCCGCAGGCCGGCGAAGCTGTCGGCGTTTACCAGCCCGGCACCGACCAGTTCCTGCAAGGCGATTTCCAGTTCCGAGCGCAGCAGATGGGCTTCATGCATCAGCTCATCGAAAAACAGTGCGCCGTGTTGGCTGAGCGCTTCATGGACTTTTTGGGTTTTGGGCGACAGTTCGCTGACCGGCGTCTGCTCGGTCAAGCCGCTCCACAACCCGACCTGACTGCGCGGCAGCAATAGAATCGGCGTGCTGCGCAATGCCGTGCTGGCGCTCTTGTTGTGCGCGGTCAGACGGGTCCAGACCAGTTTGCCGCTGCGGCATAACTCATCCAGCCAGCTCGCCGAATAGTCTTTGAGCCGTGCCGGCAGAATGTCGCTGTCCCACGCCGAAGCGGCGGCGGGGTAGCCTTCGAACTGACTGATGATCGCCGGCAACACCGCGCGGCCCTGACCTTGGCTTGCGGCGGAAAGATGCTGCCAGTCGAACAGAAAACGCATGAAATCCTGCAATGCCACCGGTTCGATTTCCCGTCGCAGCCGTTTGACCGTGTAGCGATGAATCCGCGCCAGCAGATGCCGTTCGCACCATTCTTCATCAGGGGCGCCTGGGGTGAATTGCCCGCGCAGTACATAGCCTTCGCGCTCCAGTTGTGCCAAAGCCTGAGTGACTCGAGTCGCCGGTAATCCAAGCGGTTCGGCAATCGCTTTCAGCGGCAGCGGACCAAACGCGCTGAGCCGCGCGCGGATCACTTCCAGCACCGCTTCGTCCGGCTCCCAGGTTTCATCGAAACCGGGCAACGCCTCCAACGGTGGAACCAATATGGCTTGTGGATAAATCGCCCGCAGACAGGTCAGTCGCTCCAGCGCCAGCCACAGCGATTGCTCGGCGTTGATCTGCAAACGGCTGGCGCGGCCACTGTCGGCCAGGGTGTTCAGCCACTCGAGCCAATTCGGGTTGGCCTGAGCCTCGGTCTCGGTAATGCACGCCAGGCTCATCAGCGCTTCATGCATTTCATCAATGCCGGTTGGCGTAGGCCAGGCTTCATCACGCACCGCAGTGATCGCTTCGGCGTCCAGCGCACCGAGATCGTCGGTGGACTGCGGATCGCTCCAGCGGCGGTTGAGCACTGCCTGAGTGCGGCGCTCTTCCAGCGGCGCATCGTCGAGAAAGGTGTAGGGGCGGGCGCTGAGGATTTCCGCCGCCAGTGGCGAGGGCGCCGGCAAGTCGCGGCTGATCAGGCGGATGTCGCCCTGTTCCATGCGCCGCAACAACGCCAGCCAGCCTTCGCTGTCCATGGCTTCGTGCAGGCAATCGTCGAGGGTTTGTTCCACCAGCGGATGATCGGGAATCTCACGCTCGCCGGCGAGGTTTTCCACGCAGGCGATCTGATCGGGAAACACGCTGGCAATCAGGTCTTCGCTTTTCATCCGCTGGATCTGCGGCGGTACTTTGCGTCCACCGCTGTAGCGTGGCAGCGCCAAAGCGACCCCGGCGTTCCAGCGCCAGCGCACGCCGAACAGCGGCGCCTCGAGCACCGCTTGAGTCAGGATATGTTCGGCACTGTTGCTGTGCAGATAGCGCCAGATGTCATCCAGCTCGAAGCTGTGACCGGTGGACAGCGACAGCACGATGGCGTCTTCACTGGCGGCGGCCTGCAATTCGAAGTTGAACGTGCGGCAGAAACGCTTGCGCAGGGCCAGGCCCCAGGCGCGGTTGATGCGGCTGCCGAACGGCGAGTGGATGATCAGCTGAGTACCGCCGGATTCGTCGAAAAACCGCTCCATCAGCAGCGTGTCTTGCGACGGCAAGGCGCCGAGGGTCTGGCGTGCCCGGGCCAGGTAATCCACCAGTTGCTCGGCGCTGGCGAGGTTCAAACCGAGTACGTCGGTCAGCCAGTCGACGGCTGGCTGCAGGTTGCCGGGTGTGGCGCCGAGTCGTTCGTCGAGTTGCGCTTGCAGGCGGGCCACGGCGAACGACAGTTCATCACTGCGCCCGGGTGCTTCACCGAGCCAGAACGGAATGGTTGGCGGCTGGCCCTGAGCGTCTTCGACCCGGACCTTGCCGGTTTCGACCCGCAGGATTCGATACGAGGTATTGCCCAGCTGGAAGATATACCCGGCGATGCTTTCCACCGCAAAGTCTTCGTTGACGCTGCCGATGTTCAACCCCTGCGGCTCCAGCAAAACGCTGTAGTCGGCGTTGTCCGGAATCGTCCCGCCGCTGGTCACGGCGGTCAGCTTGGCGCCTCGACGGCCACGCAGGGTGCGGCTTACGGCGTCCCGGTGCAGGTAAGCGCTGCGAATGCCCAGGCGCCCGTTGTAGCCCTCGGCGAGCATTTGCAGCAGTGCCTGATAGTGCTTTTCGTCGAGCGTGGCGTAAGGCGAGGCTTTTCGCAGCATTTCCAGCAACGCCTGTTCCTGCCATTCCTGACAGCTGACCTCGGCGATGATCTGCTGGGCCAGCACGTCCAGCGGTGCTTCCGGGATCAGCAACGTGTCGAGTTCGCCACGGCGCACGCAATCGAGCAGGGCGGCGCATTCGATCAGGTCGTCGCGGGTGGTGGCGAACAACCGGCCCTTGGGCGTGCCGCCGACCTGGTGCCCGGAGCGGCCGACCCGTTGCAGAAACCCGGCAATCGAGCGTGGCGAAGCGATCTGGCACACCAGGTCGACGTCACCGATATCGATCCCCAATTCCAGCGAAGCGGTGGCGATCAGCACTTGCAGCTCGCCGCGCTTGAGCCGTTGCTCGGCGTCGAGACGAAACTCTTTGGCCAGGCTGCCATGGTGGGCCGCTACCGCGTCCTTGCCGAGGCGTTCGCTCAAGTGTCGACTCAGGCGTTCGGCCAGACGCCGGGTGTTGACGAAAATCAGCGTGGTCCGGTGTTCACGGGCGAGGGCGGCGAGTCGGTCATAGACCCGTTCCCAGACGTCGTTGGCCATTACCGCCGACAACGGCACGGGCGGCACCTCTATATCGAGATCCCGTGGGCGGGCGTGGCCGATGTCGATGATGTCGCAGTCGCGGTCACGGCCGACCAAAAAGCGCGACACCGCTTCGATGGGTTTTTGCGTGGCGGACAAGCCGATACGCACCAGCGGTTGCGGGCAGAGCGCCTGCAAACGCTCCAGGCTCAGGGCCAGGTGACTGCCACGTTTGCTGGCGGCAATGGCGTGAATTTCATCGACGATCACCGTGTGGGTGGTGCCGAGCATTTGCCGGCCGGAGTCGGAGCCGAGCAGCACGTAAAGGGATTCCGGGGTGGTCACCAGAATGTGCGGCGCGGTTTTGCGCATGGCCGAACGCTCTTTTTGCGGCGTATCGCCGGTGCGCACGGCGGTGCTGATTGGCACGTCGGGCAAGCCCATCACGCGCAACTGTTCGGTGATGCCGGCCAGCGGGTTTTGCAGGTTGATCCGGATGTCGTTGGACAGGGCCTTGAGCGGTGAAACGTAGACCACCAGGGTTTCGTCGGGCAGGCCGTCCGGGCTTTCCAGGCCACGATGGACCAGGTCGTCGAGCACGGCCAGAAACGCGGTGAGGGTCTTGCCGGAGCCGGTGGGCGCGGCAATCAGGGTCGAACGGCGCTGACGGATCAACGGCCACGCCCGGGCCTGGGCGGCGGTGGCCGTCGCGAAGGTATTGCTGAACCAGGCGCTGACGGCGGGGTGAAAGCCTGCCAGTGCAGCGTCCGTGGGGATGGGCAGATTCATGGAGTAATTTATGCGGGTGGGGGCGGGAAGTTGCAAGTACCGCTCAGGATCTGGGTCGGTGCTGAGGGCCCCTTCGCGGGCAAGCCTCGCTCCTACAAGGACAGCGTTAAACCTGTAGGAGCGAGGCTTGCCCGCGAAGAGGCCCTCACAAGCACCACAAATCCCTGGGATCTACACTTTACGGATGACGGTTGCGCACTAAACCCGCAAAATGCAACGATTCCGGCAATTATTGAGGACATCGCCTGCGGGCGCTGTCGATAAAGCCATCGTTCCAATCAGACTGGGCCTGCTGACTCTATGCGAATGCGCCTTATGTTACTGGGCGGCGGAAATGCCCTTGGGCAGGCGCTGATTCGCCTCGGTGCAGAGGAAGACATCGGTTTCCTCGCCCCCCGCCCACCACAAGACGGCTGGGACGCCGCGAGCCTGACGCAACTGCTCGACGATACCCGTCCGGATGCGTTGATCAATCTCGCCTACTATTTTGACTGGTTCCAGGCGGAGACCGTCAGCGAACAGCGTCTGGCCGGGCAGGAGCGAGCCGTCGAACGGCTGGCCGAGCTGTGCCAGCATCACAACATTGTGCTGCTGCAACCGTCGAGTTATCGCGTGTTCGATGGCTCTCGAGCGACTGCCTACAGCGAAAAAGACGAACCGGTACCGCTGGGCCTGCGCGGCCAGGCCTTGTGGCGAATCGAGCAAAGCGTACGCGCCACCTGTCCGCAGCACGTGCTGCTGCGTTTCGGCTGGCTGCTCGATGACAGCCCCGACGGCACCCTTGGGCGATTCCTGAATCGGGCCGAGAAAGCTGAAGAGCTGCTGATGGCCGATGATCGTCGGGGTAATCCGACGCCGGTGGACGATGCCGCCCGGGTGATCATTTCAGTGCTCAAGCAACTCGATTGCTCCGCGCCGCTGTGGGGCACTTACCACTACGCCGGGCATGAGGCGACCACGCCGCTGGCACTGGGGCAGGCGATTCTTACCGAAGCACGCGCCCTGCACCCGTTGGCCATCGAAGCACCGACCGCCCAGGCTCACGCCGCGCGGCCTGACGCCGCCGAAGAACCGCAACACGCGGTGCTGGCCTGCAAGAAAATTCTGCACACTTTCGGGATCAAGCCCCGCGCCTGGCGCGCGGCACTCCCGGGCTTACTGGATAGGTTTTATCGCCATGGCTGACGGCCCTGTTTTAATCACCGGCGGTGCCGGTTTCATCGGTTCGCACCTGACCGACGCCTTGCTTGCCAAAGGGCATTCGGTACGCATTCTCGATGACCTCTCCACCGGCAAACGCAGCAACCTGCCGCTGGACAATCCCCTCGTCGAACTGATCGTGGGCGACGTCGCCGATGCCGCATTGGTGGCGCAGGCGATGGTCGGTTGCAGCGCTGTTGCGCACTTGGCCGCGGTGGCCTCGGTGCAGGCTTCGGTGGATGATCCGGTGAAGACTCACCAGAGCAATTTCATCGGTTCGCTGAATGTCTGCGAAGCCATGCGTCAGACCGGCGTCAAACGGGTGCTGTACGCGTCCAGCGCAGCGGTCTACGGCAACAATGGCGAAGGCGAGTCGATTGACGAAGACACGCCCAAGGCACCGTTGACGCCGTACGCGGCGGACAAATTGGCGAGCGAGCATTACTTCGATTTCTATCGTCGCCAGCACGGTCTGGAGCCGGTGATTTTCCGCTTTTTCAACATCTTCGGCCCGCGCCAGGATCCGTCCTCGCCGTATTCCGGGGTGATCAGCATATTCAGCGAGCGCGCGCAGAAAGGCTTGCCGATCACCGTGTTTGGCGACGGCGAGCAGACTCGGGATTTTGTCTATGTCGAGGACCTGGTGGACGTGTTGGTGCAAGCCATCGAGAAACCGCAGGTCGAAGTCGGCGCGGTGAATGTCGGCTGGAATCAGGCTACGACCCTCAAGCAAATGCTTGCAGCCCTTGAAGCGGTGGTCGGCAAGCTGCCACCCGTGAGCTACGGCCCGGCGCGTTCCGGTGACATCCGCCATTCACGGGCGAACAACCGACGTTTGCTGGAGCGGTTTACCTACCCGGAGCAGACGCCAATGAGTGTCGGCCTGGCGCGGTTGTTGGGGCACTGAGGTTTTACACAGCCATGAAAAAGGCGCCTTTGACGGCGCCTTTTTTGTGTGTCGAATATTACGGTTATGTCTGGTGCAGTCTTTTGTGGCGAGGGGGGGCTAGCCCCCGTTGGGTTGCGAAGCAGCCCCAGCGCATTTCGCCTGACAGTTCTCATCGACTGGATGGCGCCTGCTGCGCAGCCGAACGGGGCGATGCGGCGTTCCGACAAGCCCCCTCGCCACAGGATCTCCTTCGCCAGGATGGGTTACTTAAAACTTGTAACCCAAACCAACCATGTAGATGAACGGGTCCACATCAACGTCGACCTTGGCCCGGGTGCCCGGTGCGACGGCGTTGTTTTCCACGGTCGCGGTGGTGTCGATGTCGATGTAGCGCACCTGGGCGTTGATCATTACGTTGTCGGTCAGCATGTAGTCGGCACCGACCTGCCAGGCCAGCCCCCACGAGTTTTCCGCCTTGAAGTTACTGAAACCGTTGGCGCTCGCTTCGCTGCCGACGTGCTCGTCGTAGATCCAGGTGTAGTTGATACCGCCGCCGATGTACGGCTGGAACGCGGACTTGGAATCCAGTGGGTAGTAGACCAGGCTCAGGGTCGGCGGCAGGTGTTTGAGCGTGCCGAGTTTGCCGTTGGCGGCGCCGAGCGCGGTGCCTTTGAGCTTCACGTCATGCTCGAACGGCGAGGCCGCGAGCAGTTCGATTCCCAGGTTGTTGGTGATCATGTAGGCGAAGTTCAGACCCAGTTGCGTGTCGCTGCTCATGGTGGCCTTGCCACCCAGATCGGCACCCTTCAGCGGGCCTTGATCGACCTTGACGCTGGAACTGTCGGCTTCCGGGTTGACGGTGATCGCACCGGCCCGAACGATGATGTCACCGGCGGTGTGAGCATGGGCGAGCGGGGCTGCGAGCGCGAGGGCGAACAGCGAAGCGCAGAGCAAGGACTTGTGCATGGGAGCTCCAAAGGACGTTAAAAATGTTCGATGTCCAATGGTAGGGATCCAACTGATACGGTCTTTTGATTCAGCTCAATGAAACAGTGATAGCCTTGATTTTTGCGGAACCTTTGATGGCCTCTTCGCGGGCAAGCCTCGCTCCTACGGGGCTTGCGTGACCTCTGTAGGAGCGAGGCTTGCCCGCGAAGGCGTCCTCACTATCAAAACAAAACTACCGGTCACTCCGGCAGTTCATACACATAAATCTTGTCCGCCTCCATCTGATACCCGGCATCCGCCAACTCGCTGGTGGACGCCTTGACCTGCAACGCACCTTCGATCCAGTACGGCTGATACAGCTCGTCAAGCTTCACGCCGACTTTACTTTTGACGTGCACGATCTGGTTCGACGGAGGCGGCGGTACGTGGATGCAGGCGCCGAAATACGGCACCAGCAGAAACTCCGTAGTGCGGCCTTCTTCACTGACTTCCAGCGGCACGATGTACCCCGGTAAACGAATATTCTTGCCGTCGAGGCTCTTCACCACCGGCGCATTCGGCATGTCCTGCTTGGCGGCCGGGGCCGATTCTGCGGACAACGCGTCGCTCATCTTCGACAGATCATGCAGCGGCGTCATATTCGGCACTTCTGGCGCCGCATCCGGCGGGATCATTTCCGACCAGGTCAGGTCCTTTGGCTCGGCCGCCCATAGCGGAAGGGCAACCAGCATCAATAGCGCAAGCACAGCGCGGGGCATCATTAATGTCCTCATAGTCGGATCGACAGGCCGTCGGCCAAGGATTGGCGATAGGCGCGCCAGGCCGGCACACTGCCCATCAGCAGCGCGGCGATCAGGATGCCACCGAGCAGCGTCCATTCATATTCACTTGGCCATGCCAGCGGCAAGTACAAGCCATAATTCGCCTGCACGTAACCCTGCGCCACAGCGATGCACACGTACAACAGCGCCACACCGGCAATCACCCCGGACAACGCCAGGGCAAAGGCTTCCAGCACCAGCAGGGTCGCAATATGCCACGGCCGCGCGCCCACCGAGCGCAGAATCGCCATCTCGCGACGCCGCTCGTTGAGGCTGGTGAGAATCGCCGTGAGCATGCCAATCAACCCGGTCAGCACTACGAACAGCGAGACGACGAACAAGGCTTTTTCCGCCGTGCTCATCAAACTCCACAGCTCCTGCAATGCCACACCCGGCAGGATCGCCAGCATCGGTTCGCCACGGAATTCGTTGATTTCCCGTTGCAGTGCAAACGTCGAAATCTTGCTGTTGAGGCCGAGCATGAACGCGGTGATCGCTTGCGGCGTCAGGTCCATGTTGCGCGCCTGGTCGGCACCGATCCGGCCGTTACCGCGAGCTGGCACGCCGTTGTGCCAGTCGATGTGAATCGCTTCCATCCCACCAAGGCTGATATGCAGCGTGCGGTCCACCGGGGTCCCGGTGCGTTTGAGAATACCGACCACGGTGAACGGTTTGTCGTCGTGTTTGACCAGGCTGATCACCGCCACGCCATGGGCCAGCACCAGTTTGTCGCCGAGCTTGTAATGCAGTGCATCGGCCACTTCGGCGCCGAGCACCACTTCGAACGGATCGCTGGCGAAGGCGCGGCCATCAGCCAGTTCGAGGTGCTGTTGATGGCCGTACTGGTAATGCTCGAAGTACGCCTCGGTGGTGCCCATCACCCGATATCCGCGATGGGAGTCGCCGAGGGACATCGGGATCGCCCACTTCACCTTCGGGTTGTTGGCGAAATGCTCAAAGCTGTCCCAGCGGATGTTGTTGGTGGCGTTGCCGATGCGGAACACCGAATACAGCAGCAGATTCACCGAGCCGGAGCGCGCGCCGACGATCAGGTCGGTGCCGCTGATGGTGCTGGCAAAACTGGCCTTGGCCTCGGTGCGCACGCGCTCCACCGCCAGCAGCAGGCAGACCGACAGGGCGATGGCGAACGCGGTGAGGATCGCGGTGAAGCGACGGTTAGCCAGACTGGCCATGGCTAGACGAAACAAATACATCTCAGACCTCGGACGGGGTGGCGGCGCGATTGAGATCGGCCAGTGACAGGTGGCGATCGAACAGCGGCGCGAGGCTCTGGTCATGGCTGACAAACAACAGGCTCGACCCGGCTTCTCGGCATTCGGCGAACAGCAGGCGAATGAAGTTCTCGCGGGCGTCGTAGTCCAGCGCCGAGGTCGGTTCGTCGGCGATCACCAGTTCCGGCTGACCGATCAACGCACGTGCGGCGGCGACCCGTTGCTGTTGGCCGATGGACAGCGAATCGGCGCGGCGGCTGAGGATGCTTTCATCCTTCAGGCCCAAGTGGGCGAGCAGGGTGCCCGCGGCCTGATCGACGCTGCCGTGGCGCTGTTTCGCCCGTTCGGCACGCAGCTTGGAGAAGTGGCAGGGCAACTCGACGTTCTCGCGCACCGAGAGAAACGGCAGCAAGTTGAACTGCTGGAAGATGTAGCCGGTGTGATCGACCCGGAAGTGGTCGCGGGCACCGGCAGAGAGTTCGGTCAGCTCCTGGCCGAGCAGGCGGATGCTGCCGCGATCAGGCTTTTGCACGCCACCGAGCAGGCCGAGCAGGGTGGTCTTGCCACTGCCGCTGGGGCCTTTGAGGAACAGGGTTTCACCTGGCATAAGACGAAACGCCGGGATGTCCAGCAGTGGCGGATGACCGGGCCAGCTGAAGCCCAGGTCGGACAGTTCGATGAGTGCTTGGGTCATGGCGCCGATTTCATGGGTTTGTCTCAATTTCACATTCAACACCAACCCCTGTAGGAGCGAGGCTTGCCCGCGAAGGCGTTCTCACAGTCAACATCCCTGTTGGATGTGACGGCCTCTTCGCGGGCAAGCCTCGCTCCTACAGGGGGTGGTGGATCAGAATTTCAGGGCGGCCGCCTTGGCCGTCACTTCAACCCCTTGCTGCCCGCTCGGGCTGATCAGTTGTACCTGAATCTTCTGTGTGGCCGGGAATGTGTTGAAGATATTCGCCAGGTCCAGGGTCTTCAGCGCGCCCGGGGCCGAGCAGCTGAATTGGTAATGGACATGGATTTCGCTGTGATCATGGTGATGTTCATGACCGTCCTTGTCCGCTTCGTCGTGGTCATCATCGGCATCCGGCTTGTCACCGAACAGCGGGCTTTCCAGTTCCTGAGTCGCGACCACGCAACCGGCGGCTTTTGGCAGGTTGAACAGCACCAGCGGTTTTTCCAGCTGGGCACGGACGGCAGCGACTTTGGCCTTGTCGGCATCGCTGGTGGCGGTGTGTTCGAAACCCACCAGGTTCATCGCCGGGCTTTCCAGTTCCAGCTCCAGGGTCTGGCCATCCAGCGCCGCGTTCAGGCGACCGACGCCATGTTCGTGGGCGCTGAGGCTGCCATGTTCATCATGATCGTGATCATGCTCGACCGCCGAATGGGCGACAGCCAGCGGCAACAAGGCAAACGGCAAAGCGAGCAGCAGACGGCGCATGGCGGGTCTCCGAAAAGTAAAATGAAAAATTTGTTATGTAATCTTATAACGAAAGTGCCGAGAGTTTGACCGTCTGCTTGGCGTTGCGCAAGACCCATGGGAGCATGCGAGTCAGGTATGTGCAGGAGCAGACTTATGTTACGAATACGCGGAAGCATCGGCGACTGGCCGGTGGATTTGACGCTGGAACTGGATGAGGGCGACTGGGCGCAGCTCGGTGCGCAGTTGCAGGCAGCAAAACCCGAGGCGAGTGTTGCGCCCGCCAAACCGGTGAATCAGGACGATGCGCTGTGGCAGATCGCCCAAGAGTTACTGCGCAAGGCCGGGCAATTGAGCGGGCCGGATCTGCTGGAGCAGCTGGAAGGGCTGACCGGCAGCGCAGCGGCGGGCAAGCGTTTGTTGGTGCGCTTGCGCCACTGCGCAAACGTCAAAGTGGTGAGCGGCGGGGATACGCCGCTGTACCACTGGATCGAGCCAGCGTAGGAATCGGGTTCACACGGACGAAAGATCGCAGCCTGCGGCAGCTCCTACGTGGGATCTGTATTCCCCTGTAGGAGCTGCCGAAGGCTGCGATCATTTGATCTTAATAGAGCGCAGCAAACAACTTGCGACGGTACGTGGTTACCAGCGGGTGATCGTTGCCCAGCAGTTCGAACACTTGCAGCAAGGTCTTGTGCGGCAAGCCTTCGCTGTAGCTGCGATTGCGGATGAACAGCTTCAGCAAGGCATCCAGCGCCGCGTCGTATTGCTGACGGGCCAGTTGCTGGACCGCCAGTTGATAGACGGCCTCATCGTCCTGCGGATTTTTCGCCAGACGCGCTTTCAGGTCTGCCGCATCCGGCAAATCCCTGGCCTGACCGAGGAACTGGATCTGCGCCTTGGCGCCGGCCAGGGCAGCCTTGTGCTCATCGGTCTTGACCGCATCGAGCACGATTTGCGCTTCACCCAGTTCGCCGCGCTCGGTGAGACAGCGGGCATAGAGAATCAGCGCCTTGGCGTTGGTGTTGTCTTCAGCCAGCAGTACTTTGAGCGTGGCTTCGGCGTCGGCGTAACGGCCGTCATCGAACAGCGCCTGAGCCTGTTCGAACGGGTCGGCAGCAGCGGGCGGCGGCATTTGCACGTGGGGCTCGAGCATGGTGCGCACTGCCGATTCCGGTTGCGCACCGGCAAAACCGTCCACCGGCTGACCGTCCTTGAACAACACCACAGTCGGCAAGCTGCGAATGCCGAAGCGCGCAACAATGTCCTGCTCGATGTCGCAATTGACCTTGGCCAGCAGCAACTCGCCCTGATAGCTCTCGGCGATGGTTTGCAGCATCGGCATCAAGGCCTTGCACGGGGCACACCATTCGGCCCAGAAATCCACCAGCACCGGTTTGTGAAAAGAGTTCTCGATCACCGACTGGTCGAAATCGGCAGTCGTGGCGTCGAAAATGTACGGCGTTTCCTGACTCATGGGGGATCTCGTAAAAGCGTGGATGGGTCAACTATACGGCTTGGTGGGGGGTGGCCGGAAGCGGTGTGCCATTGAGAGGTGTACTGCCCGACGGGACGCCTTCGCGAGCAAGCCTCGCTCCTACAGTTTCGAAATCTACACCCACCCTGTAGGAGCGAGGCTTGCCCGCGAAGCTTTTAGCCACGCCGCGCGTGGTAAAGGCTCACATGCCGAAACTCTTCAGGTTCGGCCAGATCGGGCAAGGTCATTGCCTCCAGCATTTCGATGCGCCGATACAACGGATGGCGAAAATCCCGCACCCGCGAATCCGCCACCAACGCTTCCCGGCCACGGCTGAGAAACTCGTCGAGCAACGGCAGGTTTGCCCGGTCGTACAACACGTCGGCCACCAGAATCAGATCAAACCGATCGGCCTCGGTGAAAAAGTCCGTCGAGTAGCTGAGCTGCACGCCATTGAGTTTGGCATTCGCCCGACACGCGGCAATCGCCAACGGGTCGAGGTCACAGGCCACCACTTCCAGCGCCCCGGCTTTCACCGCCGCAATCGCGGCCACCCCTGAGCCGGCGCCGAAATCCAGCACCCGTTTACCTTCGACCCATTGCGGGTGCTCGGCGAGATAACGCGCCACGGCCAGCCCACTGGCCCAGCAGAAACTCCAGTACGGCGGCTCGTGGAGAATCCGCCGGGTTTCTTCCGGGCTGAAGGCACGGTCCATGTTGTCGCCGTCGATCAGCCAGAGTTTCAGTTCGGTGCCCGGTAACTCACAGGCTACAAGCTGTGCATCGCCCAGCAGTTCACTTAACGCCTGTTGCAGGTCGAGCGGTGCAATCATGGCGCTTTGACGAATTGCAGCTGACCCAATGCCTGGGTGGTTGGCTGTGTGATCATTTGCGCCGGCAGATGCAGAATCAACTGCCCGGACTGGCTGGCTCGACCGCGAAGTTCGACGCGGGCGCCGGCCGGAAAGGATTCAGGGTTGAAGCGCAGGCGAAACGGCAACACTTGATTGGTACCGATCAGGTTGGCACTGGCGAGTAATAGTTGCGGACGATCCTTTTCGTCGATCACCAGCAACGCCAGTTCGACTTCGGCATCGGCCGGCACGCCCAGCAGGGTGCCACTGATTTCACGTTGGTAAGCCGGCAGCGGACCGAGCTCGGCCGACGCCTTGGCTTTCTTCTGCGCCTGTTGCGGTGCAGGGCCGGGCGTTGGCGGCTGGGGCTTGGGCGCATCGCTGCCACAGGCCACCAACAGGCTGAAAAGACTGAGCAAAATGAGTGGTCGTAAAGACATTGGCGGCTCCAGCAAGTGAAATCCATAGACAGCCAGTCTGTATACCGCAAACCCTATGGCTTGTCTTGCCACGGGGATGCGCTACCATGGCCCTCCCATTTTTTGTTGCCTGCCACCATGCACTGTCCCTTCTGCGGTGCCAACGACACCAAGGTCATCGACTCGCGTCTGGTCGCCGAGGGCGAACAGGTGCGCCGCCGGCGTGAATGCCTGGCCTGCGGCGAGCGTTTCACGACGTTCGAAACCGCTGAACTGGTGTTGCCGCGCCTGATCAAAACCGACGGCAGTCGCCAGCCGTTCGACGAAGAAAAACTCCGTGCTGGCATGCAGCGGGCGCTGGAGAAGCGCCCGGTGAGTGTCGAACGCCTCGAATCGTCGCTGGTGCACATCAAACACAAGCTGCGCGCCACCGGCGAACGCGAGGTCAAATCCCTCGTGGTCGGCGAACTGGTGATGGCCGAGCTGAAGAAGCTTGATGAAGTCGCCTATATCCGCTTCGCTTCGGTGTACCGACGCTTCCAGGACCTCAACGAGTTCCGCGAAGAGATCGATCGCCTCGCCCGTGAGCCGGTGAAAGAATGACCACACCTCCCGAACAAGCCATCCTCGACGCGCATTACATGGCCCGGGCCCTGGAACTGGCGCGCAAAGGTCATTACACGACGCATCCCAACCCCCGGGTTGGCTGCGTGGTGGTGCGTGACGGGCAGATTGTCGGCGAAGGCTGGCATGTGCGCACCGGTGAGCCCCACGCCGAAGTCCACGCCCTGCGCGCCGCTGGCGACAAGGCGCGGGGCGCCACGGCTTACGTGACCCTCGAACCTTGCAGCCACCACGGCCGTACGCCGCCCTGCGCCGATGCGCTGGTGAATGCCGGTGTGGCGCGTGTCGTTGCGGCGATGCAGGACCCGAACCCGGAAGTCGCCGGTCGCGGTCTGCAGCGCCTGGCCCAGGCCGGTATCGCCACTGAAAGCGGCGTGCTGGAAGGCGAGGCGCGCAAGCTCAATCAAGGCTTCCTCAAACGCATGGAACATGGCTTGCCGTTCGTGCGGGTCAAGTTGGCGATGAGCCTCGACGGCCGCACGGCGATGGAAAGCGGCGAGAGCCAGTGGATCACCGGACCGGCGGCGCGTTCGGCAGTACAGCATTTGCGCGCCGAGGCCAGCGTGGTGCTGACCGGCGCCGACACGGTACTGGCGGACAATGCGCGCTTGACCGTGCGTGCCGACGAGTTGGGGCTGGATGCTGAACAGACCGCGTTGGCCATGAGCCGTCCGCCGCTTCGCGTGCTGATCGACGGTCGCCTGCGGGTGCCGCTGAATGCACCGTTCTTCAAGGCGGGTCCGGCACTGGTCGCCACGTGTGTCGCGGTGGAAGAACAGTACGCCAACGGCCCGGAATGCCTGATCGTGCCGGGTGATGATGGCCAGGTCGATCTGCATCAGTTGCTGGTCGAACTCGCCAACCGTGGTGTCAATGACGTGCTGGTCGAGGCCGGCCCACGACTGGCTGGCGCGTTTGCCCAGCTCGGGCTGGTGGATGAGTTCCAGGTCTTCATCGCCGGCAAGTTTCTCGGTTCCTCGGCCCGACCCTTACTGGACTGGCCACTGGCGCAGATGAAAGACGCGCCCGAGCTCAAAATCACTGAAATCCGCGCGGTTGGCGATGACTGGCGAGTCACTGCCATCCCTGTGCCATCGGCGAGCGTATAATTCCGGCCATTGCTCTAGCGCTGGCCCTGTTCTCGAGGAGGACTCCATGTTTACCGGCATCATCGAATCCATCGGCAGTATTCGTGCATTGACCCCAAAAGGCGGAGATGTGCGGGTCCACGTAGAAACCGGCAAGCTCGACCTGAGCGACGTCAAACTGGGCGACAGCATTGCCGTCAATGGCGTGTGCCTGACCGCGGTTGAATTGCCGGGCAATGGCTTTGCGGCGGACGTCAGCCGCGAAACCCTCGACTGCACCGCCATGAATGACCTCAAAAGCGGCAGCCCGGTCAACCTGGAAAAAGCCCTGACCCCGACCACGCGTCTGGGTGGGCATCTGGTCAGCGGTCACGTCGATGGCGTGGGCGAAGTGGTTGCCCGCACCGAAAATGCTCGCGCTGTGGAGTTCCGCATCCGTGCCCCGAAAGACCTGGCCAAGTACATCGCCCATAAAGGCTCGATCACCGTCGACGGCACCAGCCTGACCGTGAACGCAGTCGATGGCGCCGAGTTCTTGCTGACGATCATTCCGCACACCCTGAGCGAAACCATCATGGCGTCGTACCAGCCGGGTCGCCGGGTGAACCTGGAAGTCGACTTGCTGGCCCGTTATCTGGAGCGTCTGCTTTTAGGCGATAAAGCCGCAGAGTCTGACTCTTCGCAAAGGCCGTCCAGTAACATTACCGAAAGCTTTCTGGCCGCCAACGGCTATCTCAAATCCTGACCCAAGGGGGTGCCTTGTGGCGCTCAATAGCATCGAAGAACTGGTTGAAGACATCCGCCAAGGCAAGATGGTCATCCTCATGGATGACGAAGATCGCGAGAACGAAGGCGACCTGATCATGGCCGCCGAGTGCTGCCAGCCTGAACACATCAACTTCATGGCCAAGCACGCCCGTGGCCTGATCTGCATGCCAATGAGCCGCGAGCGCTGCGAACTGCTCAAGCTGCCGTTGATGGCGCCACGCAACGGTTCCGGTTTCGGCACCAAGTTCACCGTGTCCATCGAAGCCGCCGAAGGCGTGACCACCGGTATCTCCGCCGCCGACCGTGCGCGCACCGTGCAGGCCGCTGCCGCCAAAGACGCCAAGGCTGAAGACATCGTCAGCCCCGGCCACATCTTCCCGCTGATGGCCCAGGCCGGCGGTACGCTGGCCCGCGCCGGTCATACCGAAGCTGCCTGCGACCTGGCGCGCATGGCCGGTTTCGAGCCGAGCGGTGTGATCTGCG
Organism: Pseudomonas sp. ADAK2 TE3594; assembly: GCF_053628675.1. NCBI lineage: Bacteria > Pseudomonadati > Pseudomonadota > Gammaproteobacteria > Pseudomonadales > Pseudomonadaceae > Pseudomonas > Pseudomonas sp. ADAK2 TE3594. The sequence continues at coordinate 5,220,769 of NZ_JBRJGV010000001.1, read as the reverse complement.
AAGTGATGAACGACGACGGCACCATGTCCCGTCGCGCCGAACTCGAAGCGTTTGCCGCTGAACACAACATCAAGATCGGCACCATCGCCGACCTGATTCACTACCGGATGATCCACGAACGTACCGTTCAGCGGATTGCCGAGCAGCCGCTGGACAGCGAATTGGGCCAGTTCAACCTGGTGACCTATCGTGATTCGGTGGAAGGCGACGTGCACATGGCCCTGACCCTGGGCACCGTATGCGCCGAAGAGCCGACGCTGGTCCGGGTGCATAACATGGACCCGCTGCGTGACCTGTTGATGGTCAAGCAACCGGGCCGCTGGAGCCTGCGCGCCGCCATGGCTGCGGTTGCCGAGGCTGGCAGCGGCGTGGTGCTGTTGCTCGGTCACCCGCTCGATGGCGACGTGTTGCTGGCGCACATTCGCGAAACCGCGGATCACAGCGCCGTGAAAAAACCGACCACCTACAGCATCGTCGGTGCCGGTTCGCAGATCCTTCGCGACCTTGGCGTGCGCAAAATGCGCCTGATGAGTGCGCCGATGAAATTTAATGCGATATCCGGTTTCGATCTGGAAGTTGTAGAATACGTGCCCTCCGAATAATGACCGGCAGTTTGCGGGCCTGTATTCGCGGTTAACACATCACTGAGGGACGCGTAGAAAACGCGTCCCGGCTCTTTAAGAGATCTAACGAATGACCCTGAAGACCATCGAAGGTACCTTCATCGCCCCTAAAGGCCGCTACGCTTTGGTAGTGGGCCGTTTCAACAGCTTCGTCGTTGAAAGCCTGGTCAGCGGTGCAGTTGATGCCCTGGTTCGCCATGGCGTGAGCGAAAGCGACATCACCATCATCCGTGCGCCTGGCGCCTTCGAAATCCCGCTGGTTGCGCAGAAAGTCGCTCAGAAGGGCGAGTTCGCGGCAATCATCGCCCTGGGCGCAGTCATTCGTGGCGGTACTCCGCACTTCGAATACGTGGCGGGCGAATGCACCAAGGGCCTGGCCCAGGTGTCCATGGAGTTCGGCGTACCGGTCGCTTTCGGCGTACTGACCGTTGATTCCATCGAACAAGCCATCGAACGTTCCGGCACCAAGGCCGGTAACAAAGGTGCTGAAGCTGCCCTGTCCGCTCTGGAAATGGTCAGCCTGCTGGCGCAGTTGGAGGCCAAGTGATTAGCGACGAAAGTGATCGTTTCAACCCGCGCGATCCAAAGCCTGCGGATGCCGGCAAGCCATCGAAAAGCGTCAAGCGTCGTGAAGCCCGTCAGCTCGCGACTCAGGCGCTGTACCAATGGCACATGGCCAAGCAGTCGCTGAACGAGATCGAAGCGCAGTTTCGGGTCGATAACGATTTCAGCGATGTCGACGGCGCCTACTTCCGTGAAATCCTGCATGGGGTTCCGGCTCAGAAGGACCGGATCGACGCCGCACTGGCGCCATGCCTGGACATCACGATCGAAGAGCTGGACCCGGTTGAACTGGCCGTTCTGCGCCTGTCCACCTGGGAACTGCTTGAGCGTGTGGACGTGCCGTACCGCGTTGTGATCAACGAAGGTATCGAACTGGCCAAGGTCTTCGGTTCCACCGACGGCCACAAGTTCGTCAACGGTGTACTCGACAAGCTGGCCCCGCGTCTGCGTGAAGCTGAAGTGAAGGCGTTCAAGCGCTGATTGGCGCTTGAACTCTTTGTCTCAGTGTCCTGTCTCGCCGATACGTTCGTTTTTTAGCGAGTGGCTGGTGTTGCCAGACAAGGCGCCGCGACGAGTCATAGCTGGCTATGGCGAGGAGTGGCAACGCAGTATGGCGACACTAGACGCCGCTAAAAAATGAACAGTATTGGTGAGACAGGACACCCAATGGGCGAGTTTGAGTTGATCCGCAATTTCTTCGCCGCCGCGCCTTGTGCGCAAGGCGGCGAAGGCGTTGCCCTTGGGATTGGCGATGACTGCGCCTTGCTGGCTGTTCCTCCCGGGGAACAGTTGGCCATTTCCACCGACACGCTTGTGGCTGGTGTGCATTTCGCAGACCCCTGCGACCCGTTTCTGCTCGGTCAGCGCTCGCTGGCTGTGGCCGTCAGTGATCTGGCCGCCATGGGCGCCACTCCCATTGCCTTTACCCTTGCCTTGACCTTGCCGACGGTGACCACCGATTGGCTGGAAGCCTTCGCCCGTGGTTTGAACCTCATGGCGCAAAATTGCGCTGTGGCGCTGGTGGGTGGCGATACCACCCGCGGGCCGTTGAGCCTGACCATGACCGTATTCGGTCGGGTGCCGGCCGGTTTGGCGTTGACCCGCAGCGGCGCTCAACCGGGCGATTTGCTCTGCGTGGGCGGAGAGCTGGGTAACGGCGCGGGCGCATTGCCGCTGGTGCTCGGCCAGCGGATGGCTGACGCGGCCATCGCTGATCCGTTGCGTGCCCATTACTGGTCGCCGCAACCGCAGCTGGGTCTGGGCATGGCGTTGCGCGGCAGAGCCACTGCGGCGCTGGACATCTCCGACGGCCTGCTCGCCGACTGTGGGCATATTGCCTTGGCGTCGAAAGTCGGGGTTCAGGTGGAGCGGAGTAAACTGCCGTTGTCGAAAGCGCTGCTGGCCTTCCTCGGTCAGTCCGGCGCGGAGCAAGCCGCCCTGAGCGGTGGTGACGATTACGTGCTGGCCTTCACCTTGCCGCCCGCCGAGTTGCCATCATTGCTGGCGGACGGCTGGCCGATCCATGTGCTTGGGCGCGTCGTAGAAGGGCAGGGCGTGACACTGCTGGATGCCGACGGACACGACATCACCCCGTCAATCCGGGGTTATCAACATTTTCGGGAGACACCGTGACAGATCATCCCAAACAGGTCCCGGCGGAGTTCGTACCGCCGTCGGTCTGGCGCAACCCTTGGCATTTCCTGGCGTTCGGCTTCGGCTCGGGCACCCTGCCAAAAGCGCCGGGCACCTGGGGTTCGTTAGTGGCGTTACCCTTCATTCCGTTGTGGCAGATGCTGCCCGATTGGGGTTATTGGCTGATGCTCGGCATCACCATGCTGTTCGGCTTCTGGCTGTGCGGCAAGGTCGCCGATGATTTGCGCGTGCACGACCACGAAGGCATCGTCTGGGACGAAATGGTCGGGATGTGGATCACCCTGTGGCTGGTGCCGGAAGGCTGGTATTGGTTGCTGGCGGGGTTCCTGATGTTCCGCTTCTTCGACATCCTCAAGCCTTGGCCGATTCACTGGATAGACCGGCATGTGCACGGTGGTGTCGGGATCATGCTCGACGACGTGCTGGCAGGCGTATTTGCGTGGCTGGCGATGCAAGGGCTGGTGTGGATTTTCGTCTGAGGCGCCAAGTGAGAGAACCGGGGATAGCGCGACGCGGGTTGCTGCTGATGGTTTTCGCGCTATTTTGCTCGTTCGCCCAGGCGGGGGATGCGCCGACGACGCCGTCCGTGATTCACCTCGCCAGCGAAGCCTGGGAAGACTTTACCACCGCCGATGGCCATGGTTTGGGCTGGGACGTGTTGCGCGAAGTGTTCGAGCCGGCTGGCGTCAAACTGGATATTCGAATCGAACCGTATACACGCGCCACGGGCCTTGCACAGCGTGGCGAAGTGGACGCTTGTGTCGGTGCCTATCGGGATGAAGTCAGCGACGTGCTCTATCCGCGCTGGAGTTTCGATACCGATCCAATCTATGCACTGGGTCTGGCCAGCAATCCGGCGCCGACTCTGCAAACCCTGGGCAACTATCGATTGGCCTGGGTGCGCGGCTACAAGTACCAGGCTTATCTGCCCAATGTGCAGCGCTATAACGAAGTCGTGCGGCGGACGGGAATTGTGTCGATGCTGACCCACAATCGCGCCGACTATTACATCGATGCCCTGACAGAAATCGATTACATCGTTAATCAAGCCAAGGACCCGTCGCAGTTTCGCCGCACGCACATCGTGGACCTGCCACTGTACCTGTGCTTCGCCGATACACCTCGGGCTCGCACGTTGATGGCGCTGTTCGATCAGCGCATGGAAGTATTGGTCAAAAATGGCCGGTTGAAACCGATTTTCGAACGCTGGAAGCAACCCTATCCGTTTGAGTCGAACTGAGCACAGATCATGCGGTTGGCGACGACTTCCCTGTGGGAGCGAGCCTGCTCGCGATGGCGGACTGTCAACTAACACAGATGTAACTGACAATCAGCTATCGCGAGCAGGCTCGCTCCCACAGGGGACAGGCGGGTTTGATATCAAACTTTTTGATCGTTATGCCCCATAATTCAGCCTAAGCGTCTGTAGGAACGTGCTGTTACAATGCCGCCTCTGCGAATCTTCAGTACCTATAGATCAGGAGCACACCGGTGCCTGTCGTTTTTGTCGCCGCTTCCAAGCTGCCAACGCCTTTTGCGCAATTCACCATGCATGGCTTTCTCGATGAAGAGAACGGGCGCGAGCACGTAGTACTAAGCCTGGGTGAATTTGCCGACGGTGCTCCGGTACTCGGCCGGTTGCACTCCGAATGCCTGACCGGCGATGCCTTGTTCAGCCAGCGTTGCGACTGCGGTTCGCAACTCGAGGCGGCGTTGCAGGCGATCGCCCGTGAAGGCCGTGGCGTGTTGCTCTACTTGCGTCAGGAAGGTCGCGGCATTGGCCTGCTGAACAAGATCCGCGCCTATGAATTGCAGGATGGCGGTGCCGACACCGTTGAAGCCAACGAGCGTCTGGGTTTCGCCGCCGACCAGCGCGACTACGCCATGTGCCTGCCGATGCTGGAGCACCTGGGCGTGAAGTCCCTGCGTCTGATGACCAACAACCCACGCAAGGTCAAAGCCTTGACCGACATGGGCATCGTGGTTGCCGAGCGAGTGCCGTTGCACACCGGGCACAACCCGCACAACAAACTCTATCTGGCCACCAAGGCCAGCAAGCTCGATCACATGATGGGCAATGAGCACCAAGGCGAGGTTGACCGGGCGTGACCCGCGGTCAGGTACGGCGGCGACTGTCCGTCAACTGGTGGCAATACCTGGCGCTGGCCTTGGTGCCATTGTTCGTGATCAACGGCGTATTCGGCCAGAGCGAGGCAATTGTGCCGGTGCTGGCCATGCCATTGTTCATCGCCGGCGTGGCCTCGATGTTTGTCAGCCTGAAGTTCTTCGGCGGCTACAAACACGCGCTGATCGCCACCCAGAAAGCCCTCGATACCCCTGATGAACCCGACGCCTGGATCGCCCTGGCCGCGAAACGCCGCACCGCGTTTCTGGCGGCCGGCCTGCCCGCCTGGATCGGTGCGCTGGCGGTGTTCGTCGGTCTTGAAGCCGTTCCATTGGTGCTGCTGGCGCTGTCGACCGCGGTGCTGTTCTACCTCTACCGTATCCCGCGTCAACTCGGCTGATGCGCAGTGTCTGGCTGGCGGTGTTGCTGCTGGCCGTCAGCGGTTCGGCGGTTGCGGTTGAGCGGGTCGTCAGTCTGGCGCCGTCGCTTTCTGAGATTGTCGTTGAGCTGAACTCGGCTGACCTTCTGGTCGGTGTGCTGGATGCCGGCGAACGTCCCGCTGAACTCAAAGATATTCCTTCCGTTGGCAGCTACGGCCAGTTGGACATCGAGCGACTGCTCAGCCTCAAGCCCGATCTGCTACTGCTCTGGCCGGGCAGTGTAGGGCCGGCCCAGCGTGAGCAGCTCAAACGGCTGAACATTCCCACCTATGTCGCCGAACCCCGCAACCTCGAACAACTTACCGCCCAGATTGAAGTGATCGCTACGCAGCTCGGAAGGCCTGAACGTGGCGTTTTATTGGCCGAAAATCTGCTTCAACGACTCGATTCCCTGCGCCAGCGCTATCGAAGAGATGAGCCGTTACGGGTGTTTTATCAAGTCTGGGACCGGCCGCTGTACACCGTGGGCGGTGGGCAGATCATCAGCGATGCGCTGGAGGTGTGCGGGGCGCACAATGTGTTTGCCGACCTGACGCAGCCTGCTCCGCAGGTCAGTGTTGAAGCGGTGTTGCAGCGCAATCCCGAGGTGATTCTGGCCAGCGATCAGGCGCAGCTCGACGCATGGAAGGCCTGGCCCCAGGTGACGGCGGTGGTGCAGGGGCAATTGCTGCTGGTGACGGATAAAGGCCTGGAGCGGCCGAGTGGGCAGATGATCGAAGCGACTGCCAAGTTGTGCCAAGTGATCGCGCCGGACCGTTGAGACTGAGGCGCGGCCTTCGCGGGCAAGCCTCGCTCCTACAGGATTGGAGTTATTCAATTTTTTTGAACGACTCAAACCCGTAGGAGCGAGGCTTGCCCGCGAAGAGGCCCGCCTGAACACTGCTGATCTCTGGTCAAAACCCCGGCGTCCAGGTCACCCCGAACATCCACGCCCGGCCTTCCTCGCGATACCCATACTGACTGCCGTCATGGCTGTACAGCGCCCGGCTGTAACCCTTGTCCAGCAGGTTATCGACCTTCAATTCCAGCTTGATCTCGCGATTCAGCGCCCAACTGCTGCGCAACCCCAACAACGCATATCCGCCCAACGGCTGCTGGTTGTTCTCGTCGTCAAAACTGCTGCTCACTGCCTGCCAACTGGCACCGAAGCCCAGTCGATCGAATTGTCGATCAAGGTCCAGGCTCAAAGTCCGCCGTGCACGACGGGCGAGGGTGTGGCCGCTGTCGCGATCCCGCGGGTCGATGATCGCCAAGCCAAGGTTGCTCTGCCAGCCGAACAGCTCTTGTTTCAAGGCCGCTTCGAAACCGTTGATCCGCGCCGAGGCGACGTTCGCCGGGCGGTTGTTGCTGCCGAAAATAATCGCGTCTTGCAGGTCGGTGCGGTACAGCGAAGCTTCCAGGCGACTGTTCTGCGTCAGCTGACTGCGCCATTGCAGCTCATAACTTTTTGAGGTTTCGGGTTTCAAATCCGGATTGCTGAAATCCGGGTAGTACAGGTCGTTGAAGGTCGGCGCGCGGAAGCCTTCGCTGTAGGTCAACAGCACATCGTTGTCCGGGTTCAGCGGCAGCGTGAACGTGCCGCTCCAGCTGTTCTGGCTGCCGAACTGCTGGTTCTGGTCGCGACGCAGGCCCAGTTCGGTAGAGAAACTGTCGGCTTGATAGCGATGCTGGATAAACGCTGCACGGTTCCAGCGGCTGTCTTCGTCGAACGCTGTGCTGCTGTTGATTCGGTCTTCGTACCAGTCGCCGCCGAGGATCAGGCTGTTGCGCTCATCCAGGGTCAGGTCGTTCTGCCAGTTCACCGAATCGCGATAAGTATTGAACACGCTGCGCTCGTCGCTGAGCTTGTCGAGCGTCTTCTCGCGGTTTTCGCTGTGGCCGAATTCGACGCGGGTTTTCCAGGCGTCATTGATGCGCGCATCGACGTAACTGCTGACGCTGCTCACCGCGAACTCACTGTAGGGCTGCTGCTGGACCGATTCAAAGGTGTTCATGTCGAAGCGACCGAACGGGTTATCGAACGCACTTTTGCCCCGGTTATCCAGCAGATTGGCGCCGACTTCGATGTCGTCGGTGAGGGTGTGACTCAGGCTTAAGCTGACCGATTTATTACGGTATTCATCGTGATCGCCATCACTGGGATAAGACTGGTGGGTGCGATTGATGCCTGCGGTTTCATCGAGGCTGGCGCCGAGATTGAAGTGTGTCTGCCCATCGCCACCAGACAATCCAAGGCTGCGTTCCCAGGTCTGATTGCTGCCAACCCCCACGTGCATGCGGGGTTGCAAGCCCTGTTCGCCACCACGGCGGGTGAAGATCTGGATCACCCCGCCAATCGCATCGCTGCCGTAAATCACTGAGCGCGAACCCCGCAGCACTTCCACGCGCTCGACCTGTTCGATGTTGATGTGTTGCAGGTTGCTGTCGCCGGAGGTCGAGTTGCCGATGCGCTGGCCGTCGACCAGCACCAGACTTTGCGCCGACTTGGTACCGCGAATATAGACCCCCGGCAGACTGCCGCGCCCGCCAGTTTGCCCGACCTGTACGCCCGGTACGCGGCGCAGCAGGTCAGTGACACTGCTCGGTTGCAGACGGTCGATGTCGTCGCGGGTGAACACCGTGTTGGCGGCGCTGCTGTCGTTGCGCGCTTCGACCTGACGGTTGGCGCTGATCAGTACGTCCGGCAGTTTCAGGGCTTGGTCGCGTTCGAAGGTGTCGGCCAAGAGTTGGCCGGCCGGCAGGAGGGCCAGCGCCAGGGTGAGATGGGGGAGTTTCATCGGCAATCCGTAACAAACACGGTACTTGTAGGAGCGAGGCTTGCCCGCGAAGAGGCCGTAACGTCCAACATCTATGTTGCCTGTTGAATCGCCTTCGCGGGCAAGCCTCGCTCCTACAGGGGAGGGGGGTTACAAGACCAGCAATTGCAGGCGCTGCCGCACCGCTTCTTCGATCCCAACCTCATCCAGCCCGCATTCGGCCAGCATTTGCGCAGGCTTGGCGTGCTCCACATAGGCATCCGGCAAGCCCAGGTGCAGCACCGACTTGAGGATGTTCTCGCGGGCGAGGAACTCACTGACCGCACCACCGGCACCGCCCATGATGGCGTTCTCTTCGACGGTCACCAACAACTCGTGGCTGCCGGCGATTTCGCGAACCAGAGCTTCGTCGAGCGGTTTGACGAAACGCATATCGACCACGGTCGCATCCAGCTTCTCGGCGACTTTCAGTGCCTCGGCCAATTGCACGCCGAACACCAGCAGGGCGACTTTGCTGCCCTGACGGCGGACGACACCCTTACCGATTTCAATCGGCTCGAGGTCTTTCGCGATCGGCGCATTCGGGCCGGTGCCGCGCGGATAACGCACCGCCGCCGGGCCGTCGTACAGGTGGCCAGTGCTGAGCATTTTGCGCAGTTCGTTTTCGTCGCTCGGGGTCATCACCAGCATGCCGGGGATGCAACGCAGGAACGACAGGTCAAAGCTGCCCGCGTGTGTCGGACCGTCCTCGCCCACCAGACCTGCGCGGTCGATGGCGAACAGCACATCGAGGTTTTGCACCGCCACATCATGCACAAGCTGGTCGTAAGCGCGTTGCAGGAAGGTCGAATAGATCGCCACCACCGGTTTTGCGCCTTCGCAGGCCATACCGGCGGCGAGGGTCACGGCGTGTTGCTCGGCAATCGCCACGTCGAAATAACGCTCCGGGAAGCGCTCGCTGAACGCCACCAGGTCGGAGCCTTCCTTCATCGCCGGGGTAATCCCGACCAGGCGCGGATCGACCGCGGCCATGTCGCACAGCCATTCACCGAACACACCGGAATACTTCGGCCCGCCGGCTTTCTTCGGCGCGGCGGCCGGAGCATCCACAGGTTCGAGTTTGGTGATGGCGTGGTAACCGATCGGGTCGACTTCCGCTGGAGCGAAGCCTTTGCCTTTTTTGGTGACCACGTGCAGGAATTGCGGGCCTTTCAGATCGCGCATGTTGCGCAGGGTGGCGATCAGGGTCGGCAGATCGTGGCCATCGATCGGGCCGATGTAGTTCCAGCCGAGCTCTTCGAACAGCGTGCCGGGAACCAGCATGCCCTTGGCGTATTCTTCGGTGCGACGGGCGATTTCCCAGGCGCCGGGCAGACGCGACAGAACCTTTTTGCTGCCTTCGCGCATGCTCGCGTAAGTGCGGCTGGAAAGGATTTTCGCCAGATAGTTCGACAGCCCGCCGACGTTGCGCGAGATCGACATGTCGTTGTCGTTGAGGATCACCAGCATGTTGGCATTCACTTCCGGCGCGTGGTTCAACGCCTCGAAGGCCATGCCGGCGGTCAGTGCGCCGTCGCCAATCACTGCGATCGCCTTGCGATCACTGTGTTGCAGGCGGGCGGCAATCGCCATGCCCAGCGCTGCGCTGATCGACGTGCTGGAGTGACCGACGCCAAAGGTGTCGTACTCACTCTCGGAACGACGCGGGAAGGCGGCAACGCCGTCCTTCTGGCGCAGGGTGCCCATGCGCTCGCGACGGCCGGTGAGGATTTTGTGCGGGTAGGCCTGATGACCCACGTCCCACACCAACCGGTCGTCCGGGGTGTCGAAGACGTAATGCAACGCGATGGTCAGCTCGATCACGCCCAGGCCGGCACCGAAATGCCCACCGGTCTGACCGACCGTGTAGAGCAATTCCAGGCGCAACTCATCGGCCAGGGTTTCCAGCTCGGCTTCGCCTAACCGGCGCAGGCCGTCCGGCGTGTTGGCACGGTCGAGCAGGGGCGTGGTCGGGCGCTTGCGGGGAATCTCATGAAACGTCGTGGGCATCAGGCGAATCGTTATAGGTATAAAAGATGCGGCAGTTTACCTGATGCATCGCCCCCTGCCCACGCGTTGGTTTTTTTTGGCGGATACGCCGTTAGCTGCGGCGATCGACGATGTACCGGGCCAGATCGCGCAATGGCTCAGCCGCCGCGTCAAACGGTCGCAGCGCGTGCAGGGCCTGATCGCGCAGTTCCAGGGCGTAGGCCTTGGCCGCGTCGAGACCGAGCAGTGCCGGGTAGGTCGGCTTGTCCCGAGCGATATCGGCGCCTTGGCGCTTGCCGAGGGTTTCGGTGTCACTTTCAACGTCGAGAATGTCGTCCTGGACCTGAAATGCCAGGCCGATGGCCTGTGCATAACTCTGCAAGGACTTCAGTTCGTCCTTCGCCGCATGACCGCTGGCCAAGGCACCGAGCTTGACGCTGACCTCGATCAACGCGCCGGTCTTGTGCCGGTGCATGTATTCAAGGGCTTTTTGATCGAGCTTCAGACCCACCGAACCGAGATCGATAGCTTGCCCGCCGACCATACCCGCCGGGCCCGCCGCCAACGCCAGGGCGCTAACCATCTGCAGACGGATTTCGGCGTCGCAACTGCTCAGGCGCGGGTCGAGCAGGGCGCTGAAGGCCAGGCTCTGCAAACCGTCACCAGCGAGGATCGCGCAAGCTTCGTCGAATTTCTTATGCGTCGTCGGCTGGCCGCGACGCAGATCGTCGTCGTCCATGGCTGGCAAATCATCGTGCACCAGCGAATAGGCGTGGATCAGCTCAACCGCACAGGCCGCGCCGTTGGCTTGCTCGGCCTTGCCGCCCAACGCCTCACATGCAGCGTAAGCCAGCAACGGGCGCACGCGCTTGCCGCCGTTCATCACGCTGTAGCGCATGGCTTCATAGAGGCGGGCGAGTTCAGGGCCTGGGGCGTTGAACAGGGTTTCCAGTGCAGCATTGACGCGGGCCTGGCTGGTCGCCGAATACGCCGCAATCATTCTGGCTGATCCGCGTCGAAGGGTTCCTCGGCCAGCTCACCATCACGCTCGAGCAGCACTTGAACCTTCTGCTCGGCCTGAGCCAGCGCCGCCTGGCAATCGCGGGTCAGACCGATGCCCTGCTCGAAAGCAGTCAGCGAGTCTTCCAGCGATAATTCGCCGTTCTCCAGACGCTCCACCAGCGTTTGCAGGTCAGCGAGGGATTGTTCGAAATCCAGTGCAGCTTTTTTGCGGGCCATGGCGGCTATTTCCGGTTGACGTTAAACCGGCGCGACACTAGCAGACATAGGGGTTATGGGCAAATAAGCGGGGTCTATGACGCTGCAGTTTCCGGGTGAAAACACACCCTGTGGTGAGGGAGCTTGCTCCCGCTGGGGCGCGGAGCGGCCCCTAAACCAGACGGCGTGTTTCTTCAGGCATACCGCATTCAGCAATTTGCGACTGCTACGCAGCCGAACGGGGCGATGCGGCGTTCCGACAAGCCCCCTCGCCACAGTGCTATATCGATCATGATTAATCTGTTGAGTCATCGGGATCGCAGATTTGATATCGAGTACTGCGCCCGCCGCCGGGCAGGCGTTTCAGGCAGCCCTTCTCCAGCAGTTCGGCCAGATGACGGGTTGCGGTGGCTTTGGAAACCTTTGCCACTGCCTGGTATTGAGCGGCGCTGATGCCATTATCGAAACCTCGTTCCCCACCATCGAGCAAGCGATTCAGTACTTTGGTCTGCTCGGTCGACAGTCCGGATTCCCGATGTGCCTGCCAGAAACGCGCCTTGCCCAGTACCGACTCAATCCGCGTCATGGCTTGCTGCAAGCTGCACAACAAGGTTTGCAGGAACCACTCCAGCCACTCGGTGATATCCAGCGTGGCTTTCTGACTGGTTTCCAGCACTCGGTAATAGCCTGAACGATCACCCAGAATGCTCGCCGACATGGCGTAGAAACGGATGGCCTGAGCCTCGCCCTGAGCCAAGGCCAGATCAGTGATCGTTCGCGTCAGGCGACCGTTGCCATCGTCGAAAGGATGCAACGTCACGAACCAGAAATGCGCGACGCCGGCCCGCAGCAAAGGGTCGAGGCCAATCTGATTTCGGCTGGCTTCAAACCAGGTCAGGAAGGTATCGAGTTGTCGTTCAAGACCAAGGCGAGGCGGCGCTTCGAAGTGAACGGTAGGCCTGTCGAGGCGCCCGGACACCACTTGCATCGGCTCGTCGCCGCGCAAGGCTGCGACATGGATCGATCGGGCGGCGAGATCCGTGTCTTGCTCAGGAAACAGCCATTTGTGCCAATCCAGCAATCGAACCAATGTCAGTGGTTCAGCGAAATGCCGGGTCGCGTCGAGCATCAATTGCGCAAGGCCTTCGCTGCGCTGGCTGATTTTATCGCCCGCGACCTGTTCCAGCCCCAATCGTCGCGCCAATGACGAACGAACCGAGCCGATATTCAGCTGTTCGCCCTCAATCGCCGACGAGGTCACGATGTTCTGCAAAAGCGCATCCAGTTCGCTTTGCGCGCTCAACGAGCGGCCTACCGAACTGGCCATGCCCATCAACCGACCTTGCGCCTGAACGCAGTCGCGCAACAGTGGCGCCAAACGCTCGGCTTGCCATTGAAAGTTCGGCCAATCAGGCTGCTGCCAGATCCAGTGAGGTGCCATGGAGTCGGTACTCTTGGAATGACTGAGCCGATTAAAAATGCTATTCGGCTCATATAGTGAGCCGAATATGACGCCTATTCGGCTCACCGTCCAGTTGTCGGACAGCATGTCGCCTCATGTGCGGCTCAACATATGGGTTGTCTGCAGGTGAATTGGTCAAAGCATATTCAGGATTTATTTCCAGACATTAAAAAGCCGGCTTGTGGCCGGCTTCTCGGGGACTGGCTTGGTTTATTTTTGGTAAACCGCGCCAGCCTTCAAAACGTACACCCGGATCTTGCGTCCGGCTGTGGGACTTGGCGAGAAAGTCATCTGCCTTGTCGGTGCGATCTGAGCCTGAAGAAGGGTCGATGCGCAAATGTGGGGCGCAGCATACTGATTTTTTTGAGAAATTCCCAGCTTGGTATGCGGGGTAGAGGGATTGCGCTGTGTAGCAGCTGCCGAAGGCCGCGTTCGGCTGCGAAGCAGTCGTAAACCCGGTAAGCGTACTGTCCGCCATAGTGAATGGTTTGCGACTGCTGCGCAGTCGAACGGGGGCAAGCCCCCTCGCCACAGTGGATCACAGGGTTGCGTGCTTACAGGAAGGGCACAGACGGCCGGCGTTTATTGAGCGTCGACCACCAGAATACCCACCCCAATACCCTGATGTTTTGCTTGTCGATCTGCTCGGCATTGAAGATCTCGTCTGGATACTCGGCTTTGTTATAGCTGCGCAACCGCAACGCATTCCCCGGCATCCGATGCAGGTATTTGATCCGCAACATCCCGTCGTGCTCGATCGCATAAATCTCCCCATCAATAACCTGGGTAAGCCCGCGGTCGATCGCAAGCGTCGAACCATCTTCAATCTTTTCGCCCATGCTGTTGCCGATCATGTGGGTACAAATGGCGTCGGCGTGGTTGATTTCCAGGGAGTCCAGGTGGCCGCGTGGCAGGCGGATGGATTGGCTGGGGTCTTTGATAACGTGAGTTTTGTTGGAGCCCGGGGCGGTGGCGGTTTCTATGTAGAAGGGCAGCTCGACGTCGATGGACTCGATCACCGTATAGATGCCGCGGATGGCCTGGGCGTCGAAGGTGTTGCCGGATTCGTCGAGCACGCGCAGGCGTGAGGACTCTTTTGGGCCCTCGCCGGTTTTCAGCCAGTCGCTGTTTACAGACAGTAGTCTAGCGACCTCTTCCATGCGGTAGGCGGGCACACCTCGGGTGTACCAGTTATGGATATTTTGCGCTTCCGTGTCGAAGAAAGCGGCAAATCCTGTGGTTGTGATTTTCGCTGCTTCAAGGAGCGCTTTAAATCGTGGGCCGCTAGTGTTCTTTTTCATAAACACGAGTCTACTGGCGCAGGATGGGGGTTTGAATAAACGATCCGTTCAAATTTCGAGGGAAATTTAAGACTGGATGTAAGGCGCTTTTAGTGGAAATTAAACAGGCAAAAACCGAAGCCAAGAAGCGTTCCACGTACCGTTAAAGGTCAGTGTCTGAGCGGAGCACCCACAAAAAACCCCGGATCAACCGGGGTTCTTCTTCAAACGTCGCAGCTAGAAGCTTACCGCGGCTTCTCAGCCTTTATAGGCAGCAACCGACTTGGTGATCGCGTCGCGGGCGGCATCTGCGCCGGCCCAGCCTTCGATCTTCACCCATTTGCCTTTTTCGAGATCTTTGTAGTTCGCGAAGAAGTGCTCGATCTGCTGAATCAGCAGCGGAGGCAGGTCGGTGTATTCCTTCACGTCGACGTACAGCTGGGACAGCTTGTCGTGTGGAACCGCGATCACTTTGGCATCGCCGCCGCCGTCGTCGGTCATGTTCAGGATGCCGACTGGACGTGCGCGGATCACCGAACCTGGGGCAACCGGGTAAGGGGTCACGACCAGCACGTCGAGGGGATCACCGTCGTCAGCCAGGGTGTTCGGGATGTAACCGTAGTTGGCCGGGTAGAACATCGGGGTGGCCATGAAACGGTCAACGAACAGGCAATCGCTGTCTTTGTCGATTTCGTATTTGATCGGCGCGTGGTTGGCCGGGATCTCGATCGCGACGTAGATGTCGTTCGGCAGGTCTTTGCCAGCCGGAATCTTGCTGTAGCTCATTGGGCGGTGCCCCCGTTAGTTGACCAGAAAAACTTGGCCGGATTGACCAAAAAGTGGCGGCGATTATAGGCATATTCCGCCACCGTTGCTATGTGCCAGAGGTCGTGTAGACCTTAGTCGTGTGCCTGATAGACCGGGTTCTCGGCCAGAAGTTGCCGCAACCGGGCCAACGGGTCCTGGCGGTAAAACAGCTTCAGCTGCTCATAAACCTGTGGATAAGCCTCGTGCAGCAAATCCGGGGCGCTGAAGAAGTATTCGCTGGTGACGGCGAAGAACTCGGCGGGGTTTTCCGCCGCGTATGGGTCGATGGCTGTTTGCGCGTCAGGGTTGCGATCCAGTTGCCGGTCGAGGTCGTCATAGGCCTCTTGCATGACCCTGGCCCAGTCGCTGACGCGCATGTCGGCATGCAGCGGGGGCAGGCCATTGGCGTCGCCATTGAGCATGTCGAGTTTGTGCGCGAGTTCGTGGATCACCAGGTTGTAGCCTTCCCAGCCACCGCTGGCCATCACGCCGGGCCAGGCTAGGATGATCGGGCCTTGCTGCCAGGCTTCGCCGCTGTGTTCGCCGTCCCATTCGTGCTCAACGCCGCTGGCATCGCGATGGCGCTGGGGGCTGAGGAAATCGTCGGGGTAGAGGATGATTTCGTGAAAGCCCTGATACCAGTTCAGATCGCCCAGGTGCAGCAGCGGCAATTGGGCCTGGGCGGCGAGTAGCAGGCGTTGCTCCTGGTGAAGCTCGACGCCGGGCAGGGCGGTCAGGTGTTTGTCTTGCAGGAACAGCACGCAGGCTTCCCGCAGCCACTGGTCTTCGGCTGCGCTGAGGCCATCGAGAAAGCTCAGGTGATGGCGCACCCGTTGCCACATGTCGTCGGCAATCGGATGCCTGGTCAGGGTGCGCTGGCGTCGCCAGGCGCTAAGGGACCACATCGTGAGTCAGCGGGGTTCGGCTTTGGACGCGGCATTCCCGAGGCGGCTGCGGATCACGCTGATGATCATCGGTAGCAGCGACAGCAGGATGATGCCCACTACCAGCAGTGACAGGTTCTTCTTGATGAACGGTACGTTGCCGAAGAAGTAACCGAGGGTTACCAGGCCGCCCACCCAGAGGATGGTTCCGAGAACACTGAAGGCAAAGAAACGCGGGTAAGGCATTTTGCCGACACCGGCGACGAACGGGGCAAAGGTACGGATGATTGGCATGAAACGCGCCAGGGTCACGGTTTTGCCGCCGTGCTTGTCGTAGAAGTCGTGGGTTTGTTGCAGGTAGTCGCGGCGGAATATTTTCGAGTTCGGGTTGCTGAACAGCTTTTCGCCGGCGGTGCGGCCGATCACATAGTTGGTACTGTCGCCGAGAATCGCCGCCAGCATCAGCAGGCCGCCCAGCAGCACCGGGTCCATGCCGCCACCGGCCGCTACGGCGCCAGCGATGAACAGCAGGGAGTCGCCCGGCAGGAATGGCATAACTACCAGACCGGTTTCGCAGAAGATCACCAGAAACAGAATGGCGTAAATCCATGCCCCGTAGTTAGTTACCAGCAGGTCGAGGTAAACATCGAGATGCAGGATAAGGTCGATCGGGTTGAAATCCATGGAAAGCACCTGTGGTGATGGCCCGACTCTGCAGGCCTGTGCGGATGGCTTCGCGTAAGACTACAGCTAAGTGTGATTTTTCTTACGAGCCGGAAGAATGGGCATTATACGGGGTGACAAGTGAAAAACGCGTCGAGTTTGTAGCGGGGGATGTCGATGGGGCGACCATGAGTCTGTTGGCTTTGCACAATCCTTGTGGCGAGGGGGCTTGCC
Organism: Pseudomonas sp. ADAK2 TE3594; assembly: GCF_053628675.1. NCBI lineage: Bacteria > Pseudomonadati > Pseudomonadota > Gammaproteobacteria > Pseudomonadales > Pseudomonadaceae > Pseudomonas > Pseudomonas sp. ADAK2 TE3594. The sequence goes on along the minus strand of NZ_JBRJGV010000001.1, from coordinate 5,204,032 downwards.
CCCGTTGGGTTGCGAAGCGACCCCTAAACCAGGTAGTCACGGTTTTTCTGATACACCGCATGCTCAGGTTTTACGACGGCTGCGCCGCCGAACGGGGGCAAGCCCCCTCGCCACAAAGGCCCCAGTGCGTTACAGCCCGTCACTGATGGGCAGCACGTAGTTCCTGAACTCGGTGTCTTCCTTGAATCCGATGGATTCGTAGGTTTTCTGCGCGACTTCGTTATTGCTGCTGGTGGACACGCGCATGCGCACGGCATTGGTTTCCTTGGCCATTTTTTTCGCGGTGCGGATCAGGTTGTCGGCCACCAACTGGCGGCGGGCGTCTTCGGCGACGTAGATGTCGTTGAGGATCCACACGCGTTTAAGCGAAAGAGACGAAAAGCTCGGGTACAACTGACAAAAACCCATCAGTTTGTTGTTGTCGTCATCGGCCAGGGCCAGGTAGATCACCGATTCCTTGCGCCGCAGGCGTTTCTCGAGGAACGCCCGGGACGAGTCCGGATACGGCAGGGAACCGTAAAACTCACGATATTTGACGAACAACGGGGTCAGCAGGTCGAGGTGTTCGAGGGTCGCTTGAATAATCCGCATGGTAGGTCTCGTCTTCAAGTGGCTGTCTTACGTGGTGACGGCGACGGGGAACCCTGGCGGCCGTGCATCGATCCTGCCTGAAACCTGAATAGAAACGCAATGCGGAAACGGTTCAGGTATCCGACGGGCTCAGTAGGAAATTACCTTTCATATCTGCACCAATGTCCGACTCCAGCGTCTGAATCTGGGCTTCGTCCTTCAGACTGACCCCCGATAACTGCCGCCGACAGGCTTCGCGCATCAAATACAGCAAGCGGTGTGCCGCCATGCCGTAACTCAAGCCTTCGAGCCGGACATTCGAGATGCAGTTGCGATAGGCATCTGTCAGTCCGACCTTGGGATTATAGGTGAAATACAACCCCAGGCTGTCTGGTGAGCTCAATCCGGGGCGTTCGCCGATCAATATGACCACCATTTTTGCGCCCAGCAGCTCACCAATCTCATCAGCCACAGCGACTCGGCCCTGTTCCACCAGAATCACCGGCGACAGGGACCAGCCCTCAGCGGCTGTCTGTTCTTCCATGCGCGCCAGAAACGGTAAGGTGTGGCGATGAACGGCCAGTGCCGAGAGACCATCGGCCACCACGACGGCCAGATCCACCCCGCCAGGATGGCTCCGCGCGTAGTCGCGCAGGGTCTGCGCCGACTGATCACTCAACTTGCGCCCCAGATCGGGGCGCTGCAGATAGCTGTTCCGGTCCGTGGCGGCGCTGTGCAGCAGCAAACTCTCACGTCCACGCTCGGTCAGTTGCGAACTGAGCCCCATGTGGTCGAACGGCAGGTGCACCGCGTCCCGGGCCTGTGCATGGGCGTACTGAAAATCCAGCTGTGCGCTGGTCGGCATACTGGTGCCTGTACGACCGAGGGCAATACGTGCCGGGGTCAGGCGCCGCAGTTCCAGCAATGGGTTTTGTGGATCGACAGGTGGTTTATCCATCTCAATACTCATCCCAGTTGCGCCATGGCTTGGCGGAAGGCCGGCGGCAGGTTGTCGCCGAAGCGAATTTTGCCGTCTGCCTGGGTGAAGATGCCCATGTTCGCCAGCCACTGTTCAAACTCCGGCGCCGGTTTCAGGCCCAAGGTTTTCCGGGCGTAGAGGGCGTCGTGGAACGAGGTGGTCTGGTAATTGAGCATGATGTCGTCGGAGCCGGGGATGCCCATGATGAAGTTGATCCCGGCCACGCCCAACAGGGTCAGCAGGGTGTCCATGTCATCCTGATCTGCCTCGGCGTGATTGGTGTAACAGATGTCGCAACCCATGGGCACGCCCAGCAGCTTGCCGCAGAAGTGGTCTTCGAGGCCGGCGCGGATGATCTGTTTGCCGTTGTAGAGGTATTCCGGGCCGATGAAGCCCACGACGGTGTTCACCAGAAACGGTTTGAAATGGCGTGCCACGGCATAGGCGCGGGTTTCGCAGGTCTGTTGATCGATGCCGTGGTGAGCGTTGGCTGACAAGGCGCTGCCCTGGCCGGTCTCGAAATACATCAGATTCTGGCCCAACGTGCCCCGATTCAGGCTCAGGCCCGCGTCATAGCCTTCCTGCAAGACGTTGAGGTTGATGCCGAAACTGGCGTTGGCCGCTTCAGTGCCGGCGATCGACTGGAACACCAGGTCCAGCGGAACGCCGCGATTCACCGCCTCGATGGAGGTGGTGACGTGGGTCAACACGCAGGCCTGTGTAGGAATTTCATAGCGCTGGATGATCGCATCGAGCATTTCCAGCATGGCGCAGATCGAAGCGATGCTGTCGGTAGCCGGGTTGATGCCGATCATCGCGTCACCGTTGCCGTACAGCAGGCCGTCGAGAATGCTCGCGGCGATGCCGGCCGGTTCGTCGGTGGGGTGATTGGGTTGCAGGCGTGTCGAGAGCCGGCCGCGCAGGCCCAGAGTGCCGCGGAATTTCGTGACCACGCGGATTTTCTGCGCCACCAGCACCAGGTCCTGCACGCGCATGATCTTCGATACGGCGGCGGCCATTTCCGGAGTCAGTCCCGGAGCGAGGGCGCGCAGGCTCTGTTCGTCGGCGGCGTCGCTGAGCAACCAATCGCGAAAGCCGCCGACAGTGAGGTGGCTGACTGCTTTAAAAGCCTGTTTATCGTGAGTGTCGATGATCAGCCGGGTGACTTCATCGGCCTCGTAAGGAATCAGTACTTCCTGCAGGAAGTGAGTCAGCGGGATGTCAGCTAGGGCCATCTGCGCAGCCACTCGTTCGCCATCGTTGAGGGCGGCAACGCCGGCCAGAAAATCCCCGGAGCGCGCCGGGCTGGCCTTGGCCATGACGTCTTTGAGACTGTCGAAGCGGTAGGTCTGGGCGCCGACGGTATGGGCAAATACGGCCATGGTGTCCTCCTGGTTAATTGATGACCTGTAGGAGCGAGGCTTGCCCGCGAAGCTTTTGGCGTACTCGAGGACACCTTCGCGGGCAAGCCTCGCTCCTACAGGAATGGGGCGCTCCCAAATAGGGCGTGCGCCCGGCACCGGTGCAATTAAATACCTTCGAGCATTGCATCCGCCGGCGCGTCGGAACGCTGTTTGGCGGTCAGTTGGAAGTACAGGTAACCGGCGGCCATGAACCCGAGGAACACACACCCGATCAAGGTGTTGAACCACGCCATCGCCACCAGGCACACCACGGCCAGAAACAGCGCGATGCCCGGTACGATCGGGTAGCCCGGTGCACGGAAGGTGCGTTCCAGGTTCGGCTCGGTTTTACGCAACTTGAACAGGCTCAGCATACTGATGATGTACATCACGATGGCGCCGAATACCGACATGGTGATCATCGCAGCCGTCAGCGTCATGCCCTGCAGGTTGATCAGGCCGTCGCTGTAGATCGCCACGATGCCGATTACGCCGCCCGCCAGAATCGCCCGGTGCGGCGTCTGGAAACGCGAGAGTTTGGCCAGCCCTTTGGGCAGGTAACCGGCGCGAGCCAGGGCGAAGAACTGTCGCGAGTAGCCAAGAATGATCCCGTGGAAACTCGCTACCAGGCCGAACAGGCCGATCCATACCAGCATGTGCATCCAGGTCGAATTGTTGCCGACCACGGCTTTCATCGCCTGAGGCAGTGGATCGTTGATGTTCGACAGTTGGCGCCAGTCGCCGACGCCGCCAGCCATCACCATGACGCCGATGGCCAGGAACACCAGGGTCAGAATGCCACTGACGTAAGCCCTGGGAATCGTGCGTTTCGGGTCCTTGGCTTCCTCAGCGGCCATGGCGGCGCCTTCAATGGCGAGGAAGAACCAGATCGCGAAAGGGATTGCCGCAAAGATGCCGGGGATCGAGGCCATGGTGAATTCGTTGGAACCTGACCAGCCATTGAGCACAAAATTGCTGAAGCTGAAGCCCGGGGCGACCACGCCCATGAACACCAGCAATTCGGCGACCGCCAGCACGGTGACCACCAACTCGAAGGTGGCGGCAATGCTCACGCCGAGGATATTCAAGCCCATGAACACGAAATAGGCGCCAACAGCGGCGATCTTCGGGTCCAGCTCCGGGTATTGCACGTTGAGGTAGGCGCCGATGGCCATGGCAATTGCCGGTGGCGCAAAGACGAATTCGATCAGGGTCGCAATGCCGGCGATCAGTCCGCCTTTTTCACCGAAGGCCCGGCGGCTGTAGGCAAACGGCCCGCCAGCGTGAGGAATGGCGGTGGTCAATTCGGTGAAACTGAAGATGAAACAGGTGTACATCGTCGCCACCATCAGGGCGGTGACGAGAAAACCCAGGGTCCCTGCGGTGCCCCAGCCGTAACTCCAGCCGAAGTACTCGCCGGAAATCACCAGGCCGACGGCAATACCCCATAAATGCAGGGTGCCGAGTGTGGGTTTGAGCTGTGTAGTAGAAGTCATAAGTCCTCTCTGTCTTTTTTATTGTTTGATCTGTTGGACTTTCGGGTATGGCGTTTATGTGTGATGCGGGCACGCAAAGCCCATGCCAGACCAGCAGGGCGATGATTTACGGTGTATTTAAGGACGCCATCGCGGGCAAGCCCGCTCCCACAGGGTTATGGGATACATTCACCTATTGGGGTTGACCCAAATCACTGTGGGAGCGGGCTTGCCCGCGATGGCCAACTGAAGGGCGATGCAGAACTACCTGCATCGCCCCCGATTTTTAGAAGAAGCCCAACGGATTGATGTCGTAGCTCACCAGCAGGTTTTTGGTCTGCTGATAGTGGTCGAGCATCATTTTGTGGGTTTCACGACCGACGCCGGACTTTTTGTAGCCACCGAACGCAGCGTGCGCCGGGTACAGGTGGTAGCAGTTGGTCCACACGCGACCGGCCTTGATGGCGCGGCCCATACGATAGGCGCGGTTGATGTCGCGGGTCCAGAGGCCGGCGCCCAGGCCGAACTCGGTGTCGTTGGCGATGGCCAGGGCTTCGGCTTCGTCCTTGAAGGTAGTGATGCTCACCACCGGGCCAAAGATTTCTTCCTGGAACACGCGCATTTTGTTGGTGCCCTTGAGCAGGGTCGGCTGGATGTAATACCCGGTCGCCAGGCTGCCCTCGAGTTTTTCCACCTTGCCACCGGTCAGCAGTTCGGCGCCTTCGCCCTTGGCGATTTCCAGGTACGAAAGGATTTTGTCGAATTGCTGCTCGGACGCCTGGGCGCCGACCATGGTGTCGGTGTCCAGCGGGTCGCCACGTTTGATTTGCAGGACTTTGTTCATGACCACTTTCATGAACTCGTCGTAGATCGACTCTTGCACCAAGGCGCGGGACGGGCAGGTGCAGACTTCTCCCTGGTTGAAGAATGCCAGCACCAGGCCTTCGGCGGCTTTCTCGATGAAAGTCGGTTCGGCTTGCATGATGTCGGCGAAGAAGATGTTCGGCGACTTGCCACCCAGCTCCACGGTGGACGGAATGATGTTTTCGGCGGCGCATTTCATGATGTGCGAGCCGACCGGGGTCGAGCCGGTGAAGGCGATCTTGGCGATGCGCTTGCTGGTGGCCAGGGCTTCCCCGGCCTCTTTGCCGAAGCCTTGCACCACGTTGAGCACGCCGGGCGGCAGCAGGTCGCCGATCAGTTCCATCAGCACGGTAATGCCCAGTGGCGTTTGCTCGGCCGGTTTAAGGACCACGCAGTTGCCGGCGGCCAGGGCCGGGGCGAGTTTCCAGGCGGCCATCAGGATCGGGAAGTTCCACGGAATGATCTGCCCGACCACGCCCAGCGGTTCATGAATGTGATAGGCCACGGTGTTGCCGTCGATCTCGGCGGCGCTGCCTTCCTGGGCGCGGATGCAACCGGCGAAGTAGCGGAAGTGGTCGGCGGCCAGCGGGATGTCGGCATTGAGGGTTTCGCGCACAGCCTTGCCGTTGTCCCAGGATTCGGTGATCGCCAGCACTTCCAGGTTCTGTTCGATGCGATCGGCGATTTTCAGCAGGACCAGCGAGCGCGCCTGGGCGGACGTGGCGCCCCAGGCATCGGCGGCGGCATGGGCAGCGTCCAGGGCCTTTTCGATGTCTTCGGCTGTGGAACGCGGGAATTCGGCAATAGGTTGGCCGTTGACCGGCGACGTATTGGTGAAGTACTGACCTTTGACAGGCGCGACGAACTCGCCGCCGATGTAGTTACCGTATTTGCTCTTGAACGAAACGATAGCGCCTTCAGTACCGGGGTGAGCGTAACGCATGATGGGTTTCTCCTTGGCTTTTGTGCTTATAAGGGAGGACGCGCTAAAGCGCTGCATTAAGCGTAGAGCAAAGGTCGGGCCAGCGCCTTGCAGGTCAGGTAAATCAAGGCCTTGCGTGTTTTTTGTCGGACAGATGGGCGGCGTTTGTGACGCTTGCGGTACAGCCTCCGTGACACTTTGTACCGTTTGTGGCACAGCTTGTGACCGATGGGTTTTGCCAGCATTGCATTGGAGGCTAGGCTGGAGGATGCTCGAACCTCCCTCTCTGTAGGAGCGAGGCTTGCCCGCGAAGGCCATGACTCGGTTTGCCTGATGCACCGCGTTATCGTTCTTCGCGGGCAAGCCTCGCTCCTACAGGGTCGGTGTCAACCTCTCGGGGAGAATAATAAGAAATGCACGACAACCATTTGAGTCGCCATGCCCAGCAAGTGCTGACCGTGACCCAAGGCAAATCCCACCTGCACGGTCCCGGCAGCGATCCGTCCATTGCCCGTTCCTGGCTGCGTTGTCTTGAGGACTATCACCTCGACCCGGCCCTGACCATGGCGCCGACGGTGCTCGAACATGGCCGCGTGCTGGAAAGCCGTGAACGTTTGCAGCAAGTACTGCAGATCGCCGGCAACGAAATGACCAGCCTTCATCAGCAACTCTCCGGCGCCGGCCACGCGGTGCTGCTGACCGACGCCCGCGGGGTGATCCTCAATTGCGTCACCGCGCCCGCCGAACGGAAGATTTTCGAGCGCGCCGGCCTTTGGCTCGGCGCTGACTGGAGCGAAGCCTGCGAAGGTACCAACGGCATCGGCACCTGCCTGGTGGAGCGTCAGTCCCTGACCATCCACCAGGACGAACATTTTCGTGGCCGACATACCGGCCTGACCTGCTCGGCAAGCCCGGTGTTCGATCCTCACGGCGAGCTGCTGGCGGTGCTCGACGTGTCTTCGGCGCGTCACGAGGTTTCACGTCAGAGCCAGTTCCACACGATGGCCCTGGTCAATCTGTCGGCGAAGATGATCGAGAGCTGCTATTTCCTGCGTTACTTCGACAATCAATGGTTGCTGCGTTTTCATCTGCAGGCCGAATCTGTCGGGCTGTTCAGCGAAGGGTTGCTGGCGTTTGACGGGGAAGGGCGGATTTGTGCGGTGAACCAGAGTGCGCTGAATTTGCTGGGGCATATTCGTGGCGGGCTGTTGGGCAAACCGGTGGAGGCATTTTTCGACTGCTCGCTGGATGAATTGCTCGGCCGTGCGAGCGCCAATGCCAGCGCCAGTTGGCCATTGCGCACCCGTGACGGGCGGCGGTTGTTTGCCGTATTGCGCGGCCAGCCGCGCAGTATTCCGGTGCCGGTGGTGCAAAGCCCGATGGTTGCCGAGCATCCGCGCTTGTCAGGCATTTGCCTGGGCGATGCCGCGTTGCAGGAGGATTTCCGCAAGGCCTTGCGCGTGTTTGAACGGGACGTGCCGTTGCTGATCAACGGCGAAACCGGTTCCGGCAAGGAAGCCTTCGCCAAAGCCGTGCATCAGGCCAGTCAACGCTCGGAAAAATCTTTCGTCGCACTCAATTGCGCGGCGATCCCCGAAAGCTTGATCGAGAGCGAACTGTTCGGCTATCGCGGCGGCAGCTTCACCGGTGCCCGCAAGGAAGGCATGCGCGGCAAGTTGCAGCAGGCTGATGGCGGGACTTTGTTCCTCGATGAAATCGGTGACATGCCGCTGAGCATGCAGACCCGTCTATTAAGGGTGCTGGAAGATCGTCAGGTGGTGCCGATTGGCGGTGAGCCGGAATCGGTCAATGTGCGGATCATCAGCGCCACTCACCGCAATCTGCTTGAGCGGGTTCAGGACGGCAGTTTTCGCGAGGATTTGTATTACCGGCTCAATGGGCTGGAGGTTGCGTTACCGGCGCTGCGCGAGCGCGCTGACAAATCACAGTTGCTCGACTTTTTGCTGGCCGAAGAGGCGGGCGGGGAGATGGTGCTGATTGATGCCCCGGCGCGGCAGGCCTTGCTGGATTTTGCCTGGCCGGGCAATGTGCGGCAGCTGCGCAATGTGCTGCGGACCCTGGTAGCGCTGTGTGACGGCGGCCGGATCGGGCTGGAGGATTTGCCGGCGACGATTCGCCAGGCCCGGGCAGTAACGGTGTCGGTGGTTGACGAACCGTCCGAGTATCCGCTGGACGATGCCGAGCGGTTGGCGTTGCTGACTGTGCTGGAGCAGCAGCGCTGGCACATGACCCACACCGCCGAACAACTGGGCGTCAGCCGCAATACCCTCTACAGAAAGCTGCGCAAACACGGTATCGCTCGCTAGATACACCGGATCCTGCCCCTGTAGGAGCGAGGCTTGCCCGCGAAGCTTTTGGCGTACTCGAGGACGCCTTCGCGGGCAAGCCTCGCTCCTACAGGGGGGGTGTGGTGTTTGTCTTGAAACACAAGGTGCGATTTTCCCCTCCCTACGCTAACCTGCGGCCATGTTTTACGAGGTCGACTATGCACATTCATATTCTTGGTATTTGCGGCACTTTCATGGGTTCGATGGCGGTTCTGGCCAAAGAGCTGGGCCATCACGTGACCGGCTCCGATGCCAACGTCTATCCGCCGATGAGCACTCAGCTGCAAGCCCAGGGCATTGAGTTGACCCAAGGTTACGACCCGGCGCAGCTCGATCCGGCCCCGGACCTGGTGGTGATCGGCAATGCCATGTCCCGCGGCAACCCTGCCGTCGAATACGTGCTGAACAAAGGCCTGCCGTACGTCTCCGGCCCGCAATGGCTGGCTGATCACGTGTTGCAAGGCCGCTGGGTGCTGGCGGTTGCCGGCACTCACGGCAAAACCACCACCAGCAGCATGCTCGCCTGGGTCCTGGAACACGCCGGCATGAGCCCGGGTTTCCTGATCGGCGGCGTGCCGCAAAATTTCTCGGTGTCGGCGCGTCTGGGTGATACGCCGTTCTTCGTGATCGAAGCCGACGAATACGACAGCGCGTTCTTCGACAAGCGCTCGAAATTCGTTCACTACCGTCCGCGCACGGCGATCCTGAACAATCTTGAGTTTGATCACGCCGACATCTTCCCTGATCTGCCAGCGATCGAGCGGCAGTTCCACCATTTGGTTCGGACCATCCCGAGCGAAGGCCTGGTGATTCATCCGACCACCGAGCCGGCATTGCTGCGCGTCATCGAAATGGGCTGCTGGACCCCGGTGCAAACCACCGGTGCCGGCGGTCAGTGGCAAGTCAAACTGCTCAGTGAAGACGGTTCGAAATTCGAAGTAATGTTCGAAGGCGCCGTTCAAGGCGTGGTCGAGTGGGACATGACCGGTCAACACAACGTCGCCAACGCCTTGGCTACCTTGGCTGCTGCGCGTCACGTCGGCGTAGTGCCGTCGATGGGCATCGCGGCACTGAGCGCGTTCAAAAGCGTGAAGCGGCGGATGGAAAAAGTCGCGGAAGTCCGTGGCATCACCATTTACGACGATTTCGCACACCACCCGACTGCCATCGCCACTACCCTCGACGGCCTGCGCAAACGCATTGGCGACGCACCATTGATCGCGATCATCGAGCCACGTTCCAACTCCATGAAGCTCGGCGCTCACCGCGATGGCTTGCCGGAAAGTGTGGTCGATGCCGATCAGGTGATCTGGTATTCGCCGGCCAACCTCGGTTGGGATCTGGGTGCCACTGCGGCGTTGTGCACCGTGCCGTCGATCGTCAGTGATTCGCTGGAAGGTATCATCGAGCGCGTGAAGAGCCAGGCTCAGCCTGGCACTCACGTGGTGATCATGAGCAACGGCGGCTTCGGCGGCCTGCACGGCAAACTGGCCGAGGCGCTGCAATGAACAATGGTCCGGAACGCATCACGCTGGCGATGACCGGCGCTTCGGGCGCCCAGTACGGCTTGCGCCTGCTCGATTGCCTGGTGCGTGAAGACCGCGAGGTGCACTTCCTGATTTCCAAGGCCGCGCAACTGGTGATGGCCACCGAGACTGATGTCTCGCTACCGTCGAAACCGCAGATGATGCAAGCCTTCCTCACTGAATACACCGGCGCCGCCGCCGGGCAGATTCGGGTGTACGGCAAGGAAGACTGGATGTCGCCGGTGGCTTCGGGCTCTGGCTCGCCAGCGGCGATGGTGGTGGTGCCGTGTTCCACCGGAACCTTGTCGGCTATCGCGACCGGGGCCTGCAACAACTTGATCGAACGGGCTGCCGACGTGACCTTGAAGGAGCGCCGCCAGCTGATTCTGGTACCGCGCGAGGCGCCGTATTCGAGCATTCATCTGGAGAACATGCTCAAGCTGTCGAACATGGGCGTGACCATTCTGCCGGCGTCACCGGGCTTCTATCACCAGCCGCAGACCATTGATGATTTGATCGACTTCGTCGTGGCGCGAATTCTCAACTGTTTGAATATCCCGCAAGACATGCTGCCGCGCTGGGGCGAACACCATTTGAGCAGCGATGAATAAGCTGCTGATCATCCTGTTGGCTTTGCAATTGGCGGGCTGCGCCACGGCACGAACCCTTGATGCCGCCAAGCCTGGAGCGCCGGTGGTTTATTCGGGGACGCGTCTGGATTTGTATGCGATGAATGGCGGTTGCTGCGCCATGGACAGATTTGGCGCCGAAGCGCCGAGTTATCCGGGTGTTGATCTGCCGGCCAGTGCATTGCTCGACACGTTGCTGTTGCCACTGTCGTTGTTGACGGTGATTGGCGTAAGTTTTCAAGCGACTGGCGGATTGTAGGAGAGCGCTTCGCGCTCTATCGCGAGCAGGCTCGCTCCCACATTAGATCTTCAGTGGACACAGAATATGTGAACGCCGCCAATCAAATGTGGGAGCGAGCCTGCTCGCGATGGCGTCCAATCAGACGCCGCAAGATTACTTGCCTAACTTGCGCAACTCATCCGACTCGACAATCCGCACGCCATCCTGCTCTTCCAGCGCCAGGCGCCACATGGCGCGGGCCAGTTGGCAGGCTTCGATGCCGTGGTACTTGCCCGGAATCAATTTCGACAACGGGCCGGCAACCCGCTCGCCTAGTCGCGGCTCGACGCGATCGCCCAATAACAGCGAAGGCCGGCAAATGGTCAGCTGCGGCCAGTTCTGCGCGCGCAATGCGTGTTCCATCTCGCCTTTAACCCGGTTGTAGAAAATCGAGGATCTGCGATCGGCTCCCAAGGCGCTGATCACGATCAAGTGCCGTGCGCCCATTTCCCGCGCACGTTTGGCGAAGGCCACCACCATGTCCAGGTCCACTGCGCGAAACGCTTGCTCGGAGCCGGCTTGCTTGATCGTGGTGCCGAGGCAGCAGTAGGCAATGTCGACGCGACCGTTCAATTGCGGCAAAAACACCGCCGGGTCGCCGACCGGGTTTTCCAGGTGAGGATGCTCGGCCAATGGCCGGCGTGAGGGGGCTAATACCCGTGTAATCGTTGGCTCGTTGAGCAGACGGTCAAGCAAATGTTCACCGGTTAATCCGGTAGCTCCGGCAAGCAATACATGCTGAGGCGTCAAGTACATAGTAATTCCCCCTTGATACTATTCAGCTTAGTTGCTCTTTTCATCCTTGCTGATAGAGACACTTTGCAGTGCCTTTCGTGCCTGTTGTTTACGCAACAGCTGCCAATGACTGATAACGGTTTTCGGCGCCCAGATCTGTGGCTCGGAAGCTTCGAAGCTGTCGGCCAGTTCACGCTCGGCCACGGTGGCCCTGGCCAGTTTGAAGGCTTGCTCCAGATCGTCGGTCTGGTTCAGCGCCTGGGCGAACAGCGCGTCGCCGAAATAAGTGAAGTTGGCTTCTTCCGAACACCCGAAGGACACTCGATCGGCGCGCGAGGCGGTCATGATCAGGGTGCGTTCGTCCTTGAGGGCGGGGATGAAACCGCCGGAATAGCAGGATGAAATCACGATGATTTTGTCGCGCTTCTTCAGGGGCGCGAGGACGGCGGCGAGCTCGTCGGCCGGCAGGTCGGCCAGTTCCATGCGGGGCTGGTCGAGCACCAGTTCGTGTTCGCTGGTGCCGTGGCTGGTCAGATAAATGAACAGCAAGTCTTCCGGGCCGCTGCGTTCGGCCAGGGTCTGGGCGGCGCGGCGCAGGTTCTCCCGGGTGGCCATCGGCCGGTCGCCGAGGTGATCGCGATGGTTGACCAGGCGGATCTGGCCGAAGGCGCCAAAACGGCTGGCGAGCATGTTGGCGACGTAGTCGGACTCGCGCAGGAACACGCTCTGCTTGCCGTCGCCACCCAGGGTCAAGGTGTACAGTTCGACCGCCGGGGTCGAGGCCGGCACGTTGGCCAGTGCATCGTCGAGCAAGCGCCCCTGAGCCAGCAAGCCGAGTTCGAGAGGGTCGGGAAGCAGCTTGCCGTCGGCGTCGCGCACGCGCTGACTACTGATCCAGGTGCCGCTTTGCACCGTGCCATCGGTCAGTACCAGAGTGCCTTGGCCCTGATAGTTGTCGCCGTCGAACTGGCCGACATAGAAACTGCCATCAGCCAGGTTCAGGCGACCCTGGCCGGTGAATCGCCAGTCGCTGAACTGGCCGATGTAGTGACTGCCGTCGGCGCCGATCAACTCGCCCTTGCCGCTGAGCACGCCTTCCTTGAAGTGACCGAGCCAGACATCGCCATCGGCGTTCTCGTAGCGGCCCTTGCCGTGCAGTTGATTGTTCTTGAAGCCGCCGACATAGATATCGCCATCGGCGCTGTTGAAGGTGCCATTGCCTTCCAGCTGACCGTCGGCGAAATGCCCGGTGAACAGATTGCCGCTGGCATCGCTGCGCTGGCCTTCGCCGTTGGGTTTGCCGTGGGCGAATTGACCTTGGTACTGGCTGCCGTCTTCGAGTTCCAGACGACCGAGCCCTGAGTATTGATCGGCCTTGAATTCGCCGCGGTAGGTCATGGCGTTTTCTTTGAGGGTACCTTCACCGTCGCGTCTACCCGCCTTGAAACCGCCGGTATAGCTGCTGCCAGTGGTGGTCAGGGTGCCTTGGCCATCGAATAGCCCTTGCTGGAATTGCCCGCGATAGACCTCGCCGTTGCTGCCATGCCATTCGCCCTGGCCATGCCATTGGCCTTTGTCGAACTGGCCGGCGTACCAGCTGCCGTTCGGGTAATCGATGCGGCCCTCGCCTTGCAGCAAGCCATTGACCAGATCACCGCGATAGCGTCCGCCGTCCGGCAGACGGGCATCGGGGGGCAACAGCGATTCGCCATCGCCGCAAGCGGTGAGCAACAGGGTCAGAGCAAGGAGTGCAAGTGTGCGCATAGCGGGATCCGGGCAATTAGGCGACCGAGTATGCCGCAGCTATGTGTCGCATTTATAGAGACACGGCACAGACACGGCGCGAAACAGCGTGAGCTGCTTCGCATCCGGGATGCTTTACACGAAGCAGAGGGACAGTGGCTCGGCGATATACGCCGGTTTGTCCGACCCTTCGATTTCAAGCGTGGCGGTGGCCTTGAGCAGCCATTGGCCGGGTTTCTTCTCGATGACCTCGTTCATGTCGACCTTGAGACGCACCCTGGAATTGACCTTCACAGGCTGGATGAAACGAACGCTGTCCAGACCGTAGTTAACCACCATCTTCGCGCCTTCGGGCAGGATGAGGATGTCTTCCATCAGTTTGGGGATCAGTGACAACGACAGGAAACCATGGGCAATGGTGCTGCCAAAAGGTGTTTGCGCAGCTTTGACCGGATCGACATGGATGAACTGATAATCGCCTGTGGCTTCTGCGAACAGGTTGATGCGTTCCTGATCGATCGTGAGCCACTGGGAACGTCCGAGTTCCTTGCCGACATAATCTTTGAGCTCCGCAACTGGAACATAGGGCATTGAGACTCTCCTTGGGTTCATCGGTTTTTAGTTTTTCGAGCGGGGGTATGACCCCCTTGCGAACCACTTTAGATCAACATGGCAAATTGCTCCGGTCAACTATCCATGCTTTTGGCGAATGCCGATTCATAGCGTTGGCATGCTTATAATGCCGGGCCCCTTCTTTGTGGGGAACGCGCGCGGGAGGTGTGGATGTTGTTACGTGGCCTGACCTGGCTGGTGCTTTTTCAATTGCTTGGCACCGCCCTCAATCATCTGTTTTTGCCGGTACTGCCGGGGCCGATCATTGGCCTGTTGCTGCTGCTGGGATATCTGATTATCCGCGGTCAAGTCGGTGAACCCCTGAACCTCGCGGCCAGCAGCCTGTTGCGTTACCTGCCGTTGCTGCTGGTGCCACCGGCCGTGGGCGTGATGGTTTACGCCGCCGACATTGCCGCGGATTTCTGGGCGATCACTGGTGCGCTGGTGCTGTCGCTGCTGTTGTCGATGGCCTTCGCCGGCGTGCTGATGCAGCGCATGGTCAAGCCTCACGCTGATCACGAGGACGGCCAATGATTTTCGATTGGCACGGCGCCTGGGCGTCGGTGATTCATCATCCATTGTTCGGTATTGGCATTACGCTGGGTGCGTATCAGTTGGTGCTGGCAGCCTTTGAGAAAACCCGCTGGGTTTTTCTGCAACCGGTACTGGTCTCCATGTTGCTGGTCATCGCTGTACTGGTCGGTTGCGGTCTGAGTTACGTCGAATACCGCAAGAGCACCGAGATCCTCAGCATCTTGCTCGGGCCGGCCACTGTTGCGCTGGCGGTGCCGCTGTACCTCAACCTGCGACGGATCCGGCAGTTGTTCTGGCCGATATTTACTACGCTGGTGATAGGTGGTGTAGTCGCCACGGGCATGGGGGTGTTGCTGGGCTGGTGGTTCGGTGCCGAACACATGATCCTGATGACCATGGCGCCCAAATCAGTCACCTCGCCGATTGCCATGCTGGTGGCGGAGCAGATTGGTGGCGTCGCGGCGTTGGCGGCGGTGTTCGTGTTGATTACCGGAGTGATTGGGGCGATCTTCGGGCCGAGTCTTTTGACCCGTCTCGGTGTTCACAGCCCAGAGGCCCGCGGCATGGCCCTGGGCATGACCGCCCACGCCGTCGGCACTTCGGTGGCCTTGCAGGAAAGTGAAGAGTGCGGTGCCTTTGCGGCACTGGCGATGAGTCTGATGGGCGTGGCCACGGCGGTGTTCCTGCCGTTGGCGGTGTCGATGGTGGTGTAAGGAAATGTCTATGAGTCTGCCGCTTTTTCCGCTGAACACGGTGTTGTTTCCGGATTGCATCCTCGACTTGCAGATCTTCGAGGCGCGCTACCTGGACATGATTGGTCGCTGCATGAAGCAGGGCGGCGGCTTCGGCGTGGTGTGCATCCTCGACGGCGAAGAAGTCGGCATCGCCCCCGAAGGCTATGCACGAGTGGGGTGCGAGGCGCTGATCACCGACTTCCACCAGCAGGACAATGGCCTGCTGGGCATTCGGGTGAAGGGCGGGCGGCGTTTCCATGTTGTGGGCACCGAGGTGCAGCGCGACCAGTTGATCGTTGCCGACGTCGAGTGGCTGGAAGACGAGCCCGAGCAACCGCTACAGGATGAGGACGCCGACCTGGTCGCGCTGCTCAAGGCTTTGGCGGAACACCCGATGGTCGAAGCGCTGAGCATGGGAACCGAAGCGACGGGGCAACAGTCGCTGGCCAACCAGTTGGCCTACCTGTTGCCGTTTGCCGAGGTGGACAAGATAGACCTGCTGCAACTTGATGATCCGCAGCAGCGCCTGGATGCGATTCAGGCGTTGCTGGATGAGTTGCAGGGTGAGTTGTTTACCTGACGTGCGCTAAAAGATCGCAGCCTGCGGCAGCTCCTACATTAAATTGGCGTACACCCTAATGAAATGGCTACCCCCGCTGCCCCCTGCGATCTTTTGATCTTTTCAGTACGCGTATCTCAACATCGCATGCGGCATGTGCCTCAACACAAAGAAACCGAACAACGCCACCAACGACGGCAGTACCAGCCACCAGATTTTCGGCGGCATGGCGTTGAGCGAAGTCTGGCGTTGAGTGAGCCAAAGACTCGCCGCACACACGCACGCCGCCAACATCGCGCCGGCCAGTACATCGGTCGGCCAGTGCGCGCCCAGGTACACCCGTGACAAGGCAATCATCAGCGCCGGCAAGCAGCCCACCAATAACCAGGTCAGGCGCATGCGCGGCGGTTGTCCGCGACCGGCCAGCACCGCGAGCGTCAAGAACAATGCGAAAGAGCCCGAGGCATGGCCGCTGGGCATGCTGTAGCTGGTCAGTGGATCACTCAGCACTTCCGGGCGCACACGGGCGAAAAAGTGCTTGGTCGCGGTGTTGCCCAGCGCGGTGAACAGCAGGGTGCCGCCGGCGAAGAGCGCGTGTCGCCATTGTCGTGTCAGCAACAGCAAGACGGTCAGCAGCGCGCTGAGCATAAACATGTTGCGAAATTCACCGATCAGCGTGAACACCACGGCCACTTCATCGAGCAGCGGGCTGCGGTGTTCCTGGATCAAGGTCATCAATCCTTGGTCGAGGGCGGTCAGGTGCGGATAGCCGATGAACAGGCCGATCAGGATCGACAGGCTCATGCTGCTGATCCAGATGGTCGCCCGGCGATGGCGGCGCAGGCTGCTGTTTGCGCTCAGACCGACCATCACCGCAATGCTGCCGGCGACAACCCCGGCTTCAGGCCAGAAACCTTCCGGCAATGGCAAGCGGATAGCGGCCCCGGTGGCCCAGCCCGGCAGGAGATAGGCGAGGCTCCAGCCTGCGGCAGCCAACAGGCTGACGACGGCGAAGCGCGGGAAGGGCATGTCACACATCCCGGCAACCATCGGCAACATCGGCCGCAGCGGGCCGATAAAGCGTCCGACCAACAGGCTGGCGATGCCATAGCGCTGGAAATACGCCTCGGCCCCGGCCATCCATTCCGGATGATGACGCAACCCCGGCAGGCGACGGATGTTCTGGTGGAAATGTCGCCCTAAAAAGTACGAAACGATGTCGCCCAGCACGCCGCCGAGGAAACCCAGTAGCAGCGTTTCACCCAATGACAACGCGCCACTGCCGGCCAGCACTGCCACGGCAAACAACAAGACTGTGCCGGGCACGATCAGCCCGGCAATCGCCAGGCATTCAATACAAGCCACAATGAACACTGCCGCGGCCAACCACTGCGGATTGACCGTCAGCCAACCGGTCACGCTATCGAGCCATGGGCCCATAAAAACAACTCCATCAAATTCAATTGGCCCTTGGTGGGCGAACACAATTTAAACAACACCATAAAACCCTGTGGGAACGGGCTTGCCCGCGATGGCGCCGGGACAGTCAGCATTAATGTCGACCGGTATGGCCCTATCGCGGGCAAGCCCGCTCCCACAAGGATCTCCTTTGCATCAAGATTCAGCAGCTGTCAGGACAACAAAAAATAATCGTGCCCTTCGACTTGCCCCCGGCGTAACGGGTTGCGCGTGCAGTAAGGCGCATAAGCCGCATCAACAAAGCGGTACATCAAGTGTTCGTCGCGCCCGTGGGGAATGCCCAGGCGTGTGGTCTGGATGATGTGGCCGGGCGCCGGCCCGACATCTTCCACCAGCAGTACTTCATGGTCGAAGCGTTTGGCGTCCCAGACTGGCACCTTCAGCCCCAGCGCCTTGCAAAGCAGCGTCTGCCCGGCACACAGCTTTTGCGAGGGGCGAGGGCGGCCCCGGGCATCGGGATTGTTCAATAGCATTTGCGCCAGGCTCGCCGGCCCGCTCAGTTCGTCGACCCATGGATAGGCGGATTTGATCAACACTGCGTTGCCGGGGCCCTGAGCGCTGAAGTTCAACGAATCGCCGCCGCGGGCGTAATACATATAGATGTGGCCGCCATCCAGAAACAAAGCCTTACGCTTTTCTGTGTAGCCAAGGGAGGCGTGGCTGCCTTTTTCTTCGTAGTAATAGGCTTCGGTCTCGATGATCCGGGCACTGAGCCACAGGTCGCCGACCTTATGGCGGATGATTTTGCCCAGTAAATCCCGGGCCAGCGTTTGGGCGTCGCGGTCGAAAAATGCGTCCGGCAGCCCCTTGGGCGGGGGCGTAGCGGACGCACGAACAGTCAGATTGGTCATGATGAACAGCGTTTATCAGGGCTGATTGAGTCGTGATGATAACAATATGCAACTTAATCACGGCTGAACGTCGGCAAATTGCGCTCCATTTCGACCATCCGCCCGTCACCGCTGTTAGTCCCGGGACGCGACAGCTATAATCTGCCGCTTTACTCTTTACCAAGACCTTAGCAAAGACCATTGCAGACCATGACTGAGTCCGTTCTTGACTATATGACCCGCTTGGGTCGCGCCGCCCGCGAAGCTTCCCGCGTGATCGGCCGTGCCAGCACCGCGCAGAAAAACCGCGCATTGCAGGCGGCTGCCAATGCGTTGGACGCTGCACGCGCCGAACTGACGGCTGCCAATGAACTGGATTTGGCCGCTGGCCGCGCCAACGGTCTGGAGCCTGCTCTGCTGGAACGCCTGGCACTGACCCCGGAGCGCATCGACGGCATGATCGTCGGTTTGCGTCAGGTCGCGGCACTGCCGGACCCGGTGGGTGCGATCCGCGACATGAGTTATCGCCCGTCTGGTATCCAGGTCGGCAAGATGCGCGTGCCATTGGGCGTGATCGGGATCATCTACGAATCACGGCCGAATGTGACCATCGATGCCGCCAGCCTGTGCCTGAAGTCCGGCAATGCGACCATCCTGCGTGGCGGTTCCGAGGCGATTCATTCCAACCGCGCCATTGCCGCCTGCATCCAGCGCGGCCTGGCCGAGGCCGATCTGCCGGCCGCCGTGGTGCAAGTGGTCGAAACCACCGACCGTGCGGCCGTCGGCGCGTTGATCACCATGCCGGAATACGTCGATGTCATCGTGCCCCGTGGTGGCCGTGGCCTGATCGAACGGGTCAGTCGCGATGCCCGCGTGCCCGTCATCAAGCACCTGGACGGCATCTGTCACGTCTACGTCAGTGCCCACGCCGATCTGCCGAAAGCCCAGCGCATTGCGTTCAATGCCAAGACTTACCGTTACGGTATCTGTGGCGCCATGGAAACCCTGCTGGTGGATCAGGCAGTCGCCAATGAGTTCCTGCCGTCGATGGCTGCCCGGTTCCGCGAAAAAGGCGTCGAACTGCGCGGTTGCGAGCGCACCCGGGCAATCATCGAGGCCGTTGCGGCCACCGAAGATGACTGGCTTACCGAATACCTGGCGCCGATTCTCTCGATCCGCGTGGTCGACGGTCTGGATCAGGCCATCGAGCACATTAATAAGTACGGCTCCCATCACACCGATTCGATCGTCAGCGAAAACCTGGCCGACACCCGGCGTTTCGTGGCTGAAGTCGATTCGTCTTCGGTCATGATCAACACCCCGACGTGCTTCGCCGATGGCTTCGAATACGGATTGGGTGCCGAGATTGGCATTTCTACTGATAAGCTGCACGCCCGCGGCCCGGTGGGCCTCGAAGGGCTGACCTGCGAGAAGTACATCGTGGTCGGTGACGGCCAGTTGCGCGGCCAGGAGTCGGTCTGACTTGGGCGACTTCGACCCGTCAGCCCAAGTGACCGCCAGCGAGCCCCAGCCTCGACGCATTGGCGTGCTGGGCGGGACCTTCGACCCGGTGCACATCGGCCATTTGCGCGGTGCATTGGAAGTCGCCGAATCGCTGGCGCTCGATGAATTGCGTCTGACGCCCAGTGCCCGGCCGCCTCATCGCGGCACGCCGCAGGTGTCGGCGAAGGACCGTCTGGCGATGGTCAAGTGCGCGGTGGCCGGTGTGCCGCCGTTGGTGGTGGACGCCCGCGAATTGCAGCGGGACAAACCGTCCTACACTATCGATACCCTGGAACTGATGCGCGCCGAATTGGCCGCCCCAGACCAGGTTTTTCTACTTTTGGGCTGGGACGCATTTTGCGGCCTGCCCACTTGGCACCGCTGGGAAGAGTTGCTCCAGCATTGCCACATCCTGGTGCTGCAACGCCCGGATGCCGACAGCGAACCGCCGGATGCCTTGCGCAATCTGTTGGCGGCACGCTCGGTGAGCGACCCGCTGGCCCTCAAAGGGCCGAGCGGACAGATTGCATTCGTCTGGCAGACGCCGCTCGCGGTATCCGCCACCCAGATCCGTCAACTGCTGGCCAGCGGTAAGTCGGTACGTTTCCTGGTGCCCGACGCGGTCCTGGCCTACATCGATGCGCACGGACTTTACCGTGCGTCGAACTGAAGAAGGGTGCGCTTCAAGGCACGTGAATGCGTGTATCGAAGCGCCCGAACATACGAGCAAAACGAGTTTTATATGACTGACAAAGACGTAAGCAAAGTAAAGCGCAAAGGCACGTTCAAGAGCGCCCCGCTGCCAGTAGAGGCACCCACCGGACCGGAGCTGCGCGGCGAAGAGCTGGTCAAGGTTGCCGTAGCAGCCCTGGAAGACGTCAAGGCCCAGGACATTCAGGTGATCGACGTTCGTGAAAAGCAGAGCATCACGGACTTCATGATCATCGCGACCGGTACTTCCAACCGCCAGATCGGCGCGATGCTGGACAAGGTCCGCGAGGCCGTCAAGGCTCAGGGCGTCAAGCCGCTGGGTGAAGAAGGCAAGGGCGACAGCGACTGGGTGTTGCTGGACATGGATGACGTCATCGTGCACATGATGACTGCTTCGGCTCGTCAGTTTTACGACCTGGAGCGTCTGTGGTCTGGTGCAGAACAGAGCCGTGCTCTGAACGCGGCTCACCACAGCCCGGAAAACACCCACGAGCATTTCATCAAGCTCAACAAAGACCAGCAATAAGGGAACGCTGTGCGACTGCGACTGATCGCCGTCGGTTCACGCATGCCCAAATGGGTGGAAGAAGGCTGGCATGAATATGCCAAGCGTCTTCCGTCCGAGCTGGCGCTGGAACTGGTGGAAATTCCGCTCAACACTCGCGGCAAGAACGCCGACGTGGCGCGCTTTATCCGTCAGGAAGGCGAAGCCATGCTGGCCAAGGTCGGGCCGAACGAGCGCATTGTCACCCTCGAAGTCCACGGCAAGCCCTGGAGCACCGAGCAACTGGCGGTCGAACTCGATCGCTGGCGGCTGGACTCGCGCACGGTGAATTTCATGGTCGGCGGCCCCGAAGGGCTGGCGCCGGAAGTCTGTGCCCGGGCGGATCAACGCTGGTCGTTGTCACCGTTGACGTTGCCGCACCCGCTGGTGCGGATTCTGATCGGCGAACAGCTGTATCGTGCCTGGACAGTGTTGTCCGGCCACCCTTACCACAAGTAGTTCTGCCCTCATGCCCCAGCCGATCCGTATCAAGGACCACGAAAAAGACGCCCGTCTGGTGCGTGGCCGCGTCGTGTTCGGGGCCATTGCAGTGGTGGCGCTGATTGGCGTGCTGATCGCGCGGCTGTATTTCCTTCAAGTGATCCAGTACGAGTACCACTCGACCCTTTCGGAAAACAACCGCGTCCATGTACAGCCGATTCCGCCGACTCGCGGGTTGATCTTCGACCGCAATGGCGTGGTGGTGGCCGACAACCGGCCGAGCTTCAGCCTGAGCATGACCCGCGAACGCTCCGGTGACTGGCAGCAAGTGCTCGACGTGATCGTCGAGGTGCTGGAGCTGACGCCCGAGGACCGGGTGATCTTCGAGAAGCGCATGCGTCAGGGGCGCCGACCGTTTGAGCCGGTGCCAATCCTGTTCGAGCTGACCGAAGAGCAGATCGCCCGCATCGCGGTGAACCAGTTCCGCCTGCCTGGTGTGGAAGTGGTCGCGCAGCTGGTGCGGCATTACCCGCAGGGCGCGCACTTTGCGCACTCGGTGGGTTACATGGGGCGGATCAACGAGAAAGAGCTCAAGTCTCTGGACCCGGTGAGTTACAGCGGTACCCATCAAATTGGCAAAACCGGCATCGAACGATTCTACGAGCCGGAATTGCACGGTCAGGTCGGTTACGAAGAAGTCGAGACCAACGCCCGTGGCCGCGTGCTGCGGGTGCTCAAACGTACCGAACCGATTTCCGGCAAGGACATCGTCCTGAGCCTGGACATCAAACTGCAGGAAGCCGCCGAAGCCGCACTGGGCGGTCGCCGTGGCGCGGTGGTGGCGCTGGACCCGAAAACCGGCGAAGTGCTGGCGATGGTCAGTCAGCCGAGTTTCGACCCGAACCTGTTCGTCACCGGCATCAGCTTCAAAGCCTATTCCGAGTTGCGCGATTCCATCGACCGGCCACTGTTCAACCGCGTGTTGCGCGGTCTGTATCCGCCGGGCTCGACGATTAAACCGGCGGTGGCGATTGCCGGTCTGGATGCGGGCGTGGTTACGGCGTCGACCCGGGTCTACGACCCCGGTTATTACCAATTGCCCAACTACGATCACAAATACCGTAACTGGAACCGCACCGGCGACGGCTATGTGGATCTGGACACGGCGATCATGCGTTCCAATGACACCTACTTCTATGACCTGGCCCACAAGCTGGGGATCGATCGGCTGTCGGCGTACTTGAGCAAGTTCGGCATTGGCCAGAAAGTCTCCCTGGACATGTTCGAAGAGTCGCCGGGGTTGATGCCGACCCGGGAATGGAAGCGCGCGACCCGTCGTCAGGCCTGGTTCCCGGGCGAGACGCTGATTCTGGGGATCGGTCAAGGCTATATGCAGTCGACTCCGCTGCAACTGGCGCAGGCCACAGCGTTGGTGGCCAACAAAGGCGTCTGGAATCGTCCGCACCTGGCGAAGACTGTCGAAGGCGAGCGGCCGAAGGACGAAAACCCCATGCCGGACATCGTCCTGCGTGACCCGTCGGACTGGACCAAGGTCAACCACGGCATGCAGCAGGTGATGCACGGTGCCCGCGGTACGGCGCGCAAGGCCTCCATCGGTGCTCAATACCGGATTGCCGGCAAGAGTGGTACGGCTCAGGTGGTCGCGATCAAGCAGGGTGAAAAGTACGACCGCTCCAAGGTTCAGGAGCGTCACCGCGACCACGCCTTGTTCGTCGGTTTCGCGCCGGCCGACAACCCGCAAATCGTGGTGTCGGTGATGGTCGAAAACGGCGAGTCCGGTTCCGGCGTCGCCGCGCCTGTGGTGCGTCAAATCATGGACGCCTGGCTCCTGGACCAGGACGGCCGACTGAAAGCCGAATACGCCAGCCCTATCAGTGCGGAGGCTACGGCCCGTGAAGAGTAATTTCGATCGCATCCTCTCCAGCGAGGATGTGATGCGTCGCCGTGCGACGCTGCTGCAACGCATGCACATCGACGGCCCGTTGCTGATCCTGCTGTTGACCCTGGCTGCCGGAAGCCTGTTTGTGCTGTATTCGGCCAGCGGCAAAAGCTGGGATCTGCTGGCCAAGCAAGCCACTTCCTTCGGCATCGGCCTGGTATCGATGATCGTCATCGCCCAATTCGAGCCGCGCTTCATGGCCCGCTGGGTGCCGGTCGGTTATGTGGTCGGCGTGCTGTTGCTGGTGGTGGTGGATGTCATGGGCCACAACGCCATGGGCGCCACGCGCTGGATCAACATTCCCGGGGTGATCCGCTTCCAGCCCTCGGAGTTCATGAAGATCCTGATGCCGGCGACCATCGCCTGGTATCTGTCCAAGCGCACCTTGCCACCGCAGCTCAAGCATGTGGGCGTCAGTCTGTTTCTGATCGGGTTGCCGTTCATCCTGATCGTGCGTCAACCCGACCTCGGCACTTCGCTGCTTATCCTCGCCGGTGGCGCGTTCGTTCTGTTCATGGGCGGCCTGCGCTGGCGCTGGATCCTCAGCGTGATTGCCGCGGCTGTGCCGGTGGCGGTCGGCATGTGGTACTTCATCATGCACGACTACCAGAAGCAGCGAATCCTGACCTTCCTCGATCCCGAGAGTGATCCGCTGGGCACGGGCTGGAACATCATTCAGTCGAAAGCGGCCATCGGTTCCGGCGGCGTGTTCGGCAAAGGCTGGTTGCTTGGCACTCAGTCGCACCTGGACTTCCTGCCGGAAAGCCACACCGACTTCATTATTGCGGTGATGGGCGAAGAGTTCGGCCTGGTGGGCATCTGCGCACTGTTGCTGATTTATCTGTTGTTGATCGGTCGCGGGCTGGTGATTACCGCCCAGGCTCAGACATTGTTCGGCAAATTGCTCGCGGGCAGCCTGACCATGACGTTTTTTGTTTACGTTTTCGTCAACATCGGTATGGTCAGTGGCCTGTTGCCGGTTGTAGGGGTGCCGTTGCCGTTCATTAGCTACGGAGGAACTTCGCTGGTGACGCTACTGTCAGCGTTTGGGGTTTTGATGTCGATCCATACCCATCGTAAGTGGATCGCACAGGTTTGAATAAGGTGAAGATTTCAATGCAAGTAATGCGTGGCTGGGCGACTCGATACGCGCCATGGGTCGGCCTGGTAAGCATCCTTGGCACAGCGCAGGAAGCGTTGGCCGGCGATTACGAAGGCTCACCCCAGGTGGCCGAGTTCGTCGGTGAAATGACCCGCGACTATGGCTTTGCCGGTGAACAGCTGATGGGCGTGTTCCGCGAAGCCGAGCGCAAACAGTCGATTCTGGACGCGATCTCCAAACCCGCCGAACGGGTTAAACAGTGGAAAGAATATCGCCCGATGTTCATCACCGATGCGCGCATCGCCCGTGGTGTGGACTTCTGGCGCCAGCACGAAGCGGCCCTGGCTCGTGCCGAGCAGGAATACGGCGTGCCGGCGCAGGTGATCGTCTCGATCATCGGCGTCGAGACCTTTTTCGGTCGCAATACCGGCAATTTCCGGGTAATCGATGCCTTGTCGACCCTGGGTTTCGACTATCCTCCCCGTGCCGAATTCTTCCGCAAGGAATTGCGTGAATTCCTGCTGCTGGCCCGTGAGGAGCAGGTCGACCCGTTGACCCTCAAAGGCTCTTACGCCGGGGCCATGGGCTTGCCGCAATTCATGCCGAGCAGTTTTCGCGCCTATGCGGTGGATTTCGACGGTGACGGCCACATTAATATCTGGACCAACCCGGTTGATGCCATTGGCAGCGTCGCCAGTTATTTCAAGCGTCACGGCTGGGTCGCCGGTGAACCTGTGGTCAGCCGCGCCGATGTGCGTGGCGATCAGGTAGACGAGGGTTTGACCGCCGGCATCGAGCCGACGAAAACCGTCGGGGAGTTGCGGGCGCTGGGCTGGTCGAGTCATGATGCGCTGCGCGATGATATGCCGGTCACGGCTTTTCGCCTGGAAGGTGACAATGGCCCCGAATACTGGATGGGCCTGACGAATTTTTACGCAATCACGCGTTATAACCGCAGCGTGATGTACGCCATGGCCGTACATCAACTGTCTGAACAGCTGGTCCAAGCACGGGGCGTCAAGTAATGCGGGCATTGCCTATGAATAAACCCCTGAAGCTCATGGCGTTCGCCGCGTTGACGGTCCTGGTCGCCAGTTGTTCGACCAGCCGCGCGCCGGCTCAGAAGTCTCCGACCGCCGTTCGTTCGGCACCTGGCCTGGATATCAACCGGGCTCACAAGGATGGTGCACCCTGGTGGGACGTCGACGTATCGCGCATCCCGGATGCCACGCCGACCCTGCACAGCGGTCCTTATAAAGCCAACCCGTATACCGTGCTGGGCAAGACTTACTTCCCGCTGCAAGAATCCAAGACCTATGTGGCCTCGGGCACGGCGTCCTGGTACGGCACCAAGTTCCATGGCCAGAACACCGCCAACGGCGAAGTCTATGACCTTTACGGTATGAGCGCCGCGCACAAGACCTTGCCACTGCCCAGTTACGTTCGGGTGACCAACCTGGACAACAACAAGAGCGTGATCCTGCGGGTCAACGACCGTGGGCCGTTCTACTCGGACCGGATCATCGACTTGTCCTATGCAGCGGCCAAGAAGCTCGGCTATGCCGAAACCGGTACGGCGCGGGTCAAGGTCGAAGGCATCGACCCGCAGCAATGGTGGGCACAGAAAGGCCGTCCGGCACCGTTGATGCTTAACGAGCCGCAAGTGGCGCAAAATGCCGCGCCGACCGTGACGGCCTCCACCGGCACCGTCGAGCAGTGGACGCCACCGCCGCAGCAACACGCCGCGGCCGTTGTGCCCGTGCAGATCGATGCAAAAAAAAACGCTTCTGTACCAGCCTCTGGCCAGTATCTGCAGGTGGGCGCGTTCGCCAACCCGGACGCTGCAGAACTCCTGAGATCGAAGCTCAGCGGGATGGTGAGCGCTCCGGTGTTCATCAGCTCGATCGTGCGTAACCAACAGACACTGCATCGGGTGCGCCTGGGGCCGATCGGCTCGCCGGGTGAAATCCAGCAGGTGCAGAACAGCGTGCGGCTGGCCAATCTCGGTTCGCCGAGCCTGGTCAGCGCCGAGTAACACGTAGTACTTGATTGACGGTTCGCTTGCGGTTTGGGGGGCGAACCGGGTTGTTGGCTCGTGAAGAACAAAAGCCCGGCAAGGGTTACAGAGTGAGCAACTGAACACGCGACAGCTTTTTAGAAAGCTGTCTGATTAGTTTTGCCCTCGGGCAGTTTCCATTAGCGATTTCGAGAGACGGATGAACATCACCACCTTTGCCAAACGCCTGTGCCTGCTAGTCCCGCTGCTCCTCTCGCCTGCCGCATTCGCGGTCGAGATGATGCCGTCGCCACCGCAACTGGCCGCCAAAGCCTACGTACTCATGGACGCCAGCAGCGGCAACGTGCTGGTCGAGAACAACGGTGACCAGCGTCTGCCGCCGGCCAGCCTGACCAAGCTGATGACCGCGTACATCGCGACCCTGGAAATCCGTCGTGGCCAGATCGGTGAAAACGATCCGGTGACCGTCAGCGAAAACGCCTGGCGTACCGGCGGTTCGCGGATGTTCATCAAGGTTGGCTCGCAGGTTACTGTCAGCGACTTGCTGCACGGCATCATCATTCAGTCGGGTAACGACGCCAGTGTTGCGCTCTCCGAGCACATCGCCGGCAGCGAAGACGCGTTCGCCGACATGATGAACAAAACCGTGGCCGACCTGGGCATGACCAACAGCCACTTCATGAACCCGACCGGTCTGCCAAACCCTGAGCACTACTCGTCGGCTCACGACATGGCCGTGCTGGCTCGCGCGATCATCCACGAAGACCCGGCTCACTATGCGATCTACTCGCAGAAAGAGTTCTTCTGGAACGGCATCAAGCAACCTAACCGCAACCTGCTGCTGTGGCGTGACAAGACCGTCGACGGTCTGAAAACCGGTCACACCGACGAAGCCGGCTACTGCATGGTGTCTTCGGCTGTACGTGATGGCATGCGCCTGATCGCGGTGGTGTTCGGCACCAACAGCGAAGTGGCTCGCGCGTCTGAAACCCAGAAGCTGCTGACCTACGGTTTCCGCTTCTTCGAAACCCAGACCTTCTATCAGAAAGGCGCCGAGCTGGCTCAGGCCCCTGTCTGGAAAGGCAGCACCAATCAAGTCAAGGCCGGCCTGGCTCAAGACCTGACCATGACCCTGCCCAAAGGCCAGCTGAAAAAGCTCGCCGCCAGCATGACCATGAACCCGCAACTGGTCGCGCCAATCGCCAAGGGCGATGTGATCGGTAAAGTCGAAGTGAAACTGGACGACAAAGTGGTGCACAGCGCCGACCTGATCGCTCTGGACGCAGTCGACGAGGGTGGTATCTTCCGCCGCATGTGGGATAGCATCCGTCTATTCTTCTACGGCTTGTTCAACTGAATTAGTGTGGACCTGCATGGCCTCGTTCCAATCCGGAGCGGGGCCATGTCCGTTGCCACGGCTTACGAGGCCGTTACGCCATGACAGACACTGAAGTAAAGGCGCCAAAAATCGAATTCCCCTGCGCGGATTACCCGATCAAGGTAATCGGCGACACCGGCGTGGGTTTCAAGGACAAGATCATCGCGATCCTTGAGAAACACGCGACCGTTGACCACAACACCTTTGCCGAACGGCAGAGTACCAACGGCAAGTACACGACCATCCAGTTGCACATCATCGCCACCGGCCAGGAACAGCTGTACGACATCAACAGCGAGTTGCGGGCTACCGGTTTCGTGCACATGGTGTTGTGATGCCTGGCACGCTGGGCTTTCGCGAACTCGGTCAGATGGCTTACGAGCCGGTCTGGCATGCCATGCAGCGCTTCACCAACGAACGCGGCAGCGATGCCGCCGACGAAGTCTGGCTGGTGGAACACCCGCCGGTGTTCACCCAGGGCCAGGCCGGCAAGGCTGAACACTTGCTGCTGCCAGGGGACATTCCGGTGGTGAAGGTCGACCGCGGTGGTCAGGTGACTTACCACGGTCCCGGCCAATTGGTGGCCTACCTGTTGCTGGACGTGCGCAAGCTGGGGTTCGGCGTGCGTGATCTGGTCAGCCGCATGGAGCAATGCCTGATCGAGCTGCTGGCCAGCTACGGCGTGACCGCGGTGGCCAAGCCGGATGCACCGGGTGTCTATGTCGATGGCGCGAAAATCGCTTCTCTGGGTCTGCGGATCCGCCACGGTTGCTCCTTTCATGGCCTGGCCTTGAACGTGGATATGAACCTGGAACCGTTTCGACGGATTAATCCCTGCGGCTACGCCGGGCTGGCAATGACCCAGCTGCGCGATCACGCAGGATCGATTGAATTTGCCGAGGTAAGTGCCCGGCTGCGCGCGCAGCTCGTCAAACACCTCGACTATGCTGAGCAGACGACCCTAACGGGCGGAATCGACTGATATGACTACTGATGCAGTGCAAACCATGATCCCGACGCTCGATGTCACCGAGCGTCCGGCCCCGCGTGCCAAGGTTGAAGCCGGCGTCAAGCTGCGCGGCGCCGAGAAGGTTGCACGCATCCCGGTGAAGATCATCCCGACCACTGAACTGCCGAAGAAACCTGACTGGATTCGCGTGCGCATCCCGGTTTCCCCGGAAGTCGACCGCATCAAGGCCTTACTGCGTAAACACAAGCTGCACAGCGTTTGCGAAGAGGCGTCCTGCCCGAACCTGGGCGAGTGCTTCTCCGGTGGCACCGCGACCTTCATGATCATGGGTGACATCTGCACCCGTCGCTGCCCGTTCTGCGACGTTGGCCATGGTCGTCCGAAGCCACTGGACGTCAACGAGCCGGAAAGCCTGGCCATTGCCATCGCCGACCTGAAACTCAAGTACGTCGTAATCACCTCGGTAGACCGCGACGACCTGCGTGACGGCGGTGCCCAGCATTTTGCCGACTGCATCCGCGAAATCCGCAAACTCTCGCCGAACGTGCAGCTCGAAACCCTGGTCCCGGACTACCGTGGCCGCATGGACGTCGCGCTGGAAATCACCGCCGCCGAGCCGCCTGATGTGTTCAACCACAACCTGGAAACCGTGCCGCGCCTGTACAAGGCCGCGCGTCCGGGTTCGGATTACCAGTGGTCGCTGACCCTGCTGCAACGCTTCAAGCAGATGATGCCGCACATTCCGACCAAGTCCGGTTTGATGCTGGGCCTGGGCGAAACCGACGAAGAAGTCATCGAAGTCATGAAGCGCATGCGCGAACACGACATCGACATGCTGACCCTGGGCCAGTACCTGCAGCCGTCCCGCAGCCACTTGCCGGTCCAGCGCTTCGTGCACCCGGACACCTTCGCCTGGTTTGCCGAGGAAGGTTACAAGATGGGCTTCAAGAACGTCGCTTCCGGCCCGTTGGTACGTTCCTCGTACCACGCCGACGAGCAGGCGAAACTGGTCAAGGCCGAGCTGATGTCGTCCTGATCCTGCTTTAAGAAAAAGAACAGGCCCGCAAGGCTTTCCAGGCCTTGCGGGCGTTTTTTTGCGGTGCCCACACCCATTTCAGTCTTTTCCTGCAAGCCATGGGGCGACTGACCCTCTTCTGTTTATTCCCGTTCCTGACTACTGTGTGCTCAAACGTTCACACAGGGAGAATCATGGATGACTGCTCGACCGACCCACACCCTTTGTCCACATGCCCCCGTTCCGGCCTTGCCGCCTACAGGGCTGATCGGCGTGATCGCGCCTGCCGGGCCCGCAGCGCTGGACACCGATAAAGCCATCGGCTGGATGCGCGCTCGTGGCTATTCGCTGCGCGTGTTTCCCGGCGTTTATGAGCAAGAGGGTTATCTGGCCGGCAGTGATGATGTGCGGCTCAATGACCTGCATGGTGCATTCGCCGACAGCGAGGTCGATGCCATCATCTGTCTGCGTGGCGGTTACGGTACGCCGCGTTTGCTCGATCGCATCGATTTCGAATTGCTGCGCAACAATGCCAAGCCGTTTATTGGCTACAGCGACGTCACTGCACTGCACTCGGCCATCAGTCGTTATGCCGGGTTCGTGACTTTCCATGGCCCGATGCTCAACGCTGACCTGCTGGGTGACAAGCAGCAACCCACCGAGTTCTCGTTTTTCAACATACTGCGCGGGCAGGTGAAGGCGGGCAGTGTGCTTTCTCACCCGGTGGCCTGGCCGTTGACCACAATCGAGCCCGGCATCGCTCACGGGCGTTTGCTGGGGGGCAATCTGTCGATGATTGCCGCGACCATGGGCACGCCTTACGAGATCGATGCCGAGGGCGTCATTCTGTTCATCGAGGACATCAACGAGCCGCTGTATCGCATCGACCGGCTGCTGACTCATTTGCGTCTGGCCGGCACGCTGCACAAGCTGCGCGGGGTTCTGGTGGGGGATGTGGCTGGGGTTGATGCGATTGCGCTGGAGAAGTTGCTCAAGCAGACCTTTGCGCCGTTGCGCATCCCCGTGCTGGCCGGATGGCGTAGCGGGCATTGTGATCCGAATCTGACGCTGCCGATGGGCGCGCTGGTCAGGCTGGATGCGGGGGAAAAGGCGTTGGTGTTGGAGCAGGATGTAGTGATCAAGCGGTAGTTCGTTAGCGCCTGATAGTCAGTCTTCGCGGGCAAGCCTCGCTCCTACGCAATTGTCGGGTCGTCATAAACCCTGTAGGAGCGAGGCTTGCCCGCGAAGCTTCTAGCGGCTACGCAACCCTTCCAGCAACTTGTGCGTCGGATAACCATCTGCCGGCCAGCCAAACGATTGTTGCGCACTGCGGATCGCTTTGCGGGTATTGGCGCCGATAATCCCGTCGGCGGTCCCAGCGTCGTAGTTCTGGGCGCTCAGCAGGTTTTGCAGCTCGATTCGCTCGGTACGGCTCAGCGGCAAGTCATCTTTTGGCCATAGACCGCTGATCAAACCGCCGCCATTGAAGCGCTCGGACAACAGACTCACGGCCAAGGCATAGGACGAAGAGTTGTTGTACTTGAGAATCGCGCGGAAGTTATCGAGGACCAGGAACGCCGGGCCACGATAGCCTGCCGGCAGCAGCAGGGCGGCCGACAGGTGTTCGGAGCCTGCTGGAACCTGGCCGCCATTGGGCAGGGTCACCCCCAGTTGTCGCCACTCGGCAACGCTCTTGCGAATCGTGCCATCGGCCAGGGCGTAATTGAAGCCGCTTGGCAATTGCGCTTCGAAGCCCCAGGGCTGGCCTTTCTGCCAGCCGGAGCTTTGCAGATAGTGCGCGGTCGAGGCCAATGCATCAGCGGAGCTGTTCCAGATGTCGCGGCGGCCATCGCCGTCAAAGTCCACAGCGTGGGTATTGTAGGTGGTCGGAATGAACTGGGTCTGACCCATGGCGCCCGCCCATGAACCGAGCATTTTCTCCGGCTCGATATCACCCTGCTGCAGGATTTGCAGGGCAGCGATCAGTTGCGCATGGGCAAAGCCCGGACGTCGACCTTCATAAGCCAGGGTCGCCAGGGAGTTGATCACCGACTTGTTGCCCTGGAACTGCCCGAAATTACTCTCCATGCCCCACACCGCGACCAATGCCTGGCGGTCGACGCCGTAGCGCTGCTCGATGCTTTGCAGGATGTCGGCGTACTGGCTGACCAGTGCCTGACCTTTGCGTACTCGCAGCGGCGACAGTGCGCCATCGAGGTACTCCCACACCGGACGAGTAAATTCCGGTTGGCTGCGATCGGCACGGATCACGCTGTCGTCCATGCTGACATTGGCAAAAGCACGATCGAACAGGTCGGCGCGAATACCGGCGGCGAGGGCGTCTTTACGAAAACCCGCCTGCCATTCGGCAAAGGTCTGGGTAGGCTGGATGTCGAGATTCTCACCGTTCGGAACCACCGGCGGAATGATCGCAGGGGCCGTCGCAACGGTGCGGGTCTGAAGCGGTTGGGCGTCGGCGGCGGTGGGTTTTTCCGCGCAGGCGACAAGCAGAACGAGGCTGGAGGCAGCTATCAGTTGGCTAAGGTGCCAACGACGGGAAAGACAAAGGGGCATGCACAGGTCCAGAGGATACGAATCAGGTGCAGACCTTAACATGTTGAGCGATGGCTTGCCTTTCAGGCCGCCAGAAAGTAAGAAGCCTCCCAGCTATTAGACTGGAAGGCTTCGCGGCGGTAGCTGCCTTTGCCCTTGCCGGCTCGTTCCTGACGGCTGCGGAACAGTGGCTGGGCGATGATGGATTTGGCCTTGTTGGGGCCATGTTTGGATGGCTTTTTGCTCATGATGGTCTCTCGCAAGTGAGTGGGTTTTGCGGGGGGAATAATCTGCCGAAGCAAGGATTCTGTCTAGCCCCTACATTGTGTAGGACCTTTCGGCATTCTTTGTAGTGAGATTGGTTTTTGTGGCGAGGGGGTTTGCCCCCGTTGGGCTGCGAAGCAGCCCCCAAACCGGCTGTGGAGGTACAACAGGTAAAACGCGTTGATCGAATTTACGACTGCTGCGCAGCCGGACGGGGGCAAGCCCCCTCGCCACAAAAACATTACTCGGCAGGCAGCGACAATCTCTGGCCAGCCATCAACAGCGTCAACCGACTAAGGCTCATCCACGGCGAACCCGCCGCCTGGCCTTTGATCTGTGCGTCGATGCGCTGGGCTTCGAGCAGCAACTGCGCCCAGCGTTGCGCCGAGTAGCGTTGCAGCGCCTTGCTCATCAGTGGTTTGCGTTTGTCCCAGATCGGCGGTCGGGCCTGGCTGAAGGCTTTGTCCAGCGGCACGCCCTGGCTGTATTGCAGCGACAGGTTGGCCAGCAGGCGCAGCTCTCGGGCCAGCGCCCAGAGAATCACCGGCGGTTCGACACCTTCGCCGCGCAACCCTTCGAGCATGCGCAGCGCGTGAGCAGCCTCGCCATTAAGAATCGCATCGGTCAGGCCGAAGACGTCGAAACGCGCACTATCGGCCACTGCCGCTTGCACGGTTTCGACGGTGATCTGGCCACCCTCGGCCATCAGCTTGAGCTTTTCGATTTCCTGAGCGGCAGCCAGCAAGTTGCCTTCGACCCGAGCGGCGATCAGTTCGACGGCGTCCTGACTGGCTGAAAGCCCGGCCTGGGACAGGCGTTGACGGATCCAGCTCGGCAACTGATTGGTGTCCACGGGCCAGATCTGCACGAACTGGGTTTGCGGACCTTCAATCAGCGCCTTGCCCCACTTGGTTTTCTGCGCGCTGCCGTCAAGCTTGGGCAGGCTGATCAGCAGCACCGTGTCTTCGGCCGGGCGCGAGCAATACTCAATGAATGCTGCGGCGCCTTTGTCTCCGGGTTTGCCGGAGGGCAGACGCAATTCCAGAAGACGTTTTTCGGCGAACAGCGACATGCTGGCGCCGGCCTGCAGCAGCGTACCCCAGTCGAAACTGGCGTCGGCGGCGAAGACCTGGCGTTCATCGAAACCTTGTTGGCGGGCAGCCGCGCGAATGGCGTCGGCGGCTTCCTGACACAGCAATGGGTCATCGCCACTGATGACGTAGACCGGCGCGAGGGCGCCTTGCAGGTGTTTACCGAGTTGGGCGGGGGCGAGTTTCATAAGAAGAGGCGAACGGGGCGCGTGAGCGCCCCGTAAGGCTTATTGCTGCGGCAGTTCGACAGGCGACTGACGCGGCGTCTCCGCTTCAGTCTTCTGCGCCGCTTCCAATGCGTCGGCGTCAGCCTTGGCCCTGGCTTCAGCGGTCTGTTGCATCTGTTCAAGCTGAGTCGGGGTCAGCTGTTGCAGACGCAGCATCATGCGTTGCACCAGTTCACGACGCATTTCCTTGCGGGCATCGTTGGCTTCCTGGTCAGAACCCACCAGGTTGTTGCCGTCATGGATGAAGACTTTCTGTACTTCGAGTTTGTCGCTCAACAGTGGCAGGTTGCCCTGGCCCCGGATGTCGTAGTTCAGCACAGTGTTCACCTGGTACTCGCCAGTCCGGCCGGCACCGGCATAACTGAGGATGCGCTGGCTTTCCTGCTCATCGGCCAGATACAGCTTGTAAGGCGCGCCGCTGTAGACCTTGACGCCGCTGCTTTCCAGCACCTGACGCAGTTGCGTCACGGTTTCGCCGTAGGCGTTGCGGGCGCTCAGGTCGAGTTCCTTGATCGCCAGTTCGGTGGTGCCGGTGCCGCGCAGCTGGAAACCACAGGCGCTCAGCAGGACCGCAAGGCCCATCACCAGCAAATTGCGTTTGATCATCTTGTTGCTCCCCTTGAAACCATGTGGGCCGGTCAAGCGGCCCGAAAGGTTTTACTCGGCGCCAGGCATGACCTGGCGCCTGATCCAATTTAGCTGGCGACGATATTGACCAGTTTCCCGGGCACTACGATCACTTTGCGAATAGTCAGGCCATCGACGAAGCGCAGGACGTTTTCGTTGGCCCGTGCAGCCGCTTCGACTTCTTCGCGGCTGGCGCTGGCCGGCATTTCGATGTGGCCGCGCAGCTTGCCGTTGACTTGAATGACAAGCTGCAGGCTGTCCTGTACCAGGGCGCTTTCGTCCAGCACCGGCCAACCGGCATCGATTACCGGGTCAGCATGGCCCAGTCGATGCCACAGTTCGTGGCTGATGTGCGGGGTGATCGGTGCCAGCAGCAGGACTACGGTTTCCAGACCTTCGTGAATCAGTGCGCGATCCTGTTCGGTGCCTTGCGCGGCTTTTTCCAGCACGTTCATCAGCGTCATCACTTGGGCGATGGCGGTGTTGAATTTGTGGTTCTGGCCGACGTCGTGGCTGGCCTGCTTGATGGCCTGGTGGATCGAACGGCGAATGGCTTTCTGCTCGTCGTTCAGGCTGGCGACGTCCAGTTTGCCCGGCAGGCCCTGAGTGACGTGCGCTTGAGCCAGGCGCCAGACGCGCTTGAGGAAGCGGTGCGAACCCTCTACGCCGGAATCGGACCATTCCGCACTCATGTCGGGTGGCGAGGCGAACATCATGAACAGGCGGCAGGTGTCTGCGCCGAACTGGTCAATCATCGACTGTGGGTCGACGCCGTTGTTTTTTGACTTGGCCATCTTCTCGGTGCCACCGATTTCCACCGGCAGGCCGTCCGCGATCAGCTTGGCGCTAATAACCTTGGCCTTGCTGTCACGCTCAAGCTCCACGTCCGCCGGGTTGAACCACGTATAGGCCCCGTTGGCTTCGCGACGATAGTAAGTTTCGGCGATGACCATGCCCTGGGTCAGCAGGTTCTTGAACGGCTCGTTGGAACTCACCAGGCCTTCGTCGCGCATCAGCTTGTGGAAGAAGCGCGCGTAGAGCAGGTGAAGAATCGCGTGTTCGATACCGCCGATGTACTGATCAACCGGCAACCAATGGTCGGCTGCCGATTTTTCCACCAGACCGCCTTCATAGTGCGGCGAGGCGTAACGGGCGTAGTACCACGAGGACTCGACGAAGGTATCCATGGTGTCGGTTTCACGCTTGGCCGGTGCGCCGCATTTCGGGCAAGCGCACTCGTAGAACTCAGGCATGCGCGCCAATGGCGAACCAGCGCCGTCCGGTACGACGTCTTCCGGCAGCACGACTGGCAACTGATCTTCAGGGACCGGCACATCACCGCAGGCGTTGCAGTGGATGATCGGAATCGGGCAGCCCCAGTAGCGCTGACGGCTGATACCCCAGTCGCGCAGGCGGAACTGGGTGCGCGAGGCGCCGAGGTTTTTCTTGATCAGCGCGACTTCCATGGCGTCGAAGGCGCCTGCGAAGTCGAGGCCGTCGAATTCGCCGGAGTTGATCAGCGTGCCGTGCTCGCCGTACGCATCCTGCCAAGGGGCCGGGTTGGTGTCACCGGAACTTGTGCGCACCACGGATTTGATTGGCAGGTTGTACTTGGTGGCGAACTCGAAATCACGTTCGTCGTGCGCCGGAACGGCCATTACCGCGCCGTCGCCGTAGTGCATCAGTACATAGTTGGCGACCCACACCGGGAGTTTCTCACCGGTCAGCGGATGCTCGACGAACAGCGAGGTCGGCAGGCCTTTTTTCTCTTGAGTGGCGACGTCGGCTTCAGCGACGCTGCCGCCCTTGCATTCAGCGATGAACGCCTGCAGCTCTGGGTTGTTCTGCGCGGCCAGGGTCGCCAGATGGTGTTCGGCGGCTACGGCAACGTAGGTCGCGCCCATCAGGGTGTCCGGACGGGTCGTGAACACTTTCAACGCGCCGGCTTCGCCGATGGAAGCGACGTCGTACGGGAACTGCACTTCCATGCCGCGGGACTTGCCGATCCAGTTGCGCTGCATGGTCTTGACCTGTTCAGGCCAGCCAGTCAGTTCGTCGAGGCTCTCCAGCAGCTCATCCGCGTAAGCGGTGATCTTGAAGTAGTACATCGGAATTTCGCGCTTTTCGATCAGCGCGCCGGAACGCCAGCCGCGACCGTCGATCACTTGCTCGTTGGCCAGAACGGTCTGGTCGACCGGGTCCCAGTTCACGGTGCCGCTTTTTTTGTAAATCACGCCTTTTTCGAACAGGCGAGTGAACAGCCATTGTTCCCAGCGGTAGTAATCCGGCTTGCAGGTGGTCACTTCGCGCGACCAGTCCACTGCCAGGCCCAGGCTGCGCAGCTGGCTTTTCATGTAGGCGATGTTTTCGTAGGTCCACTTGGCGGGCGCTACGTTGTTCTTCATCGCGGCGTTTTCCGCCGGCATGCCGAAGGCGTCCCAACCCATGGGTTGCAGGACGTTCTTGCCTTGCATGCGCTGGTAGCGGGAGATCACGTCGCCGATGGTGTAGTTGCGCACGTGCCCCATGTGTAGCTTGCCGCTGGGGTAAGGGAACATCGACAGGCAGTAGAACGTCTCCTTGCCTGGCTGTTCACTGACTTCAAAGGACTTTTGCTCGTCCCAGAACGACTGGGCGGCGGCTTCGATTTCACGGGGCTGATATTGTTCGTGCATGGCTACTTTTGAACTGAATAGGGGTGGCCTAATCCTCTTCAATGCAACGCTGGACGGTGAGAACGCCAAATCGACGTTTCGGTGCCCAGACGAGCTGGAAGTGGAGTTACAGGAAGCGCCGTAGCATACATGACCGCACTCTACCGAGGGAAACCCTGATTACACGCAAGGACGCGGCCAATACCCGCCCCGAGGGCCGTTGGTCGCGGCACTCAGCCGGTTTTTTCAGCGAGGCTAAGCTCTAAAAGGGGAGTGAGTCTTATCTTCAATGAGGTGATGGATGGTTGAGTCACAGCAAAAAGCTACAAAACCGGAGCTGTACGAAAGACTGATAGACCGTCTCGCAATGGCCCTGGATGTGGCCAAAACTGCCGGTCGGCTTCGCGATGAGCGTCCCCTGGAGCTGGAGCTGCGTGGTTTGAGCCCCGCAGAGTTTGAACTGGTCAAGGCGTATCTGGACCGTAGTGAACGTGAGACGCACGGATGCTTGTCAGCAGCAATGAAGCAACTCGAGGCGCCACGTTCGGCCAATATCATCTGGCTCAAGGATAAGGCACCCGGCAAAGGCGCGGTAAAGGTCCGGTCTTTGCAATTCAAGTAAGAGCACTTGAAGCCGTTGGATATGCTTTTTTGAAGCAAAGTCCTTCCGCATTTGTTGTCGCATTGCGTCAATCCACCTAGGCTTCGGGCATCTATGGAGATGCCCGATGCCTTTTCGTTATTTCATTAAACAACTTCTATTGCCTCCCGGCATTTTATTGCTGTTGCTGGTGCTTGCCTGGTGGTGGCGCCGCTCAAGGCCGAGGCTGGCGGGGTTGTGTTTCATCCTGGGCGTGGGCGGTTTCTGGTTGATGAGCCTGCCAGTGATGGTGGAGTGGAGTGCCAAGGCCCTGGAGCGCGAGCCGGCGCTGGCACGCGAGGAATGGCCAACCTTGGGCCGACGGGCGGACGCAATCGTGGTGCTGGGTTCAGGGCGTGAGCGTGGCGACCCGGCCTGGGGCGTTGACCAGCCGACCGGCGTAGGCCTGGGGCGCGAGCGCTATGCCGCGCGCCTGGCCAAGGCGTCCGGTTTGCCGATTCTGACCAGTGGCGGCCTGCATTACGGCTCGCCACCGACCGAAGCGAAGCTGATGGCGGACTCATTGCTCGATGATTTTGGTGTGACGGTGCGCTGGCAGGAAGGGCGCAGCCGCACGACTTGGGAAAATGCGCAATTCAGCGCCCAGGTATTGTTGCCGGAAGGGATCAAGCGGGTGGTGGTCGTGACTCAGGCCTGGCACATGCCGAGAGCGGTCTGGAGTTTCCAGCAGGCGGGATTTGAGGTGGTGCCCGCGCCAGTGGGGTTTTTAGGCGTGGACAATGCCCGGCCGCTGGGCGGCTGGATGCCGGAATTCAAATCGATCTGGCAGAGCGGGCAGTTGATGAATGAGGCGGTGGGGCAGGTCGGGTATTCGTTGTTTTATCGAGGCGATGTCGACCCTGATTGATATTGCGCCTGTGATGCCGTCTTCGCGAGCAAGCCCGCTCCCACAGTAGATCTGCCGTGAACACCGTATGTGTGAACACTCGAGATCCAATGCAGGAGCGGGCTTGCTCGCGAAGCTTTAAACGGTCTTCGCCATCCGGTTCGCAACCAACGCCCAGCCAAACAACAACACGCAACTGATGATCAACGGCCACGAACGCCATTCCAGGTAGGGCGTCAGGTTGTGCATCGGCACCACTTCGCCATACAGAATGCCTCGTTCGAACTGCGGGATCTGCGCAGTGATCTGGCCAAACGGGTTGATCAGGCCGGTCACGCCGTTGTTGGTGGCGCGGATCATCCAGCGGCCGGCTTCAAGTGCGCGCATCTGCGCCATCTGCAAATGTTGCAGCGGGCCGATCGAGGTGCCGAACCAGGTGTCGTTGCTGATGGTCAGCAGCAAATCGCTGCGGGCGGCGAGGCCGGCGGCGAATTCCGGGTAGACCACTTCGTAGCAGATGAACGGCGCAATCTGATAACCCTTGGCTTGCAGCAGCGCTTGATCGGCCGGCCCTCGGGCAAAGTCGGACATCGGCAGGTCGAAGAACGCGATCAGGCCGCGCAAGACTTCCTGCAATGGAACGTATTCGCCGAACGGCACCAGTTTCTGCTTCAGGTAAGTGCCATCGCCTTCACCAACAACGGTAATACCGTTGAAGAAGCGCTTCTCGTGATGGACTTCCTGGCGAATCGGCACGCCGGTAATCAGCGCGGATTTACGCTCGGCGGCGAAGCTTCCCATCATGTTCAGGTAGCCCTCGGCGGACTCCTTGAGCACCGGGACTGCGGTTTCCGGCCAGATCAGCAGGTCGACGCGTTTGGAGCTGAAGCTCATGTCGCGGTACAGCGCCAGCTGCGCATTGAGCTGCGACGGATCCCACTTCATGCTTTGTTCGATGTTGCCCTGAAGCGCCGCAACGCTCAGTGGTGCGCCCGCCGGGCTGGTCCAGGCATGTTCCTTGAGCGCCATGCCGGCCACCCAAGGGCCAGCCAGCAGTAACACGCCGACAGCGATGAAGCCTTTACGGCCAGTGCGCACCAGTCGCATAGCGTTGTAGATCAGCGCAGCCGTCAGGGCCAGGGTGAAGGAAATCAGCCACATTCCGCCGACCGGCGCGAGCCCGGCCAGTGGGCCATCGAGCTGGCTATAGCCGGAATAGAGCCATGGGAAGCCGGTAAGGAACCAACCGCGAAAGGCTTCCTGACCCACCCACAACGCCGCAAATGCCAAAGCATCGGCCAGCGGCGCTTCGTTACGGCGCAGCCAGCGCGCCCAAATCCAGGCGGGCAAAGCGAAGAACCAGGCGATCGCCGCAGTGAAGAGCAGCATCAAGAACCCGGCCAACAGTACAGATGCGCCGCCGAAGTTGTGAATGCTGTAGTAGATCCAGCTGGTGCCCGCGGCAAACAGGCCGAAACCGAAACACCAGCCACGGCCCAAGGCCTGACGGGGGCTCAGTTCGCGCAAACCGGCGTAAAAGAAACCGACCGCCAGCAATGCCAGCGGCCAGATATCGAACGGCGCCAGGGCCAGAGTGGTGAGTGCACCGGCCGCCACGGCCAGCAGGTTACCGGGCCAGCCGGGGCGGGTTACGCGGAGCATGTCAATCCTTAACGGGCAATAGGTGTCAGACGCAGCAAGTGAATCCGACGGCTGTCGGCGTTCAGGATGCGGAAGCGATAGGCGCCGATTTCAGTGATTTCGTTACGTTTTGGCAAGTGCCCGAACGCGCTCATCACCAAGCCGCCGACGGTGTCGAATTCATCGTCGGAGAATTCGCTGTCGAAGAACTCGTTGAAGTTATCGATCGGCGTCAGGGCCTTGATCAGGAAGTCACCGCTGGGCAGCGGTTTGATGTAGCTGTCTTCTTCGACGTCGTGCTCGTCTTCGATGTCGCCGACGATCTGTTCCAGCACGTCTTCGATGGTCACCAGACCGGCCACGCCGCCATATTCGTCAATGACGATGGCCATGTGGTTATGGTTGGCGCGGAACTCGCGCAGCAGCACATTCAGGCGCTTGGACTCGGGCACGAACGTGGCCGGGCGCAGCAGGTCCTTGATGTTGAAGCTGTCGCCGTTCTCCTTGAGGATCAATGGCAGCAAGTCCTTGGCCAGCAACACGCCCATCACGTCATCGTGGCTTTCGCCGATCACCGGGTAGCGGGAGTGGGCCGAGTCGACCACTGCGGGCAGGAACTCGCGGGGTGTCTGGGTCGCCTTGATGCTGATCATCTGCGAGCGCGGGACCATGATGTCCCGTACTTGCAGGTCTGCAACCTGGATGGCGCCTTCGACGATGGCCAGCGCTTCGCTGTCCAGCAACTTGTTTTGATGTGCATCGCGCAGCAGCTCCAGCAGCTCCTGGCGGTTCTTCGGCTCGTGGGCAAAAGCCTGGGTGAGCTTACCCAGCCATGACTTCTGCCCGTTGCTCGATCGATCTTCGCTCATAGCGATTACTCTGAATCCTTTGTTGTTACGATTGGGGATGTGTCTGTTTCGTCGTCCGCATAAGGGTCCGGATGACCCAACTCTGCAAGCAACGTTCGTTCCAGTGCTTCCATTTCTTCGGCTTCGTCATCATCTATATGGTCGTAACCAAGCAGATGCAAGCAGCCGTGAATGACCAGATGCGCCCAGTGGGCCTTTAATTCCTTGCCTTGCTCCGCCGCTTCGCGCTCGACCACTGCTACGCAGATCACCAGATCGCCGAGCAAGGGAATGTCGAGAAACTCATCGGGGACATCGGCCGGGAATGACAAAACGTTGGTGGCGTAGTCTTTCTGCCGCCAGGTGAAGTTCAGTTCGCGGGCTTCTTCTTCGTCGACCAAGCGGATGGTCATTTCGGAGTCGGCAGTACGCTGGCGCAGG
Organism: Pseudomonas sp. ADAK2 TE3594; assembly: GCF_053628675.1. NCBI lineage: Bacteria > Pseudomonadati > Pseudomonadota > Gammaproteobacteria > Pseudomonadales > Pseudomonadaceae > Pseudomonas > Pseudomonas sp. ADAK2 TE3594. The sequence continues at coordinate 5,162,336 of NZ_JBRJGV010000001.1, read as the reverse complement.
GCCAGTTCGCACCATTGACGGAATTGGGCTTCACTCGGGGCAGACGCTTCGGTAGCCAGTTGCAGATCAAGCTCAAGCATCGGGGCGAGTGTCCTTGGAAGAGAACTTCGCCGGTTCGTCGGCCGCGCGATTTTCGAAGCGCTCGTAGGCTTCGACGATGCGCTGCACCAGCGGATGGCGCACCACGTCCTTGGGCATGAAATGGGTAAAGCTGATACCCGGTACGTCTTTCAGTACTTCGATCACATGGTGCAGCCCGGACTTGGTGCCTTTCGGCAGGTCGACCTGGGTGATGTCACCGGTGATGACCGCAGTGGAGCCGAAGCCGATCCGGGTCAGGAACATCTTCATCTGCTCGACGGTGGTGTTCTGGCTTTCGTCGAGGATGATGAAGCTGTTGTTCAGCGTACGACCGCGCATGTAGGCCAGCGGCGCGACTTCGATCACCTGACGCTCGATCAGCTTGGCGACGTATTCGAAACCGAGCATTTCGTAGAGCGCGTCATAGAGCGGGCGCAGGTACGGGTCGATTTTCTGGGACAGGTCGCCGGGCAGGAAGCCGAGCTTTTCGCCCGCTTCAACCGCCGGACGGACCAGCAGAATGCGGCGAATCTGCTCGCGCTCCAGCGCGTCTACCGCGCAGGCAACGGCCAGATAGGTCTTGCCGGTACCGGCCGGGCCGATGCCGAAGTTGATATCGTTACCGAGGATTTCCTTCACATAGCGCAGCTGATTCAAGCCGCGAGGGCGAATCATGCCTTTCTTGGTGCGCAAGGCGACGGACGGTTCGGCGGGGGAGTGGTTGTCCAGTTCCTCGACGGCCGATTCCTGCAGGAACAGGTGAACCGTGTCTGGCGACAGCTCGGTACCTTTGGTTTCCCGGTACAAGCGGCGCAGCAGGTTTTCCGCGGAGGTGGTGTGCTTGGGCTCGCCGATCAGTTCGAACTGGTTTCCGCGGTTGCGGATCTCGATAGCGAGGCGCTGTTCGATCAAGCGCAGATGCTCGTCGAATTGCCCGCACAGATTGGCGAAGCGGCGAGCTTCAAAAGGCTCGAGGATGAAACGATGTGGTTCTATGGGTGCGTTCAAGGTCGTATTTAGCCGCCCTGGGGCAATTATGATGAATAAAGGATAGCGCCAGTCGCCTGGGTACGAAAGCTCTTATACGGACCAATGTTGAACACCGTCCTTGTAGGAGCGAGGCTTGCCCGCGAAGAACGATAACGCGGTCCGTCAGACTGACCGCGGTGCGGCCTTCGCGGGCAAGCCTCGCTCTTACAGCAGCGAGCCCCGCAGCGAGTGCGGTTGCGCGGCATCGATGTGCACATCGGCGAACTGGCCGATCAGGGTCGGATCGTCGCAGCGGAAGTTGACGATACGATTATTCTCGGTCCGGCCTTGCAGTTCACCGGGGTCTTTTTTCGAATAATCGGTTACCAGAATCCGCTGAATGGAGCCCACCATTTGTCGGCTGATCTCGAAACCTTGCTGGTTGAGGCGATGTTGCAGGGCGTTCAAACGTTCTTTTTTCAGTTCTTCCGGTGTTTCGTCGGCCAGATCGGCGGCCGGCGTGCCCGGGCGCTGGCTATAGACGAACGAGTAGGAAAAGTCGAAACCGACGTCTTCGATCAGCTTCATGGTTTGTTCGAAGTCTTTCTCGGTTTCGCCCGGGAAACCGACGATAAAGTCAGAACTGATGCAGATTCCCGGCACGGCGGCCCGCAACTTGCGCAGCTTGGATTTGTACTCCAGCGCGGTGTGGTTGCGCTTCATCGCCGCGAGGATCCGGTCGGAACCCGATTGCACCGGCAAATGCAGGTGTTTCACCAGCTCCGGCACGTCGGCGTGGGCCTGGATCAGGCTGTCAGAGAACTCCAGTGGGTGCGAGGTGGTGTAGCGGATCCGGTCGATGCCATCGACAGCGGCCACTACGCGGATCAATTCCGCCAGATCGGCCAGGCGACCATCGTGAGTGGTGCCGCGATAACCGTTGACGTTCTGCCCCAGCAAAGTCACTTCGCGCACGCCGTTTTCGGCGAGGTGAATGATCTCGGCAATCACGTCGTCGAACGGTCGGCTGACTTCTTCACCGCGGGTATAAGGCACTACACAGAACGTGCAGTATTTGCTGCAGCCTTCCATGACCGACACGTAAGCGCTCGGCCCATCGATGCGGGGCTCGGGCAAATGGTCGAATTTTTCGATTTCCGGGAACGAGACATCGACTTGCGGCAGCTTGGTCAGGCGCGCGGCGTCGATCATTTCCGGCAGGCGGTGCAGGGTTTGCGGGCCAAATACCACGTCCACGTACGGAGCGCGGTCACGAATGGCCGCGCCTTCCTGGCTGGCCACGCAGCCGCCGACGGCGATGACCATTTCCGGGTTAGCCAGTTTCAATTCGCGCCAGCGACCCAGCTGGGAGTACACCCGGTCCTGGGCACGTTCGCGGATCGAGCAGGTGTTGAGCAGGATCACGTCGGCGTCTTCAGCGCGAGCGGTGACTTCCAGGGCCTGATGTTCACCCAGCAGATCGACCATGCGCGAGCTGTCGTACTCGTTCATCTGGCAACCGTGGGTTTCGATGTAAAGCTTCTTGGCCATGGATAGAGTCATCACGTGATTCAAAGAACCGCGCATTATAGGGAACATGCACCAAGGTTCCTACCGTTGCGCGTCCGGCGGCTATGCTATAGTTCGCGCCCTCATTTTTATCCCCGATGTGTTACCCGCCCACCATGACCAAACGTGAAGCTCCAATCTACAAGGTGATTTTCCTCAATCAGGGCCAGGTGTACGAAATGTACGCCAAGCAGATCTATCAAAGTGATCTGTGGGGCTTCCTGGAAGTGGAAGAGTTCGTCTTTGGCGAGCGCACGCAAGTGGTCGTCGATCCGAGCGAAGAGAAGCTCAAGGCTCAGTTCGAAGGCGTTGTGCGCAGTTTTGTGCCGATGCATTCGATCGTGCGCATCGACGAGGTCGAGCGCCTCGGCACCCCGAAAATCAGCGAAGCCCGCGGCGCGGTCGGCAATGTCATGCCGTTTCCGATGCCGATGCCTGAGAAGTAGTCTTCGAAACCGGGTCGCTCCCTTCGCGGGCAAGCCTCGCTCCTACAGGCCAGCGCTGCCCTTGTAGGAGCGAGGCTTGCCCGCGAAGAGGCCAGAAAGACCAACGCAGAATTCAAGGCAGTGGCGAGAAAGGCGTACGCCCATCGGCGCTCTGCAATTCCATCAGGTATTTACGGAAAATTTGCCCCAGTACCTGGGTAGCGACTTCCAGATCTTCGCGGGGCATTTTTTCGGCGACTTCGTCGGCGGTGTCCAGCGCCTCTTCGGCACCGTTGACTGCGGCCATTTTCAGCACGATATACGCCTGAACATTATTGGCCGGTACGCCTTCACCGTGGAAGAACATGGTGCCAAGTTTGAATTGCGCCTGGGCGTGGCCTTGCAGCGAGGCCTTTTCGAAGTAGCTCAGGGCTTTATTGAGGTCGCGCGGCGCGTTTTTGCCGTCGTAGTAGAACTCACCCAACTCGTATTGCGCTTGCGCATCCCCTTCATCCGACGCTTTCTGACAGGCGGCGAGCGCTTGCGTCAGGTCTTGCGGCTGAGTATTGAGGGGGCAGCGACCCATCGCCGGGATCAACAACGAGTTGCCGCCTGCTTGTGCGAGCGCGAGCAGGGGCTGAAGGAGCAACAGGCAGCCCAATGCAAGGGTGCGGCCGGTGCGGTTCATGGGAATCGACTTACCTCTGAGGGGCGCGTGGACCCATCGAGGGATCCAATAAGCGCGCATTATGAAATAAGCAGGGCCAACCTTACAAAGTCTTTACTCGTTTTTCTGCTGCACGGGGAATATATCGCCCACTTTGCGGGGGATTATTGGCAGATGAGTAGGAAAAAGGGCGCGAATGTAGGTGAAAGCTGACGCTGGCAATCGCCAACGTCAGCGTTACCGCTTTATTTCAGTGCGGCGAATGCACGTTCGGCGGCGTCCAGTGTCAGTTTCAACTCGGTTTCGCCGTGGGCGATCGAGGTGAAACCGGCTTCGAAGGCGCTTGGCGCCAGGTACACGCCGCCTTCCAGCATCAGGTGGAAGAAACGCCCGAACAGGCCGGCATCGCTGGCCATCACGTCATCGAAGGTCACGATGTCGTCGGCGCCACTGAAGTACAGACCGAACATGCCGCCGGCCTGAGTGGTCACGAACGGAATGCCGGCGGCGTCCGCGCGCTGTTGCAGACCATCGAGCAGACGGCTGGTGTAGTCGCTCAGCTCGGCGTGGAACCCAGGACGACTGATCAGGCGCAGAGTGGTCAAGCCAGCCGCCATCGCCAGTGGGTTCCCCGACAATGTGCCGGCCTGGTAGACCGGCCCCAGTGGTGCGATCTGTTCCATGATCTTGCGTTTGCCACCGAAGCAGCCAACCGGCATGCCGCCACCGATGATCTTGCCGAAGGTGCTCAGGTCCGGCGTGACGCCGTAATGGGCTTGGGCGCCACCGAGGGCGACACGGAAACCGGTCATCACTTCGTCGAAAATCAGCACCACGCCGTGCTTGTCGCACAGGGTCCGCAGGCCTTCGAGGAAGCCCGGTGCCGGCGGTACGCAGTTCATGTTGCCGGCCACTGGCTCGACAATGATGCAGGCCACGTCCTCGCCGACTTCGGCGAGCATGGTTTCTACCGCGTCGATGTCGTTGAACGGCAGGGTCAGGGTGTGTTTGGCGAACGCCGCCGGTACACCGGCCGAACTCGGCACGCCTTGGGTCAGGGCGCCGGAACCGGCCTTGACCAGCAGGCTGTCGGAGTGGCCGTGGTAGCAGCCTTCGAACTTGATGATGCTGTCACGGCCGGTGAAGCCACGGGCCAGGCGGATGGCGCTCATGGTCGCTTCGGTGCCGGAGCTGACCATGCGCACCATCTCCATTGACGGCACGATCGAGCAGACCAGGTCGGCCATTTCGGTTTCCATCGCGGTCGGGGCACCGTAGGACAGGCCGTGTTCCAGCTGTTTGCGCACCGCGTCCAGCACGTCCGGATGGCTGTGGCCGAGAATCATCGGCCCCCAGGAACCGACGTAATCCACATAACGCTTGTCATCTTCGTCGGTGACGTAGGCGCCTTCGGCGTGTTTGAAGAACAGCGGCGTACCGCCAACACTCTTGAACGCACGAACAGGCGAGTTCACGCCTCCAGGAATGTGTTTCTGGGCATTGGCAAACAGGGTTTCGGAACGAGACATGATCGGGCTCTCAAAAAATCAGGATTTGAACAATTCGTTAAAGGCGCGGGCGCGGCGTGTCACTTCAGCCGTGCTCTCGGCGCCAAACAGGCCATGCACCACCGCCAGCAAGTCGACCCCGTGGGCCACCAGCGGCGCTGCGTTGTCCAGCGTGATGCCGCCGATCGCGCAGATCGGCAGGTGCAATTTGCTGCGGGCCTGATCAAGCAGTTCAAGGCTGCAGGCCGGTGCGCCGGGCTTGGTGTTGGAATTGAAGAAGCGGCCAAAGGCGACGTAACTGGCGCCTTCTTTGGCGGCTTGTTCGGCGAGTTCGAGTTGCGCGTGGCAGGTCGAACCGATGATCGCCTGACGACCGAGCAGTGCGCGAACCGGCATCAGCGGGCCATCGGTCTGGCCCAGGTGCACGCCGACATTCAAGCGCGCAGCCAGTTCGGCGTCGTCGTTGATGATCAGATGAGTCTTGTAGCGTTCGCACAGATCGCGCAGGGCTTCGGCCTCACGCAGGCGACGGGCCTCGTCGCTGCTTTTGTCGCGGTATTGCAGCAGGGTGACGCCGCCTTCGAGCGCCGCCTCCACGTACGAAAGAAATTTACCGGCCAGTAACTGGCTGTCGGTAATGGCGTACAGGCCACGTAGTTTCATCGGACAAGCCTCATGGCGTTACGAACAGAAGTCCAGTGGCAAGCGGCGCGGCACAAACTGGCCTTTGCCCAGCTGCTCCGCATCACGCAAGGTGCGCCAAGTGTAGTCAAGCGCGCTCTTTACGGCACTGGCGAGGTGTTCGCCCTGGGCCAGGCGGCCGGCGAGGGCGCTGGCCAGCGTGCAACCGGAACCGTGATAACTGCCGGGCAGGCGCTGGCAGGTAAAGGTTTCGCGGCGACCGTCGCGGCTGTACAGGCGATTGTGTATTTCGTGTTCGTCGCCATGACCGCCGGTGATCAGCAGGTGTTTGACGAATGGCAGAAGTTTTTCAGCGCACTCGTCCGCGGTGCCTTCGGGCAGTTCGGCGAGAATGCGAGCTTCGGGAAGGTTGGGGGTGGCAATGATCGACAGCGGCAACAGGCGTTCGCGCATGGCGTAGCCGACTTCGTCCTTGCCCAGTCGTCCACCGCCGCCGGCACGCAGCACCGGGTCGCAGACCACCGGCAAATGCGGGTGCGCTGAAAGCAGTTCGACCACGGTGTCGACCATTTCCAGGGAACCGAGCATGCCCAGTTTGACGGTGGCGACTTCGGAATCATTGAGCACGGCGTTGGCCTGGGCCAGCACCCACTCGCGATCGAGAACGCGGAAGTCAGTGACGTTGACGGTGTCTTGCACAGTCAGGGCGGTGACGGCCGGAGCCGCATGGCAACCCTGAGCGAGCAGGGCTTCGATATCTGCCTGCAAGCCGGCGCCACCACTAGGGTCGTGGCCGGAGAGACAGAGGACAACGGGGCGAGAGCTGTAGATATTCATGGTGCGCGAGCTTACCACCAAACATGTTTTTCGGGTGTTGTGGCAGTCATCGCGGCCGATACATTGTGGCGAGGGGGCTTGCCCCCTTTGCCTTCTGTCTGGAACACCCCATCGGCAGATTTACGACTGCTCCGCAGCCGAACGGGGGCAAGCCCCCTCGCCACAAGGAATCGCTATGCACTGAGGCATTTTCACAACCTGACCAAGCCAACAGCTCTAACTCAATGTATAGAGCTGGAACGCTTGTTCTAGAGCCTTTGTAGGAAAAATTTCAATGGTGCTCAATGGCCAGCAACGGCTATGCTAGAGTGGATCCAAACCAATAACAGGTAATACCGGTTTTACGTCTACTCAAAAGGAATGGGGGGCTTCCTGACAGAACCGGACAGGCTACGCTGGGGCTTAAATGCGCTATTTGCTGATGTTGCTGTTGTGCTTGCCCCTCCTGGCGAGCGCCGTCGAATTCGACGAGTTCACCCAGAGCCTTCCCCTGGGCCGAACGATGCAGGTTTATGAAGACACGGGCGGTCAGGCGACCATCGCCGATGTCCGTGCGCAAGCGGCGGCCGGGCACTTCAAACCCCATGATAAAGCCACCCTCAACGCCGGTTATTCGCGTTCGGCGTTCTGGCTGAAAATCGACCTGCAGTACCGCCCGACCAACCCGTCGGCACAACGGACCTGGTTGCTGGAACTGGCTTATCCGCCCCTCGATCACCTTGATCTCTACTTGCCCGATGCTGGCGGTGACTATCAATTGGTGCGACAGACCGGCGATGCGTTGCCGTTCGCCACTCGCCAGATCCGCCAGCACAACTATCTGTTTGATCTGAACTTTACGCCCGAGCAGGCGCAAACGGTGTACCTGCGCCTGCAAAGCGAAGGGTCGGTTCAGGCGCCTGTCACCTTGTGGTCGAGCACCGCTTACCTCGAAGAGCAGCCGGTCCGGCTCTATGTGCTGGGGCTGATTTACGGTGTGTTGCTGGGGATGCTGGTCTACAACCTGTTCATCTTTCTCAGCGTGCGCGACACCAGCTACCTCTATTACATCGTCTATATCGCCTCGTTCGGCTTGTATCAGCTGTCGGTGAATGGTGCGGCCGTGGAGTATTTCTGGCCGAACAATCCCTGGTGGGCGAACGCTGCGACGCCGTTCTTCATCGGCTGTTCAGGATTGTTCGGGAGCCAGTTCGCCCGCAGCTTCTTGCAGACGGCCACTCACAGTCGCTGGCTCGACCGATTGTTGCTGGCGTTGATTGCGTTCAGTGCGCTGGTGGTCGGGTTGTCATTGATGACCAGTTACGCCTTGGCCCTGCGCCTGGCGACGTTGCTGGCGCTGGTCTTTACCGTAGTGATTTTCGCCGCCGGGATTTTCGCCTGGTGGCGTGGCTTGCGGGTCGCTCGGTATTTCATCATTGCCTGGTCGGCGTTCCTGCTCGGTGGCGTCGTCAACACGATGATGGTGCTGGGTTATTTGTCCAACGTATTCCTGACCATGTACGCCAGCCAGATCGGCTCGGCAATCGAAGTGGCGCTGCTGTCCCTGGCCCTGGCCGATCGTATTAACGCCATGCGCGAGCAACAGGCACAGACGTTGTTCGATGCCGGGCAAAAGCTCGAAGTACTGAACCAGCAACTGGCTCACAGTAACAAGCTCAAGGACGAATTCCTCGCCACCCTGACCCATGAACTGCGCACGCCCATGAATGGCGTGATCGGTTCGCTGGAGCTGATGCAGACCGTCGAGATGAACCCGGAACTGGAGCAATATCAGCAAACGGCCGCCGGTTCTGCGCGGGACATGATGCGCATGGTCAATGGCATCCTCACCCTGACCGAATTGCAGGCCGGCAAGCTCAAGGTCTATCTGGACGCGTTCAGTTTGCGCGGTGTGGTCGAGGCCTTGCGCCTGCAGTTCGATGGCAATGCGTCGAGCAAGTCGCTGGACTTCAAGGTCGAGGTTACATCCGGGCTGCCGGATCGTTTGTACGGCGATAGCGACAAGTTGGCGCAATGCCTGGAGTGCCTGCTGGACAACGCAATCAAATTCACCCGGGTCGGCGGATTGGCGCTGCGGGTGACGGGCAAACCGGTGGCGCCCGATCGGCTGGCGTTGTCCTTTGCGGTGATCGATACCGGCATTGGCTTTACCGATTTGGACGAGGCAACGCTGTATCAACGCTTTTTTCAGGTCGACGGCTCGATGACCCGTGAATACGGTGGTTTGGGCGTTGGCCTGGCCATTTGTCGGCAACTGGTCGAATTGCTCGGCGGGCGCCTGAGTCATCGCTCGGAACCGGGGCGCGGCAGTCGCTTTCAACTGGACGTCGAGTTCGAGCTGCCGCTGCCGGTGGTGGAATCTGCGCCCGCAATCCCCCGGCAAACCACCGGCCTGCGTTTGCCGCAGGATTGCACGGTGTTGCTGGTCGATGACAACAGCATCAATCAACTGGTGATGCGTGGCATGTTGCTCAAGCTTGGGTTCCGGGTGCGCACCGCCGACAGCGGCGTGGCCGCGCTCGATCACTTGCAGCATGAAGCCGTTGACGCTGTGCTGCTCGACTGTCAGCTGCCGCCACTGGACGGTGTCTCGATCTGCTGCCGAATCCGCGCCTTGTCCGGTTGCGCCGAATTACCCGTGTTCATGATTGCCCTGAGTGCGGACCGGGCCTATTGCCCGAGCGACACCTTGGTCGATTACCTGAGCAAACCGGTGAAATTCGAAGATTTGCAGGCGGCGCTCTATCGGCGTGTGCTCTGTCCAGGGCAAGGCGAAAGCGCCGACAGTTAGGCAGATATGCCACTTTGTTCAACCTCGGGGTGGTGCTTAACTGAAAATCCCTTGGCTGACCAAAGGAGCCCCGTCATGAACCTGCATCAGTTCGCCGAAACCCACGAAGTCACCAACCAGCCACCGTCGCTGGACGGTGCCAACCTCTATCGCATCGACCTGCCTTTGCAGGAGTGGTCGCGGCGCTTCGATGCCGGTTGGGCCGAGTCGCGGATCGACGCTTACGGCGCCTTGGCTGGCGGGCCGCTGATGGAGGCGGGGTTTGCGGCCAATCAGAACAAACCGGTATTCGTCAGCCATGACCGTTACGGCCATCGCATCGACCTGGTTGAATTTCACCCGGCCTACCACGAATTGATGCGCACGGCGGTGGAGCATGGCCTGACAGGCTTGCCCTGGACCGACCCGCAATCGGGCGCCCACGTTGCCCGTGCATCCATGACCTATTTACACAGTCAGGCTGAAGCCGGCAGCGGTTGCCCGTTGACCATGACCTTCGCCAGCGTCCCGGCGATGCGCCTGCAACCGGATCTGGCCAAACAATGGCTGCCGAAAATCCTCGCCATCGAATACGATCCGCGCAACGTCGGCATGGCCCACAAGGCCGGGGTCACCATCGGCATGGCCATGACCGAGAAACAGGGCGGCACCGACGTGCGGGCCAACACCACCAAGGCTTATCCGGTCGGCGCCAGTGGTCCCGGTCAAGCGTATGAACTAGTGGGCCACAAGTGGTTTTGTTCGGCGCCGATGTGCGATGCCTTTCTGACCCTGGCCCAGACTGACAAGGGTTTGACCTGTTTCCTGCTGCCGCGCCATCGCCCGGACGACACGCGCAATCAGTTCTACATCCAGCGGCTGAAGAACAAACTCGGCAACTGGTCCAATGCCTCCAGCGAGGTGGAATTCCGTGGCGCCCTGGCCTGGATGGTCGGCGAAGAGGGCCGGGGGGTTCCAACCATCATCGAAATGGTCGCCATGACCCGCTTCGATTGCATGGTCGGCTCCAGCGCGCTGATGCGCCAGGCCCTGACCCAGGCCAGCCATCACTGCGCCCATCGCAAGGTCGGTGGCAAATTGCTCAGCGAGCAACCCTTGATGCAAAACGTGCTGGCTGACCTCGCCCTGGAAAGCGAAGCCGCCCTGGCGCTGAGCCTGCGCATGGGCCGGGCGCTGGATCATCTGGATGACGACCACGAAGCGAAATTCGCCCGACTGGTGACAGCGGTGGGCAAATACTGGATCTGCAAACGCGCGCCCGCGATGATCAATGAGGCTGCCGAATGCATGGGCGGCGCCGGTTATGTCGAAGAAAGCATCCTGCCGCGTCTGTACCGTGAGGCCCCGGTTAACTCGACATGGGAAGGTTCCGGCAACGTGCAGTGCCTCGACGTGTTGAGAGCGCTGTCGAAAGAGCCGGGCGTGCTCGATGTGTTGTTCAGCGAGTTGGGCGACGGTCATGGCGACAAACGCCTGGCTGCGCATATCAGCCAATTGCAGGCGGCGTTCAAGGACACCGACGACATTCAATACCGCGCCCGCCAACTCACCGAAGACATTGCCTTGGGGCTTCAGGCCAAGTTATTGCTGGAGGCCGGTAATGCGGCGGTCAGTGATGCTTTTATCGCCAGTCGCCTGGGTTCGGCCGGTCGGGTGTATGGAACATTGCCGCGCGGGCTGGATGTGGAAGCGATTGTGGCCCGGTCGACGCCGCAAGGGTTTTGATCGCAATTTGATCAACAGCACTGAAACCTGTGGGAGCGGGCTTGCCCGCGATAGCGGTTATACATTCAACAGAGATGTTGGCTGATAGAGCGCTATCGCGGGCAAGCCCGCTCCCACAGGGTTTATCTGTGTCTCAGAATTGATGTGCAGCCAACACGTCACTGTTCCCGTGAAGCGATGATGCAGGCAAGATGAAGGTCTGCAAGTCAGAACACAGGAAGCTGATCGTGACCGAAGCGTTTATTGTCGTTCAAACCGCCGAGCAAGCCGTGGATCGGCTTGCTGCCTTGCACGAGCGTGCAACCACAGCGCTGAATCAGGCGCTCAAGCGTTATCTCAAGGACCGCGTCGAGCCGGACGCTGAACAGCGTGCACTGTTTCGTTATCCCGAGTTGCGTCTGACCTACCTTTGCCAGGGCGAAGTCCCACAGACCACTCGCGCCTATGCCAAGGTTCAATTGCCGGGGACCTACAGTGTCACCGTCACTCATCCGGCAGCCTTCCGTAAGTACCTGCTGGAACAACTCGTCCCGTTGATGCACGACTTCACCGTGACCGTGGAAGTCGGCGTCAGTCAGCAGAACATTCCTTATCCGTACGTGGTCGAGCAGGGCGATGAACTGGCCGGCTCCGGTGTCACGGCGGCGGTGCTGGCGCGAGTGTTCCCGAGTACGGACTTGTCGGCCGCCACCGATGGCATTGCCGATGGCTTGTACGATTGGGAAAACACCGACCCGCTGCCGCTGGCCCTGTTCGACGCCGCGCGGGTGGATTTCTCCCTGCGCCGGCTGGTGCATTACACCGGCAGCGACTGGCGCCATGTACAGCCGTGGATTCTGCTGACCAACTACCACCGCTACGTCGACCAGTTCATCGTTCATGGTCTTGAGCAACTGCGCAACGATCCGCGTTTTGTGCGCATGGTGTTGCCGGGTAACGTGATCATCGAAAAGGGCATGGACCACGGCGAAGCGTCGGCGATTGCCGCGGGCGTGGTCTGGCATCGTTACCAGATGCCGGCCTATCACCTGATCGCCAGCGACGGCCATGGCGTGACCCTGGTGAACATCGGTGTCGGCCCGTCCAACGCCAAGAACATCACCGACCACCTGGCGGTGCTGCGTCCGCATTGCTGGCTGATGATCGGCCACTGTGGCGGCTTGCGTCAGTCGCAGACCATTGGCGACTACGTGCTGGCCCACGCGTACATGCGCCGCGACGGGATTCTCGACCGGGTCGTGCCGCCGAACATTCCGATTCCGGCCTTGGCCGAAGTGCAGATGGCGTTGCAGCAAGCGGCGGCCAACATCACTGGTGAGAAGGGCGACGAGCTGAAGAAGCGTCTGCGTACCGGTACCGTGTTGACCTACGACGACCGTAACTGGGAACTGCGCTGGGCGCAGGAACGTCCGCTGATCAACCTGTCCCGAGCCGTGGCGGTGGACATGGAAAGTGGCACCATCGCCGCCCAGGGTTATCGCTTGCGGGTGCCGTACGGCACGTTGCTCTGCGTATCGGACAAACCGTTGCATAGCGAAATCAAACTGCCGGGTTCGGCCAACGCCTTCTATGAGCGCGCGGTCAGCCAGCACTTGAAGATCGGCATCGAAGCGGTGGATCTGTTGCGCACCGAGCTCAACTCGCTGCACTCGCGCAAACTGCGCAGCTTCGATGAGCCGCCGTTCCGCTGATCGAGAGTTGTCATGGTCATTTGGCGGTCAGGGCACTAGCATTAGCAGCCCTGACCGTTAGATGTTCTTTTCGCCATGCCTCGTCCACCTCGTCCTGCCTCCCGCCGTCCAGGCGTGAAGCCCGCGCCATCCTCTTCAGCCCCGCGCCGTGTCGCCAAAGCGCCGCCGGCCGAGCCGAAGCTGATTCTGTTCAACAAACCTTTCGATGTGCTGACGCAATTCAGCGACGGAGAAGGGCGGGCGACGCTCAAGGACTTCATCGAGATTCCGGGAATCTACCCGGCAGGGCGGCTGGACCGTGACAGCGAAGGCTTGCTGTTGCTGACCAACGACGGCCAGCTTCAGGCGCGAATTGCCGACCCGAAACACAAACTGGCCAAGACTTACTGGGTGCAAGTGGAAGGCGAACCAAGCGCCGAGCAGTTACGGCGCTTGCGCGATGGCGTCGAGTTGAACGACGGCATGACATTGCCGGCCGAAGCGCGACAACTGGATGAGCCGCAACTGTGGCCGCGCAACCCGCCGGTGCGCTTTCGTAAAAGCGTGCCCACCAGTTGGCTGGAACTGGTGATTCGCGAAGGCCGCAACCGTCAGGTACGGCGCATGACCGCGGCGGTCGGCTTGCCGACGTTGCGTCTGGTGCGGGTCAGAATCGGTGACTGGTCGATCGAAGGGCTCGATCAGGGCCAGTGGAAGGAAGTACCGGCACGCTTATAGAGTGCCGGATTCGATCAGGCCGATCACCACGCTTTTGATCACGAACGCGGCCACGCCCAGCCCCAGTACGAAGAACAGAATGAACGAGCCGAAGCGTCCGGCCTTGGATTTTTTCGCCAGGTCCCAGACGATGAAACCCATGAAAATGATCAGGATGCTGACCAGACCAGTCATCATCCACTCTTCGAGTACTGCAGGATCCATCGGACATCTCCAGCGTGGGTGGGGCTAAAAGGCGCTGGATTATACGCCATGGGGGATTGGCGGGGCATTGACCTGCGGCAGTGTGCCGCAGCTATTCATCGCCTGTGCAGGCCTCTTCGCGGGCAAGCCTCGCTCCTACGGGTTTTGTGTCGACTGTAATAACGTGACCGACACAAATCCTGTAGGAGCGAGGCTTGCCCGCGAAGGCATTCTCAGCTGCGCAGATGAGTCAGCGGCAACTCGGTGCTGTTGAGCACCTGGTTCAACACAAAACTCGACCGCACACTGGTCACCCCTTCAATCCGTGTCAGGTGTCCCAGCAGCAGTTTCTGATAGTGATCCATGTCCGGCACCACTACCTTGAGCTGATAGTCCGCATCCATCCCCGTCACCAAACTGCATTCCAGCACCTGCGGCAAGGTGCGAATGGCGGCTTCGAAGTTCTCGAACCGCTCGGGTGTATGGCGGTCCATGCCGATCAGCACGTAGGCTGTCAGGCTCAGGCCGAGCATCTTGCGGTCCAGCAAGGCGACCTGGCGGGTGATGTAACCGTCGTCTTCCAGTTGCTTGACCCGCCGCGAGCAAGGCGAAGGCGACAGGCCTATACGTTCGGCCAACTCCTGATTGGAGATGCGCGCGTCGCGCTGTAATTCCGCCAAAATGCTCAAGTCGTATCGGTCGAGTTTGCTCATCAATCAGGCCTTTGTCATAACTATTGCGGAGGATTATCTATCCTGAGTTAAAAATTGCGCAAGTGATGTTTATTTGAGCAATATTCGCAATCCTCTGTCGTCGCTCCGGGCCTATTCTTATCACCAGAATCACTGCTCGGACAAACAGTCCAGTGCGGCTCGCCCAATCAGGCCAGCTGCGGTCGCCACCCCCACCGGGGATGTGTCGGCCCCCGAGCTACACACTGTCCAGAAGACGGCGTGAGGTGAGCCGACGTCATAAGCGTCGAGCACGGACGAAGTTCTCAAGGGGAGGCCGACGGGTCTCCCTTTTTTATTGCCCGGAATTTATGGGCGACCCTCAATAAATAAGTTGCGTGACTGATAACCTGTTGCAGAACCGGCCTGTGCTTTCCCAGTCTTATGTACAGGCCCTAACCCGCAGTGAGGAAAAGCATGAAGTCGCGCATCTGGCGTTTGGCCGGTGTTGGTTTGCTGTGTGTGAGTGTCACTGCGCAATCGCTGGCCGATGAGCCGCAAAATCGTGGTCCCGATAGCGGGGAGCGTGGAGCGGATCATCCGGGCCAAGGTCAGGGTCATGACGGTAACAATCAGCCACACCGGCAGAACAACGAAATCATTCGTGGCGACAACAGCCGCCAGTTCGAGCTCCACGACCAGAATCAGGGCGGCGAGCGGCAAAACCGGCCCGCGCACGATCCCAATACTCAAGGTGGCCAGTGGCAGAACCGTGTACAGCACGACTCCAACGTTCAGGAGCGAGCACCGCAACAACCCAGTAACAATCTGCCGATCCAGGGCCGGCCCGACACCGTGCGCCAGACCCAGGAACCCCGGCGTGGCTACTATCAGGACGAACCACGGCGCAACAATGACTACCAGCGCTGGCAGACTGGCGGACAGGGCTCACGTCATGATGATCGTCGTTGGCCCGGTCGCCCGGATGGGCACGGCAATGGCTGGGGCCCAGGCCCGCAGTATCGTCCGGGGTACGTGATCGACCGCTTCCCGGACCGCAACTACCGCGTACCGTATCGCGGCCAGGATTATTTCTATTCCGGTGGTTATTGGTATCGTCCGCAAGGCCCGCGTTACGTGGTGGTTCAGCCGCCGCGCGGGATTCGGGTCAGCTACTTGCCCGATTACGCGCGTGAAGTGTGGATTGGCGGCGCGCTGTTGTTCCTGGCGGCTGGCTCGTATTACGCCTACCAGGAGAGCACTCGGGATTACGTCGTGGTCGAACCGCCCGTGCAGCCGCAACCGGTGAGCAGTGGTTATGACGTGGTGGCGTATCCCGCCAACGGCCAGTCGCCAGAGGAGGTCAGTCGGGACGGTTACGAGTGTTATCGCTGGGCCGTGGAGCAGAGCGGTTTCGATCCGCGCGCCGTTACCTATCAACCGGATCCGTCGGTGGTGCAAGCCTACCGACAGGCCCAGGGCAACTGCCTGAGCAGTCGCGGTTATCAGGTGAGCTACTGAGCCCTGGCGGCTTTCACCACTTCCTGCGGGTCGGCGTGCACCAGCACTTCGGCTCGCGGGTAGGCTGTGTGAATCGCATCGGCGGCTTGATCGCTGATGCCGTGGGCGACTGACAGAGTCAGCTCCCCCGGCAATTCCAGGTGCAACTGCACGAACCACTGGTTGCCGGAGATTCGTGTACGCAGGTCGTGGGCACCCAAAACCCCCGGTACGCTGCAGGCCAGTTCAAGCATGTGCTGGCTGACTTCCAGCGGCAGCTCTTCATCCATCAGCACCGCAAAGCTTTCCCGGGCGATATGAATGGCGCTCCAGAGGATGTAGACAGCGATCCCCAAACCGAACCAAGGGTCGACTTGATGCCAGCCAAACCCGGCCAGCACCAGCGCCACTAAAATGCTGCCGTTGAGCAGCAGGTCTGAGCGGTAATGCAGGGAGTCGGCACTCACCGCGTTGGAACCGGTAGCCTTGATCACCCGATGTTGCAACATCAGCAGGGCCACGGTCAGGGCGAGGGAGAACACAATCACCCCGATGCTGAGCCACGCTGCGCCTATCGGCTCCGGATGTTTCAACCGTTCGATCGCCTGCAAGGCAATCAGCACCGCACTGCCGCCAATAAACAGCGCCTGAGCCATGCCCGCCAATGATTCGGCCTTGCCATGCCCGTAACGATGATCGTCGTCGGCCGGGCGCAAGGCGTAATGCACGGCCAGCAGATTGAGCAGCGAGCTGACGCCATCGAGTGCCGAGTCGGTCAGCCCGGCGAGCATGCTCACCGAACCGCTCAGCCACCAGGCGATGGCTTTGGCGACGATCAACGTGCACGCCACCGCCACCGAGGCGCGCGTCGCCAACCGCAGCAGGCGGGCGTGTTCGGTACTGGTGGTCATAGGTGCGGCTTTTCCTTTTAGTGCACCGATTACGCGGCGGGTTGCAGGCCGAACATGGCCAGTTGCTGGGTGCTGCCCTTGTGCTGGATCAGACGTGGATCGTCCAGTGGGAAGCTGCGGCCCAGTTCACTTTCCAGAATAGTCTGCAACTTGTGGTTATCGACCTTGCCGTCGGCACCGATGGCTTCCTTGAGTTTTTCAGGCGCCACCTGAGCAGTGCGGCCCGGTTCGAAGTAAATGGCGCCCGTGGCGAAGTCCACCGCAAAGGCGATCAGGCCTGGGATGATGTAAAACAGCAGGCCCACGGCATCCAGCGCGGCGATGGCCGGGTCGATCTTGCCATCGATCTGGCCGCGACGATCCGGGTAGAAAATCGAGCCGCAGGCCGTTACCTGGGTCAGCAAGGTCGCGACCAGTACACCGCCGATCAAGCGAAAGGGAGCACGCATTTGAAATCTCCTGGGTTATCTGGAAACGAAGCATCGTCGATATGAATTAGGACCGCGCCGAACGCCGTTATACTCGCGGCGGCAGGGCGTGCCCACAGTAAATTGCGGTCGCGTCTCACCCCCCACTGGAATGGTTGAGGATTGAAGTTGTTTTTTCCAGATCGACAACGCGTAACGACTGATGGATGTTATCGGGGTTCGGCCCTCCGGGCTGAAGCTGTGGGCGCGCCATGCTGCGTTGCGGGACTTGGCAAGGAAACGACCCTTACCGGCGTCCCGCGCCTTGCCTGGCACGCCCACAGCTTCAACGCGACTCGCAATTTACTGTGGGCACGCCCTGTGGTGCCAGCATGATTTCTTTGCCGATTGATGAAGTTTTACCCGCCCTGCGTGAAGCCCTCGCTACACGCCACGAAGCTGTGCTCGAAGCACCGCCCGGCGCCGGTAAAACCACCCGCGTGCCCTTGGCCTTGCTCGATGAGCCATGGCTGGCCGGGCAGACCATTCTGATGCTCGAGCCGCGCCGGTTGGCGGCGCGGGCGGCGGCGGAGCGGTTGGCCAGTGAGCTGGGCGAGAAGGTTGGCGAAACCGTTGGCTATCGCATTCGTCTCGACAGCAAAGTCGGCCCCAATACCCGCATCGAAGTGGTCACCGAAGGCATTCTCACCCGGCGTTTGCAAGACGATCCGGCGCTCGAAGGCGTGGGCCTGTTGATCTTTGACGAATTCCACGAGCGTAGCCTCGACGCCGATCTGGCGTTGGCCCTGAGCCTCAATGGCCGCGAGTTGTTTCGCGACGACCAACCGCTGAAAATTCTGTTGATGTCGGCAACCCTGGAAGGTGAACGCCTGGCCGGGTTGCTCGATGATGCGCCGATCCTGCGCAGCGAAGGTCGCATGTACCCGGTGGCGATGCGTTGGGGCCGACCGTTTCAGCCCGGTGAATTCATCGAGCCACGGGTGGTGCAAACCATTCTCGACGCGCTGAACGATGAGACCGGTAGCCTGCTGGTGTTCCTGCCGGGGCAGGCGGAGATCCGTCGGGTGCATCAACAATTGGCCGATACGCTGGGTGAGGGCACGCCGGTGTTGCTTTGCCCGTTGCATGGCGAACTGGACCTGGCGGCGCAGCGTGCGGCGATTGATCCGGCGCCCGCCGGCAAACGCAAAGTGGTGCTGGCCACCAACATCGCCGAGACCAGCCTGACCATCAACGGCGTGCGCGTGGTGATCGATGCCGGGCTGGCGCGAGTGCCGCGTTTCGATCCCGGCAGCGGCATGACCCGCCTGGATACTCAACGGATTTCAAAAGCCAGCGCCACGCAGCGCGCGGGCCGGGCAGGGCGTCTGGAGCCCGGCGTGTGTTATCGCTTGTGGTCGCAGGATCAGCATGAGCAACTGGCGGCTTACGCCAGTGCGGAAATTCTCTCGGCGGACCTTGCCGGGCTGGCCTTGCAACTCGGTCGTTGGGGCGTGACGCCGGGTCAGTTGGTTTGGCTGGATATCCCGCCCGCAGCGGCTTATGCACAGGCTCAGGATTTGCTGGAGCGCTTGGGTGCATTGGACGGCGAGGCTCTGACTCGGCACGGTCAGGCCATGGCCGAACTGCCGGCCCATCCACGGATCGCCCATTTGCTGTTGCGTGGTCAGGCGCTCGGCCTGGCCGACATGGCCTGCGATGTTGCGGCATTGCTTGGTGAGCGGGATATTTTGCGTGGTGCTGGCGCGGATCTGCACAGTCGACTGGTGCTGCTGTCCGGCGAAGAGCGGGCTGCACGCGGTGCTCAGGGCGGCGTTCAGCGGGCCCGGCAACTGGCGCGGCAGTATCGCGGTTATCTGCGGGGCAAAGCGTTGGAGCCGGTCAGCGATCCCGAGCATCCGCGCTGGCTTGGCGCGTTGCTGGCGTTGGCGTATCCCGATCGGGTCGCCCAACAGCGGCGGGCCGGTGGCGCGGAATATCGATTGGCCAACGGTCGTGCGGCGTTGTTCGCCGAGGCGGACAGCCTGATGAAGCAACCGTGGCTGGTGATCGCTGATCTGGGCAGTCGTCAGGGCCAGCGTGAGGAACGGATTTATCTGGCGACGGATTTTGATCCTGCGCTGTTCGATTCGGTACTGGCCGAACAAGTGCGTTGCGTCGATCAACTGGATTGGGATGAGCGTGAAGGCGTGCTGCGGGCCGAGCGTCAGCGCAAGGTCGGCGAATTGATCCTCAGCCGCGAACCGCTGACCGGGCTCGACGAAAGCGCTCGCAGTCAGGCGCTGGTGAATCTGGTGCGGCGCAAAGGTCTGGAGTTGTTGCCGTGGACTCCGGAGCTGCGTCAGTGGCAGGCGCGGGTGGCGTTGTTGCGGCAGCTGGATCTCGGCAGTAAGGAGCAGAGCGAATGGCCGGATGTCAGCGACGCTGCACTGCTCAAAAGTCTCGAACACTGGTTGATGCCGTATCTGGGCAAAGTCTCGCGGCTCAGTCACTTCGCCAATCTGGACCTGTCGAGCATCGTTCACAACTTGTTGCCGTGGCCGCTGCCACAACGGCTCGAAGAGCTGGCGCCACATCATTTGAGCGTGCCGTCGGGCTCATCGATTCGTCTGGATTACAGCGAGCAGCCGCCGATTCTGGCGGTGCGGTTGCAGGAGTTGTTCGGCCTGGCCGAGACCCCGCGCATTGCCGGTGGCCGGCAGGTGGTCAAGCTGCATCTGCTGTCTCCAGCGCGGCGGCCGGTGCAGGTGACGCAGGACCTGGCGAACTTCTGGCGCAGCACCTATGCCGAGGTGAAGAAGGATTTGAAGGGTAGATACCCGAAGCATTATTGGCCGGATGATCCGCTGGTGGCCGAGGCTACGGCTCGGATCAAACCCCGAAAATAATCTTCCTCAGACAACGAAGAACCCTGTGGGAGCTGGCTTGCCCGCGATGAGGTCGTCACGTTCAACATCTATGTTGCCTGACACACTGCTATCGCGGGCAAGCCGGCTCCCACAGGTTTTGCATTTGCCTGGCGTCATGCGCTAAGGCGCGGCCGGCAACAGAAACCGCGCAATCACCGGCAAATGATCGGAAATGCGCAACGTATCGTCCTGCCTCACCCTCGCCTCAACCCGTTTGATGTGCGGGCTGTAAAACAGGTAGTCGACGGTCCGGTCCGGGCCGTTCAAGCCTGGGTCATTCGGGTAATGGGTCAGCCATTGGGCCCGGTCGATACCGCTGGCTTCGTTGTTGGTGGGGATCATCGGGTATTTGTCCCACAGCACATGCAGCGCGCTGTCGGCGGAGTAGGGCGTTCGTTGTTCGTCGGGCAGGCGTCGATACTGGCCCAGCGGCAACAGGTTGAAGTCGCCACCGATCAACCACGGCGTGCCGCGGCTTTCGTACTTGTCGAGGACCTTGGCCACGGCTGTCACCTGGCTTTGCAAGGTTTCGTCGAGCGCGGTGGTGGCGCGGTCCAGATGGGTGTTGAACACGGCCATCTGGCTGCCGTTGCTCAATGGCAGGTGAGTGACCAGCAAGGCGTTTTTCGGCCTGAACTGACGCCTGATGAAATTGGCCGGTGCGACCGGTAATTGCAGGCGTTCGGCGTGGTCGATCCGGTAGCGGCTCAGGGTTGCCAATTGCCGGCCAACGCTGCCGTAGATGGGTGGTTCAGGCACGAAGTCGGCTTTCCAGTCGAAGGCCTGCGCGCTGCACGGATACAGGTCGGTGACTCGATCCTGAAGCAATTTGAACTGGTTCTGGTAGCCACTGGCCTTGGCGCCGTCATCGAGTTCCTGCAACAGCACGATGTCCGGTTGCTCGTCGCGAATCACCCGCGCCACTTCGTCGAGGCTGAAGGCCATGTCTTCAGGTGTAGGGCTCTCGTCGTTTCCTGCGGCCAGGTCGTTCCAGAACACGTAGCGCTTGCCTGCCAGGTACTGGACGTTCCAGGTCATCACCTTCAGCGCCTGGCCGGGCACCAGCGTCGGCGCCTTGGCGTTGCAATTGACCGGCAGGGCCTCCTTGGCCTCGGGGCGCCAGGTCAGGCTGTAGATCATCAATGCAATCAGGCCAATGGCAATCAGCAGGCCTGGCAGGGTGTAGCGCAGTAGACGGGTCATGGCTCGGCTTATAGCGTTACAAAATTGACCCCGAGCATAACCGAGAGCCGCGCCCAGGCCCAAGGGTAGAGCGTTCAGAGACGCTCTTCAGATTTCTCGGGCGCGTCGCTGATCAGCATGAACAAACGGAACAGCACCACGCTGGTGAACAGTTGCAGGAAGCTGTGGGCGCTGTCGATCAGCAGCGAGATCACCGGGTTCTGCGGGTCAGGGTAAACCGCCAGTGTTGCACCCTTGAGCACCCACAACGGCCCCATCACGCACAGAATGCACACCAGAATGCGCAGGAAATTCCCGCGGGTCAGACGCAGGCTTTCCTTCATCGCCGCCAGCGGTGCCAGGCCACGCAGCACCAGCAGGTACTCGCCGAACGCCAGCGTCACCATCAGCCAGATCCCCGGCAGAAAATACAGCGACAGGCCAATCAGGATCAGCAGTGTATTGAGGGCGGTCAGCACGGCGAAGCGCGGCCACAGGGTCGCGGAGGTCGCCAGCAAGTCGCGGGTGCGCGGCGATTCGCCACGGCTGCGGGCATCGAGAAACAGGATCAGCGCGGCGGTGTATAGCGGGTACACCAGTAGGCCGACAATCACACTGATGCCGGGGAAACTGTCCGGCTCCGTGGAGTGGTCGACCACTTGTTGCAGCAGCGCCTCGACAATCACCAGCGGCAGGCACAGCTGCACGATCTGGCGCAAATTGCGCTTGAAGAAATACAGAGAGTCACGCAGTACATCGAACGGATTCATCAGTCGGTATCGCTGGTTGAAAGCAGGTGCCTCACTTTAACCGATGAAACCCTTTGGGGCGCAAACGTAAACGTTCGGTAAAGGTCATTGAAACATCCTGTATCAGCCCCATTACTGGTGAGCACCTTATCCACCGTGGATGAGGGCGACGATATTCCCGGCAATCTATGAGGTCGCCATGAACAGCGAAGAACAAACCCTGATCGATGGACTGTTTTCCCGGCTGCAACAGGCCGAAACGGACTCAGCCCCGCGTGACGCCCAGGCCGAAACGCGGATCAAGGAACACCTGACTCGCCAGCCAGCAGCGGGCTATTTCATGACCCAGGCGATTCTGGTGCAAGAGGCAGCCATCAAGAGCCTCGACGAACAGAACAAACAACTCACTCAACAAATCCAGCAATTGCAGGCTGAATTGCAATCGGCCAAGGCTCAGACGGCGGCGCCGGCACCGAGCAGCGGTGGCTTTTTGTCGAGCATCTTCGGTGGCGCTTCCCGTGATCCACAGCCTGCTCCGACTCAAAGCGCAGCCCCGTCGAATGGCGGCTGGCGTGAACCAGGGCGGCCATCGTTCAACTCGCAACCGCCGCAGCAAAACTTCGGTGCGCCGGCTACTCAGCAGAACTTCGGAGCGCCGCCCCAGCAAAACTACGCACCACAACAGCCTGCCGGCAGCGGTTTCCTCGGTGGCGCGTTGAAAACGGCCGCGGGCGTGGCCGGTGGCGTCATGCTGGCGCAAGGCATCAGCAGCCTGTTCCATCACAATCAGCAGCCGGAAGTGGTTGAAGTCATCAAGGAAGAACCGGCTCAGGTCAACGATCAGAGTGACGGCGGCAATGGCTGGGGCGACGATCAGCGCGTGGCTGACAATTCCAGCGATCAAGGCGGATTCGCCGACGCCGACTATAACGATGACAGCTCATCGTTCTTCGGTGGCGACGACGATTCCTTCGTCTGACACCTCCGTGGCGAGGGAGGTTGCTCCCTCGCCACATGGCCGATTATTCGCGGAACAATCCTTCAGGCTGGCATACTGGGCAACTTTTCGGGCCCGGTGCCTGATCCTGTCCGCGCTTCGGCACGCCAAAGAGGATGTACGGTGAAAAAAATCGCAGTGTTCGCCGATGTCCAGAACCTCTATTACACCGTGCGTCAGGCTTATGGTTGCCACTTCAACTACGCCGCGCTGTGGGCTGATGTCAGCAAACAGGGGCAGATCGTCGAGGCCTACGCTTATGCGATCGATCGTGGCGACAGCAAGCAGCAGCAGTTTCAGCAGATCCTGCGCAATCTCGGCTTCATCGTGAAGCTCAAGCCCTACATCCAGCGCAGCGACGGTTCGGCCAAAGGCGACTGGGACGTGGGCATCACCCTCGACATCATGGATGCCGCCGACCATGTCGATGAAGTGGTGCTGGCCTCCGGCGACGGTGATTTCGACATGCTGCTGGAACGCATCATCAGCAAGCACGGGGTGCAAGCGGTGGCCTATGGCGTGCCCGGTCTCACGGCCAACTCGCTGATCCGCGCTGCCAGCCGTTACGTGCCGATCGAAGGCGCATTGCTGCTCAAGAATTGATTTTTACGGAGTTGAAACAGGTTTGGAACGCATAGCAGTCATCGACTTTGAAACCACCGGGATCTCCCCGAGCAGCAGCTGCCGGGCCACGGAAATTGCCGTGGTGATTCTTGAACAGGGGCGCATCGTCGAGCGTTACCAAAGCCTGATGAACGCCGGCGTGCGAGTGCCAGCCTTCATTGAACAACTCACCGGCATCAGCAACGCCATGCTGCGCACCGCACCCTCGGCCGAGCAGGTGATGAACGAGGTCAATGAATTCGTCGGTATCACGCCTCTGCTGGCGCACAACGCTGCGTTCGACCAGAAGTTCTGGGACTACGAGCTCGGGCGAATCAAACGCACACGCTTGCAGAACTTTGCCTGCTCGCTGTTACTCGCCCGCCGCCTGATGCCCGCCGCGCCGAACCACAAACTCGGCACCCTCACCACTTTCGCCAGCTTGCCCAATACCGGCAAGGCTCACCGGGCCATGGCGGATGCCGAAATGGCGGCCAACCTGACGGCGCACTTGGCTGAAGAGTTGCGGCGCAAGCATGGGTTGCGTGAGTTGTCGCATGATCTGCTGTGCAGCTTGCAGAAAGTGCCGGCGGCGAAGATCAATGAGCATCTGAAGCGGTATCGCGGGTTTTAAGGTTTTGTAGTGTTTCTACAGGCCTCTTCGCGGGCAAGCCTCGCTCCTACAAGTTAGGTGCAGTTCTGTAGGAGCGAGGCTTGCCCGCGAAGGCGTCAGAGCAGACACCGCATCACGATTTTCCATTCCCTTCCAACTGCCCCAACGGCACGCGCTTCTCGATGGCGCTCGACAGCACGATCGAGGTTTTGCTGAACCCGAACGTGGCGATCCGGTTGATCAACTCTTCAAGCTCCGGCATCGAGCCCACTGCCGCTTGCATGATCACGCACGGGTCGCCGGTGACGCGATGGCATTCGGTGAGCTGTGGGATTTTGATCAGTTCGTCGTAGGTTTTCTGGTTGCCGTGCTGGTTCAGGCGCAGTTCGATGACGCACTGGATCGGTAGGCCGAGTTTGGCCATGTCGACTTTCGCCTGGTAGCCGGTGATCACCCCGCAGGCTTCAAGTTTGGCGACGCGCTCGGCCACCGCCGGAGCGGACAGGTTTACCTTGCGCGCCAGATCGGCGTAGGACGCACGACCGTTTTCCAACAGGGCGCTGAGGAGCATGCGGTCGTATTTGTCCATCGTGGTGTTCCTGAAAAAAGGCTGACTTTCGAAAGCACGGTTTATAGCGCTGAACTCCGTGTTTTGAAAAGTGTACCGGCGCTATAAACAGGTTTTGTAACTTATTTTCCGCTGCTGGCCTTTCTAGAATAGCTGCTCTCTTTGTCTTGTTCTCGAGCTGCCCATGCCTGGCATACGCCGTTTTTCCTTACCGCTGATCGCTGCTTTTTTTGCGCTGTACGTGATTTGGGGGTCGACCTACCTGGTGATTCGAATCGGCGTGCAGTACTGGCCACCGTTGTTGCTCGCCGGTATCCGCTTCGTGATCGCGGGTACGTTGATGTACGCGTTCCTGCGCTGGCGCGGGGCACCGGCACCGACGTGGGCGCAATGGAAAGCGGCGGGGATCATCGGGATTCTGCTGCTGACGTGCGGTAATGGCGCGGTGAGTGTGGCCGAGCACACGGGCGTGGCCTCCGGTGTTGCCGCATTGGCGGTGGCAACGGTACCGCTGTTTACCTTGCTCTGCGGATATTTCTGGGGCGCGCGAAATACCCGTCTCGAATGGGCCGGGATTGTGCTCGGGCTGATCGGTATCGCCATGCTCAACCTCGGTTCCAATCTGCAATCGAGCCCGTTGGGCGCGGCGTTGCTGGTGTTCGCGGCAGCGTCTTGGGCTTTCGGTTCGGTGTGGAGCAAACACTTGCCGTTGCCGCAGGGCGCGATGGCGAGTGCCGTGGAAATGCTGGTGGGCGGCGTGGTGTTGTTGATCGGCAGCGCGGTGAGTGGCGAGCATCTGGAGCAACTGCCGCCGATTGAGGGTTGGGCGGCGCTGGCCTACCTGACCGTCTTCGGTTCGATCATTGCCTTCAACGCCTACATGTATTTGTTGAAACATGTACGTCCGGCGGCGGCCACCAGTTATGCCTACGTCAACCCGGCGGTGGCGGTGTTGCTGGGTATCGTGTTTGTCGGCGAGACCATTGGTATCGAAGAAGCGTTGGCCATGGCGGTGATCATCAGCGCCGTGGTGTTGATCGGGTTGCCGCAGTGGCGCCGAGGTGCGGATCGACCTGCCGTAGTGCTGCCGACAGAATCCCGCGCGAATTAGGGTAAACTGCGCGCCATTGCATCTTGTTTTGCACACTTGTTTTGAAAAACCCGCGCTGAATTTTCCTACGGTACTCCCATGACTTTCGCCACCCTTGGCCTGATCGAACCCTTGCTGCGCGCCCTCGAGACGCTGGGCTACCAGACACCTACGCCGGTCCAGGCGCAAGCCATTCCGGCGGTGCTGGCCGGTCGCGACCTGATGGCCGCCGCCCAGACCGGCACTGGCAAAACTGCCGGTTTCGCCCTGCCGCTGCTGCAATTGCTGGCCATGGAAGGGCCGAAAGTCAGTGCCAACTCCGTGCGCGCACTGATCCTGGTGCCAACCCGCGAGCTGGCCGAACAGGTTCACGAAGCCGTGCGCCAGTACGCCGAGAACCTGCCGTTGAGCACGTACGCGGTGTACGGCGGTGTCAGCATCAACCCGCAAATGATGAAGCTGCGCAAAGGCGTCGACCTGTTGGTGGCGACTCCGGGCCGCTTGCTCGACCTGTTCCGTCAGAACGCGCTCAAGTTCAACCAGTTGCAAACCCTGGTGCTGGACGAAGCCGATCGCATGCTCGATCTGGGCTTTTCCGAAGAGCTGGGGAATATCTACAAAGCGCTGCCGAAGAAACGTCAGACGCTGTTGTTCTCCGCGACCTTCTCCGACGCCATCCGCACCCTGGCCGGACAAATGCTCAACGACCCGCTGAGCATTGAAGTCAGCCCGCGCAACGTCGCCGCCAACACCGTCAAGCAATGGGTGGTGACGGTGGACAAGAAGCGCAAGCCGGAGCTGTTCGTTCACTTGATGCGCAAGGGCAAGTGGAAGCAGGTGCTGGTGTTCGCCAAGACCCGTAACGGCGTAGATGCGTTGGTGGAAAAACTCCAGGGCCTGGGCATCAATGCCGACGGCATCCACGGCGACAAACCACAGGCGACCCGTCAGCGGGCACTGGATCGTTTCAAGGCCAGTGAAGTGCAGATCCTTGTCGCCACCGACGTGGCAGCGCGTGGCCTGGATATCGAAGATTTGCCATTGGTGGTCAATTTCGACCTGCCGATCGTGGCGGAGGACTACATCCACCGCATCGGTCGTACCGGCCGTGCGGGCGCAACCGGGCAGGCTATTTCGCTGGTGTGTGCTGATGAGGTGAATTTGCTGTCGGCCATCGAGACGTTGACCCGTCAGACGTTGACTCGCCAGATGGAGCAGGATTTCGAGCCTGAGCACCGCGTGCCGGATACTGATGCCAGCGGTCAGGTGATCAAGAAGCCGAAAAAACCGAAGAAGCCCAAGACCTCCAGTGGTGGCAAGCGCAACCTGGGTAAATGGGTCGAGAGCGGTGATGCCTCGGCGCCGGAGCCTTCGATCAAGCCTGTGCGTAAAGTGCCAGTATTCAATACCGGGCCACGTAAGCGTAAGCCTTGATTATCTGCGGCGCCTGTTAGGTCGCCGATCGCGAGCAGGCTCGCTCCCACATTGACCGTATTCCTATGAAAGAACTCGGTCACCTGTGGGAGCGAGCCTGCTCGCGATCGGCGCGCCGCGGTCTTCAGCCTTTGCGCTGCAACCACTCCACCATCCCCATCCCCGCCGCTCGCCCACTGGCGAAACACGCGGTCAGCAGATAGCCGCCGGTCGGCGCTTCCCAATCGAGCATTTCTCCCGCGCAGAACACGCCAGGTAGTTGCTTGAGCATCAAACGTTCATCCATCGACTCGAACATCACGCCCCCTGCGCTGCTGATGGCCTCGTCCAACGGTCGGGTTTTCACCAACATCAGCGGCAATGCCTTGATCGCTTTGGCCAGCAGCGCCGGATCGGTAAAACAGTCGGCCGGTGTCAGCTCTCGCAACAGCGCCGCTTTCACCCCATCAAGCCCAAGCTGACTGTGCAGGTGTTTGGCCATGGAACGTGAGCCGCGTGGTTTGCTCAGCGCAGACTGAATTTTATCCACAGGCTTGCCCGGCAACAGATCGAGATGAATGGTTGCCGAACCATGCTGATTGATCGCTTCACGGATCGGCGCCGACAGGGCGTAGATCAAACTGCCTTCAATCCCCGTGGCAGTGATCACACACTCTCCGAGCCGCGGCACATCGTCATTGAGGCCAATGGCGATGTTTTTCAGCGGGCTGCCGGCGAATTTGCTGACCATCAATTCGCTCCAGGCCTGCACCTCGAAGCCGCAATTGCTCGGTTGTAACGGCGCCAGTCCTACACCGCGCTGTTCCAGCGGCAGCATCCAGGCACCGTCCGAACCGAGGCGCGACCAACTGCCGCCACCGAGGGCCAACAGGGTCGCGTCGGCTTGAACAGTTTTTTCGCCTTCGAGGCTGTCGATGCGCAAGTCACCGTTGTCATCCCAACCGAGCCAGCGATGGCGGGTGTGGATAACTACGCCGGCATCGCGCAGGCGTTTGAGCCAGGCCCGCAACAGGGGCGCGGCTTTCATGTCGGTAGGAAACACCCGGCCGGAGCTGCCGACAAAGGTTTCGATGCCCAGGTCATGAATCCATTGGCACAAGGTGTCGGCGCCGAAGGCCCGCAACAAGGGCGCAATCTGCGGTGCCCGTTCGGCATAGCGTGAGAGAAACGCCGGGTAGGCCTCGGAATGGGTGATGTTCATGCCGCCAACCCCGGCGAGGAGGAATTTTCGCCCCACTGAAGGCATGCCGTCGTACAGATCGACTTTGATCCCGGCCTGGCTCAGCACTTCAGCCGCCATCAAACCAGCAGGGCCGCCGCCGATGATGGCGACGTGAGGGGGGAGGGAAGTGGAGGGCTGGGTCATGGAATGCGCTGCGGTTTGGCGGAATGAAGCCGGGCATTCTACCAGTGCACGATAACTGTGGGAGCGGGCTGTCAGGCAACAAAGATGTTGAATGTGCCGGCCTCATCGCGGGCAAGCCCGCTCCCACAGGATTGAGGGTGGATTCGAGCGCTGGTTAAAAAACAACCACCGCTCTGTGGCCTATACCCCGCATGGGCTGCAGGCCCTTTCACTCAGGTTATCCACAGGCGGTTCCACAGGCATTGTGGGTAAAGATCCATAACTCAGTGACAGCCTGATGACTGCCAGACCCGTTGGGCGCTGTGATGGAGGATTCCATGGCGGCGCGCCAAGGCCATGCGGTCTTTGCTGTAACCGCCACCGATCACGCCGACCACCGGAATATCCCGGCCCAGGCAATGACGCATCACGCTTTCATCGCGAGCGGCGACGCCTTCGTCTGTCAGCTTCAGATAACCCAGGGCGTCGTCCTTATGCACATCGACGCCGGCGTCGTACAGCACCAGGTCCGGTTGGTAGAGCGGCAGCAAATAGTTGAGCGCGTCGTCCACCACTTTCAGGTAATCGGCATCGCCCATGCCCATCGGCAACGGAATGTCCCAATCACTTTCGGCTTTGCGTGCAGGAAAATTCTTCTCGCAGTGCAGGGAAACGGTTATCGCCTCTGGGGTGTTGTGCAGAATCCTTGCAGTCCCGTCGCCCTGATGCACATCACAGTCGAAGATCAGCACCCGGTTCACTCGGCCACTTTCCAGCAGGTAATGGCTGATCACCGCCAGGTCATTGAAGATGCAGAACCCGGCGGGATGATCGTAATGCGCGTGGTGAGTGCCGCCAGCCAGGTGACAGGCCAAACCATGCTCCAGTGCCTGTTCTGCCGCCAGCAGCGAGCCACCAACCGCCCGCACCGTGCGCCGGGCCAGCGCTTCGCTCCAGGGCAAGCCGAGGCGTCGCTGGTCTTCGCGGGACAATTCGCCGCCCATGTAGCGTTCGATATACGCAGGGTCATGGGCGAGGGCGAGAATCTCTGGCGGGCAGAGGTCCGGGCGCAGCAGGTCGGTGTCGCGGGCCAGGCCACTGTCCACCAAGTGATCGCGCAGCAGGCGAAACTTGTCCATGGGGAAACGGTGATCCGCCGGAAACTCGGGACTGTAGTCTTCGTGGTAGATCAATGGCAGGGGCATGGCTGATTTATACAGGAAGGCATGTAGGAATGAGTGAACGATCCTACCAGCGATGTAGACTTGCGGCATGGAAACCGAGGGGAGGGGAGAGGCACGATGGAGCCGATACTGGAACTCGAAAGCGCACGACTGTTGTTACGGCAGTGGCGTGATGAGGATTTGCCGGCGTTTGCGGCGATGTGCGCTGATCCACAGGTGATGCGTTATTTTCCGGCACCCTTGAGTCGACTGGAAAGTGCCTCGTTGATCGGGCGGATTCGCGGGCATTTTGCCGAGCATGGTTTCGGCCTCTGGGCGTTGGAACGTAAAGACACCGGCGCCTTTATTGGTTTTACCGGCCTCGGCGTGGTCGGCTTCGATGCGCCATTCACGCCGGCCATCGAAATCGGTTGGCGCCTGGCGCGTGAGCACTGGGGGCTGGGGTATGCCGGCGAAGCGGCGTGGACCGCTCTGCGCTGCGGGTTTGATCGGTTAGCGCTGCAAGAGGTCGTGGCATTCACCACCAAGACCAATCTGCCCTCCGAGAAAGTCATGCAAGCGATCGGCATGCACCATGCCCCTTGCGATGACTTCGAGCACCCGCGGCTTGCAGCCGATCATCCGCTGCGCCCGCATGTGTTGTACCGCATCACCCGTGAGCAATGGCTGCAAACCTTGCATGGATAAGCAGGCGCGGACGTTTACAATGGCCCTCATGTTGAACCGGCCATAAACTGAATCGACCGCCGCAGCCAAGACTGCGCGGCATTGCGTTGTGTGAGGAGAGTCTGAATGAGCCAAGTGTTGGAAGATCTGGTAGACCTGCTGACCCTGGAACCGATTGAAGAAAACCTGTTCCGTGGCCGCAGCCAGGACCTGGGGTTTCGTCAGTTGTTCGGCGGCCAGGTACTCGGCCAGTCCCTGTCGGCGGCCAGTCAGACAGTCGAGGCGGCGCGCCATGTGCATTCGATGCACGGTTATTTCCTGCGCCCGGGCGATGCCAAATTGCCGGTGGTGTATCAGGTCGATCGGGTGCGCGATGGCGGCAGTTTCAGCACGCGCCGGGTGACGGCGATCCAGAAGGGCCATCCGATTTTCACCTGCAGCGCCTCGTTCCAGTACGACGAAGAAGGCTTCCAGCACCAGACTGAGATGCCGCAAGTAGTCGGCCCGGAAAACTTGCCGTCGGAGCTGGAACTCACCCAGCAGCGCGCGCACCTGATCCCTGAACACATGCGCGAAAAACTGCTGTGCCCGAAACCGATCGAAGTCCGGCCGGTGACCGAAAAAGACCCCTACAACCCGCAGCCTGCCGATCCCATCAAATACGTCTGGTTCCGCGCCGACGGTGCCTTGGCTGATACCCCGGCGCTGCACAAATACCTGCTGGCCTACGCTTCGGACTTCGGTCTGCTGACCACCTCGATGCTGCCCCACGGCAAATCGGTCTGGCAGAAAGACATGCAGGTTGCCAGCCTCGATCACGCATTGTGGTTCCATGCCGACCTGCGCGCTGATGACTGGTTGCTGTACGCCATGGACAGCCCGTGGGCCGGCAATTCGCGCGGATTCTCCCGGGGCAGCGTGTTCAACCGTGCCGGGCAACTGGTGGCTTCGGTCACTCAGGAAGGCCTGATTCGCCATCGCAAGGATTGGGCATGAGCCTGGCTGAGGTGCGGCATTGGGTGTTCGATATGGACGGCACCCTGACGGTAGCGGTGCATGACTTCGCGGCGATTCGCGTGGCGTTGGCGATTCCCGCCGAAGACGACATCCTCACCCACCTCGCGGCACTGCCGGCCGATGAAGCCGCGGCCAAACACGCGTGGTTGCTGGAGCACGAGCGGGATCTGGCGTTGGGTTCGAAACCGGCGCCGGGCGCGGTGGAATTGGTACGTGAGTTGGCCGGGCGCGGTTATCGCCTGGGCATTCTCACGCGCAATGCTCGCGAGTTGGCGCATGTCACGCTGAAGGCCATTGGCCTGGCCGACTGCTTTGCGGTGGAGGATGTACTGGGCCGCGATGAGGCACCGCCCAAGCCGCATCCTGGTGGGTTGCTGAAACTGGCCGAAGCCTGGAAGGTGCCGGCGAGCGAAATGGTGATGGTTGGTGATTACCGCTTCGATCTGGATTGCGGGCGTGCGGCGGGGACGCGGACGGTGCTGGTGAATTTGCCGGATAATCCGTGGCCGGAATTGACTGATTGGCATGCTGCCGATTGCGTGGCGTTGCGGCAGATGCTTTCGGCTTGAGGGCCTCTTCGCGGGCAAGCCTCGCTCCTACAGGTGATGTGACGCTCCTTGCTCGCACCGCCATCCTGTAGGAGCGAGGCTTGCCCGCGAAAGCGTCAGATCAGACACCACAAAAACTCACTGACCAAACAACACCTTCTGCCCCTCGGGCGAGGTAAACATCCCATCTCCATTGTGCCCAACCCCAGGCACTTCGATCAGCTGCTGACTCAACCCTTGCGGATGGCGCCGTTTCAGATAATTGAAATAGTTGCGCCCACGAATCAATCGAGAAGCGCCCTGGGCTTTGGCCTCACAACTCTTGTCCAGCGCTGGATGATTCGGGTCGATGTCCTGCTGCCCGAGTAAATAAACGATGTCACGTTTGACATAGTTTTCTTCAAGTTGCGCAGGTGTTTGCCCATTGGCATAGGCGGGCAGGTCCGCCAGCCCGTACTTCCAGCGATTGAAATTCGGACACCCCGCGTGACTGAACGCCACGGGTCGTTGCTCATTGAAGTAGGCGTATGACGAAGGGTTGGCGATCACATAGCGCACTTTCACACCCTCCGTGTCGAGGGCTGGCTGAGGGTGACCCAGCAAGGCATAACGCTGAACCACCTGAGCGCCGCCGGAGTGACCGGCGATGACGATTTGCTTCACGTCCGGAAACTGTCGCCGATCACCCAGGCGAGCAATGATTTCGTCGAGTGCCGCATAGGCGCTCAGCGTAAATGGCGCGGTGGATAAGCCACCGGCCATCCAGTCATTGCCTTGCCAGCGTAAAACACTGTCAGGCACCGCATGGCTCGCAATGTCGGTTTCGTTGAGAAACTGCGGGGCGAGTACCAACGTGTTCGCGCTTTGCCCGGCTTGCTCGGCTGCATGCTCGGCGGTTTGGCGGTAGGTTTCCGCATTGCGCAATCGACCATGGACGATGATCAGCACGCGTTCGATTTTCGCCGGCGTCGGGCCAATGCTCACTGCAATTTCCCCGGCGCTCAACAGCAAGCGCCCGGAACTGATCGCCTTGACGCCCTGCTCGGCGGCCTGGGTGCTTGCGCAGGTGATTAACAGAACCAGCAGCCACTTACGCATCACAGATTCTTCGCTGAAAAGGTGTCGCACTGGCCAATTTGGCCTTGTGCGAATCCGGCCTTGAACCAGCGTACTCGCTGGGCCGAAGTGCCGTGGGTGAAGGAATCCGGGACCACGCGGCCCTGACCTTGCTGTTGCAAGCGGTCGTCGCCGATGGCGTTGGCGGCGTTCAAGGCTTCTTCGATGTCACCGGGTTCCAGCCAGTTCAGACGTTTTTGCGCATTGTTGGCCCAGACGCCGGCCAGGCAATCGGCCTGCAATTCCTGGCGCACCAGCAAACCATTGTCGCCTTCCATCTGCCGGCCTTGTTGGCGAGCGGCCTGAATCTTCGCGGAAACGCCGAGCAAGGTCTGCACGTGGTGTCCGACTTCGTGAGCAATCACATAGGCCTGGGCGAAGTCCCCCGCGGCGGAAAAGCGCTGGGACATTTCCTGAAAGAAACTCATGTCCAGGTAGACCTTCTGGTCAGCCGGGCAATAGAAGGGTCCGGTTGCCGAAGTCGCCAGGCCGCAGGCCGAGTTGACGCGGTTGCTGAACAGCACCAGGGTCGGGTCTTTATATTGCCGATCGGCCTGCTGGAAAATCTGGCGCCAGGTGTCTTCGGTATCGCCGAGGATCGAACGCACGAATTCGGCCCCTTCATCATTGGCCGGTGGCGCCTTGCGGGTCTGGGTGGTGGCGGGAGCCGATTGCTCGCTCATCTGCCCGGTCAGTTGACCGAGGATCTGCATCGGGTCCTGGCCGGTGATCCAGCCGATCCCGACGATCAACAGGATCGCCGTCAGGCTCAGGCCCTTGCCTCCACCGAAGCGCATCCCTCCGCCCCCCCCACCGACATCATCGCCACGAGCATCAACCACGTTGTCGCTGCGTCGGCCTTTTTTCCAAAGCATGGGGGAATCCTCGTTGAACATGGTGATGAGTGTTGCTGGTGAGTGAGAGCGGCGCCAGTCCGGTCGTCAGACAGCCTTGAGTGGCGCCGGTTCTATACCGCTGGGGAGATTAGCGATTTACGTTGCCGGGCGTGAACTACAGTGGCGTGGCCGCGAAGGTATCGCAGGCGCCGATCCGGCCTTCGGCGAAGCCGGCCGAGAACCAGGTCACCCGTTGTGCGGAGGTGCCGTGACTGAACGTCTCTGGCCGTATCACGTTGTTCTGGGCGTGTTGCAGTTGGTCATCGCCGAAGACCGTGGCGGCGTGCAGTGCCGCATCGATATCACCGGCCTCAAGCCACAGCAGGCGTTTTTGCGCATGGTGCGCCCACACACCGGCAAGGCAATCGGCTTGCAGTTCGGCGCGAACCTCCAGTCCACCATCGCCGGTGACAGGTTGACGGTCTGACAGTGCTTTCTCGAAAGGGTCGGAGAGTCCCAGTTCCAGCTGCACGTGGTGTCCGATTTCGTGAGCGATGATGTAGGCCTGTGCGAAGTCGCCGATCACCGAAAACTGCTGGGCCATGACGCGAAAGAATTCCAGATCCAGATACACCTGGCGATTGGTCGGGCAATAGAACGGGCCGCTGGCTGAGTTTGCGAAGCCACACGCCGAGGCCACTCTTTCACTGAACAGGGTCAGTGTGGGTTCCGGGTAGTGCCGGCCGGTTTGCGCAAAAAGTTGTTTCCAGGTGTCTTCGGTATCGCCCAGCACAGACTGAATAAACACGAGTCGAGGATCTTCAGAAACGATGGCGGCGGAGTGTTGAGGCGGTGTGCCTGACAGGGCCGGGATGCTGACTGGAGCGTCATCCGGCATCGTACTCACCGTTGAATAAATTCCTGCGCCTGCCAGGGTGGCGACGGCCACGGTGGCGCCAATTATTTTCCCTGTCGTTTTGCGGGCATCCTTGCCCTCCCGAGTGTCATTTACGTTGTCGCTGCGTCTTGCTCTGTTCCATAACATGTTTGCGGTCTCTCATAGATTGATTGGGCGCGTATCGCCGTATCTATGAATAACCGCACTGGCAAAGAGACGTGGATGAAATGTGTAAGGGTTCGTGAAATGCACAGTCGTTGCGACGTGCCGGGGCGGTTATCGGACACCTGGTTCCAGATTTCGCATTCGGTGGGTTGTCTTCTAGAATCGGGCAAATTTCATGTGGAACCTCCCATGGCCGGCAGTCAGATCGAACGTGTTTTCAGCGTGCTGGAAAGCCTCACCAGTGACCCTCGTGGCCTGCCGATGCAGACGCTGGCAGAGCAACTGGACATCCCCAAAAGCGCGACCCATCGTTTGCTCGCCGAGCTTATTCGGCTGGGCTATGTGCGGCAGAATCCGGAGAACCTGCGCTATCACTTGTCGACCAAACTGGTGGCCCTGGGTTTCCGCTACCTGTCGAGCAGCGGCGCGGATATCGTTCAATCGGTGCTTGATCGCCTGGCCCAGGAAACCGGTGAGTTGGTGCGCCTTGGAGTGATCGAAGGGGAGCGGCAGGTCTGGATCGCCAAGTCCCAGGGCGCCCGATCCGGCTTGCGCTACGACCCGGACATGGGCCGCGATGCACCGTTGTTTTACACAGCGTCGGGGCATGCGTGGCTGGCGAGCATGAGCGATGCCGAAGCTTTGTCGCTGGTGGAACGCCAGGGCAGTGACCGGCCCAAGGACCTCGGGCCGAATGCACCGCGCTCCAACATCGAATTGCTTGAACGCCTGCGTCTGGCCAGAGAGCAGGGCTATGCCTGGGTCGAGGAGAGTTCGGCGGTCGGCACGTCGGCAATTGCAGCGGTGGTGCGGCATCCGGGTGATGGTCGGGTGATCGGGGTACTCAGCATCGCCGGGCCAAGTGCGCGGATGCCGGGGGCGCGTTTGCATGAACTGGCGCCGCTATTACTGAAGTTTGCCGAGGAGTTGTCGGCGGCGAGCCTGGCTTCAGAGTTGTTGTAGGAGCGAGGCTTACCCGCGAAAGCGGTGTGTCATGCAACATTGATGTCGACGGACACACCGTCTTCGCGGGCAAGCCTCGCTCCTACATGGATTTTCGTTTGCCCATAAAAAGTTGTGCGCTGTTCGAACACTATTTGCCTTTACTCATGTAAGAATCTGGAACCAAGTTCTAAATTATTGGAATTCATCTCCCACAAGGGCAACAGAGACTCCGTAGGCGCGAGGCTTGCCCGCGAAGCTTTTGATCTCCAGACCCAGGGATAACCCATGACCGTCAGCACCCCGCTTTCCGGTGTCAATCAGCCCTTCAAAGGGATTCTGCTGATCGTCGTCGCCACCTTCCTGTTTTCCAGTCATGACGCTTTGTCGAAATATCTCTCGGGGTTCTATCCCGTCATCATGGTGGTCTGGGCCCGCTATGTGGTTCACACCTTGCTGATGGCGGGGATTTTTCTGCCACAGTCCGGGCTGCGTGTCCTACGTACCAAACGGCCATTGCTGCAGTTGTTGCGGGCGTTGTGCCTGCTGGGGACCAGTTTGCTGTTCACGACTGGTTTGCTGTTCATCCCGTTGGCGGAAGCCACTGCGGTCAATTTTCTCGCACCGGTGTTGGTGACGGCGCTGTCGGTGCCACTGCTCGGTGAACGGGTGACGCGTGGCCAATGGCTGGCGGTGATTTGCGGGTTCATTGGGGTACTGATCATTGTCCATCCCGGCGGCGAACTCTTCACGCCTGCGGTATTGCTACCGTTCTGCTCGGCCCTGTTTTTCTGTTTCTATCAATTGCTCACCCGAAAGCTCAGTGAAATCGACAGTCCGACCACCAGCAATTTTTTTGCAGGGCTCTGCAATACGTTAGTGATGAGCGCGCTGGTGCCGTTCTTCTGGCAAGTTCCAAGCCTGGGTCATGGGTTTTTGATGGTGGCGCTGGGGGCGTGCGGGATGACGGCGCATCTGTTTCTGACTCAGGCCTTCCGTCACGCCGCGCCCGCGCTGTTGGCGCCGTTCGGTTATTGCCAGATTGTCTTTGCAGGTTTGCTGGGCTGGTTGCTGTTTGCCCACACTCCGACCCTGACCACGGTGATCGGGATCGCGGTGATTTGTTGCAGCGGGTTGGCGGCAGCGTGGCAACAGCGTAGGCAATAGGAGAGGGCAGGCCTGGAATCAGGCCTGCCAGAGGAAGGGCTTTTACTCGGTGACGGTAGGAATCTTGCGCGGCGCCATGAAGTACATCCAGGTCAGCGCGATGAAGTACATCGCCGGAATCATGGTGAACAGCACGGTGTAGTTGTTGTTGGTGACCGTCAGGATGTGGCCGACCAACTGGGTCATGAACATCCCGCCGATTGCCGCGCACATCCCGCCGAAGCCGAACACCGTACTCATCATGTGCTTGGGCGTGTAGTCCATCACCAGGCTCCAGATGTTCGCGGTCCAGGCCTGGTGCGCACCGATGGCCAGGGAGATGGCGAACACCGCGAGCCACAGGCTGCTCGAGCCGGCGGCCATGACCACGCCGATGATGCAGCAGGCGAACAGGAACATGGACATCAGTCGCGCCTTGATCGGGTTGATCCCGCGGCCGATCAGGAACGAGGACAGGATGCCGCCGCCGACACTGCCGAAGTCAGCCGTGAGGTAGATGATGATCAGCGGGATACCCATCTGGGTCACGTTGATCCCCAGGTTGTATTGCTGATTGAGGAACGGCGGCAGCCAGTACAGGTAGAACCAGAACACCGGCGCGGTCATCGAGTAGGCCAGGGCGAAGGCCCAGGTGCCACGCATACGCAGGATTCGTGAGAACGGTACGCGGGACTGTTCCGGCTCGACTTCCTTCTGGATGTAGTCCAGTTCCGATTGTTTGACGCTCGGATGGTCTTCCGGGTTGAAGTACTTCAGCCCCCAGAACAGCAACCAGATGCCGCCCAGTGCCGCCATGCACAGGAACGCGGCTTGCCAGCCCCAGGCGTGGAGAATCAGCGGCAGCAGCATTGGCGTGAACATCGCCCCGACGTTGGTCCCGGCATTGAAGATGCCGGTGGCCACGGCGCGCTCGCCGGCGGGGAACCACAACCGGGTGGTTTTCACGCAGGCCGGATAATTCGCCGCTTCGGTCAGGCCGAGAATGAACCGGCAGACCATGAAGCCCACCGCCGAAGTGGCCAGGCCATGGGCGCCGGTGGCCAGGCTCCAGAGCAGCACCGCGCAGAAGAACACGCGTTTAACGCCGACCCGGTCGATCAACCGGCCCTGCAGCACGAAGCCGATGGCGTAGCCGACCTGAAACCAGAAGTTGATGTTGGCGTAGTCCATCGCCGTCCAGCTCATTTCCTTGGCCAGGATCGGTTGCATGACGCCTAGGGCCGCGCGGTCGATGTAGTTCAGGGTGGTGGCGAAAAACACCAGCGCCAGCATCCCCCAGCGGGTTTTGCCGACCGCCAGGGCGCCGCGGATTTTGTCGCCGATACCGCCAGTGGCGACGCCCATGGCCGGAGCCACGCGAGAGCTTTGAGAAGGAAACATGTATGTGCCATCCGTTCAATGACTGACAAGCGAGGCTTGTCGGGACTTCAAGGGCGCGTGATCAATCGACGGCGCCAGGCGCGGGTGTGATTGATCGGCTGAGGTGTTTTCGTCGGACTGACGACAACGTGTTATTCAGCGAGCGGCACGGTTCGGCCGAGAGGGCACAAGGTTCGGATGGATGCCAAGTACGGCGGGAGGGCGGTGGAGCAAGCAAACAAGGCGTTGAATGAGTGCATGAGCGTGTACCCGTTTTTTGAAATTTTTATGTGGTGTTCAGGGTCTTTGGTAACCGAGTCCATGGGGTCGTGACCGGACTCAATGTGGTGTCGATGTTGCGCAGTGGACGAAAAATCGTCAATTCGCTAACCGCCATTGTGTTCGATAATCGCCCGCAAAACTAACCGGATAGTACACTTTGAATTGCTGTGTGGATTCGTCAAGCCAATAATTTGCCCAACAAGAATGTCCCCACCACCGGGAGTCGACACATGCAGCGTTCCATTGCCACCGTTTCCTTGAGCGGCACCCTGCCGGAAAAACTCGAAGCCATTGCCGCCGCCGGTTTTGACGGGGTGGAGATTTTCGAGAATGACCTTCTCTACTACGACGGCAGCCCGCGGGAAATCAAACAGATGTGCGCCGATCTCGGGATCGCGATTACGCTGTTTCAACCTTTTCGGGATTTTGAAGGTTGCCGCCGCGATCGCCTGCCGCGCAATCTGGAGCGGGCCGAGCGCAAGTTCGATTTGATGCAGGAACTGGGCACCGACCTGGTGCTGGTGTGCAGCAACGCCTCGGCCGATTCCATCGGTGATGAGCAGATCCTGATTGATGATTTGCACCAACTCGCCGAGCGGGCCGGTATTCGTGGCCTGCGGATCGGCTATGAAGCGCTGGCCTGGGGCCGGCATGTCAACACGTATCAGCAGGTGTGGAACATCGTTCGCCAGGCCGATCATCCGAGCCTCGGCGTGTTGCTGGACAGTTTTCATACGTTGTCGCTCAAGGGCGACCCGAGCGCCATCGCCGAGATTCCCGGTGACAAGATTTTCTTCGTGCAAATGGCCGACGCGCCGATCCTGGCCATGGATGTGCTGGAGTGGAGCCGA